>NZ_JABFCQ010000004.1:0-575626 GCF_013087625.1 Rhizobium changzhiense
GGGCCGCCTGCTCGACCGGCCGGCTTGGCCGTAGAGCCGGGCTACGACACGCGCCGGCCGGTCGACCATCCGACTCCGTTTGAGCCAACAGAATGCTTCAATCTAACCCGGAAAGGCTCTAGCCCTAGATTTTCTTGGATCTCCTCCGAGATATCGTCGTTTGCTGCCGTAGAACAATGCCATTAAATGCCGTCCTCATGCGCCTTTGCGCTGATGAAGCTGCTTTTAGAGGATGAAGAAATGAAGCGTGATTGGATAGGAATTCTATCGGCCGCATTGGTCTCGACATGCATTTCCACAAGTGGCTTTGCGGCTGACGAGCTGAAACTAAAAGCCATCTCGGACACCGCAATAAAACCAATCATGGATAAATACGGCATTCCGGGCATGGCCGTTGCCATCACCGCTGACGGACAGAACCACATCTTCAACTACGGCGTCGAGTCGAAGGACACTGACAGGCCCGTCACCCCGGCGACCATGTTCGAACTGGGATCGATCAGCAAAACCTTTACAGTCACCCTCACCTCTTACGCGGACGTGACCGGCCGACTTTCGCTGTCGGACAAGGCAAGCAAATACCTTCCGTCGATGAAGGGAAAGCCCTTCGGCGATGTCGTGCTGAAGGATTTGGGCACGCACACTGCTGGCGGATTTCCGCTGCAAGTTCCCGATGAAGTCAAAACCGAAAAGCAGCTGATGGAGTATCTCGCGACCTGGAAACCATCATATGCCGCCGGAACGCACCGAACATACGCCAATCCAAGCATCGGCGCGCTCGGATATATAACGGCAAAAAGCATGGGCAAAGATTTCGCAGCTCTTATGGAAGACCAATTGTTTCCCTCCCTTGGATTGAAAAGCACGTTTATTGATGTGCCGAAATCGCGGATGGTCGACTATGCCCAAGGCTACAAGCGAACCGGTGAGCCGGCTCGGATGACACCTGCCATTCTTTCGTCCGAGGCCTATGGGGTGAAATCCACAGCAAGCGACATGATCCGGTTCATCGACGCGAACATGGGTCTGGTCGAGCTGGACGATAAGCTGCAGCAGGCGATCACGAATACGCACAAGGGATACGTCGATGTCGGCGCGATGACCCAAGACCTTATTTGGGAACAGTATTCCTATCCCGCGACGTTGACGACGTTGATGGACAACAATTCCGGCGCCATGCTCAAGACCATATCCGCCAAGCAACTGACGCCGGCGATGGAACCGCGCGACGATGTGTGGGTCAATAAAACCGGTTCCACGAATGGTTTCGGCGCATATGTCGCATTCATCCCGAAAGAGCGGCTCGGCATCGTCATTCTGGCCAACAAAAACTATCCCAACGAGGACCGCGTCTCTGCCGCTTACCAGATACTGACTGATATAAGTTCGGCGCGTTGACCCGGTAGAGCATGATGCCGAAAAGTGTGCGCGGTTTTCGGACGACCTCATGCTCTAACTATGTAATTCAGGACAAGATTGAGATTTTAGGCCGACCCGGCCTAAAATCATCCTGTTCTGGCATCAACGGTCGAAGATGTCCCGCCATTGCTTCTCACCGATCAGGCAGTCGGTACCCGTCTCGGCGCCGGCTGTTTTCTGCACCGTCGCCGGCGGGGAAATGCCGCTGATCTCCAGCACCAGCTTGCGGCGCACGGCGACGGCGAAATCCTCGATCTTGCGCACCGGCAGCACGAAGGCGCCGGGACCGCCGATCACGCAATCGGCGTAATATTTGTCGAGCCCGTCAGGCGCATCGGAAGGCCGCAGCATGATGGCGAGGCCGTTGATGATCATGCCAGCTTCCACCGCCCTGTCGCGGGCGGGCGTCACGGGATTGCCGGAATTGTTCGGGCCATCGCCGGAAACATCGATCACCTCGCGCCGGCCCTGAAAGGGGCTGGCGATGATCATGCTGGTGCCCTGGGCGATCGCGGTGGAGATCGAGGTGCGTCGCTGCGTTGCGATCGGCCGAGCTTCAAGCTTGTCGGCAAAAGCAATCGCATCCTCTTCCGTCTCGATCACCTGCCAGTCGATGACGGAATCCTGGACGACATAGCCTGCCCATTCGAAATAGCTGATGGCGATGCGCCCGGTCAGCCCGCCCTTCACCGCGTCGATGAATTCCTTGTGCTTGAGCGCTTCGACATAACCCTCGCGCTGGATGCCGATCTCCTCGAAGTCCATCGACCGCGAGGTGTCGACGGCAAGCACCAGCGTCACGTCGACCTCGTTTGCGCCGGCTCCGGCGGCCGGAACGACGGCAGAAAGACCCATGAGCACCGCAAGCGTCGTCAGCATCGGCAAATCCCCGCGCCATCCAAGCCTGCGAACTCTAGCACAGCTTGACCAACGCAGGACGTCACGCCACCCGCGCAGCTTCAATTTTCGGTGATGGCTTGGCTCAGGCGACTTGAAGGGCAACCGCGGCACCCTTCAACGCCTCTCATCCTGCGGCGCGTAGCCCGCAAGCGAAGCCTCGAAGGACACGTCCCAACGCTGCTTTTTGCATCCATCTGACGCCGGCTCTCTTGGTGGCGCAGAGCCGGTGTTCTCAGTGTAAGGGAAGCCACAGGGGACTTTTCCATGCCTTCAGCGCGTCGAGAAAGACCTGCAGGCGCAGGGGCAGGAAGCGGCGGGTGGGATAGACGGTATGGACGAAAATTTCCTCGGACGACCAGTCCGGCAGCAGGCGGATGAGTTCGCCTTTTCTGATCTGCTCGTCGCAATAGGTCGAGGGCAACAATCCGATCCCGTGTCCGCGATAAGTGAAAGCGCTGACCGCGTCGAAATCCCGGCTCGATATTGACCCGGAGACATGCACGCCGACCGATTTGCGGCCGCTGACGAGATGCCATTCCGCCTCGCCGTTGCGGCCGTTCAAGAGTACGCAGTGATGGTCCCTCAAGTCTTCCGGCTTTGAGGGAAGCGCCCTGCCCTTCAGATAGTCCGGCGCGGCAACCAGATAACGCACGCTCTTTCCGAGCCTCTGCGCGACGATGGAGGAATCCTTGAGTTCGCCGAAGCGGATGGCGAGATCGACATTCTCGGCGATCAGATCGAGAAACAGGTTGGTGACGAAGAGATCGACCTGGATATTGGGATAGGTCTTCAGGAAGGATGAGATGAATTCGTAGAAGACCTCCTGCCCGAAGATGACAGGCACCGAGATCTTCAGCAGACCTTCCGGTTTTCTCTGTGTCTCGGTGAGCGCTTGCTCGGCGTCGAGGAGATGGGCGAGCGGTTCGCTGCACCTGTCGTAATAGGCCCGGCCCTGCGCGGTCAAGCTCAGCTTGCGGGTTGTCCGCTGCATGAGCGTCACGCCGAGCTGCTCCTCCAGCGACGTCACCTTCCGGCTGACGGTCGATACCGGCATGCCGAGGGAGCGGGCAGCACGGCTGAAGCTGCCATACTGCGCTACCTTCACGAAAACAGCGATGTCGTTCAGATCGGCCATGCATTGATTTTTGCATGGACGCAAAAGAGAATCCAGATATTTCCATCTAATCAGGTAATGGAGTTTTCGCCATATTCACCTTGCGAAACAACCACAACCCGATGGAGGCGCATTCGCAGCAGCCCCATCTCGAGCGACCTGGCCTTCGAAGGCCCAGGTTGCCCGAACCAGATCTATGGAGTTCAACATGACTACGAGAAAAACAGTCATCGTCACGGGCGCCTCCCAGGGTATCGGAGCCGGCCTCGTCAACGCCTTCATCCAGCGCGGCTATAATGTCGTCGCCACCTCGCGCCAGGTCAGTGCCTCAGATGCTTTTGAGGCCTCGGACAGGCTGGCGCTCGTCGATGGCGACATCGGCGATGCCGAGACCGCGGCGCGGGTGGCAAGGACCGCAATCGATCGCTTCGGCTCGATCGACGCGCTCGTCAACAATGCCGGCATTTTTCTAGCCAAGCCGTTCGTCGAGTTCACGATGGCCGACTTCCAGAAATTGTCCTCGACCAATCTCGAAGGCTTCATCCACCTGACCCAACAGGTCGTCAGGCAGATGCTGGCTCAGAAAACGGGCGGCAGCGTCGTCAGTATCACCACCCCCTTGACCGATCATCCGATCGCCGGTTTCTCCGCCTCAGTCTCAATGATGACAAAGGGTGGCATCAACGCCATCTCCAAGAACCTGGCGATGGAATATGCGGACAAGGCAATTCGCTTCAATATCGTCGCTCCCGGTGTGGTGGACACGCCATTGCACAAGGACAATCCGAAGGACTTCCTGAAGACACTGTCGCCGATGGCAGGCATTTCCAACGTCGAGGAGATCGCCGATGCGGTCGTCTTCCTCACCGAAGCGCCGCGTGTAACCGGGGAGGTGCTGCACGTCGACGGCGGCGCACATCTGGGCAAATGGTAGACCATCGGAAAGCGCAGGCAGCCGGCGCGGAACGGCGGCTGCAGGACCTCGGCATCGCCCTTCCCCCACCGCCGACGCCCTTGGGCGCGTATGTCGAGGCGGTCAGAACCGGCAAGCTGGTCTTCTTCAGCGGCATGCTGCCGGTCGTCGACCGCAAGCCCCGCTATATCGGCCGCGTCGGCGGCGCGCTGACGGCCGAAGACGGCAGGAAGGCCGCCGAGACAGCGACTCTTAGCGCCCTTGCGGCCGCCAGGGAATATCTCGGTTCGCTGGACAGGGTGGCGAAGGTCGTCAAGCTCGGCGTCTACATCGCCACCGAAGGCGATTTTCGCGACCACCCAAAGGTCGCCGACGGGGCATCCGAAATGCTGCTCCAGGTCTTCGGCGAAGACAAACTCTCCGGCCGAATCGTCCTCGGCGTGTCCAGCCTGCCGTTAGGCGTGCCGATCGAGCTCGAGCTCGTTCTCGAAATCGAAGATTGAACAGGCGGGCGCGCGTTGGCGCGCCCTGCATTCTTGGCCGCCTGCGCTTAGCGCATTCGCTGGCTTCGCCGCTTACTCCCTCACACCGCCACCAGCAACAGCACATAGGCAATCACGCTCACCATCAGTCCCCGGAACGCAAAGGTGACGCAGCGATATTTGCTGCGGGCGATGGCGGAAAGGGTGTTGGCGTTTTCGAGGTACTGATCGAAGAGGTAGCGCTCGTCGCGGCGAAGGGCGGCCTCGAAGAACATGTCGCGATGATCGGGCCATGCGCCCCAAAAGAGCGAGGTGGAAGTGCCGAAACGCCGCGGCAGCACGACGAGGATGGCCGACAGGATGGAGAAGACCGAGGCTGCGGCAAGCAGGCCGGAGAACAGCATGCTGCCCGGGGTGCCGCCGGTATACCGCGCCAGGCTGAAGACTGCCCTCACCTCGCTGGAACTCACCAGAAAGGCGAGCATGAAAGTAAAGATATAGGCAGCCTTCTGGTCCGATATCTTGATCTGATCATAAAATATGTCGTTGATTTTCTTGATATGATCGAAGTACTCGGCACCGATATCGCCGCTTGAGGGCTTGCTCAGCATAACCTCGGTCGCATTTTCGAATTCGCTCACGTGAATACTCCACCCCTAAAGTGTATCCCTGATAGTACACTTTGGAACGAAAGCAAGAACACGTGTGCAACATGCTTGACTTTTCCACTCTACACGGACAAAGGGGAAGCGGGGTATGGGGTCGAGGACATGCGGGGTTATTCAAGTAACATCTGTCGCATCGGGATGGTGCTGGCGTTTGCGGTGCCCGGTTTCGGGCTGCCGGCAATGGCCGATCCCGTGCCGCGCTCTACGCCGGTCGCCGGCTCTGTCATTTCACGCAAGATCGGCGAGGAAGTCCGCTTCATCGACGTGTCGAACTGGCGTGTCGTCGACATCAATCAGGATCTCCTGACAGGCGACGTGCTGCGCACCAATGCCAACGGCCAGCTCGCCATCGTCTTTTCCGACCACACTCAGGTCCGCCTCGGCAGGAATTCCTCGCTGCAGGTGAAGAAGATGGCGGCCGGCGGCGATACCGTGCTCAATCTCCAATCCGGCACCATCTGGGCACGCGCCGAGCGTGGCGGCCAGGGCCTGACAGTGGAAACACCGGCCGCCGCCGCCGCTATCCGCGGCACCGACTGGACCATGACGGTCGAGGGCAACAAGACTTCGATGATTGTGCTCGAAGGCCGCGTGGCGCTCAGCAATCCGCAGGGCAGCGTCGAGGTGAACGAGGGCGAAGGGGCGGTCGCCACCATCGGCCAGGCACCGACCAAGATCATCAGCGTCAATCCCGATGACCGCGAACAGATGCTCTTCTATCTGGACCTGCGAGACGGCTTCGACCTGATGCCGACGTCGCCGCTGCGGGCCGACCGCATGGCGACGGAGCGCCGCCGCCTGTTGGCGTTGCCGCCGGAGCGCCGCACCACCGAAGATTGGCTGGAACTTGCCGAAGTGCAAAGCGCCTTCGACGGACGCCAGGCCGCAGCCGCAACGCTGAAGAAAGTCCGCGACCGCAAACTGACGACAGCCCAGCAGGCGCGCGTCGATCTGATCGACGCCACTATCGCCGGCTCGGAAAAGCGTTATGGCGATGCCGCCAGGCTCTTCCAGAAGGCCTTGCCGCATCTCGACCCGACACGCCGCAACATGGCGCAATTCGGCGGCTATTTCGCTCGTTCGCTCGCCGACTCCGCCCATGCCGAACAGCCGCCGGCCAACACCACCGGCCCCTATGGCGCGATCATGGAGGCCTATACGACGGGCTTCCTGAAGAACCCGCGCGCGGCGATCGAGATCATCAAGAAAGCGGAACAGCGCTATCCCGACGATCCGACCCTGCCGGCGATCCGCGCCCAGCTGGCCGAGCTCACCGATGACCGCGAGCAGATGAAAGAAGCAATAGAGCGCTCGCTGTCGCTCGACCCCGATCATCCGATGGCGCTGTCGGCCCGCGCTGGCTACCGTGCGACCTATGAAAGCGACATCAACGGCGCGCTCGCGGACCTGAACCGCGCCATCGCGCTTGCCCCCGGGGCATCGGGCACGCTGAATTCCCTCGGCCTGCTGCAAAGTTCTCGCGATGCCAATGGCGAAGCGGAAAAGGCCTTCAAGAAGGCGATCGAGCTCGATCCGCAAGATCCGCTGCTGCGCGCAAACCTGGCCATCCTCTATCTCGACCAGGGGCGGATGAAGGAAGCCAAGCGCGAGATCGACACGGCGATCGCCCTCGATCCATCATTCGATCTCGCCTTGCTCGCCCGCGGCCGCTACTATCTGCAAACCGGCGAGCGCGAAAAGGCGCTGCAGGACCTGCTGGCCGCCAGCACCGCCAATCCCGGGCACTCGCAGTCGCAGTTGATGCTCGCCGCCGCTCACTATGAAAAGGGCGACCGCATTCCATCCCAGCAGGCGCTCGACAATGCCGACCGGCTCGATGACAACGATCCGGCTATCTCATCTTTCCGTACTGCGGTCGATATCGACGACTACGACGCCGACGGCGCGATCCACAACGCTCAGGAATATCTGCGCCGTTCGCGCGCTCGCGGCGGTGATTACAGCTCACTCGGCGCCAATGCGAGCGCCGGCTCGACGCTCAACAACGCCTTCCGCCTGCAGGGCCTGGATGCCTGGGGCCGCTATTACGGCGATGCCGTCTTCGATCCCTTCGAAGGCACCGGTTATATCGACCAGGCGATCAAGGGCAGTATCTTTCCTTTCGTCAACGCAACGAGCTTCAGCGACGACAATATCATTCAGTACCGCGGCAACGCGTCGAGCTACTCGTCCTTCATCCAGGGCCTGCTGCTCTCACCGCACATGCTCTCCGGCCGTTCGCGCTCGGCATCGCTGTTCGACGTGCCCTTCATCGAAGGCTCGCTCGGCGGCGGCATCAACAGCGTCGACGGCCATACGAGACGCATCGGCGAAGCCGATATCCAGGGCTATTCGAACGAGACCATTCCGATCAGCTTCTATGGCAACCTGACCTGGGAAGAGCTGGCGCTCGACCGCGACTATCGGGATTTCGGCGGTGTCCAGACGGATAACAAGCTGCTGAGCGCCAACGGTTATCTGACGGCAACAGTCACGCCTGATGATCGCGTCGTAGCCTTCGTCAACCACGGCAAGAATGATGGAGCGCTGAGCGCTCAGACGCAGGGCACGACACTGACGGACCTGTTCAATTTGGCAGGCTTTCCGATCAGGACGACGATATTGCCGGAATATGTCGGCCGCGATGTTGACAACGAAATAACCAATGCTGGCATCGGTTGGAGCCACACTTTTGCCTACGAAAACATATTGAACGGTGCAGTCCTCTATTCGGAGAGCAAGTCGCGAACGGCAACTTCACTTCAAGTCGACGATGCCCCGATCTTACCCCTGCCCGACCCGGATATTATTCCTGTCCTGAGCGGGACCGAGGACACCTCCTCCAAAACCTACATCGGGGCTCTCAGCCATTCTATCGGCAACGGGCCGCTGACCTGGCGGTACGGTATCGAAGGCGGCTGGATCGATGTAAGCTCGACCACCTCCTCCCGCCTTTTTGAACTCGTTCCTCGCGTCCCGCTCATCCCGGAAATCATCGAGGGTCCGACCACCACCAGCAACACTGTCAATATCGGCCGCGCCTATGTCGATGTGCTGCATGAGATAACGCCGGACCTCAAGGGCGAATATGCCTTGTTCGCCACGCGCCTGGAGGGCGACGGCATCGATATCAGCCGGCTGGAGCCGCGCTTCGGCCTCGCCTGGGCGCCGGTTCAAAACCACTGGCTGCGTGCCGCCTTCATGCGTCAAAGCTTTGACAGCACCGTCCCGACTCTTGCCCCGATCGGCATACTCGGACTCCAGGCCAACCAGTTTTCCGCCAATCCGCGAGGCTATACGGATACGGTCGCCCTGCAGTGGGATGCCGAATGGACCGACCGCTTCTTCACTTCGGTCGAGTATCAGCATCAGGAGTTGCACGATTTCTCGGTCAATATGCCGCTGATCTCGCTTCCTTCCGATACCAGCCTGCCGATCTCGCGCGGCAGCATCGATCGTGCTGCCGTCACTGCCAACGTCGCGCTCGGCCATGGTTTCGGTCTTTCGGCCACCTACGCCTATATGGATTCGGAAAACAGGGATCCGCTTGAGCCGATCTACGGCGGCCCCCTTCCCTTCATACCGCAGAATTCAGGGCAGATTGCGCTGACCTGGGTCAACGAAGCCAAGGTCAAGGCGACGGTGGCCGCCAATTACATCGGCGAGCGTGACGGCGATCGGTTCGGCACGAAACTGGACGATTACTGGAGCCTCGACGCCCATCTGGTCTGGGAACCGTTCGACAAGCGCGTCGAGCTGGAGGCGGCCGCCTATAACCTGCTCGACGAGGACTTCGAGATCACCCCCGGTGTGCCCGGCTGGGGCCGCGCCTTCAAGGGCACACTCAAAGTCCGTTTCTGATGCGGGTGCGGGACAAGTCTCGGCAGGCCAGGCAGATCAGGAGCCGCCATCTCAGGCTCCTAGTGCTGTCGCTGACGACGCTGATCGCCATCTCGCTGCTGTCGCGCCTGCCCGCCTGGTCACTTCTGGAGCTCCGAAGCTTCGACTATCTTTCGACCGTCGACGATCCCCGTCCGCCACCCGGCGGACCCGTCATCGTCGCGATCGACGAACCCTCGCTTGCCGATATCAACGCGCAATGGCCCTGGCCGCGCAGCCTGCATGCCGAGCTCATCAGCCAGCTGCGCGCCGCCGGCGCCCGCGTCATCGGCCTCGACATCATCATGGCCGAGCCCTCGAACCCCGATAATGACGCGGCGATCGCCAGGGCCGTCGGCCCGGATGTCGTCCTGGCCGGCGACGAGACGTTGATCGAGACGCCGCAAGCCTCGCAACTCATCCGTGCGACACCGCTGCCGCAGCTGACCGAGGCAGGTGCCGTGACTGGCATCGCCTCCGTCGAACTCAGCGGCGACGGCACCTTCCGGCGCATTCCGGGCTATGAGGACGGCTTTGCCGCCATGCTGGCCAAGGTCGCCGGCGTGGCCCCCGAGACTCTGCCCGCCGGCCGGCTCATCCAGTCCTTCGGCCCGGCCCGCAGCTATCCCACCGTCTCCTACTACCAGGCGCTCGACCCGAAGAACCTGCTGCCGCCGGATTATTTCAAGAACCGTGTCGTGCTGGTCGGCCTCAGCCTGCAGAATGCGCCGGCGATCGACAAGGGTGGCGTCGATGCCTTTGCGACGCCCTACACCGTTCATACCGGCAAGCTCGTCTCCGGCGTCGAGATCCAGGCGACGATCTACGACAATATCCGCAGCGGCCTGTCGATCGCCGAAGCCCGGCTGCCGACGGTCGCTGCCTGCATCCTGATATCGGTGCTGCTGGCCGCCACCACCGTCTGGCGCTCGACGGGATGGCTGACGATCGTGACGAGCGCGGCGGCCCTCCTTGCCTTCGCCGCCGTCAGTGCCGCCGGTATGCGGCTAGCCCATATCTTCGTCTCGCCGCTTGGCCCGACGGTCGCCTATATCTCTGTCGTCTTCGGCCAGGCCGCCTTTGATTTTGCCGAGGAGCGCCGCAACAAGCGCCAAATCACCCGCGCCTTTGCCCAATATATCTCGCCCGATCTCGTCAAGCGCCTGTCGAGCGATCCCTCGCAACTGAAGCTCGGCGGCGAGCGGCGCACCCTCTCGGTGCTGTTCTCAGACGTACGTGGCTTCACCACCATCGCCGAAACGCTGAAGGACGATCCGGAGCAGCTGACCGGCCTGATCAACCGCTTGCTGACGCCGCTTTCCGACGTGGTGATGGATCATGGCGGGACGATCGACAAATATATGGGCGATTGCATCATGGCCTTCTGGAACGCGCCGCTCGACGATGCCGACCATGCCCTGCACGCCGTCAAAGCCTCGCTTGCCATGCAGGCGGCGATATCGAGTCTTAACCGCGAGCTGGAGCGAGAGGCGGCGATGCGCGGCGTCAGGCCGCATGTGTTGAAGATGGGCGTCGGCATCAACACCGGCGAATGCATCGTCGGCAATATGGGCTCGACCCGCCGCTTCGACTATTCCTGCCTCGGCGACAGCGTCAACCTCGCCTCGCGTCTTGAAGGCGCCTCGAAGAATTATGGCGTGGCGCTATTGCTCGGCGAGGAGACCGCAAGGCTGGTCACTGAGACCTACATCGTCGTCGAACTCGACCGCATCATCGTCAAGGGCCGCACCGTCCCCTCACCTGTCTATACCGTCGTGCACAAGGCCGAAGCCGAAGCCCTTGCCGCCCATCGGGCCTTGCTCGAGGCGAAATACGCCGGCACGCTTGCGCCATCCGACCCCGCCTTCGACAGGCTGGCCGTCGATATCCCCGAGCTTGCCGGCTATTACGCGATCATGCGGGATGCGTTGGCCGAGTCCAGTGAGGAATGACCATCATTTTCAGAGAGCGAATGCCACCGGCGGCTCTCCGTCCTAATGCGGCAAATCAGCTCGCCAAGGTCAGGCCGCCGTAACGACTGACTTCATTTTCGATTTCGGCGACCAGCGTATCGAGGGCAGGATTTCGCGCCTTACGGGCCCGACGCACCACATAGGCCAGGGCGGGAGGCGTGGGCAGGCGGTTGGTGATGATATCCATCGCGGGGCGCACGTGGCGCCCGTTCAGAAGCGCCACACCCAGGGCTGAGGTGACCGCCGAGACGATTCCCGCGGCGCTGGCGCATTCAAACACCGTCTCGAGAAGCGTGTCGTCATCCTGGCCGATATCGAGTGCCCATTGGCGATAGAAGCATTCGTCGTCGAAAGACAGGAATGGAATGGGACCACTCGGCGGCAGAGGCAAGTCAGTATGCTTCACCCAGTAGAGCTGCTCCCGGAAAAGGACGATATCGGTCGGGCGGACCTCATGGGCAAAGATCTGGACGATCGCAGCGTCGAGCTCTCCCCGCTCCAGCATCGCCCTGAGGACCAGACTCATTCTGACCTTGGTGCGCACCGCGACATCGGGATGGAGATGACGAAACCGGCCCAATATGCGGGCAAGGTCCGTGCAGGTCGTGTCCTCGGTCAGCCCCAGCGCGATGCGCCCTACGAGCGGCGTTTTCGTCAGGCTGAGAAGCGCTTCGTCATGAAGGCCAAGGATACGCTCGGCATAATCGAGCAAGTCCTCGCCGGCCGCGGTGAACATGGCCGTGCCTGATTTGCGGCTGAGCAAATCGCAATCAAGGCTGACCTCGAGCCGCTTGATCTTATGGCTGACGGCCGATTGCGACAGACCGAGCGCCTCGGCGGCACGGGTGACTCCACCGTGACGGCGAACGGACCACAGGACCCGCAACGCGTCTATTTCCAATCGTCGGCTGTTGAGTTCGGTCACGGAGGCGCCCTCTGCTCACTGTGTCACAAAACCTATGCATGGAGCTGGCCGGCCTGACAAGTCATCATCGATAAACCGATAGCTCTGTCATGTCGTGATCGAAATTTGTCATGTGTGATAGCGGTTTGCCTGATCTATGCCGGAGCAGATCGTTATCGAAATGAGTATGCCATGACAGATCAAACTATCGCTCGGCTCGAGCCGCGACGACACCCTCTCCTCTGGCCCGCGCTGGCGACGCTTCTGGTGATCAGCTGGAGCTCCGGTTTCGTCGGCATCCGCTACGCCAGCGAGGAGGCGAGCATCATCCTGGTCTTGTTCTGGCGCACCCTTCTGTCGGGACTGATACTGCTGCCCTTCGCGCTGACCATCGGGCCGAGGATGCATCTACGCAGTGTGCTGGGGCAAATGCTGTTCGGCGTGATGTCGGTCTTCCTCTATCTCGGTGGATTCGCTCTCGCCATCGAGCAGCGCGTGCCGACGGGGCTGGTCGCGTTGATTGCCGACCTCTTGCCGCTGGCGATTGCCTGCCTGTCGCAACCTCTCCTCGGCGAGCGGCTGACGCGGCGACAATGGCTGGGAACGGCGATTGCCGTGGCGGGCGTTCTGCTCGTTTCGCTCGAAAGCCTCAGCTTCGGCGAGGCCCCGCTCTGGGCTTATGGGCTGACGGCCGGCTCGATGCTGGTTTTCGCCCTCGCCTCCGTTCTCTATAGACGGCGACGCGAGGAGCATATGCCTGTCCATCAGAGCCTTTGTATCCAGACCCTGACCGGCTCGGCCTTGTTTTCGTTCTGCGCCGTCATGCAGGGCAACATGATCCCGCCGATGACCGTCGATTTCGCCATTGGCATGACATGGCTCGTGCTGATCGCAACCTTTACCGCCTATTCGGTCTATTACACCAGTCTTCGACTGTTCCCGGTGGCGCAGGTCAGCGCCGCGATCTACCTTAGCCCACCCGTCACCATGTTATGGGCCTGGGCCTTGTTTTCCGAGCCGTTGACGGCAACGATGTTCATCGGACTGGCAGTGACATTGGTGGGTGTCTGGATGACCTCGCGAGCGTGAAGCTTGTGCCGATGCGATTGGCGCTTGCCGCTTAAGTCCGGAAACTGCCGGTGGCGTACATGTTGGTCGGCGCTCCGTGCAACATCACCTCGCGCTCGAAGACGAAGCCACATTTTTCGAGAATGCGTCTTGAAGCGGCGTTGGCGGTGCGAACCAATCCGATCACCCGATCCGCCTGCAGATCATCAAAGGCAAATGTCAGGGACTCCCTGACCAATTCCGTGGCATAGCCATGCCCCCAGCTTTCAGGTTGCAAATGATATGAAAGGTTGAGGCCGTCGAATTCTTTGGAAACGGTCACACCGCCGAACCCCATCAGCACACCGTTTGACTCGACCGCCCAACGCCCGAACCCGTGATCTTTCCAATGCCCGATATCGCGCGCAAGTCGCGCTGCACTTTCCTCCGGCGAGTCTGGACGAGGCACCGGTCGGTGTGTGACCAATTCCGACCGCGAAAAAAGTCGGGTCAGGAAATCGGCATCCCCTTCCACAGGAGGCCTGAGGCGCAATCTGGCGGTGCGCCTCACGGCAGACTGCAAGGCACCTTTGAATTCGTTCTCAAGCATCTTCCGTCCAATTTTCAAAACGCGGCAACGTGACCGATACCAAATTATTCCAGGCGGCGCGCTTCCAGCGGCGCGTTCTGCCTGTATCCCTCGAAATAACGGCCGCCATGCAAGCCAAGCTCTCGGTCGGCCAAAGCCAGGAATCGGGTGCCGTTGCCCGCAGCCGCCAGTCTGAACGCCGCGTCGAACTCGGCTGCCAGTTGCGCATCGAGCTTCTTCATGAGGCGCGGCGCCCATTTTCCGCGGCCGGTCCATGCGCCGCATCCGAGCAGAATCAGGTCGGCCAGCTTCTGGTAGAGGAGCGCAGCAATGGCGGCGATCTCTTCGGGCGGGCGGGCACCGCGCAGATCATCGGCCAAATCGGTGATCTGGTAACGCAGCATGTCGTAGTCTGCCCCGGCAAGAGGTTTCGGTCCTGCCGCCAGCATACTTGCCGCCTTTGCCTGTATGACACCTGCGCTGTCGATATCCGATCCCACTATACAGCCCGTCGCTACCATGTTGGCCATAATGGGATAGCCGCTGTCTGCGTCCTGATGGAGATAATGCGCCAGCGTCTGCGGATCGTGGACGAAGGCCTCGACTGGAAAACCATCCGCGGTGAACGACTCCCGCCATGCTCTTTCGAGCGACGAGAACACGACGACCAGATCGATATCCGAAAAAGTGGTGCCTTCGCCCCGCATGATGGAGCCGGCGACATAGGCGAATGCGGCCCCGGGATAGCGGCTGGCGATGCAGTGGCGGGCGACGGCCAGCGCTCGCTCCGCAAGAACATGTTTCTGGATGTCGTCCACGATCTCGTCCTCGAATACGGGAGACGAGCGGTAACAAAAAACCCGCTCGTATCCGGCGGGTTGGTTTCAGCAGCAATGAACGGAATTCAGTTCACGCGTCTACCACCCACCGCGATGCGGTGGTCGTAGACGTCGTCGAAACTGCAAAAGTCCTGCTCATGGCGGTAACGCTACCGCTGGATAGTGATAGCGTCAATGCGCCGGCCAAGGAAGCTTCCCCGACGCGCCGATTTCCGTCTAAGATGACCCGCAAAGCAAGACTCGAAACAGGAAGAACCCGCCAATGCCCCATCCCGCCACCGTCATTCCGCGTCCAGCACCGGTACTGCTGCCGGTGGACGGCAGCGCCGAGCGTTTTCCGGTGCGCCGCGTCTATTGCGTCGGGCGCAACTATGCCGACCATGCGATCGAGATGGGCCATGATCCCAGTCGCGAGCCGCCCTTCTTCTTCCAGAAGAATGCCGACAACCTGCTGCCGGCGGGCAAGGCCTTTCCCTATCCGTCGCTGTCGAACGACGTGCATTACGAGGTCGAATGCGTGCTGGCGCTGAAATCGGGGGGCGCAAACATCGAGGCAGCGGACGCGCTCGACTGCGTCTACGGCTACGCCGTCGGCATCGATTTCACCCGCCGCGACCTCCAGGGCGAGGCAAAGAAGCTTGGCCGTCCCTGGGAGGTCGGCAAGGCCTTCGAACATTCCGCCCCTATCTCGCCGATCGTTCCGACAAGCCGCCTCGGCCACCCCGCTGGAGGCAAGATCTGGCTGGAACAGAACGGCAAGCGTGTGCAGGACGGCGATCTCAACCAGATGATCTGGAAGGTACCGGAGATCATCGCCGAACTGTCGAAGCTCTTCACTCTCGCACCCGGCGATATCATCATGACGGGCACGCCCGCCGGCGTCGGCGCGGTGGCCAGGGGCGATCGCATCAATTGCGGCATCGACGGCGTCGCCACCCTATCGGTCGAGGTCGTCTGAGGAGAGAGCAATGCCTGTCTACGCGCTTGGCGGATCGACGCCGAACCTGCCCGCCGCCGGCCTCTATTGGATCGCCCCGGATGCCAACATCATCGGCCAGATCGAACTCGGCGAGAATGTCGGCATCTGGTTCGGCGCCGTGCTGCGTGGCGATAACGAGCCGATCAGCGTCGGCGAAAGCACCAACATCCAGGAAGGCGTGATGGCCCATACGGACATGGGCTTCCCGCTGACGATCGGAAACGGCTGCACCATCGGTCATCACGCCATCCTTCACGGCTGCACCATCGGCGACAACACGCTGATCGGCATGGGCGCGACCATCCTCAATGGTGCGAAGATCGGCAACAACTGCCTCGTCGGCGCCAATGCGCTGGTTACGGAGGGCAAGGAATTCCCCGACAACTCCCTGATCGTCGGCGCACCTGCCCGCGCAGTGCGCGGGCTCGACGAGGCGGCAATCGAAGCCATCCGTCGCTCGGCAGAAAACTACGTCGCCAACTGGCAACGCTTCGCCAGGGATCTCAGGCAGATCGGGTGATTGGGTAACGCAGCGGCGGGTGGCGAAGCATCCACTCCGCTCACCACACGCCCGGAATCCACCGCCAGCGCACACGCGCCATATAGTCCGCATAGCCTCCGAGGCCCTTGCGCAGTTCGGCTTCCTCGCCGAGTGTGCGGCCGAAGAGGACGACGACGAGCAGGCCGGCGGAGCGCGTAGAGCGATCCAAGCGACAGCGCCATGCCGGCGCTGAGCACGATGGCGGTTGCGTATCCGGGATGGCGGATTACGGCGTAGGGTCCGGTGTCGATCACCTTGTGGTCGCGGTCGGTTTGAATGCGCACGGTCGGTTCGAAATGCCGGTTGACCGATTGCGCCCAGATCAGGCCGAGATAACCTGATGTCATCAGGAGATAGCCGATAAACACGACCCAATCGGGCTGCGGCGCCCAGTGGAACCGTCCGTCGTCGAATGCGTCGACCGGAAGAATGGCGGCAAAGAGAATGATCGTCAGCGTCGCCCCCACGGCGTCCCAGGATTTGGTACCCTTCTGGTATCGGCTACGCGCCGCAAACAGCTCCGGATTCGTCCGCCAGATCCAGATGATTGCGACAACGGTCAGCACAAGGAGCAGGTCGAGAAAAATCCAGCCGCGCGGCCAGTCGAGCGTGCCGGCGGGCCAAAAACAGCGCGGCAAACATGACGGCAATGGTGATGCGAGCGATCCAAGCGATGGCGCCGCGGCGAATGAGTGACCGGGCCGGATGTCCCGCTGCGTCATGATCGCTCTCCGTTCCATTACAGCGCCGCGCGTCCTTTTAGACGCGCAGAAGGGCGCTGCACATGGCGGATTTCATTGAAAAAATCGCCTTACTCGGCGGCTTCGAGAAATTGGCTGTTTCGTGAGGATGAGGCAAGAGCCTGAACCCTGGCTTCGGCCTTTGCGATCAGCTGATAGAATTCGTCCTGCGCTTCGACATCCAGCTGAATGACGGCATTGACGTCGTCGGGCGTATCGCAAACGCAGGCGACCGCAGAAATCGGACAGATACCGCCGGGATAGCGTCTTCCGGTGCCCGTATAGGCGCGACGTCCCCAACGCTCGGAATAGACCGTCTCTTCCCGCTCAAGCTGCAGGATCGTTCCCTTGCAGGCGGTTACGATAGCCGCCTTGCCGTAGGCGAACCAGTGATAGTTCAGCCTCCGGAGAATATATTTGCCGGTGATATCTTCGCCAGCCAGTTCGGCAGGGTTTTCAATCATTCTAATCATGACGGCTTCCTCAACGTTTAAACAATATCCGTCATGTCTTCGCGCGCAGCAAGTCAAAAAACGCTGCTTTTGGAGACACTTAGTCACAAAGTGTTTCCGATTCTTACATTAACCACGCGTCGAGCACCCCCTTGCGCACACAATTCTTCGTCGAATTTCCCGCAACCTGCTACCGATTTCGTCATTGTCCGAGGTGGCAGTCAGGTCAATGTCCCCTTGTGTTTTTCGGCGCGGGCTCGATATCTCTCCCTGATTGGCCCGAAGACTGCGCCGTTTTCATCCCGGAAAGCGGGCGGCCGGTTCGCCATGAGCATAATGCCGAAAACTGTAAACGGTTTTCGGATGACATCATGCTCTAACTCTTTAATTTAGAACAGGATTCAGGTTCTAGACCGATCCGGTCTAAAATCATCCTGTTCCACCAGGAGAATCTCATGGTCGATGCGATCAACCCCATCTCCGCCACCGCCGGGTCCGAGCCCACCAAGGTCGGCACCAGCACCTCGATCGGCAGCGAAGAAGGCCTTGGAGAAGGAGGCCGCAAACGGTCTCATCCCGCACGCGGATCTGATCGTTGAAAACGAGGAGCATCCGCAAAAGCGGCACGGGCATGCGGCATCGGACGACGGCGAAGAGGCCGGCGAACAGCCGGAACAGCCGGTCTTGTCAGGCGAAAGCGATCGGATCGGCACCCGCAATTTCGACGACGATACGCCCTTCGGCGAGCGTGTCGCCATTATCTGATCGAAACGCAGACCGGAAACCGTCGGCGGGGTCATTTCGAGCGCGCAAGCTGGGCTTCGATCGCCGCCTTATCGATGACCGACCAGACCTCGACGATCTTACCGCCGTGAAATTCATAGATGACGTTCTCGGTGAAGGAAAGGCGCCTGCCGTTCACATCGAGGCCGAGGAATTTTGCCTTCGGCCTGCAATCGAAGCCGAGCCGGCAGGCGATGTATGGCGGATCGCAAAGCAGCATCAGCACCTTGAAATAGAGATCGGGAATCTCATCGAAGTCCTGCTCGAGCATGGCGACGTAACCCGACAGCCCGAGCCGCCGGCCGTTATGAGCCGCATCGTCGCCGACGAACTGCCCGAGATTGGGCCAGTCCTGTCTGTTCAAGCAGGCGATGTAGCCGCGGTATATCTCCGCGAGTTCTGTTTTCGTCACGCGATCGCCCCTGGCTTGGATTCTCAGGTAAAGATAGCGGAATGCAATATCGTAAGAACTGGAAGACGCCGAAGAAAAGGCGGAACAACCAAATCGGCACCCACGACTTTGATGACGACACTCCTTTCGGTGAGCGCGAGGCGATCGTCTAGCGAATGCGAGGAAGCTTACGCCGCGCAGGCCTCGCACAATCCGCGGATCTCGATCGTCGTCTTTTCAGGCTTGAACTTCTGCCCGCGCACCCATTCCATCAGCCGGTGGTCGACCTCGTGGTCGTGGAACTCCGTCACCTGGCCGCAGCTTTCGCAGATCGCGAAGGCGACGATGCCGTGGCTGTGGCAGTCGTCGCCCGGATGGGCGCAGGCGACGAAGGAGTTGATGCTTTCGAGCCGGTGCACCACGCCATATTCGAGCAGCTTCTCCAGCGCCCGGTAGACCTGCAGCGGCGCGCGAAAACCGTGGTCGCGCAGCTTGTCGAGGATGGTATAGGCGCTGAGCGGCCCTTCGGCCTTTTCGAGCACGTCGAAGACCAGCGACTGGTTCTTGGTCAATTGCGGTGTCGTCATGAGCCTTGTCCTTGCATGACCGCGCGGTGGCGCCTGACGGGAAGCAGGCTGAGAATGAAGAGGATCAGTGCCGCGACGACGATCGAGGGGCCGGAGGGCGTGTCGTAGGTGAGCGAGCCGAACAGCCCGCCGACGACGGCCGCCGCCCCGATCAGCGAGGCGAGCACCGCCATGATCTCCGGCGTCGGCGAGAAGCGCCGGGCCGCAGCCGCCGGAATGATCAGCAGCGAGGTAATCAGCATGATGCCGACGATCTTCATGGCAATGGCGATGACGACGGCCATCAGCAGCATGAAGAACAGCCGCGCCCGCTCCGGCTTCAGCCCCTCGGCCTCGGCGAGCTCGGCATTGACGGTCGCAGCCAAGAGCGGCCGCCAGAGCCAGGCCATTGCCACGAGCACGAACAGCCCGCCGCCCCAGATCAGCGCGATATCGGTGGTGGAAACGGCAAGGATATCGCCGAACAGGAAGGCGATGAGATCGATCCGCACCCAGCTCATGAAGGCGACCATGACGAGGCCGATCGCGAGTGTGGCATGCGAGAGAATGCCGAGCAGCGCATCGGCCGACAGCGCCTGGCGTTTCTGCAGGAAGAGCAGCAGCACCGACACGAGGGCGGCGACGGCGAAGACAGCCAGTGTCAGGTTGAGTTCGAAGAGCAGCGACAATGCGACGCCGAGCAGCGCCGAATGGGCGATCGTATCGCCGAAATAAGCCATGCGCCGCCAGATGATGAAGCAGCCGAGCGGCCCCGTCGTCACCGCCAGGCCGACGCCGGCAAGGATGGCACGCACGAAGAAATCGTCAAACATGGCGCTCTCCCGCTACATGCGCGTGCGGATGGGCATGGTCGGTGTGATCGTGACCATGTTCATGACCGGCATGCCCATGCTCATGCGCGTGATGGCCGTCGTCGGGGTGGCAATGATCGGTCACCGTGCCGTCAGCATGTTGCACCCGACCGTCCGGCAGATGCGTATGATCGTGGTGATGGCTGTAGACGGCCAGCGTCTGCGCCGCCCGGCTGCCGAACAGGCGCACATATTCCGGGCTGCGGCTGACGGATTCAGGCGTGCCGCGGCAGCAGACATGTCCGTTGAGGCAGATGACCGTATCGGTTTCGGCCATGACGACATGCAGGTCGTGCGAGATCAGCAGGATGCCGCAGCCCGTCGCATTGCGGATCGACTTGATGAGGTCGTAGAGGGCGATCTCGCCGGAGAAATCGACACCCTGCACCGGCTCGTCGAGCACTAGCAGATCCGGCTTGCGGGCAATCGCCCGGGCCATCAGCGCCCGCTGGAATTCGCCACCGGAAAGATGCTGCACTTCGGCATCGAGCATGTGAGCGATGCCGGCGGATTCGAGCGCCGAGAGCATGTCGCGCTCCGGCAGCGGGCCGGTCAGCGTCATCAGCCGGCGCACCGAAAGCGGCAGGGTCCAGTCGATCGTGAGCTTCTGCGGGACATAGCCGACCTTGAGGCCGGCCCTGCGCTCCACCCTGCCCTCGTCGGGCTTCAACACACCGATCGCCGCCTTGGCGCTGGTCGATTTGCCCGAGCCGTTCGGCCCGATCAGCGTGACGATCTCGCCGCGCGCGACGGAAAAATCGACGCCGCGCACCAGCCAGCGGCCGTTGCGCAGAATGCCGACATCTTCAAGCGAAACCAGCGGTTCGGCCCTGATACCAGCGGAGGTCTTTGCGGGAGAGAGCATCAAATTTTCCGAAAGTGCTGTTGCGTCCTGCTATTGCACACGTTATAGCATAACGCAATTGATGTAATAACATAACGACTGCAATTCAAGCGGAGCATATTGATGAAACGCGCCTTGGGGCCCGCCCTCAAAATCTTGGCCCTCAGAATGCCGGCCCTCGCAATCCCGGTCCTGGCGATCCCCACCCTGCTCTTTTCCGGCACCATGCAGGCAGCCGATGCGCCCGTCGTCGTCACCTCGATCAAGCCGATCCATTCGCTGGTTTCGGCGATCATGCAGGGTGTCGGCGAACCTGAATTGATCGTCGATGGCGCCGCCTCCCCGCATACTTACAGCATGAAGCCATCGAACGCGCGTGCCCTGCAGGAGGCGAAGGTCGTCTTCTGGGTCGGCCCGAACCTGGAGGCTTTCCTGGAAAAGCCGCTCGAGGCGCTAGGCTCGAACGCCAGCGTCGTCGAGCTCGACAAGGCGCCTGATCTGACCAGGCTGCCCTTCCGCGAAGGCGGCGCCTTCGAGCCGCATGACGACGCCGACCACGACAGCGCCTCCGCCGATGATCACGATCATGATCATGATCATGATCACGATGCCGCCAAACCCGGACATGATGATGGCCACGCCCATCGTGATGATCATGAAGAACATGACCACGGGCACGGCGCCTTCGACACGCACCTCTGGCTCGATCCGATGAATGCGAAGGCGATGGCCGCGGTAATCACCACGACGCTGGTCGCCGCCGATCCCGCCAATGCCCTGACCTACCAGGCCAATGCCAAGGCGCTTGATGATAGGCTGACGGCACTGGACAAGGAGATTGCCGCCACCGTCGCCCCCGTCAAGGACAAGCCCTTCGTTGTCTTCCATGACGCCTACCAATATTTCGAGCACCGCTACGGCATCCGCGTCGCCGGCTCGATCACCGTCAGTCCGGAAACTATTCCCGGCGCCGAGCGCATCTCTGAAATCCACCGCAAGGTCGGCGAACTCGGCGCAACCTGCGTCTTTGCCGAACCGCAGTTCGAGCCGCGCCTCGTCAAAGTCGTCACCGAAGGCACGAAAGCCAAGTCAGGCGTGCTCGACCCGGAAGCGGCGACGCTGAAGGCCGGCCCCGATCTCTACTTCACCCTCATGCGCGGCATCGCCGACAGCATGAAGGCTTGCCTCTCCGGCGCATGATTGCCGCGCGGTCTCGCGGAGAGAGCTGAGGCGGAAAGAGGCGGATGACCCCGTTCCGCCTTTTTTCGGCACTCCATATGTAATGATATAACATTAATAGCAATGAGGTTCCCATGGACAACAGGCTTCCGGTCACGGTGCTTTCAGGCTTTCTCGGCGCCGGCAAGACGACGCTGCTCAACCACGTCCTCGCCAATCGCGAGGGCCTGCGTGTCGCCGTCATCGTCAACGACATGAGCGAAGTGAATATCGACGCCACGCTGGTGCGCGACGGCGGCGCCAATCTCTCGCGCACCGAGGAGCAGCTGGTCGAGATGACCAATGGCTGCATCTGCTGCACGCTGCGCGACGACCTGTTGAAGGAGGTCCGCCAGCTCGCCGATCAGGGCCGCTTCGATTACCTCGTGATCGAATCCACAGGCATCGCAGAGCCCCTGCCCGTCGCCACCACCTTCGAATTCCGCGACGAGAACGGCCAAAGCCTTTCCGACGTCGCAAGGCTCGACACCATGGCGACCGTTGTCGACGCCGCCAACCTGCTTTCCGACTACGCCTCAGCCGATTTCCTCGCCGACCGCGGAGAAACGGCCGGCGACGGCGACAACAGAACCATCGTCGACCTGCTGGTCGAGCAGATCGAATTCGCCGACGTCGTGGTGCTGAACAAAATCGGCACGGCAACCAATGATGAGCGCGACGCCGCGCGCAAGATCATCACCGGCCTCAACCCGGATGCAAAGCTGATCGAGGCGGATTTCGGCAAGGTCGCCCTGAAAGACGTGCTCGGCACCGGCCGCTTCGATATCGACAAGGCCGAGACCCATCCGCTCTGGTACAAGGAGCTGCACGGCTTCCGCGATCACGTGCCGGAGACCGAGGAATATGGCATTCGCTCCTTCGTCTATCGCGAGAAGCGGCCCTTCCACCCGGCAAAGCTGCAGGCCTTCCTCGACCGAAGCTGGCCGGGCGTGGTGCGCGCCAAGGGCTTCTTCTGGCTGGCGACCCGCCCGCATCATGTCGGCGAGATCAGCCAGGCGGGCGCGATCGTGCGCACTGGCAAGATGGGTCTCTGGTGGGCAGCCGTACCCCGCGAACAATGGCCTGAGGAACCGGCCTTCATGCGCGCCATCGGCCCCTATCTCGACCCCGTCTGGGGCGACCGCCGCCAGGAAATCGTCTTCATCGGCGCCGATCCCATGGACGAAACCTGGATCAGAAAGGAACTCGACGCCTGCCTTATCAGGACAGAGGCCTTCGCGCCCGAGCGCTGGCGCGACCTGCCCGATCCTTTCGCCAGCTGGAACAGGCAGGCGGCATGAAGGCGAAGGCAATCAAACGCTATCTCTGCGTCTGTACCGAATGCGAACCACTGCAGCCGATCGAAGGGCTTCATCCGCTTACGCATGAGGAGGATACCGACGCTGAAGTCGGAAGACCAAGAGGTTTTCTCCGCATCATTGCTGAACGGGTCATGCCGTCACGCAGGCAACCCTGAAGCGGGTCATAACCGCCGCCAGGTCAAGAAGAGGAGAAAGGGCGCGAAACGGCTGCGCGCCCTCCCAGAGTCAAAAAGGCGGCCGAAGCCGCCCTTCCTGATTTATCGACCGATCAGCGACCGGCAATAATGCTGGAGATGATGCCGCTGGTGACGCCGATCAGCAGGTAGTCGTTATCGGCCCGCACCCAGCGATAACCGCGCGGCGGGGGCGCCAGCCGGTAGCGGCGGTAGTCGTTGACATCGGAGAACCGGCGACGTTCGCTGGCATTGACGCGGTATCCCCTCTTCCAATGCGACCGGACGACCGTCTTTTTGACCACCACCTTCTTATGCACGACGACAGGCGGACGGCGATGATCGTCGGCGCTGGCCTGGGAAACAACCATCGGGGACAGAAGGAAGGAGGCGGAAAGAAGAGCTGCAAAAATCTTTTTCATGTGGGGTTCCTCGTGTTGGGCGCGTAACCAAACTAGGGCCGAAAAGATGAACCGAAACTGAAGTAAAAATTAAACTTTTGTAATGGAATCCAATAGCTACGGGTCCAAGCTTATACTTTAGATTAAACTCATACACGGTGATCGAGGTTTTGGCGCGGCCGGTTGGCTTCGTCCTCTGAATCCCTTCGGCCTCTGTTGCTAATCGCCTAGAAGGTGCGGCCGTGGAGGGTTGTCCTACTGCTGGCGGCAGGCGGCAGGCTCTCGATTCGATCTAGTCTCGCCCAAAGGTGCTCAGCGGTTTGGCATAACGAGATACATAAAAAAAATTTGAAACGGGCGCATAATCGAGTTTCGATCTTGGGAACAGGAGAATTCTGCATGTCCCGCGAGGGGACGATCAGATCGAGACAACGAAGACCACAATGGAGGAAAACATGCCCGGTATCAGCATGCGCTACATCGTCGACGACGTCGACGCCGCGGTGGAATTCTACACAAGACATCTCGGCTTCTCCGTCGCGCTTCGTCCCGCACCGAGTTTCGCCATCCTGACCAGGGACGGTTTTCGTCTGTTCGTCAGCGCCATGACGGGACCGGGCGGAGCATCTCAAGCAATGCCCGACGGGCGAAAGCCGGAGCCTGGCGGATGGAATCGTATCCAGATTGAGGTCGGAGACCTGGAGGCGAAAGTCACCACGCTGCGCCAGGCCGGTGCGCGCTTCCGCAACGAGATCGTGCAGGGCATCGGCGGCAAACAGATCCTGCTCGATGATCCGGCCGGAAACCCGATCGAACTCTTCGAAGCGCCCAAGAGGTGAATGGGGCGACGTCGGGCATGCGGTTGGCCAAGCTTTTACGCTTCGCATCGGTGAACCGCACGCATGATCCCGGTCATGCGGTTTGCCACGCATTTTGCGGCCAGCATCGCAAATCGCCGCAGTATTTCGATTACGGCAGCCCGGCTTCGGCATCTCTCGCCTCAGGACTAGCCGGAACGCCTTGCCACCGGTGTGCGAGCGTGTAGTTTCGCATTCCCATCAATTCGAAGGCAGGGAAAACATGTCCGATTCCGCCGGCGGGCTCTCCGACTATGTTGGGATACTAGCCGTGTTTCTTCTCGTCGCCGCCAATGGCTTCTTCGTTGCCGCCGAATTCGCCCTGGTGTCGGTCAGGCGTAGCCGCGTCGCCGAACTCGCTGCGGCAGGCCGCATGAACGCCTCGGCACTTCAGCGCGCCGTCGACAATCTCGACTCCAACCTTGCAGCCACCCAGCTCGGCATCACCATCTCGTCGCTCGCCCTCGGCTGGGTTGGAGAACCGGCGCTTGCCCACCTGATCGAGCCACTGCTATCATGGCTGCCCGGGCAGTGGGCGACGGCCGGCGCGCATACTGTTGCCGTCGTTATCGCCTTCGTCATCATCACTGCCCTGCATATCGTGCTCGGCGAGCTCGCGCCGAAGAGCCTGGCGCTTCAGCGCAGCGAGGCCACTTCGCTTGCCGTGGTGCGTCCGCTCGGTCTGTTCCTGGTGTTGTTCAAGCCGGCGATCTTTGTCCTGAACGGCATGGGCAACATGGTGCTGCGGGGCGTCGGTCTTCGCGCCGGAACCGGCGAATCGTCGTTCCATTCGCCGCAGGAGCTCAAGCTGCTGGTGGCCGAGAGCCAGGAGGCCGGCCTTCTCAACCAGGTGCAGCAGCAGCTCGTCGAGCGGGTGTTCAACATCGGCGACAGACCGATCTCCGACATCATGACCCCGCGTCTCGATATCGAATGGTTCGACGCCAACGACAGCGAGGCCGAAATCCTGAAGACCATCCGCGAATGCAGCCATGAGCAATTGCTGGTCGCCCGCGGCTCGATCGACGAGCCGATCGGCATGGTGTTGAAGAAGGACCTTCTCGACCAGGTTCTCGATGGCGGCAAGATCCGGCCGATGGAGGTGATGAAGCAGCCGTTGGTGCTGCATGAGGGCACCTCGGTCGTCCGCGTGCTCGATAGTTTCAAGGCCTCACCCGTTCGCCTCGCCATCGTCATCGACGAATATGGCAGCCTCGAAGGTATCGTCACCCAGACCGACCTGCTCGAAGCCATCGCCGGCGACCTGCCGGGATCCAACGAAGAGCCCGATATCGTCGTCAGGGAAGACGGGTCGCTCCTGATCGATGCGATGATGCCGGCCTTCGACGCCTTCGAACGGCTCGGCCTGCGCGATCGTCCGGATGCCGATTTCCATACGCTGGCGGGCTTCGCGCTGCATCAGCTCCAGCACATACCCGAAGCCGGCGAAACCTTCGTCTTCGACAACTGGCGCTTCGAAGTGCTCGACATGGACGGCATGCGTATCGACAAGATGCTCGCGACGCGTATTCCCGCGGATGGGGCGGAGGCGTAGAACGGATCGACCCTAGAATACCACTTCATGGGAACGAGAGATGTAGAAAGCCTGTGAAGTAGGTTGTATGTCGCGTGACGAACTATCGCCGCCATCGTATAAAACCGCCACAGTGCATCCCGTTGCGCTGGATAAAATAATGCACTATCAAATTTCGGATCAACTTAGCAGGTTCTGGAGATTCTCTATGTCTCTGACAGCGAATCTAAGCCTCTTATTACTCAATTCAGGTGGACCGTTATCCGGCCACACATCCCGAGGAAATCTCACCTCTTTCAGATGACCAATTTTTCTTCCGATTTCCAAGAACTCATCGAAAAAAGAGCTGATCGTATGGAAACCAACATTTTCGATGCAGAAGAATGAACTCTGAAATGTAAGATAGTCGTTCGCGATCCCTATAGGCAGTTTGCATACCCTCTGAAAATTATAGCCTGCATGTTGTGGCCCATCCATTCTGCCCACCGAAACCCGAAAACCGTGGGGAACGTGTCCGGCTTTGAGTTGATCGCGCTGGTGTTGAGTGATCGTTTCAATACGTGCGTATCTTTCCAAATTTACAGTTATCATGATCACCCATCTGGCCAGCGTTTTGCATTCGGCTGACGACAATCTGGGCCAGAAGCCATCCGCGAACCGCTCAACAATTGATCTGGCTTCCACATGGAGTCTACTCAACCACCCATTGTTACAATCCTCGCAAACGTTGTTTACGGCGACGGAATAGGCGCTGCCTCGTGTGGGTTCATCAATATGGTGCAAAGGAATTTCTTCCCAAAAGCCGAACCTTTCTGGTCGACTGAGCCTGTGCCACCGTTGCTCCACAGGCTTCGGATATCGATTATGCAGCCAAAGACCAAAAACGTGCTCTTTGCTCAAAGCTCCCGAGTAATCGCAGTAACTGCATTTCCCCGTCACCACCGACTTGGGACTGCCGTACCTGAGATCGAATTTGCATCTGAGACAAAATGGGCTTGTCGGCTCGGTTTGTGCCGTACAACGTGGACAGCTATCGGGGTGATGTGGCTGTTTTGGAGGAGGATCGAAAAAAGGCATTTCAGTTCACTATGATCCCTTCGATGTTTATGTCGCCATCGGCGATAGATAAAACGCAATTCGTCTAGTGCAATCGAATACAGATATTCTGCTGTAGCTTGCGGCAAATGGAAATACATCGATTGGATATCTGCTGCTTGTTGAGATTTTAGAATTGTCCAGGCACGCCGTTTCGTCGCCAACGCTGCATGTGTCTGCGTTCAACGTTTTGCGCAACATTCACGTGGCCAGCGTCCAGATCATCCCTGCGGCCGCGCAGGCTAGCAGCGTCGCGATCACGGAAGCCTTGAAGCGGAAGATCGCTATCGCCGCGGCGGCAGACAGTGCCATCGCCGCCGGCACGGCCGATTGCAGCACGGGGATATCGAGCCGCAAGCCGCCAAGGCGGACAGTCGCAACCTCGGCAAACAGCGTGTGCAGGGCAAACCAGATAGCGAGGTTGAGGATAACCCCGACCACCGCCGCCGTTATGGCCGACATCGCGCCGGCGAGCGCGATGTTACCGCGCAGTTTTTCGATGAACGGCGCGCCGAGGAAGATCCACAGGAAGCAGGGCACGAAGGTGACCCAGCTCGTCAGTATCGCCGCAAGGGTTGCAGCAAGCATCGGGTTCAGCGCTCCCGGATCGCGGTAGGCGCCCATGAAGCCGACGAATTGGACGACCATGATCAGCGGGCCCGGCGTCGTCTCGGCCATGCCGAGACCGTCCAGCATCTCCCCGGGTTTCAGCCAGCCGAAATGCTGCACGGCCTCCTGTGCAACATAGGCAAGCACGGCATAGGCCCCGCCGAAGGTGACGACCGCCATCTTGCTGAAGAACAGGCCGATCTCGGTAAAGACGTTGTCGGCGCCGAAGGTTGCGTAAAGCGCCGCGAGCGGCGCGAGCCAGAGGGTAAGCAGCACGGCCGAGATGCGCAGCGACCAGGCGAGATTCGGGCGCGCATGCGCCGGTATGCCCTCGCCGAGCACTGACTCGGCATCCGAGAGCACCGGGCCGCTTCCGGCCTTATGGCCGCCGCCCGTCTGAAAGGCGGCAAGCCCGAACCTGCCGCCGAGGAAGCCGGCAATGCCGGCCGCGAGCACGATCAGCGGGAACGGCACATGGAGAAAGAAGATGGCGATGAAGGCCGCGGCCGCGATACCGACCATGACGCGATTCTTGAGCGCACGGCCGCCGATGCGGATGACGGCCTGCACGACGACGGCAAGCACCGCCGCCTTCAGCCCGAAGAACAGGCCGGCGACGATGCCGACATTGCCGTAAGCCGCGTAGATATAGCTAAGACCGAGGATCGACAGAAACCCAGGCAGTACGAACAGCAGGCCGGCGACGAGACCGCCCACTGTCCGATGCATCAGCCAGCCGATATAGATGGCGAGCTGCTGCGCCTCGGGTCCGGGAAGCAGCATGCAATAATTCAGCGCATGCAGAAAACGATGCTCACCGATCCATCGCTTCTCGTCGACGATGATCCGGTGCATGACGGCAATCTGGCCGGCGGGGCCGCCGAAGCTCAGGGCGGCGACGCGCAGCCACACCCTGAAGGCCTCGCCAAACGAGACGCCGTGATGATGCCCCTCTCCCGCGTCTTCCTCCGCCATTTTGCCGTCGGGCGCATTATCCGTCATCTCGACCATCTCATGCCCTCTTTTTCGGCGCGGGCCAGTTGTGGGTTTCCTCGGTCGCATCGCGGCACCAGCGGAAGAAGGCGTCGTAGAGAAGCATCCCGGCCTCGAGCTGTTCCAGATCGTCGGAATACATCCTGGAGAGGCCGAGCGAGGCGGCCAGCAGGCCTGCCGCCTCGGGCGCGAGATCGAGCCTTGCTGTATCCGCCGCCCTGACGATCCGCGCCAGGCGCAGGAGCGGTTCCGACGCCAGCCCGAACTCCTCGACCATGACATCAAAGGTGCAGAGTTCGCCGCGATGGCTCCAGAACACGTCATCGATATCGAAGGGCACCGCCCCGAAGCGCTCGCTGACGGCTAAAACCTCAGGCGCCGGCACGAACAGGAATACGGCGCTCGGATCGACGAAACGCCGGATCAGCCAGGGACAGGCGATGCGGTCGATCTTCGGCCGCGCCCGCGTCACCCAGACGGTGCGTCCCTCCGCGTCGCGGCGCGGCAGCTTCTCCTCGGGCACGACAGGTCCCGCCGCGACCCAGGCTTCGAAGCCGCCTTCGAGACTCTCGGCGTCGATCCCGGCATGGCGCAGGTAGGCGGCGACGCCATGGCTGAGCTTGGCGCCCTTCTGGCAGACCACGACGACGGCATCGGCATCGATGCTGCCCGCCCAGGACCCGAGCTCGGCATGACCCCGCCGGATCGAGCTAGGCACCAGACGGGGATCGAGCGCGAAGTCCTCCTCGGTGCGAACGTCTATAATGCAAGGCGCACCGGGGGTTCCAATAAGGCGATTGAGCTTGTCAGGGGAAATTTCGAGAAATGACGGCATGACGCGTCCCTCCGTTGATCGGTTTTACTGGACGCGATTCTTCAGCATGACGCCTCGTGGGGTGATCGCGACCCCATGCAGAAATCATTCGCAAACAGACCCCGTGGTGTCAAGCGCATTGCGCCATAGCGGCGTGCAATCCACCGGCGGCCTGCCATCCGCCAACGCACCCGATCAGCCGGCAGCTCTACCACCCGGGTCTCTGCCGGTCGCCCCCAAGCAGATGAGGGGGTGAGCGGCAAAGCCGCGAATGGCACGGAGCGCCAGTAAAGCGAGAATAATGAGTAGGAAAAGCCAATCAGCACAAGCGCTTCGGCCCAGAACGGAACAAAATGCCCACTTCTGCATTCTTCTGTCACCGAAAGAGGAGAAAGTACCATGACGTACGACCCCAATAATGCCAACGACCCGAATCGCCCGCTGAACCCAAATCTGGATCTGCGCACCACGCCGAGCGCGCGCAGCAGTAATACCTGGGTTGTCTGGGTCGCTGCATTGGCCGTGATCGCTGTCGCTGCATTCGCCTATTCGCAGTGGAGCACCCCCGGCACATCTCCGGACACGACAGCTTCCACAACGCAATCAGAGCCGGCGCCGGCCACGCCGATCGCTCCGACCGACAATAGCGCAACACCGGCACCGGCACCGGCAACTCCGGCTCCGGCCACGCCGCCGGCTGCCCCTGCCCAGCAGTAACGGCTGCTCTGCCGAAAGAAGCCGACCCAGCGCCGGCTTCTTCTCTGCTGCGCGCTCTTGAAGCTTTTTAAGTAAACCCTATTTAAGGGATAGTAAATTTGTCTCTGACGGCTGACCACGGATGTACTGGCACCTGTTATCGAGACGGATCGAGGAAGGTCGGTGCGAGTTTCGCCCGGCCTTTTTTCTTGTCCCTATTGGCAACGCCGGGATCGGGATATTATTTCGGGATCCTGTTATAGAAGGACTGCGGATCGTACACGCACTCGTAGTTGAGGAGGCAGAGCTTGCCATTGGCATCCCTTACTCTTGCGGTGTCGTACTTGTCGCCAAGATTGCACCTGGCCGGCGGATAACGGAAGCTGCGGCCGCCAAAGCCCATGCGCACAAAAACCGCCTTGTCCTTGCGGATGATCTGCGCAAGCTCTTCGCAACTGTGATCCCTGGCATTGACCTCCACCGCCTCGACGGCCAGGGATACGGACGGAAACAACAGTGCGACGGCCAGAACAACGCTTTTCATGGAAACTCCTGAATGTGAGAGAGCGAAGTTAGGGCATCGCACCGCGTGCCGCCAGTGCGGGAACCCTGTGAACAGTACCTCTGAGCACAGCCGCATGCACTTCCCGCTCGATCCCTGTGTCAACAGGAAGCGCCAAGAACGCCATGCGTCCTTTCGGACGCACAAAGCAAAATGCGCTAGGGAAAATTATAAGGCGACGCAGGGTCAAAGACGCAGGCATAATCGAGAATGCACTGCTTTCCCTCGGCATCGCGAAAACTGGTCGTGGTGCGCTTTTCGCCCATGCTGCATTGGGCCGGCGGATAGCGGAAGCTGCGGCCACCGAAACCGATGCGGACAAAAACCTTTTTATTCTGACGGATGATCTGGGCAAGCTCGCCGCAGCTGTGATCGCCTGCTTTGACCTCGATCGGGCCCGCGGCAAAGACCGGCAACGGGAGAGACAAGGCGACGGCAAAAATGATGCTTCTCATGGACCCCTTCCATTTACGAGAGAGGAAATAGAGCGCGAGGATCGACGCGGCTAGGTCTGCGAGGACCTGAACCATTCCGCCCGCTCCGGAATAGTTTTCGGCAGGCCGGAAAATCCGGCCTGAATTCGAAAACATCAATTTTTTCAAGAGATTTGGTGGGTGATGTAGGGCTCGAACCTACGACCCGCTGATTAAGAGTCAGCTGCTCTACCAACTGAGCTAATCACCCGTTCGCGCTTGGCTGCGCGGTGTGACGGGGCGTATAAACAGGATCGGCAGGCTTGTCCAGCGCATCGGCGAAATTTCTTTGGTTAATCGCGAAGATTTTTCGGCATGGCTGAAATGCAGCGCATAACCCCGAAAGTCGGAATCAATTTTCGGAGAGGATTATGCGCGGATTCAAAGTGATAGAGCGTCCCTAGCGCTGATCAAATCAAAGGTCGAGCGTGCCGCTGGCCAGCCGCACAGCCTGGCCGCCGATCCGCGCGTTGGAGATCGCCCCGCCGTCGACATCGATATGCAGGTGGATGAAGGACGGCCGGCCCATCTCGACCCCCTGCTCGATCATGATCGGATGATGCCCGTCCGTCAGCCGGTCGAAATGGTGGATCGCGCCGGAGAGTGCGGCCGCCGCCGAGCCGGTAGCCGGGTCTTCGACGATACCCATGCCGCTTGCGAACATGCGCGCATGGAACTTCGCCACGTGGTTGACGCCGCCACGGCAGTACACATAGGCCGAGGCAAGCGCGCCATCGACGAAGGGCACGATTTTTTCCCACAGTTGCGGATCGAATTCCACCCGCTGCGTGGCTCCGACGTCGTGCACCGGAATGAGCAGGAAGGGAACGCCGGCGCTCCAGATCGACGGTACGTGATTTTCGAAGCCGATCTCGGTCACCTTCAGCGATAGCGCATCGGCGATGCCGAGCTTATCGAGCGGCATGGTGGCCGGCTGCGATTTGCGCGGCAGGTCGAATTCGGCAAAGCTCGCCTCTCCCTCTCTCAGCCGCACCGCGCAGCGCACCGGCCCGACATTCTCCTCAAGCACCGAGACGAGATCGCGCGTCGCATCACCATGCGCCCGTTCGGCCAGCGCCACCGCCGTGCCGACCGTCGGATGGCCGGCAAAGGGCAGCTCGCGCCCCGGCGTGAATATCCTCAGCCGTGCCGCATAGGCTGGATTGGTCGAAGGCTGCACGAAGACCGTCTCGGAGAGATTGATCTCCCGGGTGATCGCCTGCATCGCCTCGTCGCTGAGATCGTCTCCGTCGAAGATCACCGCCAGCGGATTGCCCGCAAGCTTTCGATCAGTGAACACGTCATAGACGCTGTAGCTTCGCGCCACATCGGCCTCCTTGAATCGTCATCGCGCCGCCAACCTGCCCGACCGGGCGAGCGAGTGCAAGGCGCTAAGTCCGCTAAGAACAACCCATCCCCGGCAGGAGACGGCGGTAGTCTCGGATTTATGCGTGATCGTTAATGAAAATCGATTTTGTTTTTCGGGAGAGCGGCGTTGGAGCGTGTGCGAACGCGCGGCTGTCACAGGAATAGAGAGGGCACGCCGTGTGGCACCCCCCTCTGCCCTGCCGGGCATCTCCCCCACAAGGGTGGAGATTGGCAAGAGGCTTGACCATTGCTCCCTCTCTGAAGGCAGCGACAATCACAATACTTTAGTTGTTTGGGAAACCTCTGCGCCCAGCCGATCTCCCCACCTGTGGGGGAGATGCCCGGCAGGGCAGAGGGGGGTGTCCCACGGCACGCCGGCGCTCAGGAATCCGGACACGGTGCGTTCGAGAGGCCTCACCCCATGGTATCTTGACCTCTATCCCTCACACACCACCTTTGCCGAAATACCACTCAATCACCGGCAGCATGGCGACATTATAGGGATGGGCCGAGGCATCGGCCGAGCGGATCGCCACCGCGCCGGCGATCTCCTTGTCCTCGGCGACCAGCATATGGGCCTCGATCCGCTTCACCATCTCGTCCGCCGTCATGTCGAAGCGGAAGAGCCGCATGAGCGTTACCGTGCGCCTGGAATAACTGGCGTAGAGCCCCTCCCCCGCCACCGCGTGAGCCAGATCCAATCCGGTCTCCTCATGGACCTCGCGGCGCATATTGGCCTCGATGTCGCAACGCCCGTCGACGATATCCTCCGGCTCCAGCGAACCGGCGGCGAAATAGACCTGGCCGGGATTGGCGGTATGGGCGCCCATGCGGATCGCCACCAACGCCCCATCGGCGCTTTCGAGCACCGGATAGGCGAAGATGTGCAGGCCGCCCTGGCGCTGCGGCTGGCGGCGCCACCACATGAAAGCGGAAAAGGGAGTGACGTAACCCTCGCCCGAAATCCCGTCTTCACCGAGCGATATCTGCTGCTGGAACACCAGGCGCCCATCGAAGAGCGCCGGGTTGGCGGCCGTTTCCTTGGCCCAGTTCTCGCGGATCGCCGCTTCCTCGGCAAGGACGAAGGGATGGGTTCCGGGCAGGACGCGCAGATCGACGCCGGCGATCGGGAAGACGGTGGCCTCAGGCGGCCAGCCGGCGAAATCATCGGAAAAATCGCTGTTCGGAAAATTCACGTTCAAATTGGTTTTCATGTTCGCTCTCAAGGGAGATCCAGTGTCATGACGACGGGGCAGTGATCGGACGCCTTCGGCCTGTCCCAGCCGGTGCGCGGATAACGCTCCACCTCCTGCCCCGGCGGGAAGATGGTGCGGTAGGGCTGGCCGCTGCGGATGATTTCGGGCAGGCGGCCGGCATTATGGGCGGCAAGTGCTGGCGAAAGCCAGAGATAGTCGAGTTGGCAAAGCCACTGCTCCTGCGGCCCGCGCGCGTGATAGAGCGTCCAGCGGTCGAGGGGTTCGCGGCGGCGCACGACATTTTCGGCAAAGCCGTCGCCACTGAAAACGTCGAGCGCGCTTTCGGTCTCGTTCTGATGTTCGAAGCGATAACCGGTGCCCCGGCGGCCGATGACATCGACACGCTCCTGATAATCGTTCATGTCTCCGCAGATGGCGAAGCTCTTCGTACCGGCTTGCTCCGCACCGAAGCGATCCTCGATGATGCGGCGCACGGCGCGCGCCTCGGCGCGGCGGATCGGCATCGTCGATTGCCGCCCGTCCAGCCCGTCGCGCGGATTGCCCATCGACTTGAAATGCACGACGTAGAGCGAAAACGGCCGGCCGCCGATCAGAAGGTCGAGCTCCAGGCAGTCGCGCTTGAAGATCTTGTCGTCGATGCGGTTGGTGAGCGCCAGCTCCTCATTGAACAGATCGAGATCGCGATAGGTCGTCATCGCATGGCTTCTGATATCCCTGAGCTCGATCTTCTGGCCGTCGCGCGTTTCCTCGCGCATCAGCACGGCAACATCAATGCCGCGGCTGTCATTGCCCTCGACCAGGTATTTCTGCCGGTAGCCGTTTCCGACCATGCGGAAGAGATAACCGTATTCGAAGGCCTGAAGGGCAGCCATGTTGTCGATTTCCTGCAGGCAGAGGATATCGGCGTCAGCGTCGGCGATCGCAAGTGCCGACATCTGGCGCGTGTCGTCGGTCGCGGCAATCACCCGCGCCTGCTCGAGCTGCTGATAGACCCCCTCGCTCGACACCTCGAAAAGCTTGATGACGCGGTCCTGGCGCAGCTGGTTTCGGAAACCGGTGAAATCGAAACGGGTGAGAAGATTTTCGACATTGAAGGTGGCGAGGCGAAGCGACATGGGAAGGATCCGGTTGCGGGCAGTACCTTATCCGGCAATAGCCGCGGGAAAAGATGGCAGGGCCAAGAAATATGCGAATAATCACTCCTCTTGGAGCCGCAGAGGCGATTGCTTGTGACTTGGGCCGCAGCCATTCCGCCGTAAGCCTCGGACAGTTCTCCGTACAGGACAATCGTCGTTCCGGCGCGGGGCATTTCATGAAGCGGGTTCTTGCATCGTTTGCGGTTCTGACGTCCCTCGCCGGCCTGGCCCTTGCCGACACCTATGGCGCCATTGCTTATTCGCCGTCGACCCGCGCCATCGGCTGGTCCTATGCTTATGCGGCAACGCCGAAACCGTTGCCCGGCGCAATTGCGACAGCAGCGCCAACGATTGTCGCATCACAATCTGGTTCCGAAACGGCTGCGGCGCGGTGGCCGTCGGCCATCGCAGCGGCTGGGGCTCCGGCTGGGGTAATGATGGCCGCGAGGCCCAGCGCCAGGCGATCCGCAGTTGCAGAAAGCAAACCGGCAGCTGCCGCGTCATCCGCTGGCAATGTTCGGAGAACGAATAAGCCCGGCTGGGTTGCCGCAAAACCATCGCACCATTAATCCCAAGACGGTGGCGGTGATCGCTGAAGTCATGTAGCCTCTGATTTCATTGTGTATTTTAGGTGCGCAGGAGCCTCAAGAGTCATGACCCTCGAGATACTGAAAGCGCTGGCGTGGATGTGTGAACAATACATAAGCGAAGGCAACGGCTATCTGAATCATAAGGCGATGTATGCCGGCGAACTGGCGGTCGAGGTTCTCGCCGCTTACGGGCTGGTTGAGCCAGCTCCCCTAGGTGGCCGCTGGACGAATAAGGGAATGCTTCTTCTCGACGATTCATCGGGCTTCAGCTTTTGAATGTCACCGTACGAGTCTAGCGACGCCCTCTATCAAAGCCGCCAGCCGGCGCGGATGACGACGCGCACCGTCTCGCCAGACACGACAGCCACGCGGCTGAAGGCGCGCAGCGTCTGGCCGTTGCCGAGCGTCAGTTTCACAGCATAACGCTCGCCCTCGAAGAGCGCGGATTCGACGATTGCCCGAGCCCCCTCGCCGCCGATGATCACATCCTCCGGCCGCACCAGAATATCGGCGCCATCAGTACTGGCGGCATGAAGCGCATCCTGCAGCTCGTCCCACTCCAACTGGCGTTCGCCGCCCATCACCGGCAGCGTCAGGATCGCGCCGCGTCCGATCAGGCCGCCGACGACGCGCCCATCCGGTCGGGCATAGATTTCGGCCGGCGGCGCCACCTGCAGCAGCCGCCCCTCGGACATGACGGCGACGTCGGTCGCCAACGCCATCGCCTCGCTCTGGTCGTGGGTGACGTAGATCATCGTCGCGCCCGAGCGCTGGTGGAACTCGCGAAAAGTCTCCTCCATCTCCTGTTTCAGGTGCCGGTCGAGATTGGCAAGGGGCTCGTCGAGCAGCACCACGTCAGGCGATGTCACCAGGCAGCGGGCGAGCGCCACGCGCTGGCGCTGACCGCCGGAAAGATCGGCCGGGCGTCGTTCGGGGTAGTCGGCGAGCCGGACGGTGCCGAGCGCGTCGCGCACCTTCGCCCGATAGGCCTCGCCCGATATGCCGCGCACCTTGAGGGGATAACCGACATTGTCGGCGACGCTCATATGTGGCCAGAGCGCATAGGACTGGAAGACCATCGCCATGTTGCGCTTTTCCGGCGGCAGCGACTGCGCGGCGTCGGCAAGCAGCCGCTCGCCGAGACGGATCGAGCCGTCGGTGGGCGTCTCGAAACCGGCGATCATCCGCAGCACCGTCGTCTTGCCGCAGCCGGAAGGTCCGAGTAGCGCCAGGAAGCCGCCCTCGCGCACATCGAGCGAAAAACCGCTAACGGCGGCGCGCCCGGTGCCGAAATCCTTGCCGAGCTGGTTGAGGATCAGCCTCGCCATGGGACCACTCCTTTCGGCAGTCGTTTCGCCAGAAGTTCGAGCAGCAGCATCAGCACGACCACCATGAGGACGACGAGCACCGAGAGCGCCGAAGCAAGGTCCGAGCTGCCGCTGTCGTCGAGATTGTAGATGGCGACACCGAGCGTCTGGGTGCCCGCCGACCAGAGCAGCGCCGAGATCGTCAGCTCGTTGCAGGCAATCAGGAAGACCAGGATGATCGAGGCGCCGGCGGCCGGTGCGACCAGCGGCACGATGATATCGGCAAGCCGGCGGAAGAAGCCGGCGCCGGAAAGCCGCGCCGCCTCTTCCAGCGCCGGATCGAGCTGGTGGAAGGCGCTGACCACGGGCTTCAAGCTGACGGCGAAGAACGAGGAGAAATAGGCGATCAGGATGATCCAGATCGTGCCGTAGAGCGAGACGTGCAGGAACGGGATCGGTGCTGCGAACACCAGGATGAAGCAAACCGCCATGACGATGCCGGGCAGCGAATAGGGTATCTCGATCAGGCTGGAGACGATGCTGGAAGCCGCATCCTTGCGCCGCGTCAGCGTGTAGGCTGCGAGCACCGTTATAACGAGGAGGCAAAGCGCAGTCGCGCCGGCGAGCGACAGCGAATTGATAAAGGCGGTGCGCGTCACCGCCTGCCGGAACAGGATCTCCTCAAAGGCATGCAGCGACATCGTCTTGAAAGTGAGCGGCACACCATAAGCAGGCACCAGCGCGCCGGCGACGAGCGCGAAAAAGGGTGCTGCCAGCATGAAGAACAGGATCGCCCAGACGAGCGGTGTGAAAACAAACCGCCAGGCGCCGAGTTCGAAGGCGGCGCTCGCGCCCGACAGCCCGATAACGCGGTAGTCGCGGCCGCGCAGCGCCCGGTCTTGGATCATCAGCCCGACGACCGAGATGATGGCGATGATCGCCGAGAGCACGGCGACATCGCCGAAGGTGCGGCTGGTGAAAGCGGAAAACTTGGTGAAGATCAGCGTCGGCAGCGTGAAGATCGAGGCCGGAATGCCGAGAATGGCCGGAATGCCGAAATTGCCGGTGCAGGAGACGAAGGAGATCGCCGCACCCGCGATGATGCCGGGCAGCGACAGCGGCAGGATGATATCGCGGAATACCCGCAACCTGGAGGCGCCGGAAAGCCGTGCAGCCTCGACGCCGTCGCGCGGCAGCGTCATCAGCCCGGCCCGAAGCGCCAGGTAGACCAGCGGCGCATGCTGCACGCCATAAAGCAGCGCGATGCCGCCCACCGAATAGAGCGGCTGCGGCGAGCCGAGTGGCGGGGCGATGTGCAGCGCCTTCAACAGCGGGCTGGAGGGGCCGGACATCTGCACCCAGGCCAGCGCCGTTACCTGCGGCGGGATCATCATCGGCAGCACGAAGAAGAAGCTCAGCGGCCCCTTGGCGCGAATATCGGTCAGCGTCAGCAGGAAGGCGAAGAGGCAGCCGATGGCGAGCGAGATAATCGTGCCCAGAATGGCGGTGACGATCGTGTAATAGGTCGCCGACCACAGCGACGTCTCGCTCAAAACCGTGATCACGCCGCCATCGGCGAAGGCCGCTATTCCGACCATGGCGAGGCGGGCGAGCGGCAGCACGCTGAGGATCAGGACGATGATGACGACAAAAGGAAACAGCCAGGCGGGCTGGCTGTTTCCGGTTTTGATGTATCCGTGCATGAAAGGATCAGTTCGAGCCGTAGATGCCCGAGAAGGTCTTGAGATCCTGGTCGGTATTCTTCAATGCTTCGGCCGCCTTGATCGGCAGGACCTTGATGGTGTCGCGCGCCGGAAAGCCTTCCGGCAGCTTCATGCCGTTGCGGGCCGGGATGTAGCCGAGCTTCAGGAAGCCTTCCTGGCCCTTTTCGGAGAGCACGTAATCGACGAACTTCTTGGCGGCATCGGCATTTTTGCTGCTGGCGAGGATGCCGACCGGCTCGGTGACGGCCGAAACGCCTTCGCTCGGGAAGACGAATTCGACGGGAGCGCCCTTGGCCTTCTCGCGGATCGGCAGGTAGTCGACGACCACGCCGTAGGCCTTTTCGCCCGAGGCAACCGACTTCAGCACGGCGCCGTTGCCGCCGGCGGCGATCGCGCCGTTAGCCTGCAGCGACTTGTAGAAATCCCAGCCAAGGCCGGGAACAGCGGCAAGCGTCTGGGCGTGGATGAGGGCCGCACCCGAGGCAAGCGGGCTCGGCATGGTGACGAGGCCCTTGGCTTCCGGCTTGGTCAGGTCCTTCCAACTCGCAGGCTTCATGGCGGCCGAAGTGTTGTACATGATGCCGGTGGTGATCAGCTTGGTCGAGTAGTAATAGCCGTCGGCGTCATAAAGGGCGGCATCGTACCCTGCGGATTCCGGCGACTTATAGGCCAAGAGCTTGCCGTCTTCCTTGAGGCGCTCCAGCGTCACCATGTCGGCGATGAGGAGAATGTCGGCAACCGGGTTGCCGGCCTGGATCTCGGCCTGGAGTTTCGCCATGATCTTCGGCGTGCCGTCGCGTACCCAGTCGACCTTGATATCGGGATTGGCGGCCATGAAGCCATCGACCGTTGCCTGCGCGTCTTCGTTCGGCTGGCTGGTGTAGAGAACGAGGTTTGCGGCAGAAGCCGGAATGGCAAAGAGGCTCGCGGCGAGAAGGGCTGCGGCGGAAACGATCGTTTTCATGGGGAGGGGTCCTCGGAATTGCGTCACCCTCCCTTATTAGGGATCGTTGACAGAGATGTGACAGGGCGCGTCGGTTAATCCACGCCCTGCACCACTACTTTGTCATCGAGCAGTCGTAACCTCTCCAGGGCTGTCGGCATCGAATGGAACGGGCTGAGCCCGGCTTTAACGACGGCGCATTTTCAAGCCGAATGATCAGGCTCACAGCATCCGGGCCACGCCCCTCGGATCGAATATTACTTTGCAGCCTCTTCGATCAGTTCCGCCACCTTCTCGGGATGCGACACCATCACGACGTGGGAAGCGCCATCGACTACCACGGTCCGCTTGGAGCCTGCCCGCTCGGCCATGAAGCCAAGGGCTGCGGCCGGGATGTTCTTGTCGCCGGTGCCGTAGACAAACCACGACGGTAGCTTCTTCCAGGCGGGCTCGCCGGATTTGTCGGTCAGGGCGGCCTCGGTGACTGGACGTTGGGCAGCCGCCATCAGGGCCGCCTGCTCGGCCTGCACGTCGCTGGCGAACTGATCATGGAACTTCGCTTGGTCGATATAGAGATCGACACCGCGGGTGCTGAGCTTTACCGGGGCCGCCAGCGCTCCGCTCAGCGTGCCGCCCGGAAACTTGCCGGCAAGATCGGCAACTGATTCCCCTGCATCAGGGGCGAAGGCCGCGACATAGACCAGCGACTTCACGTTGTCGTGGCCGTTGGCCGCGGTCGAAATGACCTGGCCGCCATAGGAGTGACCGACAAGGACCACAGGGCCGGCAATGCTGCCGACCACGTCGGAGACATAGGCAGCGTCGTTGGAAACGCTGCGCAGCGGATTAGCGGCTGCCACGACAGAAAAGCCATCCTTGCGCAGGATTTCGACGACGCCGTTCCAGCTGGATGAATCGGCAAAGGCGCCATGGACGAGGACAACGGTCGGCTTGGCCGGCTGAGCAACGGCAGCACCGGAAAGAAGAGCGCCCGCCAGGGCGACGGCAGCAGCAAACTTGAACATTGGTCATTTCCTTTCGTCGGTTGAGTTTCAAAGGAGTCGAATTGGGAGCCACAAGGGACTTCACCTGTTTGCGCATCTGTTGACGCAGCAAACCTCTGCAGCTTTCCGTGTTTGGCATATATTTTGTCAGCGATTTCTTTGTACACGATCTAACTAAGTTCTCTCGTCTATCGAGTCAATAGCTTGCAAATAGATCGCGCACAAATTATATTGAGATCAAAGGAGAGCGTGATGAAAGACACCACATCGAATGATCTCGCTGATGTGCCCAAGATCGATGAAATGCTTTGCTTTTCGATCTATTCGGCAAGCCACGCCTTTAACCAGCTTTACCGTCCCCTGCTCGACGAGCTGGAACTCACCTATCCGCAATTCCTCGTCATGACCGCCTTGTGGGCGCGCGACGACCGCACGGTGAAGGATCTCGGCGAGACGCTTTTTCTCGACTCCAGCACCCTCACTCCGCTGCTGAAGCGGCTGGAAAATGTCGGCCTCGTCACCCGAAACCGCAATCCCGCCGATGAGCGCCAGGTGCTCTTGCGCCTGACGGAGAAGGGGCTGGCTCTCAAGAGCCGTGCCACCCATGTGTTCGACTGCATCGGCAAGGCCGTCGGTCTCGACGCCGACGCTGTCAGCAAGATTCGAGACACAATCGCTTCGCTTCGCGACAATATTCACAAGAAAGACAAGCACGAGAGCTAATGCGGCCTCCAGGCGTCGACCGCCAGGACGATTTCCGTCGACAAGCCGATGACATATTGTACGATCTGCCGCCCGGCTCGTGATCGGCCATAGCCGCCGCAAGGCCGGAAGATGCCGGCGTCAGAATCTTGCCTAAGCCTCACGCTGCCGTGAACACGCCGCCATTGCCATCTCTGAGCGTTGAGGTACGTCAGCCTCGTTTAAAGGAGGAGTTTCAATGGAATATCGTCTGCTTGGCCGTTCCGGCCTGAAGATTTCGACATTGACCATGGGCACGATGACCTTCGGCGGCGTCGGTTGGGCGAAGATGGTCGGCGATCTCGGCATCACCGAGGCGAAAAAGATGATCGATATGTGCATCGATGCGGGCATCAACCTGATTGACACCGCCAATGCCTATTCATCAGGCGAATGCGAAAACATCATCGGTGACGTGCTCTCCGGCAAGCGGCCGCAAGGCGTGCTGCTCGCCACCAAGGCCCGCTTCAGCATGGGTGACGGCCCGAACGACCAGGGCCTGTCGCGCTACCACCTGATCCGCGAATGCGAGGCGAGCCTCAAGCGCCTGAAGACCGATGTCATCGACCTTTACCAAGTACATGAATGGGATGGTCAGACGCCGCTCGAAGAGACGATGGAAGCCCTCGACACCCTGATCAGGCAGGGCAAGGTGCGTTATGTCGGCTGCTCGAATTATTCCGGCTGGCACATCATGAAGGCGCTCGGCATCGCCAACGAGCACAGATACCAGCGCTTCGTCAGCCAGCAGATCCACTATACGCTGGAAGCCCGCGACGCCGAATATGAACTGCTGCCGATCTCGATCGATCAGGGCCTCGGCGTGCTGGTCTGGAGCCCGCTCGCCGGTGGCCTGCTCTCCGGCAAGCATCGCCGCAACCAGGCAGCGCCCGAAGGTACGCGCCAGTTCGCCGGCTGGACCGAACCGCCGATCCGCGACGAGAACCGCCTCTGGAATATTGTCGAGACGCTGGTCGCGATCGGTGAGGAACGCGGCGTTTCGGCCGCTCAAGTTGCGCTTGCCTGGCTGATCGGCCGCAAGGCAGTGACCTCGGTCATCATCGGCGGCCGCACCGAAGCCCAGTTCCGCGACAACATCGCCGCCGCCGAGCTGAAACTCACGGACGAGGAGCGCAAGCGCCTCGACGCGGTCAGCCTGCCGCCGGTGATCTATCCCTACTGGCACCAGCTGAACACGGTTAGCGACAGGCTGAGCGAAGCCGATCTCGAGCTTTTCGGACCGCATCTGGAGCAATAGGCGATAGCGGATCAAGCATTGCACGGCGAAAGACAAAGCATGTCGCGCAAAAGTGTGCAGCGGTTTTGCGACCACGACATGCTCAAATCAAAGACCTAAAGTGTGGCAGGCGAATCTGAAAGATCGCGCCATACTTTAGCCGTCACAAAAGATGCACTTTCGCCGTGTTACCGTCAGATCCCGCCACCCCGCGAGGTTCTCCATGCTGAAGAATTACAAGGTCCTGAAGGGCACGGCGAGCGCACTCGCCCTCGACGACGACAACGATCCCCATATCGAGATCCGCATCGAGGCGGACGGCGTCAGCTACCGGATCGCGCTGAATGTCCGCTCGAAGATGTCGCCGCACGATCTGCTCTATGCCAACATCGTCGATTTCAAGCATCCGGCACTGACGGACGCGCTCGAAGCCCTGCCGATGGGCCTGACCGACATCCGCAAGGACCGTCCGGAGCTTGCGATCGACTACGTCCGCGGCGGGCTGATCGAGCGCGAGGACATGAATGTCGCGCCCTTCCAGCTCTCCGGCCCGAAGAACGATCTCAGGGAATTCATCGAGCCGATCGTCGAGGAAGGCATTGCCGATTCCGACATCCATTTCTATGCCTTCGGCGAGGCCTGGGGCCCCGAGCACAATAAGCCCGACCAATATTTCGATTTCGAGCCGGGCAACGGCATCCACGACATCCACATGAACCAGGGCGATGGCGGCAGCTTCAAGGCCACCAACGGGCCGAACCAGGACGGCGCGCTGCTCGTCCATTTCAACGATACCGACGAATGGGCGGCGATCTTCCTCTGCTTTCAGTCGCAGAACTGGAATACCGATGCAGCGACCGGCCATCCGGTTTCCGACAGCCGTGGCGGCCAGGGCCGCGGCGAAGGCACACGCCGGCCGCAGCCGATCGTCGCCTCGTCGCTGCGCATCGTCGCCGCGCTGATCAACCCGGTCAACGGCGAAGGCGGCACCGAGGCCGAAACGGTAACGATCATCAACCGCTCCGACATGGAGGCATCGCTCGAAGGCTGGAAGCTGGAGGACGAAAACGGCAGGACCCAGACGCTGTCGGGATCGCTGAGCGCAGGCGAGCTGCGCACCATAGCGCTCGATGCCGCAGCCGGCGGCCCGCAGCTTGCCAACCGGGGCGGTGACATCATTCTGCGCAATGCCGACGGCGCCGTTGCTGATCGGGTCGGCTACGGCAAGAGCGAGACGGCGAACGAAGGCTGGACGACAATCTTCTGATCGGCGCCCTGCCCTTGATCCGTCAGCCGGGCGGCTGGAGTCAGCCGCCGATTTCGGCCGAGATCAGCGCGCTCAGGCGGCCGATGCCATCCTCTATCATCTGCTCGTTGGCGCAGGAGAAGCTGACGCGGAAGGTGTTGGCGCCGGAACCATCGGCGAAAAACGCCTTGCCGGGCACGAAGGCGACCTTGGCGGTTTCGAGCGATTTCGCCAGCAGCTTGGCGCCGTCCATGCCCTCCGGCAGCGTGATCCAGATGAACATGCCGCCCTCCGGCTTCGTCCAGCTGGTGCCTTCAGGCATGTATTTGTCGAGGGCGGCCAGCATGCAGTCGCGACGCTTGATGTAGGCAGCCTTGATCTTGGCGACCTGCGCGTCGAAGCCGCGCTCGGCGACATCTGATATCGCCATCTGGTTGATCGTCGAAGAATGCAGGTCGGCCGCCTGCTTCATCAGCACCAGCTTGCGGATGACGGACGCATTGGCGACGATGAAGCCGACGCGAAGGCCGGGCGCCAGCGTCTTCGAGAAGCTGCCGCAATAGATCGTGCGCGTATCGTTGATATGGCCCTTCTCGGCGATTTCGAGCGCCAGGATCGGCGGAATCGGCTCGCCGTCGTAACGCAGCGACTGGTAGGCCGCATCCTCGATGACGGCGATGTCGAGATCTTCGGCGAGCGCCAGCACCTTGTTGCGGCCGTCAAGATCGACGGTCTCGCCGGTCGGGTTGGAAAAGTCTGCGGAGAGATAGGCGAACTTCACCTTGCCGCCGGCAGCGGAAGCGGACGCGCGGTAGGACTCGGGCGTCCGGTTGCCGTTCGGCGTCAGCTGGTCGTAGGCCGGTTCATAGGCGTTGAAGGCCTGCAGCGCGCCAAGATAGGTCGGCCACGTCACGAGCGCGGTATCACCAGGCGACAGAAAGAGCTTGCCGAGATAATCGAGGCCCTGCTGCGAGCCGGACACGATGAAAACATTGTCGAGTTCACAGGGGATGCCGAGAGTCGCCATCTGCCCGACCAGCCATTCGCGCAGCGGTTTGTAGCCCTCGCTGACCGAATATTGCAGCGCCGCGTTGACAGCGGCGCCGTCGAAGATATCGGCATAGGCCTGCTTGAATTCCTGATCGGGAAAGAGCGCCGGATCCGGAATGCCGCCGGCGAAAGAGATAATGTCGGGCCGGTCGAGAAGCTTCAAGAGTTCGCGAATCTCGGATGCGCGCATGCGCGACGAGCGCGACGCAAACATGGTGTCCCAGTTCAGCATGGGGTTTCCTCGTATTTTCTATACCGTCGACAAACCATGCGGCGGAAATTATGTCAATAATGCTGACCTATTTTCTTGTCATGATGACAAGTGTAGACGCCATCCCATATCGAAGACGCTCGATCCCGAATTTGCTGCTCGACGTCAGCCACTCCAAGCGATTATTCCTCTGATCGATGCCGAAACCGGCTGATTCAGACCTTTCCAAGACCGGTCCGGCGGCAGTAGTGTCGCCGCCACTATTCAATTTACTATCAAGGTGCCAGCAATGACCGCGACGACGACCGTTCCTGAAATCAAAATCGAATTGCACAAGTCTCCCGTCTCCGACGCCGACCGCATCCAAGCGCTGGAGACGCCCGGCTTCGGCAAGGTCTTCACCGATCATATGGTCCTGGCACGATGGACTGCCGACAAGGGCTGGCACGATGCGAAGGTTACGCCGAGGCGTCCTCTGGAGCTCGATCCTGCGAGCGCTGTGCTGCACTACGCTCAGGAAATCTTCGAAGGCATGAAAGCCTACAAGGCAGACGATGGCCGGATTTTGCTCTTTCGGCCAGAAGAGAACGCCCGCCGCTTCGCGCAGTCGGCGACCCGCATGGCTATGCCTCCTGTGCCCGAAGAACTCTTCCTGAAGGCGGTCGAAGAGCTGGTCCGCGTTGACAAGGCCTGGATTCCATCCGGCGACGCCAGCCTCTACCTGCGCCCCTTCATGTTCGCCAACGAAGCATTCCTGGGCGTTCGTCCGGCTCAGGAATATGTCTTCTGCATCATCGCCTCTCCGGTCGGCGCCTACTTCAAAGGCGGTGCGAAGGCGGTCTCCCTATGGGTCGAGACCGAATACACCCGTGCCGCCGCCGGCGGCACCGGTGCTGCAAAATGCGGCGGAAACTACGCAGCCAGCCTCGTGGCGCAAGCGGAAGCCGCGAAGAAGGATTGCGATCAAGTCGTCTTCCTGGACGCAGCAGAGCATCGCTGGGTCGAGGAACTCGGCGGCATGAACGTCTTCTTCGTGATGAATGACGGATCGGTGGTGACCCCGCCTCTTGGCGGCACGATCCTGCCGGGCATCACCCGGGCCTCGGTGATCGTGCTCGCTGGAGAAAAGGGCTTGCGCGTCGAGCAGCGTCCCTACTCCTTCGCGGAATGGCAGGCCGACGCTGCCAGCGGCAAGCTCGTCGAAGCCTTCGCTTGCGGCACTGCTGCGGTCCTGGCGGGCATCGGCCTGGTTCGACATGCCGGCGGCGAGTTTCTGGTCGGAGACGGACAGACCGGCAAATTGACCAGCGAACTGCGCCAGCAGCTCGTCAGCCTGCAGAAAGGCGTAACGAACGATGAGCGCAGCTGGACGCGCCTTATCCCGGCCTGAACTCCGGACGCTTCGCGCAACGGCGGCGTCAACACCGACATGGTGGGCGCCGCTCTCCGCCTCGCCCCGCAAAAGCCGCCCGGGCTGGCGGTCTATTCCGCCTCGCCGAAGTTCGTTTCGATCTGCAGATACGATGTTCTTCGAGCCGACAGCCATTAAGCAATCCGCGGATCTCTTTCGAAACCGGGCACCGCCCGGTTTTTTGTTGCCGAGTCAGCCGGGAAAACCATCGTCAAGTTCCCATTTGGCGACCGAGATAGCACCAACGCCAAAAACGGTTCGCCATTGACCGATGCCAAGTGAATTCTTACTATCCACTAATCGATAGAGGAAAGGTAAGAATGGCAACCGCAACCCTCTCTACAAAATTCCAGATCTCCATTCCCAAAGAAGTGCGCGAACAACAGCACTGGTCGGCGGGACAGGAATTCGTGTTCATACCCAAAGGCAAAGGCGTATTGCTGATGCCGGTCCCGACGCTTGCCGATCTTCGCGGCATCGCCGAAGGCGCAGACAACAAAAACTACCGCGACCGGAACGACCGTTTCTGATGCGCGTGATCGACAGCTCCGCATGGATAGAATGGCTGACGAAAAGTGCTGCCGGAACCCGGCTGCAGGCCGAAATCCCGGAACGCGATCAATGCATCGTTCCGACGATCGTGCAGCTCGAGCTTTGCAAATGGCTAGGACGCGAAAAGGACGAGGAAGCCGTCGACAGCTTCATCGCTTATACCGCGACATGCATGGTTGTTGCTCTCGACACAACGCTTGCTCGCCGGGCTGCCGAAATATCGGCAGCCCATAAACTCGCCACCGCCGATGCGATCATTTATGCGACCGCGGAGCGCCACGATGCCGACATCCTGACCTGCGATGCCCATTTTAAGGATCTCGAACGCGTCATCTATATCGATAAAAAAGACTGATCCGCATGTGACCCAAGCCCTCGACGACTGGGCACAACGCTTCTATCACAAACGGGGAAATGATAATCTGGCATCTGGAGTGGCTGAAAACCGGCATGTGCAGGCGGCACCGAATCCAATGGCGAAAATGACGATCTCGCTTCCGGATCATCTGGCGGAATACGTCGAAAACCGTGTCGCAAGCGGCAGATACAGCAGTGCCGACGCATTCCTGGCGGAGCTTATTCTGAAGGATCAGCTCCATCACAAGCTTGACGACGAAGAACTGCGCAACATTCTGAGACAGGCTGAGGAAAGCGGCCCGAGCGAGCGGCGCATTCCCGACATCCTGTCGGAAACGAAGGCAAAGCTGCGTGACAACCACCTATAGGCTAACCCGAACCGCAGACGCAGTGCTATCAGGCATTGACGAATATGCTTGCCTCAATTTCGGCGAGGCGCAGGCAGACGCCTATCTTCTCGACTGGGACAGGATTTTCGTGCTTCTTTCGCATGCTCCCTCCATGGGAGAAGAGTGCGACGAACTTGGCGCTGGCCTTCGCCGCCTCCTCCACATGCGTCACGTCGCGTTCTACCGGGTGACGTCAGAAGGGATTGTCGTCATTGACATCATCGACGCCGACCGGCTTCCTGAAAGACATCTTCAATCCAACCGACGCCCGCGATCGGCCGAACAGCATGCCTCTTAACCGCACCTCCGCCTTCTATGAGGAAAATGCCGAGACATACGCCAAGCGGGCGCGCAGCCTGCCGAAGCAACAGCTCGATGCCTTCCTCGCCGGGCTTGCGCCGGGTGCGGCAATCCTCGAACTCGGCTGCGGCGGCGGACAGGACAGCGCCTACATGCTGTCACAGGGTTTCGACGTGACGCCGACGGATGGCTCGACCGAGCTTGCAAGACAAGCGGAAGCGCTGATCGGCAGGCCGGTCAGGGTCGTGCTGTTCCAGGAGCTCGACGCCGACAGCGCCTTCGACGGTGTCTGGGCGCATGCAAGCCTCCTTCACGTCCTAAGGCCTGAGCTGCCCGACGTCTTCGCCCGCATCCGGCGCGCCTTGAGAACCGACGGCGTCATACATGCGAGCTTCAAGGCAGGCGAAGCCGAAGGCCATGACGGCTTCGGGCGTTATTACAACTATCCCTCCGCCGAATGGCTTTCGGAGCTTTTGACGAAAGGCGGTTGGCGGAACATCGCCATCAGCGAAAGCGACGGCGGCGGCTATGACGGCAAGCCAACCCGCTGGCTCACCGTCGGCGCGCAAAGATAAAGGCCAGAGCTTCCGCTCCGGCGGGGCATCACGCCTATTTTCTCACTCCGACGCCCCAACGCGAGAAGGCAGACGTCGCAATTCTCTGATTTCATCGAGGAGACGATCGATAATCCAGTGCTGTTGCGGCGGTATCGCATCGATCAGCCCGATGAATGCATTCTCAATCACCTCCCCCTTGAACCATTCAAGGACGAGATCGCGCTTTTCCCACGCGACATCCTGCCAAAAACCACTGCCCCTGTAGAGACTTTTAAGATCGGCACCGGCAAGCTGAATGAAAGCGTTCGGCGTCGGCTGTTTCAGCCACAAATCAAGGCATGCCTGGAATTGAAGATCGAGTCTTGCCATCGCCACGATCCAGTCCCAAGCAGAAGCATCGAAATCGGGATCCTGCAGCCTCCTATAAGTCCAGGCCGAATAGAAAAAATTCGCGACCGCTGTCTGTTTAGCTATCGGCCATTGTTGCCAGTCGCACAATAAAAGCTTGGAAGCGATAATGGGCGGCTCGAAGCCATACGTGGAAGGGCTGAGGACGGCACAATGGAGGATACGCGGCAGGAGGTGTTTGAAATCATCCGCCGAGCCAACAGTCGTTATAGCGCTTGCCACATACTGGCCCAACTCTGCCGCATCGATCTCCCGCAAAGGCGCTGATTTGAATGCAGCGAGAATGTTCTCGGCGTCGCGTAGCGGCGAAGCGTCCAGCGAAGATGGGAACGGATATTCTAGAAATGCTGGATAGAGCGCCCTGAGGCTATCTTCAAGGTCCTGCTCTGCCGAGCGCATGATCGCTTCAAACACATCAGATCCAATATAGCGGCTACGGACGCACGAATGGCAAAAGAGGCCGGCGCTTTCACTCCGGCCTCCCAGTTTTATTTCACCGGAACCGCTTAGTTGACCGACTTGTCGACCAGCTTGTTCTTGCCGATCCAGGGCATCATGCCGCGCAGCTTGGCGCCGACTTCTTCGATCGGGTGGCTGTCGTTCAGGCGTCGAATGCCCTTGAAGCGCGAGCCGCCGGCGCGGTATTCCTGCATCCAATCGGACGTGAACTTGCCGGTCTGGATGTCCTTGAGGACGCGCTTCATCTCGGCCTTGGTCTCGGCAGTGATGATGCGCGGACCGGAGACATATTCGCCCCACTCGGCCGTGTTGGAGATCGAGTAGTTCATGTTGGCGATGCCGCCTTCATAAATCAGGTCGACGATCAGCTTCACTTCGTGCAGGCACTCGAAATAGGCCATTTCCGGCGCGTAACCGGCTTCGGTGAGCGTTTCGAAACCGGCGCGAATGAGCTCGACGAGACCGCCGCAGAGAACGACCTGTTCGCCGAAGAGGTCGGTTTCGCACTCTTCGCGGAAGTTGGTTTCGATGATGCCCGAACGGCCGCCGCCGACGCCGCAGGCGTAGGAGAGAGCGAGTTCAAGCGCATTGCCGGAAGCGTTCTGGTGAACGGCAACGAGGCAGGGAACGCCGCCGCCCTTCTGGTATTCGCCGCGAACCGTGTGGCCCGGGCCCTTCGGTGCGATCATGACGACGTCAACCGAAGCCTTCGGCTCGATGAGACCGAAGTGAACGTTGAGGCCGTGAGCGAAGGCGATGGCTGCGCCATCGCGGATGTTGCCAGCGATGTCGGCCTTGTAGATGTCGGCCTGCAGTTCGTCCGGGGTCGCCATCATCATCAGGTCCGCCCAGGCGGCAGCTTCGGCAACCGTCATGACCTTGAAGCCATCGGCTTCGGCCTTCTTGACGGTCGGCGAACCGGCCTTGAGTGCGATGACGACATTCTGGGCGCCGCTGTCCTTGAGGTTCAGTGCATGGGCACGGCCCTGCGAACCATAGCCGATGACGGCGACCTTCTTGGCCTTGATGAGGTTGAGATCGGCATCACGATCGTAATAGACGCGCATTTGAAGTTCCTTCCCTTTGCTTGTCTTGTTGACTGTCATTAAAGCGGAATCAGCCGAGAACCGGCATCTCCGCCAGAACCTTGTCCGTGCCATAAAGCCTGAGGAAGGCGGTCACCGCCCTCTCCGCCTGGCGTGCGGTATCCTTGAGGCCTGGTTCGCCGAGCAGCATGCGCACATGCAGGTCGGAGACAACAAGGCCGTAAAGCGTGTGATAAGCCTCGTCGGCATCGGCAAAACGCAGGAGCCCTGCCCTTTTGCCGGCGTCGATCAGCGCCATGGCGCGCCGGTCGATCTGGCGACGGCCGCGCTCGAGCAGCAGCTTGCCGAGTTTCGAGCCGTCGCGGTTCGACTGCCCGATCGCCAGCCGGTTGAGCGCCAGCGAGACGTCGCCGGCGAGCACCTCCAGCAGGTCACGCGCGAAAATGACGACATGGTCATGCAGGCTCGCCGCCGTCAGCCGCTCGCCGTTGCGCTCGAAGGTACGCACCTTGCTCGCCTGATAGGCGATCATCGCCGATAGCAGCCCGTCGCGATCGCCGAACCATTTGTAGAGGCTTTCCTTCGAACAATTGGCAGCACGCGCCACGCCCGAAGTCGTCAGCGCCTTCTCGCCGCCATCGACGAGCAACTGCAGCGCCTGCTCCAGAACGGCGTTCTGGCGCGGCGAAAATTCGCTCGGCTCTGCGGTATCGACGGACACGATCATAGCTCCCATATACGTACCGTACGGTACGGTTCGCGAAATTTATGCGATAAACAGATCAGGTCGTCAAGAAGCCTGGATAGATTTTTTTAATACGTGAAACCGCGATGAAAGACCAGAATTGGATAGGCGCGAATCCTCGGCGATCGCATAATGTCACGCTACGCCATTTGCCCGGAGGCTTCGATGTCACGCCTTTCTGCAGCCCTTCTCCTGCTCGGAGCAATCCTCCTTGCCGGCTCAAGCGCTCTCGCGCAGTCCGACAGCGACGTCTATAATCGCATCGAGGAACTGCACGGCGATGCAGCAAGCTTCGACCCGCCGCTGCGCCAGCTTGTCAAGGCGATGCACTCGGGCGACGCCGAGACCATCGCCGGCCTTGCCGAATACCCGCTGACGGTCAAGGCCAATGGTGAGACCTACGACGTCGAGAACGCCGAGGATTTCATCAACAATTTCGATGATCTGGTGACGCCGGAAACGCGCAGCGCCGTCGGACGCCAGCAATACGAGGATCTTTTCGTCAACAGCGACGGCGTCATGCTGGCCGGCGGTGCCATCTGGATGGGCGCGATCTGCGAGGACAACGCCTGCGAGGCGAGCCATTGGGCGATCACCGCAATCAACAACTGATAACTTTCGAGGGTAAAAGGCAATGAGATACCGGATAGCCGCCGCGGTCATGATCGCAGCTCTTGTCGTCGCAGCCAATGCGCAGGCCGCCGAAACGCGCTGCGGCTGGATCGAGAATCCGACGCCCGCCAACTGGTGGCTGGAGGACGCGGAGAACACCTGGACGATCATGACCCAGGGCGACGATGCCGGCGAAGTGGAAGGCATGGAGCTGATCTCCGACATCTCCGAACATGACTATGTCAGAACCAACGGCAATTACGGCTATGCATGCGCCTGCATGAATGTGGAAACGGATGGCAAGGACCGCATCACCCGCATCCTCTCCTTCCGCCAGCTAAAGCTCGCCAAATGCCGTGCCGACAAGGCGCTTAAATTCCCCGGCTGACTAGCGCCTCACCCGAAAGCCGGATGGCGGCCCCAATCATGACCCAATCGTCCAGAGGCAAATCGGTCCACGAAGAGCCCCGACCTACGACGCCCTGGCGCAGCCGATGGGGATTGAGAGAGGCTCCGCCGGCATCGCCTTGTCGATTGCGTAAAGCTTCGCGAAACCGGCATCTTCGAGCAGCGTCAGGCCCGCCGGCATCAAGGTGTCGACATAGCGGTCGGGGATATCGGCATTGGCTACGAGGACGAAATCGAAACGTCTGCGCCAATCCGACAGGTAAGGCGTAAAGTTTCTATATTCCTGCATCATTGCCGGGCATGAAAGCACGCCGATCGACAGCAGATTGCCCTCGGGAACCGCGATCTCGGACCATGGCGACAGAACGGATAGCGGCTGCTTGCCTATTGCCGTGAAGAGCGTCGGCACGAACGCATGCGAGAAGGGCACGGCAAGCGTCGGCAGGTGCCGGAAAGTATCCAACCCCCAGGCGAAATGCCGGTTGGAGTGGGCAAGACCGCTCACTGTCTCGGGTTCATGTCCCAGAGGCAGCACGGCTGCACCGGCCGGCACCTTTTTAAGCACAGTCTCGACGGCGGCAACATCCTTCTGTGCCAGCCACCAGTTCCAGCCGACCCAGCCAGTGCGGCCGAAGACAGCGAGATTGATGATGAGCGCCAGCAACAGCGCTTGCCGGCGCGTGAGATTGGCGAAGGGGCACACCATCGCCATGGCGACGAGCGCAGTCATGATCGGAAAGCGCCAACTGATCCATCCGGTGCCGAGCATGTGGCGAGGCGAAACACAAGACAGAAGCAGCAGGCCGCAGGCGGCGACGGCAAGCCCCGCATGGATGCGGATGTCACCGGCGCGGACGGCACGCGTGGAGATGAGGATCAACGGCAGAACCAGCACGACATCCACCACCGGCACATAAGTCGTGATGGCGGAGAGCAGATTCAGGACGATCAGGACGATGCCGTCGTTCCAGGCAAGGCCAAGGCCGTCGCCGCCGGCGTTGGGCAAAGCCGCCGTATGGAGATAGAGCGCGAGCGGCGGCAGGACGCAGGCGCCGAGCGCCAGCGCCAACCGGCCGGCGAGCCTGATCAGAGCCGCCTTCGATCGCACGATATCGATGCGCCAGGAAAATTCGAGGCCGCAGACAATCGCTATATAGAAGCCAAGCGCGAAGAGATGCATCACCGTCAGCAGCAGCGCGGCGGCGAGCCGCCAGGCAAAGACCAGGGCGGGATTTCTGCGCTGCAGCTGCAGATCGACGCAGGCGAAGGCGAGCGCCATGCCGAGGCCGATCTGGAAGTTGATGAAGCCGCCGATCATGGTGGCGCACCAGCTAAGCGACAGCATGGCGGTCTGCCAATGGTGACGGCCGCCGAACAGCGCGCGGTGCAGGCCGATTGCCCCGAGCGGCGGCAGCAGGATCGCCAGGAAAAGCAAAGCCCGCGCAAGCCTGTCGGCACCGACGAGCGGCCCCAGCCAGGTGGCCAGAACGTCGATCCCGACATTGGTGAAGGTGCGGTTCCAATCGACTGCATAGATCTCAGGAAACGGCTGCTCGCCGATCCCGCCCGAAAGGAGCCAGATACGGGCGTAGTGATTGGCGTAATCGAGAACCGGCGGAAAGGGAAACACGAGAACCAAAGCCGCGGCAAGCCCGACGAAAGCGACGATAGCAACGGTGGAATCCTGCCTGGCGATCGATTCCTCAGGCCCGGCTGCGGCCACAGCAGGCGCGGCAATCCGGTCCATTATCCGATCCGGCTGTTCTTTTGCGAGCGCGGCGGCTCTTCGGATGCAAAGGCCGCACCCAGCGCGGCGCGCTTGTCGCTGGCGCTCATCTCCGAGAAAGCGATCGACAATTCTGCCTGTTCACTGCCGCGCACGATCGTCTCGACCATGAACATTGGCCGCTTCTTGCTCTCCTGTACCAGACGGCCGAGATACTCGCCGATGATGCCGATGCAGATCAGCTGGATAGCGCTGAAGGCGCTGACCGCGGCCATGATCGACGACCAGCCGGTCACCGTCTCGCTTTGCAGCCAGCGAATGAAGGTGTAGACGAGCAACGCCATCGCGACACCCGCGCTCATCATGCCAAGCCATGTGCTGATGCGCAGCGGCGTCGTCGAGAAGCTGGTGATCGCATCGAGAGCGAAATTGATCATCTTTCGCAGAGGATATTTCGTCGTGCCGGCAAAACGGGCGTCACGCTCGTAGGGGAGCGCCACCTGCCTGCCACCGATCCAGCTGACCATGCCGCGGATGAAGCGATCGCGCTCCGGCATCGCCAGCAGGATATCGACGACGCGCCGGCGCATCAGCCGGAAATCGCCGGTATCGCGCGGAATGGTTACGGAAGCGAGCTTGGACAAAGCGCGGTAGAAAAGCGAAGCGGAGGCCAGCTTGAACCAGCTTTCGCCCTGACGGCGCGTACGCTGACCGTAGACGACGTCGGCGCCGCGCTCCATGATCGGCATCATCATCAAAAGCAGCTCGGGCGGATCCTGAAGATCGGCATCGATCAAAAGCACGCGCTCGCCCCGCGACGCGGAAAGACCCGCCGTCGCTGCCAGCTGGTGGCCGTGATTGCGCAGAAGACGAACACCGAGCACCTGCGGTATATGAGCCGCCAGATCCGAAATAATCTCCCAGGTGCGGTCGGATGAGCCGTCATCGACGAGAATGAGTTCGAAAGCATCACCAGTGACACTCTGCGCTGCAGCAGCGGCGCGGCGGCAGAACTCACGCAGCCCCTCCTCCTCGTTGTGACAAGGCGCGACGATTGAAAGTAACGGTGCTTGCGTCATGCTGACGTCGGTGCCTGCTTGATGTTTGGCGCCAGCCTAGCCCGGAAAGGTCAAACATCCTTTAATGGCTGGCCGGCATCGCCGGCGTCCTTCAGCGCTATTCCGCCGCGATCATCTCGCGCACGCCGTCGACATCGCGGGCCGGCGAAGCGCCGTAGAGTCGGCTGTATTCGCGGCTGAACTGCGACGGGCTCTGATAACCGACGCGATGGCCGGCCGTGCCGGCGTCGAGCCGCTCGACCAGCATCAGCCGGCGCGCCTCGTGCAGGCGAAGCTGCTTCTGATATTGAACGGGCGTCATCGCCGTGACCGACTTGAAGTGATGGTGGAAGGATGACACGCTCATATTGACGCGCTCGGCAAGATCTTCGATGCGCAGCGGCCGCGCGTAATTCTCCTTCAGCCAGGCAACGGCGCGGGCGATCCTGTTGCTGTGGCTGTCGGCTGTGGCGATGTTGATCAGCCGCGCGCCATCCGGCCCAGTCAGCACCCGATAGAGGATTTCCTGCTCGATCAGCGGCGCCATGGCAGGAATGTCGCCTGGACGATCGAGCAAGCGCAGCAGGCGGACGGCGGCATCCAGAAGCTCCGGCGGAGCGACGTTCACCGCCATCCCGCGCTGCCCGTCGGTATGGGCGGCCGGGCGCGGAATATCGATGCGGCTGAGCAACTCCAGCAGCTTTTCCGAGTCGATTGCCAGCCCCAGGCAGAGATGCGGAACCTCAGGGCTTGCCTCCGTGACGCGCCAGGCGACCGGCAGGTCGAGCGAGGTCAGCAGATAGTCCCCGGTCCCGTAGCTGATAAGTTCCGTGCCGAGGCGCAGGCTCTTGGCCCCCTGCAGCACAAAGGCAAAACAGGGCCGGTAGCTGCTGTGCAGCGGATCGCTGGGCTTGGACCGACGGCTGATGTGAAGATTGCCGATATCAGTCGTAAACTCGCCGTCACCAGCCGCGAAGCGCATCGCGATATCGACAATTTCCTGATAGGGGCTGAAGGGCAAAGTCATGCGGCAACTCTTTCTGTCAACTGTCTGACGCCGGCGATACCGCTCTTATCTAGAGTGCCTTGGCCATTTCGCAAACAGGCCGGCGCCTCACTTTTGCAGGATCGTGCAAAAAGCTGAGAGGATCGCTCTAGCTCTCTGACGCAGTTCCAGGCGATAGTCCACCATCTCTTTCAACCCCCACCACAATCGAAAAGGATGGTTCCTATGCCTATTGCAAGAGGCTACGCCGCGACCGACGCTTCCAAGCCGCTGACCCCTTTCACCTTCGAACGCCGCAACCCGAACCCCGATGACGTCGTTATCGACATCAAGTTTGCCGGCATCTGCCATTCGGACATCCACACTGTCCGCAACGAATGGAAGAACGCCGTCTATCCGATCGTGCCGGGCCATGAGATCGCCGGCATCGTCTCGGCTGTCGGTTCCGATGTGACCAAATTCAAGGTCGGCGATCGCGTCGGCGTCGGCTGCTTCGTCGATTCCTGCATCGGCTGCGCCGAGCGAGACCTCGATCGGGAACAGTATATGCCCGGGCTCGCCGGCACCTACAACGACTTCGAAGCCGACCGCAAGACACGCACCCAAGGCGGCTATTCCGACTCGATCGTGGTTAGGGAAGGCTATGTTATGTCCATTCCGGACAATCTGCCGCTCGATGCCTCCGCGCCGCTGCTCTGCGCCGGCATCACGCTCTACTCGCCGCTGCGCCACTGGAATGCCGGTCCCGGCAAGAAGGTCGCGATCGTCGGCATGGGCGGTCTCGGCCATATGGGCGTCAAGCTTGGCGCCGCCATGGGCGCCGATATCACCGTTCTGTCCCAGAGCCTTTCCAAGAAGGAAGATGGGCTGAAGCTCGGCGCCAAGGAATACTACGCCACCAACGACCCCGAAACCTTCACGAAGCTCGCCGGCTCTTTCGACCTGATCATCTGCACCGTCAGCGCCGAGATCGACTGGAATGCCTATCTCGGCCTCCTGAAGGTGGATGGTTCATTCGTGGTGGTTGGCGCCCCGGAAAACCCGATCCCCGTGCATGCGTTCTCGGTCATCCCCGGCCGCAAGAGCATTTCCGGCTCGATGATCGGCTCGATCAAGGAAACCCAGGAAATGCTCGACTTCTGCGGCGAGCACAACATCGTCTCCGAGATCGAGAAGATCAACATCCAGCAGGTCAACGAAGCCTATGAACGCGTCCTGAAAAGCGACGTCCGCTACCGCTTCGTTATCGACATCGCCTCGCTGGCGGCTTGAGGAAATGGAAGGCGGCTCGCAAGGGCCGCCTTTTTTGATACCGGCATTCTCCACACGCCCTCATGCTGAGGTGCGGCCGCGCGACAGCTGAATCCTGTACCGGCGTTCCGTGTGGCACCCCCTCTGCCCTGCCGGGCAGAGGGGGTAACCACACGGCATACCCGTGCTCTGCGGGCACCCATCGCACCCTTCACACACTCCCCCGCAGACGCAACAGATATTCCGCACCATTGAACGGATCAGGCCCCGAACGCCCACGCAAGCGCGGCGGGCCGGCGGCCGGGGCATAATGATCGAAAGCGGTTTCCATGGTCCCCGCCCCGCTCGTCAGCCCCGGCAATTGCTGCTGGACGCTTTGGATCATCTGAGACGCCATGGTGCCTTCGAGCCGAGCGACGCCATCGACGATCGCCGAATCCGTCGTCGTCGCGGCGGATTTCGCAAGCAGGGTCAGCACGCCGCTCAAGCTCTCCGCGGGCGCTTCGAGATGAAATCGGTCGATCGGTTCGCATAGGACGGTTTGCGCGGCCGACAGTGCATCTGCCAGCACCCAAGGCGTCAACTGTCGGAAATCGGCGGCGGTGCTTGCCGGCGAACTGTGCCGGGCTGCGGTCATCGCCACGTGGCAATCGATGATCTGCCAGCCGAAAATACCCTGCTTCAGCGTCTCGAACACAGTTTCTTCGACCGCCCTGTAAAAGCTGGCAGGCATCTGGCCTACGTCCACTTCAAGTGCAAAGCTGTTGCCTGCCCCTTCTCTACGCGGTTCGACGCGTAGACCGACGGTGGCGAGAAACGGATTGGGCTCCTTGAAGAGGATCTGCAGGCCTTCCCCGGTTCCCGCAAGCCTTTCCACGAAGATGACCGTGCTTTCCTCAAACCTAGCCTCGAGACCGAAATCCGCCAGCAGGGTCGATTGGACGACCTCCTTCTGCACCTCGCCATAGAGCGATACGAAGATGTCGTCCGCATCGTCGTTCCGGCGCAGATTGATCAACGGGTCCTGTTCGGCCATCTGGTTCAGCGCCAGCCAGAGCGCCGCCTTGTCGGAGGGGCGCCGGGCAAGGACGCGAGTTTCGAGGCTGGGCGGGGCAAACTGCGGCCGGCCGCCCGCGAGCAGGTCGCCGCCCACCGCATCGCCGATCCGTGCGCCGGCAAGGCCGCCTACGCGCGCGATCTGCCCGGCGCGGAAGCTTGCCGCGCCATGAACCCTGCCGGCCTCGAAAACCTCGATCGCGGTCACTCTATGCGGGCCTTTGGGCAAATCCAGATATTGCCGCAGCCGGACCGTGCCTGACGTCAGATACGTATAGGCCAGCTTTTCACCGCCCCAGCCGCGTTCGATCTTGAAGATTGTTCCGGCAATCGGCCCGTCCGGATCGAGGCGCCGGCCGGGCAATATCGTCGCAATGGCCGATGTCAGGGCCGGCACGCCGACGCCGGTCGTTGCCGCACCTGCGAAGACAGGATGCACCAGACCGCTCGCGACCTGATCGGTCAGGCAGCGTTCAAGCCTATCCGCCGTCAGGCGATCGGGCGTCAAGACGTAATCGTCCAGCAGCACCTCGTCATTCTCCGCGAGCGCTTCGCAGAGCGGCGTGAAAAGCGGTTCGCATCCGGGAGACAACGCCTCGACCCTGGCAAGCCTGCTGCCGGCATCGATCACGGAAGACATGGCGATGGGACGAACGAGCAATTGGCTGGCAAGAGCCTTCAGTACGTCCTGATATTGCGCGCCGAGACGATCGACCTTGTTGACGAAGAAGATGAAGGGAACGCCAAGCCGCCGCAGCGCCCGCACCAGCACCCGCGTTTGGGCCTGTACGCCTTCGACCGCCGAAACGACGACGACCGCGGCATCCAGCAATCCGAGCACCCGCTCGACCTCGGCGATGAAATCCGGGTGACCGGGCGTGTCGATGAGATTGACGTTCCTGTCGCCGATCGTGAACGACACCACCGCGGCTCTGATCGTGATGCCGCGTTGCCGTTCGAGTTCGAGAGTGTCCGTTTGTGTATTGCCGGTATCGACGCTGCCGAGCTTGTCGATAACGCCGGCATCAAAAAGCAGTCTTTCGGTAAGGCTAGTCTTGCCTGCATCCACATGGGCGAGGATGCCCAGATTCAAAGTGCGCATGAACCACCAACTTCTCAGAATTTCGAATGTGATTTTCGTGAGAAGTGAATCGGCGCATTGGAACCTCTACCTGATGACAGGACAGCTGGATGCGTAACTCCCGGTGGTTGGGAGACGCGGGCGGAATGCTAAGGGTGAGTGTGGAGATATGTCAAGCGGGGCGTACCCCTGCTTGGAAGCGGCGGCCGTCTGGATCGACGCTGCGGCAAGCACACCGATCGGCCCTCATCGTGAGGAGGCCCACAGGGCCGTCTCGAACCACGATGGCGGGTGATTGGGTGGGTGTGTGCTGCAATCACTGGGTGAAGCGGCGGTGGCCGGCCCGTCCTTCGAGTCCCCTTCGGGGCAAGGATGAGGCCGGAGAGACGTCGCATTCCGGGGGCACGGCAGGATCGCCGTGGACGCACCGCAGCATATCTACCCCTCCTCCCGCATCGTCTCCTTCTGCGTAATCAGCCGGGCACTGTGCTGGCCGCTGAGGTAGATCCACAGCCAGCTCCAGGCAACGGAGAAGCGCGAGCGGGTGCCGATCAGGAAGTAGATGTGGGCAAGGCCCCAGATCCACCAGGCGATCCAGCCCTTCAGTTTGATCCGGCCGAAATCGATGATCGCAGCACTCTTGCCGATCGTCGCCAAGCTGCCCTGATGCCAGTAGCGGAAGGGCGCCGGCGCGGGTTTGCCGGATATGCGGGCGCGGATCACTTTGGCGACGTAACCACCCTGCTGCTTGGCGGCGGGCGCAATGCCGGGCACCGGCTTGCCGTCCTCGCGCATGACGGAGGCGGTATCGCCGACGACGAAGACGTCGGGCAGACCAGGCGCGCTCAGATCCTTCTCGACCACGACGCGCCCTGCCCGGTCGGCTGCAACACCAAGCCACCGCGCCGCCGGCGAGGCGGTGACTCCGGCTGCCCAGACGATCGTCCGGCTGGGAACGAAGGTCTCGCCGATCTTCACCCCGTCGGCGTTGCACTCGGTCACCGGTTGGCCCAGATGGATCTCGACCCCGAGTTTCTCCAGCGCCTTCTGCGCATAGGCCGAAAGCTCTTCGGCGAAGGTCGGCAGCACCCGCGGGCCAGCCTCGACCAGCACGACGCGGGTCTTGCGCGTATCGATGTTGCGGAATTCCTTGGGCAGCGTGAAATGCGCAAGTTCGGCAATGATGCCGGCCAGCTCGACGCCGGTCGGCCCGGCCCCGACGATGGTGAAGGTCAAAAGCGCATCGCGCACGGCAGGATCGGCCTCCATCTCCGCCTTCTCGAAGGCAAGCAGCACGCGCCGGCGGATCGTCGTCGCATCCTCCAGCGTCTTCAGGCCGGGCGCCACCGGCTCCCATTCGTCATGGCCGAAATAGGCATGCGTCGCTCCGGTCGCCAACACCAGCGTATCGTAACGAAGAGTCATGCCGTTGCGTAAGGAAACAGTCTTCGCAACGCTGTCGACACCCGTGACCTCGCCGAGCAGCACCGTCACGTCAGGCCGGTCGGCATAAAGGCGGCGGATCGGCCAGGCGATCTCCGAGGTGGAAAGAATGGTGGTCGCCACCTGATAGAGCAGCGGCTGGAAGAGATGGTGATTGCGCCGGTCGACCAGCGTGATCTTGACGCCCGCCCCCTTCAACCCGTTGACAAGCTGCAGCCCGCCGAAACCGCCGCCGACAACGACGACATGATGATCGCTCATGACCTACCCCTTTGCGCCATTTCGCTCAAAGCCAATGTGGCCTTCGCCGCGAAGGTTGCAACTGCCGTTTCGGCATAGCTCCCCTGCATCCCGGTCGGTGGAGCCGACTCAATCGGCATATCCGACGGGGATCGCCGTGCCGCCCTTCAGATGCTCCATCGAGATCGACGCTGAAACATCGAAAAGCTCGATCTTGCGGACGATCTGCTTGTAGATCACGTCGTAATGCTCGACCCGCGGCAGCACGATCTTCAGGATATAGTCGTGATTGCCGGTCAGACGGTGCGCCTCGACGATCTCGGGAATGTCACTGATGATCCTGCGGAAGCTTTCCGTCCATTCGTCGGAATGGTGCGCCGTCTTGACCAGCGCGAAAACTGTCGTCGGCACGCCCATCTTTTCCCGGTCGAGCACGACGATGCGCCGGGCGATATGGCCGCTCTCCTCCAGCCGCTGGATTCGCCGCGAGCAGGCCGATATCGAAAGCGCCACGCGCTCGGCAAGATCGGTCACGGATATGCCCGCATCCTTTTGCAGCATGTCCAGAATGCGTCTGTCGCGATCATCAAGCATGTGTCGAACATCTACCTCTCGCCTATTTTTTGCATGATTTCATAAAATGGCGCAAAATTCCATCACATGGATGATGAGAGAGACAAACAAAGCAAACACGCCGCGTCGAGAGTGCGGCATCATTTTCTAAAGTTCAGAAGCATGGAGAGCATGAAGAGATGGAAACGATCGGCCTGATCGGCGGCATGAGTTTCGAAAGTTCGGCGGTCTACTACCGCCTCGTCAACGAGATGGTGCGTGACCGCAAGGGTGGCCTCGCCTCGGCCGAACTCATCCTGCATTCGGTCAACTTCGAGGAGATCGTCACCCTTCAGAAGGCCGGCGACTGGGATATGGCTGCCCGCCGCCTCGCCGATGTGGCTCTGCGCCTGCAGATTGCCGGCGCCGGCTGCATCCTCATCTGCACCAACACCATGCATCTGATCGCCGACAAGGTCGCAGACAAGATCTCCGTGCCACTGATCCACATCATCGATGAGACGGCGAAATCGCTGCATGCGGCCGGTCGCAAGCGCCCGCTGCTGCTTGCGACCCGCTACACGATGGAGCACGGCTTCTACAGCAATCGTATGAAGAGCCTTGGCCTCGATATCATGGTGCCCGATGCTGGCGACCGCACGACCGTGCACGACATCATCTTCAACGAACTCTGCGCCGGCAAGGTGCTCGACAGTTCGCGTCAAAAACTGTTCGATATCATTGCTCGCGCCGTCGAGAACGGCGCCGACAGCATCATCCTCGGCTGCACCGAAATCTGCCTGATCCTCGACCCCGACCACCTGCCGTTGCCGGGCTTCGACACCACCGCGATCCATGCGCGCGCGGCGGTCGATTTCGCGCTTGGCGCGGACGAGACCGCGGAAGAGGAAGCGGCCTGACATCGCCCCGCTCTTGGGATCAGCAATTTAATTGACTCAGTCAACTAAATGCACAACAAAGTCTTCGTTCAGAGATCTTTGCCGGACTGCTGACAAAGTCGGCCAACACCTCTGTCGTCATGCTCGGGCTTGTCCCGAGCATCTGCAACCGATGTAGCAGATCCTCGGCACAAGGCCGAGGATGACGCCGAGTAAAGAGCGAGGTTTGTCAGCAGTCTGACAAAGATCTCCATCTGGAGATCTTTGTCATGTCCGATATCGCCCTTATCGAAACCGCTCGCGATTTCAACCGCTTCTATACGAACTTCCTCGGCCTCTTGAACAAGGCCTATCTCGACACCCCCTTCACGCTGACCGATGCCCGCATCCTCTTCGAGATCGGCTCGCATGACGGTGTCAGCGCCGTGGCGTTAGCCCGCGACCTGCATCTCGACGCCGCTTATCTCAGCCGCATCCTCAAGCGTTTCCGCGCCGAGGGGCTGATCGAAACCAGCCCCGATCCAGCCGACCTGCGCAGCCAGGTCATCATTGTCACCGATCGGGGACGAGAGCAGTTCGAAGAACTCGGCCGGCGCGCCAATGCGCAGATCGCCGCCCGGTTCGACAATCTTGCCAGCGGCGAGCCGGAGGCAGCGGTCTCCGCGATGCACACCATCCGCGCCCTCCTCGACCCCACGGCAAAGCCCGCACCGGCCATCATCCGCGCCCACCGCGCCGGAGATATCGGCTGGATCGTTCAGAGCCAGGGCCGCTTCTACGCAGAAGAATATGGCTGGGATCTGCGCTTCGAGGCGCTGGTCGCCGAGGTCGCCGGAAAATTCCTCGCCAATTTCGATCCGGCCAAAGAATATTGCTGGATCGCCGAACGCGGCGGCATCAATGTCGGTTCGGTCCTCGTCACCGATGGCGGCAACGGCATCGCCAAGCTCCGCCTGCTCTATGTCGACAAATCAGCCCGCGGCCTCGGGCTCGGCAAGCTGCTGGTCGACCAATGCATCCGCTTCTCCAGGGAGAAAGGCTACCGCGAACTCTCGCTCTGGACCAACGACATGCTGGAGACCGCCCGCGCCATCTACGTCAAGGCGGGCTTCCGTCTTGTCTCCGAGGAGAGACATCGCATGTTCGGCCCTGAAGCGAACGGCCAGAACTGGGTGCTCGATCTCTGAATTTGCTGCGTCGCAGAAATTTCACTTGATTTGGAAACGTTCATTCCCTAATTAGGCGGTCATGACCGTTGACAGCCTCGTATCAGATGAAAAAACACGCAGCCGTGGTCGTCCGCGCGAGTTCGATATGGACGACGCATTGGATTCGGCCCTACGGGTCTTTTCCGAACGCGGCTACCACGCTACGTCGATCAGCGATCTGACCGAGGCAATGGACCTCGCCTCTGGCAGTATCTACAAGGCGTTCAAGGACAAGCGCGGCGTCTTCCTCGCCGCTTTTGGTCGTTATCGCCAACTCGGCCGGCGGCGTCTCGAAGCGATGATTGCGTCGGCGGAAACAGGCCGCGACAAAGTCTTCCAGATGGTGATGTATTATACGGAACTATCCCATGGCGATGCTGGTCGTAAGGGCTGCCTCGTCGTCGGCGGCGCCAATGATTTCGCCCTGCTCGACGACGAAACGGCCACCCACGTTGCAACTGCCTTCGCCGCAGACGAAAAGCTGATGGCTGGTCTCATCCGCATCGGCCAGGCCGACGGCACCGTCCCGACGACGGTGGACCCTGATGCCGCCGCCCTTACCTTTCTCTGCTTTACCAAGGGCTTGCGCGTGATTGGCAAGACAGGACGCAGCAGGCAGGAGATGGTCGCCGCAGCCGAAGCCGCGATGAAGCTCGTGACTTGAACAGTCCACACCGTGGACGAGAGAAATACCGGCATTCGGTCAAGGATCGGGTGGCCGCAGCCAGCATATTTGCATTCATTCCTTCCAATCTTTGAATACCGGAGTTTCCGATGAGCATTTCGGCCACGACACCCGATAAGGCCATTCCTAGGGCGCTATCCCCCTGGCTCACCTTCCTTTTTGCTGCCGCCTGCGGGTTGGTGGCCGCCAATCTCTATTACGGCCAGCCGCTTGCCGGCCCGATCAGTGCCGATCTCGGCTTCACGCCTGCCGCCACCGGCCTGATCGTCACGCTGACGCAGATCGGCTACGGCCTCGGCCTGCTGCTGATCGTGCCGCTCGGCGACCTCACCGAAAACCGCCGTCTGGTGCTGATGCTAATCGCCGTCTCGGCCGTTGCGCTCATCGGCGCGGCGCTGTCCTCGACACCCACGGCCTTTCTCGTCGCCTCGCTCTCTATCGGCCTTTCCTCGGTCGCAGTTCAGGTCCTGGTTCCCTTCGCCGCCAACATGGCGCCCGATGCAACGCGCGGCCAGGTCGTCGGCAACGTCATGAGCGGCCTGCTCTGCGGCATCATGCTGGCGCGCCCCTTCGCAAGCTTCGTCGCCGAAGCCTCTTCCTGGCATGTGGTCTACTACGTCACCGCGGGGCTGATGATTGTGCTCGCCGTCGTCCTGCGCGCCAACCTGCCGGTCCGCCTGCCGAAGACGAAGCTGCGGTATAGCGAGTTGCTCGCCTCCATGGCCCATCTGGCGCTGACTTCGCGCGTGCTGCAGCGCCGCGCCCTCTATCAGGCCGGCATGTTCGGCGCCTTCAGCCTGTTCTGGACGACGACGCCTCTGCTGCTCGCAAGCCCGGCCTTCGGCCTGACGCAGAACGGCGTCGCCCTCTTCGCGCTTGCCGGTGCTGCCGGCGCCGTCGCTTCGCCGATCGCCGGCCGGCTTGCCGATCGCGGCATGACGAGGATCGCCTCGACGATCGCCATGCTGCTCGGCATGGCCTCTTTCCTGATCAGCCATTTCGCGGGCGACGGCTCGCTCACCGCTCTCGTGCTCCTGACGGCGGCGGCGATCATGCTCGATTTCGGGGTAACGACCAATCTCGTCTGCGGCCAGCGCGCCATCTATGCGCTGAACCCGGAACACCGCAGCCGGCTCAACGGCCTGTTCATGGCGACCTTCTTTGCCGGCGGCGCGCTCGGCTCAGCGCTCGGCGGCTGGGCCTATGCAACTGGCGGCTGGACGATGACGGCCTGGATCGGTTTTGCTTTCCCGGCGCTGGCCTTCCTGCTGTTCCTGACGGAGGGGCGCGGCAAGTAGGAAACCAGCCTATTTGTCAGTGGCATCGAAATGCGAGCGGGCGGCGCGAACCGCCTCGTGGTTCGCTTCCGCCCAGTTCAGAAGCTGCGATAGCGGCTGGTAGAGCGATCGGCCGAGATCGGTCATCGAATATTCGACGCTCGGCGGCTTGGTCGGGAAGACCTCGCGATGGATGTACCCGTCCCTCTGCAGGTCGCGCAGCGTCTGCGTCAGCATGCGCTGCGAGATATCGGGGAGCATACGCCGCAGCTCGCCGAATCGATGGGGCTCGGCCGCCAGAACCTCGAGCAGCAGCGTCGACCATTTGCCGCCAATCTGCTGCATCATGTCTCTGACCGGGCAATTGCCGAAATCGAGACCGGCGAGATCGATCTCGCGCCGCGCGCCCGGCATCCTGTTCTTCAGACTGACGACCGCACCGCTCATCTGCTGGTTCCCTTTTGGTAACGTAGAGCCGAAAAACTGCCTCCTTTACACCGCCAAGTCAATTCCTATTCTAGTGTTACTCTCTTTTCGAGACCACCGGCACAACACAGCCAATACAGCACAGAAGGAAACGACGTATGAGCGAAATCATCCTGGTCACCGGCGCTGCCGGGCAGCTCGGCCAGCGTGTCATCCATCACCTCATCGAGACCTACAAGGTCGCCCCCGGCAACATCGTTGCAGCGACGCGCAGCCCCGAAAAGCTTTCCGATCTAGAGAAGAAGGGCGTCGTTACCCGCAAGGCTGATTTCGATGACGTTGCCGGCTTGGAGAAGGCTTTCGCCGGCGTCGACCGCTTGCTGATCATCAGCACCGACGCGCTCGACACTCCCGGCAAGCGTCTCGCCCAGCACAAAGGCGCCGTTGCGGCCGCCGTCAAGTCAGGCGTCAAGCACATCGCCTATACCTCGATGCCGGCGCCCGACGATTCGCTCGTCACCTTCGCGCCCGACCACCTCGGCAGCGAAAACGCCATCAAGGCCAGCGGCATCGCCTATACGATCATTCGTGACGCCTGGTATCACGACAACTACCTGCACGGCATGCCGCACAATCTCCAGGGCGGCAAATGGTACAGCGCCACCGGCGACGGCAAGATCTCGACCATTTCGCGCAATGACTGCGCGCTGGCGATCGCCGCGGTCCTTGCCTCCGGCACCTCCGAGAGCGCCACCTATACGCTGACCGGCGCGCAACGGCTGACCAACAGGCAGATCGCCGCCATCGTCTCGGATGTCGCCGGCAAGCCGCTCGAAGTGGTCGACGTCAATGACGAACAGCTCGGCCAGGGCATCCGCGGCGCCGGCCTTCCCGGCTTCGTCGCCGACATGCTGGTGTCGGCCGACGCCAACACCCGCGCCGGCAAGTTCGACATCGTCACCGAAGACTTCACCAAGCTGACCGGCAGGGAGCCGCAGCCGCTGAAGGATTTCTTCGTCGAACACAAGGCGGCCCTGACCGCCTGAGGTAGCATAAGGTCGTCTGGAAAGCTCGCCTCGCACATCATGGGGCGGGCTTTCTTCAATGATCAAACCGTCTGCCCACAGGCCCGGCAGAAGCGCCGCACGGTTTCCGCCATGCCGTATTCCAGCGCATCGGCGGTCAGCCCGTGACCGATCGAAACCTCGGCAAGAGCGGGAATGCGCTTCACCAGGGCCGGCAGGTTTTCCACTGTCAGATCATGGCCGGCATTGACGGCGAGGCCAATTGCAAGGGCTGCATCGGCCGTCCGTCCGAGCGCTTCGAGGATCGGGGCGGAGCGCTCCGGCGCGTCGAAGCAGCCACCATAGGGACCGGTATAGAGTTCGATCCGGTCGGCGCCGACCGCCTTGGCGATATCAACCGCTTCTGCATCGCCATCGCCGTCGGCAAAGAGCGACACCCGGCATCCCATCGTCTTCAGCCGCGCGACGGCATGGGTCAGGAACGCCTGGTGCTTGCGGAAATCCCAGCCGTGATCGGAGGTCGCCTGGGCGGGATCGTCAGGCACCAGCGTCACCTGCTCGGGGGCCGCCCCGGCGCAGAGTTCGAAGAATTCCTCGGTCGGATAACCCTCGATATTGAACTCGGCCTTGGGGAATTCGTCGTCGATCAGGTTGCGGATCACCGGCAGGTCGGAAAAGCGGATGTGCCGCTGGTCGGGGCGCGGATGCACCGTCAGACCGCTGGCGCCGGAGGCAAGTGCGATCCGCCCGAGCGTTTCGACGCTCGGCCAGGGCAGATCGCGCCGGTTGCGCAGCATGGCGATGGCATTGAGGTTCACGGAGAGCTTGGCGGGCATGGCTGATATCCATCGGTCACGGAAATGGGAGGCTTGCTTTTAAGCCAAGGCCCGTGCGATGGCCAACGAGATTCGCAGATGGGTGCGATGCCAATCGCTGATGAGCGCCGAAATTACGCTGAGCATTTGCCGCACGCGTACCGCAGATAGTAAATCCCGTCACCTTTAAAGAGGACCGCGAGATCCCGCAGTGCAGCACCTGTTTTTGTGCAACACACCCAAGAACCCGGCAAAATATGCCGGTAAAGTTGCTATCCCATTTAAAAGAGATTATTTTTAGCACTTATAAAAAAGATCGTTCACGCATAACGTGGACATCGTATCGCGTAGAGTACGCCGCGTACTGCTTCTTTCCCACTGAGAAGAACGCCTAGAGGAAACCCCACTCGCCGCGCATGGGAAGCAACTGGCAAAACCGCATGAGGTGCAACAACATGCCCCAGGAGGGTTCATGCCAGACGGTTCCAAACGCCTGTTTGCCACCGCCGGTATCGCTTCGGAGGCCCGGTCGAAATACCGGTTCCTGCCTTCGGCCGCGCTGCCGCCGGATCTACCAGACGGTCCGGTGCCCATTGCCGATATGGCAAACGCATTCGGCGTCACGCACAGGACACTGCATTTCTATGAAGAGAAAGGGTTGATTTCAGCCAACCGTATCGGCCTGATGCGGGTCTACGGCCAGGACGACGTGATGCGCATGGCCGTCATTACAGTCTGCCGCGAAACCGGCATGCCGATCGCCGTCATCCAGGAACTGATGGACGAACTCCGCAACGCCGATTCGCAGGAATCGGCCGAGGCGATGTTCCGCGAGGGCCTGCAGGTGCGCAAGCGCGAACTGACGGCCGAGATGTCGACGCTGCACCGCCAGCTCCAGCAGGTCGGCGACCTCCTGGATTTCGACGGCAGCATCGAAGAGCCGCCGTTGAACGACAATCAGGGCAGCGCCAGCCTGACCCCGCAGGAACGGCGTTGCCTGGAACTGATGGCGGAAGGCTATTCCACCCAACGCATCGCCCGGGCACTCGACCTGAAACATGACGAGACCAAGGATCTCGAAGCCGGAATCATCTTGAAATTCCGCGCCAACAACCGCTTCCAGGCCATCGCCAAGGCGGTTCTGCTCGGCATCGTGCAGGCTTAGTACCATCCGCCTAAGACACGGCCGCCACCGTTTCTTCCTTACCACTCCAGACCGCGAATGCGACCGGGCCGCGGGTGCGACTGGGATTAGCGGACGATCGTCAGCGTCTCCGCCGCGCGCGTGATCGCGGTATAGAGCCAGCGTTCCCGGGTATCGCGAAACGCCCAGCTCTCGTCGAAGAGCACGACATCGTTCCATTGCGAACCCTGCGCCTTGTGAACGGTGAGCGCATAGCCATAGTCGAACTCGTCGTAGCGTTTGCGGGTGTTCCAGGGGATCTCACCCTCGACATCCTCGAAGGCCTGTTTCAGCAGCTTGATCTTGGCAGCCCCCCGGTCCATGTCATCGTCTTCGGGACGGACGAGCAGATTGATGCCGGGCTTCGTCGTTTCCTTCGACGAGGTCATCACCTGCCAGAGCGAGCCGTTGAGCAAGCCTTTGGCCGGATCGTTCCTGAGGCAGACGAGCTTGTCGCCGGTCTGCGGATAATCGGCATTGAAGCCTTTCAACTCCCGCAGGCGCTGATTGTAGCGCCGCCGCGTGCGGTTGGTGCCGACGAGCACCTGATCGGCATCGAGCACCAGCTGCTGCGTCACCTCGTTCTTCGAGATCACCTTGGCCGTGCCGTAATCGCCGTACATCACCTCATTGCCTTCGCGCACCTGCATGGCGAGCTTGATGATCGGATTGTCGCGCGCCTGGCGGTGGATATCGGTGAGCAGATAGTCCGGATCCTGATTGGTGAAGTAGCCGCCGCCTGTGACCGGCGGCAGCTGGCCGGGATCGCCGAGCACCAGGATCGGCGTGCCGAAGCTCATCAGGTCCTTGCCGAGCGCCTCGTCCACCATCGAGCATTCGTCGACGATGATCAGCGCCGCCTTCGCGACCGGGCTTTGCCGGTTGATCGAAAACATCGGCGCGATCGAGGTCTTGCCTGTTTCCTCGTCTTCCACCGCCTCCTCGCCGCGCGGCCGGTAGATCAGCGAATGGATCGTCCGGGCGTTGGAGGCGCCCCGCGAGCGCAGCACCTGTGCCGCCTTGCCGGTGAAGGCGGCAAACAGCACGTCGCCATCGACATTTTCGGCAAAATGCTTGGCAAGCGTCGTCTTTCCCGTTCCGGCATAGCCAAACAGGCGAAAGAGCGGCGAGCGCCCTTCCTTCAGCCATTTCGAAACAGCCTTCAGGGCTTCATCTTGTTGCGGCGCAAATTGCATGATCGCAGGACTTGGCAGGATTCGCGGGCTTTAGGCAAGGCGGAAAACCGCAAATCGCCCGGCCGGACGATCATCAGTTCCACTGCCGGTCCGCGCCGCTGGCGCACATCGACGGGTCCTGCCCCATAGCCTCGGTGAGAAAATCCAGAACCGTCTTGACGCGCAGCGGCATGTTGCGCCGCGAGGGATAGACGACGGTAACCGGCAGCCGGCTCGGCTGGAAATCCTTCATCACGGGGACCAACCGACCGGCGGCGATATCGGGCATCGCGATGATGTGCGAAAGCACCGCAAGACCCGCTCCGGCAAGGGCAGCCCGGTGAATGGCGACCGCATTGCAGGCGGTCAGCCGCGGTGAGATCCGGACCGATATGTCTTCCGAACCGTTCGAGAAGGACCAGGTATTGGCCTCGCCTGCCCTGTTGTAGCACAGGCATTCATGATCCTTGATCTCCTTCGGTGCGCGGGGAGCCGCCCTGCGCGCGAGATAGGCGGGAGCTGCAACGAGGAAGGCGGTCGTCCAGCCGATCCGTCGGCAGACGAGGCTGCTGTCGGCGACCTGGCCCAAGCGCACTTCGAGATCCAGGCGCTCCTCGATCATATCCGAGCCCAGCTCCCTGAAGATAAGTTCGACCGAGAGCTTCGGATTGGCGGCAAGAAGATCGCCGAGCCGCTCGCTGAGATAGAGGCCGAGTGGTGCTGGAACGCTGAGCCTGACCTTTCCCGAGGCCATGGCTCCGTCCGATCCGGCCGCATCGCCAAGCTCCTCAACCGCTTCGAGAATCCGCAGCGCCATCGGCAACATCCGCTCCCCCTCCGCGGTCAGCGACAGGCCGCTCGTCGTGCGATGCAGGAGGCGGGTGTTGAAATGGCCCTCGAGGGCTGCGACCTGTCGCGAGACCGCCGGCTGCGTCACGTCGAGATCGTGCGCCGCCGCCGAGAACGAACCCGTCTCCACGACGCGCTGAAAGGTCCGCAATGCCGAAACGATATCCATCCCCTGCCCCTCATACTTTTGCGCATAGGCTTTATGCAGCCAGACTAAGCGAGAATGGCTTTACAGTCCAGCAATTAAGGATATTTTCTATCCATAAGGATATAGAGTGTCCTTAATTGAAGGAGAGGCACATGACCCAGCGATTGAACTACGCCCAACAGTCCCCCGAGCTTTTCAAGAAATTCATGGAATTCAGCATGGCGCTGAAGAGCAGCGTGATCGACGAGAAGCTGCAGGCCCTCGTCGAAATCCGCGCCTCGCAGATCAATGGATGCGGCTTTTGCCTCGATATGCATGTGAAGCAGGCCAAGATCCACGGCGAGACGGAACTGCGGATCTACCACGTCGCCATCTGGCGGGAATCGAACCTGTTCATCCCCCGCGAGCGTGCAGCCCTTGCCTGGACCGAAGCACTAACCAAGCTTCCCGAAGGCGGCATTCCCGACGAGATTTACGAACGGGTGCGCGGCCAGCTTTCCGAGAAGGAAATCTCGGACCTGACTTTCGTCGTCATGGCGATCAATGCTTGGAACCGTGTCAATGTCGGCTTCAAGACCGTGCCCGGCACGGCCGACAAGGCCTATGGCCTCGACAAGGCCGGCCTGAACTAAACCGCGCAATTCATTGAGAAGATTCACCTTTAACGCTGCCGCACCGCGGCAGCGAACGGAGATCCATTATGAAAATCGTTGTCATCGGCGGAACCGGCCTCATCGGTTCGAAGACTGTCGAACGCCTGGCCAAACGCGGCCATGACGTGATCGCTGCCTCGCCGAACTCCGGCGTCAACACGATCACCGGAGAAGGGCTGGCAGAGGCGCTCTCAGGCGCCGAAGTCGTGCTCGACCTCGCCAATTCGCCGTCCTTCGAGGATAACGCCGTGCTCGAATTTTTCGAGACCTCGGGCCGCAATCTTCTCGCCGCCGAAAAACTCGCCGGCGTCAAGCACCATATCGCCCTCTCCGTCGTCGGCACCGAGCGCCTGCAGGAAAGCGGCTATTTCCGCGGCAAGCTTGCTCAGGAAAAGCTGATCAAGGCGTCGGGTATTCCCTATACCATCGTGCATTCGACGCAGTTCATGGAATTCCTGAACGGCATCGCCCAATCGGGCACCGTCGGCCAGACGGTCCACCTGTCGCCGGCCTATGTGCAGCCGATCGCTTCTGACGACGTGGCGGACGCCATGGCGGACGTGGCCCTCTCTGCTCCCGCCAACGCGACGCTCGAGATCGCTGGTCCGGAGCAGGCCCGCCTCAGCGAGCTCGTCGCCCGTTATCTGAAGGCGATGAAAGACCCGCGCACCGTCGAGGTCGATGCCGAAGCGAGATATTTCGGCGCAAGGCTCAATGACCAATCGCTCGTCTCCGACGCTAATCCGCGGCTCGGCTCGATCACCTTCGAGCAATGGTTCGCAAAGTCCGCCCAGCCGAAGTGATTTCACTTGTCCTCAGGACGCGGCCGCTTGGGCGCGTCCTCCGCATCCAGATCCAAGGAGATTCCGATGATCAAAAAATCATTCCTCGCCGCCGCCCTCGCCCTTCTGGCCGCCACCGGCGTGGCCGCACATGACAGCAGCAAGGCTGCGAAGGTCACGCTCGTTTATGAGCACCAACTTCCGAACGTGCCCGACAAGAGCATTAAGGGCGTGCTCGTCGAATATGGTCCGGGCGGCTTCTCCGAAGGCCACACCCATCCGGACTCGGCCTTCATCTACGCCACCGTGCTCGAAGGGTCGATCCGCAGCCAGGTCAATGACGACCCGGTCAAGGTCTATAAGGCTGGGGAGAGCTTCTCCGAAATGCCGGGCGACCGCCATGGCGTCAGCGCCAATGACAGCGAGACCAAGCCCGCCCGCCTGCTCGCGGTCTTCGTCGTCGACACCGACCAGAAAGAGCTGACCTATCCGCTCCAGAAGTGACAGTTCACTCCTGCCGTCCGCGCGAAGCTCCGATGCTTGCGTGGGCGGCCGAGATGCTGAATCATGTGCCGCCCGCCCCTCCGGAGACAGAGAGATGATTGACGACGCGTTCTTCGGCAAGCCTCTGATATCGCTGATAACAGTCGGCTTCGCCGGCATCGTCGTCTGGCATCTGCTTTCCCGCCAGCGGCCGACGACGCGACTGGTGGTGCAGATCCTGTTCTTTGGTGTGATGACGCTGATCCTCGTCGGCAGCGGCATCGAACCTCACCGGTTTCAGGGATATGGCTCGGAAGATCCGCAGGCCCTGCTCATCATCGTCGCAAAAACGCTCTGGTGGATCCATCTGGCATGGGCCGTCATCGGTTTCATCAGGCTCTATCTGGTGCTGGAGGGCAGCCCGCGAGAGGCCCGCCTGCTTCAGGATCTGGTTATCGGCGTCGTCTATATCGGCATGGCCCTGTCGGTTCTGGCCTTCGTCTTTGGCGTGCCGATCGGAACCCTCGTTGCAACCTCGGGCGTGGTCGCGATCATTCTCGGCCTGGCGCTGCAGAACACGCTCGCTGACGTCTTCTCCGGCATCGCCCTGACGCTCGGCCGGCCATACATCATCGGTGACTGGATCCTCTTGAGCGACGGCACAGAGGGGCGCGTCGTCGAAAGCAACTGGCGCGCGACGCATATCCTGACCAGCGCAAACAATATCGTCGTTCTGCCGAACAGTTTTCTGGCAAAGCTAGGCCTGACGAATGTAAGCCGGCCGGACGAGACCCATCTCTTGATCCTCACCATCCGCATCGCCCCGACGCGGATGCCGGCATCGGTCCGCCAAGTCATGGCAACGGCGCTTGCGAGCTGCAATTCGATCGTGCGCGAGCCGCCGCCGGTCGTAGCACTCAAGGGGCTGGATGCCACGGCGCTTGAGGTCGAGCTGCAGTTTCGGGTGACAAGCCCAAGCCAGCGGGTGCCGGCGCGGAACGAAGTGCTCGATCTCGTCTATCGCCATTGCAAATCCGCCGGCCTGTTGCTGGCCATTCCGCCGTCGGCGACGGTGCTGACCGCCGATCTGCCGACGGAAGAAAGCGCAAAGCCGCCGAGCGTAACGCCGCTTGCCCTGATCGAGGCCATTCCGGTCTTCACGACGCTGACATCCGATGAGAAGCGCAGGCTCGCCGAAACCACGACTGTCCGGGAGTTCCGCAAGGGCCATGTGATCGTGCGGGAGGACGAAATGCTTCCCTCACTGATGATGGTGCGCGCCGGCATCATCGCAGCGCGGAACGCAGGCGAGGAACGCGGACGGCTCGCGCCGGGCGACTTTTTTGGCGAGACCGGACTCCTCGCCGGCATGCAGGAAGTCTGCACCCTGGAGGCTCTGACCCCCGTGACCGCCTATGAGATCGACCAGGAGGCCTTCGCGCCGCTCTTAAGCGAACGCCCGGCGCTGGCGGAAGAAATCGCCGACCATCTCGCCAGCCGCGCCGAGCGTTTCCGCAACGGCGCCTCCTTGCCCCCGGAACATGCCCGCAATGCGCATGCCATCCTGAAGACCATCAGGACCATCTTCAAGGCGTAGAGATCGGCGCCCCCCCCGCTCAGCCGGCGCGCTTGAGCACCCATTCGAACGTGCTGCGCCAAATGTCGGCCGGCACTTCCTCGGACAAGGTGCCGACCAGATCGGAAAGCCGGACGCGCCTCAGCGTATCCCGCCAGGCCTCGTCGGCCTCCCACATGATGCGCGCCACCGCGCATGGCTTGCTGTCGCAATACCCCTCCGGCCGGCAGGGATTGTTCGCCCGGATATTCGTACAGGTGAAGCTGCGGGCCTTCCCCTCGACCGCCTCGACGATCTCGAGAAAATTGATATCCGAGGGGGTCTTGGCAAGCCTGTAGCCGCCACTTGGGCCGAGCGTGGTCTCGACCAGCGATGCCTGCGAAAGGCTCTGCAGCGCCTTGGAGAGATATTCCTTCGGCAGGCCGTGCAGCTCGGCGAGCGCCTTGGTGGAAAGATACCTGCCCTCTGGCAGGCCCGCGAGAATGGCGCAGCAGTGAAGCGCCCACTCGACCTGGCTTTTCAGGATCATTCAGCAACTCGTGTGATGGCTGGTTCTGCCAATGGAATTAAGGACATATCATATCCGAAAATCGACATGATGTAAATGAACTGCAAAAGCAGCGTGTTGCTGCCTGAACGGCGATGCGGGCTCCGATCTCCGCTCAGCCCCCGTTCTCGTCCTCTCCCTGCGCCTGCTGGTTTTCAATTCCCGCAATCAGCTTGCGCAGCAGCACAGCGAGCGCCTCGCGCTCCTTTCCGTCAAGAGCCTGCAGAAACGAAGATTCGCTCGCCATGTCGGTGCGGAAGGCCTTTTCGGCGAGTGCCGCACCCGCCTCGCTCAATGCCACCAATACGCTGCGCCCATCGCGCGGCGATTTCTCCCGGCGGATCAGTCCCGCCTTCTCCAGCCGGTCGAGCCTGTGGGTCAGGCCTCCCGAGGAGATCATCAGCGCCGAATACATCTCCGTCGGGGTCAGCCGGTAAGGCGGTCCGGAACGGCGAAGCGTTGCGATCACGTCGAATTCGCCGCGGTCGAGGCCAAAATCGGCAAAGGTCGCCTCAATGCTCGGGCGCACCAGGTTCGACAGCCGAAAGGCCCGGCCCAGGATCGCCATCGGCTCGGTGTCGAGGTCGGGCAGTTCCAGCGCCCATTGCCGGCGCAGCCGGTCGACATGATCCTCGTAAGAGCCGTCTCCTTTAGTTCCATTCGTCATTTTCTGCCTCATATGCCACCACAGCCGAGACATACACCTTCCATCCATATCAAGGAAGATATCTTGACAGGAAGACAGTTTTGAGGATATATCTTCTCGCGAAGATAGTTTTGTGATCGCAGATGGCACCAGCAGGAAGCCCGTGATGTTCAGTATTCTTCGCCACCAGGAACCGCGGCCCGATCAGAGCCGCACGGTCCGCTTCGAGGGCCGTGACCATGGCGGCGAGATATCGCTTTTCCTGGTCGACAATGAGCCCGGCCAAGGGCCTGACCTGCATGTTCACCCCTATTCCGAAACGTGGGCAGTCAGGAAAGGCGAAGCCGAATTTACCGTAGGCGACGCCAAGACCCGCGCCTTTCCCGGCGATATCGTCGTCGTGGCCGCCAACATTCCCCACCGCTTCGAGAATGTCGGCACCGGACGACTCGAAATCGTCTGTATTCATGCCAGCGAGACGATCGTGCAGGAATTTGTGTGAGCCGAGCCGCCGCCTGGAAAACAAAGCCCGAAAGACAAAAGAAGAGGAGAGAACTGCAATGCCCAAGATGATCTTCGTGAACCTGCCGGTAAAAGACCTTGCTGCTGCGACCCGCTTCTACGAAGCGATCGGCTGCAGCAAGAACGAACAGTTCAGCGACCATCAGGCGTCGAATATGGTCTGGTCCGACGCCATCTTCTTCCACCTGCTGACGCGCGATTTTTTCGCGACCTTCACGCCAAAGCCTGTCGCCGAAGCGCAAAAGGCGAGCGAAGTGCTGATCGCCCTGACGATGGACAGCCGCGAAGAAGTGGACGCTATCGTCGAGGCAGCCGCGGCCGCCGGGGGCAAAGCCGATCCGCGCGCGCCGACGGACATGGGCTGGCTCTACAACCGTGCCTTCGAAGATCCCGATGGCCATATTTTTGAAGCGGTCTGGGTCGACATGGCGGCGGCGACCGCCACCGGAGAATAGCCGGCAAGGCGCCGACACGCCATGGCGGGCGAAACGGGCTTCGGCCCACCTCGCCCGCCATGAAAACTTTTGCTGCGCCTGGAATAAAACCACCGCGCCTCGTGTCTTATCTCAGGTAGCGCAAGATTGCGTGCCCAACCTGAGGAGAGACATCATGAAATCCGTGAAATTCCTGTCCGTCTTGGCGGCCGCCGCCCTTGCCGCGACCGCTGCTTTCGCCGCCGCTCCTGTCACGACCGTGGAATCCGCCAAGGGCAAGGTGCTTGCCGGCGAAAACGGCATGACGCTCTACACTTTCAAGAAGGACGTGAAGGGCGTTTCCAACTGCTACGATGATTGCGCCAAGAATTGGCCTCCGCTGATGGCGGCTTCCGATGCCAAGGCTGATGGTGCATATTCGATCATCGACCGTAAGGATGGCACGAAGCAATGGGCCAAGGACGGCATGCCGCTCTATTATTGGGTCAAGGACAAGAAGACGGGCGACATCACCGGCGACGGCGTCGGCGGCAACTGGGATCTCGCCAAACCTTGATAGTCGGGCCCTGATGCCAAGAGAGCCGGCATGAAGATACCCGCACCCGAAAGTTTCGAGGGCCAGATCCTGGCCCTCCTGCCCTCGCTCAGGCGTTATTCGCGCAGCCTGACGCGCTCGGATGCCGATGGCGAGGACCTGCTCCAGGATTGTGTCGAAAAGGTTCTCACGCGCCGCGGCCAATGGCGCGGCCTCAACCTGCGCGGCTGGGTCCTGACCATCATGACCAATCTCTACCGCAACGGCCGGCGCGGCAAGACGCGCGACGGCCTTGTCGAGCTCGGTGCCGCAGAAAATCTGGCCGCGTCCGAACCGCCCGCCGATCCGCTGGAACGTGCCCGGCTGGACGATGCGCTGAACAGCCTTTCAGAGGAACACCGCGCGGTGCTGATGCTGGTCGTCATCGAGGGATACACCTATGGCGAAGTCGCCGCCGCGCTCGATATCCCGATCGGCACCGTCATGTCGCGCCTGTCGCGCGCCCGCCGGCGCGTCGCCGAGCGATTGAAAGCCGACAACATCATTACGCTTCGGAGACCGAAATGAACGAGACCAATCCGAGCGTCACCGAAGCCGACCTTCACGCCTATGCCGACGGCCAGCTGCCGGAAACGGTGCGCGCCCGCATCGAGACCTTCCTGGCCGACAATCCCGACGAGGCGGTGATAGTCGCCGAATGGCAGGCGCAGAACTCAGCCATCCGATCGCTGTTTGCCGGTTATGAGAAGGCGAAGGATACCGATCCTCTGCTCGTCGTCCCCCCGCGCGCCGTTTCATCGGGACCGAAACGCTGGGCGATTGCCGCATCAGCCCTCCTCGTCTTCACGCTCGGCGCCGTCAGCGGCCATTATGGCCCCGCGCTTCTGGAAAAGCCGGAGTTGCAGCTTGCCGGCTCCGAGACCCTGCCGAAACAGGCCCAGACCGCTTTCACGGTCTATGCCGCCGAGGTTCGCCATCCCGTCGAGGTCTTTGCAGACGAGGAGGTCCACCTCGCCACCTGGCTCGGTAAGCGCCTGGCAATCCAGAACCTCAAGATCCCGAACCTGCAGCCGCTCGGCTTCAAGCTTGTCGGCGGCCGCCTGCTGCCGGTCGACGGCAGGCCGGGTGCCATGTTCATGTATGAAAACCAGGCCGGCGAGCGCCTGACCGTCATGGTCGGCCGCAACACGGAGAACCGCACGACGAGCTTCCGCTTCGCCTCATCGGGCAATCTCGAAACCTTCTACTGGATCGACGGCGAACTCGGTTATGCCGTCACCGGCGAAATCTCCCGCGAGACGCTGCGTCAGGTGGCCGAGGAGTGCTACAAGCAGTTCCCGTCGTGAGGATCAGCGTGAGGGATCGTTGCAAAGCTCGATCGGCCGTCCGTGCGGCGTCGCTTCTGCCGCCCGCTGCCAGCTCTGCTGCAGCGCCAGGATCGTTTCCGCATCGGCGATGCCGTTGTCGACGATGAGGTCGGAGAGTGCCGCCACCCAGCAGTCGAAATAGTCGCTGCCATCTTCGGCCCGGCCGGGCTTGTGCAATTGCGCGGAAAGCGTTTCAGCCCATTCGCTCCAGCTGAACAGGCCTTGTGCGTGCAGGTGCACGGTCATGGCGAAAGCCTCAGCCGCCCATGGCTCGGGAAAAACCGGCTCGCCCTCCGGCGACCTCGGCAGGCTGGGCGATTGCGTCAGCGGCGACATTTCATGCCGGCTCAAGGTAGCTCTCCCACGCATCGATCGACACCGTCAGCGTCGGATCGGCATCTCCTCCCCAAATCTCCGCGCCGTCGAAAACGACCGTATAGAGCCATTGCGGGTTTTCGCCCTTGCCATGTGCATTGTCGTCAGGGAAAACGAAAGAGCCCTGCACTGCCTCGACCACACCGGTCCTGGCCCTGGCATAACGCGGCAGGCGCGTATGCGTCGTCGGATTGAAATTCTTCGTCCTCACCGTCTCGCCGACCGCAAAGAGCGGCGCGGTCTTAACAGGACGATCGCAAGGCCCGCCCTTCGCCAGAACGCCGGGCACCATGTCCGCCTTCAGCACCCGCTTCGGAACGGCTCCTGGCTGCTGCGCATGGCCGGACAGCAGCTCCTCACGAGTCGCAAAACCATGCCGTTCGAGCAGCTTATCGATGCCGCGGATCCAGATCTCGTAATAGCTGGCGGCGAGGTAATCGGCCGGCGGAATATTCTCGCGCGCATGCCGGCTTTCATCGATCGTCCATGCGCCGAAAGCGCCGCAGGAAATCGTAATGCCGAGCGCCCGCTTTTCCCATTCGGCATGGAAATAGGGCTCGTCCTTTTCGGGCGCGACCGGCCCAAAGCCCATCTGCCCGCCGAGATCGTGCGGTCCGTTCATGTGGCGCTCCCCGGCCTGCGGGCAACGGCCGTGCCGATCATCGCATCGCGACTGACGAGGCCGGCGAGCGTCTGCTCATCCATTCCGTCGGTCCCTTCGGGCCGTTCGGGAATGACGAGGTAACGCAGTTCCGCCGTCGAATCCCAGACGCGGATCTTCTTGTCCTCCGGCAGGGTCAGACCGAATTCGGCCAGCACGCCGCGCGGATCGATGACGGCGCGCGAGCGATAGGCCGGCGCCTTGTACCAGACCGGCGGCAGGCCAAGCACCGACCAGGGATAACAAGAGCAGAGCGTGCAGACGACGAGATTATGGGTCTCTGCCGTATTGAAGACGGCGCGCATATGCTCGCCCTGTCGGCCGGTATAGCCGAGGCTGGCGATGGCCGCCATCGCATCACGCTTCAGCCAGTCGGCGAAATCGGCATCGCTCCAGGCCTTGGCGACGACATGCGCGCCGTTTCTCGGTCCCACCTTCGTCTCGTAGGTCTCTACGATCGCGTCGATCGCCGCCGGATCGATCAGCCCCTTCTCCGTCAGCAGCGTTTCCAGGGCCTTCACGCGTGCCTGCATGTCGGAATAATGGTTGTCGTGATCATGCCCGTGGGCGTGCTCATGTCCCTGAGCATGGTCGTCGTCATGGTCGTGCAAGGCAATGTCCTCCCGGTACGGCAGATAGGTGGCTCTGACCCTCTCTGGCGGGTCTGAAAAGTAAGCGAGTCCGCGGCTTGGTTCCCTCTTCTCCCCAGCGGGGAGAAGGTGGCCCGCAGGGTCGGATGAGGGGGCCGCACGGCACGCCATTCATTGTTGCCCTTCGCTTTCGCTCAGAGCATTCGCGGCTTTGCCGCTCACCCCCTCATCTGCCTGCCGGCATCTTCTCCCCGCTGGGGAGAAGCGGAATCGTCGCAAAGCCTCGCCCCTCCTCGAAGCACGCCCATGGAAGCAGTGTAAACATCCGCCTCTCATTTTAGCACACACCACATGCCCGCCAAGCCCTTCTATGTCTCGTGCGCTTTCCGCTAATCTCCCACCATGAACATCCTGATTCTCGGCGCTACCGGCTTCATAGGCTCCGTCGTCGCGGCCCGGCTCGTTGCCGACGGCCACGCCGTGAGCGGGCTTGGCCGCAATCCCGCTCGTGCACGCCTGAAACAGCCGGCGATCGACTGGCGGCGCGCAGATCTCTCGCGCATGACGAAACCAGCGGATTGGGACGATATCCTCAAGGACCGGAATGTCGTCGTCAACTGCGCCGGCGCCCTGCAGGACGGGCTGTCGGACGATCTGTCGGCCACCCAGGCAGAGGCGATGCTGGCGCTCTATTCCGCCGCAAAAAGCTCATCGCGTCCGCTGATCGTGCAGATATCGGCAAGGACGGCGGGAGCGGCGGGCGACCTGCCCTTCCTTGCCACCAAGCGGCGAGCCGACGAGGCGCTGGCGGCAAGCGGCCTGCCTTACCTCATCCTGCGCCCTGCCCTCGTTCTCGGCCGCAATGCCCATGGCGGTTCGGCGCTGCTACGGGCGCTTGCAGCCTTTCCCCTGGTGCTGCCGCTGGTCCATGCCGAAAGTCCGGTCGAAACACTTTCGGTGGACGATGTGGCGGAAGCCGTGTCGCGGGCAGTCTCCGGCGGCATCTCCGGCGATATCGATCTTGCCGCCGACGAAGTTCTGACGCTCGCCGATCTCGTCGGCCTTCACCGCCAGTGGCTCGGCCTGCCGCCCGCCCGCGTGTTCACTCTTCCCCGCTGGCTTGCCGGCCCGGTGACATCGCTGGCCGATCTATCAGGACTGCTCGGCTGGCGTTCGCCGCTGCGCTCGACGGCGATGACTGTCATGTCGGAAGGCGTGCGGAGCTCGAAAACGAGGAGCGACCTTGCCACGACACCCGCGGCAGCGACGCTCTCGGCCAATCCCTCCAGCGTACAGGATCTCTGGTTTGCCAGGCTCTATCTTTTGAAGCCGCTCGTCATATCGGGCCTATCCGCTTTCTGGCTGCTCTCAGGTCTGATCCCGCTGCTGACGCTGGAGAAGACGTCCGCTCACTTCCTGCCGTTCATGCCTGAGGCCGCGGCAACGGCGCTGACACTTGCAACCTGTCTGATCGACATCGCTCTGGGCGTAGCCGTCCTCCTTCGTCCGCTGGCGAAAGGCGCCCTTCTCGGCATGCTGGCCGTGTCGTTCGCCTATCTTGCCGGCGCCAGCCTGCTCGAACCCGCGCTCTGGCTCGATCCGCTCGGCCCCCTCGTCAAGGTGCTGCCATCGATCCTGCTGACGTTCACCGCACTTGCCATCCTGGATGAACGCTGATGCTCGAGCAATGGCTGCTGCTTGCCCATGTCATCGGCGCGACCGTGCTCTTCGGCACCGGCGCCGGCATCGCCTTTTTCATGGTGATGGCGCACCGGACACGCGATCCCAAGCTGATCGCCCATGTTGCGGCAACGGTAGTGGTCGCCGACACCCTCTTTACCGCCACCGCAGTCATTCTCCAGCCGGTGACCGGCTATCTGCTGGCCCGGTCGATCGGCTGGGAGTTGTCGGAGGGCTGGATTGCGCTGTCGCTGCTGCTTTATGTCGTAACCGGCCTGTTCTGGCTGCCCGTCGTCTGGATCCAGATCCGGCTGCGCGATATTGCCCGCGCCGCAGCAGCGGCGGGAAAAGCCCTGCCGCCGGCCTATTTCAGCCTCTATCGCATCTGGTTCGCCTGCGGCTTTCCGGCCTTCTTCGCCGTCATCGGCATTCTCTGGCTGATGCTCATGAAGCCGGCAATCACTCTATTTTAGCATCGGCCAGAGGCTCGCCACCAACAGTACCGCCATGCTGATATTGAACCATTTCAACCGCACCGGATAGGAAAGCCATTCCCTCAGCGCCGAGCCGAAACCGGCCCAGGTCGAAACGCTGGGCACATTGACTGCCGCGAAAGCGAGACCCACGATCAGCACGCTGACGAGGTAGAGTTGCGGATTGGTATAGGTCGCCATCGCGGTCACCGCCATCACCCAGGCTTTCGGGTTGAACCACTGGAAGGCGGCGGCGGCGAGGAACGACATCGGCTCAGCGCCGGTTCTGCCTTCGCTGAGCGAGCGCGAGGAAGCGATCTTCCAGGCGATCCAGACGAGATAGGCGCCGCCCGCAAACTTCAGCGCCGTATAGATCACAGGTATCGTTTGCAGCAGCGCGCCAAGCCCGAGGCCGACGCCGAGCAACAGCACGAAGAAGCCGGCACCGATCCCGAACATATGCGGGATCGTCCTGCGGAAACCGAAATTCACGCCCGATGCGAAGAGCATCATATTGTTCGGCCCCGGCGTGATCGAGGTCGTGAAGGCGAAGAGAACGAGGGCGAGAAACGTATCCAGCGGCATGAAACCTCCCGGGACCGGCCATCCTTCGCAGCCGATTTCATTTAGGTCAATGTAACTGTCCTAAATTGCTGATGCCATTACATCATTGTCATGGAGACAGGATTACTTGAAAGATAAGAATTGGCGGCAATCTCCCCCAAATGGAAAAGATCATGCAAGACGACCCGATCCCGACGATCACCTTCCCGAATGGCGCGCAAGTGCCGGCGCTCGGCCAGGGAACCTGGGCCATGGGCGAGGATGCCGGCCATGCCAAGGCCGAGATCGAAAGCCTCAAGGCAGGCATCGATCTCGGCATGACGCTAATCGACACCGCCGAAATGTACGGTGACGGTGGCGCTGAAGAGATCGTCGGCCAGGCGATCAGGGGCCGGCGCGACGAGGTCTTCATCGTCAGCAAGGTCTATCCTTGGAATGCCAGCCTGAAAGGCACGATCGAGGCTTGCGAGCACAGTCTCGAACGGTTGGGCACTGACCGCATCGATCTCTATCTCTTGCACTGGCGCGGCAACTATCCGCTCGCCGAGACCGTCGCCGCTTTCGAAACGCTGAAGGCATCAAGCAAGATCGGCGCCTGGGGCGTCTCCAACTTCGACACCGACGACATGGAGGAACTGCTCCGCGTGCCCGGCGGCGCCAATGTTGCCGCCAACCAGGTGCTCTATAATCTCTCCCGCCGCGGCATCGAATTCGATCTGCTGCCCTGGTGTCAGAGCCGCGGCATTCCCATCATGGCCTATTCACCGATCGAACAGGGACATATCCTGCATCATCCCGAACTGATCCGCATCGCCAAGGCCTATCAGGCGACACCCGCCCAGCTGGCGCTCGCCTTCCTGCTGGAACGCGATGGCGTCATCGTCATCCCGAAGACCTCGAATGCCGAACGCGCGGCAGAAAACCGCGACTGCGTCTCGCTCGACATTACCGACGACGACTGGCTGGCGCTCGACACCGCCTTCCCGCCGCCGGCAAAGAAAAAGCCGTTGGAAATGCTCTGATCGCCGACTCCTCTTTCGTCATGCTCAGGCTTGTCCCGAGTATCTACTACCGGTTGATATGCAGCAGACCCTCGGCACAAGGCCGAGGATGACGCCAAGCAAAGGGCGATGCGAACTCACATCCCCTGCGCGCCACGGTTCATCGCGGCAATGCCGGTGCGGCAGACCTCGATCAGGCCAAGCGGCTTCATGATCGCCACGAACTGGTCGATCTTCGACGACTTGCCGGTGATTTCAAGAATGAAATGACCAACCGTCGCATCCACCACCTTGGCATGGAAGGCATCGGCAAGGCGGAGGGTCTCGGCGCGCATCTCGCCCTCGCCGATCACCTTGATTAGTGCCACTTCGCGCTCGATCGGCCGATCCTGGCCGAGTTCGCGGGCGCGCACCGTCAGGTCAACGACGCGATGCACCGGCACGATGCGTTCCAACTGCGCCTTGATCTGTTCCAGCACCTGCGGCGTGCCGCGTGTGACAACGGTGATCCGGGAAAGATGCGCCTGGTGCTCGGTCTCGGAGACCGTCAGGCTCTCGATATTGTATCCGCGGCCGGAAAACAAGCCAATGACCCGGGCAAGAACCCCCGGTTCGTTGTCGACGAGAACCGAAAGCGTGTGGCTTTCGACAGCCGCCGTTTCCGGCGAAATGAAGTAAGCGGAGCCCGTGGGCTGTAGGTGAGCGTTCATGTCCTTGGTCCCTTCCCTTATTATACGAGCGCGCGGCCCTTGGCGTCGATCGCATTGGCGACCGCTTCGTCGGTGGCTTCGTCCGGCAACAGCATTTCGTTATGGGCCTTGCCCGAGGGGATCATCGGGAAACAATTGGCGAGATTGGCGACGCGGCAATCGAAGATGACCGGCTTCCTGACCTCGATCATCTCGAGAATGGTGTCGTCGAGCTGATCCGGCTTTTCGCAGCGCAGGCCGACGGCGCCATAGGCCTCCGCCAGCTTGACGAAATCGGGCATCGCCTCCGTATAGGAATTCGACAGGCGGTTGCCGTGCAGCAGCTGCTGCCACTGGCGCACCATGCCCATATACTGGTTGTTCATGATGAAGATCTTGATCGGCGCATCGTGCTGGATCGCCGCCGACATTTCCTGGATGCACATCTGGATCGAGGCGTCGCCGGCAATGTCGATGACGAGGCTGTCGGGATGGGCGATCTGCACGCCGAGCGCGGCCGGCAGGCCGTAGCCCATCGTGCCGAGGCCGCCCGAGGTCATCCAGCGGTTCGGTTGCTCGAAGCCGAAGAACTGCGCCGCCCACATCTGGTGCTGGCCGACCTCGGTGGTGATGTAGGTATCGCGGTCCTTGGTGTGGGCGAAGAGCCGCTCCAACGCATATTGCGGCATGATGACATCATTGCTCTTCGTATAGGCGAAGGAGTTGCGCGCCCGCCAGCGGCCGATATCGGTCCACCAGTCATCGAGGCGGCCCTTTTCCGGTTTCTTCGGCAGCGCCCGCCACAGGCGGACCATGTCTTCAAGCACATGCCCGACATCGCCGCGGATGCCGATATCGACCCGGACGTTCTTATTGATCGAGGACGGATCGATATCGATATGGATCTTCTTCGAATTCGGCGAAAAGGCATTGAGACGGCCGGTGATGCGGTCGTCGAAGCGGGCGCCGATGCAGACCATGACATCGCAGTCGTGCATCGCCATGTTGGCCTCGTAGGAACCGTGCATGCCGAGCATCTTCAGCCAGTTCTTGCCTGAAGCAGGATAGGCGCCGAGGCCCATCAGCGTCGAGGTGATCGGGAAACCGGTGAGCTCGACCAGCTCGCGCAGCAGCTTGGAAGCCTCGGGGCCGGAATTGATGACGCCGCCGCCGGAATAGATGATCGGGCGGCGCGCATTCGCCATCAGCTCGATCGCGGCATGGATCTGGTTGAGATCGCCCTGGATCTTCGGCTGATAGCTCTTCTGGATCGCGTAATCGGCGGGCGGCGTGTAGGTGCCGGTCGCAAACTGCACGTCTTTCGGAATATCGACGACGACGGGGCCCGGACGGCCGGACTGGGCGATGCGGAAGGCCTCATGAATGACGGCAGCGAGCTGGTTGACATCCTTGACCAGCCAGTTGTGCTTGGTGCAGGGCCGGGTGATGCCGACCGTATCGCATTCCTGGAAGGCGTCGGAGCCGATCAGTGGGGTCGGAACCTGGCCGGTCAGGCAGACGAGCGGGATCGAATCCATCAGCGCGTCCTGCAGCGGCGTGACGGCATTGGTAGCGCCCGGACCCGAGGTCACGAGCATGACGCCGACCTTGCCGGTGGAGCGGGCGTAACCTTCGGCCGCATGGCCGGCCCCCTGCTCGTGGCGGACGAGGATGTGCTTGACATCCTCCTGCTGGAAGATCTCGTCATAGATCGGCAGGACCGCGCCGCCCGGATAGCCGAAGATATGTTCGACACCGTTGTCCTTCAGCGCCTTGAGAACGATCTCCGCTCCCGTCATCCGATTGCCTGCCGCCTGATTGTCCGTGCTCATCTGTCTGTTCCGTTTATGCTGGGATTACGTTTGTGGCCGGAAGCCCTGATTTCGGGCATAAAAAAAGGCCCCGGAGGGAGCCTGTCATCTAGCGCATGGGTGGCTATCGCCGGATGGTTACACCATCCTGCCCATGCGCTTTCCCACCACGATAAGAGCCGTTGCGATTTTCATGGTCGGAAGTGATAGACAGAAAATTTCGCAGCGTCAACGCATGCCGCAATAAAAAACTGCCCCAAGCCTGCATCCCTGAAAATCGGTAGGATGAAGGATTTGTTAAAGGATCGACTCTATTCTTCTACGCTACCGCATGGAGTAGCCCTTTGCTCAACAACGACTTGCGCACGTCTGGCAAGGCAGGCGAGCATGATCGCCGCGATGGCCATGCGCCGGGAAATCGCTTTCTCGGCCGCGTCGTTGCATGCAGCGGGTCGCGGGCCACCATCGCCGCCGTCGCCGAACAGGGCGGCACCGATCTGACCGAACTCTGGTCCGTGGGCCGGCTGATTTCGATCAGCGTTGGCCGCAACCGCGTCGTCGCCCTCGTCTATCAGATGAACACCGGCAGCCATGCCTGGGGCGAAGGCGAGGACAATACTTTCAGGATCGAGACCGAGCTGCTGGGCGAAGTCCGTGTCGACGAGGACGGGCGCGAGGAATTCTCGACCGGCATTTCGCGCTATCCCTATCTCGGCGCCATCGCGCACCGCATCCGATCCGCAGACCTGATGCGCATCTACGATGCCGGCCAGGGCACCACCGCCGTCATCGGCAAGCTGACGCAGGACGAAAGCATTGATGCGGCGATCCACATCCCCTCGATGCTCTCCAAGCATTTCGCCGTCGTCGGCTCCACCGGCGTCGGCAAGTCGACGGCCGTGTCGCTGCTCCTGCACAAGGCGATCGCGGCGGACCCGAAGCTGCGCGTGCTGATCCTCGATCCGCATAATGAATTCGCTGCCGCATTTCCGAAGCACGCCGTCACCATCGATACCGATACGCTCGACCTGCCTTTCTGGCTGATGCGGCTCGAGGAGTTCGCCGAAGTCGTCTTTCGCGGCCGCCCGCCGGTGCCCGAAGAGCTCGATATGCTGCGCGATATCCTGCCGGAAGCCAAGCGCGCCTTCCGCGGCAGCGACAATTCGCTGGTGCGGCGCACGACGGAAAAGAGTTCGATCACCGCCGATACGCCGGTTCCCTACCGCATGGCCGATCTGCTGGCGCTGATCGACGAGCGCATCGGCCGCCTGGAAGGCCGTTCGGAAAAACCCTCTCTGCGGTCGTTGAAGATGCGCCTCATCGCTGCGATCAACGATCCGCGCTATCACTTCATGTTCTCCAACAACACGATCAGCGACACGATCACCGAAACCATCGCGCAGATCTTCCGCATCCCCGGCGAGAACCGGCCGATCTGTACCTTCCAGCTTGCCGGCATTCCCTCCGAGGTCGTCAATTCTGTCGCCTCCGTGCTCTGCCGCATGGCCTTCGAGGTGGCGCTGTGGAGCGACGGCGCCATCCACATGCTGGTCGTCTGCGAGGAAGCTCACCGCTACATCCCCTCCGATCCGAGCCTCGGCTTCGTGCCGACACGCCAGGCAATCGCCCGCATCGCCAAGGAGGGCCGCAAATACGGCGTCTCGCTCGGCATCATCACCCAGCGGCCGGGCGAGCTCGACCAGACGATCCTCTCGCAGTGTTCGACGCTGTTTGCCATGCGCCTTGCCAACGACCGCGACCAGGAAATCATCCGCTCGGCCATCCCGAATTCGTCGATCTCGACGACGAGCTTCATCTCCTCGATCGGCAACGGCGAGGCGATCGCCTTTGGCGAGGCGATCAGCGTGCCGATGCGTATGCGTTTTTCCCGCGTGGACGAAAACCTCCTGCCGAAGGCGAGCAGCGCCAACAGCAAGCAGAGCGAGGAAGATCCGGATACGGTCGATCTGCGCAAGATCGTCACCCGCATGCGGGCGGTGACCGTCGGACCCGACATTTCGAATTTCCAGCAGAACTATGCCGCGTCCGTGGCAGGTTTCGAAGAGACCGACGCAGCCGACGAGGATCTTGACGCGAAGCCATACACGCCGCCCGCCTCTTCCGCCGCGCCGCCCGCCTCCGCGCCGCTTGAATCCTACCGCCGCGAACTCCTGCCGCAGACACCGCGGCTGGACCCGGCCACGTCACCTGCGATCGATCCCCGGCTGGACGCGCTCCGCCGCGAGATGCGCCGCGACGAGCCGGTCTTTCCCCGGCCGGCACCGCCGGCGGACCAGCCCGCGGTCTCGCGCCGGGAACCTGGCACGTCGCTGCGCGAAAGCATCCTGAAAAAACCGCTGAGCAGCCTCTACAACAAGGATTGACGCTTCAGCTCGCTCTCTAGAGCGATCGGAGGCTCGACGGCCTCGAGCACACGTTGCCGGTCCGTCGGCCCGAGCGGTAAGAGAGGGCGTGGGAGCTCTGCCCTGGCGAGTGAAAGAAAGTCGACCAGCGTGTAGACCACGCGAAGGCTTCCAAACTCCTTGAACGTTTTCCAGAGCGGCTGGAGGAGAGCATCGAGTCGATGCGCCTCGTCGCTGTCGCCTGCAATCGCGGCCTTGCTCAGGGCAAGAGCGACGTGCGGAAACAAGCCGCCGATGACGCTGTACCAGGCGTCGGCACCTGAAAGCAGCGCTTCGGCCGCGCCCCAGTCGCCGCTGTAGCCGATCGCAAGCCTGGTCTTCTCTCGCAATTCCGCCAACTCGCCTGCAAAATCGCCGTCAGCAGGCAGAGGCATCTTTACGGCCTTGATCGTCTCGATATCGGATAGGCGCTGCAGAAGATCTCGGCTGAAGGTGAAGTGGGTCGTGCCGGGATTGTTGTAGATACAAAGCGGCAGCTTCGCCGCCTCGGTGACCGCCAGGAAATGCTCGTAGGCTTCGTCCTGGGTCAGCGGCGTGTAGGACACCGGCGCAAGCAGAAGAGCGTCTGCACTGGCGGCCTCGGCATCCTTCGCCAGGTTCTGGGCTTGGTCTGTCCGGAGAGTACCGACGCCGACGACGAGGGGAATACGACCGCGAACGCACTCGACCGCAGCCTCGACGGCTCGCCGTCGTTCCTCGCGTGTGAGAAAGGCATAGATCCCGGTGCTGCCGAGAAGACCTATCGAAGCGACGCCCGCATCACACAGGCGTTCCAACAGACGGCAGAGGGCTTCCGTGTCGACCCGGCCATCCCTATCGGCGGGCGTGGGCGGAAAGGCCGAAAGACCATGAAACGGAGAAGCGACAGACATGATGCGATCCTGAAAATCCGGTCAATGTGAGAACAGAAGGCGCGATCCGGCGCCCGCGAAGAAGACGGCGAGAGTGCCCTCGATCCACCGCCGCGCACGTGCGTAGCCGCGCACCATGGGTGCCGTGGAGAAGAGCACGGCATAGCCGGCAAATATCGAGATCCCCAAGAACACGCAGCCGCCGAAGGCGGTGACGGCCATCTCTGGCGAAGCGCCCGGCTTGAGGCCGAGCGACATGATCGCCACCCAGGCCAGAACCGCCTTCGGATTGCCGAGATGCATCAGAACGCCGCGACGATAGAGCGTGCCGAGTTGCGCCGCGGGTCGGACGACCTCGCTTGCCGGCATATCCGGGGCAACTGCCGAGCGGGCCGCCCTCCAGGCGAGCCAGAGGAGGTACAATCCGCCTGCGATCTTAAGGAACAGCAGGGCATGGGCATAGCGGACCAGGAGTGTCGAGATGCCGGTGACCGCGATCAGCCCCCAGCATGTCGACATCGTTATAACTCCAGCGGCAAGGGCGAGCGCCGGTCGACGCCCTTGCCGCATCGCCACATTCATGATGGCCATATTGCTCGGTCCGGGACTGCCTGCAGCGATTGCATAGGCGATGTAGACGACGAGAAGATCCTGCATTTGCGTTTTTCCAGAAGTTTGCGCCCGCGCACGGCACGCCCCCGAAGGCGAAGAATGCGCCATCGGGGAGCCGCCAATCTGCTTCCTTTTCCTCAAAAATTGGTTCATCGTGAAGCGCCATTTTGAAGAATCTCTATGGACCATTTTACGATGTCTAAACGGCGCAGCACCATCGAAATCCCATCGCTCAACGCGATCGATCGAACGGCTAACGTCGGCCGCCAGCTTGCGCAGGCCCTGCGGAATGCAATCGCCCGCGGTGAGCTGAGGCCAGGCGAACGCCTTCCTTCAACGCGCAGCCTTGCGGATTCGCTGAAGATCGCGCGCGGCACCGTCGTCGAGGTGTTCGATCAGTTGACTGCCGAAGGCTATCTCGAAGCGCGGGTCGGAGCCGGAACCCGTGTTGCCGCCGATCTGATGGACACCACGCCGGCACCCCCGCTTGCGCCGGCAGTGCCGTCTACCGCGGATGCCGTCGATCTGCCTTCCCAAGCTGGCCGGCTGAGCGCCATCGCCCGTGCGCTCACCCCGCACCCACCCGTTCCCTTCGCCATCGCCGTCCCGGCTTGCGGTATTGCGCCCGACGACAACTGGCGCCGTCTCGGCAACCGCGTGCGCGCGTCGCGACAGGCCGCACCTTCGGGTTATCACGACCCTATGGGCTTGCTCGAACTCAGGCTTGCCATTGCCGACCACGTCCGGCGCGCGCGGGCCGTTCATTGCGAGCCGGAACAAATCATCGTCACGTCAGGCACCCAGCAAGGCCTCTATATGGCGGGCCGGGTTCTTCTCTCGCGTGACGATCCGGTATGGGCCGAGGACCCGGCCTATCCCGGCCTGACGGCAGTGCTTGACGATCTCGGCGTACGGACGCACCGCCTGCCAGTCGATGCACAGGGAATGAACGTGGAACGCGGCCTCGAGCTCTGTCCCCAGGCGCGCGCCGCATTCGTCACCCCTTCGCACCAATATCCGATCGGGATGCCGCTCAGCATGGCGCGGCGCAATGCCTTGATCGCCTGGGCCGACCAAAATCGCGCCTGGATCGTCGAGGACGATTACGACAGTGAGCTGCGTTATGCCGGACACCCGTTTCCGTCGATGCAAGGGTTGCGTCCGTCACGCGTCGTCTATCTCGGCACCTTCAGCAAGGTGCTCTTTCCTTCCCTGCGCCTCGGCTACGTCATCGTCCCTCCTCCGCTCGCAGAAGCCTTTGCCGGCGCCCGCGCCATTCTCGACCGGCATTCGCCGATCGCCGAACAGCATGTTCTGGCGGCCTACATGCGGGAAGGTTATTTCGAAGCGCATATCCGGCGCATCCGCGGCCTCTATGCCGAACGCCGCGCTGTTCTGCTCTCGGCGCTCGAGCGGGGCTTGCCTGAGGGCTGCCGCGTCCAGGAGAGCGACCAAGGCATGCATATTCTTCTATGGCTGCCCGAAGAGGTCGACGACGTGCAACTCGCAGCCCGTGCCCTCTCGGCCGGCCTCGCCGTGCGGGCGATTTCCCCGATGTATGCCACGCAGCCGGCGCGTCGCGGCCTGATGCTGGGCTTCGGCGGATTTATGCCGGACCAGTTGCAGGCCGCGGTCGGCGAACTCGTCAAACTGCTGAGCCAGCACATGTCTGGAGCGGGAGGCCCGCAACGAACTGAAGCCTAAACTGTCAGCCGCTCCCAGCTGTCGTCCATCTGGTTGCGGAACCATGTCATTTGCCGCTTGGCATATTGCCGCGTCGCCGCAGCACCCTTCTCCAACACCTCGCCGCGCGTCATCTCGCCCCTCAGCATCGCCGCAATCTGCGACACGCCGATTGCCTTCATCACAGGCGCCTCGGCCGGCAGGTCGAGCGCAAGCAGAGCCCGTACCTCGTCTTCCGCGCCTTGCTGCAGCATTTTTTCGAACCGCCCGTTGATGCGCTGATGCAGCACGGCTCTATCCGGCAGCACGACGATCTTGCGGGCCTCATCGGCGTCGATCACCACCGGTCCCGACTGGCCCTGGAAATTGGCGATCGATCGCCCCGTCGCCTTCAAGACCTCCAGCGCCCGGACGATCCGTTGCCCGTCCCGGCGGTTGAGGCTTGCCGCCATGGCGGGATCTGCCTCGGCGAGTTCGGCATAGAGCCCGTCCGGCCCCTCCTCCAGCAGCCGCGTCCTGAGTCTCTCCCGCAGCACCTCCGGTATCTCCGGCATATCGGAGAGCCCGCCGATCAGCGCCTTGAAGTAAAGTCCCGTGCCGCCGACGAAGACCGGCAGCCGTCCTGCGTCCCTGAGCGCCGGCAGTAGTGCCGAGACATCCCGCAGCCAGGCGCCTGTGGAATAGGCCGCACCTGCCGGCACGTGGCCGTAAAGATGATGCGGCACGCCCTGCATCTCCTCCTCTGACGGGCGCGCCGTCAGCACCCGCAGCGTGTCGTAGACCTGCATGCTGTCGGCGTTGACAACCGCGCCGTCATGGCGCTTGGCCAATTCGACAGCGAGCGCGGACTTGCCGCTGGCGGTCGGCCCGGTTATCAGGATCGCATTCATTGTGCTCAGAAGGTTTTCCATCATGGCCCTCGTTGCCACGCTTGTTGCCAATCCGTCAAATCCCGTGCTGACCCCGGAAATCGCCGAACGGGCGGCCGAGGCCGTGAACGCTTCCGGTCTCTACTGGCTGGCCGACGGCGTTGCCTGCGACATCGCGCTGCGCGACGGCACCGATGCGCAGGCAGCCGAGGCCAATATCCTTGCCGTCATATCAGGCGCGCCCATCGACCTCGTCATCCAGGAGCAAGAGACCCGCCGCAAAAAGCTGCTGATCGCCGACATGGACTCGACGATGATCGGTCAGGAATGCATCGATGAATTGGCCGCCGAAGTCGGCCTGAAGGAGAAGATCGCGACTATTACCGCCCGCGCCATGAACGGCGAGATCGCCTTCGAGCCGGCGCTGCGTGAGCGTGTCGCCCTGCTGAAAGGGCTGCCGATATCGGTCGTCGACGAGGTGATCGCCAAGCGCATCACGCTCACCCCTGGCGGTCCGGAACTGATCGCCACCATGAAATCGAAAGGCCACTACACCGCGCTTGTCTCCGGCGGCTTCACCGTCTTCACCAGCCGCATCGCCGCCACCCTCGGCTTCGATGAAAACCGCGCCAACACGCTGCTCGAAGACGGCGGTATTCTCTCCGGCTTCGTCGCCGAACCGATCCTCGGAAAACAGGCGAAGGTCGATGCGCTGAACGAAATTGCGGCTCGCCTCGGCATTTCGCCGAAAGAGGCGATCGCCGTCGGCGACGGCGCCAACGATCTCGGCATGCTGCACCTTGCCGGCTCCGGTGTCGCGCTCCACGCCAAGCCAACTGTTGCCGCCGAAGCGCAGATGCGCATCAACCACGGCGACCTGACCGCCCTGCTCTATATCCAGGGCTACCGAAAGACGGATTTCGTGATGGTTTGAAGGCGATGCCAGCGACATTCCCGAAATCGGGGCTGATCGCTGGTGGCTCGTACGGAAAGGCAACCTCCGTAAACCGCCAAATAGCCTGTCACCTCCGGACCGTTAGGCCAACGGTCCCGTTTCGAAAGGCCGCCCGGCAAACCCTCTCCGCCCTCATTCCTGTGCTCGTCACAGGAATCCAGCCACGGCGCGTCTGCGCGGTGAGTGACTTACGTCAGGAGAGAAGAGTCTTCTGCGCCCAAGGACCTGGGCGCACTGGATTCCTGTGACAAGCACAGGAATGAGGGAGAGTTGGAGACTACGGCTGCTAATTCACTATCGCCGTAGCTCGTTATTCCATCGGCACCGCCACGAACCGCAGATCGCCATTCGCCGATGCGATCATCAGCTGGGCGTTGCGGCGGCCTTCCTGTTTCAGCGCCTGCACCTTGGCGGCGACCGCATCCGGCGACTTCATGAACTCCTGTGCCACCTCGACGATTACATCGCCGGGCTTCAGCCCCTTTTCCGCCGAGGCCGAGCCGGGCGTCACTTCCGTCACGACGACACCATCGACGCTCTCGGCGATGCCGAAGGCCTTGCGGGTCTCGGCGCTCAACAGCGACAGCGACAGCCCGAGCACGTTCTTCGGCATGGCCGCATCCGGCGGCACCTGGCCCTTGTGCTGGTCGGGTGTATCAGGTGCAGGCTTTGCCTGATCGCCGGAATCCGGCTGGTCCATGTCATTGTTCTCGCCGGGATCCGGAGTGATCACGCCATCGTCCTGCGAGCCATCGGGTGCTGAATCGCCGGATGCAGCCGCCTGATCGCTGTCCTCGAGCCGGCCGAGCTTCACCTTGACAGTCTGTTCCTTGCCGTCGCGCAGCACCACGACGTCGACTTCCTTGCCGACCGTGCTTTCCGCCACGACGCGCGGCAGGTCGCGCATTTCGCTGACGGTCTTGCCGTCGAATTTCAAAATGACGTCGCCCGCTTTGATCGAGCCGTCGTCGACGGGACCGCCCTTGATGACGCCGGCGACCAGTGCGCCCTTGGCCGTGTCAAGCCCGAGGCTGTCGGCGATATCGTCGGTGACCGGCTGGATGCGCACGCCGAGCCAGCCGCGCCGCGTCTCGCCATATTGGCGCAGCTGCTCGACGACACCGGAAGCAAGCTCCGAGGGCACCGAGAAGCCGATGCCGATCGAGCCGCCGCTCGGCGAGATAATCGCCGTGTTGATGCCGATCACCTCACCCTTCATGTTGAAGAGCGGACCGCCCGAATTGCCCTTGTTGATCGCCGCATCCGTCTGGATGAAGTTATCGTAGGGGCCGGCATTGATGTTGCGGCCGCGCCCGGAAATGATGCCCACCGTCACCGAACCGCCGAAGCCGAACGGATTGCCGATCGCCATCACCCAGTCGCCAATGCGCATCTCGCTGGAATCGCCGAATTTCACGGATTTCAGCGGCGTCTTCGGCTCGACCTTCAGCACCGAGAGATCGGTCTTCGTATCCGTGCCGATCAGCTTCGCCTTGAGCTTCGAACCATTGGCGAAATTGATCTCGATATCGTCGGCGCCCTCGATCACGTGATTGTTGGTGACGATATAGCCGGCCGGATCGATGACGAAGCCGGAGCCAAGCGAGCTGACATTGTGGTTGCCGCCCTTGTTGCCCTGCTGCTTGTTGAAGAAGTCGTTGAAGAATTCCTGGAAAGGCGAGCCGTCGGGGGCGCGCGGCGCCGGACCGGCGCCCTCATCGTCCTTCACCTTCTGCGAGGTCGAGATGTTGACCACGGCGTCGAGCAGCCCTTCGGCGAGATCGGCGACGGAAGCCGGGCCGGTGTTGGGCACGGCGGCCTGGATCGGAGCGGTCTGCTCCGGCGCGGCGGGTGCGGGAGGCGTAGGAGCGGGAGCAGCCGTTTCCGGAGTAGCCGGAGCGGGTGCAGTAGCCCCGGGTGCGGTCGTCTCAGCCGCGGTTTGCGCATAGGCGACCCCGTTCATGCCGGCATGCGCAAGAATTGCAGCGCTGGCCATAAGCGCGAGCGTTCGTCTGAAGGGCGAGCGATTCGTGGGGGCCATCAAGCTTCCTCATAAGGGGTACATGCGCACATTGAGCACCAGCATAAGGCGGAATGATGGAGGGTGAAATCACCTTTTCGCGAAATCCCCGTGCAATGCGACGTGGCCTCGCAAAAGCCGGATCGTCTCAATCATTCCACGAAAAAAGGGCCGGCGCTCGGGCCGGCCCTTCCAGGATTGTCGGGGTGGTTTTCCTGCTGTCAGTTCGTCGGCTGGGCCGGTGCTGCGGGAGCAGCTGCGCCGGGAACTGCCGGAACTGGTGCGGCCGGATTTGCCGGCTGCAGTGTGCCGGCGGCATTGTCGAAATAGCGGAAGAATTCCGAATTCGGCGACAGCACCAGCGTCGTGTCCTGCGACGAGAGAGCGGAGGAATAGGCCGCCATCGAGCGATAGAACTCGAAGAAGGCTGGATCCTTGCTGAAGACTTCGGCGAAGACGCGGTTGCGTTCCGCATCGCCCTGGCCTCGAAGGATCTCCGCATCGCGCTGGGCGCCTGCGGTGAGCTCGACGACCTGACGGTCGGCGATGGCACGCCGCCGCTGGCCTTCCTCATTGCCCTCCGCACGGATACGCTCGGCCTCGGCGAGGCGTTCCGAACGCATGGCATTATAGGTGTTGGGCGCAACCTCCGGCGAAAGGTCGGTGCGGCGAATGCGAACGTCGTCTATATGCAGGCCGAGATTTTCGGCATCGGTGCGCAGGTCGTCGCGAATCTCCAGCATCATCGCGACACGCTCTTCCGAGAGGGCGGCATTGTAGTCACGCAGACCGTAGACGCGACGAAGCGATGAATCGAGCTGCGCTCTCAACCGCGCTTCCGCGGCTTCGCGATCGCCCGATACCGTTTCGCGGAAGCGGCGAACATCCGAGATGTTATAGATCACGAAGGCATCGACGTCGAAGGTCTGGCCATCCTGGACCTGAACGCGAATATTGTCGAGATCGAGCCTCAGCGCCTGCTTTTCGACCAGCTGAACGCGGTCGGCATCCATGAAGCCGAAGGGCAGCTTGAAATAAATGCCAGGCTCGGTCTTGACCGACTGGATCTGGCCGAAACGGACGACGATGGCCTGCTCACGTGCATTCACCACGAAGATGGACGAATAAAGCCCGACCAAAACGATGGCGAGGATGATGAGAATGATGGGAAGTCTGTTCGATGTCATGACTCAACCTCCCTGCTGCGCCGGCTTGCCAAGCTCATTGAGCGGCAGATAGGGCAGAACGCCCTGCTTCTCGTCGATGATGACCTTCCGGGAATTCTTCAGCACCTGCTCCATCGTTTCGAGATACAGCCGCTTGCGGGTCACGTCGGGCGCCTTGGAATATTCGTCGTTGATCGCTGTGAATCGCTGCGCTTCACCTTCCGCCTCCTTCACGACACGGTTCTTGTAGGCGGCTGCATCTTCACGGATTCTGGCCGCATCACCTCGCGCCTGGCCGAGCTTCTGGTTCGTGTAGCGATTGGCCTCTTCGATCGTGCTGTCGCGGTCACGGCCGGCACGCTGCACTTCTTCGAAAGCGTCGGCGACTTCCCGCGGCGGCGCCACGTTCTGGATCGTCACGCCGGTCACGGTCACACCCGCGCCATATCGGTTCATCGTGTCCTGCAGGATATTGAGCACGTCCACTTCGATCGGCTGACGATTGCTGCGGAAGGCGTCCTGCGCCGGACGACGGCCAACGATCTCACGCATGGCACTGTCGGATACCTGCTGCAGAGTCTCCGCCGGATTTTCGACGTTGAAGAGATAGGCCTTGGGATCGCTGACGGTATAGAAGACCGCGAACTGCACGTTGATCACGCTTTTGTCGCTGGACAGCATCAGGCCGTTCGAAGACGAGGCCGAAGTCGCCCCGATGTTCAGCTGCTGTACGGTCACCTTCACCGTCTCCACGGTTTCCATCGGCCAAAAGTGGAAATGCAGGCCCGGCATGGAAATCTCGTCCTTCGGCTGGCCGAACCGCAGTTCGACGCCGCGTTCGTCCGGCTGCACGACGTAAATGCACTGGATCAGCCAGAAGACGGCGAAAATCGCCACGACGATCACCGCCACGCCGCCGTTGAAGCCGCCGGGAATGATGTTGCGCAGCTGGTCCTGGCCGCGCCGAATGATATCTTCCAGATCAGGCGGTCCGCCCTTGCCGCCGCCACCGCGCGGCCGGTTCGGCCCCTGTCCCCATGGTCCCTGATTATTACCGCCGCCGCCGCCCCAAGGGCCGCCGCCGCCATTCTGATTGCTCCAGGGCATCAAAACCTCGTTGTTCGTTAAGTCGCGACGCATCCGAAACCGTGGGGGCTGACCGGCGGACGCGTTGGTGACCGTTATAGGTATCGCCGCATCGGCTTTCAACGCAGCGTGAGAAACTTGGTCAATTTAATTGGAAAATAGTTCATTTTCAGGCGCGACGGCGTTCGTAGACGATGAAACGCGTGGGATAACTGTCCTTTTCGCCGGCCGGAACCGCGATCGCCTCCCCCGCCTGCCAGATGTCGGGATCGATCGCGGGAAACGAAGCGTCTCCGTCGAGATCGGCCTCGACATGCGTGATGCACATCCGGTCGGCAAGACCGATCGCCTGGGCATAGACCTGCCCGCCGCCGAGAATGCAGATTTCGTCGACGCCGGTTTCGAGCGCCAGCCTGTCGGCCACCGTCATCGCCTCGGGCAGCGAATGGGCCATGCTGACATCAGCATGGTCTATCGCCGCTTGCCGCGAAATGACGACGTTCGGCCGTCCCGGCAGCGGCTTGCCGATCGAATCGTAAGTCTTGCGGCCCATCACGACAGGCTTTCCCAATGTCAGCGCCCTGAAGCGCTTGAGATCGCTCGAAAGCCGCCACGGCATATCGCCGTCGCGGCCGATAATGCCGTTGCGAGCAACGGCGGCGATAATGGTCCTGCGGATGTCGGCCATGGAATATCCCGGATCAGACGGCGATCGGCGCCTTGATGCTGGCATCGGCCTCGTAGCCGATCAGCTCGAAATCGTCGAAAGTGAAGCCGAAAATATCCTTCACATCAGGATTGATTCGCATGAAAGGCAGCGGCTTCGGCCGGCGCGCCAGCTGCAGCTTCGCCTGGTCGAAATGGTTGTGATAGAGATGGGCGTCGCCGAGCGTGTGCACGAAGTCGCCAGGCTTCAGTCCGGTCACCTGAGCCACCATCATCGTCAGTAGCGCATAGGAGGCGATATTGAACGGCACGCCGAGGAAGATATCGGCCGAGCGCTGGTAGAGCTGGCAGGAAAGCCTGCCGTCGGCCACATAGAACTGGAATAGGCAATGGCAGGGCGGCAGCGCCATCTCGTCCACTTCGGCCGGATTCCAGGCCGAAACGATGTGGCGGCGCGAATTCGGGTTGTTGACGATGGCTTTGACCAGATTGGCGATCTGGTCGATATGGCCGCCGTCGGGCGCTGGCCAAGAGCGCCACTGGGCGCCGTAGACCGGCCCGAGATCGCCGTTTGCATCCGCCCATTCGTCCCAGATCGAAACGCCGTTCTCCTTGAGATAGCGGATATTTGTCTCGCCCTTCAGGAACCATAAAAGCTCGTGAATGATCGAGCGCAGATGCAGCTTCTTCGTGGTAAGGACGGGGAAGCCTTCTTCGAGATCGAAGCGCATCTGGTAACCGAAGACCGAGCGCGTGCCGGTGCCGGTGCGGTCGCCCCGGTCGGAGCCCTTTTCCATCACATGATTCAAGAGATCGAGATATTGCTTCATGTCGCGCTGATTCCGTTTCGGCTAATTTAAGCCTTCGGAACTGGGAAACCAATCACCGGCAGGCATTTTCCCAATGTTTCTGATGGGTCGCATAACGCTTTTATGACGTTTGCCCTTTCCTTGGGCTGAGGAAACCACTATATCAGCCTTGCCGGCTTTCGGGTCGGCTATGGCGATAAATGAGCGGTGTAATAAACCTATTGGACCCGGGGGCGGTACCCGGCGCCTCCACCAAAAACCGGCGGTCTTAAAGGCCGGCTTTTGATGGGGGCGAAACAGGATCGACAAGGGTGTAAAGATCGTCTTTTTGCTCGGCATTGTACCGCCGTTATCGGGCTAAAATTGTAGTTGCAAACGACAACTATGCGGAAGCTCGTCTCGCTGCTTAATCGCGGTGTGACACTTCAATCAAAGTCCTAGTGGTTCGCACCTCTAGGCGGGGTCCGAAGGCACCTGGCAACAGAAGCCTTCACCTTCTCCCTGCCGCCGAAATCATGTATGCTGCTTAAAAACGTGACTCGGCTCCGGTCTTTCCCAAGGCGCCCGGACGTGGCATATAACCTTGTGAAAAGACTTCCGAACCGACGAAAGACAGGAAAAGCATGGGGCAGGATCATATCCGCTACGACATTCTGGCACAGGATGCACTTCGCGGCGTCATCCGCAAGGTTTTGGCGGAAGTCGCAGCGACGGGCCGCCTGCCCGGTGATCATCACTTCTTCATCACCTTCCTCACGGGCGCCACCGGCGTGCGCATCTCCCAGCACCTGAAGTCGAAATACCCCGAGCAGATGACCATCGTCATCCAGCACCAGTTCTGGGACATGAAGATCACCGAGACGCATTTCGAGATCGGCCTTTCCTTCTCTGACGTTCCGGAAAAGCTGGTCATCCCATTCAATGCGATCCGCGGCTTCTACGATCCCTCCGTCAACTTCGAGCTCGAATTCGACGTGCCGCTCGCCGATGGCGAGGAATTGCCGTCCGGCGAAATCACCGCCTATCCGGTGGATGCGGCTGGAAAGCCCGATGACGCCGCAGGCGCAAAACCCGCCGACGGTGAAGAGAAGAAACCGGGTTCCGTCGTCTCGCTCGACTCCTTCCGCAAGAAGCAGTGATTTGAAGGGAGGCCAAGCCTCCCTTCTTCATAGGGAATCCAGGCAACCGCATGAGCGCCGAAATCATCAATCTGCGCCAGTTCCGCAAGAAGCAGGCTCGCTCCGAAAAGGAGAAGCAGGCCGAGCAGAACCGCATCTCCTTCGGCCGCACCAAGACCGAGAACCAGCTGACCCGCAGCCTGAACGACAAGGCCGACAAAGCCCATCGCGACGGCCGGATCGAGACGGATGACGACGGCGCGTGACGCTTTCACGCAAAGCGTGAAAAGCCGGAATGGATTCTGCGATCAGCCACTTGCGCCCTTTCCTTGAATCGATCTGCCAACCCACGCTTAATTTGATAGAACGTCCTGAACGCGTCGTCTCGGGCGCGCTGTGCTCTACCTGGGATGTGAAGGCTCCATGATCCGCAAGCATTCGGCGACCTTGCACGGCCATCGCACCAGTTTCTCGCTGGAGGATGAGTTCTGGACCGAGCTGAAGACGATTGCCGCAGCCCGTTCGATACCGCTCGCCGCCCTGATCTCCGAAATCGACGACCACCGCCCACCGGACAGCAACCTGTCCTCGGCGCTGCGGCTGCATGTGCTTTCCTGGCTGAAGGCGGGCGCCGGCCACTAGCCTTGATGCATGTTGCTCAAAATCGCGTCGCGATTTGGGGCGACATCAATGAAAACAAAGACCTGAAGCGTCTTGCATGAATCAAATTCAACGCGCTTTCACTGCGCCTGAACGCCCGGCACCTGATCGAAATTGAGCGGACCGGGCTGCGCTTGCCCACTGCGCCGTGCTGCTTCCGCCTCGGCCGCGGCCCTCGCCTGCGGATCTGCATCCGCCTTCGCTTTGGCTTCCGCCGCGCGTGCGGCCTCCGCCTCGGCAGCAGCCTTCTCAGCGGCTGCTTTCTGCGCCAGCGCGCGCAGCCGCTCTTCCTCCGCCTGCCGTTGCTGCTCGATCTCGGCCGCCTTGATGCGCTCGGCGTCGTTGAACCGGTAGAGCGCCACCTCGCGGCGCAGCCGCTGTTTTTCGAGCACGACCGCCTGCAGCCGCTCGACACGCCGGCGCTCGCGCTCGAAGGCGCGCAGCGACAGATAGCTGGTGATATCGGTCACATCCATCGTCTTGCCGGGCGACGGCAGCATGCCGGAAAAATTCAGCCGGAGCGCAGGCTCGGCGCCAGAAAGCGCTTCCGTGCCAGGATTAAACCCGACACCCAGCGTCGCGCTGATCCGCTCTTCCGGCAGCGCGATCTGCGCATCGGCGGTGATGCGCGCGAGATCGTTGGCGACGGTGACATTCTGCACCCTCAGCGTCCCGTCGGCGATGTTGAAGGGGATGCCGAGCGGCGGCAGCTTCGCCTCGCCGTTGCTGAGCAGCGTCTCGATGATCGGATGCACCTTGCCGGCATTGATCTGCTCCTGCATCGTATCGGTCGCGGCAAGCAGCGGCGGAAGGACGGCAAGGTTCAACCCGCGTATGCTGGTTTCGCCGAGCCTCAACTCGCCCGAACCATTGAGGGAGCTGGCGATCTCGCCGATCGTCTTGCCCGAGGCCTCCATCGACAGCGACAACCCGAACTTGCCGTTGGCGATCGGCGCGCCGTCGCGCAGCCAGACGACGCCGGACAGATCGGAATCGGCAAGCGCAATCTTCGTTTGCAGGAAACCTGTGCCGTTGGCATTGGTGAAGAGCAGGTTGCCGGAGAGCTTTCCACCATCCCAGTTACCGGCCATGTCGTTGAGCTGCAGCTCGTCGCCCTTGTAGGCGACGTTGCTGGTGAAGTCGGACACCGCCGTTTCCGGCAGGCCGGGCCAGAACTCCTTGGCCGTCAGCTTCACGTTGACGTCGAGATCCTTGAAGATGGGTAGCCCCAGCGGCGCTGTCGTCAGCTGACCATTGGCGGGATCGACGATCTGGCCGAACACCGCCTCGCCGAGCCAGCCGGCATCGGCCTTGGAGAGTGTCAGCCCGCCGCTCGCAGTCGTCTTCGCAGCCTTCCGGTCGAAGGTCAGCGCACCGGAAAATTCGTTGTCGGCCGCATGTCCCTTTAGATCGGAAAAGACGATCTTGTCGCTGTCGACGGCGGTATTGACCTGGAGGCCGAACGGCAGCCCGGTTGCGGTCTGTGGCAGAGCGATGCCGTTCATGATGAGATAGGGGTCGATATCGGCGCTGTCGAGAGAAAGCGCGATCTGGCCGTTCATGAAGGTCTCCGGTCGGACATCGACCTTGCCGTTGGCCATGAACGAGGTCCGGTCGGTCGCAAAGGTCAGCGCCGCATCGGCGGGATCGTTGCCGGATGCCTTCACCTTGAGCGTCAGACGGCCGTTGGCCCCGACATCCACCGGCAGCGGGTCGAGCCCGGCCTGGCCGAACAGGATGGAGGGCACGGCGTTTTCGAGCGTCGCCTCGAGGCTCGTCGTGCCATTGCCGGTCAGCGCCAAGAGGTCGGACATGCGGTAGTCGAGATTGACGCGGCTGCCGTTCGCCACACCGGCAAGCGTCACCGTCAGCGCGTCGCCCTCGTCGCCGCCGAGCGTCAGCGCGCCGCGGAGTGCCGTATTACCGTACCAGCCGGCGTTGCGCACTAACCGGTCGAGCACGGGGTGATGCGGCAGGTGCTCGCGCAGCATGGTGAAGAAGCCGCCGGGATCGGCCGATTTGAAGGTGATTTCGCCTGCGCCCTTGTAATCGAGCAACGAGCCTTCCGCCCTGCCCGTCGCCGTCAGCTCGGCGCCGGCGATATTCTTGATCGACAGCCGATCGACGGCAAGCGCCCCATCGGCGATGGTAAACGTGGTCTCGACATCCTCGGCACTGACGCCGAAGGCAGTGAACTTGCCGGCCTTGAGCTGGGCGGCGATCTTGTGGTCGAGCACATTGTCGCCGGCATCCTGGCCGGTCATGAGCCCGCTCAGCGCCTGCAGCGCGTCGAGATCGAGCGTATCGCCGTTCAGCGCCACCGATAGCGTCGGCGTCTGGTCGGAGATTGCCTGGCGCTCCAGCCGACCCTTCAGCGTCGCCGGTCCGATGGCAATCTCGAGATTTTCAAAACGCTGCAATTCATGCGTCAGGCTGACATTGGCCGAAAAGCCCGCCTGCCGTAATTGCCGGATGGCCGGATCGACCGAGCCGGCAAGCCAGGAGGCAAGCCCCGTCGGCTGGCTGGATGCCACCACGATCTGGCCGTTGAACGAAGGTTCGCCCTGAAGCAGGAGCTTGCCCTTGCCTTCCACTTGCGTGCGCCCCGGCAGCGTGCCGGTGGCGCTGTCGATCATCCAGCCGGTGCCGGCCGGTTCGAGCTCCAGTTGCACGTCGCGCAGCGTCGTATCGCCGGCGACGATCGCCGGCAATTTGACGCTCGCCTTGCCCGGCACCTGCGGGATCGGCACCTGCGCGACGATATCGATCAGCGAATTCAGCCGTTGGCGCGCCGAAACAGCGGGATCCCGCGTCGTCTTGCCAGCCGAGCCCTGATTGCCGATGCGGTTGACGTCGATCTGCTGCCCGTCGGCGGTCAGCAGGAATTCCGGCGCATTGCCGGTATCGAGCGTCGCCTCGCCGGTTATGACATAGGGATCGTCCGTCGGGCCGATCTCCATCCGGTATTCCGGGATGCGGATGCGTTCGTTGGTGAGCTCGAAGCGGCCCTTGACGCGCGGCGGCTGTTCTTTCTTGTTGGCGGGCTTGGCGCTGTTGCGGATCTCGATCGCTGCCGAAAGCTGGCCCTGATAGTTCGGCTTGCTGTCGACGAGCTTCAGCTCGCCGTCGAGATCGATGCTGACAGGGTGCTTGTCCGGCGAAAGCCTCGTGCGCATGCGCAGCACGCCCTTCTCGTCCGGCTGACTGCTCGAGATCGAGAAGCCGCCGTGCTCGCCGTCGAGCGCAGCATCGCCCTCGATGCGCCAGGGGCCGGCCAGCGACTTTGCCGACATTTCCGCATTGAGGCCGGTGATGCGACGTGAGCGGCCCGACTGGTCGTCGATGAACTCGACTTCGCCGCCGCTGACATGCACGTTTTCGAGAACGACGGTCCTTGCCGGTATCTCCGCGCGGCTGCCACGCATCCAGTCGAGCGTGCCGTCCTTGAGCAATCTCAAGCGCACCTTCGGATTGACGACGCGCATGTCGAAGATCAGCGCTTCGCCCGACAGGAAAGGTGCCAACTCCGCATCCATGGAGAACTGCTCGACCCTGACGATCGGCGTGCCGTCCGCTTCCTGGCCGACGCGCACGTCATGCAGCGTCACCGACGGGAACGGCAGCAGGCGCGCATCCACCGTGCCGTAGACGGTGACCTTCTTGCCGATGATGCGGCTTGCCTGATCCTCGAAATTCTTGCGGAAATCCGTCCAGTCGATGAACAGCGGCGCAAGCAGCGCCACAAACAGCACTACGACGATCACTCCCCCCAGAAAGACGAGGAACCGGCCTACCAATGCAAAGCGTCTCCATTCGGGATTCTGTTGCCGACACTAGAGCATGATGCCGAAAAGTGTGAGCGGTTTTCGGACGACATCATGCTCTAACTCTTTAATTGAGAACAGGTTTCAGATTTCGGGGCGAGCCGGCCTAACATCATCTTGTTCTAGCGCTATTCATGCAGGGGGCAAGGCCCAAGTTCATGAGAATGTTCCGTTTTTAGCCATGGTGGAAAATCTTGCCGGGATTGAAGATATCGTCCGGATCGAGCGCCTGTTTCACCTGTCGCATCAGATCCACCGCGCCGCCGAGTTCCTGTTCCAAAAACGCCATCTTGCCTTGCCCGATCCCGTGTTCACCGGTGCATGTCCCGTCCAGGTCGAGCGCCCGCTGGTTGAGTCGCTGCACGAAGCTCTCAGCCCTGGCGATATCTTCGGCACTTCTGTCGTCGAACAACAGCAGCACATGGAAGTTCCCGTCGCCGGCATGGCCGACGATCGGACCCAACAGCCCGTGCTCCTCGATATCCGCCTGCGTTTCGGAAACACAATCTGCGAGCCTCGATATCGGAACACAAACATCGGTCGAAAGTGCGGCAAGCCCGGGCGCTAGCGCCCTTGCAGCCCAATAGGCGTCGTGGCGCGCCTTCCAGAGCTTCGTCCGCTCCTCGGCATTGGCGGTCCATAGGAATTCGCCGCCGCCGCACTCGGCGGCGATCTCGGCAAAGGCTGCCGATTGCAGCGGCACGGTCTCGTCGGTGCCGTGGAATTCGAGGAACAGCGTCGGGCTTTCGGCATAAGAAAGCTTTGAATAGGCGTTGCAGGCCCGCATCTGCACCGTGTCGAGCAGCTCGATGCGCGCCACCGGAATGCCCATCTGGATCGTCATGATGACGGCATCGCAGGCGGCCTTGATGCTCGGAAAGGCACAGGCCCCTCCGGCGATCTTCTGCGGGATCGCCTGCAGGCGCAGCGTCACCGAGGTCAGAATGCCAAGCGTGCCCTCGGCGCCGACGAAGAGCCGCGTCAGATCGTAGCCCGCCGAGGATTTACGGGCGCGCCGGGCCGTGCGGATCTCCTCGCCATTGGCAGTGACGGCGGTGACGGCAAGCACATTGTCCTTCATCGTTCCATAGCGCACGGCATTGGTGCCGGAGGCCCGCGTCGAGGCCATGCCGCCGATCGAGGCGTTGGCGCCGGGATCGATCGGGAAGAACAGGCCGGTATCGCGCAGGTGGATGTTCAGCGCCTCGCGTGTCACACCCGGTTCGACGGTGCAATCGAGATCTTCGGGGTTGACCTCAAGCACCCGGTTCATGCGGCTGAAATCGATCGAAATGCCGCCATTGGCGGCGTTCACCTGACCCTCCAGCGAGGTACCGACACCGAAACCGATCACCGGCACCTTGTGGGTCGCACAGGCTCTGACCGCCGCCTTCACATCCTCGGTGCTCTCAGCAAAAAGCACCCCGTCGGGCAGTTGCGGCGGGATATAGGTGGTCGTATGGGCATGCTGTTCGCGGAAGGACTGGCCGGTCTGGAAACGCTCGCCGAAGCTCTGTTTGAGAATGCCGAGCACCGCGGCAATTCCCGCCTCGTTGCGTGTGCCCGCCTTCGCGTCCTTCAGCGCCATCCCTTTGATCTCCCTGCCATTCCGCAGAAACCATATCGTGTCCCGCAGGCTACAGCGCCGCGCGTCTTTTCAGCCGCGCAAAGGACGCTGTAGGACTCTAGAATTGCTACATAATTTCCTCCTTAAATCGATTCCGATTTAAGGAATTATGCAGCAGGCTGGGTATGCGGCAAGTCACAGCGGCTGTCCAGTTAAGATTGGCAGAAGATTTCATTCCCCTTTTGTTATAGGCGGTTGCTATAGCCAAGGTCGCCGCCTTGCACCTCAGACAATCGGCGGATTGAGCCGCGCAAAACCCTCCTGCCTGCGATAGGGAAAATAGGGATAGGGCGCCGTGACAGTGCTGATCGCGTCGAGCCTTTCGATCTGCTCTCTCGAGAGGTTCCAGCCGACCGCGCCGAGGTTCTGCCTGAGCTGCTCCTCGTTGCGGGCGCCGATGATGACGCTCGATACTGTCGGCCGGCCAAGCAGCCAGTTGATGGCGATCTGCGGCACCGTCCGGCCGGTCTCCCCTGCAATGGTGTCTAGGACCTCGACGATGTCGAACAGCTTCTCGTCGTCGACCGGCGGGCCGTATTGCGCCGTCTCGTGCAGCCGGCTTGCCTCAGGCAGCGGCTGGCCGCGGCGGATCTTGCCGGTCAACCGCCCCCAGGCGAGCGGGCTCCAGACGAGGGCTCCGACACCCTGGTCGGCGCCGAGCGGCATCAGCTCCCATTCGTAATCGCGCCCTGCCAGCGAATAATAGACCTGATGAGCGACATAAGGTGGATAGCCGTAGCGCTCGGCGGCGGCGATCGACTTCATCAGTTCCCAGCCGGCAAAATTGGAAACGCCGATATAGCGGATCTTGCCTGCCGCGACGAGCCCGTCGAGCGTCGAGAGCACCTCCTCGACCGGCGTCGAGGCATCGAAGGCGTGAAGCTGCAAGAGGTCGATATAGTCGGTCCCGAGCCGGCGCAGCGCATCCTCGGTCGCGCGGATCAACCGCGCCCGCGACGTTCCCCAATCCTGCGGCCCCTCGCCCATCGGCAGCGCCGTCTTCGTTGAGATCAGCACAGCGTCGCGCCGGCCGCGGATCGCCTGGCCGAGCACCTGCTCGGACGCGCCGGCCGAATAGACGTCGGCCGTGTCAAAGAGATTGACGCCGGCTTCGAGGCAGATGTCGACGAGCCGCCGCGCTTCCTCGGCATCGGTATTGCCCCAGGCGCCGAACAGCGGCCCGCTGCCGCCGAATGTGCCCGCGCCGAAGCTCAAGACCGGCACTCTGAGGCCGGAGGCTCCGAGATTTCTATAGTCCATGGATCTGTCTCCTGTATTTCCTATGAGATAGACCTCGAGCATTCGATGATATAGATTGCCTATCAGCAAATCATCTGTGACTTGAATTCATCATGAGCCGTCAGGACATCAACCGCTCCGGCGAAATGGAAGTCTTCGTCAGCGTCGTCGAGCGCGGCGGCTTTTCTGCGGCGGCCACGGCCCGGCGCATGACGCCGTCGGCTGTCAGCAAACTCGTCGCCCGGCTGGAGACACGCCTCGGCGCCCGCCTCGTCAACCGCTCCACCCGCAGGCTGCAATTGACGCCGGAAGGCTGTGCTTTCTACGAGCGCTGCATCATCATCCTTGCCGATATCGCCGAGGCTGAACGTCAGGCATCGACAGGCGAACAGGCTTCAGGCCGCATCCGCATCAACACCAGCGGTTCTTTCGGCAACCATGTGCTGGCGCCGCTCGTGCCGGCCTTTATGGCGCTTCATCCGGCCATAACGCTGGATATTTCCCATACCGACAGAATAGTCGATCTGATGGAGGAGCGCGCCGATGTCGCAATCCGCGCCGGCCCCTTGAAGAATTCCAGCCTGATCGCCCGCAAGCTCGGCGCCACTGGCAAGATCATCGTCGCATCGCCGGATTATCTCTCGCGTCATGGCAAACCACGCACGATCGCCGATCTTAGCCGCCATTGCCGCATCGGCTTTTCCTACGCCCGCGCCATCGAGGGCTGGCCGCTGCGCGAAGGTGGCGAAACGGTAACGATCCCGATCACCCCGGGCCTGCAGGTGGGAGACGGCGAAGCCATGCGCCACCTCGCTTTGTCAGGTGCCGGCCTTGCCCGGCTCGCCGCCTTCACCGTGCGCGCCGATATCGATGCCGGCCGCCTGGTGCCGGTGCTCGAAGAGGCCAATCCCGGCGATATCGAGGAGTTCTACGCCCTCTATATGGGCCAGGGCGGCCATCTGCCGGCGCGTGTACGCGCCCTGCTTGATTTTCTCGCCAGCCATGTACGTTTCTGACGGTACCTCGCCTAAACCGTGCAGCGGCTTCGGAGGTGAGATGGATAAAAACAATGGCTTAGAGCGGCCGCATGAATCAAATTCGCACCTAAGGCGCCGAGACGCCAGATTTCGCAATTGACCGCTCGTCTTTCCCCCGCCTATATCGGACCCGCGCCAGCCGGCTCTCGTAGCCGGCCTTTTTTCGTCATGCCGGAGCCCCCTCCCAACTTCAGCCTCAAGGCTTGGCGCCGGCCAGGAAAGATACGGGGATCATGTCATTCAGCGACGCGAGCCGCCTGCTGCGGGATGCCGGCCTGCCGAAATGGGCGCTGCTGCTGGCACTTTCGACCGCTCTCGTCATCTTCCTCGAACTCTTCGCCCTGCCGGCCTCGCTGCTGATCGGACCGATGGTCGCGGCAATTGCGCTGGCGCTGACCGTTGGCAGGGGAAAGCTTCGCGTGCCCTTCTGGCCGCTGCAATTCGGCCAGGTTCTGGTCGGCCTGATGATGGCGCGCACCATCACCCCTGACATTCTCGGCACCATGGCGAAGGACGCACCGCTCTTCCTGCTGTTCATCTTCTCGGTCATCGCCATCGCCACCGGCCTCGGCTGGCTTTTGACGCGCTGGCAGGTGCTGCCTGGGACAACCGCGGTCTGGGGTTCCTCGCCGGGCGGCGCCTCCGCCATGGTCATCATGTCGGAAGCCTATGGCGCCGATGCCCGTCTCGTCGCCTTCATGCAGTATCTGCGCGTCGTCTTCGTCGCTGTCGGCGCGTCTGTGATCTCGCGCCTGTGGGTGGCAGCCGATGGCGCCGAGCCGCCGCCGCTCGTCCTCTTTCCCGAGATCGACTGGCCAGCCTTTGCAGCAACGATGGCTTTTGCCGCCTTTTGTGCTTATGGCGTCCGGCGCCTGCGCCTCCAAGGCGGCACGATCATCGTGCCGCTCTTTCTCGGCGCCTTGCTGCAGGGCATGGGCCTCCTGAAAATTGAGTTACCGATGTGGCTGCTCGCCATCGCCTATGCCCTGGTCGGCTGGAGCATCGGCCTGCGTTTCACCCGCTCGATCCTCAAGCACGTGGCGCGCGCCCTGCCGAGGGTATCGGCCTGCATCGTGCTGCTGATGGCGCTCTGTGGCTGCATGGCGGTGGCGCTTCACATCTTCGCCGGCATAGACCCGCTGACCGCCTATCTCGCCACCAGCCCCGGTGGCGCCGATTCCGTCGCCATCATCGCCGCCTCCAGTGATGTCGACGTGCCATTCGTCATGGCAATGCAGACCGGCCGTTTTCTCGTGATCCTGATGATCGGCCCGATGCTTGCCCGTTTCATCGCGCGCCGTTCCGGCCTTGCGGAAAATCCTGTCTAGAGCGGTTCAGCTTTTCATGGAAACGCAGAACCGCTCTAAGTTTTTGTTTTTACGCAATTCCGAACGGAAAACCGCTTCACACTTTTCCTGGAATTGCTCTAGTGCCCTGCTTGAGATTGTGCGCGAGTGCTACCCATTGGCCGGGCGTCATGCCATAGGCCTTCTTGAAATGGCGGTTGAGATGGCTCTGGTCGGCAAAGCCGGTCGCCGCCGCCACATCGGAAATCCCCTCGCCCGCGCCGATCATCGCCCGGGCTCGCTGCAGCCGACGCATCAGGAGGTAGCGATGCGGGCTGGTGGCGAAGGCTGCCCGGAAATGCCGCGACAGCGCAAAACGGTCGAGACCCGTCACCGCCTCAAGCTCGCCGGAATTCACTGCCCGGGTCGCATGCGCCTCAAGATAATCCCGTGCCGTCCGCGCCTGCCGCCAGGCGATAAGGCCCAGCGGCCGCGGCGGCAGGCGCGCATGCCGTGTCAGCCCGCCCACCACCCGCGATACGAAATCGTCGACGAAAAGCGCGTCCAGTTCGCGGTCGAGTTCGCCGAGAGCCGCCAGCAGCACGCCCGCCAGCGCCGGATCGCCGATAACGGGTTCATCGACAAAAGGCAGGCCGACGCCATCCGCCTTCAGGCATTCGAGAAGCAGCGATGGCTCCAGATAGAGCATGCGGTATTGCAGCCCATCCTCCGTCCCCGCCCCGCCGTCATGCTCTTCGTCGGGATGTAGCACGATCACCTGCCCCGGCAGGCTGAAGCGCCGCTCGCCACGATAGCGGAAGGTCTGAACCCCCTTCAGAGTCACGCCGAGCGCATAGGTGTCGTGCCGATGCGGCTCGAAAGCATTGCCTGAGAACTGCGCCTCGATGCGCTCGATGCCGGGAAAGGCTGGCGCAGCCAGGATGGCGTTGCCGGATGGTCCCGCGCACAAACGTTCAAGACCTTCGAAGACCTGCGGATGTAAGTCCTGGTTCAACGCGTCCGATACTCCATAACCCGTAGATAGGTGAAAGACCGTCCGATGTTTGATACCAAAATTGCCGTCGTCCTGCGAAACAATCTTGCCGGCTGGCAGAAGCTGAACGTCACCGCCTTCCTGATGACAGGCATCGCCGGCCGGCATCCCGAGATCATCGGCGAAGCCTACAGGGACCGCGCCGGCAATCTCTACAATCCGCTATCGATCCAGCCGATCATCGTGCTCTCCGCCGACGAGGCGACCATATCAGCCGTTCACCGCCGCGCGCTGGAGCGCGATATCACCAGCTCGCTGTTCATCGAGGAGATGTTTGCGACCGGCCACGACGCGGCGAACCGCGCCGTCTTCGCAGAATTTGCGCCCGAAGACGCCAAGGTGGTCGGCATCGCCCTGCGCGCCGAAAAGAAGATCGTCGACAAGATCACCAAGGGCGCAACGATGCAACACTAACAGAAACGGCCGGGCTAAGCCCGGCCGTTTCACAGGCAGAAAATTTGGTTCAGCCCTGCGTGATCGGCGCGATCTGGATCTCGACGCGGCGGTTCTGCGCGCGGCCGGCCTCGCTCGCATTGGAAGCGACGGGCTGCGACGGGCCGAAACCGACGGCGGAGACGCGGCGCTGGTCGATGCCCTGGCCGCCGAGATAATCGGCAACCGAAAGTGCGCGGCGCTGTGACAGGTCCTGATTGTGCTGCAGGCTGCCGGTTGAATCCGTATGGCCGTTGACGTCGATCAGCGTGCGGTTGAACTTGCGCAACACGATCGCCACCGAATTCAGCGTCGGATAGAAGCCCGGCTTCACCGCGTCCTGATCAACGTCAAAGGTGATGTTCGACGGCATGTTGAGGATGATGTTGTCTCCGTTGCGGGTCACCGAAATGCCGGTGCCTTCGAGCTGGGCGCGAAGCTCGGATTCCTGCTGGTCCATGTAATTGCCGATCGCGCCGCCGGCGAGAGCTCCGACGCCTGCGCCGATCAACGCCGCATTACGCTTGCCGTGGCCACCGCCGCCGACAGCCACGCCGACGAGAGCACCGCCCAGCGCACCGAGCGCCGCGCCGCCGGCCGTATTGGAAACCTTCTGTTCACCGGTATAGGGATCGGTCGTCGTGCAGGCGCTGAGATAACTTGCTGCGACAGCCAGAAGTATGAATTTCTTGATCATGGACAGGACGGTCTCCGTTCAAAGCTGATGCGAGCAAATGGCAAGGATTGCGGCAAGAAAATGAAGATTTTCCCTTGATAGGGGAATTTCAGACGCCGAAACAGCAGCCATGTTGCAGCGATGCGCTGATATCACCAGTTTTCGCAAATTGGCAGCGCTCGACGTCCCGCAAGATGCCGCAGGCTACGACGATCAGCCCTTATGGTGAGGAGGCCCAAGGGCCGTCTCGAACCACGAGGGCGAGTGTCTGGATGACCCGCATCGTTAAAAATTCTGGAACAGCTGCCGCACGGTGTCGTAGGTGGCGTTGGCGATGTTCAGCGATTGCAGGCCGAGCTGCTGCTGCGTCTGCAGCGCCCGCAGCCTGCTTGACTCCTCCTCCATGTCGGCATCGACAAGCCGGCCGATGCCGGCGGTGATGTTGTCGTGCAGTTTCGTGGCGAAGTCGTTCTGCAGGTTGATGCGCTTTTCCAGCGCGCCGAAGGCCGAACCGACCGTCGTCAGCTGCGAAAGTGCTGCATCGACGACGCTGATCATCTGGCCGATCTGGCCCTGCGTCGTGCTTGATGTCACCGAGATCACCACCTGCCCGGTGGTGGTGCCGTTCTTGCTCGTCATCAGCACGTAGTTCTGCGCAGCACCAAGTTCGGTGGCGAAATAGGCCGATGTCAGCACCCCGTATTCGCCGGAACCGGTGGCCCGGTCGTCGATCAGGTAGCGCGCGTCCTTGGAGGTCGTCGCCCCGACCGGCGTATTGTCGATATGGTAGCTCAGCATGCCGATCGAGATCGTGCCGTCGGCGTTGCGGATGAACGAGGCCGGGATCTGGCGCGGCTGCGTCGGCGTCGCATCGTTGGTGAGGACCACCCAGTTGTCGCTGTTGAAGGTCGCCGATTCCGAAACGCTGCGCAGCTGCTCCTGCAACTGCTTGATCTCTTCGTTGATCTTGTTCTTGTCGATGCCGTCTTCGGTGGCGGCGACCAGCTTGGCCTTGATTTCGGAGACGACGTCGATGACGCTCTGAACGCCGGTATAGGCCGTTCCCATCGTCGCTGCGGCCATGCCGAGCGCATCCTGGATGGCCGAAACCGCTTTATTGTCGGTCCGCGCGGTGGTGGCGATCGACCAGTAGACGGCGTTGTCGCTGGCTTTTGCGACACGCATACCCGTCGTGATGTGGTTCTGCGTGACCGTCATATTCCGATTGATGTCGCGCAGCACATAAAGCGCCGCATCCACGGAGACGCGCTGATAAATACTCACGGGACTAAACTCCAAAACACAACACACGCAAACTGAACTAAAAATGAACCATGCCGCACGGACATTCATGTCCGGGGTCGCTGAAACTCCAGCGCATCGCAGCCTTCAAGAAACGAAGAAGACCAGTCGGTTACTGGTAACAAGCATTGCCGTTTATGCTTAACAAACGACTAAACTTCAGAAGTAATTTATCTTATTTCGCAAGGTTTCATACACCATAAGAAACGCCGCAGGAGGAGATCCGGCGGCGTTTTCAAATTGGATGAAAATCCTATTCGGCGGCCTGCAGCTGCTCGTCGTCGGGTGCGGCGCGCGGCCGTGTGGCAATCGACATCTCTTCGTGCAGTCGCGCTTCCTCGTGGGCGTGCGGCTTGGCGAAGCGGGCAAGCAGTAGGTAGGCGACCGGCGTGATGAACAGCGTCACCAGCGTCGCGAAACCGAGACCGCCGACGATCACCCAGCCGAGCGCAACACGTGCTTCGGCACCGGCGCCATGGGCAAAGACCAGCGGCACGCCGCCGAGAATGGTGGCGATCATCGTCATCATGACAGGGCGAAGTCGCAGCGCGCAGGCCTTCTCGATCGAGGACCGCACATCCTCGCCCCGGTCGCGCAGCTGATTGGCGAATTCGACGATCAGGATACCGTTCTTCGCCATGACGCCGACGAGCAGCACCAGGCCGATCTGGCTGTAGATGTTGAGACTGGAGCCGGTGATAACAAGTGCGAAGACGGCGCAGGCAAGACCAAGCGGCACCGTCGACATGATGATCAGCGAGGACAGCACGCTTTCGAACTGGGCGGCTAGCACCAGGAAGATGATGACGATGGCAAAGCCGAAGGTCAGCGCCATGCCGCTCGAATTCTCTTCGAGCGTCGCAGCCTCGGCGAGCGGCAACAGGCGGGAGCCCGGCGGCAACAGCGGCTCGGCGAGCGCAGTCACTTGGCTGACGGCATCGCCGAGCGACATGCCGTTCCTGAGGCCGGCGGTGATCGCGACGGAGGCGAGCTGCTGCTCGCGGTTCAGCTGCGGCGCGACCGAACCTTCCTTCATCGTGGCGATAACCGACATCGGCACGATCTTGCCGTCGCCGGTTTTCAGGAACACGTTCTCAAGGTCGGTCGGATCGTCGATCGGCCGCGTCGTCGAGGTCAGAAGCACGGGATAGGATTCGCCGTCGACGAAGACGTCGACCACCGATCGCCCTTCGAGCAGTGATTGGATTGCCGTCGAAAGCCCGGTTATGTCGATGCCGAGATCCGAGGCGCGCTCGCGATCGATCGCCACCGATACCTGCGCCTGGCTCGGCTCGTTGGTCAGGCGCGGCGTATCGTACTGGCCGGTGGCCTCAAGCGACTGAACCAGCTTGGCGGCGGCCGCCGTCAGCGCCTCGTGATCATTGCCGATCAGCGCCATCTGCAGACCACTGCCGGCGCCGCGGATACGAAGGCTGTTCGATGAAATGGCATTGCCGCGCAGGGCCGGCACCCTGGAGGCTGCCTGGTTGATATCGCCGACGATCTCCGTCTGCGTCCTGTCACGCTCTCCCCAAGGGGCGAGCGTCAGCACCATGAAGCCGCTGTTCAGCGAACCGCCCTGGCCGGAGATCGAGAAGATATTGCGGATGTCGCCGCTGTCGACCAGCGGCTGCAGATATTCCTCGACGAGCTGCATCTTGTCGCGGGTATATTCGAGGCTCGATCCCTGCGGCGTCGTCAGCCGCATCATCACCATCGACCGGTCCTCTTCGGGCGTCAGCTCGCTCTTCACCGTCGAGAAAGCAACGAGTGCCGCACCGGCAAAGATCACCGAGAACAGGATGACGACGAAAGGCGCATTGAGACAGCCGCGCAGCGCCCATTTGTAGAGATCGGCGAGCGCCCCGCCGAAGCGGCCGAGCATGCCGTGATCTTCGAGCATCGGCTTGGTCAGCATGCGCGAGGCGAGCATCGGACACAGCGTCAGCGCCACGATCGACGACAGCCCGACCGAGAAGGCGAGCACGAAGCCGAATTCGCGGAAGAGGCCACCGACCTGTCCCGGCAGAAAGGAGAGCGGAATGAACACCGCCGCCAGTGTCGCCGTCGTAGCAATGACGGCGAAGAACACCTCGCGCGTTCCGAGCACGGCAGCAGCGCGCGGACCCATGCCCTCGGAGCGCCGGCGTACGATATTTTCGAGCACCACGATCGCATCGTCGACAACGAGGCCCGTCGCCAGCACGATCGCGAGCAGCGTCAGGATGTTGATCGAGAAGCCGACCATGTAGATCGCCGCCAGCGTGCCGATCAGCGCCACCGGCATGCTGACCGCCGGGATCAGCGTCGCCCGCCAGTCGCGCAGGAAGAGGTAGATCACGGCGGTGACGATGACAGCGGCGAGCACCAGCGCCAGCACCACTTCGTGGATCGCGCCCTGGATGAAGACGGCGTCGTCGCTGGTGATGGCAATCGTCGTGCCCTCGGGCAGCGTCTGCGACAATTGGTCGACGGCCACCTTGATGCCGGTCGAGATGTTCAACGTATTCGACTGCGCCTGGCGGATGATGCCGAGGCCGATACCCGGCTTACCGTTGGAGCGCAGCGCCGTTTCGCCGTCGCGTGGCCCAAGCATCACCGTCGCGACGTCGCCGAGCCTGACGCGATCCTGCAGGATGACGTTGGAAAAATCCGCCGGGGTCTGCAGGTTGGCGGTGGCCCGCACCACGATATCCTGCGTATTGCTCTTCAGCGAGCCAGCCGGCACGTCGAGTGCGGCATTGTCGAGCGCCTTCGTCAGGTCGCCGATGGTCAGCCCGCGGCTGGCAAGCGCCCCTTGGTCGACATCGACGCGGAACACCTTCTCCTGGTCGCCATATTCCTCGACGTCGGCAACCCCGTCGACGGAAGCGAGGCGATCGATCACCTCGTTTTCGACGAGCTGGGTCAGGTCGTCCATGTTGAGATTGGTGGAGGTGACGGCAAGGCGCATGATCGCCGAGGAATCCGAATCCGCCTTGACGATCTGCGGCGCATCCGCTTCGTCGGGCAGGTTCTGGGTAATGCGGCCGATCGCGTCGCGCACGTCGTTGGCAGCGACCGAGAGATCGATCACATCCGAGAATTCCAGCGTCACCCGGCTCTGGCCGAAGGATGAGGTCGACGAAATCGATTTCAGGCCACTGACGCGCGCGACTGCCCCCTCGATCACCTTGGTCAGTTCCTGGTCGATCGTCTGCGGCGATGCACCATCGAATGTGGTGCGCACGGTGACGACGGGACGGTCGACATCGGGCAGTTCGCGTACCTCGACGCCGACATAGGCGGCAAGGCCGGCAACGACCATCAGCGTATTGAACACCAGCGCCAGGATCGGCCGGCGAACGAAAAGTGCGGTGAAGCTCTGCTTGCCCGACGCCCTGTCCTGATGAATCTCGGTCACGTTCATTGGGTGGCGACCTCCGCAGTCGCGGCGACATCGCCGCTTACGCGCACCGCCCCACCCTCACGCACGCGCTGGAGGCCCTGCGTCACGATGTTGTCGCCGTCCTTGAGGTCGGCCTTGACGAGAATGAAGTCGGGATTGCGCTGCACGACGCTCACCCGCACCTTGTGCGACTTATCGTTCGTCACCTGCCAGACGAAGGACCCTTGCGAATCCCACTGTACGGACTGTGGATCGACCGCCGGATATTTGTCTCCGGGGAATTTCATACTGACGCTGAAGGACATGCCCGCACGCAACTCGTCCGAAGAGTTGTCGATCTTGGCGCGCAGGCGCAACGTACGGCTCGCCGCATCAATACGATTGTCGACCGCCTCAATCACCCCCGAGAACACTTGCCCGGGCCTTGCGACCGACATCGCCTCGACCGGCTGGCCGACCTCAACGGTGTTGGCAAAGCGCTCCGGTACCCAAAAGTCGACCAGGATTTCCGAACGGTCGTCGAGCGTGACGATCGGGATGCTCGTCGTGACGTTGTCGCCGATATTGACCGGCACGATGCCGACGATGCCGTCGATCGGTGCGGTGATGTTGCGCCGGGCGAGATTGAGTTCGGCCGCCTGCAGCTGCAGCCGCGCGCCCTGCTCGGCGATCTCCGAATCGAAGACGTCCATGCGCGACACGCTGGACTTGATGTTGTGATAGAGATTGGACTTCTCGACGGCGGCCTTGACCGCCACATCAGCTTGACCGCGGGCGATCACCTGCTCCTCGCTGTCGAGCTTGGCCAGCACCTGGCCGGCCTTCACCCTGTCGCCCGACCTGATGAGGATTTCGCGGATCGTGCCCGATGCCTGGGGCGTGACCGCGACCGAACGGATCGCGTCACCCGTGCCGATGGCGTTCAGCCGGTCATTGACGATACCCTGGACGACCGCCTGCGTTGCGACGAGAATGGTGTTGTTGCGCCCGCCGCCGTTGCGGCGCCCCCCCTGTGCCTGCCCCTCACCCCGCTGCTGCCCTTGCGCCCGGGCCGGAGCATCGGTCGTCTCCTCGGCCTTCGGCGCGATCTTGGAAACGATGCTGTCTGGAATGCCTGCGTCGCGCATCGTATCGCCAGCGGCAGGCGCGAAGAAAACCCACGCGGCAAAGCCGGCAATAATGACGATGAGCGAAAGTACAAACTGCTTCCAAAAGGCCATTCACGTCTCCGGAGGGACTCGAGGTTGGACCAGGGTCGGTCGAAAGAGGCGCTGCGGGATCGAGATTCCCGTCTGATGCGACAATATCGCGCGTTTACAGTTTACCAGCAAGCATAAGCAGCCGGCATTACCGATTTGTAATATCAGCAAAGAATGGAAATAACCCGGCCGCTCACTTTTGCTTGAATGAACACTCGCCCGTGTCTTTGACACCGCCGATTTTCGGGCAGATTTCTGAAGATGCGGGTTCGATGCCTATCGGCGCATCGACCACCGCACGCCCATGACGGCCGCAATCCCCAGTATTGGCCACACCGCCCAGAACTGCCCCGTCCAGGTGAAAAGGTTGATGCCGGCAAGGCCAAGCGCCAGGATCGCCAGCGAGGTGATCTTGCGGTTGAACAGGATCTGATCGCGGTTCCACGCGAGCGCCGCGACGACAGCAAGCGCGAGCACCGGAAAACGCGCCCAGAAGACGCCCTGCCACGACAGGATATTGATACCGATCAGGACGGCGGCGATGACGCCGAGCACGCCATACAGCCTGTGTCCGCCCGGTGCTGGGATTGTCTCGGCCTTGGCTGCCGCCATAACCGGCGCCGGCTGCGGCCGCGCGGGGCCGGATCGTTCAGCAGATGGCGTCTCGTCCTTGGCATCGCCGATCTTCACCGCGTAGCTCGGCACGCCTTCATCGACGTTCTTCACCATCAGCGGCCCGAGAAACTCGAAGCCGACTGCCACCTTGTTGCGGACCTGATCGTAAACGGTATTTGATATGACAATGCCGCCGGCCGCAGCCGACGTCTGCAGCCGCGCCGCAATATTGACGCCGTCGCCATAGATGTCGTCGCCCTCGACGATCACGTCGCCGAGATTGATGCCGATGCGGAAGAGCATGCGACCGTCAGCCGGGCGGCGGGCGTTGAAGCCCGCGAGTTCGTTCTGGGTATCGACGGCCGCACGCACCGCCTCGACCACGCTCGGGAAATCGGCGATCAGCCCATCGCCCCAGGTATTGATGACGCGGCCGCCATGGCTTTCGATCAGGCGCCCCATCGCTTCCCGGCAGCGCTTCAGGCTCGCAAGCGTCCCCTCCTCGTCAACCCCCATCAGCCGCGTATAATCCTGCACGTCAGCACAGAAGATCGTCGTCAGCTTGCGCCGCGTTTCACTCATGGTCTCTCGTCTCCGCGCTATCCGCCCCCAGGAAAGATCGCTGCAAAGGCTGAAATTGGTCGATTTGAGATCATGGGCTATTGCAGCGGCGGTAAGTTACTAAGCCTTTGTGTTCGTTGCCACCGATAATTGCTGATCGTCGGCCCGCGTTTTCCGGGCATGAGAGGCGGCGTGGACGATTCAGCTTCCTTCATTCGCCCAGTCATCGATCTTCAAAGGTTCCGAAACACGAGCAAAAGCCTCGTCGCGTGTGACGAGGGTCGCGGCCGTTGCGACGGCATGAGCGGCAATCATCATATCGAGGGGCGCCAGAGTCACGCCTAGCCCTTTAAGCCCGGCGCCTCAAGAAAAATGCTGGATCACTGAACGATCTTGCGCGGGCTGGCCGTGTGTTCTCTCGCCACCGTGCTGGAACTGTCGATTTCCTGGAGCAAAACGTCATAGCCCCAGAGATCGGCGAGATGTTGCAGGACGAGCTTCGTATCGGCTTCCTGCAGATAGCAGCCATTCATCATGATATGTTGCAGCAGCAGCCGGCGGTCGCCGGCGAGATCGACATCGACGATATCGATGGCGGGATCGGTCCAGCCGATATCGTATTCGCGGGAGAGCTGGCGGCGGATGCGCAAGTATCCGCGCTCATTGTGGATCGCCGAAACCAGCACCCCCTCGGTCTGTTCCGGATCGTCGTAGAGATGGAACAGCCGCAACTGCCGGATCAGGTTCGGGCTCAGAAACTGGCTGATGAAGCTCTCGTCCCGGTAATTGGCCCAGATGTCGCGCAGGACGGCCATCGCATCGCCGCGTCCCGCGATATCAGGAAACCATGCGCGGTCCTCATCCGTCGGGTTCGTGACGATCCGCTCGATATCCTGCATCATCGCAAAACCAAGCGCATAGGGGTTGAAGCCGGAGAAGCGCCGGTCGTCATAGCTCGGCTGGAACACGACGTTGGCGTGCGACTTCAGGAATTCGAGGAAGTTTCCGTCGCTGATCTGCCCTCGTTCGTGAAGCCGGTTCATGATCTGGTAGTGGACGAAGGTGGCGGTTCCCTCGTTCATCACCTTGGTCTGCCGCTGGGGATGGAAATATTGTGCGACATGGCGGACGATGCGAAGGATCTCGCGCTGCCACGGCTGCAGCCGCGGCGCCGACTTTTCCAGAAAGTATAGGATGTTGTCTTGCGGGAGCCCGAGGGCGGCGCGGCGCTTTTCCAAGCCGCTGTCGCCGGCCTTCCGGGCCTTGCCGACGGGAACCGTGCGCCACAGGTCGTTGAACATCTGCTCCTCGTGGGCGCGGCGCTCCTGCAGCCGCTTCTCCTCCTGGCGAAGGTCGATCGTGGTCTTGCCCGCATATCGATGCACGCCGTGCGACATCAGCGCATGCGCCGCATCGAGCGTCCGCTCGACGGCCGTCTCGCCGTAACGCTCCTCGCAGCGGGTGATGTAACCCTTAGCGAAGTCGAGATAATCGAGGATGCCCTCCGCATCGGTCCAGAGCTTGAAGAGATAGTTGTTCTTGAAGAAGTGGTTGTGGCCGAAGGCCGCATGCGCGGTGACGAGCGTCTGCATCGTCGCTGTGTTCTCCTCCATCAGGTAGGAGATGCAGGGAGAGCTGTTGATGACGATCTCGTAGGCAAGATCGCGCATCCCGCGGCGGTAGAAGGCTTCGTGATGCGCGAAGTGCTTGCCGAAGGACCAATGGCGGTAAAAGAGCGGCATGCCGGTCGAGGAATAGGCATCGAGCATCTGCTCCGAGGTGATGACTTCGATCTGGTTCGGGTAGACGTCGAGGCCGAGTTCGCCGAGCGCGATCTCCTCGCAGGCGTCGTGGATGCGCTGGAGCGTTGCGAAATCCCAGTCAGCCCCCTCGAACAGCAGCCGCTCTCTTGGCCTCATCGTCGTGGTCATGGCGTCACCCTCGACTGTGCTTCACGTTTCTGGAACAGATCGTGGAAAACAGGGAATATTTCGCTTCGCCGGCAGACCTTGCGCATCGAAAGCGGCAGCTCGGAACGGATCCCGTCATAGAGCATCCAAAGCGGTGAACGGGATACCGAGGAGTCGCCGCCTTCTTCGCCGACCTCGATATAGGCGAAATACTGGCACAGCGGCAAAATCTCGCGCAGCAGCTGTCCGGTCAGGTTTCCGTCCGAATGGGCATTGTCGCCGTCCGAAGCCTGGGCGCCGTAGATATTCCACTCTGCCGGATCGAAACGCGCCGCGATGATCCCGCGCATTGCCGCTAGCGCACTGGATACCAGCGTGCCGCCCGTCGCCGGACCATAGAAGAAGGTTTCCTCGTCGACCTCCTCCGCCTTGTCTGTGTGACGAATGAAGACGATCTCCACTTTCTTGTAGCGCTTTGACAGGAAAAGATAGAGCAGCAGGTAGAACCTCTTCGCCAGATCCTTCATGTGCTCCGACATGGAGCCGGAAACGTCCATCAGGCAGAACATCACCGCCTTCGCCACAGGCTTCGGCTCGTTTTCGAAGCGCCGATACCGCACGTCGAGCGGATCGATATAGGGAATGCGCCGGCTTTTTTCCGTCAGGGATTTGAGTTTCGCCTCGAGCGCCAGGCGGCTCTCGTCGTCCTCGCATTCGTCGATCTGCCGCTGCAGGGCTTCGATCTCTTCTCGGCGCGGACGGTGAAGCGCGACGCGGCGCATCATCGCGAGCCTCGTCGTGCGGCCGACGGCGATGTTGGACGGCGACCCCGACACGGAATAGCCGGCCCGCGATGGAATTTCCTCCTCGGTTTCGGCCAGACGCCGCTTGGCAAGATCGGGCAGTTCCAGGTCGTCGAGGAACACATCGAGGAATTCCTCGCGCGTCAGCACGAAACGGAAGCCATCCTCGCCGTCGCCTTCCCCTGCATCTTTTGGCTTTCCGCCTTTCCCGCCCGGCGGCCGCGGAATGATATCGCCTTCGACGAAGGCTCTGTTTCCCGGCAGGATGTGATCGGCGATGCCGCCGCCGCCCCTTCGAAGGCTCGGTTCGGCCATTCCATCGATCGGCAGGCTGATCTCACCGCCGTCGAGCACATCGCGAATGTTCCGGTTTTGCAGAGAACGCTTTACCGCCTGCTGCACGGCGCCTTTCATGCGCCGAAGAAACCGTTGCCGATTTTCCAGACTTTTACCGCGCGGATTTAGCCGACGGTCGACAATGTGCATATTGGCTCCACATTAACTTGCCTGTTTGACGCGCATGTACCATTCGACGAGGCGCCGAACCTGCCTCTCCGTGTAGCCCCGCGCAGCCATGCGCGAGACGAATTCGCTGTGCTTCTTTTCTGTTTCCGAATCCTTCTTCGATCCGAAGGAAATGACCGGCAAAAGATCCTCGACCTGCGAGAACATTCGCTTTTCGATAACTTCCCGGATCTTCTCGTAGCTCGTCCATGACGGATTCTTTCCGCCGTTGGCTGCCCGCGACCTCAACGAGAACTTGACGATTTCGTTGCGGAAATCCTTCGGATTGGCAATTCCCGCCGGCTTTTCGATTTTCGTCAGTTCCTGGTTGAGGAGCTCGCGATCGAGAAGCTGGCCGGTATCGGGATCCTTGAAGTCCACGTCTTCGATCCAGGCATCGGCATAATCGACGTAGCGGTCGAACAGATTCTGTCCGTAATCCGCATAGGATTCAAGATAGGCCTTCTGAATCTCATTGCCAATGAACTCTGCGTAACGCGGCGCAAGATCGGCCTTGATGAACTCCAGATAACGCTTCTCGACATCGTCGGAAAACTGCTCGCGGCGGATCGACTGCTCCAGCACATACATCAGGTGAACCGGATCGGCGCCGATATCCGTGGTGTCGTGATTGAATGTGGAGGCGAGCACCTTGAAGGCGAAGCGGGTCGATATGCCGTCCATGCCCTCGTCGATGCCGGCGGCATCCCGATATTCCTGGACACTGCGGGCGCGCGGATCCGTCTCTTTCAGGCTCTCCCCGTCATAGGTGCGCATTTTCGAGAAGTACGTCGAATTCTCATGTTTGCGCAGGCGTGAAAGCACGGAGAAGCGGGCCAGCATTTCGAGCGTCGCGGGGGCGCATGGCGCATCGGCGAGTTCCGATCCCTCGATCAGCTTTTCGTAGATCTTCTGCTCTTCCGTGACGCGCAGGCAATAGGGCACCTTGATCACGCAGATACGGTCGATGAAGGCCTCGTTGTTCTTGTTGGCCTTGAAGGTTTGCCATTCCGCTTCGTTCGAATGCGCAAGGACGATGCCGGAGAAGGGTATGGCGCCGATATTCTCGGAGCCGATATAGTTCCCCTCCTGCGTCGCCGTCAGCAGCGGATGCAGCATCTTGATCGGCGCCTTGAACATCTCGACGAATTCGAGCACGCCCTGGTTGGCGCGGTTGAGGCCGCCCGAATAGCTGTAGGCATCGGGATCGTTCTGGGAATAGGTCTCCAGCTTGCGGATATCGACCTTGCCGACCAGCGACGAAATATCCTGATTGTTCTCGTCTCCAGGCTCGGTCTTGGCGATGGCGATCTGGCGCAACCGCGAAGGCTGTACTCTGACGACACGGAAGCGGGAAATATCTCCTCCGAAGTCATCAAGCCGCTTCAGGCACCACGGGCTCATCAATCCATTCAGGCGGCGCAGGGGAATGCCGTATTGCTCCTGCAGGAGCGATCCCATCGTGTCCGGGTCGAAGAGGTTGAGCGGACTTTCGAAAACGGGGCTGATCTCATCACCCGCCTTCAGCACGTAGATCGGATGAACCTCCATCAGCAGCTTCAGCCGCTCCGCCAGCGATGACTTGCCGCCACCGACCGGGCCGAGAAGATAAAGGATCTGTTTGCGCTCCTCGAGCCCCTGCGCCGCATGCCGGAAGAAGGAAACGATGCGTTCGATTGTCTCTTCCATGCCATGGAAGCCGGCAAAGGCCGGATAGATCCGGATGGTCCGGTTCATGAATATCCGGCCGAGGCGCGTGTCCCTGGCGGTATCGACCATCTGCGGCTCGCCAATCGCGGCCAGCAGGCGCTCGGTCGCATTGGCATAGGCAAGCGGTTCTTTTTTACAAAGGTCGAGATACTCCGCGATCGACATATCGGTTTCGCGACGCGCATCATAGCTGCGGGTGAACGCATCAAATACGGATTCGCTCAGCATGGGCCCTCCATTCAAGGTTAATGCCACAGGCTCTAGGTCGTCATACCAAGGAGATGGACACGACATTCCTAAGAATCAATAGTTTCGCAGGTATATTCCACGCTCACCGGCTGTTTCTGGCAATGCACAAAAACGTGCATGCACCGGTTATTTTTCTACTCTACGAAACTGTCTCTTATTGTAGTTGAGAAGGATGCCATTGTGGTATCAGCACATTTCGCGACGTGACAGAAAGATGAAAAAGGTGTGCAATGTCGCCCGTGATTCGAGCACTGGAGAAATCGACGATTTGGCGGTCAATCTGCCCAAAGTCGATGCGGGGCAGCGTGTGCCGATCCGCTCCAGACATGCTGGAAAACGGCGCATCCCAGCCATGCGCCCCGCATCGTGATCATGCGCCTACCCGCGCGACTCAGCCGTTGAATGCCTTCTCCAGTGCGGCGACCTCGATCTTGACCATGCCGAGCATCACTTCGGTCACGCGCCTGGCCCGCTCGCGGTTGCTGTCGGCGATCATCTCGGACAGCATGCGCGGCACGATCTGCCAGGAAAGGCCCCAGCGGTCCTTCAGCCAGCCGCAGGCCTCCGGCGTGCCGCCATTTGCGAGGAAGGCCTCCCATATCCGATCGATCTCGGCCTGGTTTTCCACAAGAATCGCGATCGAGAAGGAATGGTTGAAACTGTCGAGCGGGCCGGCCTTCATCGCCAGGAAGGCCTGGTTGGCGAGCGTGAACTCGATCAGCTCGACGCTGCCGGGCGGCCCGCTCGGCGTTTCCGCCTGAAGTATGGTGGTGCGGCCGATCCTCGAGTCCGGGATGACAGACACGTAGAATTCGACGGCTTCGCGCGCTTCCTCGGCGAACCAGAGATTTGAAACGACCTTCGGCATGAATCGGCCTCCTTGTTGATGGGTGTGATCCGGACTGCTGTTCGATGACCCAAGGACGCCTCACCGGCGCCCGATCCGACACGCCGCGATCGGAAATTTTTAGCCCCGCACGCACGCAGGCCGACGGCAGCCGGGCTCGGCGGCGGTATTGCCGCCCGCAACATGCCGCCTGGAATAGCGCCGGCTCGGGAATGAAAGCAGAACATCTTTTCTGGTCTTTCCTTCCCGAATCACTACATTACGCGCCATGAGCAATAGTTTCGACGATATGCCCTTCTTCGACGAAGAGCCGGGCGAGATGGCGCGCAAGCCGCAGCCGCCTGCCGCACCCGCCGAAAGGGCGCCCGCCGCCGGTGGCGGCATCGCCGCCCGCGCCATGGCGGCTCGCGACGGCGGCAAGCGGCCGGATTATCTCGCCGGGTTGAACCCGGAACAGACCGAAGCCGTCGAAACGTTGGAAGGCCCGGTCCTCGTGCTCGCCGGCGCCGGCACCGGCAAGACGCGCGTATTGACGACCCGCATCGCCCATATCCTCAACACCGGCCGCGCCTTCCCCTCGCAGATCCTCGCCGTCACCTTCACCAACAAGGCTGCCCGCGAGATGAAGGAGCGCATCGCTTTGCTCGTCGGCGGCGCCGTCGAAGGCATGCCCTGGCTCGGCACCTTCCATTCGATCGGCGTCAAACTGCTGCGCCGCCACGGCGAGCTCGTCGGCCTGCGCTCCGATTTCACCATTCTCGATACTGACGACGTCGTCCGCCTGATCAAGCAGTTGATTCAGGCCGAAGGCCTGGACGACAAGCGCTGGCCGGCCAAGCAGTTCGCCGGCATGATCGACACCTGGAAGAACAAGGGTCTCGGCCCTGCCGATATCCCCGAGGGCGACGCCCGCGCCTTCGCCAATGGCCGCGGCCGCGATCTCTATTTCGCCTACCAGGCGCGCCTGACGACGCTGAACGCCTGCGATTTCGGCGACCTGCTGATGCATCCGATCGCGATCTTCCGCAGGAACCCGGATCTCTTGAAGGAATATCACGGCCGCTTCCGCTATATCCTCGTCGACGAATATCAGGACACCAACACCGCCCAGTACATGTGGTTGAGGCTTCTCGCCCAGCGCGCCAAGGGCGAGCCGCAGAACGTCTGCTGCGTCGGCGACGACGACCAGTCGATCTATGGCTGGCGCGGCGCGGAGGTCGACAATATCCTGCGCTTCGAAAAGGATTTCCCCGGCGCCAAGGTCATCAAGCTCGAGCGCAACTACCGTTCGACCGAGCATATCCTCGGAGCCGCCGCCCATCTGATCGCCCACAATGAAGGCCGGCTCGGCAAGACGCTGTTCACCGACCGCTCCGATCCGGACGACGTCAAGGTGCAGGTGCACGCCTCCTGGGATTCGGAGGAGGAAGCCCGCGCCATCGGCGAGGAGATCGAGCAGCTCCAGCGCGGTAAGCATCTCTTGAACGACATGGCGATCCTCGTGCGCGCCTCCTTCCAGATGCGCGAATTCGAAGACCGCTTCGTCACCCTCGGCCTCAATTACCGCGTCATCGGCGGCCCGCGCTTCTACGAGCGCCTGGAAATCCGCGATGCCATGGCCTATTTCCGCCTGGTCGCTCAAGCCTCCGACGACCTCGCCTTCGAACGCATCATCAACACGCCGAAGCGCGGCCTCGGCGACACGACGGTGCGCGCGCTGCACGACTATGCCCGCGCCCGCGATATCCCGATGCTCGCGGCGGCCGCCGACATCATCGAGACCGATGAGCTGAAGCCGAAGGCGCGAAAGGCGCTCTTCGACGTGATTCAATCTTTCCGCCGATGGCAGGAACTGCTTGAAAACACGCCGCATACCGAACTTGCCGAGCAGATCCTCGAAGAGTCCGGCTATACCGACATGTGGAAGAACGACAAGAGCGCCGAAGCACCCGGCCGCCTCGAAAACCTCAAGGAACTGATCCGCTCGATGGAAAGCTTCGAGTCGATGCGCGGCTTCCTCGAACACGTCTCCCTGGTGATGGATGCCGAGACCAACGAGAACCTTGATGCCGTGTCGATCATGACGCTGCACTCGGCCAAGGGCCTGGAATTCGACACCGTCTTCCTGCCCGGCTGGGAGGAGGGCCTCTTTCCGCACCAGCGCTCGCTGGATGAGAGCGGCCGCGCCGGCCTGGAGGAGGAACGCCGCCTCGCCTATGTCGGCATCACCCGCGCCAAGCACCGCTGCCACATCTGGTTCGTCTCCAACCGCCGCATCCATGGCCTCTGGCAATCGACCCTGCCCTCGCGCTTCCTCGACGAACTGCCGATCACCCATGTCGAGGTCGCCGAAATGGAGCAGAGCTACGGCGGGTACGGCCGCGGCGGCTACGGCCAGTCCCGCTTCGACAAGGCCGAACCCTTCGCCAACTCCTATTCCACTCCCGGCTGGAAACGTGCCCAGGCCAACAAGACCGACGCCACGCGCGACAATTGGGGCACCCGCTCCGGCCACGCCGTCGAACGCATCGGCTACGGCGAAAGCGGCCCGAAGGGGCGCACCATCGAGGGCGAGCTGGTGGCGAAATCGACCTCGTCGGAGCCATCTAGATTCACGCTCGGCGACCGCGTGTTCCACCTGAAATTCGGCAACGGCAACATTACCGGCATCGAAGGCAACAAGCTAACGATCGAGTTCGACCGGGCCGGACAGAAACGGGTGCTGGACGGGTTCGTCGAGCGCGTCTGACCTCGCGTCAGCACGACGCGAAAAGCCTTACCCGAGCATCCGCATCCTTCCGAGCCCGAGAATATCGTTGACGAGCGCGACGCCAATGCCCGCGGCGACGATTCCCAATCCGATCAGAAAGAGCCGGCGAGACCGGTCATATTTGACGGCAAACAAGGAGTCGCGCGCCAGCAGATCGGCAAAGACCTTCACCTGGACGGCGATGCCCACGGTCAGGAACAGCATCGGCGGAATATCGATGCGGCTCCAGTCGTTGGGATTGGAAACCCAGACACTGATGAAATTGAGCGAGAAACCGAGAATGATCCCGGCCGCCGTCAGCGACCCGTTGCGAAACGTCGCATCGATCTTTTCGTCGGGGTCCGGCTGTGACATGGCTTCGGTTCCGCCTTGCTTCTGAGTAAGAAAGGCAGAAATCATGACCCGGAGCAAGATCGGCCTGACGTTGCCTCGCGGAAAACAGACGAAATGTCGCAGCCGCGCAAACCTGGTCACTCCGTCCACACCTCCTCCGCACGCTGCGTTACGGCAATTTCGGGCCAACACCGGCACCGATTTAATCGCGCCCACACAAACCGTTGCCAAAAAATCCAATAAATTCAATGAAAAAGCTTTGGCAACCGAAAGGTTGATGTGCATTGCCTCACGTCGTCAATCACACTCCCGCCCCGTCAAAACGTCGCTTTGACGCCTTGCGCAAATCAGCTTAGCCCAGAGGCTGCCCGCCCATGAAAGGCAGGCTTCACGACGAACTTTTCAAAGGAGGTTCCAGTGACCAGTGTTTCATCTCTCGGCAGCACAGTGACCCAGTACCAGTCTACGCTGTCCAGCCTCGACAAGAACGGCGACGGCGTCATATCGGCGGACGAGTTGGCCGCCGCCTCGCAGTCCTCGACATCGGGCACGGCGTCGACCGACAGCGACGACAGCAGCACCGACATCGTCAAGAAGATCACCGCCGACATTCTGTCGCTGATGCTGTCCATGCAGAAGACCGATAGCAGCGACTATCAGGGCGACGGCAGCGATCAGAGCGACGACGATTCCAAGGGCGTCTTTGCCGCGATGGATACGAATGGCGACGGCAAGTTGACCGAGTCCGAATTCCTCGCCGCCGATCCGAACAGCATCAACACTTCAGGTGATAGCGATCCGCTCCTGACCGAAGTGCTGAGCGACATGCAGACGTCCCTTCAAGCCTACCGCAATACCTACGGCAATTCCGCCGCAGCAGGTGATTCCGCAGCCGACGACGTGGCTGCGGTCTAGCTGGCCAAGATCTGGGCCCTGCCGGGGGAGCCTCGATCCATCGATGCCGCACAAAAGCGTCCCGACGCGGCAATTGCCGCTGTCGCGGGCTGTGTCCGCAATTCGGAAATCATGCGCGAGCCTTCCCCATCCCTCCGTTCCATTTCAACACGAGAGCCGCCGTAAACTCTCGCAGCAGTTGCATTAGAGCACTCTGTTTTGACCACTTACTACCGCTAGTGCCAGAATTAACACTTGCGCGTCCGCGCCTGGAAATCCACTAGTTGATCCATTCAGTGTTCTTGGCGTCTTACACTGCAATAAAGCGAAGGGATTGGCCTTGATGAAAGCGCTGCTGCTCGTCGACATTCAAAACGGCTTCTGTCCGGGCGGCAATCTGCCGGTGCCGGAGGGCGACAAGGTGGTTCCCGTCGCAAACAGACTGATCGACAGCGGCAAATACGATCTGATCGTCGCCTCGCAGGACTGGCATCCGCCGAGCCACGGCAGCTTCGCCTCCGCCCATCCCGGTGCCGCCCCCTTCGAGATGGGAGAACTGTCGGGCAAGCCGCAGATGATGTGGCCCGATCACTGCATTCAGGGTACGCTCGATGCCGAACTGCACCCCGAGCTCAAATCCGAAGAGATCGACCTCATCCAGCAGAAGGGCGAGGATCCTGATATCGACAGCTATTCGGCGTTCCGCGACAATGACCGCGATGCCTCGACTGGGCTTTCCGATTTCCTCGAGGATCAGGGCGTCACCGATCTCGATGTCTGCGGGCTGGCGACCGACTATTGCGTCAAGTTCTCCGCGCTCGACGCGCTGGAGATGATGCCGGGTGTGCGCGTGCGCTTCATCGAGGATGCAAGCCGCGGCATCACGCCCGAAGGCGTCGCCGCCGCCATCGAGGAAATGCGGACGCATGGCATCGCCATCATCGACAGCGTCAAGGCCCTGGCCGGCTGATTGCGATCAGCGATAAAAGACAACTGAACACACCAATGATGAATCATGGGAGTTGAGAGATGAGAAAGCTTGTTACCGCCGCCTTCGTGAGCTTGGATGGCGTCATGCAGGCGCCGGGCGCGCCGCAGGAGGATCCGACCGGCGGCTTCACTCTTGGCGGCTGGACCGTCAATTACTGGGACGAGCAGATGGGCAAGTTCATGGACGGGATCTTCAAAGACCCCTTCGCCCTGCTGCTCGGCCGCAAGACCTACGAGATCTTCGCCGCGTACTGGCCCTTCGTCGGCGCAGACGATCCCATTGGAAAAGCCTTCAATGCCGCGACCAAATATGTCGCGACCACGTCGAAGGAACCATTCACCTGGGAAAACACCGTTGCGCTGCGCGGCGATGTCGCAGCTGAAATCGCCCGCTTGAAGCAGGAGGACGGTCCCGACCTTCTGACGCAAGGCAGCAGCGGCCTGCTGCAGACCCTGCTGGCGCACGATCTGATCGACGAACTTCGGCTCCTGACCTTCCCGCTCATCCTCGGCCCCGGCAAACGTTTGTTCGGCGAAGGCGCCAAACCGGAGGCTCTGAAGCTCAGCGCCAACTCGCTATCGACAACCGGCGTCATCATGAGCGTCTACGAGCGCGCGGGCGAGGTCAAAACCGGCAGTTTCGGGATGACGGAGCCTTCGGAAGCCGAAATCGCGCGCCGTGAACGGATGAAGCGCGAGGGCTGAGGCGGCGGTGGAGAAAGCGGAGGCCGAAGAGCCTCCTGACGGGGCCTCCTATTTCAATACGTAGACGTCGTACGTCTCATCGCTTCCCGCTGTCGCGCCGAAGCGCTTGATGAGGCTTGTCGCGCTCTGGAAAGCGGAAATGTCTTCCGGCGTCAGAGACAACCGCCAAACGTAGCTTTCACGCAGGGAGACGGGGGCGGCAATCTGATCGAGCCGCTGCGAAAGAAGAATGACGATAGGCACATGCTCGCTCTGCCGCAATCGATGTGCCGTTTGCAGAATATCGGCAAGGCTGAGCGAAAGCCGCGCGTTCCGAGTATATCGCACGATGGCGCCGAACCGCTCCTCCCGCAGAAGATAGGTGCGATTGGAGACGTAATAGGGCAAGGCTTCCACGAGATAGTCGGGATCCGCCATGATGACCGCGTCCTTGAGATCAGGGCGCGATTGCATGAAGGCACCGAAATCCTTGCTTCGGCTGAAGGGTATTTCAACGACGAAGGCCTGATTGACCTTTTCGATGCCGGACACGACCTGTAGCGCCAGCAATATCGGGAAGCACAGACGGGCGAACCTTACGATACCGCCGGCAGCCTCGATGTCCGCAACGCCTGCCCCTTCGCGCTGAGAGCGTGGGCTCAAAGCAGTGATGGCGATCATGAAAACCAGCCAGAGCGCCTGATGTCTGTATCCGCCGGGATAGACAAGCGTAAAAAGGAGCGAAAGCCCTAGAAGGACGAGTGCCGCTGCGATCATCGCCGGTCGCCGGTCCGCCAACGCCAGCAGGCTGCCATAGATGAGCACGGACATCAACGCTGCGAAAATATGGGACGCCAACGGATACGCCACGACCAATTCAAGGACGATGTTGGGATAGAACGCCATGAAATGCGAGCTGGGCGCGACAAGAGCACGAAGGGCAAGCAAGGCGAAATTCTCGCCGCTGAGATCGTTCTGCCCCGTATCGTTGAAAGTCGGATAGACTGTTGCGAAACAGAGAACAATTCCAAGCGCGGCAATGGCAGCGGCCGTCGCAAAGGCCCGATATTCCGTCAGAGGAGATCTCGGTCGCGCAAGAACCAGATCGAAGAACCAGTAGGCAAGGAAGCCGCCGACGAGGACGACCGAATGGACATTGGTATTGGCCAGCAAGGCAAACAACAGGCCGAGCAATAGCCCGCTGCGTGTTCCTTTCTCCCAATTCAGGACGATAAGAAAAATCACCAGCATGCTGATGCCGTAATTTCGCGACATCGCGGCATATTCGAAAAGCGAAAAGCCGCCAAACAACGACAGCAGCATGATGGAAAGCGGCAGCTTGAGCCGGAAAACAAGAAGATAGGCGGCTGCTGCCGCAATCGTCAGCGCAAGTATCTTCAGGACGACCGGCGAACCGATGACGATATAGGCGGCGCGCAGAAGGATATACCAGACAGCAGGATGACCCTCGCCATGCATCTGGCGAAGCATATCGATGAAATTATCCCCCTGGAGGGCGAGTGACAAAGCACGAACCTCGTCACGCCAGACCGTTTCGGACCAGCAAAGCGCAGACGCCAGCGTAAGCCAGACCATAAAGATCAACGCCTTGCCGAGCTTCGCGGATCGAGGTTCATCGATAGCAGAGACAATCACGGCCAAATAACACGCAACCCTGTGAACGAAAGCGTCTCGACCATATCGGGGCAGAAATAATTTGGCGTTAAGTGAAGGCCCTGTTTTGATTTCAGGGGCGCTGAAGCATGTCGCGCAAAACTGTGCAGCGGTTTAAACGCGACAAGCGAATCTGAAAGGTCGCGGCGCGCTTTAGAATTTTTCCTCCCTCTCAAGAAGATGGATGTCCTCGGCGACGTCGTCCATTCTCTGCAATAAGGCGGCCTGGGCATCTCTTAGCCCTCGATTGTAGAAGTACGGCCCGATCTCCTCGGCGAAGAAGTCAAGCAGGAATTCAGCCGGCAATGCACCGATGGGATCAAGTTCCCGGTCGAAATAAGCGCGGATGCGCGAAACGATCTCAGCCTTTTCTTCCTTCGAAAATTCGATCTTCTTCATGTTTGCCTCTTTACCGAATGCGATCAGGACTTTGATGGTTCAGCGAAATCGATTGGTCAATCAATGAAATTCAATTGCCGTTGCAAGCCGCAGACCATAAGGGGAGACCTGAATTCCAACAGGAAATATCCCATGAATCGCGCCGACTTTGTTGAAGGTTTGCGGGGCGGCTCCGCCGTTGCGCTGGCATCGGCGCCCTTTGGTGCCCTGTTCGGAGCGCTTGCGGTCGAAAACGGCATGTCGCTCTCCGAAGCCGCCTTCATGAGCGCCACGGTCTATGCCGGCGCCAGCCAGATGGTCGGCATCGAACTCTTCGGTCACAATGTCCATGCCTGGCTGATCGTGCTGTCGATCCTCGCCGTCAATTTCCGCCACGTGCTCTATTCGGCCGCGCTGGCGCGCTACATCGGCCATTTCACGCCGGTGCAGAAATTCTTCACCTTCTTCCTGCTCGTCGATCCGCAATTCGCCGAAGCGGTAAAGCGCGGCGAGGCCGGCCGGCAACTCACCTTCGCCTGGTATTTCGGCTTCGCGATCATCATCTACATTCCCTGGGTGCTGATCAGCGTCGCCGGCGGCATGCTTGGCGGTTTCATCGGCGATCCCAAGGCCATCGGCCTCGACATTCTGCTGCCGGCTTATTTCCTCGGCATCGTCCTCGGCTTCCGCAAGCGAGACAATTTCCTGCCCGTAGCGCTCGTCAGCGCAGTCGCTTCCGTACTCGCCTACCGCTATGTCGGCTCGCCCTGGCACGTCAGTCTCGGTGCTGCCGTCGGCATCCTGCTCGCCGCCGTGCTGCCTCTGCCGCCGCAAGAGCCTGATCTCGAGGCCGACGCCCTTAAATCCGAAGTGCATGAGGTCTGAGCCATGGAATTCGATCTTCACATGGCGCTCGTCATCCTCGCCGCAGCAGCCGCCACCTTCGCCACCCGCATCGGCGGCTATATCCTCATCACCCGAATGAAGAGCATTCCCCCGCGCATGGAGGCGGCGCTGAATGCCGTGCCGGCCGCCGTGCTGACGACGCTTGTCGCACCCGCCTTCTTCATCGGCGGCTGGGAATCGAAGCTGGCGCTGATCGTCGCCCTCTTCATCGGCCTGCGCTTCAGCCACACATGGATGCTGGTCGCAGCCTGGATCGTCGTGATGACCTGGCGCCACACGATCGGCGCCTGAGCACAGGCCCGAAAGCCGGCGCAGAGATTCAAGGCATTACAGCGTCGCCAAGGCTGTATGCCGTTTTCTCAATATTCCAGCGGCAGCGTCGCGTTTTCGAGCCATGTCCTGACATCGTGATCATGGATCAGCGGCATCAGCGCCTCACATGTGCGGCGATGATAGTCGTTGAACCAGTGCAACTGGTCGTGGGTCAGAAGCTCCGGAATGACGAGGCTGCGGTCGATCGGGCAGAACGTCAGCGTCTCGAATCCGAGCATCGGCGCATCGCCGCCCTCGATCTCTTCGGCCCCGCGCACATAGATCAGGTTCTCGATGCGGATGCCGAAGCTGCCCGGCCGGTAATAGCCAGGCTCGTTCGAAAGGATCATGCCGGGCAGCAGTTCCTGCGTCGAAAGCCTGGAGATGCGCTGCGGCCCCTCATGCACCGAGAGATAGGAGCCGACGCCGTGGCCTGTGCCATGGGCGAAATCGGCCCCTGCCCGCCACAGCGCGATGCGCGCCAGCGGATCGAGGTCGCAGCCGCGCGTGCCCTTCGGGAAACGCGCCGTGCTGATCTCTATCATCCCCTTCAGCACCAGCGTGAAGAAGCGCCGATGCTCTTCCGAAACAGTGCCGATGCCAACGGTGCGGGTGACGTCGGTCGTGCCGTTGATATATTGCGCGCCCGAATCAATCAGGAAGAGTTCGCCGGCCTCGATCATCCGGTTGGTCTCGGTCGTCACGCGATAATGCATGATCGCCGCATGTTCGCCGGCGCCCGAAATCGTGTCGAAGGAAATGTCCTTCAGCGGGTTCTGCATGCTCTGGCCGACGCGGGCGCGCGCAGCTTCGAGATGCTCGGCAGCAGCGATCTCGCTCACCGTGCCGGGCTTCGTTTGCGACAGCCAATAAAGGAATTCCACCATCGCCGCCCCGTCCTGCAGATGCGCGGCGGCCGAGCCGTTGATCTCGACGTCGTTCTTCACTGCGCGCGGCAACTTGGCGGGATCGGCGCCCTCCACCACTTCGCCGCCCGCCTTGCGGATGATCTCCGCCAGCGCATAGGCGGCGATGTCAGGGTCGATCAGCACGCGGCCGCCATCCCTGGAAACGGCAGCGAGCTTTTCTTCCAGCGCCGATGGCGGCAGCTGCGTGCAGATCTGCGCGAGATAGGCCTCCGGCTCGATGCCGGTCTTGCGCTTGTCGAGGAAGATCTCGGCCCGGCCGTCGGCATGAATGATGGCACGCGCCAGCGGATGCGGCGTGTGCGGCACGTCGGCGCCGCGGATATTGAAGGTCCAGGCGACCGAAGAAGGATCGGCGATCAGCACCGCCGCAAGGTTCTTCTTAGAAAGATCCGCGGCGATCGTCGCGATCTTCTCCCTCGCCAGAACGCCGGCCTGCGCGACGTTCTGGACGCTGACCGCGCCAAGCGGCTCGGCCGGCCGGTCAGCCCAAAGCCTGTCGAGCGGATTGTACGGCAGGAAGACCAGCGTGCCGCCGATCTCCGACAGCGCCCTTTCCAGACGGCGCACCTCGGCCCCTGCATGCAGCCATGGGTCGATGCCGAGCCGCAGGCCCTTGGCTCCGTTTGCGGCAAGCCAGACATGCGGCGGTTCGTTGACGAGATCGCCACCCGAAAAGACCGAGCCGTCGACCTGTTCGGCAAGCTGCGTCACATAGCGTCCGTCGACGAAGACGATCGCCTGCGTGCGCAGGATCATCGCAATGCCGGCCGAGCCGGTGAAGCCCGTCAGCCATGCCAAGCGCTCCGAACATGCTGGAACATATTCGCCATTGAATTCATCGGCGCGCGGCACGAGGAAGGCGTCGATGCCGAGCGAATCGAAACCGGCGCGCAGCGCCGATACACGATCCCTGCCGAATTGCGGCGTGGAGGTAACCTCGAAGGACTGGAACATGCTGGAAACCCGAATGATTGAAACGAATCCGGTTAATGGGATGCCGGCCATGTTAGCGAAATTTCAACCGATGGGGAGAAAAAGCGACAAAACGAGTCGAAACCCCTGGGACCGCTCAACATTTTGACAGAACTGTGACGCCAAAAGTTAATTTGGCACGCTTTATGCATTGGCCGCATGGCTCCCATGAGCGAAACCCTCTGCCTCCGCATTTCAGAATAGCTATATAGGCGTCATCGAACGGTTCGCGATGAACCTGTAAACAAAGGAATTCTTGAAATGACCGCCTCTCTCTCGCGCTTCGCATATAGCAGCCCGGTGCAGGCTGGCGAACGCCAGACCGTGCGTCACGTGATCGGCGCCCGCCGCCCGCAGAACGAGGACAGCCTCAAGCTGCTCGGCGCCGGCCAGCGGGCCACGCGCCACAAGGGCGCCCCCAGCTACGCGTTCTAAGCCTGAAAGCCAGTCCGTCTCCTCCCTCCCGGACCGGCCTATTGGAATGCAGTAGAGCCCGCTCGAGCGCTCCTCCCCTTGAGCTCGCGGGCATTGACCGGATAGACCGGTCCAAGGCGGTGCCATCGGCACCGCCTTTTTTGTTGTTGGAATGACCAGCGTGCCGCAGGTTCCCCTTCGCCCCAGCGGGGAGAAGAGGGAGCAAGCCGCGCTGCCTCAACTCTCCTTCGTCAAGGCCGATCGAAATGGATGGTCACCCAGCCGTTGCGCCAGATGGTTCTGACATGGCGAAGCCTCGCGCCGCTATAGGCGGCGATCACCTTCCAGCGTTGCCCGGAAAGGATGCCGGAGAGAATAACCGATCCGCCAGGCGCAATATGCGTCGCAAGCTTCGGCGCCATGCGGATCAGCGGCCGGGCGAGAATGTTGGCAATGATGAGATCGAAGGGACCATGCTCGGAAAAGGCCGTCGAATGAAGGCCCGGCGCGGTTCTGGTGACGATGCCCGAAGCGATACCGTTGCGGCGCACGTTCTCGGCCGCCACCTTCGTCGCGATCGGATCGATGTCGGTCGCCAGCACCGGTATGTTCCTGAGCTTGCGCACCGCAATCGCCAGTACGCCGCTGCCGGTGCCGAGATCGAGCGCGTTGCGGACCGGGCGCGAGCGCACCACGCTATCGATCACCTCGAGGCAGCCCGCCGTCGTGCCGTGATGGCCGGTGCCGAAGGCCTGGCCGGCATCGATCTCGATCGCTATGTCGCCGGGACGGACCTTGTCGCGGTCATGCGAACCATGCACCAGGAAGCGCCCTGCCCTGACGGGCTTCAGCCCCTCCAGCGATTTCACGACCCAGTCGACCTCGGGAATGACTTCCCGCTCCAGCACGGCTTGGGGAAAGGCAGTCGTCAGTGCCGTCTCGACGCGGGAACGCACTTCTGCCTCGTCCTCGGCCATCATATAGATCGAGGCTTCCCAGATATCCTTCTTCTCGTCGATCTCGGTGGTGCCGATGGCAAAGTCTTCTTCGCCGAAGACCGCGCTCAGAAGGTCGAGGATCTCCTCGGCCTTGCTTTCGGTCGTCGTCACGTAAAGGCGGATTTCACTCACGATAGGCGGTCTTTCCCGTTTCCGTTGCCCGCCACCGATCGAGCCAACGCCCCATCACGCTGAAGCTGTCACCCCTTGCTGACGAGATTCTCCAGCTTCTTTACCGCCGTGTCCGGGTTTTCGCCATAGGCGATCGTTCCGGAAAATCGCCCGGCCGAATCGAGCAGGAAGACCGACGCGGTGTGGTCCATCGTATAGTCGCCGTTCGGATCCTTCTCGTCGACCGGCACTTTCTTGGCGTAGACGCGGAACCCTTTGACGACCTCGGCGATCTTATCGGGCGCGCCCGAAATGCCAGTGATGCGCTTGGAAACATTGGAGACGTATTCGTTCATGATCTCAGGCGTGTCGCGTTCCGGATCAACGGTGACGAAATAGGCCTGCAGCTTATCGCCCTTCGGATCGACCTTCTCCATCCAGCCGTTCAGCTCGAAAAGCGTCGTCGGGCAGACTTCCGGGCAATGGGTGAAGCCAAAGAACAGCGCCGTCGGCTTGCCGCGCAGCGCCTCCTCGGTGATCGGCTGCCCGCTCTGGGAGACCAGGGTAAAGGGCACGCCGAAGGGAGCCTCCGCCACCACATTCCCCGATCTGTTGAGATAGTACGTGAACCCGCCGAGAAACCCGGCCAGTATCAGGACACCGACCCAGACGGCGATGCGGAATGTCTTCATTGGCATAATCCTCGATCCAGGCGGATGTGCCGCCCGCCACTGCTGGCGTGATTATAGCCTCGACCGGAGGCGCGCAATTCAAGAATATGTTTTCGAACCCGTGTTGAATTGTCTCACCGGCAGAAACGGCCACGGCAACGAAATCCGCCCTCAGGAATCTGCATGGATCAAAAATGCATGTGTATGAATGGCTTACCTCTAAAGCGACGGGCAATCCGAAAATACATATCGTTAGGAAAGACTTAAGCCGTCACATCTATATTTAACGGCGGTTCTGCATCGCCTCTCCCGCTGGGGACAACTGGGAAGAATTCTGACCATGAACAACAACAACGCCATCAAGCAGTCGGGCGCTTATCTCGAAATCGTTTCGTTCCACCTGGGCGATCAGGAATTCTGCATCGACATCATGGCCATCCGCGAAATCCGCGGCTGGGCGCCGGTGACGCCGATGCCGCACACCCCGCCCTACGTCTTGGGTCTCATCAACCTGCGCGGTGCGGTGATCCCCGTTATCGACATGGCCTGCCGCCTCGGCATGAAGATGACCGAGCCCTCCGAGCGCTCGGCGATCATAGTCACCGACATCGCCGGCAAGCTGGTCGGCCTGCTGGTCGAGCAGGTTTCCGACATGATGACCATCAAGAGCGAAGACCTGCAGCCGCCGCCGGAAATCATCCCGGAAGCCCAGCGCGCCTTCTGCCGCGGCATCGTCGCGCTCGAAAAGACCATGGTCTGCTTCTTGAACCTCGACACGGTCATTGCCGACGAGCTGACACAGGCGGCCTGAGGAATACTCATATCCTGGAATTCGAAGGCCCGGCTCGTCCGGGCCTTTATGTTTAGAGGATATGAAGCGGCCTGATCTCGCCAGGCAACATGGCACAGCCTCCACGACCCTCATCCCTGTGCTCGTCACAGGGATCCGGCCACCGCGCGTCTGCGCGGTGAACAACCCAGCTATTTAGGGAAATGAGCTTCCTACGCCCGAGGACTTGGGCGCGCTAGATCCCTGTGACAAGCACAGGGATTAGGGGATTGGGGGAGACGGCCTGCCCTACTGCGGCTTCCCGTTCTTCCACACAACGTTCTGCCCGTAGAGCGGGATGGTCGAGATCGACATCTTCGCCGAACCGTCCGTCAGTTCGCGCGAATGGGCGAGATAGATCAGCGTGTCGTTGGTCTTGTCGTAGATGCGGTTGACGACCAGAGTCTTCCAGATCAGCGACATGCCCTGGCGGAAGACCTCGGTGCCATCCTTGGACAGGTCGATATTGCCGATCTCGATCGGCCCGGTCTGCCGGCAGGCAATGGAATTGTTGGACGGATCCTCGAACCAGTTGCCGTTCTTGAACCGGTCGATCAGGCTGCGGTCGAAATAGGTGACGTGGCAGGTGACGCCCTTGACGTCAGGGTCGGAGACCGCATCGACGATGATGTCGTTGCCGATCCAGTCGACCCCGACCTTGCCGACGACTTCGGCCGACGCAGTACCTGCGGAAAGGGCGGCGAAAGAGAAGGCGGCGAGGAGAAAATTGCGCAGTCTGGACATGGCGGCTCCCTGAATAATCCACATTCTAGATAAGCATGGACCCATGTTTTGCAAGAAATGCGGTTACGTGAGAACACTCAGCCCTTTCGGCAGGTGCAGGGCTCGTAGGCCTGCGCCGTCAGCCGACCTGGCTTCATGCCGATCAACGTCGGTATAGCGTGGACGGCATGGGCCTGGACCGCCCTTGCCATCTCGATTGCGGCCGCTGCGCAGACGGCGGCATCTTCGGCGGCGTTGTGGTGCACGAATCGCAGGCCCAGATGCTCTGCGAGGAGGTTCAGCCGGTGCGAGAGGAAATGCGGCCAGATCCGCTGCGCCATCTTCAGGCTGCAGAGATAGGTAAGCTCCGGATAGGATTGCCGGTAGAGATCGAGGCTCGCCCGCCAGACGCTGAAATCGAAGGCGGCATTGTGCGCGATCATCGTCGCGCCGCGAAAATCCTCCTCGAACTCATCCATTACCTCGGGAAACTCGGGCGCGTCCTCGACATGCTCCGGCCGGATGCCATGGATTGCAATGTTCATCCCGGAAAAGCGCATCTGCCGCGGCCGGATCAGCCGCTCCTCGACGCGCGTGACCCTGCCGTCCTCGATCCAGGCAAGGCCGACGGAACAGGCGCTGCCGCGCTGTTCGTTTGCCGTCTCGAAGTCAATCGCAATGGTCTTCAATGCAGCAATCCGAATCGTTTCTCGAGGCACAGAAATACCGCCCCGCTTCCCACGGCGCAAATTCGACACGACGCAAGGTTGACTTTTTACCCCACATATCGAAACTTGCTGCCATGATCGGTTCCGTAACCATGGCAGCGCTTATTCATCACACCACGACCCTTGAAGGGTACGCGGGAGCGATGGCGCGTTAGCAGCGATCCGATCATCCCGAAAACCCTGCCGAGGCGAGCAGGGTTTTCGGAAACCGGCTCTCCTCCCGACACTGATGGAGAGCATGAATGTCCGAAAACGAAGAGAATGAACCTCGCGGCCGAGCGCGCCTGCCGGTTGGCGTCGTCGTGCGCGCCGTCCGCCTGTCCGATGCAGAGGAGATCACCGATCTCATAAATCTGCCGGGCTACCGGGCCGGCACCTTGCGGCCGCCGTACCAGAGGGTCGAAGAGGTTCGCAAGTACATGGAAAATCCGTCGCCAGGCGCGCTCAACCTCGTCGTCACCCAGGACGGTAAAATCGTCGGCAATGGCGGCCTCAACCGTCTTTCCGGCCGCCGGCAGCACGTCGCCAGCATCGGCATGGGCGTGCATGACGATTTCACCGGCCGCGGCTTCGGACGGATCCTGCTCGGCGCGATGGTCGAGGCTGCCGATGACTGGCTCGATATCAAACGGCTGGAACTGACTGTCTACACCGACAACGATGTCGCCATCGGCCTCTACCGGAAATTCGGCTTCGAGCAAGAAGGCCTGCTGAAGGCCTTCGGCTTTCGATCCGGCGAATATGTCGACGCCTATACGATGGCACGGCTCAGGCTATGAGCGAGCGCGAGGCTGACGGCTGGCCGCCAGCCCTTCACCCGCTGATCAGTGCCAGCCATTCGTCCTCGTCCATCGTCTGCACGCCTAGTTCGCGCGCCTTATCGAGCTTGGAGCCGGCGCCGGGGCCGGCAACGACGATGTCGGTCTTCTTCGAGACCGATCCCGCCACCTTGGCGCCGAGGCTTTCCGCCCTCGCCTTTGCCTCGTCGCGGGTAAACTTTTCCAGCGAGCCGGTGAAAACCACAGTCTTGCCGGCGACCGGGCTGCCTGCCGTCTTCGGTTGTTCGGCCTCCTCGGGCGTCACTTCCTCAAGCAGCCGGGTGATCACCTCGACATTGCGCGGCTCCTTGTAGAATTCGACGATAGCCCGCGCCACGACCTCCCCGATACCCTCGATGGCGTTGAGATCGTTCCAGGCGTCGCCGGAAAGCGCCTCGGCCTCGCGCATTGCGGTTTCAAAGGCCGCATAGGTGCCGTAGGAGCGCGCCAAGAGCTTCGCCGTAGTCTCGCCGACATGGCGGATGCCGAGCGCGTAGATGAAGCGGTGGAGCGCAATGCTGCGCCGTTCGGTGATCGCCGCATAGAGCTTGCCGACGCTGACCTTGCCGAAGCCATCAATATTCTCCAGCTTGGTCAGCGATTGCTGCTGACGCTTCTCCAGCGTGAAGATATCGGGCGCAGTGCGGATCTGCAGGGACGCGTCCTCGTTTTCGAAGAAGAAGTCGATCTGCTTCGAACCGAGCCCTTCTATATCGAAGGCGTTGCGCGAAACGAAGTGCTTCAGATGCTCCGTCGCCTGCGCCCGGCAGATGAAGCCGCCGGTGCAGCGGGTGACCGAATCGAGCTTGCCGGTCTTCTCATGTCTTTCACGCACCGCATGCGAACCGCAGACCGGGCAGGTCTTCGGAAATTCATAGGGCCTGGCCTCGGCCGGGCGCTTCTCCATGACGACGTCGAGCACCTGCGGGATCACATCACCTGCGCGCTGCACGATGACGGTATCGCCGATGCGGATATCGTGCTCGTCGTCGCGGATGCGCTCGCCGCTATTGCCGATGCCCCTGATGTAATCCGCGTTGTGCAGCGTCGCATTGGTGACGACCACGCCACCGACAGTGATCGGCGTCAAACGTGCGACCGGTGTCAGGGCGCCGGTGCGGCCGACTTGGATGTCGATATTCTCGACGATCGTGAAAGCCTGCTCCGCCGGAAACTTGTGTGCCGTCGCCCAGCGCGGCGAACGCGAGCGGAAGCCGAGACGGGCCTGCAGCTCAAGACTGTCGACCTTGTAGACGACGCCGTCGATGTCGTAGTCGAGATCCGGGCGGTCAAGGCCGATCTCGTCATAATGCGACAGGATGTCGGCGACCGAGTTCAATCGCTTCATCAGCGGATTGACGGGGAAACCCCAGTCCTTGAAGGTCTGCACCATCCCAAATTGCGTGTCGGCGGGCATTTCCGACATCTCGCCCCAGGCGTAGGCGAAGAATTTCAGCTTGCGGCTCGCCGTCACCTTGGCATCGAGCTGGCGCAACGATCCAGCCGCGGTGTTGCGCGGATTGACATAGGTCTGCTTGCCCTCCGCCTCCATCTGCCGGTTCAGTGCCAGGAAGTCGCTCTTGGCCATATAGACTTCGCCGCGGATCTCGACGACCGCGGGCACGCCTTTCGGCAGCTCGTTGGGGATCTCAGCGATGGTGCGGATATTGGCGGTGACATTCTCCCCCGTCGTGCCGTCGCCGCGCGTCGCTGCCGTCACCAGCCTGCCGTTTTCGTAACGGATCGACATCGAGAGCCCGTCGATCTTCGGTTCGGCGGTAAAGGCGATCGACTGGTCCGGCAGCCGGCCGAGGAAACGATAGACGCCGGCGACGAAATCCTGCACGTCCTCCTGCGAGAAAGTGTTGTCGAGCGACAACATCGGCCGCGCGTGGATGACGGGCGAGAACGTGACGGAGGGCGCTGCGCCGACATGCCGCGATGGGCTGTCTTCGCGGATCAACTCGGGAAAGCGCGCCTCGAGTGCATCGTTGCGGCGCTTCAGCGCGTCGTAATCGGCATCCGAAATCTCCGGCCGGTCCTTGCCGTGATAGAGCGCATCGTGATGTGCGATCTCCTTCGCCAGCCGTTCGAGCTCGGCGGCAGCCTCTTCGATCGTCAACGTGTCGACGGCGGAACCTTCGGTGGACATGGAACATCACTCCAGAGAATCTGGCCAGAAATCTGGATTGTTTTTAGAGCAAAATTGCCGGATGAAAAGAGAGGCTGCGGTCCTTCGAAAGGAAGATCGGTCTACCCGCCTATTCCCAATCCCTGACATTGCGCAGCCGGATGCCGCTGACATGCAGGCTGCTGTTCCAGAGACCCTTTAACGGCCGCAGGCTATCGACCACCCGAACCTCCACCCCGCGCGGCCCAAACTCCTGGTCGAGCCGCGAGATGGCGGTCCTCTCCAGGGGAATGACGCCTCTGCGGGCCACCCACATGCCAGCATCATCCAGATCCTCGAAGCTCTCGGCCGGCATCTCGTAACGGTGGATCGTCTCCGCTTCGAGCCTTTCCAGCCAATGGCGCTCGACATAGGCGACACCGCGCCAATCGCCAAGCCAGTGCCGCCGCTCGTTCTGTGACGTATCCGGCGTCGCCCAGATCAGAATACGCGGACAATCGCGCGGAAAAAGATACATGAAATCATGATCGGCATCGATTGCCCAGACGAGCGGACCGTTCAGCCAATCCCGGCCGGGCGCGCGGGCGGAGGGAATGCGAACCGGGCGCGGTTCGAACGCTACGATACCGGGATCGTCGCTGAAATGGAAAAGTCGCATGGCTTGAGCTCGCCGCCGATCGGGAAGCTTCAGCGCATATCGCGATGCGCGATGATTGTCATCCCGCCTACCCGAGCCGAAAGAACGTCGGAAGAAAAATCAGCCGTTGCCGGCCAGCAGCCGCTTCGCCGCCGCCCTCGCCTCTTCGGTGACCGAAGCCCCGGCCAGCATACGGGCGATCTCCTCGGTGCGGTCCTTCTGCGCCATCGTCGCCACACGCGTGGCAATCTTTTCCGAACCGTCGGCCGACGGTCCCTTGGAAATCAAGAGATGCGTGGCCGCCCGCGCCGCGACCTGCGGCGCATGGGTGACCGACAGCACCTGCACACGCTCCGACAGCCGCTTCAGCCGCTGGCCGATCGCATCGGCCACCGCACCGCCGACGCCGGTATCGATTTCGTCGAAGACAAGCGTCGGGGCCGATCCGCGATCGGCGAGCGCCACCTTCAGCGCCAGCAGGAAACGCGAGAGTTCGCCGCCGGAGGCGACCTTCATGATCGAGCCCGGCCGCGTGCCGGGATTGGTCTGGACGTGGAACTCGACCACATCGATGCCTTCAGCCAGAGCCTCGTGCGCATCCGTGGTGATCTCGACCATGAAACGGGCACGTTCGAGCTTCAGCGCCGGCAGCTCGGCCATGACGGCCCCAGCCAGTGCGGTGCCGGCATGATGGCGCTTGTCGGAGAGCGAGCGCGCCGCCGCATCGTAATTTTCCCGCGCCAGGCCGACCTCGGCCTCGAGCCGCGCAAGCCGCTCCTCGCCCGCGTCGAGATCGGCAAGATCGGCGATCATGCGCACGGCAAGCGCCGGCAGCTCGGTGACGGGCACGGAATATTTGCGCGAGGCGGCCCTGAGCGCGAAAAGCCGCTCCTCCACCCGCTCCAGCTCTCTCGGATCGTATTCGGTCTTGCGCAGCGCCGCTTCGACTTCCATCTGCGCGTTGGAAAGCTGGTCCAGCGCAGCATCGAGCAGCGTCACGGTGTCTTCGAGCAGTCCCGGCGCCTCATGGCTCTTGCGCTCCAGCCGGCGCACCAGCGAGGCGATATGGGGCACCGGCGAGGCATTGCCGTTGAGGAATTCGGACGCCTCGGCGATATCGCCGGCGATTCGCTCGGCCTTCATCATCTTCTGCCGTCGATCGGCGAGTTCTTCCTCCTCGCCATCCTGCGGCGAGAGCTTCTCGAGTTCCTCGACGGAAGAGCGCAGGTAGTCGGCTTCGCGCGCCGCGCTTTCCACCTTCTCGCGGTGCTTCTTCAGCGTCCGCTCGCTGTCGCGCCACAGGCGATAGAGCCGGGAGACCTCCGAAACCTCGTCGGTGAGGCCGGCAAAGGCATCGAGCAGAGTGCGGTGGGCATTGGTGTCGACAAGGGCGCGATCGTCGTGCTGTCCGTGGATTTCGACCAGCATCTGACCGGCCTGGCGCATCAGTTGCACGCTGACCGGCTGGTCGTTGACATAGGCCTTGGTGCGCCCGTCCGCCGATTGCTGGCGGCGGAAGATCAGGTCGCCCTCGTCGTCGATGCCGTTTTCACGCAGGAGGATGCGGGCGCCGTGTTCCATGCCGACGTCGAAAACCGCCGTCACCTGGCCCTTGTCCTCGCCATGGCGCACCAGGCCGCCGTCGCCGCGCCCACCGAGCGCCAGCGACAGACTGTCGAGCAGGATGGATTTGCCTGCCCCGGTCTCGCCTGTCAGCACGGAGAGGCCGGTCTCGAAGGCAAGATCCAGCCGCTCGATCAGGACGATATCGCGGATCGAAAGCTGGATCAGCATTGGCCTCAGGAACCGAGAAGAAGTTTCTTGCCCGCTGCCGCGATCCACGAGCCCTTGTTTTCACGCGGCTCGGCACCGCCGTTCTGCAGCAGCTTGTAGGAATCAGCGTACCACTGGCTGTCGGGATAATTGTGACCGAGAACGGCAGCGGCTGTCTGCGCCTCGTCGACGATGCCCATGGCGTAATAAGCTTCGACGAGACGCGCCAAGGCCTCTTCGATCTGGTTCGTATTCGGATATTTCTCGACGACGATGCGGAAGCGCGAGATCGCGGCGAGATATTCCTTCCGCTCCATGTAATACCGGCCGATCTGCATTTCCTTGCCGGCGAGCTGGTCGCGCGCGAAACGGATCTTGGCCTGTGCGTCGTCGACGTATTCGGAGTTCGGATAGTTGTCGACGACGGCCTGCATCGCCTCGATCGTCTTGGCCGAGGCGCGCTGGTCCTGCGTCACATCGACGATCTGCTTGGAATAGGTGAGACCGATGAGATACTGCACATAGGCGGCATCCTGGGACTTCGGATATTGCGACATGTAGCGGTTGCCGGAAGCAAGCGCATCGTCCAGGCGGCCTTGGCGGTATTTGACGAAGGTGCTCATCACAAGCGCCTTGCGCGCCCATTCGGAGAACGGGTTCTCGCGGTCGATCGCGTCGAACTTGCGCCCCGCTTCCGCCATGTTGCCGGCCTTCATATTGGCAAGGCCTTGCGTGTAGAGCACGTCGGGCGGATCGGTTTCGAGGCCGAGCTTGGTGATGTCGATATCGGGGTCCGACTGGCAACCGGAGATCAAGGCGCCTGCGCTGAGCACCAGAAGCGATGCGAACAAAGCGCGCGCTGTCTTCATCATACCTTCAGATCCTGCATAACCCATTCGAAAGAACCCCACTGCTGCCGCTCTCTCCACGGCAGCCACGCCTCGCTGGCGTTTCTAGCCACAAATGTGCATCAAGAGCAACGCAATGATAAGGCATTAACGCATTTTTGTGGCAGCAGCCTCAGAAATGATCGGCTTTACAACTTCTTCCCGACCTGTGGCGACAACGCATCGGGCTATTGCCGCAGACACGGCCGGACATAAAAAAACCGCCTCCGGGAAAGAGGCGGCCTGGTCTTGAGAATATGCTGGAGGTCATGCCGACCAGGGAGCGAATTCCGAAGCACTGACCGCGATCAGTTCGCGGGCAGCGACGCGCTGGCGCGGCGTCGACGTCTCGACCACCTCGTAGGCGGAGGGATCGGCGAGCAGCGCCTTCAGCGCATTGGCGTTCATCTTGTGACCACCGCGATAGGAACGGTAGCAGCCGATGAACTGGGCGCCGGCAAGCGAGAGATCGCCGACGGCATCGAGCGCCTTGTGGCGGACGAATTCGTCCTTGGCGTAACGCAGTCCTTCGACGTTGATGACGGTGTTGTCGTCCGAGATGACGACGGAGTTTTCGAGCGAGGAGCCGAGCGCGTGGCCCGACGCCCAGAGACGCTCGACATCGCGCATGAAGCCGAAGGTGCGCGCGCGGGAAAGCTCGGCCTTGAAGACGGCGGCGGTCATGTCGCCGGCCCACTTCTGCCGGCCGATCAGCGGGCAATCGAAATCGATCTCGACTTCGAAGCGCGTGCCGTCATAGGGGCGGAATTCGCTCCAGGAGCCGCCATGCTCGATTCGCACCGGCTTGGTGATACGGATATAGCGGCGCTTGACGCCGAGCGAGACGAGACCGACCTGCTCGATCGCCTCGACGAAGGGCAGCGAGCTGCCGTCCATGATCGGCATTTCGGAGCCCTGCACCTCGATCACCACATTGTCGAGGCCGAGCGCATAGACGGCGGCCATGACATGCTCGATCGTCGCGACCGAATGGGCCGGCGAGAATCCGAGCACGGTGCAGAGGTCGGTATTGCCGACCTGCGAGGAGACGGCCTTGAGTTCGGTGATGTCGCCATTGTCATGCAGGCGCTGGAAAACGACGCCGGTGTCCGATTCGGCCGGATTGAGGGTGATCGAGACTTCCGCGCCAGAATGGACCCCGGTGCCCGAAAGCGTCACGGGACGCGATACCGTCGTTTGAAAACCCAGCAAGCCAATCGCCATAAATTCTGCCTTTTATTCTTCCGTACCGGCGGTCTGTCCGATCGGCACGGCCATCGTTCATTCTGCAGCCGGAGCCTGTCGAAAGGTCTCCTAGGGCAGTTTCATTGCACCATACTTACGTGCGCCGGCGCTTCAATCCAAATCACTGTTTCTTTCGCTTTGTTACGAAGTCACGCGATTGAAATTGCTCGCGAATCGCAGGCTGAAAAACAGCAATGCCCGGGACCTTGATCCCGGGCATAAACGGTGCCGAAGCACGGCCTCAGTTCGACTGGCGACGCAGGAATGCCGGGATTTCCAGCTGGTCGTCTTCTTGCATCATCCGGGCCTGCGGAACTGCCCGGCCCTGGTCGTCGAGGTTGCCGCGGCGCGGTGCGTAGAGGCTTGCCTCGGGCGACAGCGGACGGCGCTGCTGCGAAGCGGCCGGCGGTGCTGCGGTCATATCGGCGGCAACGGCGTCGTCGTCGCGGCGGCCAAGCGAATTGGTGATTCGCTTGAGCAGACCCATCGGGCCGCGCTCCTCCGCCGCGTGCGCGGAAGCCGGCTGCGTGCGGTGGTCGAGTTCGGCCTGGACGACCGGCGGGAAATCCTCAACCTTCGGCATGCGCACCGGTTCGGCCTGGCGGATGGTCGGCTCCTGCCGGACCGGCTGCTGCTGGACCGGCTGACTTATGACCGGCTGGCTCATGACGGGCGCCGGAGCCTGCTGCTGCACCGGTGCCGGACGCATTGCCGGAGCTTCCGGCGCAGGCGCGAAGATCTTGCTCTGCGGACGGAAGGTTTCCTGCTGTACTACGGGCTGCTGCAGCGGTGCGGCAGCACGCGGGGCCGGAATTTCGAGTTCGCGTTCCATCTCGGCTTCGCGGATGGTCTGCGCGATCGGATCCATGGCCTTCGGTGCCTGCATCACGGGGGCAGGCTGCACTGCGGCCGCTGCCGGAGCAACAGCCGCGGAGGGACGGATAGCGGGCCTTGCGGCCGGCTGGAGGTTGCGCTCGGCGGCTTCGTTCATCGCCCGGTCGATGCCGGTTGCGACGACCGAGACGCGGATGATGCCTTCGAGCGATTCGTCGAAGGTGGCGCCGAGGATGATGTTGGCGTCAGGATCGACTTCCTCGCGGATGCGGGTCGCGGCTTCGTCGACTTCGAAGAGGGTGAGGTCGCGACCGCCGGTGATGGAGATCAGCAGGCCCTGGGCGCCCTTCATCGAGGTTTCGTCGAGCAGCGGGTTGGCGATAGCAGCCTCTGCGGCCTGCAGCGCGCGGCCGGAGCCGGAGGCTTCGCCAGTGCCCATCATCGCGCGGCCCATTTCGCGCATCACCGAGCGGACGTCGGCGAAGTCGAGGTTGATGAGGCCTTCCTTGACCATCAGGTCGGTGATGCAGGCAACGCCCGAATAGAGAACCTGGTCAGCCATGGCGAAAGCATCGGCGAAGGTCGTCTTGTCGTTGGCAATGCGGAAGAGATTCTGGTTCGGAATGACGATCAGCGTATCGACAGACTTCTGCAGCTCCTGAATGCCCATCTCAGCCAGACGCATGCGGCGCCCGCCTTCGAAATGGAACGGCTTGGTGACGACGCCGACCGTCAGAATGCCCTTGTTGCGGGCCGCCTGTGCGACAACTGGAGCAGCACCTGTGCCGGTGCCGCCGCCCATGCCGGCGGTGACGAAGCACATATGCGTGCCGTTCAGGTGATCGACGATCTCGTCGATGCACTCCTCGGCGGCCGCGCGGCCGACTTCCGGCTGCGAGCCGGCACCGAGGCCCTCGGTGACGTTGACGCCGAGCTGGATGATGCGCTCGGCCTTCGTCATCGTCAGCGCCTGCGCATCCGTGTTGGCGACGACGAAGTCGACGCCCTGGAGGCCGGCGGTAATCATGTTGTTGACGGCATTGCCGCCACCGCCGCCAACGCCGAACACGGTGATGCGCGGCTTCAGCTCTGTGATGTCAGGCTTTTGCAGCTTGATGGTCATGGTACCTGTTCCTTCTCTCTCTGGCCGCATCGCCACGCCGGCCAATTACGCAAATTTCAGAAGCTTTCCTTCAGCCACTGGCCCATGCGAGCTATGCGGCTGTTATTTCCCCCAAGCGACATGAGCAGGCCGCTCTGTGACGCATGTGTCTCCATGTCCGCGACCTGCGGATAGATCATCAGGCCGACGGCCGTCGAAAAGGCCGGGCCTTTGGCCGCCGTCGGCAACCCCGAGACGCCCATCGGACGGCCGATGCGGACGTTGCGGGCAAGGATGCGCCGCGCCACGTCGGCAAGGCCGGTCAACTGGCTCGCCCCGCCGGTCAGTACGACGCGCTTGCCGACGATCGGGCTGAAACCCGAACGCTGGATACGGTCGCGGATCAGTTCCATCGTCTCTTCGATTCGGGCGGACACGATGCGCGAAACCAGCGCCCGCGGCACCTGCGACGGCTGGTCGCGATCGTCCTCGCCGATCGGCGGGATCGAGATCAGCTCGCGCTCGTCGGAGGAATTCGAAAGCGCCGAGGCATGCACGACCTTCAGACGCTCCGCATCCTCGATGCGGGTCGAAAGACCGCGCGCCAGGTCGGTGGTGACGTGATGACCGCCGAGGCCGACGGCATCCGTATGAACGAGCTTGCCTTCAGCAAAGACCGAGATCGTCGTCGTGCCGCCGCCCATGTCGATCGCCGCGCAGCCGAGCTCGACCTCGTCGTCGACGAGAGCCGCAAGGCCCGATGCATAGGGCGTCGCGACGATGCCCTCGACCGACAGATGCGCACGATTGACGCTAAGTTCGAGGTTCTTCAGCGCCGAGCGCTCCGCCGTCACTACATGCATGTCGACGCCGAGCGCATCCCCATACATCGCCAGCGGATCGCGGATGCCGCGCTCGCCATCGAGCGAGAAGCCGGTCGCCAGCGAATGCAGCACCGAACGGTCCTGGCGCAGGGACTGCTGGCAGGCTGCCGACAGCACCTTCTTCAGATCGTTGAGCTCGACTTCCTGGCCGCCAAGATCGATCGTTGCGGTGTAGATATCGCTGCCGAGCCGGCCGGCCGTCAGGTTGACGATCAGGCTCTCGACGGTCAGCCCCGCCATGCGCTCGGCCGCATCGACGGCGAGACGGATGACGCCTTCCAGCGCGTCGAGATCGGCGATGACGCCGGTCTTGATGCCGCGGGAACGCTGGTGGCCGATGCCGATGATCTCGATATTGTGTGTGCGGCCCGGCAGGATCTGGCTTTCCTCGCGCGGCGTCAGCCGGCCGATCATGCAGACGACCTTGGTCGAGCCGATGTCGAGCACCGAAACGACATGCGACCGCTTCGACGAAAGCGGCTTCAGGCGCGGCAATCCGAAATGGGATGAACCGAACAAGCTCATATATTCTGCCCCGCCTTCTTCAATTCTTTCGTACGCTCTGTCACTGCCGTCTGCCTGCGGATCGCCGCCTCCGGCGTCAGCTGGATCGCGGTTCTGTCGGCCAGCCTGAGATCGACTGCGGCAATATCTCGCTCCAGCAGCTGGTGCTCCTTGTCGAACTTCGAAAGCGTCGCCAGTGCCTGGTCGATACCGTCTTCCGGCAGCTTGACGACGACGCCGTTATCCATATGCAGGTCCCAGCGACGGCCGGATATCCAGACATAGGCCTTCACGCGGGCCTTCACGTCGGGCCACTTCGAGAAGGCGTCGTCCAGTGAAGCCGCCGCCGTTTCCGCATCCCGGCCGACAACCAGCGGCAGCGCCGAAAACTTATTGTCGCGCAGCGGCGCAATGACGCTGCCGTTCTTTTCGATCAGCGAAAGCTCCTGCCCGTGCTGCCAGATCGCATAGGCCTGGCGCTCCTTGAGCTTCACCTCGATGGTCTTCGGATAAATCTTGCGGACCTCGACATTTTCGACCCAGGGAAGATGCGCGATCTTCCGGCGGGCGGCATCGACGTCGAGGGCGACCAACGAGGTCGTGCCATCAAGGCCGATCAGCTGTAGGATCTCGATTTCGGAGGTTTCCGAATTGCCGGAGACCTTCACGTCCTCGATCGCAAAACCCGCGGCCGTCGTCGTCGCCTGCGCGACGGCTTCGGTGTGACCGCCGAGCGACATGCCGTAAAGCCCGGTCGCGCCTAAGAAAGCGAGCGCCGAGACCGTGCCCGTATGAACAGGAATGTAGATGCGGCCGCTGCAAAGGCTGATCAGGAAGCGCGTGACCCGGCGCAGCGGACGCGGCAGCACGAACCGCTCTTCGGCTTCCATGATCGGAAGCACGGCATGATGGCTGGGGCGCCCAATCCTCTTGACCGTCAACGCAAACAAGACGCGTCCTCCACCATCCACCGGAGAAACTGACCAAATGAATAGCCGGCATGACCGGCCATTTCGGGCACGAGCGAGGTTGGAGTCATACCTGGCTGGGTATTGACCTCCAGCCAGATGATTTCGCCGTCTTCGGAGAAACGATCGTCGTAACGAAAGTCGGACCGACTGACGCCGCGACAACCGATTGCCTGATGCGCCCTTAGGGACAATGTTTGTATTTTTTGGTAAATATTCGGTGAAATTTTCGCGGGGATGACGTGTTTTGAACCGCCTGCCGCATACTTGGAGTCGTAATCATAGAAATTGTGTCCCTGCGGCACCACTTCCGTGACGCCGAGCGGAGTTTCACCCATGACGCCGCAGGTGAGTTCGCGACCGTAAACATAGCGCTCGACGATCACCTCTTCGCCGTAACGCCACTCGGGCGAGCTGACGATCTGCGGCGGATGCGCCTGATCCTCCGTGACGATGACGACGCCGAAGCTCGACCCCTCGCGGACAGGCTTGACCACATAGGGCGGCTTCATCGGATGCGTCGAGGGAAAGGCGAAACGGTTGACCACCTGCGATTCGGCGACCGGAATACCGGCAGCGGCGGCAACGAGCTTCGCCTTATCCTTGTCCATCGCAAGCGCCGAGGCAAGCACGCCCGAATGCGTATAGGGGATCTCGAGATATTCGAGGATGCCCTGAATGGTGCCGTCCTCGCCGAACGGGCCATGAAGCGCATTGAAGACGACATCGGGCTTCAGCGCGGCAAGCTTCTCGGAAACGTCGCGCGCCACGTCGATGCGCGTCACGTCGAAGCCCTCTGCCTCGAGAGCTTCTGCGCAAGCCTTTCCCGAGGAAAGGCTGACAGGCCTTTCCGAGGAAAATCCGCCCATCAGGACAGCGACATGCTTGCGACTCATCAACACCCCCAAAAATAACTTTCATTTTCGAAATCGACGCTTGCGCGAAGCTGTCTGCGCCGTTTCAGGCCTTTGTCCGACCTGGGTGCATTAGAGCATCATTATGGTTAATGAAGTGTTTACTTTCGTTAACTTCGTATTGCCGCGCCCTTGATTTTTTAACCTTCTCGTCTTCGGGATTGCCAGATCGAAGATGCCGCCGATCCGCGAAAACAGAAAAACCCGCACGGAAAAACCGGGCGGGCTCAATGGGATAGCTCGGTATCTTGCAGTCAGTCGGCGTCGTCGAGGAATTTCCAAACGAACCCGCCGAGCGCGCCACCTGCAAGCGGCGCAATCCAGAACAGCCAGAGCTGCTGCAGCGCCCAGCCACCGACGAAAAGCGCCTGGCCGGTGGAACGGGCCGGATTGACCGAGGTATTCGTCACGGGGATAGAAACGAGATGGATCAGCGTCAGCCCGAGGCCGATGGCAAGCGGCGCGAAGCCCGCAGGCACCCGGCTGCTGGTCGATCCCAAGATGATGATCAGGAAGAACATGGTGAGCAGCACTTCGATCAGCAGCGCCGAAAGCAGTGAATAACCGCCCGGAGAATGATCGCCATATCCGTTGGCGGCAAAGCCGCCGAGTTCGAAACCCGCCTTGCCGCTGGCGATGAGATAAAGCAGCGCCGCCGCGGCGATGGCGCCGACAACCTGCGTGACGATATAGGGAACGAGGCGCGCCGCCGGAAACCGTCCGGCAACCGTAAGGCCGAGCGAGACGGCGGGATTGAAATGACCGCCCGAAATGCCGCCCACGGCATAGGCCATGGTGAGCACGGTCAGACCGAACGCAAAGGCCACGCCGACAAAACCTATTCCAAGCTCGGGATAGGCCGCGGCCAGCACGGCACTGCCGCATCCGCCGAAGACCAGCCAGAACGTGCCGAGAAATTCGGCAACAAGACTCTTTTGCATGGATATCTCCTCTGCCCTCAACCAGAGGGTTAGCAATGAATCTGTTACAATTCGATTCCGGTCAAGCACACGGGCGCCGCCGTGGCAAGCCTCGCGCAAGGAAGGAAAACCCAAGGATTTGAAATGACCGGGGGATGCGAGCCGGTAACGCATGCAGGCCGCGTCCCCTGTACCGAATGCATGTTTTGACATTTTCTCGGATCTGAAATTGCGTTAAGACCCGCGAGCCTCCCAAGGCGCTTCATAAAAATATTGATTGGAATGAAAATGACAGACGCGATCTCTGCATCGCCGACTCCTGCCTCGAACAGCGCGCAAGTCAATTCTCCGGCTCGCGTCCTTATCGCCAGCCTCGTCGGCACCACCATCGAATTCTTCGACTTCTACGTCTACGCGACGGCAGCCGTCCTCGTCTTCCCGCATCTCTTCTTCCCGGCAAGCGATTCGAACGCCGCAACGCTGCAGTCGCTCGTCACCTTCTCGATCGCCTTCTTCGCCCGCCCCATTGGCGCCGTGGTTTTCGGCCATTTCGGCGATCGCATCGGCCGCAAGGCGACGCTCGTCGCCGCGCTGATGACGATGGGGCTTTCGACCGTCCTGATCGGCATGCTGCCGGGCTATGATGCGATCGGCATCGCCGCGCCGCTGTTGCTGGCGCTTTGCCGCTTCGGTCAGGGCCTCGGCCTCGGCGGCGAATGGGGTGGCGCCGTTCTGCTTGCCACCGAAAACGCTCCTCCCGGCAAGCGCAGCTGGTACGCCATGTTCCCGCAACTCGGCGCTCCGATCGGCTTCATCCTCTCCTCCGGCTTCTTCCTCATCCTCGCGGAAACGATGAGCAATGAGGATTTCCTCGACTACGGATGGCGCATTCCCTTCATCGCCAGCCTAGCGCTGGTCGCCGTCGGCCTCTATGTCCGCCTGAAGATCGCCGAGACGCCGGAATTCCGCAAAGCCGTCGAAAAGCACGAGCGCGTCGCCGTGCCGATCGAGGTGGTCTTCCGCAACCATCTGCGTAGCTTGATCCTCGGCACCTTCATCGCCGTTGCGACCTTCGTGCTGTTCTACCTGATGACGGTCTTCACCCTCTCCTGGGGTACGACACCTCTGGAAAAGGGTGGGCTCGGTTACTCCCGCGAGCAGTTCCTGGTCGTCCAGCTTGTCGGCGTCGTCTTCTTCGGCCTGACGATCCCGCTCTCCGGCTGGCTCTCCGATCTCTATTCGCGCCGCACCATCCTGACGCTGACGACGATTGCCATCGCCATCTTCGGCTTCTTCTACGCGACGCTGTTGACCAGCGGTCTCACAGGCGCTTTCCTATGCTCGATCATCGGCCTCGGCTTGATGGGCTTCACCTATGGTCCGATCGGCGCTGCGCTCGCCGCCCCCTTCCCGGCCACGGTGCGCTATACCGGCGCCTCGATGACCTTCAACCTCGGCGGCATCTTCGGCGCTTCGCTCGCCCCTTATATCGCCACCTGGCTCGCCACCCATTATAGTCTGGACTATGTCGGCTACTACCTCGCTGCCTCGGCAGTGATCTCGCTGGTCTGCATCCGGTTGTCGGGCCGCGAGGAAGTCTGAACCTCGATCCGCAAATGAATAACAAGCCGCGGCGGCTAACGTCGCGGCTTTTTTATTGATGCCGTCAGCACTTCCGGCTAACCGGAACACTCACGGCAAAACGGGAACAGATCATGCGATGCCTCATTACCGGCGCAGCCGGCTTTGTCGGTGGGCCTCTCGTCGAAAGACTGCATGGAGAGCGGATATGCGAGCTTGCGGTGACGACGCGATCTGCAGCCGCCAGCTTCCCGACATCCGTGCGGCATTTCCCCATCGAGATAACAAGCGAAACCGATTGGACAGCGGCTCTCGAGGGTATTGATGTCATCGTCCATCTCGCCGCTCGTGTTCACATCATGCACGACCGCGCAGCCGATCCGCTTGCGGAATTTCGTCGGATCAACACGGCCGCCACGTTGAACCTCGCCGAGCAGGCCGCCCGCGCAGGCGTAAAAAGGTTCGTCTTCATCAGCAGCATCAAGGTCAATGGCGAGGAGAACGATCGGCCCTTCCGGCATGACGATACGCCAATGCCGATCGATCCCTATGGCATCTCGAAGCTGGAAACTGAAATCGGGCTGCATGAAATCGCCGCCCGAACAGGCTTGGAAGTCGTCGTCATTCGGCCGCCGCTCGTTTATGGACCCGGCGCGCGGGGCAACTTCGCCCTGCTCGTCGGACTTGTCCGGAAGAAGATACCGCTCCCCTTCGCGTCACTGAAGAACCGCCGGACACTGGTCGCGCTTCCAAATCTCGTCGACCTGATCATCACTGGGATGAAGCATCCGGGTGCTGCCGGCCAGACCTTTCTCGCAGGCGATGGTGAAGATCTGTCGACTCCCGGGCTTATTGAAGGGATTGCCGCAGGGCTGGGTGTCAAACCGATGCTGCTCCCCTTCCCTCCCATCCTGTTGCAGATGGGCGCCAGAGTCACGGGAAAGGACGCCGTTTACCAGCGTCTTTGCGGTTCCCTGCAAGTCGACATATCCCACGCCCGCGAAGTGCTTGGCTGGTCGCCCCTCGTCACGCCGCGCGAAGGCCTGAAGCTTGCGGTGACGTAAACCGTTATTCGCTCGTCACGCCGTGGAACGGACGCACCTCACGGCCCGGCATGAAGACGCCGAGGCGTTTGATTTCCCATTCGAGCTTGATGCCGTCTTTTTCGAAGACCTCGCGACGTACCTGTTCGCCGAGATATTCGAGATCGTAACCGGTCGCCTGCCCCATGTTGATCATGAAGTTGCAGTGCAGCGACGACATCTGCGCTCCGCCGATGACGAGGCCGCGGCAGCCTGCCTCGTCGATCAGTTTCCAGGCCGAATGGCCGGCCGGGTTCTTGAAGGTTGAACCGCCTGTCTTTTCGCGCACCGGCTGTACCGTCTCGCGATGATTGCGCACGGCATCCATCTCGGCGCGGATCTGCGCGCGCTCTTCCGGGTAGCCCTCGAACAGCACGGAGGTGAAGATCAGGTCGGCGGGCGCTGCCGAATACCGGTAGGAGTAGCCCATCTCGGCATTGGAGAGCACATGCTTGTTGCCCTTGCGATCGACAGCATTGACTTCGATCAGCCGCTCGCGCGTCTCGACACCGTTCGCGCCGGCATTCATGCGCGCCGCGCCGCCGATACCGCCTGGAATCCCGTAGAAGAAATGGAAGCCGCCGATGCCGTTATCCATCGCCATCGCCGCCACATGTTTATCAGGGCAGATGGCGCCGGCGAGAATCCGGTTTTCGCCGGCAAGCTCGACGAAACCGAACCCCTTGGCCGACAGGCGCAGCACGACGCCGGGAATGCCGCCGTCGCGCACCAGGATATTGGAGCCGACGCCGACCACCGTCAGCGGTACCTCCTCCGGCAATATCTTCAGGAAGGCGATGAGGTCATCGACGTCATGCGGCTGGAACATCAGCTCGGCCAAGCCGCCGGCCCTGAACCAGGTGACGCGGTCCATGGGGGCATCCGGCGTGATACGACCGCGGATATCCTTTACACCGTCTCCCAGAGACGCGAGAAGCTTTTCCCCATTCACCTGTTTCATACGGACTTTCCCGATAGGCCTTCCAGTTGTTTGGGCAGCGCCGCCGCCCAGGATGTGATGCTCCCAGCCCCCAACAGAACCACGAAATCGCCAGGCTTTGCAACCTCCGCAACCATCTGCGGTAGAAGCTCCGCCGAGCTCAGAAAGCGGGCGTCGCGATGGCCACCGGATTTTATGCGCGAGACCAGCGACACGGAATCGATACCCTCGATCGGATCCTCGCCGGCCGCATAGACCGGTGCCAGGAAGATGCTGTCGGCATCGTTGAAGCAGGCGGCGAATTCCTCGAACAGGCTCGCAAGACGGCTAAAGCGGTGCGGCTGGTGGACCGCGATGACACGCCCCTTGCAGGATTCGCGGGCGGCGCGCAGCACCGCCTTGATCTCGACCGGGTGATGGCCGTAATCGTCGAAGATCTGCACGCCATTCCACTCGCCGGTCAGCGTGAAGCGGCGCTTGACGCCGCCGAAGGAGGCGAGCCCCTTGGCGATATCTGCGCTCGATATGCCGAGCCGGTTGGCAACGGCAATCGCCGCCGTCGCGTTGGAAATATTATGCCGGCCGGGCATCGGCATGACCAGCCCCTTGAGCTCGATTACCTGACCGGTGCGGCGGCGGCGGATTTCGACGTCGAAGATCGAGCGCGTGCCGTCGATGCGCACATTCTTGAAGCGCACGTCGGCCTGCGGGTTCTCGCCATAGGTGATGATCTTGCGGTCCTCGATGCGGCCGACCAGCGACTGCACCTCGGGATGGTCGAGACACATGACGCCGAAGCCGTAGAACGGCACGTTCTCGACGAACTGCCGAAAGGCGGCACGCACGGCGTCGAAATTGCCGTAATGGTCAAGATGTTCCGGGTCGATATTGGTGATGACCGCAACATCGGCCGGAAGCTTCAGGAAGGTGCCGTCCGATTCGTCGGCCTCGACCACCATCCACTCACCCTCGCCCATGCGGGCATTAGTACCGTAGGCATTGATGATACCACCATTGATGACGGTCGGGTCCAGCCCACCAGCTTCGAGCAGCGTGGCGACCAACGAGGTGGTCGTCGTCTTGCCATGCGTGCCGCCGATGGCGATCGCATTGCGGAAGCGCATCAGCTCGGCGAGCATCTCGGCGCGGCGCACCACCGGCAGCAGCTTTTCGCGCGCGGCGATGAGTTCCGGATTGCTCTTCTTGATTGCCGTCGAGACGACGACGACTTCGGCCTCACCCAGGTTTTCCGCCCTGTGGCCGACGAAGACCTCGATGCCCTTGTCGCGCAGGCGCTGGACATTGGCGCTGTCGGCCTGGTCCGATCCCTGCACCTTGTGGCCGAGATTGTGCAGCACCTCGGCAATGCCGCTCATGCCGATGCCGCCAATGCCGATGAAATGGACGAGACCGATCGCCTTCGGCAGTTTCATGCGCGTGTCCTCTTGAATTCTGCAATTGTCCGTCCGGCGGCAATAGCCTCAACCATGTCGGCAAGCAAGTTCGCCGCATCGGGTTTCCCGGCGAGTTTCGCCGCCGCCGCCATGTGCGAAAGCTTTTCTGGATCGTTCATCACAGCCGCCAGGATCGCCGCGATCTTCCCCGGCGAAAGCTCCGACTGGGCGATCACCTTCGCCCCGCCGGTCGCAGCAAGTGCCGCCGCATTCGCCGCCTGGTCGTGATCGAGAGCGTGCGGGTAAGGCACGAGCACCGCAGGCCGGCCGATGACGGAGATTTCCGAAACCGTCGAGGCGCCCGAACGGCAGATGACGAGATGCGCCCTGGCTAGCCTCTCGGCCATGTCGGTGAAGAAGGGTGCGATATCGGCTCCCATCTCCAGCCTGGCGACGCAGCCGCTGACCATCTCCATGTCCTCGGGACGCACCTGCTGGGTGATGCGGAGCCGCACGCGAAGCGCGTCGTCGAGCAGGCTGATCGCCGTCGGCAGCGCCTTGGAGAAATATTGCGCGCCCTGGCTGCCGCCGAAGACGACGAGGTTGAAGGCCTCGCCCGCATGCGACGGCGTGTAAGGCACCTCCGCTGCGGCGATGATTGCCGGGCGGACGGGATTGCCCGTCGTCACCGTCTTGTCTGGAAAGGCAGCGCCTCCCTCCGGCAGGAAACCGCCGGCGATGGCCTGCACGCGAGTTGCCAAGGCCTTGTTGGCGCGCCCCATCACTGCATTCTGCTCGTGGATCATCGCGGGCACGCCGAGCCGGGTGGCGGCAAGCAGCGGCGGCACGGTGGGATAACCACCGAAACCGACGACGATAACAGGCTGCAGCCGCTGGATCAGCTTCTTCGCCGCCCGCATCCCGCTCCAAAGCGTCCATAGCGAGCGGGCAACCGCAACCGGGTTCTTCGAGCCGATCGTCGCCGACGGCACGACATGAATCTCCTCGGCCGGGAACTTGCCGGCATAACGCTCCGCCCGGCTGTCCGTGACGAGATGCACCGAATAGCCGCGCTCCTTCAGCTTGAAGGCCAGCGCCTCCGCCGGGAACACATGGCCGCCGGTTCCCCCGGCGGCGAGCAGCACGATGCCTTTGCTCATGGTCTTCTACTCCGCCGGCATGCCGTGCGGGACACGGAAGAGACTCCGGTCCTGTGCGCGCTTTTCCGGTCGATGGCGCGTCAGCGCCAGAATGAAGCCGGCGGTGACGCAGATCGCCACCATAGACGAGCCGCCATAGGAAATCAGCGGCAGCGTCATGCCCTTTGCCGGCAGCAGTTCGAGATTGACGCCGATATTGATGATCGACTGGATGCCCATCTGCAGCACTAGGCCGGCGACGGCGAAACGGTTGAAGTCGTTGCGCTCGCGATAGGCATGCGAGAGGCCGCGCAACACTAGCACGGTAAACAGCGCGACGAGCGCCATGCAGAAGACGATGCCGAATTCCTCGGCCGCGACCGAGAAGATGAAGTCGGTATGCGCATCCGGGATGATGCGCTTGACGATGCCCTCGCCCGGGCCCTGGCCGAACCAGCTGCCGCGGATGATCGCCTCGCGCGCTGTATCGATCTGGAACGTATCACCCTCGCCGGTCATGAACTTGTCTATGCGGCCGGCGACGTGCGGAAAGACGTAATAGGCGCTGAGCAGGCCCCCGGCGCCGCCGATACCGAGCAGCACGATCCAGATCCACGGCATGCCGGCCATGAAGAACATCCCGCCCCAGACAGCGGTCGTCAGAATGGTCTGGCCAAGGTCCGGCTGTGCGATAAGAAGGGCCGCGACGATGCCGAACAGGATGATGGCAAAGAGATTGCCGGGGATCTCCGGCTGGCGCGCATGTTCGGCAAACAGCCAGGCGCAGACCACGACGAAGGCGGGCTTCATGAATTCCGACGGCTGAATGGAAAGGCCGGCGATCCAGATCCAGCGCCTGCCGCCCTTGACCTCCTGCCCGACGAACAGCACCAGCACCATCATGGCGAGCGAGATGATCAGGATCAGGATTGCGGTTCGCCGCACCTGGCGCGGCGTCAGGAAAGAAAGCCCGAGCATCACGGCGATCGAGGGGATCATGAAGGCCGCCTGGCGCTTGACGAAGTGGAAAGGTTCGAGCCCGATACGCTCGGCAACCGCGGGAGATGCCGCAAACGACAGCATGAAGCCAATGCCCATCAGGAAGATGAACATCGCCAGGAAGAAGCGGTCGATGGTCCAGAACCAATCGGCCAGAGGCCCACGTTCCGCGCGGCTTACCATGTCATTTCTCTCCTGTTGCCGGACCGATCAGCATCGTAATCCCGTCAAGCGCCGCCACGTGGCCGACGAAGGCTTCGCCCCTGACTTCGAAGTTCTTATACTGGTCGAAGCTTGCGCAAGCCGGGGATAACATCACCGTAGAAGCAGCGGCCTCGTCGCGCTCCGCATCCGCTGCCGCATGCGCGACCGCCCGCTCCAGCGTGCCCGAGATCTCGTAAGGTACGGCCTCGCCGAGTGTCGCCGCGAACTCCGCCGCCGCCTCGCCGATCAGATAGGCCTTGGCGATGCGCGGGAAATAGGGCGCGAGCGTCGTAATGCCGCCGGCCTTCGGCAGGCCGCCGGCGATCCAGTAGATGCGATCATAGCTCGAAAGGGCCGGCGCCGCCGCATCGGCGTTGGTCGCCTTGGAATCGTTGACGAAGACGACGCGGCCGCGTCTGCCGACCGGCTGCATGCGGTGCTTGAGGCCAGGGAAGGAAGCAAGGCCGGCGCGGATGTCGTCGGCGGAAATCCCGACGGCGAGGCAGGCGGCGACGGCTGCAGCGGCGTTCTGCGCATTATGGCTGCCGCGCAGCGTCTGGATGCCGTCGAGATCGGCGAAGGGCAGGATGGCGCCGCCGGCGGCCTGGATGAGTTTGGTGCCCTCGGCATAGATGCCGTCGGCCAGAACGTTGCGGCGCGAAATACGGACCACCTTGACGCCTGCCCGCTCGACACGATCGGCAATCAGCGCCGAAAGGCTGTCGTCGACGCCGACGATCGCGACATCGCTGCCGGCGACCAGCCTTTCCTTGATATCGGCATAATGCTGCATGGTGCCGTGACGGTCGAGATGATCCGGCGTCAGGTTGAGCAGAATGCCGGCAGACGGGTCCAGCGTCGGCGCCAGATCGATCTGGTAGGAGGAGCATTCGACGACGTAATAACGCTCGGCCTTCGGCGGTTCGAGCGTCAGCACCGCAGTGCCGATATTGCCGCCGAGCTGCGTGTCGTAGCCGGCGGATTTCAGGATATGGGCGATCAGCGCCGTCGTGGTCGACTTGCCGTTGGTGCCGGTTATGGCGATGAAAGGGCAATCCGGCGCATGGGCGCGGCGCTCGCGCACGAAGAGTTCGACGTCGCCGACGATATCGACGCCGGCCGCTCGCGCAAGATCGACGGTCCAGTGCGGCTTCGGATGGGTGAGCGGCACGCCGGGCGACAGCACGAACAGCGCCTGCTGGCTCCAGTCGATGTTGTGCAGGTCTTCCGTCCTGATGCCTTCCGCAGCGGCCTTGGCGACACTGTCGGGATTGTCGTCCCAGGCGGTCACCTCGGCACCGCCTGATATCAGCGCCCGGGCGGTGGCAAAGCCGGAGCCGCCGAGCCCGAAGAGCGCGACCTTCCTGTCCTTGAGCGTCGTGACCGGGATCATTGCTGCCTCACCGGAGCTTCAACGTCGAAAGGCCGAGCATCGCAAGGCCGACGGCGACGATCCAGAAGCGGATCACCACCTGGCTCTCGGTCCAGCCCTTCTTTTCGAAGTGATGATGGATCGGCGCCATCAGGAAGACGCGCCGGCCGGTCATCTTGAAGAAACCGACCTGGATGATGACCGACAGCGTCTCGATGACGAAGAGGCCGCCGATGATTGCCATGACGATCTCGTGCTTGGTGGCGACGGCGACGGTGCCGATCGTGCCGCCGAGGGCCAGCGACCCGGTGTCGCCCATGAAGATGGCGGCCGGCGGTGCGTTGAACCAGAGAAAGCCGAGGCCCGCGCCGATGACGGCGCCGAGCACGACGGCAAGCTCGCCGGTGCCGGGCACGAAATTGATCTGCAGGTAGTTGGCAAACACCACGTTGCCGGCGAGATAGGCGATGACGCCGAAGGAGGCGGCGGCGATCATCACAGGCACGATGGCAAGCCCGTCGAGACCGTCGGTCAGGTTGACGGCATTGCCCGCGCCGACGATCACGAAGCCGCCGAAGACGACGAACATGATGCCGATATTGATCATGAAGTCCTTGAAGAAGGGAAAGGCGATCGAGGAGCCGAAGGTCGAGCCGGCAATCCCCGAAGCAAGGGCGGTGCGCATCATGAAATAGACGGCGATGCCGGCGATGACGAATTCGATACCGAGACGCGCCTTGCCGGAAAAGCCCATATGGCTCTGCTTGGTGACCTTGAGATAATCGTCGTAGAAGCCGATCGCGCCGAAGCCCAGCGTCACCAGCAGCGTGGCGACCACATAGACGTTGGAAAGATCGGCCCAGAGCAGCGACGCGCCGACGATGCCGGCCAGGATCATCAGCCCGCCCATGGTCGGCGTGCCGGCCTTTTTGAAATGCGTCTGCGGCCCGTCGGCGCGGATCGGCTGGCCCTTGCCCTGCCGGATGCGCAGCGAATTGATGATCGTCGGCCCGAACAGGAAGACGATCAGCGCTGAGGTGAAGAGGGCGGCCCCCGTGCGGAAGGTAATATATCTGAACAGGTTCAGAAATTTGAAATATTCCGACAGTTCGACAAGCCAGATCAGCATTCAGGGCCCCTTGTTTACCCGATCAAAATTCGCGTTGCGTGTCGGCAAATGGCGGGAACTTGTCAAGGAGCGCGGCGACGATCTTGCCGAAAGCGATGCCCAGAGACGATTTCACCATCAACACGTCGCCCGGCGCGACCGAGTTCAATACATAATCCGTCAATTCGTCCGTGTTCTCGCGATATTCGACATGGACGCTTTCCGGCAACGATTCCTTGAGCGCAGCCATCTCGGCTCCTGCGAGCCACACATGCTCGATGCCGGCAGCAAGCAGCGGCACGGCAAGGTCGGTATGGACCTTTTGCGCATACTCGCCCATTTCCAGCATGTCGCCGAGCACGGCGATACGGCGTCCGCGGCCGGTCGGCTCGGAGGCTGCCAGCAGCGCGATCGCCGCGCGCATCGAAGCCGGATTGGCATTGTAGCTCTCGTCGATCAGCGTGAAGCTGCCGCCGCCGATGACAAGCCGGTGGCGCTTGCCCCTACCCTTTTCCGGCCTCAGCGTCGCGAGCGCTTCGATCGCCTTCTGCATATCGGCGTCGACGATCCTGACGACGCCGAGCGCTGCGAGCGCATTCTCGGCGATATGGCGGCCAGGCGCGCCGAGCGCGACCTCCAGCGTCTCGCCGTCGATCGTCAGCCACAGCGTCGAATTCTCGTCGGAGCCGTTGAATTCTGCGAGCCGGAATTCGGCCTTGGCATGCTGTCCGAAAGAGTGGATATGCTCGATGCCGAGCGACTGCGCCGTGCGGTCGAGGAAATTGAACTGGTCATTGTCGCGGTTGAGCACGACATGCCCGCCGGGTTCGAGCCCCTCGAAGATCTCGGCCTTGGCGGCGGCAATTTCCTTGATGTTCTTGAAATTGCCGAGATGCGCCGGCGCGATCGTCGTGATGACGGCGACATCGGGACGGATCATCGCCACCAGCGGCCGGATCTCGCCGGGGTGGTTCATCCCGACTTCGAAGACGCCGTAATCCGTATCCTCAGGCATGCGCGCCAGCGTCAGCGGCACGCCCCAATGATTGTTGAAGGAGGCGACGGAGGCGTGCACCTTGCCGGAGGGCGACAGCACATGCCGCAGCATTTCCTTGGTAGTCGTCTTGCCGACCGATCCCGTCACCGCGATGATTCGGGCCCGCGAACGCTCGCGCGAGGCAAGGCCGAGCCGGCCAAGTGCCGCGAGCACGTCTTCCACAACGATCATCGGCACCGTCAGGCGGCCCATGGCGGGAAGCCTCGCCTCGCTGACAACGAGAAGGGAAGCGCCGTTCGCCATCGCCATCGAGGCGTAGTCGTGACCGTCGACGCGGTCGCCCTTGATCGCGAAGAAGGCTTGGCCTGGAGTAATCGAGCGGCTGTCGATGGAAATGCCGGTGATACCTTCGGGCAGCGTGCCGAAAGGGCGCCCTGCCATCGCTGCGATCATGTCTTCCGTCGTCCAGAGCCAGCTCAAGATTTCAACTCCTCCAAGGCCTTGCGCACCTCCGCATGATCGGAGAACGGCAGGGTGACGCCGCCGACCGTCTGCCCTTCCTCATGCCCCTTGCCGGCGACGATCAGCGTATCGCCGGATCTCAGCATGCCGACCGCCTCGCGGATCGCCATGGCGCGATCGGCGATTTCCGCGGCGCAGCTTGCCGCCGCCATGATCTCCGCCCGGATCGAGGCCGGTTCCTCAGAACGCGGATTATCGTCGGTGACGATAACGACGTCGGCAAGACGGCAGGCGATTTCGCCCATGATCGGCCGTTTGCCGCGGTCACGGTCGCCGCCGCAGCCGAAAACGACGATGACGCGGCCGGTGGTGAAAGGTCTGACCGAGCCCAGCACGTTTTCCAGCGCATCCGGCTTGTGGGCGTAGTCGACATAGGCGAGCGCGCCGTCTTTCGTATGGCCGACGAGTTCGAGACGGCCGGACGCGCCGACGAGCTTCTCGAGCGCGGCCATTGCAACCTTCGCCTCAACGCCGGTCGACATGGCAAGCCCTGCGGCGACCAGCGCGTTGGCCACCTGAAAATCGCCGGCCAACGGAATGTCCACCTCGAAGATCTCGCCGCCGATGTGGATCTCGGCCATCTGCTTGTGGCGGAAGTGCTCGACTCGCTTCAGCGTAAGGTAATCGCCCTTTCGCCCGACGGTACGAACATCGTGACCGGCATCGGTCGCGGCCTTGGTCGCCTGCGCCGACCACGGATCGTCGGCGAAGATCACCGCCGGCGAGCCCTTCGGCAACAGCGTATCGAAAAGCCGCATCTTGGCGGCCATGTAGGCCTCGACGGTCGGATGATAATCCATGTGGTCTCGGCCGAGATTGGTGAAGGCGGCGGCGGCAAGTCTAACACCGTCGAGCCGGAACTGGTCGAGACCGTGGCTGGAGGCTTCCATCGCGGCATGCGTCACGCCTTCTCCGGCGAGTTCCGCCAGCAGCTGGTGCAGAGACACCGGATCGGGCGTCGTCAGCGAGCCATATTCGTTGCGCGTCGGCGAGACGACGCCCGTCGTGCCGATCATTGCGGCCACGTGGCCCGCATACGCCCATATCTGCCGGGTGAAAGAAGCGACGGAGGTTTTGCCGGCCGTGCCGGTGACGGCGACCATAGTGTCGGGCTGCCTGCCGTGGAAACGCGCGGCGGCGATGGAAAGGAAACGGCGCGGCTCCTTGACCGCAAGCACGGGGATCGAAGCATCGACGGCTTGGGAGGCAATCGCGACGGCAGCGCCGCGGCCGGCGGCATCCGCGATGAAGCCTGCGCCGTCCGCCTTGGTGCCGGCGACCGCGACGAAGACATTGCCCGGCGCCACCTTGCGGCTATCCGAAGACAGGCCTGAAATATCAAGCAGGCCTGCCGGGCCTTCGAGCTGTGCTTCAAGTTCCGGAAACTGATCTCCGGCCAAGTCTCGCAATTTCATCGAATGCACTTTTCTCTCTTGAAGCCGGTTCACCCCTCGCGAATCGGCATCGATATTCATTCACACTCAATAAGACACCAGCAAGGCCGATCCGCCCTCCCCGAATTTCGGCTCGATGCCGAGAATAGGGGCCGCACGCCTAATGATCTCGCGGGCGATCGGGCCGGCGGTACCGGCGGAGATCGTTCCGCCATAGGCTTTCTCGCCGGTCTTCGGCTCGTCGCAGAAAGTGATCACGGCATATCTGGGATCGTTCATGGGGAATGCGGCGATGAAGGAATTGAAATTCAGGGTTGCCGAATAACGCCCGTTCACCACCTTGTCGGCCGTGCCGGTCTTGCTGCCGACGCCAAAGCCCGGCACGCGGGCGACACGCCCGGACCCCCTGTAGCCGTTGAAGTCGAGCAGATAGCGGATCTCGTCGCTGGTGGTCTTCTTGATTACCTGCGTGGCGATCTGATCGGCCTGTTCGCGTGTGCGCGGCAGGAATGTCGGCTCGATCAGCTTGCCGCCATTGACGAGAGCGGCAGCCGCCACCCCTGTCTGCAGCGCCGTCGTCGATACGCCATGGCCGAAGGAAATCGTGATCGAATTGATCTTCTTCCAGACGCGTGGCTGGCTCGGCATCTTCACTTCGGGCAACTCGGTCTGCATCTTCGTCAACAGGCCGAACTTGGTTAGGTAATCCTTCTGCGCGTCGATGCCGACGATGTCGATGACGCGCGCCGTACCGATATTCGAAGAATACTGAAAGATCTCGGGAACGGTCAGCCAACGGCGCTGCCCGTGAAAATCGTGGATGGTGAAGCCGCCGATATAGATCGATTTGCTGGCATCGAAACTGTCGGTCATCTTCACCTTGCCGCTATCGAGCGCCATGGCCAGCGAAAAGGTCTTGAAGGTCGAGCCCATTTCGAAGGTGCCGTTGGTCATCCGGTTGAGCCAACCCTCCTTGGCGCCTTCCTGCGGATCGTTCGGATCGAAATCCGGCGCCGATGCCATCGCCAGCACTTCTCCCGTATGCACGTCAATGACCGCGGCACCGGCGCCTTTGGCCTGGAAGTTGTTGACGGCGTTGACGACCGCGTCCCGAACGATGTTCTGCACGCGCAGGTCGATCGAAAGGCGCACCGACTCGAGCGGCTGGTCGCTGGTCATGCCGACGGAGGCGAGATCGGCAAGCCCCTGGTCGTCGATAAATTTCTCCATGCCGGCGACACCGCGGTTGTCGATGTTGACGTAACCGAGGATATGCGCGGCGGTCGCCCCGCCCGGATAGAAGCGGCGCTTCTCCGGCCGGAAGCCGATACCGGGAATGCCGAGCGCCAGGATCTGGCTCTGCTGCTTCGGCGTCAGTTGCCGGCGCAGCCAGGCGAAATGCGAGGTTTTGACCGAGAGCTTCTTATAAGTGTCCCTGACGTCGAGTTCGGGCAGCACTGTCGCGAGCTTCTCGACCGCCTCGTCGGCGTCGACGATCTTGTTCGGCTCGGCAAACAGCGAGACGGTGCGAATGTCGGTTGCCAGCACCTCGCCGTTGCGGTCTAGAATGTCGGGGCGGGAGGCCATCAACCGGTCGGGCGGCAGGATGCTGGAGACGACCTCCTGATCCTTCATCGCGTATTCGACGAGACGGCCGCCGATGACGGCGTAGACACCCATGAAGCCAAGGATCAGCAGGCCGACGCGGCTTTTTGCCTGCCCTGATTTCTTCTTGCGCGACCCCTCGATCGCCAGGCCGGCGGGGGAAGGACCGCCGAACCGGTTATAGACGCCGGCGGAGAAATGCGCCTGGCTCTTCAAAACCATGATGCGGGAAAGAAACGACATTATTCCTCCACCGAGCCGGTTTCGATCTGGTCTGCGTCTTCTGCCTCACCACGTGGCGCGGGCATCGGGATGGGCTGCACCTTGGCGGTGGCTTGCGCGCCCTTGGCGGTGTCTGGCGCGCCTTTGGCCTTTGCCCCCGTCACGTCAGGCACGGGAACCTCGGATTTCAGCATCGGCAGTTCCTTGGCATGCACGAGCGCCGTCGATTCCGTCGGCTGCAGCTTCAATTCTTCATTATAGGCCTTGACCAGCCGCTCCAGCCGGTTCGGCTGCGATTGCAGCGCCCAGTCGGCCTTGAGAAGGTCGATCGTGTCCTTCTCGAGCTTGATCTCGGCTTCGAGGCGATGAACCTCCTCGAGCTTCAATTCGGCGCGGTGCTTGATCGTGTAGGTCACGGCGGCGGTGGCCGTCATGACGCCGATGAGCACGAGATCGAACGTTTTCAGCATATCAACCTCCAAGCTTTCCGAGATTGGCAAGATTGGGAAACCCGAAGAGGGACATATCCGCTGCTTCGGCGGCGGCGTCCGTCCTCAGACCAGCGCGCAGCTTGGCGGAGCGGGCGCGCGGATTGATCTCCGCCTCCGCCTCGCTTGCCGAAACCATCGGCTTGCCGATCGCCGCAAAGGTTGCCGCCCGCTCATGCGCGATCGGCAGATGCCGCGAACCCGACGCCTTGCCGGCGCGGTCGGAGAAGAATTTCTTGACGATGCGGTCTTCGAGCGAATGAAAGGTGACTACGACAAGCCGACCGCCGGGCTTCAGCGCCGTTTCCGCCGCAAACAGCGCCTGCGCCAGTTCACCGAGCTCGTCGTTGACGAAGATGCGCAAGGCCTGGAAGACCCGCGTTGCCGGATGGATCTTGTCCTTCATCTTGCGCGGCGTGACGAGCTCGATAAGACCGGCGAGATCGCGTGTCGTTTCAAACGGCTTTTCGGCGCGGCGCTTCTCGATCGCATGGGCGATGCGCGGCGCCTGGCTTTCTTCGCCGAGAAAATGGAAGATGCGGATGAGATCGGCGACCTTGGCGCGATTGACGACATCGGCGGCCGAAACGCCTTCGGCCGACATGCGCATGTCGAGCGGCCCGCTCTTCTGGAAGGAGAAGCCGCGCTCGGCCTCATCGATCTGCATGGAGGAGACGCCGATATCGAGCACGACACCATCGAGCCCGCCCTGCGGCGCATGATCGGCGAGATGCGAGAATTGCGAGTGAACGAGCTTGAGATGACCGCCGTGGGCGGCGACCATTGCTTGACCAGCCGCAATCGCCGTGGGGTCGCGGTCGAGCGCGATCACCTCGGCGCCTGCCGCCAGGATGGCTGCGCTGTAACCGCCCGCACCGAATGTACCGTCGAGAATGAGTTTGCCGGAAGCCGGCGCCAAGGCCGCAAGGACTTCGTCGAGAAGAACAGGAACGTGACGAACCGGTCCGCCACCGGCATCAGTTGAACCTCCGCCAGGATTCGCCACCATTCCGTTCCCTCGTTCTTTCAGGAACGCTTGCCCGCCAGCTTGCGCTCCCCTCGTGCCTGCGCCTGTGCGGCCACAAAAGCCTGCGGCTGCCAGAGCTGAAAATGATCCGCCCGACCGACGAAGGTCACTTCGTCCGAGATGCCGGTAAAGCCACGAATGAAATCCGTGACCATCAGCCGCCCCTCGGCGTCGAGCTTCATGAAGACCCCGCCCCCATGAATGAGAAGCGACATCTCGTTCGCATCCGGCGAAAACGGATCCTCCGCAACAATCTGCCGTTCGAATCTTTCGAGAAGATCCGGACCGCCGATGCTGATCGCCGGAAACACAAAGTCCTGGAAGCAATAGAGCTCCTGGACGTTGCGCTGCGCCAGCACGGAACGGAAAGCCGAAGGCACGGAAACCCTGCCCTTGGCGTCGATCCTGTTGGTCGCGTTCGAAAGGAAGCGGCTCATGACACGAAACATCCGTTCCCGCAGGGATCCGGACGACAAAAACACGCCCGAAACTCCCGATATCAGGCACAGCTTCGCAAGCCGGATGAGCGAAAACCCCTCCGACGCTTCCGGAGAGGAAGACGCCTTTGCTTTGCGATGAATGGGCAGGTGATTGCCCTGGTGCAGTGCGCATTTGGGATAGCATGGGACCATATGGGCGTCAATGGGATACGCCCATCTTGCAATAGACGCATGATCAAAAATTTATAAGCCGTTAAGTTTAACAAAGGGTTAGCGTCGTCATTTTACGAATGACACGCATTGGTATCCCTGCACGAAAAATCCATCCACTGGATGCATAAACATCTGCTTGAAAACAACCGGTTTCAGCGACTTAAGGTGAAAATCCGGCTGACGCGCCGTTCAGATGTTAATCGCCAGTTGGCCTGTAAGCCGGGTTCTGTATGGCTCCGGCGTGAACCGGAACGTGGCAGCCATTCCTCTGGGACAGCGTTCGCACGCTGCCTCACGCAACCCACCCGGATGACTGGCCTGGAAACCAGCCGGAAGGCCTTTCGGCCTACCGCGTCATCCCTATTCGGTCTTGCTCCCGGTGGGGTTTACCGTGCCATCTCCGTTGCCGGAGATGCGGTGGGCTCTTACCCCACCCTTTCACCCTTACCTGTCATGACAGGCGGTTTGCTTTCTGTGGCACTTTCCCTGAGGTCGCCCTCGCCGGACGTTATCCGGCACCGTGTTTCCGTGGAGCCCGGACTTTCCTCACCCTACCGCCTTTCGGCATTGGTAAAGCGCGGCTGCCCAGCCAACTGGCAGGGCTCCCATAAACGAGAGAGATCGCAATTGCTATCGAAATAAATGATATCGCTCAGAGTAATTCCAGCAAAACTGCGCAGCGGTTTTGTGTCCGGAATTGCGCAAGAACAAAAACAGGGAGCACCTCCGTGATTCGGAGAAAAACGGAAATGCTTTAGCGAAATTGCGGTGTGAAATCCGTCGAGTAGCCCTGTTCGCTGATTCCGCCCGACAAAAGCAGCTCGGCCCCAAGCCGACCGATTTCGTCCGAGCTCTTGGCCGACGTCCCGGCGCAGCCCGTCAGCACCGCGATCTCGGGCGATGAGCTATAGCCGATCATCGGATAGCCGCTTTCCGTATGCGACACGACGCAGGCGGCCGTCGAAATCGAAAGCGGCACCATATTGGGCACAAGACCTTCAACGATGCGTTTGAGATGCGCGCGCACCGTATCGCGCCCCTCGGTCTTGAACCAGGCGCGCATTTCCGTGTCGTCGCTGAGCGCCAGATCGTCTGGATCGCCGCCGATCTTCAGGTAGAATTTGCCGTCGGGATACCGGATCGGCGGTAGCAGATAGATATCGATGCCGGGTGCCCGGAGAATGAGCGACGGCATCGCGGCCAGCCGCGGCGCGTCGGCTTCGCTTACCTCGAAAAGCGTCACGGTACGGGCATAAACCGTCATGGCAACGGGCTGCGGCAACAGATTCTTCGCAATGGAAAATCCGCCTGCTGCCAGCAGCACCTTTTCAGCACGATGGGTCAGGCCACCGGCCGTCTCGACGACGGCCGATCCACCTTCGCTGCGGATCGAGACGACATGATCGCGGATGACTGTGGCGCCTGCCTTTTCCGCCAGCAGCGATTGGGCTTTCACAAGCTTGCGCGGACTGATGTGGCCGGCCCCCCTCGCCTCGAAGACGCCCGCGCCCCCATTGGGAAAGGCGAAGAAGGGAAAGGCGGCTTTCAGCCCCTGCTCGTCGAGCAGGCTGGTCTCGACGCCGAGCGAAACGGCGGCCTCTCGGGTTCTCTCGAGATAATCGCCCCCGGTCGGCGCGACGACGACGCAGCCGACCTCGCGATAGAAATCGATGCCGCTGTCGCGGGCGATCTCGCCATAGCGGTCGATCGAGCGGTTGGCGAGCAGTGCCCAATTGCGGTCGGGATCGATGGTGCGAGTGATGCGCCCCTCGTCATAATGGCTGGCGAAGACGCCCTGATGCGCCTTGCGGTCATCAGGCTCGTCCGGACCGATCACCGCGACACCGTCCGCTTGGCGCGCCAGATGCCGCGCCGCCGCCGCCCCCATCAGCCCGCGGCCGACGACGATATATTTGAAATCGACTGCCATAGTGTCCTCTCAAGCGAAAACGGGTGTCAGTTCACGGCCGAAATCCTGATCACCGAGCCGTCCTTCCGCCAGAAGCACGGCCCCTAAGCGGCCGAGTTCGTCTGAGGATTTGGCTGCGACGAAATTGCCGCCGGTCAGCACCGCGATGCGCGGCGACTGCGTAAATCCGGCATAGGGATAACCGGTCGGCGTGAAATTCGCCACGCAGGGCGCCGAGGTGACCGGGCAGCCGGCAAGCCCCGGCATCAGCTGCAGGGCGACGCGCGAGAGATGATCGCGCTCGGCAGCATTGCCGTCGGAACGGAACCACGCCCCGGCATCCTCAAGCCTGCCGAAGGAAAGCGCCTCGGTGTCGCCACCGAGTTTCAGATAGGTCTTGCCGTCGGGATAACGCACCGGCGGCAGGATATAGATGTGATCCTCTTCCCGGTCACCGAGCACGATCGTCGACGGCATATCGCCGAAGATCGCCATCTCGCGTTCGCCGATCTCATAGAAGGCGACCGTGCGCGCCATGACCCTGATATCGACGGGACGCGGCAGCAGGGCATGGAAATTACTGAAACCGCCGGCGGCGACCAGCACGCGCTCGGCACTGTAGATTTTGTCGCCAGCCATCACCTCGACATGGGAGCCCGCATCGCGCACCGATGTCGCGGTCGCCTCGACCAGCGAGACGCCGCCCTGTTCGGCAAGCTTGGCCTGCGCCCGCACCAGCGCCCGCGGGTTTATGTAGCCGGCGCGCGTGCGTTCGAAATATCCTGTGAAATCAGGATCGACGTGAACATAGGGAAAGCGTCCGCCGAGTTCCGACGGTGCGATGGTCTCGATATCGCTGCCGAGGGTCCGGCTGACGGTCAGCGCCCTTTCGATATAGTCCTGCTCGTCCTTCTCAGGACCGGCAAAGAGGCAGCCGACCTCCGAATAGAAGGAGATGCCGCTCTTTGCCTCGATCTCGCGATAGCGGTCGAGCGCGCGAGCGGCGAAGGTCCCCCAGCCAAGACTGCCATCGAAGGTGCGGGTGATGCGCGCTTCGTCGTAGTGGCTGGCGAAGACGCCGTGATGGGCCTTGCGCTCTTCCGGCTCGCGCGGGCCGATCAGCGCGATGCCGTCGGCCATCGAGGAGAGATGCCGTGCGGCGGCTGCACCCATCATGCCGCGTCCGATGATGATGAACCTGAAATCGACTGCCATATCCCACCTCGCTAAATTCCAGCGATACCATGGCAATCATCTTGAATCATCCAGCTCTTGTCAGGGATAAGCGCTTCAGGCTCAGAGCATTGCCAGAACCTTGCCGCAATAGGACTTGGACACCGGGTTCATGCGCTTGGCGCCATGACCGGCATTGTATTTGAGGATGGTGTTGCAGGTCTCGCCACCACCGAGATCATGGGCGGCGGCCAGATATTTCATGCCGTACTTGATGTTGGTTTCCGGATCGAACAGGCCCTTGGCGCTGCCGGAATAGCCCATCATGCGGGCGGTTGCAGGCTTTATTTGCATCAGGCCGATTTCACCGTGGCTGCCGCGTGCATTCGGATTGAAATTGCTTTCGATGCGGATGACCGCGGTCGCAAGCGCAACCGGTACATCATATTGGCTCGCATATTTGCTGATCAGTGCGGAATAGGAATTGCCGGAAGCATTGGCGACGGGATAACCGCTCTGGCGCTCCACTGTCTTCAGCGGGCGTTCCGCCGTCTTGAGCGGACGCTTCGCCGGCTTGACCGCACGCTCCGCTTTCTTCAACGGACGCTCTGTCTTCTTCGCAGGACGCTCGACTTTCTTCACCGGCACATCAGCTCGCACACCCCAATCATTCGCAAAGGCAAAGCTATTTCCGGCCAGCACCATGCCAACGCATGTTGCAGCAACAACAATCAGTTTTCTCATGTAGTCTTGAACACTCCGACCCAAAGAATTACCGGACCGCGCGCCTCGCTGTCATAATGAATACCAGATCAAGGATAGATCAGGATTCTCGGTAATTCTTATCGTTTCACATAACGCCCGTGGTTTAACTCGAAAACAACCCCGAGCCCCGCTTGGCGACGTTCTTAGACCATCGCAATGAGGAGATAATAGGGAAATGATGTGGCAGGCCGAATTTCGCGCTGCAGTGCGAAATTCGGCGTTTCAGTAATTGCCGAGGAATCAGGAATAACGCGGCAACGCCGACAGCAGCCGGTGCAACGTGTCGATCGTCGAGAAATCGGCGATGCCATCTATCCGTTCGGGCCGAAAATGGCGCTGGAAAGCTTCGACGTCGCCCGCCGTTTTTTCCGAGAATTCGCCTGTGATTTCAGTGGCGTAACCATAAAGCGACAGCATCGACTGCAGCGCTTCCACAGGTTGGCCGGTATCGCCGCGCTGGAAGAAGCGCCCGCCGGTGATCGTTGCCGGCTCGACCCAGTGCCCGATGCCTGCTTGGTGGAGCGCGGCCCAGGGGAATTTCTCGCCCGGATCGACCTTGCGGATCGGGGCAACATCGGAATGCCCAAGCACCCGTTCCGGCGTGATCGACCAACGTTTGACACAGTCGCGACACAATTCGATCACCGCGGCGATCTGCTCTTTCGGATAATCAGGAAGCCCGCCGGGATGGCCGGCATTGGCGATCTCGATGCCGATCGACAGCGAATTGATATCGGTCTCGCCGTGCCAGCTGCTTTTTCCCGCATGCCAGGCACGCCGCATTTCCGGCACGAGTTGCACGACCTCGCCATTCTCATGCACGAAATAATGGCTGGAAACCTGGCTCTCGGCGCGACAGAGCCAGTCGAGCGCGCCATCTGCCGTCGGCATGCCGGTATAGTGCAGCAGGATCATGTCGGGACGGCGCCCGTCCGCCCGCTCGCCATGGTTCGGCGAAGGCTGCACGCGGGCGCTTCTGCAGTCGGCCTCGAAAGAGGTCATGCGGCGCGGCGTTCCTTCTCGATCGCCTCGTAGGCCGCGTTCAGCGCCGCCATGCGCTCATTGGCGATCATATGGAATTCCTTCGGCACGCCGCGCGAGATCAGCCGGTCGGGATGATGTTCGCTGACGAGGCCGTGGTAGCGGCGGCGGATGGTCGGGAAATCATCCGAAGGCGAGACGCCGAGCACCTTGTAGGGATCGCCGCCGGACGAGACATGGCGGGCGGCGATCTGCTCGAAGCGGGTCTCGCTCATCTGGAAGATCTCGCCGATATGGCCCAGGAAATTCAGTTCCTTCTCGTGGATCAGCCCGTCGGCCTTGGCGATGTGGAAGAGCCCGTCGAGCACGTCTTCCAGCACCGGGCAATTGGCCGCACAGGTAACGCAGAGCGTGGAGAGCCGTTCGGCATAGGCTTCGTAGCCGGCGACGTCCTGCCGCGCGAGGTTGTAAAGCCTGGCGACATTCTTGGCCTGATCCTCAGGGAATTCGAAGATTTCGCGGAAGGCTTGGACCTCCTTCTCGCTGACGATGCCATCGGCCTTGGCCATCTTGGCCGACAGCGCGATGATCGCGACCGAGAAAGCCACCTTACGCCGGGTCTCGGGATCGCCTTCAAAAACCGTCCGGATAGCCTCGACCACCGCAGACAGCGCATTACCTGCGGTATTGCCAATGGCATTCAACAGTTTTTCCCAGAAGGACATCGAAAATCTCACACACGTGTCAACTTATAGAGAAACAGCTTGACCAAAGAATCGCAGCCTTTGCAAGGCGACTATTCGTCGTAGAGCCGAACACAGTTTTCACGATTTGGTAATTGTCGCACCGCAGCAAACGATTCATCACGCCCGCTTTCATCTCGCGTGAGCGCATGGCCGGCGGTCACCGCCATTGCTCGGGCAATGGATTCTGGTGCGCGCAGCGGAAATTTCCACGGCAGTTCCCGACAAGCAGACCCGGGTTGAAACGATTATATCAGCACTTCGCGTCGCCTTTGCGGTCCAACACGGCAGAAACGCGCATTTTTCGTAAATTCTTTACTTTACAGGGCCCTTTCCCTGCCGCATCCATGCGCTAGCTAACGCTGCCGCACCGAAACACCTAGGAGGGATCATGGCCAAACAGAAAGTCGCAATGCTGACCGCCGGAGGCCTGGCGCCCTGTCTTTCGTCCGCCGTCGGCGGCCTCATCGAACGCTATAGCGACGTCGCGCCCGAGCTCGAAATCGTCGCTTACAAGTCAGGCTACCAGGGTGTCCTCCTCGGCGACAGCATCGAGATCACCCGCGCGATGCGCGAAAAGGCGCCGCTGCTGCACCGCTATGGTGGCTCGCCGATCGGCAACAGCCGCGTCAAGCTCACCAATGCCGCCGACTGCGTCAAGCGCGGCCTGGTCAAGGAAGGCGAGAACCCGCTGCGGGTCGCCGCCGAACGCCTCGCCAATGACGGCATCACCATTCTCCACACGATCGGCGGCGACGACACCAATACCACGGCCGCCGACCTTGCCGCCTACCTTGCCGCCAACGGCTACGATCTCACCGTCGTCGGCCTGCCGAAGACTGTCGACAATGACGTCGTGCCGATCCGCCAGTCGCTCGGCGCCTGGACGGCCGCCGAAGTCGGCGCGCATTTCTTCGACAATGTCGGCAACGAGCAGACGGCCGCCCCCCGCACCCTCGTCATCCATGAAGTCATGGGCCGCCATTGCGGCTGGCTGACGGCCGCCACCGCCCGCGCGTATCTGCAGCGCACCAGCCGCAACCAGTATGTCGACGGCCTGATGATGGACGCGCACCTGAAGAGTATCGACGCCGTCTACCTGCCTGAGATGGCCTTCGACCTCGACGCCGAGGCAGCCCGCCTGAAGGAAAGCATGGACCGCAACGGCCACGCCACGGTCTTCGTCTCGGAAGGCGCCTGCCTCGACGCCATCGTCGCCGAGCGCGAAGCCGCCGGCGAGACCGTCAAGCGCGATGCTTTCGGCCATGTGAAGATCGACACGATCAATGTCGGCGCCTGGTTCCAGAAGCAGTTCGCCAATCTGCTCGGCGCCGAGCGTTCCCTGGTGCAGAAATCAGGCTATTTCGCCCGCTCGGCGCCGGCCAACGGCGACGATCTCAGGCTGATCCAGAGCATGGTCGATCTCGCCGTCGAAAGCGCGCTCAATAAGGTCTCCGGCGTCACCGGCCATGATGAAGGCCAGAACGGTAAATTGCGCACTATAGAATTCCCGCGCATCAAGGGCGGCAAGGCTTTTGACCTTTCGACGGCATGGTTTGCCGAAGTCATGGACAATATAGGCCAGAAATACAAAGAAGCGTGATTGACGGATGGTTAATATGGTGTCTTTGCTTGTTCCTGAGGAATAGGAGGAGACACCATGTCACTTGAAGCTTGGCTCGCTTTTGCGGCCGCATCCGCCATCATGCTGGCCATACCGGGGCCGACGATACTGCTCGTCGTTTCCTATGCGCTCGGTCATGGGCGCAGGACGGCGTTCGCGACGGTGGGCGGCGTGGCGCTGGGTGACTTCACGGCGATGACGGCTTCTCTCTTCGGTCTCGGCGCCGTCCTGGCGGCTTCCGCGACCCTCTTCACCGTCTTGAAGTGGATCGGCGGCGCCTACCTGATCTGGCTGGGAATCAAGCTCTGGCGGGCTCCCATCATCGGCGAACCGGTTGCCGACAACGACAACCTGCCGGAGGAGAAGTCGCGCAAGATCTTCCTCCACGCCTATGTCGTCACCGCCCTCAATCCGAAGAGCATCATCTTCTTCGTCGCCTTCGTGCCGCAGTTCCTCAATCCGGCCCTGCCCTTCGTCGGGCAGATGGCGATCATGGAAGCGACCTTCCTCGTGCTGGCGATCCTCAACGCTTCCACCTACGCCTTTCTCGCCCATAGCGCGCGCGGACTGATTCGCAAGGCGAGCATCCAGCGCGCGGTAAACCGAACCGGAGGCACTCTGCTGATTGCTGCAGGGACCGTAACGGCGGGATATCGCCGTATTGCCGCGTAGAAATATTCCGAAATATTCCGTGGTTGCCGGAATGCCACGAATAGGTTAATGGGGTCACCAGGGCTTAAGGCTTTTGGTAACTTTTATACGCTGCCGGGGCGGCGCGATTTCACGAAAGTGGCGGAATGGTAGCGATCGGATTATCCGGCCTGAAACGCAGTCTTGTCGTCTCGACGATACTCTGCGGCGTGATGACGGGATGTACGAGCGTCGAACACACATCGCAGGCCGAACTGACAGCCGCCCAGACCGTCGTGCCCATGCCGAAACCCGGCGAAGATGCAACACTCGCCGCGATCCCGACAGCCGAAGGCGCGGCCGGTCAGGTGGTTGCAGGCGCCATCATTCCCCAGGCATCCCCCTCCCTGACCGCAACGGCGATGCCGGCCGTGACAGCCTCCCAGCCTGGCGATCTTCCCATGCAGGCAGGCATGCAGCCGGCAGCCTATGCCCAGATCCCGCTGACGCCCGAGATGACGGCGATCCAGTCCGTCGTGCCGACGCCGCGTCCGGGAACGCCGGCACAGCCGACGACGCAGCTTGCCTTTGCCGCGACACCGCAAAACAGCGCGCTTGCAGCACTTGCCGCCGTCGACACCACGCCGCGCGCTAGCATGGACTACGGTTTCGACGAATCCGGGCCGATCGATCCGCCGACCGCGCCCCCGATGTTCAGCGACGACGACAAAGACGATGCGCCGACCGTCGAGAAGAGCTTTGTCACCAAGCTCATCCAGAAATATTCGAAAATCTACGAAATTCCCGAGACCCTGCTCCATCGCGTCGTCCACCGCGAGAGCCGCTATAATGCGAAGGCCTACAACAAGCGCGGCTATTTCGGCCTGATGCAGATCAAGTACAACACTGCCAAGTCCATGGGCTACGACGGTGCCCCGGGCGGCCTCTTCGATGCCGAGACCAACATCAAATATGCCGCGAAATATCTGCGCGGCGCTTGGCTCGTCTCCGACAGCAAGGAAGACGACGCCGTTCGCCTCTATGCCCGTGGCTATTATTACGACGCCAAGCGCAAGGGCATGACCGACATCGCCCAGGGTAACTATTGAAACCGGGTCATTGCTGAAACTACAGCATCCGTTGAATATGCAGTAGTGATAACGGCTGAATAAGCCCCGGCCTATGGCTGCGACTGGGTCTGCCCCTGCGATCCGGCTTGCTGTTGCTGCTCTCCCGGTTGCGGCAATGCCGCAAGGATCGCCTTGAGAAGCACCTGCGGCTGATAGTCGAACCAGCTCGGCGTCAGGCCAAGCCTCACGACCACCAGATTGGCCGAAGGCACGATCGCCACGCTCTGCCCGTCGTGCCCCGTCAGCCAGAACGCATCCTCAGGCAGCCCGGCCCCAGCGCTCGAGCCGCGGCCGGGAGCCAGCCAGGCCTGGCCCTGCGAATACCGCCCGTTCGAAGCCGCCGTCGGGGTACGCATGGCGCCGACGAAACCCTCCGGCAACAGACGCTGGCCGTTCCACACGCCATCCTGCAGCAGGAACTGCCCGAAGCGCGCCCAGTCATGCGCCGTCGCATAAAGATACGAGCTTCCGGCGAACGTGCCGCGCGCATCGAGTTCGAACACGGCGCTCGTCATGCCGAGCGGCGAGAACAACGCATCGTGCGGATAGGAAAAGGCTGCCTGGGCATTGCCGACCCTGTCCATCCAGATGCGCGAGAGCAGCATGGCCGTGCCGCTCGAATAGCGGAAGCGCTGGCCGGGTGCTGCCTCCATCGGCGCATTGGCCGGCAGCGATACCATGTCGGGATCGAGATAGAGCATGCGCGTCACATCGGCGACGTCGCCATAGTTCTCGTTGAAGGCAAGGCCGCTCTCCATGCCGAGCAGATCGGAAACCTTGATCTTGGCACGCGCATCGTTCTTCCACTGCGCCAGCAGGTTATCATCGTCGAAGGAGATCTTGCCGCCGAGCATCAGCCGGCCGAGGATCGCCGCATTCACCGTCTTCGTCATCGACCAACCAATCAGCGGCGTCTTCGCCGAGAATCCGGGGGCATAGGCTTCGCCGACGATGCGACCATCCCGCACCACCACGACCGCCCGCATGGCCGGGCCGGCAAGCTCGGCATCGGCCAGCACAGCGGCAATCTTCGTGTCGGGATCGCCGACGCCCTCGCCCTGCGGCCATAACGCAGGGTTGGTTTCCATCTTGGCCGGCGCGTCGAAGGGGACGGCATTCGCCGCCGCCTCGAAATCGCCATCCGGCACACTCGTGCAGCCGAGCCCGCCGCGATAGAGCGCATAACTCGATGCAAACAGCCCCATGAAGCGAGCCGTCACTCGGCCATTGTCACGGTCGACACTGACGCGCACAAGCCGCAGCAGCGGGTTTCCCGGGGCCTGCACATCGTCCTCCAGCACGTCCTCGGCGTTGCGGCCGGCGATGAAGACGTTGGAACAGACAATCTTGGCGGCATAGCCGTCCCCGACACGCAGGAGCTCCGGCGGACTGACGAACAACCAGGCTGCGCCGGCAACGACGAAGAGAACGAGAAGGAGAGCAAGCGCCTTCAAGATACGCAGGACAAGTCGCATGGCATTCCTCCGAATGCCCGGAGAGAAGCAGGAATTCAGTCTGCCGGAAAGGGGGCGGCGCAAAGAAGATCGGTCGCCTCGATCACTTTCCGAGGAGCTTGATGTTTTCGAACGGCGCGCGCCCACAGCCCACGTCATCAAACTGTAGCAGTGGCGCGCTACACGCCCTGAACGCTAAAAAGGTGACAGACTCATGTCAGAATTTGCACCGGATGCCGGCTTCCGCAAGAACCGGAAACTCAAAGACGCCCTTCTCCGCCACAAGGCTTTTTCGAAGGATGGCTTTTCCGAGCGTCTCTTCGGCCTTCTCTTCTCCGGCCTCGTCTATCCGCAGATCTGGGAGGATCCGGATCTCGACATGCAGGCGATGGAGCTGAAGCCAAACCATCGCATCGTCACCATCGGCTCCGGCGGCTGCAATATGCTCGCCTATCTCTCCAAGGCGCCGGCCTCGATCGACGTCGTCGATCTTAACCCGCACCACATCGCGCTGAACCGCCTGAAGCTTGCCGCCTTCAAGCACCTTCCCGGCCATGCGGATCTCGTCCGCTTCCTGGCAATGCCGAACGAGAAGTCGAACAGCCGCGCCTACGACCAGCATCTTGCCGCCAACCTCGATGAGGCGACCCGCAGCTACTGGAACGGCCGCAAGTTCGGCCGTCGCCGCGTCACCGTCTTCGACCGCAACATTTACGAGACGGGCCTGCTCGGCCGCTTCATCGGCGCCGCCCACCTTCTTGCCCGCCTGCATGGCGTCAAGCTACGCGAGATGACCAAGACCCGCTCGATCCGCGAGCAGCGCCAATTCTTCGACGAGCAGATCGCGCCGCTCTTCGAAAAGCCGGTCGTGCGCTGGATCACCGGCCGCAAGAGCTCGCTCTTCGGCCTCGGCATTCCGCCGCAGCAATATGACGAACTCGCAAGCCTTGCCGCCGATCATTCGATCGCGCCGGTGCTGAAGCACCGCCTGGAAAAGCTCGCCTGTCATTTCCCGATGAGCGACAACTATTTTGCCTGGCAGGCCTTCGGCCGCCGCTACGGCACCGAAGCGGAAGGCCCGCTGCCGACCTATCTGAAGTCGGAGCACTATCAAGTGATCCGCGCCAATGTCGACCGCGTCAATGTCCACCACGCAAGCTTCACCGAGCTTCTCGCCCGCGAGCCGGCCGCCTCGCGCGATCGCTATATCCTGCTCGACGCACAGGACTGGATGACGGACGAGCAGCTGAACGACGTCTGGAGGGAGATTACCCGCACGGCGCGCGAAGGCGCCCGCGTGATCTTCCGCACCGCCGCAGAAAAGAGCATCATCGAAGGCCGACTGGCTCCGGTGATCCGCGACCAGTGGGATTACTTCGAGGAGAAGTCGCGTGATCTGACCGCGCTCGATCGCTCGGCAATCTACGGCGGCTTCCACATTTACGGGAAGAAGGCGTGAGCAAGGTCGATACCGATATGGCAGCAAAGGACGATGAACATGCCAGCCTGATGGATGGCATGTACCGCTATCAACGCCATATCTACGATCTCACCCGCAAATATTATCTTCTCGGCCGCGACAGCACGATCCGTAATCTCGACGTTCCCGAGGGCGGCACTCTGCTTGAAGTCGGCTGCGGCACCGGGCGCAACATGGCCTTCGCCCACCGGCATTTCCCGACCGCCAAGCTGTTCGGCCTCGACATTTCCCAGGAAATGCTGATTTCGGCGCGCAAGACCTTCGCCACCAAGGCGACGATCCCGGAATTCCGCGTCGCCGACGCCACGGCGTTCACACCGCGAGAATTCGGCGTCAGCGGCTTCGATCGCATCCTGATTTCCTATGCCCTGTCGATGATCCCGGACTGGGAGTGCGCCGTCGATGCATCGATCGCCGCCCTCAATCCCGGCGGCCAGCTGCACATCGTCGATTTTGGCCAGCAGGAAGGCTTGCCGGGCTGGTTCCGGCGCATGCTGCAGTCCTGGCTTGCGAAATTCCACGTCACGCCGCGTCCCGATCTGCGCGAGGTCCTGGAAGCGCAAGCCCATGAAAACAACGCGACATTGTTGTTCGATACCGTCGGCGGCGGTTATGCCTGGCGGGCAGCTATTATCAGCAAGCGCTCATAATTCGCTTGAAACTAACCAATTTTTTACGTTGATATGATGAAAAGAGGGTTATCCTCTGCTGACTCGTCTTTTTCGAAGGTCAGGTTGTGGGGCAAAGAGATCATTCGAGCTACGACGGGACGCCCATGCGCCGGCTTTTGTTTTGCGTTTTGCCCTTGGCCGTCCTTTTGGCGGGCTGCAGTTCCTCCGGTTATGACTACCTCGAAACGGCCTCGATCAAGCCGAAGACGCGCTTCAAGGATACCGATCCCCAGGATTTCGGAGCGAAGCATCCGCAGCAGAATCCGGTGCACGGCATCGATATTTCCAAATGGCAGGGCGATATCGACTGGGGCACGGTGAAGAATTCCGGCGTCGCCTTCGCCTTCATCAAGGCCACCGAAGGCAAGGACAGGGTCGATTCGCGCTTCGACGAATACTGGCGAGAGGCCCGCGCCGCCGGCATCCCGCACGCTCCCTATCATTTCTACTATTTCTGCTCCTCCGCCGATCAGCAGGCCGACTGGTTCATCCGCAACGTGCCGAAGGAGGCCATGCGCCTGCCGCCGGTGCTCGACGTCGAATGGAACGCCGAATCGAAGACCTGCCGCTACCGTCCCGACGCTGAAACAGTGCGCGCCGAAATGCAGCGTTTCATGGACCGGCTGGAGGCCTATTACGGCAAGCGCCCGATCATCTACACCTCGGTCGATTTCCACCGCGAAAATCTCGCCGGATACTTCCGGGATTATCATTTCTGGGTCCGTTCGGTGGCAAAACACCCCGAGGTGACCTATTCCGACCGCCGCTGGGCCTTCTGGCAATATACCTCGACCGGCGTTATTCCCGGCATCAATGGGCCGACCGATATCAATGTCTTTGCCGGCAGCGCAAAGAACTGGAACAATTGGGTCGCGGCCGTTTCCAAGGATAGAAATTCTTAGTAACGTCTTGCGATGTTTCTTGCTTCCGTCACATTCGTCTGTGAAAGCGACGGCAATCTGTTTGATATAAGGACCGCATCCATGCACCGCTCGCTCGCAAGCCGCTCTGCACTCGCCCTTCTGTTTGTCCTCGCCCTCGCAGGCGGCGCGGCCGCCCAGCAGGCGCCGGGTGCAGCCCCGGCAGCGCCCTGCGGCGGCGACCTGTCCGCCTTCCTCGAAGGCGTGAAAAAGGATGCGGTTGCAGCCGGCGCCAGTGCGGCAGCCGCCGACGAGGCCTTCGCCGGCGCCGAGATCGACCCCAAGGTTCTAAGCCGGGATCGCGCCCAAGGCGTCTTCAAGCAGACCTTCCTCGAATTCTCCCAACGCACCGTCAGCCAGGCCCGCCTCGACATCGGCCGCCAGAAGATGAAGCAATATGCCGACGTCTTTGCCCGCGCCGAGCAGGAGTTCGGCGTCCCCCCGGGCGTCATCACCGCCTTCTGGGCGATGGAAACCGATTTCGGCGCCGTCCAGGGCGATTTCAACACCCGCAACGCCCTGGTGACGCTGTCGCATGACTGCCGCCGCCCGGAACTTTTCCGTCCGCAGCTGATCGCCCTCGTCGAGATGGTTCAGCACGGCGACCTCGACCCTGCCACCAATACCGGCGCCTGGGCCGGCGAGATCGGCCAGGTGCAGATGCTGCCGCGCGACATCATTGCCTATGGCATGGATGGCGATGGTGACGGCCATGTCCGCCTGAAACAGAGCAGCCCCGACGCCATCCTGACGGCGGCGAAATTCATCCAGCACCTCGGCTTCGAGCGCGGCCAACCGTGGCTGCAGGAAGTGACCGTGCCCGACAACCTGCCCTTCGAGAAATCCGGCCTCGGCGGCACGATGAAGGCCGCCGAATGGTTTGCACTCGGCGTCAAGCCGCGCGACGGCAACACAGCTTTCGGCGATCTCGAAGGCGACCTGGTGCTGCCGCAGGGCCGCATGGGACCGGCCTTCATCGCCTATCCCAATTTCAAGATCTATCTCGAATGGAACAAGTCGTTCATCTACACGACCTCGGCCGCCTATTTCGGGACGCGCCTTTCGGGCGCCGAACCCTATCTCAAGGGCGTGCCGGAACAGGGGCTTGCCAGCGACCAAATGAAGGCGCTGCAGACCAAGCTGCAGTCGCTCGGCCATGATGTCGGCGAGATCGATGGCATCCTCGGCTCCGGCACGCGTGTCGCGATCCAGAAGGAACAGCAGCGCCTCGGCATGCCGGCCGACGGATGGGCGACGCCTGCCCTTCTCAACGCCCTCTGATCCCCGCTGACATCTTGCCGCTCGCTTCGCAAGAAACGGGTGGCGCGATCCGCCTGCTGCGCTAAAGCATCAAGCCGAAAACCGGTGCCGGTTTTCGGCGAAACGAACGGCTTGCGGTGGAGGAATCGGCATGGACAGCAGAATGAATGCCTGGACCTGGGGGCTGCTGGTCCTGCTCGGCCTGATCTGGGGCGGCTCCTTCTTCTTTGCCCGCATCGCCGTCCAGCACGTGCCGCCGCTGACCCTCGTCTTCTTCAGGCTGCTGCTCGCAGCGCTGGCGCTGCATATCTATATCGCCGGCCGTTTCGACTTCTATGCGATCCTCAAGGCCCGCTGGCGCGAATTCCTGATCCTCGGGTTCATCAACAATGCCCTGCCGCATGCGCTGATCTTCTTCGGCCAGACTCGCATCGGCGCCGGTCTAGCGGCGATTCTGAATGCGACGACGCCGATCTGGACGGTGCTGATCGCCAACTACTTCACCTCGGACGAGAAGCTGTCGCCTGCAAAGATCGCCGGCTGCCTGGTCGGGCTGGGCGGGACGATCGTGCTGATCGGCCCCGGCATGTCGGCCGGTGGTCAAGCCCCGCTCTGGGCGCTGCTTCTTCCCGTGCTTGCAGCGATCTCCTATGGTTTCGCCGCCACTTACGGCAAACGCTTCAAGAATGTTCCCGCCCCTGTCACCGCAGCTGGCCAGTTGACCGCCTCCTCGCTGATTGCGCTGCCGCTGTCGCTGCTGGCCGATCGTCCCTGGGCGCTTGCCGCACCGCCGCTCGATGCCCTGCTCGCCATACTGGCACTGGCGCTGCTGTCGACCGCCTTCGGCTACATCCTCTATTTCCGGATCATGGCGGCGGCCGGCGCCACCAATGCCTCGCTCGTCACCCTGCTCGTGCCGCCGAGCGCCATCCTTCTCGGCGTGCTCTTCCTCGGAGAAAGGCTCGCACTGAGCGAGTTTGCCGGCATGGCGCTGATCGGTTTCGGCCTCGTCATTCTCGACGGCCGCGCCTATCGCATGCTGGCGAAGGCCGCCTGAAACCGGTTGCGAATTCCATATGTTTTCAACCGGTTGCGGGCCTGCCATGTTTTAGGCGCATAGGTAAATGCGCGATCGCTCAATTTAACGGCACGTTAAAATCTGTGAACAAAAATTTGTTGAAAATTATGAAGTAATTTCAAATGCTTGCTGAAACACTATTCGACTTATCCACCGAACCCTTCTGCAGCGCAGCATAAGATCTGCTTCCCAACCGACATATTTCAGACATATTATCGGCCGGTTAACGCGAGGAGACAGACATGGGACTCACGCAATCCTTGAATGTTCTGTTGGTCAGTGCAGCGTTTGCTTTCGTCTTGTCGATGCTCTTCATCTGAGCTGGCCGACGAAAGTGTAATGACTGATAGTGCCTAAACTCCTGAATAGCTGATCAATCCGCCAACGAAAAAGCGCATGTCCCGCCCGACATGCGCTTTTCACTTTTACAGCGCCACGCGCCTTTCAGACGCGCAAAGATCAGGCGGCTGCGCCCGCACTTTTTGCCGCCCGGCGGGAGAGGCCGAGATTGTCGAGCACGGCGGAAACCAGCGGCGCACGGTTCATCGTATAGAGATGGAAGTCGTGGATGCCGCGCCGGACGAGATCGTCGATCTGTTCGGCAGCGACTTCGGCGGCGACCTTCGCCCGCTCCTCGGGCTTGTCGTCGAAGCCTGCGAAGCGCTCGTCGAGGAAGGCGGGGATGATCGTGCCGCAAGCCCCGGCGAAGCGCTTCAGCTGCGTCAGGTTCTGGATCGGCATGATGCCGGGCACGATAGGGATCGAGATGCCGGCGCCGCGCACCCGTTCCAGGTAGCGCTCGAAATTATCGTTGTCGAAGAAGAACTGCGTCAGTGCTCTGTCGGCGCCATTGTCGGCCTTGCGCTTCAGCATCTCGATATCGGCCGCCGTGTCGCGGCTTTCCGGGTGTTTTTCCGGATAGGCGGAAACCGAAATCTCGAAATCGCCGATTTCCTTCAGGCCGGCCACCAGCTCCGCCGCATTGGCATAACCGCCGGGATGCGGCTGGTAGGGTGCGCCGGCGCCACCGGGCGCATCGCCGCGCAGCGCCACGAAATGCGTCACGCCGGCCTTGCGGAACGTGTCGACCACCTGATGCGTCTCCTCCTTCGTCGCGCCGACGCAGGTGAGATGCGAGGCGGTGGCAAGCGGCGTCTGCGACAGGAACCGCGTAACGGCGGTCAGAGTCGGCGCCTTGGTGGTGCCGCCGGCGCCATAGGTTACCGACACGAAATCCGGGTCCCAGTCCTGCAGTTCGCTGACGGTATGCCAGAGCTGCCCTTCCATCTCCTCCGATTTCGGCGGGAAGAATTCGAAGGAGACCCTGATGTTGCTGCCCCGCGCTTCGTTTTTCAAAGCCATGTCATACCCTCCCGGCAAATGTAGGTTCGGCGCCTTCGCTTAGTTGCGAAGCCATGAGGCGCCTCGGATCACGCGCGAGCCAGACGGTGACCGTCAACCCCTGCCCGCTTTGCTGACCCGGATGAAGATCGACGACCTGCTCGACGTCGAGCCCGGCCTTGCGCAACCAGTCGGACATTGCCTGGTGCGAAAAACCGAGACGGACATGCGCATGCTCGTCGCGGAGATATTCGAGCGTGTGCGGCGCAAGGTCGATGACCACGAGCCGGCCGCCCGGCCGGAGCATGCGCGCCGCTTCCGCGATCGCAATCTCTGGCTGATCAAAGAAATGCAGCACCTGATGGATCGTCACCAGATCGAAATCCTGTCCCTCGAACGGCAGGTTCAGGATATCGGCGTGGCGCACGGTGGCCTTGGTGATGCGGGACTTGTAGAGATTGGCGCGCGCCACGCTCAGCATGTCGCGGCTGGCATCGACGCCGGTCGCCCGACGGTAGAGCCCGGACAGGAGTTCGAGGATGCGGCCGGTGCCGGTGCCGAGATCGAGCAGCGAGTCGATCGGCTGGCTGCCGAGCAGCCGGATGACGGCAGCGTCGACCTCCTCATCGGCCGCATGCAGGCGGCGAAGCTCGTCCCATTCGGCCGCGTTCCGGCTGAAATAGGCCTGCGCCCGCTCGGCGCGCTGGCGCTTGACCTGCGAAAGCCGCTCGCCGTCGCGAAGAATGGTCGGATCGTTCTCGGAAACATGCTTCAACAACGCCCGCACCAGCATGGCGGCCTTACCGTCCTGCTTGAGGCGGAAATAGGCCCAGGCGCCCTCTTGGTAGCGTTCGATCAGTTCGGCCTCGCCAAGCAGCTTCAGGTGGCGGGAGATGCGGGGCTGGGATTGGCCGAGAATTTCGGTAAGATCGGTCACCGTCAGATCGCCGCCGTCAAGAAGCGCCAGAAGACGCAGGCGCGTGGGCTCGCCGGCCGCCTTCAAGACGTCCACCAGCGCATCCAGTCCAAGCTTCAAGGGTTCGCTCATCTTCGATCCAATCAAGATATAAAGATATCTTTATGTGATTTGAAAAGCGGTGGCAAGCGGCAATTCGCACTCTCCGCGAAATTGGCTGCTCAGATTGCGACAAGGCGCACCATGAAAAAGCCCCGGCCGAACCGGGGCTTCCGCATGCAAAAATAGGTGAAATCAGCGTGTCAGGCGCTTGTGAGCCTGGCTGCCCGGGTTGAGGGCGTCAGGGCCGAGACGGCGAACCTTGTCCTGTTCATAATCCTCGAAGTTGCCTTCGAACCATTCGACATGGCCGTCGCCTTCGAAAGCGAGGATATGCGTCGCCAGACGGTCGAGGAACATGCGATCGTGGCTGATGATGATGGCGCAGCCGGCGAAATTCTCCAGCGCGTTTTCCAAGGCACCCAGCGTTTCCGTATCAAGGTCGTTGGTCGGTTCGTCGAGCAGCAGAACATTGCCGCCGGCCTTCAGCATCTTGGCAAGGTGAACACGGTTGCGCTGACCACCAGAGAGATTGCCGACCTTCTGCTGCTGGTCGCCGCCCTTGAAGTTGAAGGCGCCGCAATAGGCACGGGAGTTCATGTCGAACTTGCCGAGCTTGATGATTTCGGCGCCGCCGGAGATTTCCTCCCAGACCGTCTTGTCAGCCGCAAGCGCGTCGCGGCTCTGGTCGACATAACCGAGATGCACGGTCTCGCCGATGCGGATCGAGCCGCCGTCCGGCTTTTCCTGGCCGGTGATCATCTTGAACAATGTCGTCTTGCCAGCGCCGTTCGGGCCGATGATGCCGACGATGCCGCCCGGCGGCAACTTGATCGACAGATCGTTGATCAGCGTGCGGCCCTCGAAACCCTTGGTGATGCCTTCCATCTCGATGACCACCTGGCCGAGGCGTTCACTGACCGGGATGATGATCTGCGCGTCGCCGGGACGCTGCTTCTCGGCGGCATCCACCAGTTGCTCGTAGGACTTGATACGCGCCTTGGACTTGGCCTGACGGGCCTTCGGGCTGGAAGCGATCCATTCCTGTTCGCGGCTGATCGCCTTCTGGCGCGATGCGTCTTCGCGGCTTTCCTGCAGCATGCGCTTGGCTTTCGCCTGCAAGTAGGCCGAGTAGTTGCCTTCGTAGGGGATGCCACGGCCGCGGTCGAGTTCGAGGATCCAGCCGGTGACGTTGTCCAAGAAGTAGCGATCGTGGGTAATCATCATCACGGCGCCCGGATAGTCGCGCAGATGTTTTTCGAGCCAGGCGATGGTTTCGGCGTCCAGGTGGTTGGTCGGTTCGTCGAGCAGCAGCAGATCCGGCTGCGAAAGCAGCAGGCGGCAGAGCGCGACACGGCGGCGCTCGCCACCGGAAAGGCTGGTGACTTCGGCGTCGCGCGGCGGGCAGCGCAGCGCTTCCATCGCCATCTCGACCTGGCTTTCCAGATCCCAGAGGTTCTGGCTGTCGATGACGTCCTGAAGCTTGGCGCCCTCTTCCGCCGTCTCGTCGGAATAGTTCATCATCAATTCATTGTAGCGATCGAGGACGGCCGTCTTCGAGGCAACGCCTTCCATGACATTCTCGAACACCGTCTTGTTGGGATCGAGATGCGGCTCCTGCTCCAGATAGCCGACCGTCGCACCTTCGGCGAGCCAGGCTTCGCCGGTATACTCCTTGTCCTGGCCTGCGATGATGCGCAGCACGGTGGATTTACCCGCGCCATTCGGACCAAGGATACCGATCTTGGCATCCGGATAGAACGAAAGGTGGATATTCTCCAGGATCTTCTTGTTGCCATAGGCCTTGTTGAGGCCGGACATATGATAGATGAACTGACGTGCCATGCTGCGCTGCTCCGGGCGGGAAACTTCGATTGTGCCGCTATGTAGGCGAAACAGCGCCTGCGGGCAACGCCGAAACCCGGTTTACTCAGGATTTCCGGTCAAAAGCCTGCAGCGTCGACGACGCCCTCGTCACAGCCGAACGACGTTTTTCCAGCACCCTGGATCAGATCGGCAAGGCCGGCACTCTTCGCCGATGCCGCCCCGGCGGCTTCCGAAAGCCCGATCGTCAGCTCGCTGATCATCCTGACATTGCCGGCCCGCCGGCAGCTCATCTTGACGCGGTCGCCGGCACCCGGCCCGAAGCTCTTGTCGAAAGCCGCCTTGATCGCGTCGGCCTTGACCGGCTTGCCGATATTGGCAGCGAAAAGATCACGCACGGCCGAAGCGTTGAGTGCGCCCACGAGATGCATACCGACACCGAAATAGTCGTCGGCGCTCATCTTCGTGCAGGTGCCATGCTTCACCCATTCATGCCGTTCCAGGCCGGATTGCGTGCCGGGCATCGCCTTTGCCAGCGCCGTCTTCGTCTCGGCCGCAAGCGTCACCTCCGGCAGCTTGTTCCAGTCGCCATCCTTGTCGGCGGCCTTCTGCTCGGCGCTCACGCCGCAATAATCCTGCCGCATCGGCCAAAGTCCGTGCAACGAAAAGTTCGTCGCGTCGGGGCGCTCGCCGGTTTGGCTCGCGCACTCGGCTTTCTTCTGGTTCGTCTGACAAAAGGCCGGCTGCCAGCTTGCCGCCAGAATGAAGCGGGTGCGCCCGCCGCCCTCCTGCGCCACGCCGGCGCCGGCAACAACCATCGACACGGCAAACGTCAAGGTACGCAACTGCATGCTGCTCATTTCAACCCCCAAAAAAAGAACAATACAGGAACAAATAAGCATCAAAATCAAAAGGCCGCAACCCTGAATCGCAACAAGGCTGCAAATTGTTATCAGATAATCAAATGCCCATGTTGCAATTACCCGGCGATCTGGTCTGTTGCCGCCGGGAGGACCCACATGTTTCCTGAAACGCAAAGGCTGGCCGTGCCGGAGGCGTCGCTGGCCTATCACCATGCCGAGGCTGCCGATCCGGCGCGCGGCATCCTGTTGATATCGCATGGCTTGGCCGAACATTCGAAACGATACCGCTTCTTTGCCGAGGCGATGGCGGCGCGCGGATATCATGTCTATGCCCATGATCATCGAGGCCACGGCGAGACGACGGCACCCGATGCGCCGATCGGTCGCTTCGCCCGGCGCTGTGGGGTCGAAAGGGTGATCGGCGACGTCATCGCCATGCGCGGCCATGCGGCCTCCCGCCATCCCGGCCTGCCGGTGATCCTTTTCGGCCATTCGATGGGCGGCCTCATCGCCTTCAATGCTGCCGTCACCGCTCCGGCCGACTTCGATGCCGTAGCCGTCTGGAATTCGAATTTCGCCGTCGGTTTTGCCGGTCGCGCCGCCCAGGCGATCCTGCTTGCCGAGCGCATGCTGAAGGGCTCCGACGTGCCGAGCGGCTTGCTGCCGAAGCTCACCTTCGGCACCTGGGGCAAATCCATTCCCGGCCGCCGCACCGAGTTCGACTGGCTGTCGCGTCTTCCTGATGAAGTCGACAAGTATGTCGCCGATCCGCTCTGCGGCTTCGACGCCTCGGTCTCTCTCTGGCTCGACATCTTCGAGCTGACCTTCCGCGCGCCGCAGAAAATCCACCTCGACCGGCTGCCGCGGGACATGCCGATCCATCTCGTCGGCGGCGGAGAAGACCCGGCGACGGAGCGTGGAAAAGCCGTGCTCTGGCTGTCAAACCATTTGAAAGGCCAAGGCTTCTCCCGTATCAGCACTGAGATATATCAGGACAAGCGGCACGAAACACTGAATGAGATCGGCGCGGATGCGGCGATTGCAGCCTTCGCGGACTGGTGCGACAGGGCCGTCCAAGATCCTGAGCGATCAATATCCTGAGTGACCAATATCCTGAGTACAGGGACTTCATCATGAACAGCACCTCCGCCCGCCCCGTTTCGTCCGCCTCCGACGTGACGATGGGGCTTGTGCTGATGTTTATCTCGGTGATGTTCTCGCCGCTCATCGATATTTTCGCCAAGCTTGCCATCGTCACAGTCCCGTCCGCGGAGATCACCGCCGGCCGCTTTGCAGTGCAGGCGATCTGCATGCTGCCGATTGTAATATGGCGGCACAGCTTCGCCGATTTCTCCTGGCGCCAGAGCCTGTTCCACGCAATCCGCGGCGCGATCATCACGATCTCGATGATCTCCTTCGTCACCACGCTGAAATACATGGCGGTCGCCGACGCGATTGCGATCTTTTTCGTCGAGCCGATCATTCTGACGATCCTCGGCGGCATCTTCCTGAAGGAGACCATCGGCTGGCGGCGCTATACCGCCTGCGGCGTCGGTTTCTTCGGGGCGATGCTGATCATCCAGCCGAGTTTCGAAGAGGTGGGCTATATCGCGCTTCTGCCTGTCGTCAGTGCCTTCTGCATCGCGATCTTCGTCCTGATGACCCGCGTCCTCTCGCACAGGGAGGACCCTTGGGCGATGCAGTTCCAGATGAGCATCTGGGGCCTGCTCTTCTGCGCCGTCCTGCTGTTCCTGGGCCAGGGAACCGGCTCCGATCTCTTCGATCCGATCATGCCGGAAGGCCGCGCCTGGTTCTATCTCGCCGGCGTCGGCGCCATGGCCGCAATCGCGGGCATCCTTGGCGTCTACGCCTATCGCGCGGCACCAGCCTCGACGCTGGCGCCGCTGCAATATTTCGAGATCGTCTCGGCGACGATCTTCGCCTGGCTGGTCTTTGGCGACTTCCCGGATGCGGTCAAATGGCTCGGCATCATGATTATCATGGCGTCGGGCTTTTACATTGTCTGGCGCGAGCGCCGCTTTGCATCGAAACCGGTATCCGGTACATCAGAGGCGACGCTGGCGCCCTAGATCTAAGCCCAGATCTAAGAACGAGAGCCCGGAGGAACATGACGGAGACCGTGACGAAAAAACCGCCGCTCGCCGGCATCCGGGTGATCGAGCTTGCCCGCGTGCTCGCCGGCCCCTGGGCGGGACAGATGCTCGCCGATCTCGGTGCCGACGTCATCAAGGTCGAAAATCCCGACGGCGGCGACGACACGCGCCAATGGGGGCCACCCTTCGTCGAGGGCGCCGACGGTGAAAATCTCTCGGCCGCCTATTACCACGCCGCCAATCGCGGCAAGCGCTCCGTCACCGCCGATCTGAAGAGCGCCGAAGGCCAGGATCTCGTCCGCCGCCTCGTCTCCACCGCCGATGTGGTCATCGAGAATTTCAAGCTCGGAGGCCTCGCCAAATACGGGCTCGACTATGACAGCCTGCGCAAGGTGAACCCGAAGCTCGTCTATTGCTCGATCACCGGCTTCGGCCAGAACGGCCCTTATGCCAGCCTCGCCGGCTACGACTATATCGTCCAGGGCATGTCCGGCTTCATGTCGATTACTGGGGAGCCGGGTGGCCAGCCGATGAAGGCAGGTGTCGCCATCGCCGATATCTTCACCGGCATCTATGCCGTCTCGGCGATCGAAGCCGCCCTGATCCACGCCCTGAAATCAGGCGAAGGCCAGTTGGTCGACATGGCCCTGCTCGACGTGCAATCGGCCGTGCTCGCCAATCAGAACATGAATTACCTGGTCTCCGGCGAGGCGCCGACCCGCCTCGGCAATGCCCATCCCAATATCTCGCCCTATGAGGTCGTGCCGACGGCGGATGGTTACCTCATTCTCGCCGTTGGAAACGACGGCCAGTTCCGCCGCCTCTGCACCATCCTCGGCTTGGAGGCCATCGCCGGCGACGAGCGTTTCGCCACCAACAAGGCCCGCGTCGCAAATCGCGGCGAAGTGCGCCGCCTCGTCTCCACCGAAACGCTGAAATGGCAGAAGACGGATCTGCTGAAGGCCTGTGAAGAGAACGCGGTTCCATCAGGCGCAATCAACACGATCGAGGAAATGTTCGCCCATCCGCAGGTGCAGGCCCGCGGCCTGCGCATCGACCTTGCGGATGCAGCCGGAACGGTGATCCCCGGTGTCAGGACGCCTGTGGTACTGTCGGAGACGCCGCTGCGTTATATCAGGCCGAGCCCGCGTCTCGGCGAACACCAGGCAGAAATTCTGGCGGAACTCGCCGAGCGCGAGAGGAAGGCATCGTCATGAAGAAGGCATTGTCATGAAGAAGACGGGCGGGGAACTGATCGTCGAGGCGCTGAAGGCGAATGGCGTCAAGCGTCTCTCCTGTGTGCCCGGCGAGAGCTTCCTCGCCGTGCTCGACGCGTTGCGCGACAGCGATATCGACGTCCTCGTCTGCCGCCAGGAGGGTGGAGCGGCGATGATGGCGGATTGCTGGGGCAGGCTGACCGGCGAACCCGGCATTTGCATGGTGACCCGTGGCCCCGGCGCCACCAACGCTTCCGCCGGCCTGCATATCGCCAAGCAGGACTCGATCCCGATGATCCTCTTCATCGGCCAGGTACAGCGGGAAGCGAGAGAACGCGAGGCCTTCCAGGAGGTCGAGTTCCGCCGCGCCTTCACCGAATTCGCCAAATGGGTGGGCGAGATCGACGATGCTGCCCGCATTCCCGAGTTCGTCACCCGCGCCTTTGCGATCGCAACCTCCGGCCGTCCCGGCCCTGTCGTGCTGACGCTGCCGGAGGACATGCTGCGCGATGAGGTCGAGGCGCCCCGCGCAAAGCGCTTTGTCGGCGTCGAAGCCCACCCCGGTCGCAGCCAGGTCGACGATCTCTATCTGCGCCTGCTCAAAGCCGAGCGGCCGATGGTGATCCTTGGCGGCACACGCTGGGATGCCGATGCCGTCGCCGATTTTGCAATATTCGCCGAACGTTTCAAATTGCCGGTCGGCTGCTCGTTCCGCCGGCAGATGCTGTTCGATCATCTGCATCCCTGTTATGCCGGCGATGTCGGCATCGGCATCAATCCGGCGCTGGCAAAGGAGATCAAGGAGAGCGACCTGCTGATCCTGCTGGGCAGCCGCATGTCGGAAATGCCGTCCTCGTCATATACGCTGATCGATATCCCCTACCCCCAGCAATCGCTGGTGCATATCTATCCCGACGCTTCCGAGCTTGGCCGCATCTATCGCCCGGATCTTGCCATCTGCGCCGCTGCTGCCGATTTCGTGGCCGCGCTCGCCGATCTGGAAGCGCCGGCCGAGCCGCACTGGGCGGAGCGCACGGAACGCATGCACCGGGCCTATCTCGCCTGGTCGAAGCCGCCTTCGACAGGTCCGGGCGCCGTCCATATGGGGCCGATCATGGAGTGGCTGGAGGCCAATACCGGGCAGGACGCGATCTTTACCAATGGCGCCGGCAACTACGCCACCTGGGTCCACCGCTTCCATCGTTTCCGCCGCTTCAACACCCAAGCCGCCCCCACCTCCGGCTCGATGGGTTACGGCCTGCCGGCCGCCGTCGCCGCCAAGCGGCTCTTTCCCGAGCGCGAGGTCATCTGCTTTGCCGGCGACGGCTGTTTCCTGATGCACGGACAGGAATTCGCCACCGCCATCCGCTACGGTCTGCCGATCATCGCAGTCGTCGTCAACAACGGCATCTACGGCACGATCCGCATGCATCAGGAGCGCGAGTATCCCGGCCGCGTCAGCAGCACCGATCTGACCAATCCCGACTTCGCAGCCCTTGCTCGCGCCTATGGCGGCCATGGCGAGACGGTGGAGACGACGGCGGATTTCGCTCCCGCCTTCGAGCGGGCACGCGCCAGCGGCAAGCCCGCAATCATCGAAATCAAACTCGATCCCGAAGCGATCACGCCGACGCGCACGCTCTCGGAAATCGCGCAAACAAAAAGCCGGTGAGTTTCCCCACTGGCCAAATCTGTTGACAAACCTCATTCTTTACTCGGTCTCGTGCCGAGGATCTGCTGCAGCGGCTGCAGATGCTCGGGACAAGCCCGAGCATGACGAAAAGAGTAGCGGTCGACTTTGTCAGCAATCAAAGCCGGCAAGTTTCCTAACCGGCTTTGACGAATAGCGCTGCCGCGACCTTAGTCGAGTGCCGCCGTGATGATGAACTCGACCTTGTATTTCGGCGCAGCGAGCTTGGCTTCGCTGGTGGCGCGGGCCGGCGGATTGGCCGGATCGATCCAGCCTTCCCAGACGGCGTTCATCTCGGCGAAATCGGCGATGTCGGAAAGGTAGATGATCGTCTGCAGGATCTTCGACTTGCTGCTGCCTGATGCGGCCAGCAGACGGTCGACTTCGGCAAGCGATGACTTGCACTGATCGGTGACGCTTTCGCCCTCGCCGACCTGGCCTGCGAGATAGACCGTGTTGCCGTGAATGACGGCGCCGCTCATGCGCGAGCCGACGTCGATACGCTTAATGCTCATTCTAGTCTCCTGAGTGAATGAAAGGTGACGGCGCTGAGGTTCAACGCCGGAAAATCGGCCCGGAACCGGGCTCAATTACGGATATGGTGGGTCTTCTGGTAAATCGCCGTCGAGCGTGCGCCGGAACGGCAATAGCCGAGCATCGGCCGCGGGAATTCATCGAGCGCGTCGACCATGCCCTGCACGGCTTCCTCGGTCACGCCCATCGGTCCAACCGGCACATGAGCGATCTCGAGACCGAGCTCCTTGGCGCGCGCCTCGATAACGGAGAACGACGTCTGGTCGGGACTTTCATGGTCGGGGCGGTGGCAGACGATCGATTTGAACCCCAGCGCCTTGATCTCGTCGAGCTCGTCCAGCGTGATCTGGCCCGAAACCGAATATTCATCGTCGATCTGGCGAATATCCATCGTCTTGTCTCCTCAAAAATCGTGGGCTGAAGGTCTACGACGGAGGTCTGCCAGCGTCAACAACACTTCGCTCACAGGAAGGCAAAGCTCAGCGCATAGCTGCGGCTCTCGCCGGGCGCCAGCATGTTGAACTCACCAGCTGCCTCAAGCTCGTCGCGCGAGACCCACCGATGCGACACCGGCTCGATGCCGATGATGTGGGCTGGCGCCTTCTGGTTCCGCCAGACCTGCAGATGGGGCAGCGTGTCGGCGCGGAAACGCACTCGCAGCGTCCTGCCGCCGATCGCGGCGATCGGTCCGAGACGGACCTCCGCGAACCCCTCCTCCGCAGCCGGCGCCGCGACGCAGAAGATGCCGCCCGGCTCCTCGCCGAACGTCCAGGGGAAACCGCCATTTTCCAGCATCCGGCCTTCGAGCCGCGTGTCGTCGTCCAGCCATTTGCCGCCGGTGTTCATGTGGTACATGAGGAAGGTCGGCACCGTCCGATCGCTTGTATTGACGACCCGGTCCTCGAGCCGCACCTCGCCGGTCGCACCATCGATCCGCCACAGCCGCTCGATGCGCTGCGGCAGTCCCTCGACGGTGGTGATGTCGATATCGGCGCGGCATTCGGCATTGGCGTTCTCGAACTTCGTCCACAGCACCTTTGCCGCATGACCGGAGGCCGATCCGTGCAGCGGATAGACCTTGCCGTCGTCCCGGCCGGCGATCGGCTGGCGGTGGCGGATATGGTCCGGCCCGCAGGTGAACAGGAAGCCTTCGAGCGAGTGATCGATTCGCGGATCGCCGTCGTCGGGAATGGCGCGTTTCGGCGCGATGTCGACGCCTTCGACGATGCATCCGCCGATATCCAGCACCGATGTTTCATCCAGCATCAGGCGTGGCCCGCTTGCGGCGGCAAATTCGATCATCACGGTCTCCTCAGGGATTATCGACTCTTTAGCGCCGTGCGCCTTCCGGATCGCCACGAAGGACGCTCTAACTCTTTGAATCCTCGTATCGTCCTTTCCGAAAATCGGTTCCGATCTCGGAAAGGACGATACGCTAGCGTTAGGTTTCACGCCGCCATTCGTCAATCGGTGCGGCTCCTATCTTGTGTTTTTGCAGCAACCGTGAATTTTGCGGAACTGACACAAGGACGCAAACGTTTATCAGTAAAAGGAAATCTTAGTGATTTTCATATTTTGTTCAGCACGCTTTCATAAATTCCACACTAGCGTCAAAATTCGCAGGTGTGTGTCTGCCAGTCACTGATCGAGGTATGATACGTGGATCGCTTTTTGAAGTCGGCATTTTGTCTCGCGGCCGTCCTGGCTGCTCTTGCGGCTACAGCGCCGCAGGCAAGCGCGCAGCAGTTCCGCGATCGCCGCCAGAGCGATATCGTGCTTGTGACGCCGAGGGGCGAAATCCTCGACTATGTTCCAGCCGGCTATATCTACGCCCGCGACCGTAGCGGCAATCGCGTGTTGATCGACGACTATGGCAACGTCGTCGCCACCGAGATGCGCGCCCGCGGCTACTATCCGCCGCAGCCCGGCCCGCGCGAAGTCTATAACGACCAATACGGCAACGACCCCTATTATTCCGACAACAATCCCGACGGCGATACGCGTTATTCCGAGCGCGGCGCCGTCACCGGCGGCATTCCGCGCGATGCCGCGATCGAGCGACAGCCGCTCGGTGACCAGCCCTATCCCGAGGATAACAGCATCGGCAATCCGCAGCCCGGCGACGATTATGCCTCGATCGATCCCGACCAGCAGATCCCGCCCGCCGATCAGCCGAAGGCCGCACCCGATGAACCTGTCATCACGCTGAACAACAAATCGAAGCCGGAGATCGTCGCATTGCAGGTCTTCCTCGACCGCGCCGGCGTCTCTCCCGGCGTCATCGACGGCCATATGGGTTCGAACGTCACCAAGGCGATCTTAGCCTACGATCAGATGACCGGCTCGAAGCTCGATCCGAACAACACCGACGCCATTCTGGAAGAGCTGCGCATGACCGGCGGGCTGCCCGTCGTCAGCTATACGATCACGCCGGCCGATGCGGCCGGACCTTTCGTCGCCGAGATTCCGGAAGACTATTCGCATAAGGCGCTGCTGCCGTCGCTGGCTTACACCTCGACCACCGAAATGCTGGCCGAGCGTTTCCACATGGATGAGGCTTTCCTCAAGGAGATGAACCCCGGCGCCGACTTCACCGTTCCCGGCACCGTCATCAAGGTCGTCAATCCGGGAGAGCCGAAGAGCGGCGCGGTCGCCCGTATCATCGCCGACAAGGGGCGTAAGCAGGTCTTCGCTTATGACGGCGCCGGCAATCTCCTCGCCGCCTATCCGGCGTCGATCGGCTCCACCGATACCCCCTCTCCGTCAGGCACGGTCAACGTCGAGCGCGTCGCCCTCAATCCCGGCTACACCTACAATCCGAAGATCAATTTCCAGCAGGGCGCCAATGATAAGATCCTGAACATTCCGCCCGGCCCGAACGGTCCCGTCGGCACCGTCTGGATGGCGCTTTCCAAGCCGACCTACGGCATTCATGGCACGCCCGAGCCCTCGAAGATCGGCCGCACTCAGAGCCACGGCTGTATCCGCCTGACCAACTGGGATGCCACCGAGCTTGCCAAGATGGTCAAGCCGGGCGTGACGGTCGAATTCGTCGACTGACTACAGCAACGCGTCGTCATTAACCGTGACGCGGCCACGCCACGTCCGCTTTTTGACACAACAATCTAGCGGCGACCGCGGCGGCAGTTCAAATTTGCTCTCCCGTTTCAAAGTTTAGAACCTGAAAGCGCGCCAAAAGCTATTAAATCTGTAGATTTCATCTCCTGACATTTAGGAGGTCGTATGAAATCGTTTGTTCGCTTGGCTTTGAGCGTGTTCGCGGGTTTGGTCGCAATCGGCACGGCGCGGGCTGCCGATGTCTCGGAAATTCGCGTGGACTGGGCAACCTACAACCCGGTCAGCCTTATTCTGAAGGATGAAGGCATCCTGGAAAAGGAATTCGAAAAGGACGGGATCAAGATAACCTGGGTCCAGTCCGCAGGCTCCAACAAGGCGCTGGAATTCCTGAATGCCGGCTCCCTCGACTTTGGCTCGACCGCGGGTGCGGCTGCATTGATCGGCCGGGTCAACGGCAACCCGATCAAATCCATCTATGTCTATTCGCGTCCGGAATGGACCGCGCTCGTAACGCGCAAGGATACCGGCATTGCCAAGGTCGAGGACCTCAAGGGCAAGTCCATCGCCGTGACGCGCGGCACCGATCCGCATATTTTCCTGGTACGCGCGCTCGCCGATGCAGGTCTCACCGAAAAGGATGTTTCGCTTGTTCTGCTCCAGCATGCGGACGGCCGCCTTGCTCTGAAGCGGGGGGACGTCGATGCCTGGGCGGGCCTCGATCCGATCATGGCCTCCGCCGAGATCGAAGATGGCGATATTCTCTTTTATCGCAAGCCGGAGAATAACAGCTGGGGCGTTCTCAACGTGCGCGAGGAGTTTGCCGCCGCGCATCCGGACATCGTTAAACGCGTGCTTGCCTCTTACGAGAAGGCGCGCACTGAGGCTCTGAAAGATCCGGCAAAGCTCAAAGCCGCCCTAGTTGCCGCCACCAAGCTGCCCGATACCGTAATTGAGCGCCAGCTGGAGCGCACGAACCTCGGCTATTCCGTGATCGGCGATGCCCAGCGCGAGACGATCGAAGCCGCAGGTCTTGCTCTGCAAAAGGCGGATGTCATCAAGGCGGATGTCGATGTCAAAACGGTCGTCTCCACGCTGATCGATCCCAGCTTCGCCTCCGCCGCTCTCGGCCAATGAAGCGATAGGAAACACATTCCCATGTCGTTGGTCGACATCGCGCTGTCATGGCGCAATACCGAAACAGAACGGGAGACCCGGCAGCGCCGGGTCTCGCCTTTCGATCACCCGATCGTCGGGATCGTGTTTCCAATCGCATTGTTTGCCGCCTGGGAGATCCTCGTCCGCACAGGGATAGTCGGCGGCCGCTTGATGCCTCCGCCCTCGAAGATTCTTTATACGGTCTATACGCTGGCCGGATCCGGCGATCTGGCTACCCATGTCGGTGCGACGCTGCGCAGAGTGGCGATCGGTTTTGCCTTCGGGTCCCTGGCGGGGACTGTGCTCGGGGCGCTGACAGGCTACTCCAAACTGCTGGCGCGCCTGCTCGATCCGACACTGCAGGCCCTGAGAGCGATTCCTTCGATTGCCTGGGTGCCGCTCTTCATCCTGTGGTTCGGCATTTTCGAGGCCTCCAAAGTCGCCTTGATTGCCGTCGGCGTCTTCTTCCCGGTCTATCTCGGGGTCTATGGCGCGGTCATCGGCGTCGACAGGCGCATCGTCGAAGTCGGTCGCGTCTTCCGGCTTTCGGGGTTCGAACTCATTCGTCTGATTCTGCTGCCGGCGGTCCTTCCGGACTTTATTCTGGCTCTGCGCGCCGGCCTTGGTCTCGGTTGGATGTTCGTTGTCGCGGCGGAATTCATGGGCGCGTCGGAGGGCCTGGGATATCTCCTGGTGGATGGTCAGCAGCTCGGAAAACCGGATCAAATCCTGGCGGCTATCTTGATCTTTGCCATTGTCGGCAAGGCGACCGACAGCCTGCTTCTGATTGCGACCAGACCATTTCTGCGCTGGCGTGACAGCCATACGAGCGGGATCTGACATGCTCGAGATCCGCTCGCTATCCAAGGTCTATCCCAACGGAACGCACGCGCTGCAAGACTTTTCCCTGAGCATCGGAAAGGGAGAACTGGTGGCAGTCATCGGCGGCTCGGGTTGTGGCAAGAGCACTCTTCTGAGGCTCTTGTCAGGCCTCGAAGCCCCGACACATGGCGAAATCAGCTCGCAGGGACGGCGGCTGACGGAGCCGGACTCGTTGGTGAACATCGTCTTCCAGGAGCCTCGGCTCTTTCCCTGGCTGAGAGTCGCGGACAATATCGGTTTCGGCCTGCGACATCTCCCAAGCAGCGAACGGGATGAGCAGGTATCGGCGGCCCTGGAGAAGATCGGCCTTCGTGGCTACGAGAAGCGCTGGATCAAAGAGCTGTCCGGCGGGCAGGCGCAACGCGTGGCCTTGGCGCGCGCACTCGTTACGAAGCCGGCCGTACTTTTGTTGGACGAGCCCTTCTCCGCGCTTGATGCGATGACGCGTGTTGATCTCCAGGATCATTTGATCGACCTCTGGCAGGTGAATGCCACGACGATGCTACTGGTCACCCATGACATCGAAGAGGCAGCTTTTCTAGCGGATCGCGTGGTCGTGATGAGCCCCTGGCCGGGACGCATTCTCGAAGTGGTCGACATGGGCTTGCCGCGGCAACGCAATCGCATGTCCGACGAATTTGCCGCTGTCAAAAGGCGCCTTTCCGATCTCCTGGCCCGTTCCCTCAACAATGGCAGCCGCTCGGCGAGTGCCTGAAAAACGAAATGCGTCGCGGGCGAACCGGACGCATTTTGTTCGACAATACGGGAAACGGTTAGGCGGCGGTCGCCATGCGGGCCGAGGCCGTCAGCCTGACCGGCAGCTTGCGCATCATTTCCTCGGCAAAACAGGTGGCGTTTTCCCGCGCCTTGTCGAGGTTGCTGACGCGTGTGGGGTCGATCGTGTGCAGTGTGCCGCCACAGTCGAAGATGTCGCGGAAGGCGGAGCGTTCGATAATCGCGGTATCCAGCACCGGCACGTGCCGCTCGCTGAGCAGCGACTTGACGACTTGCAGCGCCCGCGTCGTCACCATCGAATTGACACGGGTGAGCACCACCGAATGGCCGATCTTGATGCCGGCCTTCTCATCCAGATACTGCAGTAGTTCGAGCACCTGCGCGCCACCGCGCGCATCCATCGCACAGCCCTGAATGGGGATCAGCACATGGTCGGAAAGGCCGACGGCGGTGGCAAGCAGCGGATTGCGCGCACCCGGCAGGTCGACGATGAAATAGTCGGTGTTGTGCTTGTTCTCGCTGATATGTAGCGGCAGCGACGCAGTTGTCACGAAATCGATCACCGAAAGATTGGCCACATGACCTGATATTTCGTGCCAGCGCGAAATCCAGTGCTGCGGGTCGGCGTCGAGAATGGTGACGCGATAACCTTTGCGGGCAAGCTCGGTCGCGAGCAGCAGAACAGCGGTCGTCTTGCCGGCGCCGCCCTTGGTATTTGCGAATGTGATAACAGGCATGTTCGGTCCTCGGAAGGAAATGGTGCGAGCTGGAATCGCTCTTTTACGCACCCGTCGGAGCATCGTGCGGTTAATCCATCCTTTCTAATCATGGTTAACAAATTCGAAACACGCGCGGCGAAATTGCAGCCGGTATTTTTCACATCCCTAAAAATAGGGATGCCGCCGAAACGAAAAAAGCCTGGAAAACCAAGGTTTTCCAGGCCAGTCTGTAGGTCCGCTTTTATATTGTCAGAAGCAATCCCTGAAAAGCACCTTGGTATTTTCGAGTGTCATTGCAACCGGATTGCCTCCGGCGCTCGGATCTTCGATCGCCATGGCCGACAATTCGTCGATGCGGTCGGCGGCGATTCCCATCGCCGACAGCGTCTCCGGCACGCCGAGTTCGGAGCGGAGCTTCAGCACATAATCGTAGAATCCGTCGAAACCGCCCGAAATGCCGAGATAGGCCGCGGCACGGCCGATCTTCTCCTCGATTGCCTTCCGGTTAAAGCGCAGCACCGCCGGCATCACCACCGCGTTGGTCATGCCGTGATGGGTGTTGTAGACAGCTCCGATCGGGTGCGACAGCGCGTGAATGGCGCCGAGCCCCTTCTGGAAGGCCACCGCACCCATGGCGGCGGCGGCCATCATGTTGGCGCGAGCTTCCAGATCCGTGCCTTCCCTATAGGCGCGCGGCAGGAATTCCTTGACGAGCCGCATGCCTTCGAGCGCGATGCCGGCTGACATCGGGTGATAGAAGGGCGAGGAATAGGCCTCCAGGCAATGGGCGAAAGCATCCATGCCGGTGCCGGCCGTGATGATCTTCGGCATGCCGACCGTCAGTTCCGGATCTGAAATGACGACACCAGGCAGGAACTTCGGATGGAAGATGATCTTCTTCACATGCGTTTCGGAATTGGTGATGACGCTGGCGCGCCCGACTTCCGAACCGGTGCCTGCCGTTGTCGGCACCGCGACGATCGGGGCGATGCCCTCGAGGCTCGCACGCGTCCACCAGTCACCGATATCTTCGAAGTCCCAGACCGGCCGCGTCTGGCCGGCCATGAAGGCGACGCACTTGCCGAGATCGAGGCCGGAGCCGCCGCCGAAGGCGACGACGCCGTCATGGCCGCCATCCTTGAAAGCCCTGACGCCGGCTTCGAGGTTCTTCTCGTTCGGGTTCGGATCGACATCGGCAAAGATCGCCCGGCCGAGGCCGGCATCTTCGAGAATATCGAGCGCAGTCTTGGTGATTGCCATCGAGGCAAGGCCACGGTCGGTGACGAGCAGCGGCTTCTTGATGCCGAGGCTCTTGCAGGCGTCGGCCAGTTCCGTGATGCGGCCCCGGCCGAGCTTGACCGATGTCGGATAGCTCCAGTTTGCGATGATGTTGCTGCTCATGCTGTGACTTTCTTCAGATGGAAGGATTTCGGACGCGTCAGATTGTGGAAGCCGATGATCGACAGCGAACCGCCGCGGCCGGTCTCCTTGACGCCGGTCCAGCAGAGCGCCGGATCGAGATAATCAGCGCGGTTCATGAAAACGGTGCCGGTTTCGATCTCGCGGCCGAGCCGCCCTGCCCGCTCGACATCTTTGGTCCAGAGCGAGGCCGTCAGCCCGTACTGGCTGTCGTTCATCAAAGCGAGTGCCTCTTCGTCGCTCTTCACCTTCATGATGCCGACCGCCGGGCCGAAAGTCTCTTCGCGCATGAAGGCCATGGAATGGTCGACATTGACGAGAACCTGCGGTGCCAGATAGGCGCCGCCGTCATCCTGAGGAAAAAGCTTGGGATCGACGAGCGCCTTGGCGCCCTTGGAAACCGCGTCGGCGATCTGCTCGCGCACCACCTTGGCGAAGCGCATATGCGCCATCGGCCCGAGCGACGTCTCGGGATCAAGGGGATTGCCGAGCTTGTAGTTCGATACCCAGGCAACCGATTTCTCGACGAAGGCGTCATAAAGCGATTCATGCACGTAGATGCGCTCGATGCCGCAGCAGCACTGGCCGGAATTATAGGTCGCGCCGTCCATCAGCGTGTCGACGGCCGCCTCGAGATCGGCGTCTTCCATGACGTAACCCGGATCCTTGCCGCCGAGTTCGAGGCCGAGACCGGTGAAGGTGCCGGCGGCGGCCCGCTCCATCGACCGCCCGCCTTCGACCGATCCGGTGAAGTTGACGAAATTGAAGCTGCCGGCGGCAATCAGCGCCGATGTCGTTTCATGGTCGAGAAAGACGTTCTGGAACACATCCTCGGGAACGCCAGCCTCGATGAAGGCCTGCACCAGCCGCTCACCGACAACAAGCGTCTGCGAGGCATGCTTCAGCACCACGGTGTTGCCGGCCATCAGCGCCGGCGCGATCGTATTGATCGCCGTCATATAGGGATAGTTCCACGGTGCGACGACGAAGACGACGCCATGCGCCTCGCGCTCGATGCGACGCTCGAAACGCTCGCTCTCCTCGACCACAACAGGCGCCAGCGCATCCGCCGCGATCGAAGCGACATAGTTGGAGCGCTCGTTGAAACCCTTGTATTCGCCGCCATACTTGATCGGCCGGCCCATCTGCCAGGCGAGTTCAGGCACAACGACGTCGGACATCGCGTTCAGCCGCGCCACACCCTTCAGCACCAGTTGCACGCGCTCTTCAAGCGGCCGTTTCGCCCAGGCCTTCTGCGCCTTGCGGGCACGCGCCACCGCATCCTTCGCGGCATCGAGCGAAAGTGCCGGACGCTCGGCATAGATCGAGCCGTCAACCGGTGAAATGCATTGGATCATTGCCATGATCTATTCCTGTCCTCGTATTCTTCAAAATGTGTGTGGGCGACCGCCCCTCATCCGCCTGCCGGCACCTTCTCCCCGCACGCGGGGAGAAGGGACTACGCAGCACCGCTTTCGTCAACCGCAAATCCCGCGCAGGGCACGTCCCCTCTCCCCGTCAGAACGGGGAGAGGGTTAGGGTGAGGGGCAAACCCACGAAATGCCTATTAAGCCCTTTCGAAACCCCGCGCCACTTCCCAGTCGGTGATGCGGCGATCATATTCCTCCTGTTCCCATTCGGCAGCGCGGGTGTAATGGTCGATCACGTCGTCGCCGAAGGCTTTGCGCAGCATCGCCGATTCCGTCATCGCCGCCGTGGCCGCGCGCAGGGTGCGCGGGATCTCGCGAATATCCTTGCCGCCATAGGCGTCGCCGACAAAGGGCGCCTCGAGTTCGAGCTTGTTCTCTATGCCGTCGATGCCGGCGGCAAGCAGCGCCGCGAAGGCGAGATAGGGATTGAGATCGGAGCCGCCGACGCGGCACTCGATACGGATTCCCTTGGTCTCCTCGCCGCAGAGCCGGTAGCCGGCGGTGCGGTTGTCCTTGCTCCAAATCGCCTTGGTCGGCGCAAAGGTGCCGGCCATGAAGCGTTTGTAGGAGTTGATGTAGGGCGCCAGGAAATAGGTGATCTCGCTCGCATGCGCGAGAAGCCCGGCGACGTAATTGTGCATCAGCGGCGACATGCCGTATTTGCCGGTATGGTCGAAGAACAACGGCTTCTCCTCCAGGCTCCAGAGCGACTGGTGGATATGCGAGGAACTGCCGGCAGCGTTGTAATTCCACTTGGCGAGGAAGGTGATGGCCTTGCCCTTCGACCAAGCGATCTCCTTGCAGCCGTTCTTGATGATCGCGTGCCGGTCGGCCATGGCGAGCGCATCGGCGTAGCGCACGTTGATCTCCTCCTGGCCGGCCGAAGCCTCGCCCTTGGAGTTCTCGACCGGAATGCCGGCGCCCTGCAGCCCAGTGCGGATCGCCCGCATCACCTCTTCCTCCTTGGTGGTCTGGAAGATGTGGTAATCCTCGTTATAGGCGCTGGCGAGCTTGAGATTGCGGTAGCCGGAAGCCTGCGCCGTCTCGTAGCTCTGGTCGAACAGGAAGAATTCGAGCTCGGAGGCCATATAGGCCTTCATGCCCATATCCTCGAGCCGCTTCACCTGCTTCTTCAGGATCGCGCGCGGCGAGTGGGCGACCTCCTCATGGGTATGATGGTCGAGCACGTCGCAGAGCACCAGCGCCGTGCCGTCGAGCCAGGGAATGCGGCGCAGTGTCGCCAGATCCGGCTTCATCGTGTAGTCACCGTAACCCTTCTCCCAGCTCGTCGCCTTGTAGCCGGAGACGGTCTCCATCTCCATATCAGTCGCTTGCAGGTAATTGCAGCTGTGCGTTTCCTTCCAGGCGCTCTCGACGAAATATTCCGCCTGGAAACGCTTGCCCATCAGCCGGCCCTGCATATCCACCTGGCAGGCCAGAACCGTATCGATGCGCCCTTCGGCAACATCCTTCCTGAGATCGTCGATTGTGTAGCTGCTCATGATTGATCCGCCTGAAATAGGGATTGATAAAATCGGGGCAACGAAATCGCATCCGCTCGGCCTGGTATCACGGCCCGATGCCTTTTCGTTGAACCGGTGATGGGGCCGCAGGATGCGGCCCCGCCATTTGAGAGGGAAGCCTCGGTGCTTAGTTTTCGCCACTTTCGCCGACGGCTGCTTCGGCGGCCGCGATCTCGGCCTGGCGCTTTGCCACTTCGGCACCGATCGGCGGCCCCTTGAAGCGGCGGCTTTCGAAGCCGAACCAGACGATTGCCGTCAGCACCAGGAAACCGACGGTGATGTAGAGCGCCCATTCGTTCGGCGGCTGAATGCCGAGGATGAAGATCAGGATCATTGCGATGATGGTCAGCACGGCAAAGAGCTTGAAGACGCCTTCGCCGAGGTTCCACGGCCCCATCTTGTCCCACTTCGACGTGCCCCAGGCGAACAGGCCGAGCGTGATCGGGATCGCGAAGGAGAAGAACAGGAAGATGACCGTGCACGAGACGACGATCGTGTAGACCGGCGTGTCGCCGATCGAAACGAGCGAGGAACCCCAGACGAACAGAACCGACAGGATCGAGCCGGTCCAGATCGCAGCCACCGGCGTGCGGTATTGCGGGCTGACCTTCGAAAGGGCCTTCGATGCCGGCAGACCGCCGTCACGCGAGAAGGCGAAGATCATGCGCGAGACCGAAGTGACGGTCGCAAGGCCGCACAGCCATTGGCTGACCAGGATGGCGAGATAGAGAATGTCCTTGACGATCGGGTTGACCTGGCTGTCCATCGCCCAGAAGAACACGTTCCAGCCCTGCTTTGCCGCATCGTCCATGTTCGGCAGCATGAGGACGAAGGCGCACAGCATGATGTAGCCGAAAAGCGCCGACCAGAGCACCGAGGCGACCATGCCGCGCGGGACAGATTCGGCAGCTTTGACCGTCTCTTCCGACGTATGCGCCGAGGCATCATAGCCGGTGATGGTGTAGATCGGCAGCAGCAGGCCGAGAAGAAAGACCCAGGCGCCGGAGGTGGTCGGCCAGACATTGCCGCCGGCTTCACCGGAATAGTTGGCGAAGGTGAAGAGGCGACCGATCTCGTAGGAGGGCGCTGCGATGAGGCAGACGACCGCCAGCGCGATCGAGGTCGCGAAGATGAGATAACCCGAGAAATCGGTCAGCTTCGCGGTCAGTCCGATGCCCATGTGATTTACGAGAGCCTGCGCACCGGTGATGATGACGAGGAAGATGATGCGCACCGTCGTCGAGTCGGTCAGCCCGAGATAGCTCGTGCCGAACGAACCCATGAAGAAATAGTAGGTGCCGACATTGATGGCGCCGAGCACGGTGACGAGACCAAGCAGGTTGAACCAGGCGGTCAGCCAGCCGGTGAAGCGGTTGCCGAGGATCGAGCCCCAGTGATAGAGCCCGCCGGCCGTCGGATAGGCCGAGCTGATCTGCGCCATGGCGACGGCAAAGACGAGCGAGATGAAGCATCCCACAGGCCAGCCGATGCCGATGGCGGCGCCGCCGGCACCCGAGGTCGCCTGCGCCAGCGAATTGATGCCGCCGGAGAGAATGCAGATGATGGAAAATGAAACGGCGAAATTCGAGAACGAACTCATGCGTCGTTCGAGTTCCTGGGCATAGCCCATGGAATGCAGGATGTGCACATCCTGCTTCTTGTCCAGTTCGGTATAGTCCGACATGACTTCCCCCTGTTCACGACCGGCCGCGGGATTGCGGACCGATTCAGTGCCAATTGCCCGCGGCATTTTCGCCGTGCGGACGTTCGCAGTTAAACTGCTCCCTCGAGTCTTCTTTTTATTCAGCCGTCCAGGCTTTGCTGGAGCAGCCTTTTCAAATAATCGGCCATGACCCCTTGGCCGATATCGTCTGCGATGAAGTCGTTGCGGACCTCGATCATCACATTGCGCAAGCCGTTCGAAAGCCCGTGCAGGATCAGCGTGTGGGTGACGCCATCCTCGGGTCCGTAAGGCTCGTTGCGTTCCGTCCTGTAAAGCGGCGCCTCGGCCGCGGCTCTCAGCATGCGGTCGGCGAGCCGGCTGTCCTCATCGTGCAATATGCCGAGTTCGACGGCGCGTTCGCGGCCGTGATAGACCGGCGTGAAGCTGTGCATCGTCACGATGATGCTGTCCTGCCCTTTCGCCCGGCGATCGCGGATCAGCCCGCGAATAGCGTCATGGAAAGGTACATAGAGCGCATCGGTGCGCGCAAGCCGTTCTTCAGGGCTCAAATCCTTGTTGCCGGGAACGGCGTAAACTTCGCTGGTCTCCGGCATGGCGCCGGGTGCACTGGGCGGCCGATTGCAGTCGTAGATAAGCCGGGAGAACCGCTGGTAAACGAGCGTCGCGTCGAGCGCTTCCGATAGGATGCGGGCGACCGCCAGCGCGCCCGGGTCCCAGGCAATGTGGCTGGAGAGCGCTTCGCTGGGTAGGCCGAGATCGCCGAAAACAGCTGGAAGCGCATTCGAAGCGTGCTCGCAGATAAGAAGCACCGGGCTCGGGCCGTGGATGCGTTCGATCCCGACGCAGTCGCCGTCCGCTTCGCTGAGGATCTTCGGCCGGGCCAGCACCAAAGGCACCACTCCTTATCCCTTAACAAACTCTTGATGAAGAAAAGAATTCTTCAGGTTTCGGCCAGTGTCAAGCATGGGCTGAAAATTTCTTTTCATGACAGCGGTTGACATGGATTGTGACAGCGTTGTTAACTTTGAGTGGGAAAGTGGCGCCAGACCATCCCGGGGAGCATATTAAGTGACAGTTGCGTCGAAGACGGTTTCGGACGTCATACACTCGCATTTGGGGGTGTTGACTCGTGCCGAGAAGCAGCTGGCCGAAAGCCTGCTGGACAACTATCCGGTCTCCGGCCTCGGCAGCATCACCACGATCGCCGAAAACGCCGGCGTCTCGACGCCGACCGTCGTGCGCATGGTACAGAAGCTCGGCTTCAAGGGTTATCCGGACTTTCAGGCGCATCTGCATCAGGAAGTCGAGGCGACGATCTCGAACCCGATCGCCAAGCACGACCGCTGGGCGCAGAACGCGCCGGGCACCCATATTCTCAACCGTTTCGCCGATGCCATCATGGGCAATCTGCGCCAGACGCTGACAGATCTCGACACCGCGACGTTCGACAGCGTCGCCGCGTTGCTCTCCGATCGCAAGCGCGGCCTTTATTTCGTCGGCGGCCGCATCACCGGCGCCCTTGCCGAATATTTCTTCACCCATATGCAAGTGATCCGGCCGGCAACGACGCTACTATCGTCGAATTCAAGCAGTTGGCCGCAATATGTCCTCAACATGAATGCCGGCGACATCCTGATCATCTTCGACATCCGCCGCTATGAGCAGGAGATGGTGAGCCTTGCGACCGCCGCTCGCAAACGCGGCGCCGAAATCATCGTCTTCACCGATCAGTGGGGTTCGCCGGCCGCCAAGCTCGCCAGGCATGCCTTCCGCGTCCGGATCGAGGCGCCGTCGGCCTGGGATTCCTCCGTCGTCACCCTTTTCATCGTCGAAGCGCTGATCGAGGCCGTTCAGAATTCGACCTGGGACGAGACGAAAGAGCGCATGAAGACACTGGAAGGCCTGTTCGAGCAGACCAGGCTTTTCCGTAAACCGGGTTAGGAGGACAAGACTAAAACAGAAGAAAAACAATGACGGATTTTTCGCGGAACCAGACGACGTTGTCGCAAATAAAACATTTGTTGCAACCCCCGCTATTCACAGCAGAATTAACGTCACCGAACTGTCACACAAGCTTCATGTAATCTCATTAACAGCATCGCCAGACACTGAAAACCCGAAGGAGAACAACAGTGATCTCTAACATTTCTCGACTTCTGTCGCTTTCTACTGCGCTGATCGTGGCCTCGACCGCGATTGCCGCCGCCGAGCCGAGCGCTGAGCTTATCGCCGCCGCCAAAAAAGAAGGAAGCTTGACGACGATCGCTCTTCCGCACAGCTGGTGCGGCTATGGCGACGTCATTGCCGGCTTCAAGGCCAAGTACGGCATCGAGGTCAACGAACTGAACCCGGATGCAAGTTCGGGCGACGAAATCGAAGCCATCAAGGCCAACAAAGGCAACACCGGCCCGCAGGCTCCTGACGTCATCGACGTCGGCCTCTCTTTCGGCCCGTCTGCCAAGAAAGACGGCCTGATCCAGCCTTACAAAGTCTCCACCTGGGATTCCATTCCGGATACCGCAAAGGATTCTGAAGGTTACTGGTACGGCGACTATTACGGCGTTCTCGCGTTCCTGGTGAACAAGGATCTCGTCAAGGAATCGCCGGCCGACTGGGCCGACCTGAAGAAGAGCGACTATGCAAACACCGTCGCCCTCGCAGGCGATCCGCGCAGCGCCAACCAGGCTGTCCAGGGCGTCTACGCCGCTGGTCTTTCCGCATCCGGCGGCGACGCGGCCAAGGCAGCCGAGGAAGGCCTGAAGTTCTTCGCCGAACTGAACAAGAGCGGCAATTTCGTGCCGGTCGTCGGCAAGGCTGCTCCCTTCGCGCAGGGCTCCACGCCGATCGTCATCGCCTGGGACTACAACGCCCTCTCGTGGGGCGAAGGCCTGAAGGGCAATCCTCCCTTCGAGGTTGTCGTTCCGAAGACCGGCGTCGTAGCCGGCGTCTACGTTCAGGCGATTTCCGCCTTCGCTCCGCACCCGAACGCTGCCAAGCTCTGGATGGAATATCTCTATTCCGACGAAGGTCAGCTCGGCTGGCTGAAGGGCTATTGCCACCCGATCCGTTTCAACGATCTTGCCAAGAACAACAAGATCCCGAAGGAACTGCTCGACAAGCTGCCGCCGGCAGCAGCCTATGAAAAGGCTGTCTTCCCGACGCTGGAAGAGCAGGCCGCCGGCAAGGAAACCATCACCAAGAACTGGGATTCCGTCGTCGGCGCCAACGTTCAGTAAACTTTGATCCTGCCTCCCCGCCCGCCAAGGCGGGGAGGTTTTCTCACTCCGACGCCCCAGGATGAGCTTTTCCATGAGCACCGTTTCAACGCCGATGGCGAGCAGTGCCCCCTTGATCAACAAAGACCGCGTGATCGACTGGCTGGGCATCGCACCCTTCATTATTTTCTCCCTGCTATTCCTGATCATCCCTACGCTTTATCTCGTGGTGGGCGCGTTCCTGACGCCCGAGGGCGATTTCACGCTGAAGAATATCGGCGATCTTTTTACGCCATCGATCATGAGCGCTTACTGGATCAGTATCCGCGTCTCGGTCGCCTCCGCCCTCGGCGGCGCGTTGATCGGCTTTTTCCTTGCCTGGGCCGTCGTGCTCGGCGGCCTGCCCGCCTCCGTGCGCTCGACACTGCTGACCTTCTCCGGCGTCGCCTCGAATTTCGCCGGCGTGCCGCTCGCCTTCGCCTTCCTCGCAACGCTCGGCCGCACCGGCCTTGTGACGATCTTCCTGCGCGAATGGTTCGGCTTCAATCTCTACGGCACCGGCTTCAACCTGCTGTCCTTCTTCGGCCTCACCATCACCTACATGTATTTCCAGATCCCGCTGATGGTGCTGATCCTGACGCCGGCCCTCGACGGCATGAAGAAAGAATGGCGCGAAGCCTCGCAGATTCTCGGCGCCACCAACCGTCAGTACTGGACGATGGTCGCGCTGCCGATCCTCTGGCCGAGCCTGCTCGGCACGACGCTGCTGCTCTTCGCCAATGCCTTCGGCGCTATCGCTACAGCCTTTGCGCTGACCGGCAGTTCGCTGAACATCGTGCCGATCCTGCTTTATGCGCAGATCCGCGGCGACGTTCTGCATAATGCCAACCTCGGTTACGCCATCGCGCTCGGCATGATCGTGATAACCGGCGTCTCCAACGTCCTTTACCTCCTGCTGCGCATGCGCGCCGAACGGTGGCAGAAATGAAAGCTCAACGTCTCGGAGCCTGGATCGCCATCATTCTCGGCGCGTCCTACTTTATCATCCCGCTGATCGGCACAATCGAGTTTTCGCTGCGCATGCGCCGCGGCGAATACAGCCTCGATGCCTATGAGTCGGTCTTTTCAGACATTCAGTTCCGCGAGACGTTCGGCTATTCCATGCTGATGGCTCTGCTCACCATCGTCTTCGGCATGCTGCTCGTCGTGCCAACGGCATATTGGGTGCGGCTGCGCCTGCCGCAGATGCGCCCCGTCGTCGAATTCATCACGCTGCTGCCGCTTGTCATTCCGGCGATCGTCATCGTCTTCGGTTACCTCAGGATGTACAATTCGTCCTCTTACCTGCCGCTGACGGGTTCAACGACCGGCACCAACATCCTGCTGGTCTTCTCCTATATCACCCTGTCCCTGCCCTACATGTACCGCGCCGTCGATACCGCAATGCGCGCCATCGACGTCCGCACCCTGACGGAGGCAGCCGAAAGTCTCGGTGCCAGCTGGACGACCATCATGTTCAAGTGCATTTTCCCCAACGTCATGAGTGGCGTGCTCTCAGGCGCCTTTATCACGCTCGCGATCGTCATGGGTGAATTCACCTTCGCCGCGCTGCTCAACCGTCCGGCCTTCGGTCCCTACCTGCAGCTCGTCGGTGCCAACAAGGCCTATGAGCCTTCGGCGCTCGCCGTCATCGCCTTCTCGATCACCTGGCTCAGCATGGGCCTGCTCAACCTCGTTTCCCGCGTCGGCAAAGCCCGCCCGGCAAAGGCTTAAGGTAACTGGCTCATGTCCTTTCTCACACTGACCAACATTCAGAAATCCTTCGGCCCGGTGCAGGTCGTCAAGAACTTCAACATGACGATCGAAAAGGGTGAGTTCATCTCCTTTCTCGGCCCGTCGGGCTGCGGCAAGACGACCGTCCTGCGCATGATCGCCGGCTTCGAAACGCCGACCGGCGGCACGCTGACCATCAATGGCAAAGATCAGAGCTCGCTGAAGCCGAACCAGCGCAATATCGGCATGGTCTTCCAGGCCTACGCGCTGTTCCCCAATATGACCGTGCACGACAATGTCGCCTTCGGCCTCAAGGTCGCCGGCGCCCCGAAGACTGAGATCGACGCCCGCGTCAAGGAAATGCTTGGCCTGATCAAGCTCGATCATCTGGCCGACCGCTTCCCCTATCAACTGTCGGGCGGCCAGCAGCAGCGTGTCGCCCTTGCCCGCGCGCTTGCCGTCAAGCCGCAGGTGCTGCTGCTCGACGAACCGCTCTCCGCACTCGACGCCAAGATCCGCGTATCGCTGCGCGAGGAAATCCGCCAGATCCAGCAGCAGCTCGGCATCACCACGGTCTTCGTCACCCATGATCAGGAAGAGGCCCTGTCAATCTCCGACCGCATCGTCGTCATGAATGCCGGCAAGGCCGACCAGATCGGTTCGCCCTTCGAGATCTACAACACGCCGGCGACGCGCTTCGTCGCCTCCTTCGTCGGCACGCTGAACCTGATCGAAGCCAAGGTCGTGGATCCCGACAGCAACCTCATCCAAATCGGCGATCAGAATATCACGCTGAAGCAGTCGGTCGCCGCTCACAAGGCTGGCGAAACCATCTCGCTGGCGCTGCGTCCGGAAGCCGGCTCCCTCTCCGACAACGTCAAAAGCGATACGGCGCTAACCGGCCAGGTCGTCTCGGCTCACTTCCTGGGTTCTGTCATCCGCACCCGTATGAATGTCGGCGGCAACGTCATCTCCTTCGACATGTTCAACAGCCCGGGCATCACCCCGCCGCAGGCCGGCGAAACGGTGACGCTGCGCTTCATGGCAGCCGACCTGCTGATCATCCGCGACTGATTTCGCCGATACCGTTCACGCAAAAGGCGCCGCGAAACGGCGCCTTCTCCATTTCAGGCCGGCCGACACGTCAGCAAACGTGATGCAGCCATCACCACAAAGCACTTGAACTCTCTCGACGCGATGCCAGAAGGTGAGCAAACCAAACCTGCCAGGCAGACGTCCGCCAGCATTTACGCGATTGGATATGTCAATGATTACCTGCCACCTGCGTTATATGATCGATCCGTACAAGCTTGCCGAATTCGAGGAATATGCCCGGCTCTGGATTCCGATCGTCAATAGGATGGGCGGCATCCATCACGGTTATTTCCTGCCATCCGAAGGCGCCAACAACATTGCCGTTGCCTTGTTTTCCTTCCCGAGCCTTGCCGCCTACGAGGACTATCGCACGCGCATGGCGAGCGATCCGGAATGTCAGGCCGCTTTCGAACTCGACAAACGCAACCGCAGTATCGTCAGCTATGAACGTAGCTTCATGCGGCCCGTGCTCGGCTGATCGAACTCTTGCACGTCGACGGGAAGTGAAAAGCCCCGCAACACGGGGCTTTTTCGTTCTATCATGCGCTCAGCGGATCGCCTGGTCGTCTACATCGAAACGATGCACGTGCCCCTGGTCCGGCGTCGCATAGACGATCTCGTCCGGCTCATACTGGTGCTCGCCGAAAAGACGCGCGGTCAGCAGGCCGCACTGATCGGATTCCAGATAGATGATCGTGTCGGCGCCGAGATGCTCGACATGGACGACCTTCGCAGCCCAAGTCCCGTGTTCGCGCGACAGAGTCAAATGTTCGGGACGCACTCCGATCGTCTTGGCGCTGTGATCGCCGACCTTCTCGGCCGCGATGAAATTCATCTGCGGCGAGCCGATGAAACCGGCGACGAAAACATTGGCCGGTCGTTTGTAGAGTTCCATCGGCGAACCGATCTGTTCGATCGCGCCGGCATTCAGCACCACGATCTTGTCGGCAAGCGTCATCGCCTCCACCTGGTCGTGGGTGACATAGATCATCGTTGCCTTCAGGCTCCGGTGCAGCCGGGCGATTTCGAGGCGGGTCTGGACGCGCAGCGCCGCATCGAGGTTCGACAGCGGTTCGTCGAACAGGAAGAGCTCCGGTTCGCGCACGATGGCGCGGCCGATGGCGACGCGCTGGCGCTGGCCGCCGGAGAGCTCTGCCGGCCGCCGCCCCAGATAGGGTTCCAGCGAGAGCATGCCGGATGCTTTGGCGACGCGCTTTTCGATCTCGTCCTTGGCGGTGCCGGCCTGCTTGAGACCGAGCCCCATATTGTCCTTGACCGTCAGATGCGGATAGAGCGCGTAGGACTGGAACACCATGGCGATGCCGCGCTTGGCCGGCGGCGTCAGCGTCTCATCGCGGCCATTGATGACGACGGCGCCTGACGTGACGTCTTCAAGGCCAGCGATGCTGCGCAGCAGCGTCGATTTCCCGCAGCCCGACGGCCCGACGAAGATGACGAATTCGCCGTCCTTGACCTCGAGGTCGATGCCTTTCAGCACCTCATGCGTGCCATAGGTCTTGCGGATGGATTTGAGTTGAAGCGATCCCACGGGTCTTTCCTTATAATCTGACCGGCTGGCCGGTGCGCACGCTCTCGTCGGCGGCAAGGCAGATGCGCAGCGACGCCACCGCATCCGCCATATGGCGATCGAGGTTCAGATCCTCGCGGATCGCCCTCAGCATGAAGGCCTGTTCCAGGTCGCAGAGCGCCTGATGACCGGGCTCACCCGCCATCGTCATGTCCTGGTCAGGCCGGATGAACTTTCCGTCCGGGCCGGTCTCGGCAGTGTGCAGACGGATCACCGAGGTCTTGGTGTGCGTGTCGATATCGTCGGACTTGGCGTTCGGATCCATGACGATCGACACCGCGCCCTTCGGCGACATCACATCCTTCACAAAGAAGGCGGTCTCCGAGATCATCGGTCCCCAGCCCGCCTCGTACCAGCCGACGGAGCCGTCCTCGAACAGCACTTGCAGGTGACCGTAATTATACATGTCGGCGGCGATCTCGTCGGACATGCGCAGCCCCATGCCGCGCACCTCGACGGCTCTCGCGTCGGTGATCTGGCACATGACGTCGACATAATGCACGCCGCAATCAACGATCGGCGAGGTCGTGCGCATCAGCGACTTGTGCGTCGCCCAGGTCGGGCCGCTGGACTGCTGGTTGAGGTTCATGCGGAAGACGTAAGGCGGGCCGAGCTTGCGCGCCTCTTCGATCAGCTTCATCCAGGAAGGGTGATGGCGAAGGATATAACCGATCACCAGCTTGCGCCCCGCCTTCCTGGCCGCCGCGACGACGCGCTCTGCGTCGGCGACGGTGGTTGCCAGCGGCTTTTCCACGAAGACATCGCAGCCGGCCTCGAAGGCGGCGACGGCATAATCGGCATGGCTGTCGGAATAGGTGTTGATCGAGCAGAGGTCCGGCTTCAGCTCGGCCAGCGCCGTCGCGAAGTCGGGATGGATCGTGTAGCCCTGCAGCTCGGCCGCCAGCTCTGGCGTCGAGCGGTTGACGAGACCGACGATCTCGAAGCCGGGATTATTGTGATAGGCGAGCGTATGGCTGCGGCCCATATTGCCGAGGCCGGCAACGAGCACGCGGATCGGTTTTTCGGTCACTTGACGGCTCCTGACGTGATGCCGCGGATCAGCTGCCGCGAGAAGATGACGTAGAGGACGAGGATCGGTAGGATCGCCAGCGACAGCGCCGCCAGCACCGCATTCCAGTTGGTGACGAATTGGCCGATGAAGATCTGCGAGCCGAGCGTGACCGTCTTGGTGGCCTCCGAAGGCGCCAGGATCAGCGGGAACCAGAGATCGTTCCAGATCGGGATCATGGTGAAGACGGCGACCGTCGCCATGGCGGGGCGCACCAGCGGTAGCACCAGGCGGAAGAAGATCGCATATTCGGAAAGCCCGTCGATGCGCCCGGCATTCTTCAGATCGTCCGAAACCGTGCGCATGAATTCCGACAGGATGAAGATCGCCAGCGGTATGCCCTGCGCGGTATAGACGAGGATCAGCGCCGTCAGCGTATTGACGAGGCCGGCCGCCACCATGCCTTGCAAGATCGCCACAGTGCCGAGACGGATGGGGATCATGATGCCGATCGCCATGTAGAGCCCGAGCAGCATATTGCCGCGGAAACGGTATTCGGAAAGCGCAAAGGCCGCCATGGCGCCGAAGAGCAGCACCAGCAGGATCGAGACGATCGTGACGATGAAGCTGTTCTGGAAATAAGTGGCGAAATCGCCCTGTCCCAGCACCGTCTGATAGCCGACGAGGCTGAAGGTCGACGGCGTCGGGATCATCAATGGCTCGCGGAAGATCGAAGCGCGGTCCTTGAACGAGTTGACGATGGTCAGAAACACCGGAAACAGCGCGACCAGCGTATAGGCGCTCAGCGCCAGATGCACGAGGCCGGTGCGGATGGGAGATGTGCGTGCCTTGGACATGCGCGCTCCTCAGAACTGATAGCGACGCATGCGCCGCTGGATGACGAAGAGATAAAGCGAGACGCCGGCGAGGATGATGAGGAACATCACTGTGGCGATCGTCGCCCCCATCGAGCGGTCGCCGAGCTGAAGCTGGAAACCGAAGAAAGTGCGGTAGAGCAGCGTGCCGAGAATGTCTGTCGACATGTCAGGTCCGGCAAGCGCCCCCTGCACGGTGTAGATCAGGTCGAAGGCGTTGAAATTGCCGACGAAGGTCAGGATCGAGATAATGCCGATCGCCGGCAGGATAAGCGGCAGCTTGATCTTCCAGAATTGAGCCCAGCCGGTAATGCCGTCGCATTCGGCCGCCTCGATCACTTCCTCGGGGATGCTCAGAAGGGCCGCATAGATCAGCATCATCGGAATGCCGATATATTGCCAGTTGGAGATCAGCGACACCGCAATCAGCGCCGGGCCGGACTGGCCGAGCCAGGGTGCGAACAGGAATTTCAAGCCGATGAGATCGAGCATCCAGGGCGCCACGCCCCAGATCGGCGAAAGGATGAGCTTCCAGATGAAGCCGACGATGACGAAGGACAGGAGCGTCGGCAGAAACATCGCTGTGCGGTAGAAGGCGACGCCACGCAGCTTCGGCACCGAAAGCAGGGCGGCCAGCGCCACGCCGATCGGGTTCTGCACGCACATGTGGATGGCAAAGAAGATCAGGTTGTTGACAAGGGCATTCCAGAAATCGCGCGCCCAGCGCGCATCGCCGAACAGCACCTTGAAATTCGCCAGTCCGACGAAGGCCGGCTGCCCGTCGACCGTATTGTAGAGCGACAACCGGAGCGTTTCGATGAGCGGCAGCACCATGACTGCGGAATAGACGATCAGGGCCGGCAGCATGAAGACGAAAATGTGCCAGCGCACCGGGCGCTTGATCGGGACGATATCAGCCGCGTTGTCGGTTTCGCTCATGGCTTTTGCCTGTTCTTGTCGACTGGCCGCATGGCGCAGCTCAGGTGGAAAACGTTGCGCCTCACCCTAACTCTCTGCCACCTGGGAAGAGAGGGAACACGCCCTGCTGAGATGCCATATCGGGCTGGGAGGTCGCTGCGAGTCTCCTTCTCCCCGCAAGCGGGGAGAAGGTGGTCGGCAGGCCGGATGAGGGGCAGCAGACGCCGCCCCTCGATCACATCACTTGGCCGGCTTGTACCAGCTGTCGAGGCCCTTCTGGAGCTTCTCGGCAGCAACCGCCGGCGTATCCGTGCCGTTGATGACGTTGGCCGATTCGACCCAGGTCTCGTTTTCGAGGTTCGGGGTGCCGCGCGACAGGATCTGGTAGGTCGAGCGCACCGTCGACTTGTACGGGCCGCGCCAGGAAACGAATTCTTGAGCGAGCGAATCGGACATTTTGACCGGGGTGGAGTTCAGGCTGAAGAAGCCTGGCAACGAGTTGGCGTAGATATCGGCGAACTCCGGCGAAGCGACCCAGCTGAGGAACTTCTTGGCTTCCTCGGCATGCGTGCTCTTTGCGTTCAGGGCAACACCGATGTCCGGATGGTCGGAGATGTAGCCCGTGTCGCCAGCCTTCGGAACCGGCGGCGGGAAGGCGCCCATCTTGAACTGAGCCTGGGTATTGAACAGAGCGATTTCCCACGAACCGGCCGGATAGATGGCGGCGCGACCGAGCGTGAAGAGGTTCTGGCTGTCGGAGTAGGTTTGCGCTTCGAATCCGTCGCCGAGATAAGGCTTCCACTTGGCGAGCTCTTCGAAGGGCTTGACCCATTCGGGGTCGGTCAGCTTCTGCTTGCCGGCGATCAGGGCCTCGCGGCCCTCTTCACCCTTCCAGTAATTCGGGCCGATGTTCTGGTAGCCCATGGTGGCGGCTTCCCAGAGGTCCTTCGTGCCCATGGCGAGCGGAATATAGGTGCCGTCGGCCTTGATCTTGTCGAGCGCTGCGTAGAACTCGTCCTGCGTCTTCGGCACGGCTATGCCAAGCTTGTCGAAGGCATCCTTGTTGTAGATGAAACCGTGGATGACCGAAGCCATGGGCACGCAGAAGGTGGACTTGCCGTCGTCGGTCGTCCAGGCGGCCTTGGCGACGGGCGAAAAGTTCTCCATGCCCGGCAGGCTGGTGAGATCGACGAGCTGCTTCTTGTTGAAAAGTTCGAGCGAGGCGTCGAACGGACGGCAGGTGATGATATCGCCTGCGGAGCCGGCATCGAGCTTGGCGTTCAGCGAGGCATTGTATTCGGTCGGCGCGGTCGGCGAGAAGACGATCTTGATGCCCGGGTTCTTCGCTTCGAAGGCCGGGATGATCTTTTCCTGCCAGATCTGCAGGTCGTCGTTACGCCAGCTTTCGACCGTCAGCGTGACGTCGGCGGCATGGACGAGACCCGCTGAACTCAGCAGACTGGAGGCAAGCAGCAGGCTTTTCAGAGCAGTGTTTTTCATTTCCCTCTCCTGTTTTAAAGCGCCTGAAGGCGCCGATCTCGATCTGAAACAAGCAATTGGGGTGCCTGAGGCAACACCCAACGCCCCTTGGAGGGCCGCCAGCGACTGCCGGCCCCGAAAGCTCGATGGACGCAAAGGCGAATCGCCTGCGGCCGGACTGTGCGCCTTGCCGGTGACCTGCACCGGACGCGCCGAAATGATGGGAAAGCCGATAGATGCCTGAATTCCAACGCCGGCCCGACAGGCCGGTGGCATTCTGGCAATCATTCCCGAAGCGGTTCCGGCTTTGGCTTTATTGCCGGTTTCGTGGGCTTCGAAACGCTGTTCCCTTTTGTCGAATTAAGGCCAAAAAAATACCAATTGTCCAGCCGAATTTAACTTTTGGGCTGTCAAAAATTCATTAAAAAATTTTATCAAGTAAAATCAATACGATAAAAAGATGAATTTTCTCAACCATTCCCACTTGGTAAATGGTATTTTTTTGGTATTGTATTCAAAACAAGTGGGAACGGCGTATTCGGAGGTCCGATGACGGAGCTTGCAATCGGCATAGATGGCGGCGGAACGAGCTGCCGGGCCGCGGTCGCGGACAGAAACGGCAATATCGTCGGCCGTGGCAAATCAGGCCCGGCCAACATCCTGTCCGATCTGGAGAACTCTCTTCTCAATATCGTCGAATCCGCCCGGCAGGCGCTGCGCGATGCCGGAATTGCCACTGAAACAATCTCCTCTGTTGTATCAGTCGTCGGTGTCGCCGGCGCCAATGTCACGGATTACGGCCAGCGAATCGAAAAGGCCCTGCCCTTTGCCGAAGGCCGCGTCGTCACTGATGCGCTGATCGCCCTGCAGGGCGCGCTCGGCGATGCTGATGGCATCGTCGGCGCCTTCGGCACCGGCTCGGTCTATAATGCCCGCAGGGATGGCCGGCTGAACGGCATCGGCGGCTGGGGCTTCGTCGTCGGCGATCAGGCAAGCGGCGCCCGCCTCGGCCGCGACCTCCTGGAGCGATCGTTGCTTGCCCATGATGGCGTGCGCCCAGCATCGTCGATTACCGACGCGGTCATGACCGAATATGGCAATGATCCCGAGCGCATCGTCGAATTCGCGCATTCGGCAAGACCGACGGATTTTGCCCGTTATGCGCCTGTTGTCTTCGCACATGCCGCCAAGGGCGATGTCGTTGCCGCCGGCATCGTCACCGATGCGGCAACGGCGATCGGCGAAAGCCTTGAAGCGCTGCTCTGGTCCGAATGCCCGTCGATCTGCCTGCTCGGGGGCCTTGCGGGAGCCTACGAGCCCTGGCTTTCCGAACGCTACAGGTCACGGCTTACCAAGCCGAAGGGGGATGCCCTGCAGGGTGCGGTGGAACTGGCGGTCAAGCTTCTGAACGATCCGCAGAGAGGTGCGGCATGACCGACGACCTCGCGACCATCCTGTCCCTGGAGCGCCTGCAGGCGGCCGGCACCGGCCCACTCTACGTCAAGCTGCGCCGCACGCTCGAAGAGGCGGTGCGCACCGGCACGCTCGGCCATGGCGACGCGCTGCCGCCGGAGCGCGACATCGCCGAACTTGCCGCCGTCAGCCGGGTCACCGTGCGCAAGGCGATCGACGAACTCGTCGCCGACGGCCTATTGGTGCGCCGCCACGGCTCGGGCACCTTCGTCGCCAAGCCGGTCTCCAAGGTCGAGCAGCGCCTGTCGCAGCTCACCTCCTTCACCGAGGACATGGCGCGCCGCGGCATGTCCTCGCGCTCCGAATGGCTGCATAAGGGCATCCACACTCCCTCGCCCGACGAGATGATGATCCTCGGCCTCGCCGCTGACGTAAAGGTTTCGCGCCTCTCCCGCCTGCGCATCGCCGACGACCAGCCGCTGGCGATCGAGAATGCCAGCGTCTCCGGCGAATTTCTGCCGGATCCCTCCGCCGTCACCAATTCGCTCTATGCCGAACTCGAACGCCGCCAGGTCCGCCCGGTGCGCGCAGTGCAGCGCATCTCGGCGACCAATATGAAGGAAGCCGACGCCCAGCTTCTCGGCGTCTCCGTCGGCGCCGCCGGCCTGTCGATCGAGCGCATCTCCTATCTCGGCTCCGGCCGCGCCGTGGAATTCACCCGCTCGCTCTATCGCGGCGACGCCTATGATTTCGTCGCGGAGCTGACGATCGCGGTGACTTGACCGCAAAGCCGACATCACCGATTCAACAGAAAAATCTTCTTGATTTTCAAAAGCATGAAGCCGGAAAGTGAATCACTTTCCGGCTTCCTCGTTTCTTGAATCACTTTATCAGCGGACGACGCCAAACGGCTGGTTACGCCGCATCCTCGATCTCGGTTTCCGCCTTCCGCGGCACGTAGTTCAGCACCGGCCCGAGCCAGCGCTCGACTTCGGAGACCTCCATGCCCTTGCGGGTCGCATAGTCTTCCACCTGATCACGCTCCACCTTGGCAACGCCGAAATAGTAGGAGTCGGGATGGCCGATATAGAGGCCGGATACCGAGGAGCCTGGCCACATCGCATAGCTCTCCGTCAGCTTCACGCCGGCCGCTTTTTCAGCATCGAGCAGCTTGAAGAGGGTTGCTTTTTCCGTGTGATCGGGCTGGGCGGGATAGCCGGGCGCCGGACGGATGCCGGCATAGGCTTCGGTGATGAGGTCCTCCTTGCTGAGGGTCTCGTCCCTGGCATAGCCCCAGTATTCGCGTCGCACCTGCTCGTGCATACGCTCGGCAAAAGCTTCGGCGAAGCGGTCGGCCAGCGCCTTGACGAGGATCGAGGAATAATCGTCGTTCGCCCGCTCGAAACGCTCAGCGATGGCGATTTCCTCGATACCTGCCGTCACCACGAAGCCGCCGACAAAGTCCTGAACACCGCTTGAAACCGGCGCCACAAAATCGGAGAGCGCCACATTCGGCCGCCCGTCCCGCTTGGAAAGCTGCTGGCGCAGCGTGTAGAAGGTGGCGAGTTCTTGGCTGCGGCTCTCGTCGGTGAACAGCCGGATGTCGTCGCCGACAGCACCGGCCGGCCAGAAGCCGATGACGGCGCGCGGGCGGAACCACTTCTCGTCGACGATCTTCTTGAGCATGGCCTGCGCATCGGCCCAGAGCGCACGCGCCGCCACGCCCTGCTTCTCGTCTTCGAGGATGGCCGGGTAGCGGCCGCGCAGTTCCCAGGTCTGGAAGAACGGCGTCCAATCGATGTATTTGGCAAGCTCGGCCAGATCGTAATCCTCGAACACCCGCGTGCCGAAGAATTGCGGCTTCACCGGCTGGTGGGCGGACCAGTCGATCTTGTGGGCATTCTCACGAGCCCGGGGCAACGGCAGGCGCACCTTCTCGGCCTCGCTGCGCGCATGGGCGGCCGCCACCTTGGCATATTCGGCTCTTATATCGTCGACATAGCCTTGGCGTGTCTCCGGCGAGAGCAGCGCCGAGACGACGCCGACGGCGCGGCTGGCATCGGTCACATAGATCGTCTGGCCTTTGTTATAACCCGGATGGATCTTCACGGCCGTATGCACGCGGCTGGTCGTCGCCCCGCCGATCAACAGCGGGATCTCGAAGCCCTGGCGTTCCATCTCGGCGGCGACATGCACCATCTCGTCGAGCGACGGCGTGATCAGGCCGGAGAGGCCGATGACATCGACCTTCTCGGCAATCGCCGTCTCGAGGATCTTCGTCGCCGGCACCATGACGCCGAGGTCGACGATCTCGTAATTGTTGCAGGCAAGCACGACGCCGACGATGTTCTTGCCGATATCGTGCACGTCGCCCTTGACCGTCGCCATCAGGATCTTGCCGGCCGATCGACGCTCTTCGCCGCCGTTGAGGCGCTTTTCCTCTTCCATGTAGGGCAGGAGCACGGCCACCGCCTGCTTCATCACGCGCGCCGACTTGACCACCTGTGGCAGGAACATCTTGCCCGAACCGAACAGATCGCCGACAACGTTCATGCCGGCCATCAGCGGCCCTTCGATGACGTGCAGCGGCCGGGCGGCCTGCAGGCGCGCTTCTTCGGTATCGGCCTCGATATATTCGGTGATGCCGTTGACCAGCGCATGCTCGAGACGCTTCTCGACGCTCCATTCGCGCCAGGAAAGATCCTGGACCCGGCCTTCGCGTGCGGCGCCGCCACGGAATCTTTCCGCCACTTCGAGCAGCCGCTCGGTGCCGTCGGGGCGACGGTTCAGCACCACGTCCTCGCAGGCCTCACGCAGCTCGGGATCGATATTGTCGTAGACGGCAAGCTGGCCGGCATTGACGATGCCCATGTCCATGCCCGCCTGGATGGCGTGGTAGAGGAACACGGCGTGCATCGCCTCGCGCACCGGCTCGTTGCCGCGGAACGAGAATGACAGGTTCGAGACGCCGCCCGAAATATGCACCAGCGGCATGCGCTCACGGATCGTCCGCGTCGCCTCGATGAAGTCGACGCCGTAATTATTGTGTTCTTCGATGCCGGTCGCGACCGCGAAGATATTCGGATCGAAGATAATATCCTCGGGCGGGTAGCCGATCTTTTCGGTCAGCAGCTTGTAGGCGCGCGTGCAGATTTCCACCTTGCGCTCATAGCTGTCCGCCTGCCCCGTCTCGTCGAAGGCCATGACGACGACGGCGGCACCATAATTATGCAGCAGCCGCGCCTGGGCGAGGAAATTCTCTTCGCCTTCCTTCAGCGAGATCGAGTTGACGATCGGCTTGCCCTGAACGCGCTTCAGGCCGGATTCGATGATCGAGAACTTCGACGAGTCGATCATCACAGGCACACGGGCGATGTCGGGCTCGGCGGCGATCAGGTTGAGGAACTCGACCATCGCCTTTTCGGAATCGATCAGACCTTCGTCCATGTTGATGTCGATCACCTGCGCGCCGTTCTCGACCTGGTCGCGGGCGACATCGAGCGCTGCGGTGAAATCGGCATTGGTGATCAGCTTGCGGAAGCGGGCCGAGCCGGTGACGTTGGTGCGCTCGCCGACATTGACGAAGGGAATGTCCTTGGTCAGCTCGAAGGGTTCGAGACCCGACAGCGACATGAAGGGGCGATGCTCGGGGATCGGCCGTGGCTTGTACTTGGCGACGGTCTCGGCGATCGCCTTGATATGCTCGGGCGTCGAGCCGCAGCAGCCGCCAACGATGTTGACGAGGCCCTCGCGGGCGAAGCCGTCGATCTGCGCCGCCATCAGCTCCGGCGTTTCGTCATACTGGCCGAACTCGTTCGGCAGGCCGGCATTTGGATAGGCGCAGATGAAGGTGTCGGCAACACCCGAAAGCTCCTGCAGGTGCGGGCGCATCGCATTGGCGCCAAGCGCGCAGTTGAGCCCGATCGTGAAGGGATTGGCATGGCGCACCGAGTTCCAGAAGGCCGACGGCGTCTGGCCGGACAGCGTGCGGCCGGAAAGGTCGGTTATCGTGCCCGAGATCATCACAGGCAGGCGCACGCCCTTGGCCTCGAAGCGCTCCTCGCAGGCGAAGATTGCAGCCTTGGCGTTCAGCGTGTCGAAGATCGTCTCGATGAGGATGATGTCGGCGCCGCCGTCGATCAGCCCGTCGATCTGCTCGCCATAAGCGGAACGCAGATCGTCGAATGTCACGGCGCGGAAACCGGGATTGTTGACATCGGGGGAGATCGACGCGGTGCGGTTGGTCGGTCCGATGGCGCCGGCGACGAAGCGGCGGCGGCCATCCTCACGCTCGGCGCGCTGTGCTGCCCGGCGCACGATCTCGGCACCTTCCTTGTTGAGGTCGTAGACCGCACCTTCCATCTCGTAGTCGGCCTGCGCGATGCGGGTTGAGGAGAAGGTGTTGGTCTCGAGAATATCGGCGCCGGCCTTGGCGTATCTGTAATGGATCTCTTCGATCGCGTCCGGCTGGGTCAGGATCAGAAGGTCGTTATTGCCCTTCTGGTGACAGGCGCAGCCGATGAAGCGCGTTCCGCGAAACTGGTCTTCATCATAGCCGAGCCCTTGGATCTGAGTGCCCATGGCGCCGTCAAGAACGAGGATGCGCTCGCTCGCGGCTTGTCTCAAAGCCGCGAAAACTTCACTGCCGTCACGCTTGCCCGTTTCCGGACCAAAGAGGTTGTCAAACACGGGAGGGCTCCTTGACGTCGTAAGACCAGACTTCCAAATCACATAAAGATATCTTTATGTCAATATATGCCTGTCGATTTCGTGCTTTGCAAATCTCGCCGGATGACAGACTCGCACGACGCCTATATAGGCGTTTACAACGCTTTGTGCACGAAATCGGAGGAGCATCATGGCACCCGCAACCGGCAACGCCGTGCTTGGAAACTGGACGAGCCGCGCCTACCACCGCGACTGGCTGCTTAACCAGGCGAACGGTCTCTTCGATTTTTTCCAGCACAATTCGGTCAACCCCAAGGGCGGCTTCTACGATCTCGACGACGAAGGCGGGCCTCTCGACGCGGAAGGCCAGGTTCGCGGCATCCATATCGCCGCGCGCGCCGTGCATTGCTTCTCGATCGGCGCCCTGCTCGGCCGCCCCGGCGCTGCCGATGTCGTCGACCACGGCATGGACTATATCTGGAACCATCATCGCGACCGGAAAAACGGCGGCTATTTCTGGTCGCTCAACAATGACGGTCCCGTGGATTCCAACAAGCAGGGCTATGGCCATGCTTTCGTGCTGCTAGCCGCCTCATCCGCAAAGACGATCGGTCATCCGCTTGCCGACGGCATGCTCGCCGATATCACCGAGATCCTCAACACGAAATTCTGGGAAGCCAAGCACGGGGCGATTGCCGAGGAGTTCACTGCCGATTGGCAGCCGCTCGATGGCGGCACCTATCGCGGCCAGAACTCCAATATGCACCTGACCGAAGCGCTGATGGCGGCCTTCGAGGCCACCGGCGACAGGGAATATCTGACCAAGGCCGAAAGCATCGCCGACCTCGTCATCCGCCGCGCGGCCGGCTCGGTCGACTGGCGCGTCGCCGAGCATTTCGACGCCGAATGGAAGCTCGACAAGACCTACTATCATCCAAACGAAATGTTCCGCCCGGCCGGCACGACGCCCGGCCATTGGCTGGAATGGGCCCGCCTCATCCTGCAGCTCTGGGTGCTCGGCGGCAAACGGATCGAGTGGATGCCGGATGCGGCCAAGGCGCTGTTTGCCCAATCCATGGCGCTCGGCTGGGACAACGACAAGGGCGGCTTCTTCTACACGCTCGATTGGGACGACAAGCCCGCCAAGCGCAACAAACTCTGGTGGCCAGCCTGCGAAGGTGCGGCTGCTGCACATTTCCTCAACGAGCACCTGCCGAGCGATTTCCATGAGGAAAGCTACCGCAAGATCTGGAACGTGATCGAGCGCGCCTTCATCGACCACAAGAACGGCGGTTGGCACGAGGAGCTTACGGAAGATCTCGTTCCCTCGCACTCGCTGTTCCCCGGCAAGGGCGATATCTACCACGCCCTACAGGCCTGCCTCATCCCGCTCTTCCCGGCCACGGGCAGCCTGACGAAGGGCATCGCCGAGGCCGGCGGCAAGCTCTAAGATTGAGGAGTCCAGCGCCGCGCTCGCTCAGAGCGGCGGGGTGAGCCGCAGCGTATCCAAATCCTTCGCCAGCATCAGCGCCAGCGCCTCGACGGCGAGATTATGGTCGTCACGCTGCGGCAGGCCGGAGACGGTGACCGCACCGATGCAGCCGATACCCTTGACGTTGATTGGGAAACTGCCGCCATGCGGCGCATAGTCGGCGCCGGAAAGCCCGTTATCCTCGACCGTCTTGCCGTCTTTCTGCAGCTTCAGGCCGGAGGCATAGCTGCTGCGGAAATAACGCAGCACCATGTTGCGCTTGCGGCGGACCCAATTGACGTTATCGGGTATCACACCCGGGAGTGCCGCATAGAAGACGGGCATCGAGTGCAGGGTCACGTCGATCGCGATGCCGAGGCCGCGCTCGGTGGCCAGTTCCTGCAGGAGTTTGCCGAGCTGCCATGCCGTCGTCAGGTCGAAGGCGTCGAAGCTCAGCGCTTTCTCCTGCTCCGCGATCCGGCTGAGATCGTTCTCGATTGTCATGATAGGCCGCCTCTCCTGCAATGATCCGCTGCAGACCATTCTCATCAGAAGAGAAAAAGTAAAGCAAAACTTGGGCCTAACCTGATGTCAGAGCTTCGGCGTCAGCATCTCGAAGCGGTCGCGGATGGTGGCGCAGGTATCGCCGCCAAGCCTCGCAATGGCATCGACCGCAGCCGGATCGACATGCAGCCGTTCCGGATCGACCACCCCGTCGCGGTAATGCGCATAGACGATCTCGCCCATGACGATCTGCCGCGAACGGCCGAGCTCCAGCGTCACGTGCCGCTTGCATTCGAAGGCAGCCGGCGCCTCGACTATGAAGGGCGAGGCGACCTTCTCGCCCGGCATCGCCGTCAAGCCCGCTTCCTTTAACTCGTCGACGCCGCGCGGATATTTGGCGCCGCAGACATGCATTGCCTCGGCGATCGCGAAGGAGACGATATTGACCGTGAACACCTCGGTCATGCGGATATTGTGGCCAGTGTCCTTGAACGACATGTCGGCATTGTTCTCGACCCCGATCGCAAGGATCGGCGGATCGGCCGAAAGGCAGTTGAAGAAACTGAAGGGTGCGGCGTTGATCCGGCCGTTCTCGTCGACCGTCGTCACCAGCGCGATCGGCCGCGGGATGATCGTGCCGATCATCAGCTTGTAGCGTTCGCGCTCTGTAAGCTGCTTGAAATCGAAAGAGACGGACATCGGTTCAACCGACCTTCAGGACCGGCGAAAAACCGCTCATCGCCCCGGTGAAGGGTTTCGGCAGCGGCGAAGCATAGGAGCCGCGCTTGCTGGTGGAAAGCCCGAGCGACACCAGCGCTTCGGCCTGCTTGACGGCGGCCGCGACACCATCGACGACAGGCACGCCATAGATCTCCTGCAGCTCGCGCGCCAGATCGGTCATGCCGGCACAGCCGAGCACGATCGCCTCGGCGCCGTCTTCCAAAAGCGCCCGCTCGATCTCGGCCCTGAGCTTGCCGGTCGCGCCCGAGGCCGCATCTTCGAGCTCCAGCACGGGAATGTCGGAGGCACGCACCTTGGCACGATCGCCCATGCCGTAGCGGCGCACCAGATTGTCGATCAGCACCCGCGACCGCTCCAGCGTCGTCACCACGGTGAAGCGCTGCGCCAGGAAGCCCGCCGTCACCACGGCGGATTCGCAAAGCCCGAGGATCGGGACATCGGCAAAGGTTCGCGCCGCTTCGAGACCGGTATCGTCGAAACAGGCGATAATAGCCGCGTCGTAGCCCACACCCTGCCGCTCCTTAAGCTCGGCGAGCAGGCCTGGGATCGCTAGGGCCCCGTCGTAATGCCCCTCGATGGAAACCGGCCCCATGCGCGAGGTGGCCGCGATGATCTCCGTGCCGGATGCCGCCACCGCTCGCGCGGCGGTCGCGGCCTTCTCGGTCATGGAGGCCGTGGTGTTCGGATTGACGATGAGGATGCGCATGTCAGTTTATCTTTGCCTGCCGCCGGCTGAGCATCGTCATGATGCCGAGCGCGATGAGAATGATGGTGAAGGAAAACAGCGTCGTCACCGTGCCGAGCGCATAGAGCACCGGCGTCGTGACGTTGGTCGTCATGCCGTAGATTTCGAGCGGCAGCGTGTTGTAGGTGCCTGATGTCATCAGCGTGCGGGCGAATTCGTCGTAGGAGAGCGTGAAGCCGAAGAGGCCGACGCCGACGAGGCTCGGCGCGATCATCGGCAGCACGACATGGCGGAACGTCTGCCAGGAGCTGGCGCCGAGATCGCGCGCCGCCTCTTCATAGGCCGGCGAAAAGCGGTTGAAGACGGCAAACATGATCAGCACGCCAAAGGGCAGCGTCCAGGTCAGATGAGCGCCGAAGGCCGACGAATACCAGGCGGGCTTCAAGCCTCCCTGCTGGAAGACGACGCCGATGCCGAGCGAGATGATGATCGACGGCACCACGAGGCTGGCGACCGTGGCGTAGAACAGCGCGGTGGAACCGCGGAAACGGCGACGGAAGGCAAGGCCGGCGAGCAGCGACACGACGACGGTCACGACCATCACCATTAGCCCGAGGGTGAAGGAGCGACGGAACGAGGCGCCGAAATCGCCGACCGCCTGCTTTTCGAACAGGTTGAAGAACCAATGTGTGGAAACGCCGTTCATCGGAAAGGTCAGGCCGCCGTCCGGCCCCTGGAAGGAGAGGATCAGGATCGCCGATAGCGGCCCGTAGAGGAACAGCACGAAGATGACGAAGAAGAGCGCCAGCAGGTAGAATTCCAGGCCGCGTTTTTCGTGGCTCATCTCAAAGCTCCTTGCGGATATCGACGACGCGCAGGATGGCCGCGACCATCAGCAGCACGACGGCGAGCAGCACCACGGCATTGGCGGCAGCGGCCGGATATTGCAGCAACGACATCTGGTTCTTCATCATCAGCGCCACCGAAGCACTCTGACCGCCGGACATCACCTGCACCGTCGAAAAATCAGCCATGACGAGCGTGACGACGAAGATCGTGCCGATCGCCATACCGGGTTTGGCGAGCGGAACAACGACATTCCACAGCACCTGCCAGCCAGACGCGCCGGCATCGCGCGCCGCCTCGAACAGCGACCGGTCGATGCGCATCAGCGTATTGAAGATCGGCGTCACCATGAACAGCGTATAGAGATGCACCATGGCGAGCACGACGGCGAAATCGGAATAGAGCAGCCATTCGATCGGCTGCGGGATGATGCCCATCTTGATCAGCGTCGAATTGACGAGGCCGTTGCGCCCGAGCACCGGGATCCACGAAATCATGCGGATGATGTTCGACGTCATGAACGGCACGGTGCAGACAAGGAAAAGGATCATCTGCGTCGACGTCTTGCGGATGTGGAAGGCCAGGAAATAGGCGACCCAGAAACCGATGACGAGCGTCAGCGCCCAGACGATCGCGGTGAATTTCAGCGTGTTGAGATAGATCTTCCACGTTACCCACGAACCGAGCGTGTCGGTGTAGTTCATCGTCAGGAAGTCGGGATAGAGACCGGCAAAGTCGTAGTCCCAGAAGCTGACGACCGCGATCATGGCGATCGGCAGCAGGAAGAACAAGCCGAGAATGACGAACAGCGGCGTCGCCTGGAGATAGGAGATGGCTGAGGGGGAGAGGAAAGACCGTCTACCGCGTGCGCCGCGGCTGCCTTCTTCCGTTTCCACTGCAATGGTCGCCATGATCCAGTTCTCCGTTCTGATTACGCCAGGTTGAACGAAGGCGCGTGCAGCCCCTTCGTCCGCCTGCCGGCACCTTTTGCCTGGGTCGAGCCACTGGTCTCGCCCCGTCCTTCGGACCCCCGCTGGGGAGAAGAGATTCGCGGCAGCGTCTCCGCCGCCGCAAACCTTGCTCTTTTGTTACCTTCCGAGCGGCAAACTCCCCCTTCTCCCCGGCGGGGAGAAGATGCCCGAAGGGCAGATGATGGGGCGGAGCGAAGCGACGTCTTAAGCGTTAGCGAAAGACAGTAGCTGCCGCCCTGTCAGCGGAGATCAGGCAGCGATGAACTCGTTCCAGCGGCGAACCATGTAGCGGTCCTCGTCCATGACGGAGTTCCAGCAGGCGACAGCACCCATGCGGGCTTCGAAGGAGCCGCCGTCGCGAACGGCGCCGGCCTTTTCCATCACCTTGCCCTCGGGAGACAGGATGTCGCCGGCAGCCGGCTTGCCCTCGATCCAGTAGCCCCATTCGTCGGCCGACATGAATTGCTTGGCAGTGTCCATGCAGGCGGAATAATAGCCCTGGCGGTTGAGGTAGCCGCCGACCCAGCCCGACGTGTACCAGTTGATATATTCATAGGCGGCATCAAGCTGCGCGCCCTTGAGATGCGAGGCAAGGCCGAGACCGCCGCCCCAGGCGCGGTAGCCTTCCTTGAGCGGCTGATACTTGCAGGCGATGCCCTTGGAGCGGACGGCGGCAACGGCCGGCGACCACATGGACTGGATGACGACTTCACCCGACGCCATCAGGTTGACCGACTCGTCGAAGCTCTTCCAGAAGGCGCGGAACTGGCCGTCGCTCTTGGCCTTGATGAGGAATTCGATCGTCTTGTCGATCTCTTCCTTCGTCATGTTGCCCTTGTCGGCATATTTGATGTTGCCCATAGCCTCCATGATCATCGCCGCATCCATGATGCCGATCGACGGGATATTGAGGATCGAGGTCTTGCCCTTGAACTTCGGATCCATGATGTCGGCCCAGCTCGAAATATCGCGGCCGACGAGATCGGGGCGGATGCCGAGCGTATCGGCATTGTAGATGGTCGGAACCATCGTCATCCATTGCGTCGGTTCCTTGGCAAAGGTCTTGGCGCCCGGAGCCTCGACGAAGCCGACCGTGTGCGGCGCCGTGCCCTGGGCGATGACGCTTTCCGGCTTCAGCTTGCCGTTGATGAACAGCGGCACGATCTTGTCGTAATATTTCAGCTTCTTGACGTCCATCGGCTGCATGACGCCGGTCGGGAACACCTTCTTGGCGATCCAATATTCGATGTCGGCAATGTCGTAGCTGTCAGGCTGGGTGACGGCGCGCTGGGCGGCAGCGTCGGAATCGGTCGCCGTCATCTCCAGCGTGATGCCGAGATCGGCCTTGCACTTCTCGGCGATGGCATTGATGTTCGAAACACCGGTGCCGAACTGGCGAAGCGTGATGTTCGTCTGGGCCCAGATGGTGGGAAAGCCGGTGATGGCGCCGGAGCCGGCGATGGCGCCGACGGCGGCAGCACCCGTCTTCAGCAGCGTGCGACGGGAAAGCCCCTTTTCCGCCTTGGTCGATGTCGTTTCAGTCGTCATGTCAGTTCCCCTTTTTCTTGGATAGAAGGTTCAGTGTTCTTGATGGTAATGGCTCATGCGGAAGAGCGGCCGAGAAGCACGGCATCTTCGAGCGCCCAGCTGAGCGAGACGGTGTCGCCAACGGCAACCGGCCGGGCGAAATAGTCGCCGTCGTCGGCAATGACGGTGAAGTCGTCGCTGCCGGCGCCGAGAACGGTGATCTTCACGGAAGAGCCGCGATATTCGATGTTGGAGACGATGCCGTCGAAGCCGAGTGTCCATTCGGTCGCCACCTGCAGGCGCACACGGTCCGTGCGAATGCCGATGTCGACGGGCTCGCCGACTTCCTTGCCCGTCCCTCGTACGGAAAAGCTCTGCCCCTCAGGCACGGTCATGACGAGCACGCCGTTCTCGCTCGAGGCCACCCGGCCGGACAGCACGTTGTGGTCGCCCATGAAGCGGGCGACAAAGGCCGTCGCCGGCTTCTCGAAGACCTCGCGCGGGGCTGCCGCCTGCTCGATCCGGCCGTCATTCATGATGACGATGACATCGGCGAGCGCCATTGCCTCTTCCTGGCTGTGGGTGACATGCACGAAAGTGATGCCGAGCGACTTCTGCAGTTTCTTGAGTTCGGCGCGCATGCGGATCTTCAGGAACGGATCGAGCGCCGACAGCGGCTCGTCGAGCAGCAGCGCTTCCGGATCGGTGATCAGCGCGCGCGCCAGCGCCACGCGCTGCTGCTGGCCGCCGGAAAGCTGGGCCGGACGCCTGGCGGCATAGGCCTCCATCTGCATCAGCTTCAGCATCTCGAGCGCCTTCGCCCGCCGCTCCTGCTTGTCGACGCCTTTCATCTTCAGGCTGAAGGCGACGTTGTCGATCAGGTCGAGATGCGGGAAGAGCGCGTAGGACTGGAACATCATCGCCGTGCCGCGCCTGGCCGGCGGAAAATCGGTGACGACGACATTGCCGAGCCTGATGTCGCCTGACGAGATACTTTCATGGCCGGCGATCATGCGCAGCGTCGAGGTCTTGCCGCAGCCCGACGGGCCGAGGAAGCAGCAATAGGAGCCGGCGGGGATCTTCAGGCTAATCGCATGGACCGCCGTCGTCGCGCCATAGACCTTCGAAACGGATACTATATCGATCTCTGCCGCTTTCGACATCATGCCTTCCCCTGTTTGGAAAAGACGATGCATCTGCCGTGCCAGACTCCGTTGCCTGCAGCAAGCCATTGCGAAATAACGATTTTATCAAGACTGCAGCTAAGAAAGCAAATTATAGGCACAGCGCTATATGCACATGATTTAGGCTATCGTGCGCAATTTGTGCAAAACATCGTATACAATCTGGCCTCCATTTCGGGCACAAATTCTGTTTAACTTTGGCGCGAAGCCGGATATGGTTTGCCGACCATCAGGAAATAAATTTCATGAAATCCGCCGCCAAGGCTCAGCAGGCCGAAGACTCCACAGATACCGGCGCGCAACAGATCCGCGATGCCATTCGCGAAGCGATCGTCGAGCGCAGGCTCTCGCCCGGCACCAAGCTTTCGGAAAGCGATGTCGGCAATCTCTTCAACGTCAGCCGCACGCTTGCCCGCGCCGCCCTGCAGGCGCTCTCCTATGAAGGCCTCGTCAGCGTCGAGAAAAACCGCGGCGCCTTCGTCGCCTATCCCTCGCCGGAAGAGGCTCGCCAGATCTTTTCCGCCCGCCGCTTGGTCGAACCGGGCATATTGCGCGAGGCAGCGGCGCGGATCACGCCTGACGATATTACCCATCTGCGACAGCTTCTGCTGGAAGAAGGCCGCCTGATGAGCGAGCGCGGTCAGACGGCGCGCCGCGCCGAAATCAAGGCATCGGGCGATTTTCATCTGATGCTGGCGGCCATATCGGGAAACTCAATCATGCAGCGCTTCATGGAGGAGCTTGTCGCCCGCTCGTCGCTGGTGATTGCACTCTACGGGCAATCGACCGCATCGAGCTGCGGCCATTCCGAACATGGTGACATTGTCTCGGCAATCGAAGCCGACGAACTTGACCGCGCCTGCCAGCTGATGCTGCATCACATCGCCCACATCGAGGCCGATCTTGACCTGCGCGAACGCAAGAGCCTGGGCCTCAAGGAAGCCTTCGAACTCTGAACATGCAAAAGACACGGGGCGCGGATGCTTCACCGCGCCCCGCTTCAAACGGACTCTCGAAACGCTACCAGGGCGTCTTCTTCGGCAGCAACTCAAAAGCCGCGAAGATATCCTCGGCGCTCATCGGCTCGCTGGAGCGCAGCTTCACGGTTCCGTCGCGGCCGATCAGGATTAACCCGAACTCGCCGGATGGCGGTCCCTGCAGCCGATCGCGAATATCGTCGGCATCGAGTTCCCAGTCATCGTCGAACAGCGCAAACGCGCCGCCGCCGGCAATGCTGAACACCTCGATGTCTTCCTCGATCAAGCGCATATGCGCCTTGCGCAGCCATTCATCCTGGATGAGCGCGCGGTCATCTTGCGCATCGGCAAAGATGATCAGCACCCGTTTCCTGTCGCGAAACTGCTCGAGCGATTGCGGAAGATCAGGCTCACGCCTGGGTGTACCCATGATTTCATGAACAATAGATTTTAGCATGGTGCTCATTCCTCGCCCGTCACCACTGCATAATTCTTAAATCGGGATCGATTTAAGGATAGATTGTGCAGCAATTCAAAGTGCTACAGCGCCCCTTTGCGACTCTCGAAAAGGGCGCTGTAGTAGCGGGCTGTGCCTGCCGAATTAAACGGCTGGGAATAAGTGAGGTTCCGCCAAGAAGCGGAAAAGGATCGCAGCCATGGCCGCGATCCTCACTTTGTCAGTCGCGGCCCTGGTCTTCTGACGCATGGGCCGAAACGGCAACGAGATCCGCAGCCCCGGTGACGAGAAGGCGCTTGCGCACCAGGACGCGCATGACACGCGCCGCCGTCGAGAAAGTCATCTGGTCGAGCGGGCCTTCGCCCTCCCACGGCTTGGTCAGCCGTTCGGTGACGGCGCCGACGATGTTCATCGGCACGATGTCGGTGCATTCGCGCATGGCTTCGAAAACGAAGCTGATGGGGATGACCCGGCCTTCGTGGGTCACGATCGGTTCGGTCAATTCGCTGTCCCATTCCTCGAAGGCATAGAGCGCTTCACGAAACAGCTGCTGGAGGTTGAACGGCGCGTGGCCGTCATGAAGTGGCGGCAGTGCATTCATCATGTCTGTCTCCTCTTGATGGGTTGAAGCCAAAGTCCTCCGGTATCGGTCGCGCCAACGCGGGGAACGGAACGATTTGCTGCCCCTGCGAACCGAATAACACTATTGATTCTATAGAGTAACGCGCCGGGGTAAAGCCCATTTATCCGCCGCCGCGGAAGCGAATTCCATAACACGCTGATATTCTTGCGTGTTTTAGACGAAATTTTCTCCGCGCACACCAGCCTTAAAAATCTATGCCACCCGCCCGAGATCGCTCCGGAATGACACGGCGAGGCGAAAAAACCCCTGAAAATTCACGGAACTTTTGTCTCTGTAATTTGTTTTGTCCTCACATTCGCAAAACACACTGGGGTTATCACCAATGACGCAAATCCGTGAACCGGAGCGCCGAAGCAAGATCCTGCGCGGCCGCCCCTATAGCCTTGACGAATTCGCCTCCAAATATGGCCTGCGCGGCGAGCAGGCAGAAAGCCTGTTTACCCGTTTCGGGCCCTCCTCGATCGAACTCGACCTGCTGATGGCAGCCAAGCGCCGGCCGCCGGTTCTGCAGGACAGAATTGCCGAATAACAATTTTGATGAATGGAATGGATCGATGAGCGACAGACGCCACGAATGGATCAGCAAAAGAGCTTACGCGATTTGGGAGGAACAGGGCCGGCCAAATGGGCGCGACGACGAGCACTGGCGCCAGGCAGTTGCCGAACGCGACGCGCTGGAGCGCACGCAGGCCTCCTCCGATGGCCGCGAGGTGCTGGTGAAGTTTCGCCCGAAGCCGCAGCGGCCCGAAGCGCCACGCGCCAGTTGGTTCAACCGAACAGCAAACGTCGGCTGAATCCTTTCTCACATCGGCCGGGCCGCTTGCGGATCGAGCGGCTCAGTCGAGCCTGAGCCGGAAGCGCGCCTGAAAATCTCCCTGCCACCACATGGGGAAATTGGTTCCCCACTTGTTGTTGTGCAGATTGAAGCGGATGCCGGCGGTAAAATCCGGCAGAGTTCTGCAAAACGTCATGAAATCCGAGCTTTGCGGCCCAACCAGCGGCGCATCGAAGGTTTCGATCGTCAGCGGACCATCGGCAAGATCACTGCGTGCTGATGTCACCGCCTGCAATTGCGCCCCGCCGCTCGTCGCTATATTCCCCGATCGGTGCCAGAGGCCCATTTTGCGGAAATTCCAGTCTGCCGCACCATCAGGCGTGAAGGAAAGAAAGCTTGCCTCCGGCATGCGGTTGGCGGGCTTGTCGTGCAATGTCAGGCTGAGGTTGAGGCGATCGCCCTCGGCGGTGAAATGCAGCATCACATGCGGCGGCGCGCCATATTTCTGCACGGCCGCGGCCGGCATCGACAGAAGGATGCCCGCCGCTTGCGTTGCTTCCAACGCCGGCAGAAAGACCTTCGAAAGTGCGGCCCCCGACCAGGCGAGCCCCGGCTTGTCATGGTCGAGCACCGCCCATTCCTGGCGATGGGTCAGGTAGGTCTGCATGTGGCGGTTGACGTCGCCGGCATCGTAGCTCTCATATCGATAGGCGATCAGCGAGCCGTCGCAGCCGGAGATCGTCCGACCGGAGGGAGAGGTGATTTCGGCCACATCGCCGCTCGCGCCGTCGAGCACGATCGACCAGCCACCGGTCTGCAGGCGGAGCTCCCGCCCACCGCCCTTGATGACGGCAGGCGTGGCAAATTCGGCAAGTACGCTCTGGGCTGCGCTCCGGTCCGTCTCGTCGAGCTCCGAGACCGCCTGGTCGAGATAGGCGCGCTGCTCGTCCCATGAGGCTTCGGTATAGGCGAAGCGATAATCGGATCGGCGTGCGGCCTCGAAATCGGCCCGCGACCACGCCTTATCGTCGCGCAAATAGGATTTGATATCGACGCCGCAGGTATGCTCGGCCACCATCGCTAGTCCGCGCCCGAAGGCGAGACGCCGTGCGTCGAGCCCATCCGCCGCGAAGCGGTCGTAGAGCCGCTGCAGCGCGAGGAACCGAGCCGTCTTCACCGGATCGCTGCCGCTGCCATGGATCCAGCTGTCGCCGAGTTCCAGCTCGACAACCGGGAAACGCTCACGCTCCCTCCAGAGAATGGCGCCGTAATCCTCGAGCGTCGCCGCGCGGATGATCGCATCCGGCTCACGGGCGCGTAATTCGCGATAGGCCTCCGCCGTCTGCGGCACGCTCTGCGGCCCCATATTGTCGTTGGTATGGGCAAAGCTCAGACCGTCCTCGAAACCGTCGGGGAAACAGGTCTCGCCATAAGAGCGCTGATACATGACGACCACTTCCTCGGCGCCGGGCGCCCGCCAGCGGAAGATGTCGGGCACATCGGGCGGCGGTGAGGCCGTATTGACGCCGAGATGCAGGAAGCGGATGCCCGCCTCGGACAGCAGCGGTACCATGCCGAGCGTATGGCCGGGTACATCGGTCATCTTCGCCGCGATCGTCGTCTTGCCGAAGCGGCGGTCGAGTTCCTGCGAATAGGAAAGCCCGGCCCGGAGGAGATCCGGCGACATCAGCTCCGTATGGGTGGTGAACGGCAGGCCGTGCCAGCGGATCAGCCCGCGCTCGATCGCCTGTTCCAGCGCTCCCACCTCGGCTGCAGAGCGCGAATTCAGATGATCCCAGATCAGCCAGGCGCCCGTCGTCCAGATGAATTTCGGCTCGTCGGGATTTTCGGCATGAAAATGCTTGGCCGTTTCGATCGCCTGCGGAATGAAGCGCTCGTGATATTGCCGGCGGACTTTCTCGGCATAATCGGTAAAGCCGATATCGAGATGGGTCTTGAAGACCAGATGCACGCGCTTTTCAGTCATTCCATTTCACATATCGGTGATGACAGTCGAAACATTCTGCAGCCAGTGGCGGCACAGGTGAGAAGTGTAACCGTTTCCACAAACACCATTGCTCCTGCCACAAATTCTTCGTCAACCCGTTTTGGCACAAATCGATGAAATAGTGCGGGTTTATTAACCATATATCCGAAAACGCTGTCGTCCGACGCTTTCATCGTAGAATCGAATCGCGACAAGAATGAAGACGTGTTCATCGACAATTATATAGAAGAGGCGGCGGGACTTCCTTGCTGCCGCGCCCGGGTGGTGCGCTGTTTAGCCAAGGAGAAAAGCCTGAGCCTTTCGGGAAAGCCGATTATCAGAAGGCGTTGGTTTCCTGGCAGAGCGCCCGGTGAACCTCAGTCCAGAACAGCGCCAGCGGCGTGTCGCCGTTGCGTTCGGCAACGAGAGCGCGGATCAGCGCTTCGGAGCCGGCCATGTCCTGCCAGCTGGATTTCAGACCCTTGGCGGCCTGTTGGCATTCGGCAATCTCGAATGGTCTTTTGCTGTCCATATGAGGCCTCCTCATGGAAGGCGCTAGCAGATGGGGCCAAGATTGTCATTCCCCGCATATGTGGGGATGCCTTGTATTTGTGACGGCCCTCGCGGTAGGATTGAGGGGATTGGGGCAGTGGAAATGATTGAAAATACCTACAGCGAAAAGTTCGAGTCCGCTTTCGAGCAGATCAAGGCTGCGGCCAATGTGGATGGCGCCATCCGCATTCTCCAGGCGGAATATGGCCTCGATTTCGTCACCTACCATCTCGCCCAGACGATCGCGAGCAAGATCGATTCGCCCTTCGTGCGCACCACCTATCCGGATGCCTGGGTCTCCCGTTACCTCCTGAACAGCTATGTGAAGGTCGATCCGATCGTCAAACAGGGCTTCGAACGCCAGCTGCCCTTCGACTGGAGCGAGGTCGAGCCGACGCCGGAGGCCTATGCCATGCTGGTCGATGCCCAGAAGCACGGTATCGGCGGCAACGGCTACTCCATTCCCGTCGCCGACAAGGCGCAGCGCCGCGCGCTCTTGTCGCTGAATGCTCGCATACCGGCCGAGGAATGGGCCGAACTTGTCCGCCGCTGCCGCAACGAATGGATCGAGATTGCCCATCTCATCCACCGCAAGGCCGTCTACGAGCTGCATGGCGAAAACGATCCGGTGCCGTCACTGTCGCCGCGCGAAATCGAGTGCCTGCACTGGACGGCGCTTGGCAAGGATTACAAGGATATTTCGGTGATCCTGGGCATATCGGAGCACACCACGCGCGATTATCTGAAGACCGCCCGTTTCAAACTCGGCTGCGCGACGATCTCGGCCGCCGCCTCGCGGGCCGTGCAATTGCGCATCATCAATCCCTAGCCCATCGCGATCTTTCAGATTCGGTCCTCGCGCTTTAGCTCTTTGTTTTACGCATGTCGTTGTCGCAAAACCGCGGCACACTTTTGCGCGACATGTTCTGCCCCCCTCATCTGAGGGGGCCTATCTGAGGGAATTTCCGATCCGGCCCGCATGAACCATTCTGCTTTCCACGAACTTGAAAACGCTGGAGGGCAAAATGTTCGTTATCATTCAGGCACATGAGTATCAGAAATACGCTGCCGTACTCGACCAGATGTTTCGCCTGCGCAAGAAGGTCTTCGCTGATACGCTCGGCTGGGACGTTCCCGTCATCGGCCCTTACGAACGCGACAGCTACGATTCGCTCGCCCCCGCCTATCTCGTCTGGTGCAACGACAGCCGCACCCGTCTTTATGGCGGCATGCGCCTGATGCCGACAACAGGCCCGACCCTTCTCTACGACGTCTTCCGCGAGACATTTCCAGATGCCGCCAATCTTATCGCCCCCGGCATCTGGGAAGGCACGCGCATGTGCATCGACGAGGAGGCGATCGCCAAGGATTTCCCCGATATCGACGCCGGCCGCGCCTTCTCCATGATGCTGCTCGCCCTTTGCGAATGTGCTCTCGACCACGGCATCCATACGATGATCTCCAACTACGAGCCCTACCTCAAGCGCGTCTACAAGCGCGCCGGCGCCGAAGTGGAGGAACTCGGCCGTGCAGACGGCTACGGCAAATATCCCGTCTGCTGCGGCGCCTTCGAAGTCTCGGACCGCGTGCTGCGCAAGATGCGCGCCGCCCTCGGCCTCACCCTACCCCTTTATGTCAGGCACGTGCCGGCCCGCTCGGTCGTGACCCAATTCCTGGAGATGGCAGCATGAACCGCCTCGCTGAAACCGCCACGCAGACCGCAATGCAGAAGGATATCGGTGCGCTGGAGCGCCATGTTCTCGCATCCCGCGACATCGCCACGCAGATGGGGGATCCCTTCCTCTCCTATCTCCTCTCGATGGCGCTGTTTACGATCTACGAGAAGAAGGCCCATCATGAGAACGAGGCGCTGAAGAGCAGCTTCAGCTGAGGGTGTGGTTCCCCTCCGCCCCGCCTGAAGACGAGCATGTCTCCCGGCGCCTCGCGCGCAGCCGCAAAAACAGTCCCCGTTTTGCGGCTGCGCGCGCCTGTCCAGTCATCAGGGTATTGCCGTTACGTCATCAGGGAATTGATGGTCGAAATCAGCGTGTCGTGCATGTAGGGCTTCGGCAGGAAGGCGGTATTGGCGGGCAGCGCCATCGGATCGAGCCGCACCATGCCGGAGGTGATGATGATGCCGATATTCGGCCGCATCGCCCTCACCCGGTTGGCAAGCTGGAGACCGTCCATCGAACCCGCCATGTTGACGTCGGTGAACAGGATATCGACATCCTGCCTGCCCTTCAGCACCACCAGAGCCTCGTCGGCATTCGCCGCCTCCAGCGCCACATGACCGACCTCTTCCAGCACATCGAGGATATTGAACCGGATCAGCGGCTCGTCCTCCACGATGAGCACCACGGCACTGTTCGAAGCCACCATCTGCGATCGCCCTCTTCATGCGGAATGTGACTTGGATAAGTGTAGCCCACGCGAGAAGGTTCCAGTGGCTGCCCACGAAATATGCATCGTCCACAGATGCTTGCGCTCACCGCTTGTAGCCCCCGCGGATTTGCGTTAGAGCGAAACCGATGCTGCGGGAACCATTGCCCCGGCATCACGGTGCCGCTACCGGCGCCAAGGGCCTGTAGCTCAATGGTTAGAGCCGGCGGCTCATAACCGCTTGGTTGGGGGTTCGAGTCCCTCCGGGCCCACCAACGCTTTCTGCAGGCTCCTGTTTTTCCTGCTGATCTTTGTTTTCTAGGGCCCCCTTTTCAAAACTTGAACCGCCAAGTGGGATACCTTTGTTCTCGTTTCAATCCGGCAGCAGCAGCTTAGCGCTCGCGCCCGCCAAGTTCGTACGACGAGCCGCGCGGGTGTACAGTCTGCCTGTTGACTCGTCGTCCATCCAAAAATCGCTGACTACTGCTGATAGCTCCCATCCCTGCCCGACATCTTGATCTCCCGCAGTGGAGCTGGTCGGATCCAGACAGGTAGCGGCGCAGCTTGCCCACCTGCATGTTTTTATGCCGCGGGCAATTGCCACTAGTTTTATGCGGCTTGCACAGCCCGCAGGCGGCTTTCCGCGGGCGCTTTCTCTTGTGGTGCATGTCCATCTCCGAACGAAGTCGGTGCGCCCCGATGGCGCACGCGTTTCTTTCGGAGATGGATGGAGGTGCTGTTCATCTGCACTCTTTTTACTACAACGGCAAAGGGCGGAAAAGCCGCCGGCCAGTGATGCCGACGGCGCGCCTGTTGGACCAAGGTTGGTGTGCGTGGCAACACCGACTAGAAATCAAAATATACGGTCACACCTGACCGACGACGATAGGGGTAATAGTCGCGATAGCCGTAATACTGCTGACGGTAGCACGAGCCGTAATACCTGCAGTCGCGGTAGGCGTGCCGCCGCTTCCAGTGGCGATTCGCGTGCCATTTATGATGTTTCCGGTGCTTGACCTGCTCGACGTCGGGAGTGTGTATATGTACTGCGTTCGGCACCACGATCGGTGTGGCGTTCAACGGCAGAGCGAAAGATGCAGACAACACTATGGCTGCAAGTGAGGAAAAAGGCATTTTCATCGGCGCATCCTTTCAGGATAAGATTCTGGGTTAACAAGCATTAACCTTCGATGAACCGCCCAGCGGAGCGAAGTCTTCACTATTCCGACCGTTTGCATTGCTATTCATTCCCCTATGGATCGACAATCTGGCGCCCTTCAACAGAGCTGTGGAAGCAGCTAAAGCGGATGATACGGAGAGAAAGGCGGACTTAAGTCGGACTGGCAACTCCATGCCCTGCTGCTCATATTAGCCTTGAGGCATGTTGAAGATCCGTGGAGGGCGGATCAGGAGGAGACTATGAAGTTCGGCCCCGACAACTACAATCACGAAGAGCGCTGCTCGCAAGGCCACAGTTCAGCATCGACGATCGCAACCATCGAGGCAGCCCTGTCCGCAAATCCGGACATCGACAGCAGCGCCATCGAGATCCGGATGCTCGGCCCTGTCGTCCTGCTCGAAGGCTATATCACGAAAGCCGCAGACCGCGACAAAGCCATCTCGCTTGCGGCGATGATCGTCGGCGAGGAGAATGTCCACGACCGGATGCTGAGCCGCTTCCCGACGCAGTAGCGAGCGTTATTCAGCGAGCTCGGACGAACCAAGAGGGATGGCGAAAACCTGCGCCTGGAATGCGTCAATCTGACTCGGAAAGTGGATGTGACTATTTAAACATGCCCGCAGGCATTCCGTGTAGCGGAGGAACTATCTTATCGGTGGCGTTTACCGGGACACTCAATATCCTGGGAGGATAACATGAAAGCACTGGTCATCTCTGCGGTAGCGCTGTTTCTGTCACTCGGAGGAGCGGCGGTCGCGCAGACGGCGACGGTCGTCGTCCCTGGCGAGGTCAAGACCTATGTCCAAAAACAGGAAACGCCATCCGTCACCTTTGAAGGTGACGTCGCAGTCGGTACGGCGCTTCCTGACACGGTCGAGATCCACACAATCCCCGATCAACCTGATTACGGTTATGTGGTCGTCAACAAAAAGCGCGTGCTCGTCAATCCGAAGACCCGCGCGGTGATTGAGGTCATCCAATAACTTGAAAGCATCGCGGGCCTGTTTCCAAGGCCCGCGATTTATCATTCCACCTTCCTCCGAATCAGGCGCCGTTCGCTCGGCGCGCGAGGGTTGAATTCAGCTTGGCATCCACCGAAGCGAGCTGCATCAAATGACGTCGTTGCCATGAAACGCAAAAAGCCCCGCTTTTTCGGCGGGGCCTTCCTCCTGCTGATCCGACAGACAGTTCTTAGAACTTCACGCCGATTCCGAACTTGAGTTCGTGCTGGTCGATGTCGACATCAACGCCGAGAATGTCTTTCTCGCCGAAGTCATTATACCGATACTCGCCGCGGGCGAAGATGTTGTTGGTGATGGCAAAGTCGACGCCAGCGCCGACGGTGTAACCGTTGAAGGTCTCCGTTTCTTTGTCAAACCCCGGCACGTCCACGTATCCGCGCGTGGCGGTCCAACCAGCTGCGCCGTAAAGCAGCGCTCTGTCGAAGGCGTAGCCGACACGACCACGAACAGCGCCGGCCCAATCGGTCCCAACATCCGCCCCCAGCGCTTCCTCTTCGTTCCAGTTGTGTTCGAGGTTGCCCTCGATACCAACAACGAAGTTGTTGTCGAACTGGAAATTGTAACCCACAAATCCACCGAAGACGCCGCCGTTGAAATCCTGAGAATCGCTGGCCCCGCCGACGCTGAAGTCACCGTTTAGCCAACTGGCGCCGCCATCGATACCGAGATAAGGGCCTGACCAGGTGAAAGCCGGCGCAGCCGCAACAGGTGCGGCCGGGATGTCCTGTACGGCATCCGCCGCAAACGCGGTCGTTGCGACAAGTGCTAGAAAAGTGGTGGCGACCGTTAGCTTCATTTTCGTTTACCCCATGTCTTGCAACACGCCAGAGGATACAGCCCAACTCAACAAATAGCTGTAAGGCTAAAGACACACTCGCAGAACTATACGATTAGAGAACATATGCGCCAAAGTGGTCGTGACAAGTATCGCGCCCTCTAATAACTGCAAGACCGCCCGTCGCTAGGTCTAAACCCACCCCCACACGCGGGATTAAGCGGCTGACGCTCATAATAACCGCCGCCGATCGACGACGTCTGGTCGACGCTTCCGGACGAAGTGCAGCCCGAAATGATCGTGGCAAGGCTGATCAGCGTTCCGGTCGCGATAAATGCGAAAAATCGGTTCATCTGAGCTTCTCCTTCGAAGGGCATGGTTTTACCCCAAGCGGGCAATCTACCACGCCACGGCGAATACCGACGAGGATTTATAGCGGCCGGCCGCCCTCGGCGGCCCGTTCTAACGTCAATGTGATCATCTTTTAGGCCAGCCCCTGCCCCAGCCATGCACTGTCGCATAACTGTCATGCTAAATTGCCCATTGTTACGGCAGCCTGGGCAAAATATATGCTGCCGGCTAACAAAAAAAAGAATGAGTGAACTGCCATGAGTGCCATACAGAAACTTTTCAACCGCAATCTCCTGACCCGCTTCGTCGCTGGTCTCGGTGCGGTTCCCCAGCGCATTCGCGGCGCACGCGAAGAGCGCAAGCCCGCTATCCACCCATCCTTCATGGACGATTTCGGCGCCTAGCAGGACAATTGGCGAGTCAACAGACTCGTCTGTCCCGCGATTACCTCCTCCAATGTCATTTCAGTCGATATCTGACAGGAAGCCGCCAGCGGCTTCTGATCAAGTTGCGGCGGAAAATTCCTTCCGGAACCAGATCCGGTCAACGGGCCGGCCTCCCGCATACCCGCTGACCCTGCCGAATTCGACATATCCGAGCTTCGGGTAAAAATCCGGGGCCTGGGTCGAGAGCGTGTCGACGCAGGCCACGACGGCGGCGCCGCGGCGCCCTTCTTCTTCCACCGCCGCCATCAGCTTCCGGCCGATGCCGCTCAGGCGCAGCGATTGCGCCACCCACAAATTGCCGATGAAAAGAACCGAGAAGGAAACGGACGCCGTTATCCCGCCGGCAAGCCCTCCATTCTCCCGCCAGACGATGGCGAAGGCCTCGCGTCTGATCAGCGCTCTCATTGAAGGCGTTCAGGCCATCGGAAATCGCGGTGGCGACCTCGGACGGGACGGGATCGAGCGTTTCGAACATTGCTTCCTCGTCGTCGATGATCGCCATATGATAGCGAGCCATCGGTTCCGGTCCAGCCGTTTCGGTTTTAAGGTCGGCGGACATCCTCCTGATTCAAGCTCCAATGCATGCACCCCGCAGATTTTTCTCTCGCTGCGCATGCGCCTGTCTTTTCCGCCGTAATAGCTTCACAATCAACCGACAGAAAGCTCTTCCGGGAAACGACAACCAAGGAATGAAAACATGGCGCCGATCTATACCAAAACTGTCCTGATGACCGCCTTTCTGGCGCTGCCGCTTGCCGCCGCAGCGCCCGCCTTCGCACAGGAAGCAAAGCCGCGCGAGCCGGTGATTTCGGTGACCGGCGATGGCGAATCGTCCGTCGCTCCCGATATGGCCGTCGTCAATCTCGCCGTCGTCAAGCAGGCGAAAACCGCCCGCGAAGCGCTCGATGAGAACAACAAGGCGATGAACGACGTTCTTGCCGCGCTGAAGAGCGGCGGCATCGCTGAGCGCGACCTGCAGACATCCGGCTTTTCCATCCAGCCGCAATACAATTATCCGCAGCCGGTCGACGGCCAGCAGCAGCAGCCGCAGCTGATCGGCTACCAGACCATCAATTCGGTCACCGTCAGGCTGCGCGATCTCGCCAAGCTCGGCGCGGTGATCGACCAGTCCGTCACCCTCGGCATCAACCAGGGCGGCGAAATCCAGTTCACCAATGACAAGCCGGACGCCGCGATCGAAGAGGCACGCAAGGCCGCCGTCGCCGATGCCGTCAAGAGGGCAAAGACGCTGAGCGAAGCCGCCGGCGTCAAGCTCGGCCGCATACTCGAGATCAACGAGAATGTGCCGCGCGCCATGCCGCAGCCGGTCTATCGCGCCACGATGATGAAAGAGGCCTCCGACGCTGCCGTTCCCGTCCAGGGCGGCGAGAACAATTACAATGTCAGCGTCACCGTGACCTTCGCCATCGAGCAGTAAACATTGCAGCGCCGCGTGTCTTCTCAGATGCGCGGCGCTCGTTTCAATGTCACCTTCTGCTCCTCGGCCCAAGAGAACGCCGATGCCAGCCCCTCATCCGGCTGCCGCCACCTTCTCCCCGTAAACGGGGCGAAGGGACAATGCCGCGCCCTCTCCGTTCCCCGCTCGCTCTCGCAGGGCACGTCCCCTCGCCCCGTTTTTACGGGGAGAGGTTAGGGTGAGGGGCAGCCATTGGCGCCAACCGGACAGCCGTGCCACAGGACCCACGATGATGCCGGAGGAAAGAGCGCAGTCAAACTAAGCGCAGAAAGAAAACCGCCCTTGCCGATCCGGGGAGACTGGCAAAGGCGGTTCTGGCCGCCGCATCGGGGAGACGAGGCGGTATTCTACTTGATATCAGCGGCGGCGCAGAGCGGGGCAACCGCGCACATTGCCGAAGCTCATTTCATCCGGGCCGCGACGCGTCCAGCCCTGGACGATCACGCGGCGCGGGGTGATGTCGACAACCCGGGCGCGGCGAAAGCCGTAATCCCGGGCGAGGTTTTCGGCAAGCTGCGGATTGCAGCCGCGCGACGGGCGGCCGTAGCCTGAAGGCGGACGGTCATAACCCGGAGGCGGACGGCGGTAATCCTGCGGCGGACCACGGTCCGGCTCGCCAATAATGATATTCAACTGTGCGGCGGCCGGGGCCACCGTACCGGCCAGGGTGCCGGCTGTCAGCATGACGGCAAGACCCGCCTTTGCCAGAAACTGCATCATCGAAAAACCTTTTCGTTTGAAAGTCGGGCCGGTCGAGCCGCCCTCCCATTACTCCGCATGACGCCGAAGCGTCATTTGGGAATCACTCATACAGGTCAGAGAAGAGACGGCTGAAAGTGTCAGCGTCAAGGCAAAAACGGACCGGAAGCGCCGCATCGGCGCCTCCGGCCGCAGTCCTCAGCGCCGGATCAGCGGGCAGCCGCGGACATTCGCGAAGGTGATCCTGTCCCAGCCGCGGCGGTCGCGCCCGGCAACGACGACGACCCGCGGCGACATGCGGGTGATATGGGCTCTCCGCAGGCCGAAATCACGCGCCTTGCGCACAGCGTGCATCGGTGAGCAGCCGCGGATCGGACGATGGTATTGCGCCTCGACGATAAAGCTCGTCTGCGGTCCGGCGGCGGCCGTGGAAACAGTGGCCGGAATGGAGCAGAGGGCGAGCAATGCGGCAAGCGAAGCCTTGGTCAGGAAATGCGTCATGTTGTGTCTCCGTCGATTGGTATTCCCAAGCTCTCCCTTCAGGGATTGTCTAGACAGTAAACTCCGCAAACTGAATGGCGTTCGAACCGCGCATTCAGTTTGCATTCACAAGAGCATGATGCCGAAAACGTCAGCGGTTTTCGGCATCATCGACTCTCTTCTTCGATGTTCAGGGACTGAGATGCAGCACGATTTCGCGCCGGTGCGGCCGGTCGCGATGTTCGAAAAGATAGAGCCCCTGCCAGGTGCCGAGCATCAACCGCCCCCTGGCGACGGGAATGCCGATCGTGACCTGCGTCAGCGCCGCCTTGATATGCGCCGGCATATCGTCCGGCCCCTCGGCCCTGTGCACGATCCAGCCCATCTCGGGATCGGAGGCCGGCGGCACGAGGCGGCGGAAGAAGGCGAGAAGATCGGTGCGCACATCGGGATCGGCATTTTCCTGGATCAGCAGCGAGCAGGATGTGTGGCGCACGAAAACCGTGAGAAGCCCCTCCTCCTGCCCCGACGCGCTGACGAAGGCCTCCGCCTGGTGGGTGAATTCGTAAAGGCCTTGTCCGCGTGTGGACAAGGTGAGGATCGTCTGGGGCAAGGCGCTCTCCTGCTTCGAGATGACATCTGGGTCGCGAGTTGGCGCGCTGCTTGGCGCAAGTCAAGCTTGCCCGGGCGATCAGAGCTTGAGCAGCGTCTCGAAGCCGCCGTAGATCATCCGCTTGCCGTCGAACGGCATCTGCCACTGGTCGCCCTTGAGCCTGGGATCGGCCATCACCTTGGCATTGATATCGTCGCGTTCCTGGCGCGAGCCGTAGACGATCCAGGAAAACACCACCACCTCGTCCTCCTTCGCCTGCACGGCGCGGGGAAAGGAGGTCAACTCGCCATAGGGCACGTCATCGCCGATGCATTCGACATATTCGAGCGCGCCATATTCCTTCCAGATCGAGCCGGCGAAGGTCGAGAATTCCTTGTAGACCTCGATATTCGCTTTCGGCACAGCGACGATGAAACCATCGACATAGGACATCTCGCTCCTCCTTTGCGTATCTGCGCCTTGTTATGGCGGAGGAGATAGGACGGCGGCCAGGCAGGTCCAGGGACGAAGCGCTCAACTGCCTTGCCATCTCTGGCTTGCGCCGCTGTCGATCGTTCACTCGATTTGTGAGGTTTGACCCCGATCCGATTTTCCGCTTTACCGGCATTGCAGAACAATCCTTCCAGTAAGCATTGGGCGGGACACCATGATTAGAGCGGTCCTTTTTGATCTTGACGAGACCCTCATCGACAAGACCGCTACCGTCCTCACCTTCCTGCCGCTCCAATATCAGCGGTTTCGTCTTGGTGAGCACGGCGTCGACGAACAGCGCTACATCGCTGAATTCCTGCAGCTGGAGAAGGCCGGCCTGGTAAGAAAGCGCGATCTTTATCCGCGCCTGGTGGAGACATTCGGTCTTCCAGGCGAGCTTGCTGAGGCCCTCTTCCGCGACTTCGAGACAGTGTATCCCGGCATGGCTGTTCCCATGTCAGGAGCAAAACAGACCATTTCGGCGCTGAAGCAATACGGCGTTCTAGTCGGCGTCGTCAGCAATGGCGAAGGCAATGTTCAGCGACCGAAAATCGCGGCGGCGGGACTGAACGAAGGGCTCGACCTGGTGGTCATTTCAGGAGATATCGGCCTTCGTAAACCGGAACGGGAAATTTTCGAGCTGGCTGTCGGCCGTCTCCACCTGCCCGTCGACAGCTGTCTCTTCGTCGGTGACAATCCCCGAGGCCGATATTGTTGGAGCAGAGAACGCCGGTATGCATGCCGTCTATTTCGGCCCGAAAAACGCCTGGCCGGCTTCGCTGCCCTCGCCGCGGTATCAAATAGAGTTGCTGCCGCAGCTGATAGCCCTTGTCCGCGATCTGAACGCACTCACCGAGGGCTTGATGGCGACGAAGCGCCCGCGCCTAAGGTGACGCCTATGCATTTGGCTGCGGCCTGATAGGCGCACCCGAGGCTTGCCAGGCCCCGCCCGGAGAAGGTCGCCCGTTATCCGCTTCGGCCCCCTCAGGGCCCATTCACCAGCTTGAGGATGAGCTGCTGGATATTGCCGCCGTCACCCATTTCGATCTTGTCGAAGTCGCGGCCGCGCTGGCGCTGTCTTTGGGAGATCTCGCCGAGGCGCCGGGTCAGCTCGATCCTGATCTTCTTGCAATCGGGATCGTCGGCAACGGTGAGGCCGATGCTCATCGCCTCGATCTCCTTGACCATCTCCTTGATGGTCTCGCCATGCACCCGCTCATGCGCCTGCACCCCTGATATGAAGCCCTCCCAGCTGCTCTTCACGGCGGCTGGCAGCTCGGCGGATGGTTTCGGCAGCGTATAGGTGATGATGAGCTTCGGACGGTTGGTCACGATAACGCAGGCATTTCCCTGCGATTCGTATTTCCTGGTCCAGGTCAGCTTGAACGTCGTATGCGCGATCGCCCGGCCGAAGCCACTGGTCTTCGGCCCACGCTCGCCGATCGATGCATAGAGCCCGGCCCCCGATGTGCCTGATATCGAATAGGGCCGTACCTCTTCGACCGCCTGCCAATTGGCCAACGCCACAGCCGGCACCGACGCGAAAACCGCCGCAAGCACACAGGATAGAAAATTTGTTGTCACGCGCGGCTCCGCCGAATGATGTTTCGGGCCGAACCTAGCGGGAGCGGTCGTCGCTTTCAACGCGTCATGCATGTGCTAGCCCTGCAGCGTCTTGACCTTGGTGAGATCGGGGAAGAGCCGCATCCACAGGGCGACGACGACGATCGTGCCGAGTCCGCCGACAACGCCGGTGGCGACGGGGCCGAGGACTGCCGCCATCATACCGGATTCGAATTCGCCGAGCTGGTTGGAGGTGCCGATGAACAGCGAGTTGACGGCGCTGACGCGGCCACGCATTTCGTCCGGCGTCAGAAGCTGCACCAGCGAGCTGCGCACGACGACGCTGACCGTATCGGACGCGCCGACCACGAACAGCGCGACCACGGAAAGCGCGATATTGGTCGAAAGCGAGAAGACGATGGTGGCGACGCCGAACACGGCGACGGCGGCAAGCATCTTGCGCCCGACATTGCTACTCAGTGGCCGGCGGGCGAGCACGATCGACATGGCGAGCGCGCCGACCGCCGGGGCAGCGCGGAGAAAACCGAGCCCCCAGGGACCGGCATGCAGGATATCGCTGGCGAACATCGGCAGCAGCGCAGTCGCGCCGCCGAGCAGCACCGCGAAGAGATCGAGCGAGATCGTCCCGAGCATCACCGGCCGGCTGCGGATGAAGGAGACGCCTGCAAAGACCGAGGCGAGCGTCACCGGCTCACGCTTGGCAGGGCTCCATTGCATCCGGATCGAGATGACGTTGAAGCTTGCGACGGCAAAGAGCAGCGCGGATATGGCAAAGGGCGCGACGGGGTGGAGGCCATAAAGCAGGCCGCCGAGCGAGGGGCCGACGATCAGCGCCGTCTGCATAAGCGAGGTGGAGGTTGCAACCGCCTTCTGCAGCATCGAGGCTGGCACGATGTTCGGCAGCAGCGCCGCCATGGTCGGGCGCTCGAAGGCGACGACGGCGCCGAGCACGGTGACGGCGGCAAGGATGCCGGCCGATGTCAGCCATTGTTGCCAGGTGGCAACCGCCAGCACCAGCGCCGTCACCGCCTCGATCAACTGGCAGACAAGTCCGATGCGCCGCCGATCGAACCGGTCGGCGACATGGCCGACGACGAAGGTCAGCGCCGCCATCGGGAGAAACTGGCACAAGCCGACGAGGCCGAGCGCAAAGGCGCTGTGCGTCTGATCGTAGATCATCCACCCCATGGCGATGCCAATGGACTGGAAGGAAAGCGAGGAAAAGACGCGGGAGGCGGCGAAGTTCAGATAGCCGGGGTGGCGAAGAACGCTCCCCGGGCCTTGGGATATGTCCATTGCGATGTCACCGGCCGGCAGCGCGGGTCCGCCAGCCTTTATAAGAGTTTTCAAGGTCGGAGCGGTGTTCTGCCCGAATGGGCGAATTGTCAATCGCAATGAGCTGGTGTCACCGGATTGTGTGATGCCTCAGTTTTAGCGCGGTTCCCTGGAGATGCTGAGATAGCCGGGATCGAATTCGGCGATTTCCTGCAGGCGTTCCCAGTCGACGATGGTGATCGTCCGGTTCTCCCAGGTGAACACGCCCTCGCGCCTCAGCGCCTGCAGCGTCTTGTTGAGGTGGACGACGGAAACGCCGAGCACGTCGGCCATCTCGATCTGCGTCAACGGAAACTGGAAACTTGCGCCGCGCGTCCGCTTCACCACCTGCAGCCGCACGAAGAGTTCGCAGACGAGATGGGCGATATGGGCGCGCTTGGAGCGCCGGCCCATGGCGACAATCCACTCGCGGTGGATGGCGCCATCCACCAGCGTATCGAGCCAGAGCAGCCGGGTCAGATGCGGCATGCCCTCGGTGATCGCCTTGAGATCGGCGTGATCGGCAAAGGCGACATGACAGGACGACAGCGCGACGATCCCGTGATCCATTTTCTTGATCGGGAAAGCATGCAGATCGACGAAATCGCCGGCGACATGCAGCGCGGTGATCTGGCGGCTGCCATCGGCCATCACCTTATAGCGCGCCGCAAAACCATCGAGCAGCAGCGTGCTGTAGCCAGGCCTGCTTCCTTCGGAGACGAGATCCTCCCCGGCAGCAAAATACCTGTCTTTGACGATGATGGCTCTGAGATGGCTTTCCTCTTCGGCCGACAACACATCGCGGCTTCCAAGGTTGAGCAGCAGGGATTCAATCACGGGCTTGCCCACCGGTATCGCTGGAGCCCGACCGATTTCGATGCGACCTATATTTTTCTATAAGAATCAATGCCTAGCCTCGGGAACAATTGTCTTCATCTGTGATTTCCCCTGTGACGCGCAGGAAAAAACATGGCTCGCTACTATTTCGATCTACACAACGGGGAAGGTCCCACGCGCGATGAGCACGGCACCGAGCTCAGATCTCGTGAAGACATTCCGAAAGAAGTGACCCGCATCCTGCTGGATGTGGCCCGTGACGAATTGCCTGCGGGTGATCGCGCGATCATCGCCGTCACCGTTCGCAACGAGAGTGGCGATCCGGTCACGGTTGCCAGCCTCGTCTTCAGCAATGAATGGCTCGACGTCTTACGATAGCCGCAGCCGTTTAAGGGCTGCCGCCGGTCACACATACGCATCAATCCGACTCGGTCGATTGCGACGCGACGCTAAGACCCGCCTTCATGGCCAGCAATTAAATTTGACATAGTCATTCGATTGCTTTGGCGCGATCGACAAGCAATTCAAAGGCCGGCATGCCTGTGGCTGCTATTTCGCAATTTCCTCGAGAATCAACCGGATTTCCGCAAGCGGTCGCCGGCTTTCATCGAAGAGCTCCACCGACATCATATTCAAAGGCGCGGTCGGCAAGCCTTCGGCGGCCATCTCCGCGAGCACGCGCCGCGCCTCTGCTTTGGCAGCCTCGATAGAGTCGAAATCATATCCCGTCTCGGTCGCCCCGGCACCATCCCGATCGAAAAGTTGAAAGTAGAATTTCGGCACGACACATCCCCCGCTAGACGAGCCTAACGGCCCGGCGGCAAACATGTTCCGTCGGAACTGATTCAATGCACGTCGTCAGAAGGTGCCGGCTTCCGGAGAGGCCATTTCCTCGATGCCGTCGACGCGGTCGGGGTAAAAGGCCAGATGGTCCTTGATATTGCTGACCGCGGCGTTCGGCGCCTCGTAGGTCCAGACGGCATTCTTCGAGCGGTCGCCGCCCGGAATGATGCTGTAATAGGACGCATCGCCCTTATAGGGGCAATGGCTGGTGTGGTCGGTGCGCTGAAGCAGCGACATGTCCACATCCCTCCGCGGAATATACTGCACCGGCGGATAGGAGGCCTCGCGCAGCGTCAGTGCGTCGTGGGTGTCGGCGATGGTCTTGCCGCCAAGCGTGACGACGACACGGGAGGGATTGTGCTCGACCGTGATCGGATGGTCCGGCCCCGGAATCTTGATCGACTTGTCTGACATGGTGGTTCGTCTCCAGGAGATATCGGCCCCATGGAGATAGGGCGGCGATGCCGCCGGCCCAAGGCCTCGAATACCACCTTCGTTTAGAATTCGAAACGCGGCGATTCCACGCTCAGCACCGCCGTTTTGGGTGCCACCGGCCAATGCCCCGCGAGCACATCCGCAACTGTGGCGACCAGCTTCCCCATATCCTCACCGGCGGAAACATGCAGGGCCTCCGCAACAATCAGCACCGAGCGCGTCGTCTCCCGCACGGCCGAAAGCCCGCTCTGCCGGTTCGTCCAGCGCCGCGCATGCGCGTTTCCCGCACCGTCTGCGAAGATCACCTCGTCCGGCTCCGGATGTTCGATTTCGCCGGCGAAGGTCAGATAGGTCTCGTCGCCCCTGGCCCGCCGGACCTCGAGATCGCCAGCGATCTTTTCAGCGTCGAAGACAGCGATCGGAATGGCGAAGGCGAGCGAAATCGCATTGCAGAGATCGATAAGCGGATGCAGACGCGGCAGCGCATGCTCCAGGCGGAATCGGCGCAACAACGCCTCGGAAGCGCAGCGATATTGCGTCGGCTTCAGCCCCATGCGGGAAAAGCCGCGACGCCAGGCCTGAATTTCGGGGAATTCGCCTTCCTGCGCTTGCGTCAGCCGGGCCTCGGCGATCGCGTAGAAGCTTGCGATCACCGCCTCGACATCGGCATCCGCATGGATGCCGTCGCCATGGAGCGCGCCGGCGCGAAGTTCCGGAAAGGCCTGCCGCATGGCATCGGAATGGCTGAACTGCATGGTCTATCTCCCTCCGGCAAGTTTCGCGCTACGGCTCCCGGCAAAGGCAAGCCCGAGCACGGCCGCAAGCACGCAGGCCATGCCGGCGATCTGGCTGAGCCCGACCGGCTCGCCAAGGATGATGAAGGCAAGCATGACGGCGGAAACTGGAGCCAGCGCGGTGAAGAGAGCGGCCTCCGTGCCGCTCACCCTTTCTGCCCCCGCATACCACAGCAGAAATCCGCCGACGGTCGGCACCACCGCATAATAGCCGACGGCGGCGACAGCGCTTGCCGAAATACCATCTGCGAAAGGCGCTTCGAAAATAGCCGGGATGGCGGCAACAATGAAGCCGATGCCGGCCATCAGCGTCGACAGGGCAAGCGGCGCAACCTCCGTCTTCAGCCGTTTGTTCAGCAGGATGAACAATCCTTCGCAGACGACGGCGCAAAAGATCAATGCATTGCCGGCGAGCGATCCGCCGGCCGCATCCGGTGTGCAGGCGATCGAGAGCACGCCTGCCGTCGCAAGCGCCACGGCCAGAAGCAGGGCACGCTGCGGCCGTTCGCGAAGCAGCAGGATGGAGATTGCGGCCGACACCACCGGCAGCGTGCCGATGATGACGCCGGCATCGGCTGCCGAGGTCAGGCTGAGGCCGGAGATCAGCAGCGTCGTATAACCGACGCTGCCGGCCCCCGCCTGAACGACAAGGATGAGGCGGTCCTCTCTGGAGAGTTTCGGCAGCCGCGCGCCGGTCGCCCACATCAGCAGAAGAAAGACGGGAAAGGCGATGGCAAAGCGCAATGCGGTGGCGCTGAACGGCGGCAGGCTTGATGCGATGAGTTTGCTGGCGACGACCGTGCTTCCCACAGTCAGCATGGCCAGCGCCAGATAGACATAACCTTGAACCTGCCTCGACATTCAGCGTCTCCTGTTGGATGCGCCGAGAAAACAGCAGGAGACGGTCGGGGTCTTGAACGAAATTGCAGGTGCAAAGCAGCTGCTCAGAGAAAGGCGCCGGCATAAAGCCGCGGCGAAAGACCGTATTTGCGCACGAAGACTCGCGTCATGTGGCTCTGGTCGGCAAAGCCGCTGGCAAAGGCAGCTTCTGCAAGCGGCATGCCCTGAGCGATCAGCCGGCGGGCGATATGGATGCGGGCTTGGACGAGATAGGCATGCGGCGTCAATCCGGTCGCCTTGGCAAAACCGCGCAGCACCTGGAAGCGGCTGAGCCCGCTTTCCCTGGAGAGATCGGCAAGCGAGACGGCGGCAAGCGGGTCGTCGTCGATCAGGTTTCGGGCCGCGCGGATCGACGCCGGCACAAGTGGCCGCTCTTCGGTACCAGAGCGCTCCCGCATGACGTCGGCGACGAGTTGCAGAAGCAGTTCCTCGCAGAACAACCCATCCGCCGCCCCGCCGCCGGTCACCACGCCAAACAGCGTTTCGAAGCGGGCGGCGATCGCCGCATTGCGGATGACAGGATGCGGGATTTCCGATCGCCCTGCCCCGCTTTCGCTGATCTCTCGTGAAAGACCGCTGACGATGGCGGGATCGAAATAGAGGATGCGCCACGACCGCCCTTCGCCGATCGGCGCGCCGTCATGCACCTCGTTCGGATTGACCGTGATGATGTCGCCGGCCTCGGCCTCCACCATGCCGCGGCCGCTGAGCGATGACTGCGCACCGGCGGAAATCAGGCCGATGCCGAATTGCTCATGGGTGTGGCGCGCGAAGCTGTGATGCGTTTGCGCCGCCACCGCTTCGACGCCTGATAGCGCCGAGCGCAACATCCTGAATTGGTTCTTCGCCATCACCTGTCCGCAGGTCCGATCGCCAGCCACTCTGCCAGCCGCAGTGAGATGACGCAATCGTGGCGGCGAGAATGCCTGCCTAGAAGAATTCGTCGAGCAGCTGATAATAATCCAGCCTTGCCGGATCCGGCGCCGTCAATCCGTAACGTTCGAGGAAGGGCTGCACCAGCGCCTCGCCGAAATTATGGGCGACGCTGCTGCAGGCGAGCGCGATATCCTGATAGCGGTCGGCGACGCCGAGACGACTGCAGTCGATATAGCCCGAAAATCCCTCTTCCGACGCGATGAAATTCGGCAGGCAGGCGTCGCCATGGGTAACGACGAGATCTTCGCCGTCCGGCCTCTGGCGCTCAAGTTCGGCAAACAAGGCCTCAGCACTCTTTCCAAGCCGCGTCTCGTCAAAATCGGCCTCGTCGACGATGCCGGCCTGCATCCGCGCTTTTGCCGCCGCGATACGCCTCTCCAGCCGATGATCGAACGGGCAGGATGCGATCGGCAGGCGATGCAGGTTAAGAAGTGCCGCCGCCAGCAGTTCAACCCGCGCAAGCGGCGTCAGCACCGGTGCGCTGGCGAGGTCACTCCCGGGCAGCGCGCTGATCAGCAGCCGGTTGTGCGCACCGTCGCTATCCTCTGCAATGACACCAGGACAGGACAGACCGGAAGCCTTGACCCAGCGAAGCCTGGCTGCTTCATCGGCGAGTTCGCCAAAAGGACCGACCTCTTCGACCTTCAGATAAAGCGTCGGCAATCCGAGAGCTTCCAGCCGGAAGACACTTGCGGCGGAGCGGCCGAGTGCATCGCGTTCGAACCGGTAACCGGCCAGACGGGCATCAAGCGCGTCCGCCGACGGCGGTTGATCCTCTTGGAAAATCGACATGATATCTAGAGCCATTGATGCTGGCGAACTATCCCGACAAGACGGGACAGCGCAAGCGGCGCGATCGCTCTGCATACATTGGCAGACCGAACGATCCTTCTGCGACCTCAGTGAACGGTTTCGGCTGGTGCGACTTCGAGAAGGATTTCGAAAGCCTCTTCCAGAGCCGCCACCAGAATATCGGTCAGCTCGTCGCCTTTGTTTTCCAGGAACACCGCGCTCACGGCTTCGTCCTGACGCTCGAAAAAATGCTCAATCTCGTTCGACATATCATTTGTCCCTTCTTCACCGGCATCATCACGGCCATGGGAAGAAGCTAGATGCGGTTCCTTGCGCGTGGCTTGTTGCCATCGAGGCTTCCAAATTCAGTTTTCGGGAAGCCCGCGACTTTTCCATTGGCTACGCGGAATAGCTCCGTTGACATCAAAAGCAAAAGAGACAACTTTCATAGCATCCTGATCCACCTCGCAACGGAAGCGTACATCATACCAGCTTTCAGCTGTGCGGAAGGCGGCCCTGAGATCGAGAACGGTACCGCTAGATAATCCTTGGGTAGGTACAATGGTGGGCTGAAACCTCGGCGAAGTGTGGACCAGCTGTTGCCGGAGCTCGTTGGCGCAAAGCTGCGCGACACGCTTGCTACGCGGCATGCCGTTCATCGCAATTCTCGCAACGGGATCGTCGTTGGCAGCCTGCGAAAACAAGGTCTTGGCTTTAGGCAGATCGTCCTTTGCCGCGTCCACCTTGGGCGGTTCAGACGGATTCTGTTCGCGCGGCTTGACTACCTCGATATCAGTCTTGGCTTCACCGGTAGCTTCTGCAAGAGGCGCATCGCGCTCGGGAGAAACGTCGGCTGTTGCAACCTCGGGAAGTTGTACGTCATCGGGAATCGGCCTTGCCGGAGGCGTCTCAACCTGTGGCTTCTCTGCAGAAGCTTCTGCAGGCACCTGTTGCGGCTCTGCGCTATGCTGCGGCGCAGTGGTCGCGGGCTTTACCTCACCCTGGGAGGAATTCCCTGCTGCCGATTTTTCTGGTCCGCTGTCCCTGTCGCCAAACTCGAAGACAGGATTCAAACTAGGCATAGGAGCAGCGGGCTTGCCTTGCTCTGACGGCTTACTTTCAGCGGGACGTGGTGGTGGCGGTGGTGGTGGTGATGGCGGAGGCGGCGGAGGTGGCTCCTTCTTGGCCTCTTCCGGTGGCTTCGGCTCCGGTGGCTTTTCCTTGGGCTCCGGCTTCTTCTCCTCCGGCGGCGGAACGAGCTCCACCTTCACGCTCTCGTCTTCAACAGGCTTCGGCTCGATCTTCGGCAGCCCGAAAATCAGAAGAGCAACGATAGGAATATGCGCAGCAACGGACGCGACAACGCCCCAGCGGATTTCAGGCCGCTGCTTTCCCGTTTCGTGCTGCGCTTCCGCCGGTTCTACGTCTTCTTCTGTCACAGCAGCGATGTGGCCTCTAAAGCCGGCAGCATCAAGCCACAAAAGAAAAAAACCGCGTGATCGAGCAGCGATGAGGGTTATTGGTCGGCGGCGCCATCGTCGGCCACCAGATTGTGCTCCTGCCATTCATCTCGCGGAATGGCATCGCCGACGAGAAAGGCGAAGGACACGACCTCGCCAGAGCCGGCATCGAGCTCACATTTGAACTGGATGTTGTACCACTTGCGTTTGCTGCGGAAGGCGCCGCCCTTCATCTCGACGCTGTTGCCGCCGACCTTCTCCAAAAAAGTCGGGCCGGAACCTGCCGCGGAAATTGAAGCACGCCGCGACACTGCCAGCACAGCGAGTGCTCCGCAACATCTAAGATCGACGATCTCCGGCTCCGGTTACCCGAGCGAGCCGATGAGATCCCGGTAGGCGGCCTCCGGGAATGCCTTCAGCGTCTCCGTACGGACATTGCCGCCCATCGCCAATGAGAGGGTAAAATGCGCCATGACGGCGTCATCGGGCGCCTCGCAGACGGCGACCATGTCATGCCCGCCCATCGTCAGGTAGAATTGGTTGATGGAGCCTCCGACGCTGGCGAGCAATTTCTTCGCCGCATCGAGCCGTTTTGCCGAGTCGCGCACATTGCGGATGCCCTGATCCGTCCAATTGATCAAAAGAATGTAAGTGGTCATGTCGCACCTCCCAGAGCATGATGCCGAAGAGTGTGAGAGCTTTTCGGACGACATCACGCTCTATTTCTTTGATGTAGATCCGGATTCAGATTTTGGCCGGTCAGGCCAAATCATCCGGATCTAGTGGAGGATCGGTCTACACAGGCACACGTCAACTCTCGCTCGCGCGCGGCGATCGATCCTTCCCGTGCCGGATTATAAGCTTGTCACCACAGAGGGACAAGAAAGGCGCCGGGATCATTGGTATTAATCACGAAAGCAAAAGCCGGGCATGGAGCCCGGCTTTTCCAATCAGAACGACGTGGCCGAAGCCCTTAGCTGTCGAGGAAACTTCTGAGCTTTCTGGAGCGGCTCGGATGCTTCAGCTTGCGCAACGCCTTCGCCTCGATCTGTCGGATACGTTCGCGGGTGACCGAGAATTGCTGGCCGACTTCTTCGAGCGTGTGGTCGGTGTTCATGCCGATGCCGAAGCGCATGCGCAGAACACGTTCCTCGCGCGGCGTCAGCGAGGCGAGAACGCGGGTCGTCGTCTCACGCAGGTTCGCCTGGATGGCGGCGTCGATCGGCAACAGCGCGTTCTTGTCCTCGATGAAATCGCCGAGATGCGAATCCTCTTCGTCGCCCACCGGGGTTTCGAGCGAGATCGGCTCCTTGGCGATCTTCAGGACCTTGCGGACCTTTTCGAGCGGCATGGCGAGCTTTTCGGCCAGTTCTTCCGGCGTCGGCTCCCGGCCGATCTCGTGCAGCATCTGGCGCGATGTCCGGACGATCTTGTTGATCGTCTCGATCATGTGCACCGGAATGCGGATCGTGCGGGCCTGGTCGGCGATCGAACGGGTGATTGCCTGACGGATCCACCATGTCGCATAGGTCGAGAACTTGTAACCGCGGCGGTATTCGAACTTGTCGACCGCTTTCATCAGGCCGATATTGCCTTCCTGAATGAGGTCGAGGAACTGCAGGCCGCGGTTCGTGTACTTCTTGGCGATGGAGATGACGAGGCGAAGGTTTGCTTCGACCATTTCCTTCTTGGCGATGCGCGCTTCGCGCTCACCCTTCTGCACCATATGGACGATGCGGCGGAATTCCGAGATCGAGATACCGGTTTCGGTCGCCAGATTCTGGATTTCCTGGCGAATGTCGCGGATCGTCGTGTTTTCACCCCTGGCGAATTCCTTCCAGCCGCGGGCGGCCAGATTGCCGATCGACTTCATCCAGTTCGGATCGAGTTCAGCACCCTGATACTGCTCCAGGAAGCTATCGCGCTTGACGCCGTAGGATTCGGCCAGACGCAGCAGACGGCCCTCGTTGGAAACGAGGCGCTTGTTGATGTCGTAGAGCTGCTCGACGAGGGCGTCGATGCGGTTCTGGTTCAAGGACAGAGATTTGACGGCCTTGATGAGCTCATCTTTGAGTTCCTTGTAGCGGCGCTCCTGGGCAGTGGACAGCGTGCCGGAAGCCGACAGCCGCTGCTCGACCTGCTGGTCCTGCAGCTTGCGCAGCTTCTTGTAGGTCTCGGCGATCGTGTCGAGCGTCTCCATTACCTGCGGGCGAAGCTCGGCTTCCATCGCCGCCAGCGAAAGGTTGGATTCGTCCTCGTCCTCTTCCTCCTCCTCGGGAGGCAGGCCTTCGCCGCCGACATCGGTGATGTCGTCGTCGCCGGAGCGGGCGCGACGGGTCTTTTCCTTCTCTTCGGCGAGCTTGCGATCAGCCTCGATCTTCTCGGGGCTCTGGAACTGCGGCGCAGCCTTGGCTTCAGGACCGGAATAGGTCGTTTCGAGATCGATGATCTCACGCAGCAGCGTCGTGCCTTCGTTGAGTTCGTCGCGCCAGATGATCAGCGCCTGGAAGGTTAGCGGGCTCTCGCAGAGACCCGCGATCATCGTCTCGCGGCCGGCCTCGATACGCTTGGCGATCGCGATTTCGCCCTCGCGGGAAAGAAGCTCCACCGAGCCCATCTCGCGCAGGTACATGCGAACCGGATCGTCGGTACGGTCGGTCGGTTCTTTTTTCTTGGCAGTCGCAAGCGCCGTGCCGCTCGAAGGCGCGAGTTCGCCGCCTTCGCTCTCCTCGTCGCCGCCGGCGTCGTCGTCATCGCTGCCGCCGGAAGCACCGGCTTCCTCGGCTTCCTCGTCTTCGATGACGTTGATGCCCATGTCGGACAGCATCGACATCGTGTCTTCGATCTGCTCGGACGTCACTTCTTCGGACGGCAGGACCGCGTTAAGCTCGTCCATTGTCACATAGCCGCGCTTCTTGGCGGCCTTGATCATCTTCTTGACCGCGTCGTCGGAAAGATCGAGAAGAGGGCCGTCGCTTGCGCCGTCGCGTTCGACTTCCGCGTCTTCGTTCTCTTTGACCTTGGTTGCCATTTATATCGTCGCCTTCCTGACGCTATCCAATCTCGCTACGGTGAACGGGTTGTCTCAGGGCCTGACGCGCCGCACGCGCCGCCCTCGAATCACCTTTGCCCACCTAACGGGATGACATTTAAAGCCTGATTAACCACGATTACCGGCACCGGACAGCAAAGCTTTCTTGCTTTTGGATTTCCGGCCATGGTTGCGCGATCCGCCTTGACCCAGTTCACCATTCAACAAGTCGAACGGTGATTCCCACATTTTTTGTTCTCGTCAAGCTTTTCCAGAAAAAAAGCCCGCAAAAATACGGAAAAAGCCTTATCCACAGGCTTTGAACCGCGGCAGCGATTGCGAACCCTTATTTAAGATGCGGCGAACAAAAGACAAGGGCAGTAAGAATTTTGCCCGCCGCACCAGTTGCTTCCACCATTTTTGCAGTTGTGCCGAGAATATATTCGCCATTGCCTGACGGATATCGGCTAACGCGCCGCGCCGTCATACGCCTTCACCGTCAGCGCGCCGATATCCACCGCGGGAATACAGCGCAGATTGATCGAAGCCATTGCCGCGCCGTTCGGACCCACAGCCTCGCCGAAGGGTGCGATGCCGCAATTGGCGCAGAAGTGATGCCGAATGACATGCCGGTTGAAAGTATAGGTCGAGACATTGTCCTCCGGCGTTGTCAGCACAAGTTTCTCGCGCGGCACGAAGGCGAGAAGTCCGCCGCGCCTGCGGCAAAGCGAGCAGTTGCAGTCGAGCGCCTCGGTGAATTCACCTTCGACCTCGAAAGCCACATTGCCGCAATGGCAGCTTCCTTCATAGAGCATGTCGTCTCCTCACATCCAATCCATCACAACCTTGCCGGAATTACCCGACCGCATCGCCTCGAAGCCGTCGCGAAAATCGTCGATGCCGATCCGGTGGGTGATGATGGGCGCGAGATCGAGGCCGCCCTGGACGAAGGCGATCATCTTGTACCAGGTCTCGAACATCTCGCGGCCGTAGATGCCCTTGAGATTGAGCATCTTGAAGATCACCTTGTTCCAGTCGATCTCGAAACCAGCAGGCGCGATGCCGAGGATGGCGATCTTGCCGCCGTTGTTCATCTTGTCGATCATGTCGCGGAAGGCAGGCGCGGCCCCCGACATTTCGAGCCCGACGTCAAAACCCTCCGTCATGCCGATCGCCTTCATCACATCGGCGAGGTTTTCCTTCGATGCGTCGACGACGTAATCGATGCCGAGCTTGCGCGCCAGCTCCAGCCGGTGCGGATTGATATCGGTGATGACGACCTTGCGGGCGCCGGATCGCTTGGCGACGAGCGCACCCATGATGCCGATCGGCCCGGCACCGGTGACGAGCACGTCCTCGCCGACGAGATCGAAGGAGAGCGCGGTGTGCACGGCATTGCCGAACGGATCGAAGATCGCGGCGATCTCGTCGGAAATATCATCCGGGATCGGAACGACGTTGCTTTCGGGAATGCAGACGAACTCGCCGAAGGAGCCTGGGCGGTTGACGCCGACACCGAGCGTATTGCGGCAGAGATGCCCCCTGCCCGCCCGACAGTTGCGGCACTTGCCGCAGACGATATGCCCCTCGCCGGAAACCCGCTCGCCGACATGATAGCGGGTGACCGCCGAGCCGATCTCAGCGATCTCGCCGGAGAATTCATGGCCGACCACCATCGGCACCGGAATGGTCTTCTGCGCCCACTGGTCCCAGTTCCAGATATGCACGTCGGTGCCGCAGATCGCCGATTTCTTCACCCGGATCAGCACATCGTTCGGCCCGACCTCGGGCACCGGCACATTCTCCATCCAGAGCCCGACCTCGGGTTTTGCTTTGACCAGTGCCTTCATCATGTTCGACATAATTATTCCCACTTTGGTTGGCATCTGACTTTGCTATTCCCTCTTCTCCCCAGCGGGGAGAAGGTGCCCGTAGGGCGGATGAGGGGGCTGCACGGGACGCCATCTAAATCCCGCATGTTCCTCGCTCGCCGCTCGAAACCTCGCTTCGCTCGCCCCCTCATCCGACCCTTCGGGCCACCTTCTCCCCGCTGGGGAGAAGAGGAAGCTAGACGCACCGGCTTCGTCAACCCTCGACGCTGCGTTTAGCACGTCCCCTCGCCCCGTTTTTACGGGGAGAGGGTTAGGGTGAGGGGCAAACCCCATACTCAAATCACACCCAATTCCCGCCCTGCCTCGGCAAAGGCCGCAATTGCCCGCTCCACATCTGCCCGCGAATGCGCCGCCGACATCTGCGTGCGAATGCGGGCCTGGCCTTTCGGCACGACGGGGAAGGAGAAGCCGATGACATAGATGCCCTTCTTCAGCATCAGGCCGGCCATATCCTGGGCGAGCTTGGCGTCACCCAGCATGACAGGAATGATCGGATGCCCTTCGCCGGCAAGCGTGAAGCCGAGCTTGGTCATTTCGCTGCGAAACAGATCAGCATTGTCGGAAAGGCGCTTGCGCAGGGCATCGCCGTTTTCGATGAGGTCGAACACCTTGAGCGAGGCGGCGGCGATGACGGGCGCCAGCGTGTTCGAGAACAGATAGGGCCGCGAACGCTGCCGCAGCCACTCCACAACCTCGGCCTTCGCCGAAGTATAACCGCCCGAGGCGCCACCGAGCGCCTTGCCGAGCGTGCCGGTGATGATGTCGATCCGACCCTCGACGCCGCAATATTCCGGCGACCCACGGCCGTTCTTGCCGACGAAACCGACGGCATGGCTGTCATCGACCATGACCATCGCCTCGTATTTCTCGGCGAGATCGCAGACGCCGCCGAGATTGGAGATGATCCCGTCCATCGAGAAGACGCCATCGGTGGCGATCAGCTTGAAGCGGCTGCCTTCGGCCTTTTTCAGTTCTTCTTCCAACGCCGCCATGTCGTTGTTGGCGTAGCGGAAACGCTTGGCCTTCGAAAGCCTGACGCCGTCGATGATCGAGGCGTGGTTCAGCGCATCCGAGATGATGGCGTCCTCTTCTGACAGCAGCGTTTCGAACAGGCCGCCATTGGCGTCGAAGCAGGAGGAATAGAGGATCGTGTCCTCCATGCCGAGGAAGGAGGAGATGCGCGCCTCGAGCTGCTTGTGCTCCTCCTGCGTGCCGCAGATGAAGCGCACCGAGGCCATGCCGTAGCCGTATCGGTCGAGCGCCTGCTTGCCGGCCTCGGCCAGCTCCTCGTTGTCGGCAAGGCCGAGATAATTGTTGGCGCAGAAATTCAGCACGCGCTCGCCGGAGACAACGGCAATTTCGCCGGCCTGCTTCGAGGTGATGACGCGTTCGGACTTGTAGAGGCCGGCATCCTTAAGAGAGGCAAGCTCAGATTGCAGGTGGGAGAGAAATGCTTTTGTCATTGTAAACGCCCTTGTCCCCAAAACGTCCTCCGATGGGCGCTGCAATTAGCACAAAGCAAGTGCGGATGTCGCCGATCCGGTACGAAATATTTTCACAGTAAAGGTCCGCGGCGAGAGAAATTGAAATGAATATTCAAAAGTGATATTTGTATATGCGGAAGGAATATCACCATGGCGCTTTATATTCGAGACCCTGAAGTAGACGAGCTTGCGAGTGAGCTGCAGCGCCTGACTAAGGCTGCGACAAAAACCGACGCTGTGCGAACGGCCCTCCATCATGAGCTCAAGCGCGCACGGCAAAGCCAGCCGCTGTATGAACGCCTTGCACGCGCAAAATCGCTGGCGGACGCGATGGGAGCAAACGACCCGTCATTCGACATGAAGAAATTCAGCGACGAAATGTGGGGTAGCTGATGTTTATCGACGCATCGGCGATCGTCGCCATTCTTGCGCGAGAGCCCGGTCATGAGGAGCTTGAGAAGACTTTGGCGGCATCGGACGATCCCACTATGCACATCTCGCCCCTCGTCCGCTTCGAAGCCATCCTGGCGCTGGCACGGCAGAAGACGCCGACAGGCAGAAAGACGACACCCGAACTTCTAAAGGCATCAGCCGAAGCGGTTGATGCCTTCGCCGAAGATCTGATTCTCGAAGAGATTTCGATCTCGCATGAGATCGGCGAAGATGCGCTGTCTGCGAGCATGCACTATGGAAAAGTCATTGGTCATCCGGCAGATCTGAATTTCGGCGATTGCTTTGCCTATGCTTGCGCCACAGCGCTGAAAACGCGCCTTCTCTACAAAGGCAACGATTTCCTCCACACAGACCTTGCCTAACCAACTGCTCCGGGATCGGGTCCATCGCCAATCTCCGCGAACTACTGGTCGTGCGAGAGGATGATCTCCAGGAAGGCATCGCCGTAGCGTTCGAGCTTCGCCTGCCCGACGCCTGATATGGCGAGCAATTCCTTGCGGCTGCGCGGTTTCTCGGTGGCAAAGGCGATCAGCGTCGTATCGGGAAAGACGACATAGGGCGGCACGCCGAGCGACTTCGCGATCGCCATGCGCTCGGCCCTGAGCGCTTCGAAGAGAGTGCCGTCGGCGCCTGATAGTGCCGATTTGCGCTCGCTGCGCTCAGCCTTCGTCGTGCGCCGTTCCGAGGCCGGCCGGTCCTTGCGGAAGAATACCGGCCGCTCGTGCTTGAAGACAGCACGCGCCTCCGGCTCCAGCTTCAGCGCCCCGAAGGCCTCGTGGTCGACGCGGATCAGCCCCATGGCAAGCAACTGGCGGAAGACCGACTGCCAGACGCGCGCCGGAATATCCTTGCCGGCGCCGAAGACCGGCATTTCGGTGTGGCCGAAACGTTCGGTCTTTTCGTTGACGTTGCCGAGGAGCACGTCGACGACATGGCCAGCGCCGAAACGCTCGCCGGTGCGATAGATGGCGGCTAGCGCCTTGATCGCCGCCTCCGTGCCCTCCCAGGTCTCGACCGGTTTCAGGCAGGTGTCGCAATTGCCGCATTGGCCGGCATGCGCCTCACCGAAATGGGCAAGGATCGCCTGGCGGCGGCAGGAGGCGGTCTCGCAAATCGCCAGCAATGCGTTGAGCTTGGCGCGCTCGACCCGCTTGATTTCGGCGGCGGCACTGCCCTCGTCGATCATCCGGCCGCGCTGGATCACGTCGGCCATGCCATAGGCCATCCAGACCTCGGACGGCAGACCGTCGCGCCCGGCGCGCCCCGTCTCCTGATAATAGGCTTCCACAGAACCCGGCAGGTCGAGATGGGCAACATAACGCACGTTCGGCTTGTCGATGCCCATGCCGAAGGCGACGGTGGCGACCAGGCAAAGGTTCTCTTCTTTCAGGAAGGCATCCTGATTGGCGTCACGAACCGCCCTGTCCATGCCGGCATGATAGGCAAGCGCGCGGATGCCCTGCCCGTTCAGCCATTCGGCCGTATCCTCGACCTTGGCGCGCGACAGGCAGTAGACGATGCCGCTATTGCCCTTGTGACCGGACAGGAACCGCAACAGCTGCAGGCGCGGCTGATCACGCTCGACGATCTCGTAGGCGATGTTCGGTCGGTCGAAACTGGTGGTGAAGATCCGGGCGGCATCGAGCCCCAGCCGCTCGATGATGTCGTCGCGCGTATGCGGATCGGCTGTCGCCGTCAGCGCCACGCGGGGCACACCGGGATATTGCTCGCCAAGCCGGCCGAGCGCACGATATTCCGGCCGGAAATCATGGCCCCATTGCGAGACGCAATGGGCCTCGTCGATAGCAAACAGCGCGATCTTCTCGTTGGCGATCAGATCGCGGAAACCATCGGTCAAAATGCGCTCAGGCGTCACGTAGAGAAGGTCGAGTTGGCCTGCCGAAAGCGCGCGGCGAACCTCGACGAACTCCTCGCGCGACAGCGACGAATTGAGCGCGGCCGCCCGGATGCCGAGCTGCTTCATCGCCTCCACCTGATCGCGCATCAGCGCAATCAGCGGCGAAACGACGATGCCGACGCCGTCGCGGCAGAGCGCCGGGATCTGGAAGCATAGCGATTTGCCGGCACCGGTGGGAAAGAGCACCACAGCATCGCCGCCGGAAACCACATGGTCGACCACCTGCTGCTGCTTGCCGCGGAAGGAGGAATAGCCATAGACCTGCTTGAGGATATCGAGCGGCGAGCGGCCGGAAGAAAACAGCGCGCCGGAAGCGGAAAAACCCGGTTCGGTCAGCGACATCAGTGGTTCGCCGCCCCTTTGACGCGGCCGGAAAGAACGCCGAACCCATCGATGATCGCCTCCTGGTTCTCAAGGCGCACCCCTTCGAAATGCACTTCCTGCTGCGCTCGCATCAGTTGAACGATCGCCTCGCCGTCCCCGGCTTCGGTTGCCAGTGCGATCTCGCGCTCAAGCTCGATCTTCTGCCGGCGCAGCGCCTTCGACCGCTTGTGGGAGGCCAGCGCCTGACGGTATCCCTCACGCGCATCCTCCATCGCCGCCTCCTCGGTCGCGATCCATAGCCGGGCATTGCGCACCTGCTGGTCCAGGCTCTTGATAAGCGGGCCAAAGCCTTCGAATTCCAACCTTTCGGTCAGATATTCGCGCGTCAGATGCGGGCCGGCGACGGCAGCGGCGGCCCCCAGCATCGCCGACCAGAGCCGCTGTAGCTCGCGGCTGTCATATTCGATCGCGGCGATCTCGTCATAATCGTCGATCATCAGCGAGGGGTGATTGACGACGGTCAGCGCCAGCACGCTTTCGCGCAGCGCCGTATTGTTCTGGTGGCCGCGCACGGGACCCGATCGGGCGAGCCTTTCGGAAATGACGCTCGGGCTTTTCGGCCCTGCCTTGCCCGCATTGTCGCGGCCCGTCCGGTAATTGCCGTTGCCGTTGAAGCCGCCGCGGCGATCGCCATTGTTGCGGTTCTGGAACTGCGGCTGGAAGAAGGCGTTCAGCCGATCGCGAATATCCTGCTGGTAGTGGCGGCGGACGTTCTCGTCGGCGATGACGGCGACCAGTTGCTTCAGCCGCGCCTCGAGCTCGGCGCGCGCCTCGGGCGTGTCGAACTTGCCGGTGTTGACCTCCCGGCTCCACAGCATCTCGGAGAGCGGCTTTGCCTGGCTCATCACCTTGTCGAAAGGAGCGCGCCCGTCATCGCGCACGAGATCGTCGGGATCCTTGCCATCGGGCAGAAGCGCGAAGCGAACGGAACGGCCGGGTTTCAGATGCGGCAATGCCAGTTCGGCGGCGCGACTGGCGGCGCGGATGCCGGCGCCGTCGCCGTCGAAGCAGAGCACCGGTTGCGGCACCATCTTCCAGAGCAGCTCGAGCTGGTTTTCAGTGAGCGCCGTGCCGAGCGGCGCGACGGCATTCTCGATGCCCGCCTGATGCAGCGCGATCACGTCCATATAGCCTTCGACGGCGATGATGGTGCCGGTCGCATTCTCGTCCTGAGGATCGCCGCGACCCGGTCCCTGGATCGCGCGCCGCGCACGGGCGAAATTGTAAAGGACATTGCCCTTGTGGAAGAGCTCCGTCTCGTTGGAGTTCAGATATTTGGCCGGCGCGTCAGCCGACATGGCGCGGCCGCCGAAGGCGATCACCTTTTCACGCGACGAAAGGATCGGGAACATGATGCGGTCGCGGAAACGATCGTAGGAAACCGGCACGTTTTCATGGACGACCAGACCGCAGGCCTCGATCTGCTCCTTGGAGACACCCTTTCCGGCGAGGAATTCCTTGAGCGCATTGCGGCTGTCGGGCGCATAGCCGAGACGGAAGGTCTCGATGGTACGCCCCGTCAATCCGCGGTCGCGCAGATAAGCGCGCGCCCTCGCCCCATTCGCCGTCTGCAGCTGGTCCTGGAAAAATTGTGTCGCCATTTCCATGACGTCGATCAGCGAGCCGCGCTCCTTCTCGCGCTTCTCCATCACAGGATCGGCAAGCGGCATCGGCACGCCGGCCATGTCGGCGATCTGCTGCACCGCCTCGGGGAAACTCAGGCCTTCAAGTTCAGTCAGGAAGCGGAAATGGTCTCCGGTGACGCCGCAGCCGAAGCAGTGGTAGCGGCCCTTTCGGTCCTCGCAGTGGAAGCTCGGCGATTTCTCGCCGTGGAACGGGCAGCAGGCCCAGTAATCGCCGCGCGACACGTTGGTCTTGCGCTTGTCCCAGCTGACGCGGCGCGCGATCACGTTCGAAATCGGAACGCGGTCGCGGATCTCATCGAGAAAGGTGTTGGAAAAGCGCATTTATACCTCTTGGCCACTCTCCATATAAGCTGCTTTGGCGCTCCATGCCACGAAACTTGTCATGAAAACCCGCTATTCACAGGCAAGTGCATCCGTTGCCTGCGACGTCGGTTTTCCAATCAACAACACGTTATCGCCCCTGCGACAGGGGTGCGACATTATTGTCCCCGCTGACCGGGAACTCCATCGCCGCGAGTGCTCAACGAAGAGCCGCAGTTTTTCGAAAAATTTGAGTAAGTCATTTAAAAACAGTAAGTTATTCATTCCTATATTTGAGCATCCCCGTCTTCAAGCCAACAACTCAGCCTCCGCTTTAATGCCCATCAAACCGCCGTTTTCGCCAATCATTATTTTTTTGTAATTTGAATATGCAGCCAGCCCGCAATAAGTTCGATCTCAACAAAGCGATCCCCGAGCGAAGCACCATCCCTACCCCCGGCGCCGCTTCGCAAGGGTGCCTTTGCAAATACCCTCCGGCTTGGGCTTCGGCCCTGCGTGCCGGTGGAAGCAAAGAGCAAGAAGGCAGGAGCGCCCCCAGCTCCTGCCTTCTTAAATTTTGGCTCTCCTTGCGACAACTCTCCCTTTGAAATTAACCGCTTATTGACAAAACCGTTGACAGGCGGCGCTTGCATGAAAGATGTATGCGCCGAACTCCCTGGACCTCTCCAAATGGCTTTTACCGCGGACAATCTTGCAGCAGACGATCGCTTTCTCGCTGCGATCTTGCATTGCGCCGATCAGATGCTCGCCATCTATCGTGAGAGCCCGCGCATCGCCTCGATCTTCGCCGCGCAACAGCGCTGGCTGATGGCCCATGCCGGCTTCGCGCTTCATTACGGTTATTCCGAAGACGGAAAGAGCGGCGGCCTCTATTCCGGCCGCTTCATCGATTTCGCGGTCAGGAACGACATTGCCAGCCGCAATACGGCCGCGGCCTTCATGCAGGAAATGCTGGCCTATCGCTTCCTGCGAGCCGTTCCCGGCCCCGACAAGCGCACACGTTACCTGGGGCCCACCGAAATCGCCGAGCAGCATTTCACCCGATGGCTCGTCACCCATATGATGATCCTCGACAGCCTCGACGGCGGTAAGCGCGCCGACAAGATCACCGCCGATCCCTGGGCGATGATGGCAGCGATCCAGCCGCTGATCGCCAGGGCGATCATCGGCAGCGAACGGGTGCGCAGTCCGGGCGCCACGTTCAACCTCTTCAACTGGGCGAACACCGGCGGGCTGGTGATGGACTACCTGATCTCGCGCCTTCCCGAATTTCCAAGGACGGCCGACCGCGTCGTGCTCGGCCCTCTGTCGCTTAGGGAAATCCGCGAACAGTTCATGATCTCCAACACCCATCTGAAGCGGCTTCTGACGCAGGCAGCGACCATGGAGAGCATCGGCTGGACGGAACCCTCCCGCAAGGGCGACTTCTGGCTGTCGGCCCACTTCATCCGTGAATATTGGAATTATCAGGCGGCGAAATTCGCCATCATCGATGCCGCCGCCGAAGCGGTGCTCGGGCCTGCGGTCCGTGACGAACCGCAGGCAAGAAAGGTTATCTGAGGCTTATCCGTTCAATAGTTCCTTGACGGTCGCCGACGCCTTGGCGAAATCCATCTGGCCGGCGTAACGCTCCTTCAACGCCGCCATCACCTTGCCCATGTCCTTGGCACCCGCGGCACCCGTCTCGGCGATGATCGCCGAGACGTTGGCGCGCACTTCGCTATCCGAAAGCTGCTTCGGCATGAAATCCTGGATGACGATGATTTCGGCGCGCTCCTTGGCGGCAAGCTCCGGCCGGGAATTCTCCTCGTAGATCTTTGCCGATTCGTCACGCTGCTTCACCATTTTAGCAAGGATCTGCAGGATCTCGTCGTCGCTCGCCTGCTCCTTGCCGGTGCCGCGGTTGGCGATATCGCGATCCTTAACCGCGGCCTGAATCAGCCGGACGGTGGAAAGCCGCTCCGCATTCTTGGCCTTCATCGCCTCTTTCAGCTGGGTGGCGAGTTGATCGCGCAGCATGGTCTTCACTCCTGTTTTGATGCCGCTTCATAAACCACGCTGATGCGGCGGATCAAATAAATTGCGCGGTCAGCGCGATAAAGCGCAGGAAAACGGCCGCGATCTCGGCTACAAAGATTGACGCTAAGCGATTGCGTGGCTATTTACCGCCACCTGCACCAAAATTCGTGATCAGGCCTGAAGCGCGCGGCATTGCCGTGTCCACACGCCTGCAAAATCAAATGGCGACGAGCGCGACAACGCGCCCACCTGCCGGAAACGGGATGAAGATGACCGCGACAGCACCCTGGACAATCGAAAAGCCGACCGCCCTACTCGTTCTTGCCGACGGCACGGTCATCGAAGGCAAGGGCATCGGCGCCACCGGCAAGGTGCCGGCCGAAGTGGTCTTCAACACCGCGCTCACTGGCTATGAGGAGATCCTGACGGACCCCTCCTATCTCGGCCAGATCGTCACATTCACCTTCCCGCATATCGGCAATATCGGCACCAATGATGAAGACATCGAGGATCTGACGCCTGCCGCCCGCCACGGCGCTGTCGGCGTCATCTTCAAGGCCGACATCACTGAGCCCTCGAACTACCGCGCCGCCAAGCACCTCGACCAATGGCTGAAGGCCCGCGGCGTCATCGGTCTCTGCGGCATCGACACGCGGGCGCTGACCGCCTGGATTCGTGAGAACGGGGCCCCGAACGCGGTGATCGCCCACGATCCGAACGGTGTCTTCGACATCGAGACGCTGAAGGCCGAGGCCAAAGCCTGGAGCGGCCTTGAAGGTCTCGACCTCGCCAAGATCGCCTCCTCGGGCCAGTCCTCGCAATGGACCGAAACGCCGTGGGTGTGGAACGAAGGTTACGGTGAACTCAAGGCAACAGACGCGAAATACCACGTCGTCTGCCTCGATTACGGCGTCAAGCGCAACATCCTGCGCCTGTTTGCCGGCCTCGACTGCAAGGTGACGGTCGTGCCGGCCGCGACGAGCGCTGAAGACGTGCTTGCCATGCAGCCGGACGGCATCTTCCTGTCGAACGGCCCGGGCGATCCGGCGGCAACCGGCGACTATGCCGTGCCTGTGATCAAGACGCTGATCAAGACCGATATCCCGGTCTTCGGCATCTGCCTCGGCCACCAGATGCTGGGCCTGGCACTTGGCGCGAAGACCGAGAAGATGCATCAGGGCCATCACGGCGCCAACCACCCCGTCAAGGACCACACGACCGGCAAGGTCGAGATCGTCTCGATGAACCACGGCTTCGCAGTCGACTCGAAGTCGCTGCCGGATGGCGTTGAAGAGACTCATATTTCGCTTTTCGACGGCACCAATTGCGGCCTGCGCGTCCTCGGCAAGCAGGTCTTCTCCGTCCAGCACCATCCGGAAGCCTCTCCGGGCCCGCAGGACAGCCACTATCTCTTCCGTCGCTTCATCAACATGGTGCGCGAAAAGAAGGGCGAACCGGCGCTCGCCGAACGCTGATTTCAAAAATGCCCACTTCTGATCAAGGCTCACATAAGTGGGCCCTTTTTCTTCCTCCGTATATTGACCTCAACTTAACTTGAGGAATTACAGATCTGCCTGCAAACATCGATGCAGGAGAGAATGGATGAGCGGAGCTTTCTTTCGAGTGGACAAGTTCATCGTGCCGGCAGCGGCGCGAGAGGAATTTCTCGTCAAAGTAATGATGACCCACAAGCTGCTGGAGGCGCAGGACGGTTTCATCGATCACAGGGTGCTGGAGCAGGTCGCCGGTCCGGGCGAATTCAATTTCGTCACGATTGCCGAATGGGAAAATACCGAAGTCGTCGAGCGCGCGCGAGCAGCCGTGGCGGCCGCTCATAAGGCCGCCAATTTCGATCCGCAGGAAATGTTTGCGCGCCTCGGCATTCGCGCCGATATCGCCAGCTACAAACCTGTCGCGGCTTGAGGGTAAAACGGCCGGCTAGCCACCGGCCGTCACTCCCTCCCGGCGAAGAAGAAGGTAGAAGCGCGCGCAGAGCATGACGGCGGCGGCGGCCAGCCCGACGAGGAAGCCGAACCAGATGCCGATGCCACCGAAACCCAGCGGGAAGGCAAAGGCCCAGGCAAGGAAGAAGCCGATCGGCCAGTAGGCGATCAACGCCATGATCATCGGCACGCGTGCGTCCTTGAGGCCGCGCAGCAATCCATTGGCGATCACCTGCAACCCGTCGACGAGCTGGAAAAGCCCGGCAACGACGATCAACGGCCCGGCATAGGCAAGCACCTGAGGCGCCTCCGGCGAGCTGACGTCGAGGAACCAGCTTCCGAGGAATTGCGGCGCCACCGCAAAGAGCACGCCGCCGGCGGCTGATATGGCGCAGGCGAGGATAAGCACGGTGATCGAGGCGCGCACCAACCCCTCGTAATCGCCCCGGCCATGTGCCACGCCGACACGCACCGTTGCCGCCTGGCTGAGGCCGAGCGGGATCATGAAGGCGATCGAGGCCCATTGCAGCGCGATGCCATGAGCGGCGAGCTCGATGGTGCCGATATAGCCCATCAGCAGCGAGGCCACCGTGAACAGGCTGACCTCGGCAAGGATGGTGACGCTGATCGGGAAACCGAGCCGGATGACCTCCAGCAGCGCATGCCAGTCGGGCTTCCAGAACCGCACGAAGATCTCGTAGCGCCGCGTCTCTTCCCGCCGCTGCACGAAAGCCAGGATGAAGAGGAAGCCTGCCGTCTGCACGACGACCGAAACGATCGCAGCACCCTCGAGCCCCATCGCCGGAAAGCCGAAATGACCGAGCACGAGCATGTAGGCGAAGATTGCGTTCATCACCAGCGTGGCGATGGTGACGTTGAGGATGACACCCGCCTTGCCGATGGCGCTGACGAGCGAGCGCATGACGTTGAAGAGCAGGCCTGGCAGCACACCGAACTGGCCGATCATGATGTAGTCATGGGCGAGCTTCGCCACCTCGGGCTTCTGTTGCGCCCAAAGAAGGATCTGCTCCGAATTGAAGAAGGCGGGCTGCATGAGGACCCAGTATGCGATCACCACCCACAGACCCATGCGCAGCGACCGGCGCACCGAGACGAGGTCGCCGCGGCCATAGGCCTGCGCCACCATCGGAATGACGGCGATAGCAAAGCCCGAACCGAAGATCAGGATCGTGAACAGGAACTGTGCCGCAAGCACCATCGCCGCCAGATGTTCGGCGCCAAGGCGGCCGACGATCATCACATCGGTGGTGTTGATGCCGAGCTGGGCAAGCTGAGCGCCGATCAACGGAATGCCGAGCGCCAGCGTTGCACGGAAATGTGCGCTCCAACGATTATCGGTTGTCGGCGCAAGCCTGCGCGCGTCGATCGGCGTGTCCATGACACCAGTCCTGTGATTGAAATATGCGTCGCCGCAACTTGTGGCGAAATATCATCCGGGCTTAGAGCAAAGCCCTGCAAAGAACTACCCCAAATGAGGCAAATGATGAAAAATTCATCATCACATCAGCGTTTCTGATCGATCAACCGGCCGCTTCCAGCGCCTCGGCCGGCTGACGGACCCGGACCCGCAGGAGGAACACGCCGGCGGCCACCAGGATGAACAGGGCGGCGGCAAGATAAGGCGCGCCGGCAAAGGTGACCGGTGCCTCGGGCCGCGTGAAGTAGCCGAACATCTGCGTGAAGATTAGCGGCCCGGCGATGGTGGTGATGCTGCTGAGGCTGGTGAGCGCGCCCTGCAGCTCGCCCTGCGCCGATGGCGGCACCATGCCGGCGGCAATGCTGCGCAGCGGCGGATCGGCGACGTTTTCCATGACAGTTGCAACGATGATGACATAGACGACCCAACCTTCCCAGGCGAAGGCATAGCCGGTGAGCCCGACGGCCGAGAAGCAGAGGCCGAGAAGAGCGGTCTTCCACTCGCCGAGCACCGGCACGATCCGCGGCAGAACCAGCCCCATGACGATCACCGCGCCGATGCCGTAAATGCCGAGCGACAGGCCGATCTGTCCCTCGCTCCAGCCGTAGCGATAGGTCGAGACGAACGACCAGACCGAGGGATAGACGGCATGCGCCAGGAAGAACAGGAACATGACAAGGCTGACCCAGCCGATGCCGGGATAGTGGCGCATCTGGCGCAACGCGCCGAGCGGATTGGCGCGTTTCCACTCGAACCGGCGGCGGTTCTTCGCCTCCAGCGTTTCCGGCAGCAGGAAGCAGGCGGCGATGAAATTGAGAAGCGACAACGCAGCCGCACCGAGGAAGGGCACACGCGGGCCGAATTCGCCGAGGACACCACCGACGACGGGGCCGATGGTGAAGCCGACGCCGAAGGCGATGCCGATCAGCCCGAAATTCTTCGCCCGGTTCTCCTCCGTGCTGATATCGGCGATGTAGGCCGAGCAGGTGGCGAAGCTGCCGCCGCTGATGCCGGCAAGCACGCGGCCGACGAACAGCATCCAGAAGCTGGCGGCAATGCCGCAGATGAAATTATCGATCGCGAAGGTCAGCACCGAAAGCAACAGGATCGGCCGGCGGCCGAAACGGTCGGACAGGTTTCCGAGCAGTGGCGCGAACAGGAATTGCATGCCGGCATAGACCAGCATCAGCCAGCCGCCGTCGATCGCCGCATCGCTGACGCTGCCGCCGGTCAGCTGCTCCAGATAGGCGGGCAGCACCGGCATGATGATGGCGATGCCGATAATGTCGAGGAAAAGGATGATGAAGACCAGGAAAAGGCCGCGTCGAACGAATTTGGGGTCAAGCATGAGGCATCTCTACAGCGGTTGGTTCTGAAAAGACGATCTCATCGCCGAGAAAATGACATAGCTCAGAAAAGAAACCGAAACAATCCGTGAACATTTCAAAGTTTTTGATAATGCTCAACGGGAAGTTCACGAGACGCCTCAACCGCAGGGCGCACGCTGCCGTTCCAGCTTCAGGAGACCGAAAGCCGCCCAGCGAATCGCCGGGCGACGCATTCCCTTGCAATTGCCGCGACGGCATCCAGATCTCTCAAAGGATCGCCCATTGTACATTTTCCCGCACAGCCTGTTCGATGCCGTCCGATTATCGCTCGAACGCGAATGCGGTAGAACGATATCGACAGCGCCGCTCGGGGCGAGGACGAAGGAGAAGACCATGCAAACCTATCGCTTGGGAAAGACTGGACCCGATGTCTCGGCCATCGGCCTCGGCTGCATGGGCATGTCGGGCATGTACGGCCCCTCCGATCGCGCAGAAAGCATCGCGACGATCCATGCCGCGCTCGATGCCGGCATCAACCTGCTCGACACCGGCGATTTCTACGGCATGGGCCATAACGAAATGCTGATCGGCGAGGCATTGAAGGGCCGCAGGCGCGAGAACGCCGTCCTCAGCGTCAAGTTCGGCGGCCTGCGCGATCCCGTCGGCGGCTGGAATGGTATCGACGCCCGCCCGGTCGCGGTGAAGAACTTCCTCAGCTATACGCTGCAGCGCCTCGGTGTCGATTACATCGACATCTATCGCCCGGCCCGCCTCGATCCGAACGTGCCGATCGAGGACACCGTCGGCGCCATCGCCGACATGGTCAAGGCAGGTTATGTCAGGCATATCGGCCTGTCGGAAGTCGGCGCCGACACGATCCGCCGCGCCGCCGCTGTCGCCCCGATCGTCGACCTGCAGATCGAATATTCGCTAATCTCGCGCGGCATCGAGGAGAAGATCCTGCCGACGACACGCGAACTCGGTATTTCGATCACCGCCTACGGCGTGCTCTCGCGCGGCCTGATCAGCGGCCACTGGCAGAAGGGTCAGGGTGGAACGGCCGGCGATTTCCGCGCCTACAGCCCGCGCTTCCAGGAAGGCAATATCGAGCAGAACCTCGCTCTGGTGGAGAAGCTGCGCGAGATCGCCCAGGCAAAGAGCGTCTCGGTCGCCCAGATCGCCATCGCCTGGGTCGCCGCCAAGGGCAAGGACATCGTCCCGATCATCGGCGCCCGCCGCCGCGACCGGCTGACCGAGGCGCTCGGTTCACGTGCCGTCGACCTGACGCCGGAAGATTTCGCCGTCATCGAACGCGCCGTGCCGAAAGACGCGGCCGCGGGTGGGCGTTATCCCGAGCATATGCTGCAGCATATGGACAGCGAGAAGTAGGCAGCGGATGGAAGGGGCTGCGATGGGCTTGTGCCATGCGCCCCTTCATCTCTCCTCAAACCGGTCCCGAGAACGTATCGCAGGCCGACAGCTGGCCGCTGTCGAAGCCGCGCTTGAACCATTTGACCCGCTGCTCCGAGGTACCGTGGTTGAAGCTTTCCGGGACGACGTAACCCTGTGACCGCTTCTGCAGTGAATCGTCGCCGATCTGCTGGGCTGCGTTCAGCGCTTCCTCCAGATCGCCTGACTCGAGCAGGCCCTTCTGCTGGGTATATTTGCCCCAGATGCCCGCAAAGCAATCGGCCTGCAGCTCGACGCGCACCGACATCTTGTTGGCGTCGGCCTCGCTCATGCGCTGGCGGGCCTGGTTGAACTTCGGCAGGATGCCGAGCAGGTTCTGCACGTGATGGCCGACCTCATGGGCAACGACATAGGCCTCCGCGAAATCGCCCGAAGCGCCAAAGCGGTCGGAAAGCTCCTGGAAGAATTCGGTATCGAGATAGAGCTTGTGGTCACCGGGGCAGTAGAACGGACCTGTTGCAGATGATGCGGAGCCGCAGGCCGAGGCCGTCGAGCCCGAGAACAGCACCAGGCGCGGCTCCTCGTAATTCTGGCCCTGCGCCTGGAAGATGCCCTGCCAGGTATCCTCGGTCTCGGCAAGAACGGTGCGCATGAAGGCGGTCATCTCGTCATTGGCGGGCGCACGTGTTCCGCCGGACTGGCTCTGCTCGTAGCCGGGACCGCTCGTCGTGCCGCCGGTATCGAGCACCTGCAGCAGATCGATGCCCATCATCTTGAAGATGAAATAGATGACGACAAGGAAAATGATCGTGCCGATGCTCAAGCCCCCGCCGGCGCGGCGAACGCCGCCGCCGGAAGGAAAGTTGAAGCCACCGCCGCGGCCGAAACCGCCGCCGGTCGGACCGCCACGGCGATCCTCGATATTGTCGGACTGACGCCGGCCTCTCCATTCCATCTTCGCTCTCCCCGGCAATGCCTGTGCTTGCGCTCAAGGAGTTATATATCCGTCGGCGGCCGGAATTCCAGCGACTTCATCGGGCAATCAGGCGCCCGCGTCGGCGACGCAGCACGATTGCGATCAGGATCGAGCCGATCACCGCCGCAGCAAGGACAGCCGGCCATTCCGCGCCGGTGAAGACGACCGCATGCATGATCCGGCCAGGCAGGAAAGTGAACAGGCCGGCAAGGCCGATGCCGCCGAAATAAAACCCGGCAATGATGCGCTTGTGCAGACGGATATCGCCGCGACGAGCCGCAGCGATCGCATTCCAGCTGCCGAACAACGTTGCGATCGACAGAAAATGGATCGGGCTGAACCCGTAGAAGAGATCGAGCTCATGAATGAAGAAACTCGATATCGCCGTGACAACCATCAGCACCATCCAGATCCTGCCGAGCAGCCGGTGCAGCGGCGTGCCCTTGGGACGCAGCAGGATATAGGCGCCCAGAAGTGCCGCCGGCGTAACAGCAGTGACATGGATCTGAACGGCGAGCGGGGCGCCGAGGAGCGGTTCGAGGGTCATGAGCGACATCCGGTTGAATTCAATCCTTCTTTCCGCCAAGACTTCATCTGCCTCAATCCGAACCGCGCGAACGGCAGGAAAACTTCGTGATTCACCTCTTCTTGCAATCCACGCTTCGCGAATTGCAGGTCTTTCTCCACTCCCGGCGCTTCTGGGGAACCTTTGCCGCGATCGTCCTGCTCTTTGCCGTCACCGGCCCCTACGGCACGATGGAAAGCATGGCCTTCGGCGAACGCCTCGCCTACTGGCTGACCCTGCATGCCCTTGCCTGGGCGATCGCTATTCTCTGCGCAGTCGCGGCCGAAAGACTGCTGCGGGAGGTGATCGTTTCCATGTTCGCCCGCATGATGGCGGGCTCGCTCATAGCCGCCCTGCCGATCGGTTTTGCTATCGGCCTCGTTGACTATGTCTTCACCGGCGAAGCGACGACGCTGCAAAGCGGCCTGCAGCGCGCGCTTTTTGCGATGCCGCTCTGCGCCCTCTTCTGCCTTTTGACCTATATGGCGATGAGCCAGAAAATCGCCGAAGCCGCAGCACCTCAGGAAACCCCCAGCCCCGGCGCCTCGATCCTCGACCGGCTGAAGCCTGAGAATCGTGGCTCGCTGCTGCGCCTTTCCGTCCAGGACCACTATACCGAGGTGGTGACCAGCCGCGGGCGCGAACTGGTGCTCTTGCGTTTCGCCGATGCGCTGAAGGAAACCGCCGCGACGCCGGGCCTTCGCGTCCATCGCTCGCACTGGGTGGCCGACGCCCATGTCGAAAGCCTGAAACGCGACAATGGCAGGCTGCTGATCCTCACCCGCGACGGCACGGCAATCCCGGTCAGCCGCAGCTATGCCGAGGATGTGCGCCGCTTCACGTAAAGAAAAGGCGCCAAGCGCTTGACGGGACTCCCGCTTTCGCTCTTCCGGAAGCAGGGCGACGGCGAAATCTGGGTGGCGGTCGTGTCTGATGGGAAATAGTCTTTCGCGCCGTGTTGGATTCCTGTCGATTCCGCGATTTATGGGGTTCCGTTTGCAAATACATTTGCCTATAAGCCGCTTCTAGCCTGAAAAGACCCAGCATGCGCGACCCGACCCGGTGATCTCCCACCCTGGCCGGCTTTCTGCGCAGCCAGAAAACGGAAGCACTCATGCCGAAGCGCCAAGACATCAAATCGATCCTCATCATCGGCGCGGGACCGATCGTCATCGGCCAGGCTTGCGAGTTCGATTATTCCGGCACCCAGGCCTGCAAGGCGCTGAAGGAGGAAGGCTACCGCGTCATCCTCGTCAACTCCAACCCGGCGACGATCATGACCGATCCGGGCCTTGCCGACGCCACCTATGTCGAGCCGATCACCCCCGAGGTCGTCGCCAAGATCATCGCCAAGGAACGCCCGGATGCGTTGCTGCCGACCATGGGCGGCCAGACGGCGCTGAACACTGCGCTTTCGCTGAAGCGCATGGGCGTGCTCGACCGCTACAATGTCGAGATGATCGGCGCCAAGCCCGCCGCCATCGACATGGCCGAAGACCGCGCGCTGTTCCGCGAGGCGATGGCCCGCATCGGGCTGGAAACGCCGCGCTCGATGCTGGCGAACGCCACCGACATCAAGGACCTCGACCGCAAGACGCACGAGGCCGAACGCGTCAAGCTGCGTGAAAGCCTCTCGGGATCCGACCTCGACAAGGCGCTGGACGAGCTGGAAAACCAGTGGAATCTCGGCGAGAGCGACCGCAAGCAGCGTTACATGAGCCATGCCATGGCAATTGCCGCCCAGGCGATCGATCATGTCGGCCTGCCCGCCATCATCCGTCCTTCCTTCACGCTCGGCGGCACCGGCGGCGGCATCGCCTACAACCGCTCGGAATTTTTCGAGATCGTCGGCGGCGGCCTCGACGCCTCGCCGACCACCGAAGTGCTGGTCGAGGAATCGGTGCTCGGCTGGAAGGAATATGAAATGGAGGTCGTCCGCGATAAGGCGGACAACTGCATCATCATCTGCTCGATCGAGAACATCGATCCGATGGGCGTCCATACCGGCGATTCGATCACCGTCGCCCCGGCGCTGACGCTGACCGACAAGGAATACCAGATCATGCGCAACGCCTCGATCGCGGTGCTGCGCGAGATCGGGGTCGAGACCGGTGGCTCGAACGTCCAGTTCGCCGTCAATCCCAAAGACGGCCGTCTCGTCGTCATCGAAATGAACCCGCGCGTCTCGCGCTCGTCGGCGCTCGCCTCCAAGGCCACCGGCTTCCCGATCGCCAAGATCGCCGCCAAGCTCGCCATCGGCTATACTCTAGACGAATTGGATAACGACATCACCGGCGGCGCAACGCCTGCCTCCTTCGAACCGTCGATCGACTACGTCGTCACCAAGATCCCACGTTTCGCCTTCGAGAAATTCCCCGGCGCCTCGCCGGTGCTGACGACCGCGATGAAATCGGTCGGCGAAGTCATGGCGATCGGCCGCACCTTCGCCGAATCGCTACAGAAGGCGCTGCGCGGCCTCGAAACCGGCCTGACCGGCCTCGACGAAATCGAGATCCCCGGCTTTGAAGAGGGAGAATCCAGCCAGAACGCCATCCGCGCCGCAATCGGCACACCGACGCCAGATCGCCTGCGCATGGTCGCCCAGGCGCTGCGACAGGGCATGAGCGAAGCCGAAGTCCACGAAGGCTGCAAGATCGATCCCTGGTTTATCGCCGAACTGAAGGCGATCATCGAGATGGAAGCCCGGATCCGCGAGCACGGCCTGCCGGATGATGCCGCCAACCTGCGCATGTTGAAGGCCATGGGCTTTTCCGACGCACGCTTGGCTACACTGACCGGCAAGCGCCCGAAGGAAGTCGCCGAATTCCGCAACAGCCTGAACGTCCGCCCCGTCTTCAAGCGCATCGATACCTGTGCGGCCGAGTTCGCCTCGCCGACCGCCTATATGTATTCGACCTATGAGACGCCTTTCGTCGGCGCCGCCCGCTCCGAGGCTGAAGTGTCGGACCGCAAGAAGGTCGTCATCCTCGGCGGCGGCCCGAACCGCATCGGCCAGGGCATCGAGTTCGACTATTGCTGCTGCCATGCCGCCTTCGCGCTGAAGGATGCCGGCTATGAAGCGATCATGATCAACTGCAACCCCGAAACCGTTTCGACCGACTACGATACATCAGACCGCCTCTATTTCGAGCCGCTGACGGCCGAGGACGTGATCGAGATCCTGCGGGCAGAACAGGAAAGGGGTGAAGTCGTCGGCGTCATCGTCCAGTTCGGCGGCCAGACGCCGCTGAAGCTTGCCGAGGCGCTGGAAAAGAACGGCATCCCGATCCTCGGCACCGCGCCTGATATGATCGACCTTGCCGAGGACCGCGACCGCTTCCAGAAGCTGTTGATGAAGCTCGACCTCAACCAGCCGAACAACGGCATCGCCTATTCGGTCGAGCAGGCCCGCATGGTCGCCACCGAAATCGGCTTCCCGCTGGTCGTTCGCCCCTCTTACGTGCTTGGCGGCCGCGCCATGCAGATCCTGCATTCGGAAGGCCAGCTGCAGAGCTACCTGCTCGATACCGTGCCCGAACTGGTGCCGGAGGATATCAAGCAGCGTTATCCCAACGACAAGACCGGCCAGATCAACACCCTGCTCGGCAAAAACCCGCTGCTCTTCGACAGCTATCTTAGCCACGCCATCGAAGTCGACGTCGACTGCCTCTCGGACGGCACCGACGTCTATGTCGCCGGCATCATGGAGCATATCGAGGAGGCCGGCATCCATTCCGGCGACAGCGCCTGCTCGCTGCCGCCGCGCACGCTCTCCAACGAGATGCTCGACGAGCTGGAACGCCAGGCGAAAGCCATGGCCAAGGCGCTCAATGTCGGCGGCCTGATGAACGTCCAGTTCGCCATCAAGGACGGCACCGTCTACGTTCTCGAAGTCAATCCGCGCGCCTCGCGCACCGTGCCCTTCGTCGCCAAGACCATCGGCGCGCCGATTGCCAAGATCGCCGCCCGCGTCATGGCCGGCGAAAAACTCGACGCGACCTTCGCCGCCTACGGCGAAAAGCCCGATCCGCGCAAGCTGAAGCACATCGCCGTCAAGGAAGCCGTTTTCCCCTTCGCCCGTTTCCCCGGCGTCGACACGCTGCTCGGCCCGGAAATGCGCTCGACGGGTGAAGTCATCGGCCTCGATACCGATTTTGCGCTGGCCTTCGCCAAGTCGCAGCTCGGCGCCGGCGTCGAGCTGCCGCGGGATGGGACGGTCTTCGTCTCCGTCCGCGATGCGGACAAGCCGCGCGTGCTGCCGGCGATCCGCATCCTCGTCGAGCAGGGCTTCAAAGTGCTGGCGACCGGCGGCACCGCCCGCTTCCTCGCCGAAAACGGTATCACCGCCACCAAGATCAACAAGGTGCTGGAAGGCCGTCCGCACATCGAGGACGCGATCCGCAATCGCCAGGTCCAGCTCGTCATCAACACAACCGATGGCAACAAGGCGATCTCGGACTCCAAGTCGCTACGCCGTGCGACGCTGATGCAGAAGGTGCCCTATTACACGACGATGGCAGGCGCCGAGGCCGCCGCCCAGGCGATCAAAGCGCTGAAGGCCGGCAATCTGGAAGTGCGGCCGCTGCAGAGCTACTTCGCCTGAGATAGGGCAGCGCCATCGCTCGATCAGCGATGGCGCCAGAGGCTTCGGAATCAGTTTATGCAGCTGCCAGCATAAGGCGCTGAATTTTCAGCATATCTTCGCGAAATCGCGCCAGTTCTTCCGCTTTCAGCCGCTCGTCGGGAATACGCAGCAGATAGGATGGATGCACTGTCACAAAGAGCGTTCGCCTCTCGTCGATCGCGATCGCTTTCCCCCTGACATCCTGCAGCCGCTGTTTCGTATCGGTCAGCGCCGCGAGCGCCGTCGCCCCCATGGCAACGATCAGCTTCGGCTTGATCAGCGCCATCTCCAGATTGAGCCACCAGCGGCAATGCTTCACCTCCCCCATATTGGGCTTCTGATGGATGCGACGCTTGCCGCGCGGCTCATATTTGAAATGCTTGACGGCATTGGTGACGTAAAGCGTTGAGCGGTCGATGCCCGCTTCAGCGATCACCTGGTCCAGCAGCCTGCCGGCGGGACCGACGAAGGGGCGCCCTGATATATCCTCCTGGTCGCCTGGCTGCTCGCCGACGAACATCACCTCTGCATCGCGCGGCCCCTCCCCGAATACGGTTTGCGTCGCCTTCGCATGAAGCGGACAGCGGGTGCAGCCGGCAGCTTCCGCGCCCAGTGCTTCCAGCGTGCCCGCCGGCGCTTCAGGTTCAACTGGAATGCTGCGCGCGGCTTCCTGCAGGCGATCGTGAAAGGGCAACGACTGGGTCGCCTCCCTTGCAGCCATGGCCCGCACCTTGCTCTCCGCCGATGCGATCAGCCCAGGGATGAGATCGGCTTCCGGCAGGTTCTTCCAGTATTTTTTCGGCATCTCCGCCTGCATCGCCTTCAGCTTCAACCGCGCCGGATTGAAAATGCTGGCGTAGTAGGTGCGCCAGAGGTCATCGGTAGCATCGGTGAGATTGGGTTTTTCGCAGGGCTCGTCGCTCATCGTCAGCCGCTCTCCGTCCCAGGCGGCCGATCCCTTGGGCGTCGCGATCAGCCAGTCCATGTCGGTGAATCGCCTTTGGAAGAAGGGCGCTGTGCGCCTGACGATATGGTGATCCGGCTCGAACCAGGCGAGGAATTTTCGACGGCCTGCCGACACCGCACCAACCTCCTTGAAGCGGACGAAGGCCGTCATCTTGTGCGCGTCGCGCCAAACGTTTTTCGCCATCAGCCTGGCACAGGCGACGTCCTCGGCGGAGGCCACTTCAAGCAGTTGCCGGTCCAGTTGCAGCCGCCAGAGCAGACGGTAAAGCAGGGAAAAACGCGCCGGGTCGGAATGACAGAGAACTGTCTCTGCGAGTTCGATGAAGGCGGGCGGCACCGTCATCGGCTTGCGTGCCATGACGGGCGCCGGCGGCATGGCGTCGCGCTGAAACGCAAGGTCCGCCTCCTCGCTTTTTTCGCGCCAATCTATCTCTTCCGGCAGGATGCCCGCGGCCGCGAAAGCGCGCGCGGCGTCGCGCCATTCGGCAAGCTCCCCGCGTCCTGCAAGCACGACCCGGCGCATCACAGCAACGACAACTGTTCGGGTTGCGGTTCGAACATGGCGCGAAGGTCGGGGCGCTCGATCAATCGGCGCGGCGACCAGCCTTCCGCCGAGATGAAGGACTGAACCTTCTTGATCGAAACGCCGAGCCGCTGGAGATCGTCGAGCCGCAACCGGCGAAAACGCCGTGCCGAAACGATCGCTTTGACTGTCTTGGTGCCGAGACCGGGCACACGCAGCAACCGCTCGCGCTCGGCCCTGTTGATATCGACGGGAAATTCGGCCCGGTTGGCGAGCGCCCAGGCAAGTTTGGGATCGAGGCTGAGATCGAGCATGCCTCCCGCCTGGTTCGCGGTGATCTCGTCTATGCCGAAACCGTAAAATCGATAGAGCCAATCGGCCTGATAGAGCCGGTGTTCCCGCATCAGCGGCGGTTTGATCAGCGGCAGATTTTTCGACGAGTCCGGAATCGGGCTGAAGGCGGAATAATAGACGCGCTTCAGCCCGTAGCTGCTGTAAAGCCGGCCGCTGGTCGCAAGGATCGTCGCATCGTTCGCGCCATCGGCGCCGACGATCATCTGCGTGCTCTGGCCGGCCGGCACGAAACGCTGACGCTTCTTCGTCCGCAGCGTCGGTTCGCCGGCGGCCTCGATCTTCAGCCTCAGATCCCCCATCGATCGCCGAATATTGGCAGGCTTCTTTTCCGGCGCAAAGCGGGTGATGCCGTTATCCGTCGGCAACTCGATATTGAGCGACAGCCTGTCGGCATGAAGCCCCGCTTCCTCGATCAGACGCGGCGACGCCTCGGGAATCGATTTCAGATGGATATAGCCGCGGAAATTATGCGTCACACGCAGTTCGCGGACGATGCGGACCATCTCTTCCATCGTGTAATCGGACGAACGAATAATGCCGGAGGAAAGGAACAGGCCTTCGATATAGTTGCGGCGATAGAATTCCAGCGTTAGCCAGATGACCTCCTCCGGTGTAAAGCGCGCCCGTTCGACATTACTCGACGAGCGATTGACGCAATAGGCGCAGTCGTAGATGCAGAAATTGGTCAGCAGTATTTTCAAAAGCGAAATGCACCGCCCGTCCGGGGCGTAGGCATGACAGATGCCGGATCCCTCGGTCGAACCGAGCCCGCCGCTTGCCCGGGAATCACGTTTCACCGTGCCGCTGGAAGCGCAGGAAGCGTCATATTTCGCGGCATCGGAAAGGATGGCCAAGCGTTCTGTAAGCGACTTCTTCATTAGTATGTTCACTATATGTTCCCATGTAGAGAGTCAATCAGGACCATGCGATTTCTGCCCATTTTCAAGCCACATCACCTGATGTTGGGGCGCGCCGCGTTTCTTTCATGCGAATTTTCTGGAAATCGGCCTTGGCGATCTGCTATAAGCGTCCGACTAAGATTGTGGCACGGTTCCGAAGCTCCCCTTCGGGACCTGTTTTCTTTTGTGTTCGCCGCTGATTGTGCGGATACGAGGATTGAAGGACAGAAAAATGGTTGAAAAGGTACCGATGACACCGGGCGGTTTCGTCAAGCTGCAGGAAGAACTGCGCTGGCGTCAGCAGGAGGAGCGCCCTCGAATCATCGAGGCGATCGCCGAAGCCCGTGCCCATGGCGACCTTTCCGAAAACGCCGAATACCACGCCGCCAAGGAAGCCCAGAGTCACAATGAAGGCCGCATCAGCGAGCTGGAAGACCTGACGGCGCGCGCCGAGGTCATCGACCTCACCAAGATGTCGGGCGACAAGATCAAGTTCGGCGCCAAGGTGAAACTCATCGACGAGGACACCGATGAAGAAAAGACCTACCAGATCGTCGGCGACCAGGAAGCCGACGTCAAGGCCGGCCGCATCTCCATCTCCTCGCCGATCGCCCGTGCTCTGATCGGCAAGGAAGTCGGCGATTCCATCGAGGTCAATGCGCCGGGCGGCTCCAAGGCCTACGAAATCCTCCAGGTTTCCTGGGGCTGATCGCCCGCGAGCCGCGAGACCCCTCCCTTGCCCGATATCCGTGACGTCGAGATCATTGCGCCCAATTTCAAGCGCCGGCTCTCCGGCGTCACGTCGACTATCGTCCAGCTCATCCCATGCCAGATCCGGCTCGGCATCAAGATCGCGACACTCGGCCCCGGCCTGCCGGAGGACCTGCCGAAACTTAAGGGACGGCAACTCCTCGGCCTCTGGCGCCCGCCGGCGCGCCGGCGCCAGCGTGTCTGGCACGCTCGCCGCAACAACGAGATGGCCGTCGGCATCCTGCTGCGCCATCTGTTGCGGATGCCGCTGAAGCTTCTCTTCACCTCGGCCGCGCAACGCAGGCACACCGCCTATACGAAATGGCTGATCCGCCGCATGGACGCTATCATCGCGACCAGCGATCGATCAGGCTCGTTCCTCGAGGTGCCGCACACGGTGATCCAGCACGGCGTCGATCTTGCCTTGTTCCATCCGCCGGAAACGGCGGAGGACGGCATCGCCGCCACCGGCCTGCCGGGCCGCCATCTCGTCGGCTGCTTCGGCCGTGTGCGCCATCAGAAGGGCACCGATCTTTTCGTCAGGACGATGATCGAACTGCTGCCACAGCATCCCGACTGGACGGCGATCGTCTCCGGCCGGGTGACGGCCGAACACATGGCATTTGGCGACAAACTCAAGGCGGATGTCGCGGCCGCCCGGCTCAGCGACCGTATCCTCTTCCTCGGCGAAGTGCCGGACATCAAGGTCTGGTATCGCCGCCTGACGCTTTACGTCGCCCCTTCCCGCAACGAGGGTTTCGGCCTGACGCCGCTCGAAGCCATGGCCTCGCGCACCGCGGTGGTGGCATCGGACGCCGGCGCCTATGCCGAGCTCATCGTCACGGGCGAGACGGGCTCGGTCGTCGCCGCCGGCGATGGCGAGGCGCTGACGCGGGCAATCGCGCCCTATATCGCCGATCCCGCTCTGGCGCTCGCCCATGGCGAGAATGCGCTACGGCATGTCAGGATGAATTTTGCGCTGGAGAAGGAAGCAAGCGCGATCGGCGCCGTTTATAACAGCCTTCTCGGCGACAATCGCGGCTGACGCAGAAAGAGAAACGGCCCGTTGGATAACGGGCCGCTGCAGGGATTCTAAGGATAAGGAATAGCGGCTGACTATTCGGCCGGCTGCAGCCCGGCAGCCGAAATATCCTCTCCGGTCTGGCCGCCCAGTGCCGCGGCGAGCTGCGCCGTATCCAGTTCGTTTTCCCAACGTGCGACGACGATCGTCGCCACCGCATTGCCGACGAGGTTGGTCAGCGCCCGGCATTCCGACATGAAGCGGTCGATGCCGAGGATAAGCGCCATGCCGGCGACCGGCACGGAGGGCACGACGGAGAGCGTTGCGGCAAGCGTGATGAAGCCGGCGCCGGTGATGCCTGCAGCACCCTTGGAGCTCAGCATCGCCACCAGCAGCAGCAGGATCTGATCACCCCAGGAAAGTTGAATGCCGGTTGCCTGGGCAATGAAGAGCGCTGCCAGCGTCATGTAGATGTTGGTGCCGTCGAGGTTGAAGGAATAGCCTGTCGGGATGACGAGGCCGACGACCGAGCGCTTGCAGCCGGCCTTTTCCATCTTGTTCATCAGCCCCGGAAGGGCGGCCTCCGAAGACGAGGTGCCGAGGACCAGCAGCAGTTCTTCCTTGATGTAGCGCAGCAGCGCCACGATCGAGAAGCCGTTGTAACGGGCGACAGCGCCGAGAACGACGAGGACGAAGAGCAGGGAGGTGATGTAAAAGGTGCCGATCAGCATGGCGAGATTGGCGATCGAACCGACGCCGTACTTGCCGATGGTGAATGCCATGGCGCCGAAGGCGCCGATCGGCGCAGCCTTCATGAGGATGGCGACGAGCTTGAACACGGGCGCCGTCAGGGCATTGAGGAAGTTGACGACCGGTTCGCTCTTTTCGCCGACCATGGCGAGCGCGATGCCGAAGAGCACCGAGAAGAACAGCACCTGCAGAATGTCGCCATCGGCAAAAGCGCCGACAATCGTCGTCGGGATGATGTTTGTCAGGAAACCGACGATGCTCTGCTCATGCGCCTTGGCGGCGTAGCCGGCGACGGCGGCGGGATCCAGCGAGGCAGGATCGATGTTCATACCGGCGCCGGGCTGGACGACATTGGCGACGATCAGGCCGATGACGAGCGCCAATGTCGAGAATGTCAGGAAGTAGAGCATCGCCTTGCCGGCAACGCGGCCGACCTTCTGCAGGTCGCTCATGCCGGCAATGCCGGTCGCAACCGTCAGGAAGATGACGGGGGCAATGATCATCTTGACGAGCTTGATGAAGGCATCGCCAAGCGGCTTCAACTGGGTGCCGAGTTCGGGATAGAAATGGCCGAGCAGGATACCCGCAGCGATGGCCGCGAGAACCTGGACGTAGAGATGGGTATAAAAGGGCTTCTTGCCCTTGCTGCCTGCGACTGCATCGAGTGGTGCTGCGATCATGATGTCCTCCTAGTGGCTCGTCCGGAACGAACTCCGGCCTCCCGAGCCGTTCGCTTCAAGTCCAACAGCTCAGCCGTTGTTGCGAGGTTCTTCGCAATCGCCGTGCCAGTTCTACGTCCACACTCAACAGATTGAATTTATTAATGAAAAATTTACGGGACTTGTGATGACTCATTAAGAAATGCGGAAATCCGCACAAATCCATTTGCGTTTCGTGCAGAAAAATGCACAAATCCGCCATGTCCGTGTCGCAGAAATTGTGGCCTTCCCTGCCCCTGCAACACCGCATCCGCCGGATGTGGTGGGCCTATGCCGTGCTCGCCCTCCTGGCTGTCGTGGCAGGCCTCTGGGCCGGCGGCGAACTCGGTCGGCACCGGGCAGAGGCTGCTCTCGAGGAACAGGCCCGCATGGATGCGAGGCTGAATGCGGCTTTGCTGCGCACGGTTCTCGAAAAATACCGGGCGCTTCCTTTCGTGCTGTCGCAGGACGCGGCACTCGCCGCGGCGCTGGCAGGAAACGATGCCGGCGCGTTCGAGCGGCTCAGTCAGAAGCTGGAAAATTTGGCGGCGGGCACGAAGGCTGCCGTCATCTATGTCATCGACAAAGACGGTATGGCGGTTTCGGCCAGCAACTGGCGAGAACCGACGAGCTTCGTCGGCAATGACTATCGTTTCCGCGAGTATTTTCAGGGGGCGGCGGAACGAGGACAGGCCGAGCACTTCGCGCTCGGCACGGTCAGCAAGAAACCGGGTCTCTATATCTCCCAGCGGATTTCGGACGGCAATGGCCTGCTGGGCGTCGTCGTGGTCAAGGTTGAGTTCGACGACGTCGAGGCAGATTGGAATGCCTCGAACACACCGTCCTATGTCGTTGACGAGCGCGGCATTGTCCTCATCACCAGTATTCCGTCATGGCGGTTCATGACGATCGGCCGGATCGCCGAGGACCGGCTGACGGCGATCCGCGAAAGCCTTCAATTCGGCGATGCGCCGCTTCAACCCCTGCCGCTCGACATCGTCCGAAACCTCGGTGACGGGCTCGATGTCGTCGGGATTGTCATGCCCGGGGATGCCGGGAAAACCAGGTTTCTCGACGTCGCAACGTCGGTGCCGGCGACCGGTTGGCATTTGCAGCATCTTGTCGCGCTCGGGCCTTCCGTCGATGCGGGGATTCGTGAAACCCGCATGCTGGCATTGCTGATACTCCTGCCGCTACTGGCCGGAGCAGCGCTCCTGTTGCGCCGCCGCCATGCGATCGCCCTGCGAATCTCCAGCGAACAGCAGGCGCGGGAGGAACTGGAACGGCGGGTAGTCGAGCGGACGCTGGATCTCAGCCAGGCGCGGGACCGGCTGCAGGCTGAAATCGTCGGCCACAAGAGCACCGAGCAGAAATTGCAGGCCGTGCAACAGGATCTGGTGCAGGCTAACCGACTGGCCATTCTGGGTCAGGTGGCTGCCGGCGTTGCCCATGAGATCAACCAGCCGGTGGCGACCATCCGTGCCTATGCCGATAACGCCCGCACCTTCCTTGATCGCGGCCAGACTGCGCCTGCCGGCGAAAATCTCGAAAGCATTGCGGCGCTGACGGAGCGCATAGGTTCGATCACCGAAGAGCTGAAGACCTTTGCCCGCAAAGGCCGCGGCAGTGCCGAACCAACAGGATTGAAGGACGTCATCGAGGGTGCGGTGATGCTGTTGCGCAGCCGATTTGCCGGGCGCATGGATACGCTCGACATCGACCTGCCGCCCGCCGAACTGCAGGTGATGGGAAACCGAATCCGTCTCGAACAGGTGCTCATCAATCTGCTTCAGAACGCCCTGGAGGCGGTGGCGCCGAAGGCCGGAGAGGGTCGCGTCGAGGTCAGAACATCCACCGATGCAGGGATGGTAACGGTAACGGTCGCCGACAACGGTCCCGGCATCCCCCCGGAAATCCGCAAGGGCTTGTTCACGCCGTTCAATACCTCGAAGGAAAGCGGCCTCGGCCTCGGCCTGGTGATCTCCAAGGATATCGTCGGCGACTACGGCGGCCGGATGGAGGTTTTAAGCGACAGCAGCGGAACCCGGTTCATCGTTCAGCTAAGGAAGGCTTGAGATCATGGAAACGCCGACCCCTGTTGCGCTGATCGACGACGACAAGGACCTGCGCCGCGCCACCGCCCAGACGCTCGAACTCGCCGGTTTTTCCGTTTCCGCCTATGACGGCGCGAAAGCCGCGCTGGCGGATCTGCCGGCGGACTTTGCCGGCCCTGTCGTCACCGATATCCGCATGCCGGAGATCGACGGACTGCAGCTGTTCGCCACGCTGCAGGGCATGGATGCCGACCTGCCGGTGATCTTGATGACCGGCCACGGCGATATTCCGATGGCCGTTCAAGCGATCCAGGACGGCGCCTATGATTTCATCGCCAAACCCTTCGCCGCCGATCGGCTCGTTCAAAGCGTGCGTCGCGCAAGCGAGAAGCGGCGGCTTGTTCTGGAAAACCGCATGCTGCGGAAAGCAGCCGAAGATGCGCAGGAGAATTTGCCGCTGATCGGCCAGACGCCTGTCATGGAAAACCTCAGAAACATTCTTCGCCACATCGCCGATACCGATGTGGACGTGCTCGTCGCTGGCGAAACGGGCAGCGGCAAGGAAGTGGTTGCCCAACTCCTGCATCAGTGGAGCCACCGCCGGAAGGGCAATTTCGTAGCGCTGAACTGTGGCGCCCTGCCCGAGACCGTCATCGAAAGCGAGTTGTTCGGCCACGAGGCCGGCGCCTTCACCGGTGCCCAGAAGCGCCGTACGGGCCGCATCGAACATGCAAGCGGCGGCACGCTTTTCCTCGACGAGATCGAAAGCATGCCGGCCGCCACGCAGGTCAAGATGCTGAGGGTGCTGGAGATGCGCGAGATCACGCCACTCGGCACCAACGAGGTGCGTCCGGTCGATCTTCGCGTCGTCGCGGCTGCCAAGATCGACCTCGGGGATCCCTCGGTGCGCGGGGATTTTCGCGAGGATCTCTATTACAGGCTGAATGTCGTGACGATCTCCATTCCGCCGCTGAGAGAACGCCGCGACGATATTCCGCTGCTGTTTTCCCACTTCACTGCCCGCGCCGCGGAGCGCTTCCGTCGCGATGCCCCGCCGCTTTCACCGGATGTACGGCGGCATCTCGCCTCGCACACATGGCCGGGCAATGTCCGCGAACTCTCGCATTATGCCGAACGTGTGGTGCTTGGCGTGGAAGGCGGCGGAACGGCAGCGGTCCCTGTGCAGCCAACGGGCGCCACGCTTCCCGAACGATTGGAACGCTACGAGGCGGAGATCATCCGCGACACACTGGCGGCCAATAACGGCGACGTGCGTCGCACCATCGAGGCGCTCGGCATTCCGAGAAAGACGTTCTACGACAAACTCCAGCGCCACGGCATCAACCGGGGCGGCTATATATCGCGCAAGTAATCCGTGACGACGATTAACCTGCCAAGGTCGTTTTAGACTTCGACCAGTCCCAGCTTCTTCACCTGCCGGATCGTCAGCATGGTGCGCACGGTGTCGACATGTTCGTTCGCCGTCAGCACCTCGATGACGAAATCCTGGAAGCGGGTGAGGTTTTCCGCCACGCAATGCAGCAGGAAATCGCTGTCGCCCGAAACCATCCAGGCCTGGCGCACCAGCGGCCATTCGGCGGTGGCGGCGGCAAAGGCCTTGAGATTGCCTTCCGACTGATGCTTGAGGCCAACCATGCAGAAAGCGACGAGGTCGAAGCCGAGCTTCGGGCTGTTCAGCATCGCGTGGTAGCCCTCGATGATGCCCGCTTCCTCAAGCTTGCGCACCCGGCGCAGGCAAGGCGGCGCCGAGATGCCGACGCGATCGGCAAGCTCCACATTGGTCATGCGGCCATCGGCCTGCAGCTCCCGGAGTATCTTTATGTCGATGACGTCGAGTTCCGCACGACCCACATCATTGCCTTTCTTTAATTCTCCGCGGGGAGCTTCTATATAAAGCCGCGGAATACGCAAGAAAGTTTCACGTCGATGACGGATTCTTGCACATCCGGGCGATTTGCCTTGTTGGTAACGCAAGGCTGCCCTTGAATAAAAGCATTGGACGTTCATAAATGGCGCAGGGACGCGAAACGGCCGCAATCGCTATCTAGCCGCCGCCCTCCTGCCAGTCGAAAGGAAATGACATGCCCGCCCGCCATACGAAGGTGCTCATCATCGGTTCCGGACCCGCAGGCTATACCGCCGCGGTCTATGCCGCGCGCGCCATGCTGAAACCGGTTTTGATCGCCGGTCTCGAACAGGGCGGCCAGTTGATGATCACCACCGATGTCGAGAACTATCCGGGCTTTGCCGATCCGATCCAGGGTCCCTGGCTGATGGAGCAGATGCTGCAGCAGGCAAAACATGTCGGCGCTGAGATCGTCAACGACCTCGTGACCGAAGTCGACATGAACCAGCGCCCCTTCGTCGCCCGCACCGACAGCGGCCAGGTCTGGACCGCCGATACGCTGATCATCGCCACCGGCGCCAAGGCCAAGTGGCTCGGCATTGAGAGCGAGCAGCATTTCCAGGGCTTCGGCGTTTCGGCCTGCGCCACTTGCGACGGATTTTTCTATCGCAATAAGGATGTGATCGTGGTCGGCGGCGGCAACAGCGCAGTCGAGGAAGCGCTTTATCTCTCCAACATCGCCAAGTCGGTTACAGTCGTGCACCGCCGCGACTTCTTCCGAGCCGAGAAGATCCTGCAGGAACGCTTGTTCTCCAAGGATAATGTCAAGGTTCTGTGGAATACCGAAGTGGCCGAGATTACCGGCACGCCGGCCAAGCCACCGATGCCGCAATCCGTAACCGGCGCGCGCCTGCGCGACACCCGCACCGGTACGATCACCGACATAGTGATCGATGGCGTCTTCGTCGCCATCGGCCATGCTCCGGCAACCGAACTCTTCAAGGACAAGTTGAAGCTGAAGGACAATGGTTATCTCTGGACCGCGCCGGATTCGACTGCGACCAGCCTGGACGGCGTCTATGCCGCGGGCGACGTAACGGATGATACGTTCCGCCAGGCGATCACTGCCGCCGGCCTGGGGTGCATGGCAGCGCTTGAAGCCGAGCGATATCTGACGGGCCACATGCCCGTCGCCGTGGCCGCGGAGTAAGATCGGCATGAGGGGTGGGGGAATGCCATTGGATTGGGACAAGCTGCGTATTTTTCACGCAGCTGCCGAGGCGGGTTCGTTCACGCATGCGGCGGATAAACTGCATCTGTCCCAATCCGCCATCAGCCGCCAGGTCAGCGCGCTGGAGCAGGATGTCGGCACCAAGCTGTTTCACCGCCATGCGCGTGGCCTGATTCTGACGGAACAGGGCGAACTGCTTTACCGCACCGCCCATGACGTGCTGCTGAAGCTCGAAACCGTGAAGATGCAGCTCACCGAGACGACCGAGACGCCATCCGGCAAGCTGCGCGTCACGACGACGGTCGGCCTCGGCCAGGGCTGGCTGACCGACAAGATCCAGGAATTCCTGCAGCTCTATCCCGATGTGCAGATCCAGCTGATCCTCGACAATGAGGAAGTGGATGTGAACATGCGTCATGCCGACTGCGCGATCCGCCTGCGCCAGCCGCAGCAATCCGACCTCATCCAGCGCAAGCTCTTCACCGTGCACATGCACGTCTATGCGGCCCCGTCCTACATCAACCGTCACGGCGAGCCGCAAAAGGTCGAGGATCTCGACAATCATCGCATCATCACCTTCGGCGAGCCGGCGCCGAGTTACCTGCTCGATGTTAACTGGCTTGAGGTCGCCGGCCGCTCGTCCGACAACAAGCGTATTCCGCATCTGCAGATCAACAGCCAGACCTCGATCAAGCGCGCCGCCCTGCTCGGCATCGGCGTCGCCTGCCTGCCGGATTACATCGTCGGCCGCGACCCGGGCCTGATTCAGCTGGCAATCAATGCCGACGTCCCTTCCTTCGACACCTATTTCTGCTATCCCGACGAGATCAAGAACGCCGCCAAGCTGAAAGCCTTCCGCGATTTCATCGTCAGCAAGGCCAGAAACTGGAACTTTTGAGCCTGGTTTTATTGATGAATTGCCGACTATGCAGAGCACGCATAACTGGCATGCACAAATGAGGGTTGCCGTTTGCACATTAAACCACCATATCGCTCATAGCTGATGCACATGGTGGCTTTTCCTCCCAGTTCCACCGCATTAGCTGTTCCCCTCTGGAGGTTTTTGACCTTCACACTTATAAGGGCCCTGGTTTTCCAGTGGCCCTCTTTTTTTGCCTTTCTTCCTCAGCGAAATGCCGCACCGCAAAAAATTTGTGCGGCGCATAGCAGACATGCACAAAAAAGCATTGAAACCTGCTCAAGGAAGCACCATATCCCTCCCAGCTGATGCATCTTGTGGTTTCTCTCCCAGTACCACCGCATTAGCTGTTCCCCTCTGGAGGTTTTTTGACCTTCACAATTATAAGGGCCCTGGTTTTCCGGTGGCCCTCTTTTTTTGCCCAAAATTTGTTCATTTAATAAAATCCATCGCCTCACGCCTCCGTGATTTGCATATCGAAGTCTGACGATCGATATATCGTCCAGACACGATTTACAGTTCGGCGAAAGACGATGGACAAAGACGAAATTATCAAGGCGCTCGCCCATCCTGCCCGGATGGACATTCTGAACTGGCTGAAAAATCCCGAGAAGCATTTCCCCTCGCAGGAGCATCCTTTCGAAATGGGCGTCTGCGCCAGCCAGTTCGAGCGCTGCGGCCTGTCGCAGTCGACGGTCTCGGCCCATCTCGGCACCCTGCATCGCGCCGGCCTCGTCACCACCAAACGCGTCGGCCAGTGGATCTTTTACAAGCGCAACGAAGAAACCATCGCCGCCTTTCTCAAGCAACTGACGCAGGACCTTTAGAATGCCTCTCGCCCTCCTCGTTCTTGCCTTGAGCTCGTTTGCGATAGGCACCACCGAATTCGTCATCATGGGTCTGTTGCCGGAGGTCGCGGCCGATCTCTCGGTCAGCATCCCGCAGGCCGGGTGGCTGGTGACCGGTTATGCCCTAGCGGTCGCGATCGGCGCACCTGTGATGGCGGTTTCGACCGCGAAGCTGAAGCGCCGCACCGCCCTGATTGCGCTGATGGCCTTCTTCATCGCCGGCAACCTGCTTTGCGCTCTGGCGAGCGACTACTGGGTGCTGATGATCGCCCGCGTCGTGACAGCACTTTGCCACGGCGCCTTCTTCGGCATCGGCTCGGTGGTCGCCGCCGGCCTCGTTGCCGAGGACCGCAAGGCCCGCGCCGTCGCGCTGATGTTTACCGGCCTGACGCTCGCCAATGTTCTTGGCGTGCCGCTCGGCACGGCGATCGGCCAGGCCTATGGCTGGCGCGCCACCTTCGGCGTCGTCACCGTCATCGGTATCGTCACCATTCTCGGCCTGATCGCCATCCTGCCCAGGGACAAGCAACAAGAAAACGGCAGTATCCTGCGCGAGATCGCGGCACTCAGGAATAGCGGCCTGTGGCTGGCGCTCTCCACCACCGTCTTCTTCGCCGCCTCGATGTTCGCCCTCTTCACCTATATCGCGCCGCTGCTGCGCGACGTCACCGGCGTGTCGCCGGAAGGCGTCACCTGGACGCTGTTCCTGATCGGCCTCGGGCTGACCATCGGCAACCTCGTCGGCGGCAAGCTTGCCGACTGGCGGCTCGGCGCAACGCTTGCCGGCGTCTTCGCCGCGATCGCCATCACTTCGATCGCCTTCAGCTATACGAGCCGCTTCTTCATCCCGGCTGAAATCACCCTCTTCCTTTGGGCAATGGCAAGTTTTGCCGCCGTACCGGCGCTTCAGGTCGGCGTCGTCGGCTTCGGCAAGGACGCACCGAACCTCGTCTCGACGATCAACATCGGCGCCTTCAATACCGGCAATGCGCTCGGCGCCTGGGTGGGCGGCCTGGTCATCGACGCCGGCTTCGATCTCACCCGCGTTCCGCTCGCCGCCGCCTTGATGTCCCTGATCGGCCTCGGCGCGACGGCGCTCACCTATCTCTCCGCCAGGGGCCGGGCCGCCCTTGCCCCTGCCGAGTGATCCTCCCGCAAAAGAAAGGACCATCATGGCCAAGCTTTTCGAACCCACGAAAGTCGGCGACATTTCAGTCAAGAACCGCATCGTCATGGCGCCGCTCACCCGCAACCGCTCGCCGGGTGCAATCCCCAACGACCTCAACGTCGAATATTACCGCCAGCGCGCCACCGCCGGCCTGATCATAACCGAAGCAACCGCGATCACCCATCAGGGCCAGGGTTATGCCAACGTGCCTGGTCTCTACAGCAAAGAGGCTCTCGACGGCTGGAAGCGCGTGACCGACGCAGTTCACGCAGCCGGTGGCAAGATCGTCGTCCAGATGTGGCATGTCGGCCGTATCTCGCACACGACGCTGCAGCCGAACGACGGCAAGCCGGTTTCCTCGACCAACCGCGTCGCCAAGGCCAAGACCTATCTGGTCAATGCCGACGGCACCGGCAGCTTTGCCGACACCTCCGAGCCGCGCGCGCTCGAAACCGCCGAAATCCCCGGCATCATCGAGGATTACCGCAAGGCTGCCCGGGCCGCTATCGACGCCGGCTTCGACGGTGTGGAGATCCACGGCGCCAACGGCTACCTGCTCGACCAGTTCATCCGCGACGGTATCAACGACCGCACCGACCAATATGGCGGCTCGATCGAAAACCGCACCCGTCTGACCTTCGAAGTCGTCGATGCCGTGGTCAAGGAAATCGGCGCGGGCCGCACCGCGATCCGCATCTCGCCGGTGACGCCGTCCGGCGAAAGCTACGATTCCAATCCGCAGGCAACCTTCGCCCATGTCGTCGAAGGATTGGCCAAATACGACCTCGCCTATATCCATGTCATCGAAGGCCAGACCGGCGGCGACCGCGACTACAAGCAGGGCGACAATCCCTCCTTCGATTACAAGGCGCTGTGCCAGACCTATGAAAAGGCCGGCGGCAAGGCCGACTGGATGGTCAACAACGGCTACGATCGCGATCTGGCGATCGACGCCGTCGAAAGCGGCCGCGCCGATCTCGTCGCCTTCGGCAAACCCTTCATCGCCAATCCCGATCTCGTCGAGCGCCTGGAACACAATTTGCCGCTCAACACGCCCGACCAGTCGACCTTCTACGGCGGCACCGCCAAGGGCTATATCGATTATCCCATCCTCGAAAAGGTCGCCTGAGCCTTTCGTAATGCGAACCGCGAAATCCCGCCGAAAGGCGGGATTTCCATTTTCGATGCATCTTTGTAGTGTGTCGCCATGTTCGATTCTTATCTCCATCGCTGGTCGCTCATATCAGACGGCGAGCCTATCATCACCCACTCCAGCCGCCTGCTGCCGGTCCTCTGGCAGAACAGGCCTGCCATGCTGAAAGTGGCGGCCGATATCGACGAACGATACGGCGCGCTTCTGATGCAATGGTGGGACGGTGACGGCGCAGCTTACGTCTACGCCCGTGAGGACGACGCCGTGCTGTTGGAAAGGGCGATGGGGAAACGCTCGCTGCTTGCCATGGCGATGGACGGTGAGGATGACGAAGCGAGCCGCATCCTGTGCCGCACCGCCGCGCGGCTGCATGCGCCGCGTGAAAAACCGCTTCCCGATCCCGTGCCCCTCAGCCGCTGGTTCCGTGATCTCGAACCGGCCGCCGACAAACATGGCGGTGCGCTTGCCGATTGCTCGGCGATCGCCAACGCGCTCCTTGCCGATCCGCGCGACCTCGCTGTTCTCCACGGCGATATTCATCACGAGAACATCCTCGATTTCGAGGCGCGCGGCTGGCTGGCGATCGATCCAAAGCGACTCTACGGCGAGCGCAGTTTCGATTTCGCCAACATCTTCGCCAACGAGGAGCTGCCGACGATCACCAATCCCGTCCGTTTCCGCCGCCAGCTCGCCATCGTCTCGGCGGAGGCCGGGCTCGAGCCGAAGCGGCTGCTGCAATGGATCGCCGCCTATTCCGGTCTTTCTGCCGCGTGGTTCCTTGGCGATCCGAACATCGAGCAGGCAGAAAAAGCGCTGACGGTCGCCCGGATCGCGCTGGCCGAACTCCAGATCTAACCCGCATTCTCAGGCGAATGTGCGATAAAGGCGACCGCCGTCTCGCGCTGCGGTTCGGGCAGGCAGCCAAGCGCCACGAGCGAAGCCCTGACCGCCTCGTCGATCGGCGTCTGCGGCTCCTTGCCGAGTTCAGCCTTAAGCCTGGTGTTCCGCATCCGCACCGGCACCTTCCAGAGATAACGCATCTCCTTGATCTCCCGCATCACAGGAACGAAGGGCGCCGCCAGCGGCACGATCCACCAGGGAAAGCCGCCGATCTTCGCCTTGCCGCCGGCGACGCGCCTGATCGCTTCGGCCATCTGCATACCGTCCGCATCCCAGAACCCCTCCATGTGATAGACGGCGAAGTCCGGCAGCCGATCGGCCCGCTCGATGAGCTGGGCGATGGTTTCCGCCATGTCTGGCAGGTAGGCCCATTGATGACCGACATCGCGCCGACCCGGGTTCCTGATCGTGCCAACCGGCTTGCCTGGGGTCACGAGACCGGACGAAAACCAGCTATTGGCCGTCGTGCCCGGACCGAAGAAATCCCCTGCCCTGACGATGATGATGCCGGCGCCGGACTGTGACGCCGCCTTCAGCCGCTTCTCCATTTCGACCCGGATCGCCCCCTTCTTCGTCACCGGATGCTGCGGGCTTTCTTCCGTCGGCGCTGGCAGCGCATCGGGACCGAAATTATAGACGTTGCCCGGCAGCACGATGCGCACGCCGACAGCGCGAGCAGCGGCGATGGTATTGTCGAGCATCGGCAGCACCAGCGTTTCCCAGTCGCGGTAGCCGGGCGGATTGACGGCATGGACGATCAGCCCGACGCCTTCAGCCGCCCTCAGGACGTCACCGGCATTCATCGCATCGCCCTGCACCCATTCGAAAGCCGGCTCGCTCCTCGACGCCTTGGCGGCATCACGGTTAAGCGCCCGGATGCGCCAGCCGCGCGCAATCAGCTTGCGGGCAACTGCGCTGCCAATACCGCCAGTCGCGCCGAGAACGAGGGCCGTCGTCTTCATTTCACTGCTCATGACAATCATCTCCTTCGATCGGATGAGAAGATCATGCCATCAGAACGGCATAAACGAAATTGACGAAAGAAATACATCTGCTATACAAAAATATATGAGCGTCGAGCCGAGCTGGGATTTCTACCGCAGTTTCCTGACCGTGCTTCAGCAGGGGTCGCTTTCGGCCGCCGCCCGCGAACTGGGGTTGACGCAGCCGACCATAGGCCGCCATGTCGATGCACTGGAGCTGGCGATCGGCGCCGAACTCTTTACCCGCTCACCGAACGGCCTGCTGCCGACCGACGCCGCACTGGCGCTGAAGCCCTATGCCGAAACGCTGGCTTCAACCACCGCCGCCCTTTTGCGTACCGCATCCGGTGAGCGCGAGCGCGTGGCGGGAACGGTCAGGGTCAGCGCCAGCGAGGTCATCGCCGTCGAAGTGCTGCCGGCGATTCTCGGACCGCTGCAGGAGACCTATCCCGAACTGCAGATCGAGCTCTCGGCATCCGATATGATCGAGGACCTGGTGAATCGCGAGGCCGATATTGCCGTGCGCATGGCCGAGCCGCAGCAGGCCGCACTCGTCGTGCGCCGCATCGGCGATATCCCCCTTGGCTTTCATGCCCATCGCCGCTATCTCGAACGACACGGCATTCCGCAAACCCTGGCTGACCTCACAAACCACCGGCTGATCGGCTTCGACCGACAGACGGCCTATGTCCGCATGGCGATGAAACGCTATGCCGTGCCCGGCATCGAGTTCTCCTACAGGACCGACAGCAATCTTGCCCAGCTCTCGGCAATCCGCGCCGGCGTCGGCATCGGTCTCTGCCAGATCGGACTTGCGCGGGGGAACCTCGACCTTGTCCACGTCCTGCCCGATGCCTTCGCCATACCGCTCGGCACCTGGGTGGCGATGCATGAGAGCCTGAAGACTTCGCCGCGCTGCCGTGTCACCTTCGATGCATTGGTCAGGGGCCTGCAGGACTATCACCGATATTCGGCCAGTGCGTGACCGCGAAATCGGAATCGATTTTCGGAAAGAATCATGCGCAAATTTCAGAAAATGGAGCGTCCTTAGCGCATTCTGTCGGACGCGCACACTCCAGCGGGAGGGGAATGAGAACGTACAATCCGGTTGAACTCGTGCCCTGCGATCCGCAATGGCCGCAAGCCTTCCGGCGGATCCGCGACAGGTTGCTGGCCTTGCTGTCGCAGGCGCTCTCCATCGACCACATCGGCAGCACGTCCATACCGGGCATGATCGCCAAGCCGCTTATCGATATCGACATCGTCCTTCCCAGCCTCGGTCATATCGACGGCGCCACACGCGTGCTCCTGGCCGAAGGCTACGAGCCACGCGGCAACCGCTATGACGACGACGTCTACAGCGCCGCGCGTCTTTTCAGACGCGCAAAGGACGCTGTAGCACTTTGAATGGCTGCATAATTTTACCCATAAATCGATTCCGATTTAAGGAATTATGCAGCACGCGTTTCTGTCGAGAGGTTCAGTGCCGGCGGAGCGGGTCTACCTTTGCCCGGCCGGCAACGGCACTCATCGAAACAGGCTGGCTTTCCGGGATTATCTCATCGCGCATCCACATGCGGCGGCCGATTATGCCGCACTCAAACGCAGGCTGGCAGCCCAATTCCGGATGGACGGCGACGGCTATACTGCGCACAAGCGCGAATTCGTCGATGCGATCGTCGCGCGGGCATTGGCGGGAGATGGTTAGCTTCCGATGCCTTGGGAGGCCTCGGCCGTGCGATCCTTCCACTGGCCGTCCACCACCTCGGTTTCCGGCCGGTCGCCACCTTCGGCATATTCCTCATGCCACTTGCCGTTCTCGTCCTGCCAACTGATCTCGGCGGAATCGCCGCCGACCTGCTGTTCGGCCGCGACGATGCGCGCAGCTTCAAGCGCCTCGGCATGGGTCGGGAATGCCTCTGAATAGACACCCCCCAGCCTGTAGGCCCAGCCGCCGTCATGCGGCACGACTTCGTAGACCACCTTGATCATGCATCCGTCTCCTCATCTTCTTGTTGCGCATTCGCACGCTTCCGGAAAGGATCCGGATCATCGCGGCCGCTTGACGAGAATTCGAGGACGCCGCGATCTGCTTTCCGGCCCCGATGGCGTTCAGTATTCCATTAAACGCCGAAGACTGCAAATGACGCTCGACCAGAACTTGCTTGATATGCGAAATCAGTGACTTAGATAAAACGCATGAATCGGGACAGGAGCTGAGGCTTGGGGATCGCGTCACGCTTTAAAGAGGAAATGTTTCTGGTCGCCGCACTTGTCGTTGCAGCGATCGCCTATTTCTTCCAACATGCGGCGATCGAGATGGGGCGCGGCGTCGCGCTGATTGCCGCCGCTGGCCTGGTCGGCACCATCGTACTCGCCTCGATCCGCGTTGCCCATCATGCCGAGCTGCTCGCCGTCAAGGTCGGCGATCCCTACGGCACGATGATCCTGACGCTCTCGGCCGTCGCCGTCGAAGTCATCATCCTCGCCATCATGATGAGCGGCGAGAGCTCGCCGACGCTGGTGCGCGACACGATCTATTCAGCCTTGATGCTCGATATCAACGGCATTCTCGGCCTGGCCGCCCTGCTCGGCGGCCTCAAGCATGGCGAACAGCCCTATAATGACAATTCCGGCAAGACCTACGGCGTGATGATCCTCACCGCCATGGGCATCTCGATGATCGTGCCGGAATTCGTGCCCAGCGATAAGTGGCACTATTATTCCGCCTTCACCATCGTCGCGATGATCGCGCTCTACGGCCTCTTCCTGCGCATGCAGGTCGGCCAGCACAGCTATTTCTTCAGCTACAGCTATCCGCGCTCCGAACGGCAGAAAGAAAGTCCGCACGAGCAGGGCCACGACGAGTCGGCCGCGATCTCGATCGCCACCATTCTCGTCGGCGTCATCATTATCGGCCTGCTCGCGGAATTCATGGCGACCTTCATGACCGAAGGCCTGCGCGACAGCGGCGCGCCGATCGCCGTGACCGCCGTCGTCGTCGCAGCGATTTCAGCCGCTCCCGAGATCCTGACCGCATTAAGGGCGGCACTCAGGAACCGTATGCAGGCGACGGTCAACATCGCCATGGGCGCCTCGCTGTCGACGGTCATTCTGACGGTGCCCGTCATGGAGGCGATCGCGCTCTATACCGGCCAGCCCTTCATCATGGCGATGACCCCGGTACAGACGGTGATGGTGGCGATCACGCTGATTGCCGCGGCGATCAACCTCAACGATGGCGAAACCAACGCCATCGAGGGCATGACGCATTTCATCCTCTTCGCCACCTTCATCATGCTGACGGCGCTGGGGCTTTGAAGGTCCTTCCCGACAGGGGAACGGATAGCAGTGATCCGCACGCGTAACGTCAACTCACAGAGCGGCTTGACAGCCCACTTTTTGAGGAGAGCTTCGACAGTCATTCCTTCGACTTTTCGAGGAAACGCTGCTTGCGGGTTTTCGGCTTGAAGCGCCGGAAGAAACCCTCGATGGCGCGGATGGATTTGGTGACGGACATGAGCCTGTCGATCTGGCTATTTGCGTTGTGGAGCCGTTCCGACAGGACTTCGGCCGCCGTCATCGCGATCTCGATCGGCGGCACCTGTGGAAACCGTCTGGCGAGTGCCGTATAAGGGCTGGCATCCACGCCGCCCATCATCGAGATCGTGCCCATCCGGGCAAAGAGACGCAGGAAGATCTGCTCGAACGTCCAGTCGTGCACGTCGAAAACCTTCCACTTCTCGCTCCTCTTGGCCGAAAAACCGGCAAGCAGGATCTTGCCCGGCAGTTGCAGCTCGGCGAGCCACAGCGCCACCGCAAAACCACTCGTCGCGATCTTGCCCACCGGATAGAGGTCGACGAGCATTTTCGTCAGATCAAGATGACGGGTTTCAGCGCCTTCGAAGCGGCCCTCCTCGCTGAAATTTTCCTCCGGAGAGACGCGAATGTTGACGACGCCCAAAAAATCGTCGCCGGCAAAGAAGCGCAGGACATCCGCCGCCTCGCGCCGGTGGACGATATTGGCGCCCATCACGCCGCTGCGGGCAAACAGCACTGCATGGCCGGCGAAGGGTTCGTCGAGCACCTTATAAACATTGTTGAAGAAGACGTAGAGTGCCGTCTCCGGCAATTCGCTTCGCAGCCGTTTGAAGTCGACGGCTTCACTGTTTGCCACCAGCACGATGTGGGAATAGTGCGACAACAGCGCCTTCCACGCATCCGGCGTCAGAAAATTGAAGCCGCTATCCGGGGCGGCCATGGTCTGCGTGTCGCTGGGGATTGCTTCCATATCGGCTCACATGCACTTTCCAAGGACGATGCGTTCTGCCGTCCCACTAGCTGTTGCTGAAATAAGCGCGTGTCCGCGCCAGCCGCGCCAGCCCGCCGATCCGCTTTCCCAAATGCGAAAGGAACCCCGCGATCCGGCCCGTCATCGACGGCTGCCTGCAGAAGGAAGCCCATGGCGTATTGGCGAGATCCTCGGCATAACGCTTGGCCATCCGGCGATGCACCCACGGCACAGTCGCCTGCCACGGCTTTTTCCGGCCGGTGAAATGGATGATCGCCGGCCGGCCGACGAAAGGCAGCAGGCCGGTCTGCGTGTTCCAGCGTGGATCGAGCACCAGCCAGTCGCCGTCGAAAGTGACGTTCAGCGCATCCTGGTCGTTATTCTCGAAAAGATGCGACCGCTCCTCGAAGATCTCCCGTGTCCTGGCAAAAAGCCCCCTCGCCCGGCAGGCCGACCAGTCGAACAGCAGCACGCCGGCATTGAAATAGCGGCCGCCCTCGTGCATGCCGATCTTCCGCTGCCGTGCGCCGGCCTTCTCGGGAAAGGCCATGACATAATCGTCTATGGCGGCAAGCGCCTTGCCTTGAAAATCCCTCGTGAAGAGTTCGTCGACGGACGAAACCGCCAGCACATCGGCGTCGAGGTAAAGCAGGCGCTCGATATGATCGGGAATGTGCAAATCCATGTAGAGTCGCGCCAGCGTGGCGCCTGACCAGCGGCCTCGCGCCTGCAGCGCCGTATCCGGCGTATTATAGGGCAGCACCTTGATTGCCATGCCGTGCAGCCGCGCGAAATTTCCGACCTCGGCGATCTCGTTCGGCTTGAGATCGATACCGAGAAGCAGGAACTCGCCAGTGGAACTTGAGAGATTGCGCTTGACGGAAAGCAGGGTGCAGCAGGCGGCCGGCAGCATGTTGACATCCGAACAGACGATCACGGCACTCTGCTGCAAAATCCCGGCCTCCCGAAGCGGCGACTTAAACTGATGCCGGATATCTAGTTGGTTTGATGCCAACCCGCAACCGCAGATCACCCGCCGGACCGTCACTCTGCGTCACGTTTTGAATCGGAATTCAACGACTTGCGAGGCAAAGCGGATTCAGATGAGGAGCATATTGAATCGGAACGTGAACTTAGAGCCGCAGCGCCAATGGATGATCGACGAGCAGCCGGTCGACCGTCGCAAGCTGCAGCCCCTCGACCTTGCATTGCGCCAGCAGCAGCCGATCGAAGGGATCGCGCGTCTCCGGCTCGGGGTCGGCGGCGGTGATGACGTGCTGTATTTCTATCCGCAACAATATCAGCCCTATCTCCTCAAGAGACCGCGCGATGTCTTCAAGCGGCATGCCAGGATCCAGCTTTCCCAATCGAGCCTTGATAGCCGTTTCCCAGAGACTTGCGACGCTGACGAAGCCCTCAGTCTTGCTATCACCAAGCAGCGTGGCAATCTCCGGGAACCGTTGCCTGACGTCCTTGCGGAGGATCGCGAGAACGATGTGGGTATCAAGGAGAAGCCTCATGGCTACGGCAAAGGCTTCAGGAGAAAATCCTCGGGCAGCGGATCATCAAAATCATCCGCAATGAACGGCACGGGATTGGTGATGCCCCGTGCACGAAGATAAGCCTGACCGGCTTCCAGGTTCAAACCGCCGCGTTTTTGATGCGGCACGAGATCGAACACCGGCCGGCCGTTGCGTGTCACGACAATGGTTTCACCTTCCTCGACCTCACGGGCGAGTTCGGTCAGGCGGTTCTTCGCATCACGGATCGAAACGGTCTTCATGAGGGTAAATGTAGCTACATGCAGCTACATCGTCAACGTCGCCACAAAGAAAAAGGTCCGCCGTCGCCAGCAGACCCTCGATCGATGCTGTATCAATCGGCTTACTTGCAGGCGCCGCAGAAGCGCTGGATGCGGCGGCAGGCCTCTTCGAGAAGCTCTTCCGACGTTGCATAGGAGATCCGGAAGTTCGGACCGAGGCCGAAGGCCGAGCCGTGAACAACGGCGACGCCTTCGGATTCCAGCAATTCGGAAACGAAATCCTCATCGGTCTCGATGACCTTACCCGACGGAGCCGTCTTGCCGATCAGGCCGGCGCAGGACGGATAGACATAGAAGGCGCCTTCCGGAACCGGGCAGACAATGCCCTTGGCCTGGTTCAGCATCGAAACGACGAGATCGCGACGGCCTTCGAAAATCTTCTTGTTCGCAGGGATGAAGTCCTGCGTGCCGTTCAGCGCTTCGACAGCCGCCCACTGGGCGATCGACGTCGCACCCGAGGTCTGCTGACCCTGGATCATGTCCATGGCCTTGATGAGCTGGATCGGACCGGCGGCATAGCCGATACGCCAGCCAGTCATCGCATAGGCTTTGGAAACGCCGTTCATCGTCAGCGTGCGGTCGTAAAGCTTCGGCTCGACTTCCACAGGTGTGACGAACTTGAAGTCGCCATAGGTCAGGTGCTCGTACATGTCGTCGGTCAGCACCCAGACCTGCGGATGCTTCATCAGCACATCCGTCAGCGCCTTCAGCTCGTCCTGCGTATAGGCCGCCCCCGTCGGGTTGGACGGCGAATTGAAGATGAACCACTTGGTCTTCGGCGTGATCGCCTTTTCGAGATCGGCGGCCTGGAGCTTGAAGTTATGCTCCTGGGTGGCCGAAACGAAAACCGGCGTGCCGCCGCACAGCGCCACCATCTCAGGATAGGAAACCCAGTACGGCGCCGGGATGACTACTTCGTCGCCGGGGTTCAGCGTTGCCATGAAGGCGTTGAAAAGGATCTGCTTGCCGCCGGTGCCGACGATCGTCTGCTCCCAGGAATAGTCGAGGCCGTTCTCGCGCTTGAACTTGGCGGCGATCGCCTTGCGCAATTCCGGGATACCGGAAACTGGCGTGTACTTCGTTTCGCCGCGGTTGATCGCGTCGATGGCGGCCGTCTTGATATTATCGGGCGTATCGAAATCCGGCTCACCCGCGCCAAGGCCGATGACGTCACGTCCTTTTGCTTTCAGCTCGCGCGCTTTCTGGGAGACGGCGATGGTGGCTGAAGGCTTCACACGGGAAAGAGCATCGGCAAGGAAAGCCATGATAACGGTCCTAATGGTTGAAACGGGCAGAAAGCCGGGACCGGAGTTCTGCGGTTAGCTCTATGTCCAATGTATGACGGCATTTCAAGCGGAAAGGCGTCATGGTGGCATGATTCTTATTGATCGGTTCGCCACGCCGTCCACCCGGCATGCCGCCCCTTCGGAGAAGCCTTGCGTCACGCGGTCGAAACGCCATGCGCAGATCTTGAATCAATCTCTGAAGTCATCCGGATTTATCCCCTGAAATCAGTGGCATCGTCGAATTCGGCCATTGCCACGAATAAGCCGCAACAAATGCCGCGCCACGCCGCAATTCGGTCGCGAGCGCGCCGAGATCGAAGCCGCATCATCCGGCATCCGAAATTGGTTATTGAGGGTATGCCAATGTTTCTGGAAGATGAGTTTATTATAGGGCGCATTCGTGCGCGCCGAATTTCCGTTTCAGTCCTTATTGCCGTCACCGCCTTTGCCGCCTGCATCGCCGCGATACTGGGGCTTGCCTCCGCCGCCCGCGCCACCGAGACGCCACAGGGATCCGCCCAGCTCGCGGCGCTTGTCCGGCCGGACGACGTCAATAGCGGCTCGCTGCTCTTTCCGTCGAAGGAGCCGGGCTTCTATGTCGAAGCGCCGCGGCTGAAGACCGATGTCGCCATCGATGTCTCCGGCCCGATCGCCAGGGTGAAGGTGACTCAGCGCTTCCAGAATCCGAGCCGGGGTTGGGTCGAAGGCACCTACGTCTTCCCGCTGCCGGACAATTCCGCCGTCGACGCGCTGAAAATGCAGATCGGCGAACGCTTCATTGAGGGCCAGATCAAGCCGCGCCAGGAAGCCCGCGAGATCTACGAGCAGGCCAAGGCCGAGGGCAAGAAGACGGCGTTGCTTGAGCAGCAGCGGCCAAACATCTTCACCAACCAGGTCGCCAATATCGGTCCCGGCGAAACCATCGTCGTCCAGATCGAATACCAGCAGACCGTCCACCAGTCGGGTGGCGAGTTCTCGCTGCGCTTCCCGATGGTCGTCGCTCCGCGCTACAATCCGGCGCCGATCGTCCAGACTGTCGAGTTCAACAACGGCGCCGGTTTCGCCACGCCGCGCGACCCGGTGGAAAACCGCGACAAGATCGAAGCCCCCGTGCTCGATCCGCGTGAGAACGCCAGGATCAATCCGGTTTCGCTGACCGTCGGCCTCCGGGCCGGTTTCCCGCTCGGCGATGTTAAATCGTCTTTCCACGACGTCGATATCAGCCAGGATGGCGACCAGGCGAGGACGATCAGCCTGAAGGCGGACACCGTTCCCGCCGATAAGGATTTCGAACTCACCTGGAAGGCCGCTCCCGGCAAGATGCCGAGTGCCGGCCTCTTCCGCGAAGTGATTGATGGCAAGACCTATCTGCTCGCTTTCGTCACCCCACCCACGGCCCCGGATACGGCAACGCCGCCGGCAAAACGCGAGGTGGTCTTCGTCATCGACAATTCCGGCTCCATGTCCGGCCCGTCGATCGAGCAGGCAAGGCAGAGCCTGGCCCTTGCCATCTCAAAGCTGAACCCCGACGACCGCTTCAACGTCATCCGCTTCGATGATACGATGACGGACTACTTCAAAGGTCTCGTCACTGCCACCCCTGACAATCGCGAAAAGGCGATCGCCTATGTCCGAGGCCTGACAGCCGACGGCGGCACGGAAATGCTGCCTGCCTTGCAGGCTGCGCTGCGCAACCAGGGACCGGTCGCCACCGGAGCGCTACGCCAGGTCGTGTTCCTGACGGATGGCGCGATCGGCAACGAACAGCAACTGTTCGAGGAAATCACCGCAAACCGCGGCGATGCCCGCGTCTTCACCGTCGGCATCGGCTCGGCGCCGAACACCTATTTCATGACCAAGGCTGCCGAGATCGGCCGCGGGACCTTCACGGCGATCGGCTCGACCGACCAGGTGGCAAGCCGCATGGGCGAGCTTTTCGCCAAGCTGCAGAACCCGGCCATGACCGATATCGCCGCGACCTGCGAAGGCATCGAAGCCGAGGATATCACGCCGAACCCGATGCCGGACCTCTACAGCGGCGAACCCGTCGTGCTGACCGCGCAGCTGCCTGACGATAAGCCCGCCGGCAAGCTGCAGATCGTCGGCAAGACAGGCGATCAGCCCTGGCGCGTCGAGATGTATATCGCCAATGCCGCCGACGGCAACGGCATTTCCAAGCTCTGGGCGCGGCGCAAGATCGACGATTTCGAGGCCCGTGCCTATGAACGTCAGGATCCGGCCGCGCTCGATAAGGATATCGAGACGGTGGCGCTCGCCCACCATCTCGTCTCCCGCGTCACCAGCCTGGTTGCCGTGGATGTCACCCCGTCGCGCCCGGCCGATCAGCCGCTCGGCTCGGCCAAGCTGCCGCTCAATCTGCCGGATGGTTGGGATTTCGATAAGGTCTTCGGCGAAAACACTGTCCCTCTTGGTGGCGCGGAGCGTCATGGCTCGGCCACGCCGGCAGGAAACGTCGGGCCGGAACAGGCTGCGGCCGAAACACAGGCACTTGCCGCATCGCCTGAGATCGCAAACATGATGGCCGCAGCCCCAACCGCCAAAGCCGCCACCATGATCGCGCAAAAAAGCACGACCGTGAACCTGCCGCAAACGGCGACGCGCGCCGACGAGCAGATCATCCGCGGGCTGACCATGCTGCTCCTGGCGCTGACGGCGGCAAGCGGACTGGCCGTCTGGCGGCGCCGCTTCAAGCGCATGATCGCGGTCGGAGCCAAGCGCAATGGTCTCTAGGCTCTCCGCAAGCCAGAACGAGGAAGCGGCCGAATTCGAGCCGCTTCCGACCTATCTGGAGCTCGCCATGGCCGCCGCGACGGCCCACGACATACCGAGGCCTCGCCAGCGGAAGGGTTTCTTCCTCTGGCGACTTTCCTCGATCGAAAAGGCGATCGCCTTTGCCATCGCCGGCCTTGCCCTCTATGGCTTGGCGCTGATCGGCGACGGCTTCCTGCTGAAGGCGAAGGCGGAACTCTCCCAGATCCTGCTGAAACGCGCCTTCGCCGCCGAATTGCGAGGCGAAGAGACAAAACCCTGGCCTTGGGCGGATTTCACCACGGAGGCAAAGGTGCGCGCCCCGCGTCTCGGCAAGGAGGCGATCGTGCTCTCCGGCGCCTCTGGCGAGGCTCTGGCCTTCGGTCCGGCCTGGCTCGTCAACACGCCACAGCCCGGCGAGGAAGGCACCTCCGTCATCGCCGCCCATCGCGACACGCATTTCCGCTGGCTGCAATATATAAGGCCGGGCGATACGATCGAGGTCACTCGCCGCGACGGCAAACTATTGGCCTTCAAGGCCGGAGAGGGCCGCATCGCCCCATGGGATGCCAACGGCATCGATCCCTCCTCCGATGGCCACCGCCTGGTGTTGACCACCTGCTGGCCCTTCGATGCCACCGAACGCGGGCCGTTGCGCTACATCCTCGAGGCGGAACTGGTCGATGGCCAGGTCACGGGTTCCGTTCAACCGCAGAACACAAAGCCGTTATTGCAGGCTGAATGAGGGTTGAAGCTCTCCCCTGCCCGCTCCACGTTCAGCCTGTAGAGACGACGGGGAAGCAAGATGAAGAGAATGCCTGCCTTCCATTTCGCCGCAGCGCTGGTCCTGTTCGGCGCCGTATCGGCGGATGCGGCCGACACCATCAATACGCAGGAACTCGCCGTCCGTGTCGACAAGCTCGCCGACGGCCTCGAACATCCCTGGGCAGTCGAGGTGTTACCCGATGGCGCCTATCTCGTCACCGAGCGGCCGGGCCGCATACGCATCATCCGCGACGGCAAGGTCTCCGACCCGATTGGGGGCGTGCCCAAGGTTAGTGCCCGTGGCCAGGGTGGCCTGATGGACGTGGCGCTCGCGCCGGACTTTGCGACATCTCGCAAACTCTATTTCACCGCCGCCATCGCCAACAGCCGGGGCTCCGGCACCGAAGCCTTCACCGCCATGCTTTCCACTGACGAGAAGACACTCGACGCCGTGACGCCTATCTTCACCATGCGGCGCTTCACATCAGGCAATATCCAGTACGGCTCGCGTATTGCGATTGCCCCTGACGGTACGCTGTTCATCAGCGTCGGCGATCGCGGCAACCGCAACCGCTCGCAGAACTGGCAGGACGATGCCGGCTCGATCATCCATATCAATGCCGATGGCAGCATCCCTGCCGACAATCCGTTCAAGGACGGGGGCAAGGCGCTGCCGGAAATCTGGTCGAAAGGCCACCGCAATCCGCAGGGCATCACCTTCGACGCCAAGGATGGCAAGCTCTATACCGTCGAACACGGCGCGCGCGGCGGCGACGAGATCAACCAGCCCGAGGCCGGCAAGAATTACGGCTGGCCGATCATCACCTATGGCCGAGACTATTCGGGCGCCGAGATCGGCGAAGGCACCGCCAAGGAAGGGCTGGAACAGCCGCTGCATTATTGGGATCCGTCGATCGCACCTGGCGCGCTGGTCGTCTATCGCGGCGCCATGTTCCCGGAATGGGACGGCAATTTCATCGTCGCTGCGCTAAAGTTCCAGTTGCTCTCGCGCATGCAGCGTGACGAAACCGGCGCCTTCGTCGCCGAGGAGCGCCTGTTCAAGGGCGAATACGGCCGCGTCCGCGACGTCGTCGTTGCACCCGACGGCGCGCTACTGATGGTGACGGACGAAGACAACGGCGCGCTGCTCAGGATCTCCAGAGCGCAAGCCCGCAACGGCTGAGACGTCACAACGCGCCGCGCAGTTCCTTGCGGATGACGAACTTCAACCCGGACCAGATCTCGTCGATGGCGCAGACTTTGACGTCGACCAGACCGATTGGAAGTAGAACCTCCCGCAGCACGTCCTCAGTGATGTCGGTCGGCACGCGGGAACTCTTCTTCGGCCAGGAAATCCAGACCATCCCATCCCGCCTCAGGGCACGGAAAAGCGCAAGCGCGGCGGCCTCCAGCGCCGCCCGTTCTGTCGTAAACAAATGCACATAGTCGAACATACGCTGAGGCGTCTCGGGAAGCGCGCGGACGACTGACGCAAAGCCGTCGAAACCATTGATGGCGACGATCGTTTCAGGAATGCCGAGAAGAGCAGCCGCCTGCCCGCGTGCAAGGCCGAGTTTCCTGACGAGCGGCGTGCCGGAATAGCCTGCCGTCCTGGGCGCGACATCACCGGCCGGCTTCCATTCTTGGCGTCGCATGGACTCACCTCCGTCGTCAGGCATGAAATCTTCACCCTTGCCTGGAGGAAACGCAACTGCTAACCGCCGGGGCACATCCCTTCCCATAGAGGACGACATGACGCGCGTTCAGGCGAACCTTCTCCTATTGCTCGCAGCCGCCATCTGGGGCGGCGGCTTCGTCGCGCAGTCGACGGCGATGAAGGCGATCGGCCCCTTCTGGTTCATTGGCCTGCGGTTTGCCGTCGCCACGCTGGCCGTGCTGCCCTTCGTTCTTTTTGAAGCGCGCAAGGCCAAAGAGAAGACCAGCGCCCGCCATGCGAAGCTCTATATCCTGATCGGCCTGGCCCTTTTCGGCGGCGCAGCCACGCAGCAAGTCGGACTGCAGACGACGACGGTGACGAATTCCAGCTTCATCACCGGCCTCTACGTCGTCTTCGTGCCGCTGATCGCCGTGTTCTTTCTGCGCCGTGCCCCGCATTGGATCATCTGGCCGGGCGCGCTGATGGCGGTCACCGGCATCTATCTCCTGTCCGGCGGCCATCTCTCGGCGCTGACACCTGGCGATCTGCTGACCGTCGTCTGTGCCGTCTTCTGGGCGATTCAGATCACCCTTGCCGGCACGACCGTTTCCGAGACCGGAAGGCCGCTTGCGCTCTCCGCCACGCAATTTGCCGTCACCGCGGTCTGTGCGCTGGCCGTTGCCGCAGCCGTCGAACCTGTCAGCCTTTCGGCAATACAGGCCGCGGCGCCGGAGATCCTTTATGTCGGCATCTTCTCCTCGGGCGTTGCTTTCGTGCTGCAGGTGATCGGCCAGCGCTACACGACGCCCTCGCAGGCCGCGATCTTCCTTTCTTCCGAAGCACTCTTTGGCGCCTCACTCGCCGCCCTGCTGCTCGGCGAGACGATGCCGGTAACAGGTTATGCAGGTTGCGCGCTCATGTTTATCGCTATGCTTGTAGTCGAACTCGTGCCGGGACTAACCCGCCGGCGCTTGCCAGCCGCGTGAACACGCGTCCAAATATGGGTGAGTCACGCATCGGGAAAAAAATTCATTTGCCGCGAGAGACGCGTTCACGTTGCATTTTTGGGAAAATCTGCTCGGAACTTATATTGCAGACGATATAAAACGTTAATCATTCCCTATCAGCGAAGGAAATTTTGCGTTTTTGCGCAAATTGGATCTCGGCAGGGGTGTGCCCGCAACGACACGTTAAAAAACTTTTGCTTGCCAAAATCCTTTAAACGCAGCACTCTCAGCGCGTTCGGGCATTTTGCGAGCATGGGAAGTCCTTAAGTATTTGCGCGCCGGGAACGCTAATATCCCGGTCAGCCGGTTCCGAAAATGGCGGGCGGAAGCCCTGCCTGGAACAGGCCGAGGTAGAGGGGACCTTTTTCTCACATTTCAAGAATTGCCTGCCAACACCTCCCGCAAGGAGGCAATGCTATGATGCTGCCCGTGTGGATGGCGGGCAGAGAGAAAAGGACCTGACGCATGGCAGAGACTGGCACTGTAAAATTCTTCAATACCGACAAAGGCTTCGGCTTCATCAAGCCGGACCGGGGCGGCGCCGATATCTTCGTTCACATTTCTGCCGTTCAGGCCTCCGGCCTGGCCGGCTTGACGGAAAACCAGAAGGTAAGCTTCGACACGGAGCCGGATCGCCGCGGCAAGGGCCCGAAGGCCGTCAATCTGCAGATTGCGGGCTGAACCCTTAACAAGGCTGGCGAATTCGAGTTGAAGCCCGGCAGCAATGCCGGGTTTTGTCGTTCAGCCTTCGTTCAGCTACAAATCTGTACGACTGTGACCATCAAAAAAGGGACCGGCGTTCGGTTTCCGGGATTAGGATTTATGCTGATGAACAGGCTCGCCAAGACTCTTCTGCTGACGGCAACGGCTGCCGCCCTCACCCTTTCTGCTATCGGCGAAGCATCGGCTCGCGACCGTCATTGGCGGCGCAACGACGCGCTGGTCGGCGGCGCTGTCGGCCTTGCAACCGGACTGATCGTCGGCTCGGCTATCGCCAATGCCAATAACGGCCCTGTTTACGACGAGCCTCGCTATATCGACCCGCCCTACGAGCCGGGTTACTACGAGCCCGCTCCGGTTTACCGCGCCCCGCGCCGCGTCTATGTTGAGGAGCCGCGCTATGTCGAGCAGCCGCGATATTATGCGCCGGTGCGTGCGACGGTGGAGCCCTGGTCGCCGCAATGGGAGCGTTATTGCTCCTACCGCTACCGGTCCTTCGATCCGCGCACCGGCACCTATATCGGCTATGACGGCCGCAGCCACTTCTGCACCGCCGGCTGATCTTCCGACGCTCTTCAGCGGCGCTTTTATTTTTGGCTTCCTCAACCGAACTTCTTCTCCCAGGGCATCGCCTGCACCTCGGCGTCCGGCTCAAAATCGGTCGAGACGCTGACGGCGCGCCATTCCCGATCGGCCGCGATGCGCGCGGCATCCGCCTTCTCGACATTGCGCACAGCATCGCTGCCGAGTAGCAGCCGGAATGGTGGTGCGTCGAGGCCGGCAATGTGGATGATGACCGCAGCCGCTTTCGCCGGATCACCAGGCTGACGGCCGTCATATTCACGCTGGAAGCGCACCGTGGCGCCGACCGTTTCCGCATAGTCCGCACGTCCCTCGGCAAGCACCGTCGAGGCGCCGGCGAAATCGGTCCTGAAGCCGCCGGGCTCGATCACCGTCACCTTGATCCCGAATGGCGCAACCTCCTTCGCCAGCACCTCGGAAAAACCCTCGACACCGAATTTCGCCGCCGAATAGGCGCCACGCCCGGCAGGTCCGATCCGGCCGCCGACGGATGAGAACTGGATGATGTGCCCTGCTCCCTGCCCGCGCATCAGGGCGATGACTGCCTTGGTCATGATGATCGTGCCGAAGAGGTTGGTCTCGATCTGGGCCCGGAAATCGGGAAGGCTGGTATCCTCGATCGAGCCGACATTGCCGTAGCCGGCATTGTTGACAAGCACGTCGATGCGCCCGAACCGCTTCACACCCGCCTCGACTGCCGCCGCTGCCGCCGCCTCGTCGGTCACGTCAAGCGTCAGGGTCAGGACCTGATCACCATACCACTCGGAAAGATCGGCAAGCTGGCCGGGATCGCGCGCTGTCGCCACCAGATTGTCGCCGGAGGCCAAAACCGCCTCCGCCAGTGCCCGGCCGAGACCGCGCGAACTCCCTGTTATCAACCATACCTTCGACATCGGAAACCCTCCTTCTTTGGTTCCAGGCTCATGTATGATCTATTGTATCCGATCGAAAGAAGGTACCCAGACGATCTATACACACCTTGAGGTAACTGACGTGGGCAGCGACATGTTCGATTTCTGCAGCAGCATGACGGACGAACAGGATGGGCGGGCCCGTGAACTGATCGAGCGGGCGGCAGCGAAATGGCCGCTGCGCATCCTGCATGTGCTCTCCGATGCCGGCGCTCCCCTGCGCTTCTCGCGCCTTATGGAGAGGGTCGATGGCATCAGCCAGAAAGTGCTGACGCAGACGCTGCGCACCCTCGAAAGGGATGGCCTCGTCATCCGCACGCTCTATCCCGAAGTGCCGCCGCGCGTCGAATACGAATTGACGCCGCTCGGACGCGATCTCCTCATGCAGGTCGCCGCGCTATGGCGTTGGATCGTCGAACACCTGGACGATTTCGATGCGCGCAAAGCCGTCAAGCTGACAGCTGCCGTCAACGCTTAAGCCGGAATGCGGATCGTTGCCCTCAGCCCGCCGAGCGGGCTGTCGCCGAGCGTGACGTTGCCGCCGTGGCTGCGGGCAATGTCGCGGGCGATCGCCAGGCCGAGCCCCGTGCCTGATGCATCGAGGTTACGCGCCGTATCCAGCCGGAAGAACGGCTTGAACACGTCCTCACGGTTCTTTTCGGGAATGCCAGGCCCGTCATCGTCGAAGATGACGGTCAGCCATTTGGCATTGTGCTTGGCCTCGATGTCGAGCCTATCGGCATATCGGCGCGCGTTCGAGGCAAGGTTGGTGACGAGACGCATGAAGGCGTTCGGCCTGACGGAGATATCGTCATCGCCTTCGATGGAATAGCTGAATTTTTTACCGTGCAGGGCGAAATCGGATTCCAGCTTTGCGAAGATCTCACTGAGTTTCAGCTCGCCGACATCCTCTTCGACCTCGCCACGTGCAAAGGCCATGTAGGCCTCCAGCATGGTCTGCATATCGTTGACGTCATCGTTCAGCCCATGCAGGTCGGGATTGTCGCCGGCCAGCGCCAGTTGCAGCTTGAAGCGGGTGAGGATGGTGCGCAGATCATGGCTGACGCCGGAGAGCATCGCGGTGCGCTGCTCGATCTGTCGTTCGATTCGCTCGCGCATCAGGATGAAGGCAAGACCGGCGCGCCTGACCTCGTCGGCGCCGCGCGGATAGAAATTATCGGGCTTCTGCCCCTTGCCGAAGCTTTCGGCCGCGCGCGCCAAGGTCAGGATTGGCCGGATCTGCCCGCGCAGGAAGAGAATCGAGATGCCGATCAGCACCAGCGAAGTGCCGACCATCCAGACGATGAAGATATGGGTGTTCGAGGCATAGGTCTGGCTGCGCTTGGTCAGCACCCGCAGGATCTTGTTGTCGAGTTTGATGCGGATCTCGACGAGGTTCGAGTTGCCGACCGTGTCGATCCAGAAAGGCCGATGGATCTCGTCGGTGATCTCGTCGCTGAGGATGCCGTCGAGGATCGAGAAGAACGGCTTGACGCGCGGTGGCGGCAGATCGCCGTCCGGCTCGATCGAGATCTGCAGGCTGAGCTGGTCGCGGGCGATGCGGATGATCTCGCTATAATCCGAATTCTGCGGATAGGTCTCGATGATCTCGATGATCGCGGCGATGTCACGGGTGACCGCAAGCGACAGCCGCTCTGTCACCATTTGCCAGTGGCGCTCCATGAAGACGGCGGCGACGACGGATTGCAAGAGCACCATCGGAATGATGATGATCAGCAGCGAACGTGCGTAAAGTCCGGTCGGCAGCCGCCGGCGCAGCCAGCGGACGATCGAGCGCCAGCCCGGCGCAGAAGTGCGGTCTTCCCGCCGCAAACTGTCGATCGTCACCATCAGCGCCAGTCCCGAACCTTGTGTTTAGTCGATGCTCAGCCTGTATCCGATGCCGCGCACGGTCTGCAGCCAGACGGGATTGGCGGGATCGTCCTCGATCTTACGCCTCAGCCGGTTGATCTGCACGTCGATCGTCCGCTCGCCGACTTCCGTATCGTTGCCGATCAGTTCATGGCGGGGGATCGTATCGCCGGCGCGCCGCGCAAAGAGCAGCATGATCTCCTGCTCGCGGTCGGTGAGCCGGATCACCTCGCTGGCTTTCTTCAGCTCCTTGCGGGTCAGCGAGAAGGTGTAGGGGCCGAACATCACCTGTTCGATCTTCGGTCCCTCGCCGCCGGCGTTGCGGCGCAGGATGTTGTTGATACGCAGCACCAGTTCGCGCGGGTCGAAGGGCTTGGAAAGATAGTCGTCGGCGCCTGCCTCGAGGCCTTCGATGCGGTTGCCCGATTCTGCCAGCGCCGTCAGCATGATGATCGGGACGTTCTTGATGGCGCGAAGCCCGCGGGTGACGTCGATGCCGGATTCGCCGGGCATCATCACATCCATGATGATCAGGTCGAAGTCGAGACCCGCAAGCTTGCGCTGCGCCTCGGCGCCGTCGGCGGCGACGGTGACGCGGAAACCGTTCTCGGCGAGATAACGATTGAGCAGCGCGCGGATGCGGGAGTCGTCATCGACCACCAGCAAGTGCGCCGCATCGTCGGAAATATCTGTCTTGACCGCCATTCAATCCGCCTTCTGTCTGTCCCGCATGCCGCTGAGGAAAGCTTTTACGCCCTCCCGCACCTCCGCAGAAGCCCCTTCGAATGCCCGCTCAATGCGGCGCGATTGCGGCTCGGCAAGGGCAAGCGCCAGCTCTCGTCCCGATTTCGTCGGATAGAGCTTGCGCTGCCGCCGGTCCTCAGGACCTGCCACCTGGCGAATATAGCCTGAATCGATCAGCTGTTTCAGCACCCTTGCAAGGCTCTGCTTGGTGATCTTCAGCGTTTCGAGAAGATCGGCTACCGTCATGCCGGGGTTGCGGTTGACGAAATGCACGACGCGATGATGCGCCCGGCCGAAGCCACTCTTTTCGAGGATAGCGTCAGGATCGGAAACGAAGTCGCGATAGGCGAAGAAGAACAGCTCGATGATCTCGAAATCGATGATCTCAGTATCTTCCATCGGCGTGGCCAGCGGCTCTGGCTTGCCTGCTTTCGGGCCGGTCTGTCGTGACACTCGGCATTCCCTTCTTTTTCCGCGCACTGTCGGAAACTTTCGCGAAGATCAGCTTTATTGACATAAATTTGCTTCGCTTAGCTTTCCGCGAACACTGCGGAAGCCCCGCACGGTTTCTCGTTTCCCTGGCATTTCCCCGGAAACCAAGGCCGTCCGGCACTCCGACGCAATACGCGATTTCCCTTTGTGTCTGTGGATAAAACGTAATGGGGACAACAATCAACAGGCATGGCGCGTGAAGCCCCGGAGGAGCTTGGGGATGGCTTCGGTTCCTTTCGACCGGTTGGGCGGCGAAATAAGGTTCAACGGCGAGTTCGTCGCCTGGAAAGACGCCAAGATTCCGTGCTGACCAACAGCACGCCCCCGAAGCCAAGGGCTACGCCGATGCGATGATGCTAGATTATCGCGGTCAGGTCGCCGAAGCGACCGGCGCCAACATCTTCTTCATCAGGACGGCGTTATTCACACGCCGACCCCGGATTGCTTCATGACGGCATCGGCAGCCAGATCGTCATCGAACTCGCCAAACATCGCGGAATCGAGGTGATGAAACGCGCAATCCTGCCGGAAGAGCTTCCCGGCTTCAGCGAGTGTTCCTCGCCGGCTCGGCTGCGGAAGTGACTCCGGCTTCCGAAATAGGCCCATATCGCTTCACGCCGTCGATGATCTGCGAAAGGCCGATGAACGACTAGATGAAGGAAGTCTATCCGGCGGCGATCGCCGCCGAATAAGGCCCTCACGCAATCGATCCGTCGGGCCTCTATCTATGCGCCCGTGCCATGACCAGCCCGGCGAGCGTCGAGAGAATGCCGCCGCCGATCAGGCCGCCGATGCCGTCGGCGATCAGGCCGGCCATAGCCGCTTCCCCACCGACCATGCTGAGCAGCATACCGCCGGCAACGCCGCCGATCGCACCGGCGATCGTACGAGCGACGACGTTGATCGCCTGCTGCTTCAAAGCGGCGCTCGCGGCGTTGCCGCCGATTGCACCGGCAATCAATTGTGTGATGAGCGGAAGTAGGGCTTCCATGATTTCCTCCTCTGGCGATCTCCCCGATCGCCGACCCATGCCGAACCTTCGGCATATTAGTATTTTATCATATTTTGGAGGAAAGCGTTAAGAAAAATCAACCGATGCGGGATTAAGGCAGGGAGAAGCGCCCCGGAACGAGGCGGTCCGATGTCCGCCTCGCCTCAGTTTCTGTCGATCACGTCATTGATAGACGTAGACGATCCGGCGCGTACCGGGATCGACCAGCACCGGTCGATCGTTGATCCTGGTATAGCGGTACTCGTAGTCGGGAATCGTCTGGAAGGTGACATTGTCAGGCACTTCCGCGCCGACGACGACGTCACCGCCGAGCTGCACCGTCTGGCCCGGATTGGTTTCGATATAAGTGCGGACCGTCTCCGGCGGGGTGATGGTCTCGACCGCTCCGACGGGGCCGAGCAACTCGTCGCCCGGCGCCGGCTGCGGATCGGCCGGAACGACACTCGCGGTCGACTCGTAAGTCACGCTGGGAACGCCGATCTCGGCGCGGTGCTGTTCGACGATGACAGAGCTGCCGCCATGATCGACCTGCAGATAATCGGCATAGACCCAGCCGCGCATGCCGTTGACGTCGACGCGGCACCAGCGGCTGCCTTCGATGCAGCCATCAAGCACCGCGGTCGAACCGCGGGTAGCAAGACCGACCGTCGGATATTGCGGCCCCGGGCCGGCGCGAACGTTGAGATCATTGACCGTCGTCGCCATCATCTCCGCCTGCGCAAGACCACCGCTTGCCAGGAGCACGGCTCCAGCCAACAGAATGTTTCTCTTCAAGGTCATGTGAGCGTCTCCTTGGTTTCGATGGGCTGACAACGCACGGGGTTCCACGATGTTCCCCGGCACTCCGCCCAGCCAAACACCGCTTGCGGGAGATTTCGTCCAAGTCCCTTGAAGAATTGAGCAAAATTCGATTTTTCCACTCTACGGCAATGGCGAAGAGAGGCATAAACTCTTGTTGCAGTCCGTCTTTTTGCCGTGAGACAGGCCGCCATGGCGGAAGATTCCGGCTGTCCTTGCCGCGGTTTCGGACTATACCCGAAGTAGCAGAGACACCAAGCGAGGCACTTATGGGCATGCTCCAGGCCGGCATCATTCCGGTGACACCCTTCCAGCAGAACTGCACCATCTTCTTCGATCCCGATACCAAGGAAGGCGTCGTCGTCGATCCCGGCGGCGACGTGCCGCTCATCCTGCAGGCGATTGCCCAGAACGGCCTGACCATCAAGGAAATCTGGCTGACACACGGCCATCTCGACCATGCGGGCGGCGCCAGTGAATTGAAGGAAGCGCTCGGCATCGACGTGGTCGGCCCGCATCAGGACGACCTGCCGCTGCTGAAGCGGATCGAAACCCAGGCTGAAAAATACGGCATATCAGGATTGCGCGACGTCGTGCCCGACCGCTGGCTGAAGGACGGCGACAAGATCTCTTTCGGCGCCCATGAATTCGAAGTCTATCACACGCCTGGCCATGCCCCCGGCCACGTCATCTATTTCAACCGTGCGCAGAATTTCGCTCATCTCGGCGATGTGCTTTTTAACGGCTCGATCGGCCGCACCGATCTGCCCGGCGGCAATCATCAGCAGCTTCTTGATTCGATCCGCGACAAGGTCTTGCCGCTCGGCGACGACGTCGGCTTCATCTGCGGCCACGGCCCCGGCAGCCGCATCGGCGACGAGCGGCGAAGCAATCCATTCCTGCAGGAGATCAGGCCTCGTGGAGGATCCGATGCGACCACCTCAGGCGAAGCCCCGAACAACTAATGCACGTCGCCCAAAGTGCGCAGCGTTTTTTGGGCGACATGCATAAAACTTGAAACGGTCGCCTGAATCCGAGTCGACGCGACACGTTTTAAGTGTGAGCTCGCGCTCACATCATCTTTCGGCCGTTTGGCACCGGCTGTTCGACCACAGCAAGCACGATCGCACCGTTCTCGTCCTCGAAACCCAGCGTCAGCACTTCCGAGCGGAACGGCCCGATCTGGCGCGGCGGGAAATTGACGACGCCGAGCACCTGCCGGCCGATCAGGCTTTCCGGCGTATAATGCACGGTGATCTGCGCTGAGGATTTTTTAATGCCGATGTCAGGACCGAAATCGATCAGGAGTTTGAACGCTGGCTTGCGCGCCTCCGGAAAGGGACTGGCTTCGATGATCGTGCCGACGCGGATATCGACACGCTCGAAATCGGCGTAGGCGATCTCTTCGGCCATATGGTCTCCGTCAGCCAGCCAGTTCCTCGGCCCGCTTGCGCGCCGCCGCAAGGGCTGCGTCGAACAAGGGCTGCATGCCGTCTTCGGCCATCAGCACGGCGAGCGCCGCCGCCGTGGTACCGCCGGGAGAGGTCACATTCTCGCGCAGCCGCGAAGCGTCGTCGGGGGACTGGTGCATGAGTTCACCAGCCCCCGCGACTGTTTCCCGCGCAAGACGCATGGCGAGGTCCGCCTGCAGGCCGAGTTTACGGCCTGCCTCCGCCATACATTCGACGAGATAGAATACATAAGCCGGACCGCTGCCCGAAAGCGCCGTCACGGCATCGATATCGGCTTCCGCCGGCACCCATTCGACCGGCCCCGAGACGCTGAGAAGCGAATGGACGCGTTCGCGCTGCGGATCGCCGACCCGTGAATTCGCAAAAGCGCCGGTGACACCGCGCCCGACCATGGCTGGCGTGTTAGGCATGGCCCGCACCATGGCGGCCTTGCCAAGATGTTTCTCGAGGAAACCGAGCGTCTTGCCCGCTGCGACCGAGACGACGACCGTATCCGGCCCGACGGCGCTCTTCACCGCCGGCAGCACCATCTCCATCACCTGCGGCTTGACCGCGAGGAACAGCACGCTTGCCTTCAAATCCGCAGGAAGCGCGGTCAGATGGGTCGCGCCAGCCTCGCTGATCGTCGAAAGCATGGCCGGCGACGGGCCGGGATCGACAACGATAACGGCCGAGCCCGGAACGCCGCTTTTCAGCCAGCCGGAGAGCATCGCCCCGCCCATGTTTCCGGCACCGATCAGAACGACGGGATGTGTCGAGGAAAAAGGGGGCGTCGGCATCTTATGCCTCGCCGACCGTTTCAAACAGCACGGCTTCCATCGCCTTCGTTGCCTCCATGCCGGACCAGACGACGAACTGGAATGCCTGGAAATAGGCTTCGCAGGTGTCGAGCGCGCTGGAAAGCAGCACCTCCACCTGGCGATTGGTAGGCTCCGCGCCACCCGCAAGCAGCAGCGATTGGCGGAAAATAACGACATCTTCCTGGCGCCAGAGGTCGAAATGACCCATCAGCACCTGCCCGTTGATCGCCGAGAGCAGCTTGACCACCTCGTTGACCCTGATGTCGGGGACTTTGATATCGAAGGCGCAGCCAAGATGCAGCGCCTCGAATTCCTCCATCCAGGAGAAGGAGACGTGGTAGTCCGTCCAGCGGCCCTCGACCGTCATCGCGATCTCGTCCTCGCCGGACCGTTCGAACGACCAGTCGTTGTTGGAGGCAACGTACTCGATCATATCGACCGGGTTCGACTGACGCTCGACTTCCAATTCCATCAGGTTCATGCAGCACCTTCTTGACCGGAACGAATGCGACCTAACTTGGTGTACGAACACAAGAAAGACACACGCAAAATACCGGAACCACCACTCGGATGATCGTTGAACCGCTGCCAGACTTAACGCAGATAACCTGCCCGGAGCTTACCAAGTCGCTTCGAATCATCATTTAAAATCAGTGTATAGCGCCCCTTGCCCCCTGCCAGCCCCCCGAACGGAAAATAGGACCGACCACTGTGGAAAGGCTCTTCGAAATTCAATTCAGAAGGGAGAATAAGCGACTCTGCGAATTGGCTTTTTTGGCAGTGTCCACAGGTGGAAAACTCACCTGGTTTTTTTACGGAAGATGCGGCGTGTGGCATGAAGGCAACGCCGCATCTGTGTCTTATCGGGACTTAAGCGCCCTCGCCGGCAAGCTTCGCCTCGAGCGCTGCGATGCGGGCGGCAAGCGCCTCGTTCTCGTCGCGTGCCTTGATCGCCATCTCGCGCACGGCCTCGAACTCCTCGCGCTTGACGATGTCCATGCTGTTCAGCCAACGCTCGGCCTGGGCGTTGAAGGCGGTTTCGATCTCCTTGCGGACGCCCTGGGCGGCACCGGCCGCATCGGTCATCAGCTTGGCGAATTCGTCCATGATGCGGTTCGTTCCGGTCGTCATGGCGTTTTTCTCCCTTGGCATGAGGTGAATTCAGCCCTTCAGGGCCTCGAGGATTGAGGTAGGGCTTCGCCATCGACGATGCAAGCGCTTTACACGGGATAAGCTTGCCGGAACCGCCCGGGAACGGGCCATCACGAACAATGGACTTGACCGTCCGGGATCGCAGCGGCATGTTCCGCGCAACTCAACGGGTGGAAAACCTTGCCGACAGCAGCCGATCTCCTTGCCATCATGCCTTTCCCGGATATCGATCCGATCGCCTTTTCGATCGGTCCGCTGGCGATTCACTGGTACGGTCTCGCTTACGTCGCCGGCATCCTGCTCGGCTGGGCCTATGCGCGCCGCATCGCCGCCAATAACAGTCTCTGGCCCGGCAACGTCTCGCCGATATCAAAGACGCAGCTCGACGATTTCATCGTCTGGGCAGCCCTTGGCGTCGTCCTCGGGGGTCGTCTCGGCTATATTTTCTTCTATGATCTCCCCGCCGTCCTGCGCAGTCCCGTCCGTGCGCTAGAGATCTGGAACGGCGGCATGTCCTTCCACGGCGGTCTGACCGGCACGACGATCGCCATGATCCTCTTTGCCCGCCGCAACGCCATCCCGGTCTGGAGCCTGTTCGACATCGTCGCCGCCGTCGTTCCCTTCGGCCTGTTCTTCGGCCGCATCGCCAATTTCATCAATGGCGAACTGTGGGGCCGGTTGACCGACGTGCCCTGGGCCGTGGTCTTCCCGACCGGTGGCCCCTTCGCCCGCCATCCGAGCCAGCTTTACGAAGCCGGCCTTGAAGGCATCGTTCTGCTCCTGGTGCTGGCCGCCTTCGTCTATGGCTTGCGCGCGCTGAAAAGCCCCGGCTTCATTACAGGCGTCTTCGTCTGCGGTTATGCGCTGTCGCGCATCTTCGTCGAATTCTTCCGCGAGCCTGATGCCCAGCTCGGTTACCTCCTCGGCACGAACTGGCTGACCATGGGCATGGTGCTCTCCTCCCCGATGATCTTGCTTGGCCTCTGGGCGATGCTGCGGGCCCGCCGCCAGGCTGCGCTGCAGCTCTGAAACGGCAGGACACGCGAAATGACCACCGCTCTCGGCGAAAAGATCAAGGCGATCATCCAGGCCAACGGCCCGATCAGCGTCACCGATTATTTCTCGCTCTGCCTCGCAGACCCCGAACACGGCTATTATCGCACCCGCGAGCCCTTCGGCCGTTCCGGTGATTTCGTCACCGCGCCCGAGGTCAGCCAGATTTTCGGCGAGATGATCGGCGTCTTCATCGTCCATGCGTGGCAGCGCCACGGCACACCGACGGGCGTCCGCCTTGTTGAGATCGGCCCCGGCCGCGGCACCATGATGGCCGACATGCTGCGCGTCATCTCCCGCATCGCTCCACCGCTTTTCGACGCCATGACCGTGCATCTCGTCGAAACCAGCGAGCGGCTGCGCGACGTCCAGAGCCAGACGCTCGAACCCCACGGCGACAAGATCAGCTGGCACGGTGGCTTCGACGAAGTACCATCAGGCTTCACGCTGATTGCCGCCAACGAACTTTTCGATGCCATCCCGATCCGCCAGTTCGTCCGCATGCCGACGGGGTTTCGTGAGCGCATGGTCGGCATCGACGCCGATGGCGAGCTGACTTTCGCCGCCGGCGTCGCCGGTCTCGATCCCACCTTGCTGCCCGAACCGGTGCAGAACGTGCCGGTCGGCACCCTCTTTGAGATCTCGCCTGCCCGCCAGGCGGTGATGATGGCGATCTGCGAGCGCCTGCGCGCCTTCGGCGGCACGGCGCTTGCGATCGACTACGGCCATCTCGTCACCGGTTTCGGCGATACGCTGCAGGCCGTGCGCATGCATGAATTCGACCCGCCGCTCGCCCATCCCGGCGAAGCCGATCTGACAAGCCATGTCGACTTCCAGCAGCTCGCCGAAACGGCGCTTGCGGCCGGACTCCATCTGAACGGCGCCCTGCATCAGGGTGACTTCCTGACCGGCCTCGGCATCCTCGAGCGCGCAACCGCCCTTGGCCGCGATCGCGAGCCGCAAACCCAGCAGGTCATCCAGGCGGCGGTCGAAAGGCTCGCCGGCGCCGGTGAAGGCCGGATGGGCGAACTCTTCAAGGTGATGGCGGTCTCCTATCCCGCCCTCGATCTCATGCCCTTTCGTCCGGTGGATTGACAGGGCGCACGCGGCTGGTTCAACATCCGCCTGAGACAAGAACTTGAAGCGCGCCGCATATGCGATGCGCTTGGGATAATAACAAACACCTTAAAAAACCCCGGAATCACAGATGCAGGACGCGGCCTCTCCCGCACCGATCGAAAGCGCGCTGCTGAACGAAGCGGCGGGCACCACGATCCGGCACGGTTATTTCACTCGGGCCGGCGGCGTTTCCGAAGGGCTGTATCGTGGCCTCAATGTCGGTCTCGGCTCCAGCGACGAACGCGACAAGGTCCTGGAAAACCGCCGTCGCGTCGCCGCCTGGTTCGGCTTGCCGGTCGAGCGGCTGGCAACCGTGCATCAGGTCCACTCCCCCGATGTCGTGACGATCGGCGCCGATTACGACGGCGGGCGCCCCGACGCGGATGCGATGGTAACGCGCACCCCCGGCATTGCGCTTGGTGTGCTCGCCGCCGATTGCGGACCCATCCTGTTTGCCGACCCCGACAATCGCGTCATCGGCGCTGCCCACGCCGGCTGGAAGGGCGCGCTGACAGGCGTGCTCGAAAACACCATTGCCGCCATGGAGGCACTGGGTGCGGACCGCGCTCGCATCGTCGCTTGCCTCGGCCCCTCGATCAGCCAGGCGAGCTATGAGGTCGGCCCTGAGTTCGTCGAGCGTTTCGTCGCCGAAAACCCGGAGGACGAGCGCTTTTTCGTGCCTTCCGCAACGCCCGGCCACGCCATGTTCGACCTGCCGGCGCTGACGGTCGACCGGTTGACGAAAGCCGGCGTGCGTGCCGAAAGCCTCGGCCTCTGCACCTATCCGGACAATGAGCGCTTCTTTTCCTACCGCAGGACGACACATCGCAAGGAGCCGGATTACGGCCGCCAGATTTCCGCGATATCAATCAGGGAGACTTGAGCAGAATGGCACTGCATTTCGAAAAGGCCGAATTCGCAAGCCGGCTTGCGCGCCTCACCGAGAAGATGAAGGAAGAAAAGCTCGACGCCTTGCTGCTCTTCGCCCAAGAAAGCATGTACTGGCTGACCGGCTACGACACCTTCGGCTACTGCTTCTTCCAGACGCTGATCGTCAAGAGCGACGGCACCATGGCGCTGATCACCCGCTCGGCCGATCTTCGCCAGGCCAGGCATACCTCGATCCTCGAGGACATCCATATCTGGGTCGACCGGGTCAATGCCGACCCGACGCTCGACCTGAAGAATCTGCTGGTCGAGATGGACCTTCTCGGCGCCCGCATCGGTGTCGAATATGATACGCACGGCATGACCGGCCGTGTCGCCCGCCTGCTCGACGCGCAGCTGACCACCTTCGGCCAGATCGTCGACGCTTCCTATCTCGTCAGCCGCCTTCGCCTGATCAAAAGTCCGACCGAGGTCGCCTATGTCGAGCGCGCCGCCGTTCTCGCCGATGATGCGCTCGATGCCGCGATCCGGCTGACAAAACCCGGCGCCGACGAGGCCGATATCCTCGCCGCCATGCAGGGCGCGATCTTTTCCGGCGGCGGCGACTACCCGGCCAACGAGTTCATCATCGGCTCCGGTGCCGACGCCCTGCTTTGCCGTTACAAGGCCGGCCGCCGCAAGCTCGACGCCAACGACCAGCTGACGCTCGAATGGGCCGGCGCCTATGCGCATTACCATGCCGCCATGATGCGCACGATCGTCATCGGCGAGCCGACGCATCGCCACCGCGAGCTTTACAACGCCTGCCGCGAAACCATCGAGGCGATCGAGACCGTGCTCAAGCCCGGCCAGACCTTCGGCGATGTCTTCGACATGCATGCCAGGATCATCGACGAGCGCGGACTGGCCCGCCACCGGCTGAATGCCTGCGGTTATTCGCTCGGCGCCCGCTTCTCGCCGTCCTGGATGGAGCATCAGATGTTCCATGTCGGCAATCCGCAGCCGATCGAGCCGAACATGTCGCTCTTCGTGCACATGATCATCGCCGATTCCGATACGGGCACGGCGATGACGCTCGGCCAGACCTATCTGACGACTGCGGATGCGCCGCGCGCGCTATCCCGCCATGCGCTCGATTTCATCGGGCTCTGACCGGTGAGAATCCGGAATTGACAGACGACCGTCCCCACCCGCATACATTTGGGTGGGGCTGATTGCGATTGCGGGAAGGACAGACCAAGGGATGACGCGAGCTGCGATTGTGCCCACGCTCCTGTTCGTCATGGCTCTACTGACAGCCTGCAACACGACCGATGCGCTGACGCCGCAGGTCGACATCGGCAATTCCGCCGGGGGCGCCCCGTCAAGCCCGGTGACGCAGAGCGAAGCCGAGCGTTTGGCGGGCACCCGCCAGCCGCGTTTTTCGGGAAGCTCGCAGCAGGGCGGCTATCATCCAGCCTATGATCAGTCGCAGCGGGCCTATCGACCCGGCACCGGCGCGGCGCCAACGACGATGCAGGAACAGGCAGACGCCCTGTCGAGAAGCGGCTCCTCACCGGCCGCCTCTGCCCCGATCGACGGACAATCGCTGCCCCCGCCGGCGGCCGGTGGTGAGCTTGCCGCACAGCCGGCTCCGCCGGCCGAGGCGCAACAGCCGCAGCGGACCGCCGCCCTCCCCCCCAGTTCCTCCTCCGCCCGCGGCAATACCGTGCGCTTCCTGCCGATCATCGGCGCGCCGGTGCAGGCCGTGACACCGCTCTCGCGCCAGCTCGGCTCCGAGGCGCGGGCGCAAGGCCTCTCCATCAAGAGCTCGACCGATGCGAGCAGCGATTACATCCTCAAAGGCTATCTCTCCGCCTTCAGCGATGACGGCAAGGTCACCGTGGTCTATGTCTGGGACATTCTCGACAATAGCGGCGCACGCCTGCATCGCATCCAGGGGCAGGAAAGCGTGCCGGCGGCCGCAGCCGACCCCTGGGCGGGCGTTCCAGCCTCGGTGATGCAGCAGATCGGCTCGAAAACCATCGCCGAATTCACCTCTTGGCGGCAGACTCAGGGCGGTTAGTCACAAACTTTTTGCAAATATGAAAGTCTGTGGCGCCTTTGCCCTTGCATTCACGGGGAAGCTGACTAATAAGCGCGGCTATCAGCGCATAACAGGCGGACCAAAATGAAGGTTTTCGCAGGCAATTCGAACCGGCAACTCGCCGAAGCGATCTGCAACTATCTCAATGTTCCCTTGGGGAGAGCCAGTGTCCGAAGGTTTGCCGATCAGGAAATCTTCGTGGAAATCCAGGAAAATGTGCGCGGTGAGGACGTTTTCCTCGTACAGCCGACCGCTTTTCCTGCCAACGACCACCTGATGGAACTGCTGATCATGATCGACGCGATGCGTCGGTCCTCAGCCCGCCGCATCACGGCCGTCCTTCCCTATTTCGGTTATGCCCGTCAGGACCGCCGTGCCTCCGGCCGCACGCCGATCTCCGCTAAGCTGGTCGCAAACCTCATTACCGAAGCCGGCGCCGACCGCGTCATGACGCTCGATCTCCACGCAGGTCAGATCCAGGGCTTCTTCGATATACCCACAGACAATCTCTTCGCCCTGCCCGTGCTGACGCGCGACATCAAGAGCCACTACGACCTCAGCAACGTCGTGGTCGTCTCGCCTGACGTCGGCGGTGTGGTTCGCGCCCGCGCGCTTGCCAAGCGGCTGGACTGTCTTCTGGCCATCGTCGACAAGCGTCGCGATCGGCCGGGTGAATCCGAAGTGATGAACATCATCGGCGACATTGCCGGCAAGGACTGCCTTCTGATCGACGACATCGTCGATTCCGGCGGCACCCTCTGCAACGCTGCCGACGCGATGCTGGCCCAGGGCGCATCCAGCGTCACCGCTTACATCACCCACGGCGTCCTCTCAGGCGGCGCGGTCACTCGCGTCACTTCCTCGAAGCTGCGCGAACTCGTCATCACGGATTCGATCCAGCCGACCACGGCCGTGCTCTCGGCACACAATATCCGCATTGTGACGACGGCGCCGCTGATCGGCGAAGCCATCAGCCGAACGGCCCAGGAAGAGTCCGTCTCCAGCCTCTTCGATTAAAAGGAGCCGGCATTCGACCGGCTCTTTCAAATTCTGCATCAGATGGAGCAAGCTATTACCGGGCATGCTCTCCAAGGCGCAAAAAAGCCGGCACAAGGCCGGCTTCCTTTCATCTCTAATCCCAATTGATAATGCTCAAGGCTGCTGCGGCGGCGCAGGTACCGCGTCCTCCCCCTGATCCGGTTCCTGCTCCTGGTCTGGCTCCAGTCCCTGATCTTGATCCTGATCCGGACCATCCGGCCCCTTGATCTGCTGGCCATTGACCGCCACGGAACCATCGCGGCTGACGCTGATGTCCCAGCGCGAGCGGCCATCTGCATCGGTCTTGGCGAAACCCTTTACCATCATGATGCCGAAGGAGACCTGGTTGAGATCGGGATCCGTCTTGGCAAGCTCCTGAACCGCGGCAATCGTCTTGTCGAGATCACGGGCAAGGATCGTCGCCTCCATCGAATAGTCCTTTTCGGTGTCGACCCGCCCCTCGATCTTGCCGGTCATATCGAGGTCGTAGACATCGGATTTGGCGCTGATCTTCGGAAACTCGACGGCGAGCCGGCCGTCGCGGAAGAGCTTCTTAGCCATCTCCTCGCCGCTCGTCTCCGGCGCTTCGGCGCTGCTGAAATCCACCGCCATGAAGGCGTCGCCGAATGTGGCGAAATCCAGATTCGGCATGGCCAGTTGCAGCGCGAAGCTGGTCGGCACGAAAGTAGAATAGCTTGCCGGCATCAGCGGGCTGTCGAGGCTGATATCTTGCGCATTGATGCCGAAGCCGAAACGCATGGCGTCGCTCGGCCCGTCGACAGCCACGTTGTAACCGAATGCCTTGACGCCGCCATTGCCCATCTGGCTGCTGATGGTCAGATTATTGACCCCGATCGTCTCGCTGAACGAGGCAAGAATCGGGAAGGCTTGCTTGAGCATTCCCTTTATCTTGTCGCTGTTTTCGGGGCTCAGTTCCTTCTCCTCGAGATGGTCGAGAACGAAAAGGACGATCTCGCGGATTTGTTTGGCCGGCAGGCCGTTCACCTTGGCATCGAAATCGATCGAATCGGCACGGATTTCAACGGGCGGCATTTGCAGGCCGGAAACCTGCTCGACGAAAGTGGACATCGAGCCGCTGCCCGCAAAATCGATACGCCCGTTGCCGCCCGCGCTGTCCGTCGAACTCAGCTTTTGGTCGATCGAGGCGATGCTGGCATGGACTTCCTCGGTCTCGGACTTGCTGGTGACCTTGATATCCTTGCCGGTGAAGGTGCCGGAGCGCAGATAGCTGATCGCCGGGTCGAAGACGCCGGTGTAGACAAGCGAGGCAATGGAATAAGAAAAATCCGTCGGCTTCTGGTCAGGGCCTTTGAAATGACCGGAAACGTTGAGGTTATTGTCACCCTCGATGTTCCAGAGCCCGCTGTCGAGCGGCGTGGCGAACATCGAGAATGGCGTCAGCCCGTTGATCACGAATGTCGCCGGATCGGCTTTGGCAAGCAGCTTCGCCAGATCGTAAATGATCTCGTATCGCGCCCCCGCCGGATTGACGGTGATCATACCGCTCTTCGCCATATCCTCGGGAAGCAGCTTCGTCAGCGTCTCCTTGACCGCATTGGCGCCATCCTGATTGATCTCGACACCCTGGGCCGTGGTGACAAGGCAAAGTGCCAGCAAGCTCGTTGCCGTGACAAGTTTGAGACGCATAGTCCGATTTCTCCTCAGCCGCTTTTTTGAATGCGGGCCATCCAAAGATGCGAAGCGCGTCGATGTCAACCTCAGCTGGGGAGGAGAATGGCAATTTTGCCGTTCATACGGCCACGCATTTCGGACGGGCGAGAACACCGCCCCTCGTATGCGGCATTCGGCTCACCGTTGACGATCGACGATGCTCGAATGCGGTCTCGGCTTGTCGAAGCGTATATATCACCGGAAAACGGCCCGAATCCGCAACTTGCGTTTCCGATCGACTTATAATATAGGCCACCGGTCCGTGTAGACACCCTTGGAGGCAACGCGGATGAGGTCGGGTCATACCCGCCTCCGGTTCGTCGAACAAGGCTTTTGCCCGCCGCCGAACTCTCCAAATAACCTCGAAAGGAATAGCCATGAGCCAGGAAACTTACGAGCTCAAGGCCGAGGCGCGCGAACGGGTTGGTAAGGGGTCCGCCCGTGAACTTCGCCGCAACGGTTTGATTCCCGCTGTCATCTATGGTGACAAGCAGGCCCCCATTGCCATCGCTCTCAACACCAATGAGGTGACGAAGCGCATTCACGCCGGTGGTTTCATGACCACCGTGGCGACGATCGACGTCGACGGCAAGAAGCACAAGGTTCTGCCGAAGGACTACCAGCTCGATCCGGTCCGTGACTTCACGATGCATGTCGATTTCCTGCGCGTCTCCGGCAACACCCAGGTGACCGTCGAAATCCCTGTTCACTTCATCAACGAAGAGAAGTCCCCGGGCCTCAAGGTCGGCGGCGTTCTGAACATCGTTCGCCATGAAGTCGAAGTTCATTGCCCGGCCGATGCGATCCCTGAGTTCTTTAACATTGACCTCAGCGGCAAGAAGATCGGTGACAGCATCCATATCGCGGAAGTCACCCTGCCGAAGGGCGTCACCCCGGTCATCGACCGCGACTTCACGATCGCGACGATTATCGCTCCGGCTGCCGGCATCGACGAGAGCGCCGAGGAAGGCGAAGCCGAAGCCTGATCGCTTCGACCAATTTGTAAAGCATATGGCCCGCTTTCCCCTGGAAAGCGGGCTTTTCATTGCCCGGCAACTGCCCCGTTTCAGCAACATTTAACAAATTCGTGGAAGCATGCTTCGTCAGCTGCGAAGAAGCCCGCCTTGACGCGCGACAGGAAATATGGCCGGCCTGGGGAGTAGACGGAACCATGAACAATTCCGTTGAGAACAGATTTTTTGCGATAGTTTGCGGAGCGCTGCTTGTTTTTGTCGCTCCCCTCTTTGTTCTCTTCCTCTTTCTTTCCTCGGAACGGGCCGACAAGGAAATACGCGACCATATCTCCGTTCTTCTTGTCGCCAATGCCCAGGCGCTGGCCAAACCGCTGTGGGACCTCGATGAGGACAGCGTTACCCAGATCAGCGCGACGGTCGTTTCCCAGGGTGCCATCGTCAAGGTCGAAGTGCGTGACCAGTCAGGCCAGCTCGACGTCAGCCAGTCCACCATTCCGCGCTCCTTCGACGGCGATCTCGTGCAGGTGTCGCGCGCCATCATTTACAACACTGTCGACGGTCCGAAGAACCTCGGCAGCATCAGCGTCTATTATCCCGCGCTCGGCCTGTTTTCTGGCCTGAAGCAGGAAGAGGTCGTCTTCATCTCGATCTTCATCTTCGCGGTGCTGACCGTTTTCGGCACGGCGCTGATCGGCAACCGCTTCTTCGTCATCCAGCCGCTGATGCGGCTGACGGCGGCAATCGAGGCCACCCGCCAGCTGGGCTCCCGCCATCATGTCGACTGGCAGTCGAACGACGAGATGGGACGGCTTGCCCATAGCTTCAACGAGATGCAGACCAAGCTCGAAAGCGAGGAAAAGGAGCTGAAGCTCGCCCACCGCCGCGCCACCGACATCTACAATCTAACCCCCGCCATGCTCTTCTCGCTCGACGAGGAAGACCGCATCACCGCCGTCAGCGATTATTGGCTGCTTGCCACAGGTTATCATCGCGCCGCCGTCATCGGCCGCAACTTCGCCGATCTCGTCACCCCCAAGACCCGCGACAAATTCGTCAAGCGCCGCCAGGCCGAAAGCGGCATGACCGTCACCGTCAAGTTCGTTTGCTTGGATGGCCGCACCATGGACGTCCTCATCATGGAATCGGAGGCGGGAGCCGGCGCTCAAGACCGCCTCTCGCTATCGGTCATGACCGATGTCACCGAACTCAAGGCCTCCGAGGACCGCAACCACCGCCAGGCAATCACCGATCACCTGACCGGGCTTCTCAATCGCCAGGGCTTCGAAGCCGTCCTCGACAACAAGATCGCCGCCGCCGACGCCGCCGGCCAAGAACTCGCCTGCCTCTTCGTCGATCTCGACCGCTTCAAGTGGATCAACGACAATATGGGCCATGCCGCCGGTGACACGGCGCTGATCGAGCTCGTCGAGCGCCTAAAGACCCATCTTGCCCCCTCCGACGAGGCGGCCCGTCTCGGTGGGGACGAATTTGCCATCCTGCTGCCGGCAAAGGACGCCGAAAATCGCGCCAAGGTGATGTGTGAGCAGATCGCCTCGATCTTCGAAACGCCATTCGCCCCCGACATGCATCTGAGCGCTTCCGTCGGCATCGCCATCTATCCGCATCATGCCGAAACCGCGGCCGAACTGCTGCAAAAATCCGACATGGCGATGTATGCCAAGAAGCGCGACGGCAAGAACGGCGCACAGCTCTTCGACAATGCCATGCTCGACCGCGCCCGCAGCCGCGCCGAAATCGAGGCCAATATCGAAGCCGGCCTTGTCGACAACTGGTTCGAAGCCTTCCTGCAGCCGATCGTCAACCTGAACGGCCGCGGGATTGCCGGTTTCGAGGCACTGATGCGCCTCAACCATCCGCAGAAGGGCTTGATTTCGCCGGCCGAGATCATCAGCGTCGCCGAGGAGACGGCAAAGATCGTCCGAGTCGGCAACGTCATCATGGAAAAGGCGATCGCCAACCTCGCGAAAATTTCCCACATATCAGGCATGCAGGATACCTATCTCGCCATCAACTTCTCGCCGCTGCAGTTCGAGCCGGCGCTGCCGGCCCGTCTTGCCGCTATCGTCGGTCGCCACGGCATCCGCCCCGAGCGCATCGTCGTCGAGATCACCGAAGCCGTGCTGATGCACGACAATCCTCAGATTCGCATGATCGTCACGGAGCTTCGTCGTTTCGGCTGCCGCATCGCGCTTGACGATTTCGGCACGGGCTATTCGTCGCTGAGCTACCTCAACCGCTTCCCCGTCGACATCATCAAGATCGACCAGTCCTTCACCCGCGCGATCAACGACGGCGACGACGACGTGCGTCAGAAGAGCCGCATGCTGATCGAAGGCATCACCACACTGTCCCACAAGATGAATTGCACGGTCATTGCCGAGGGCATCGAGACCGAAGAGGAATGCCGCACGCTCCATCAGATGGGGCTTGACTATGGACAGGGCTATCTCTTCCATCGTCCGCAGCACGCAGCCACGTTGATCGAGGAACTGACGGCCTCGCAATCGGCCGTCGCACGCGCCTCGTGAACGAAGAACCAAGGAGATGATACGGATGAAAAAGCTCCTGCTTCTCGCATGCCTGGCGCTGCCCTGCACCGCCCATGCACAAACGGTGACGTTCACCACCGAGGACTATGCCCCCTTCAACTATCGCGAAGGCAAGGAGATCAAGGGCGCGACCGTCGAGCAGGTCGAAAAGGTGATGGCCGCCGTCGGCGTCGATTACACGATCGAGATCATGCCCTGGGCGCGCGCTTTCGGCCTTGCCCGCACGGCGCCGATGACTTGTGTCTTTGCGACCGCCCACAACGGCGCACGCGACCCCTTGTTCAAATGGGTCGAGCCGCTGCTCATCGACCGCAACATCCTGATCACCCGCAAGGGCTCGGGCGTCACCGCCGGCAATCTGGACGAGGCGAAGAAATATACGGTCGGCACGCAGCGCGAGGACTATACCGAGACGATCCTGAAGGAGAAGGGTTTCACCAAGCTCGATGTCGCCAGCGACTTCAATGCGACGCTGCGCAAGCTGCTTGGCGGGCGCATCGACATGATGCCGATCTCCGAACTCTATTTCGAAAAGCTGAAGGCCGACCAGCCGGTGGAATTGGTGACCGTGCTCTCCGCCCAGCCAATGGGCATCGCTTGCGAGAAGAACTTTCCGGACGATCTGCTCGCCAGGATGCAGGCTGCTCTCGACAAGCTGATCGCCGATGGCGACCAGAAGCAGATCTTCCTGAAATACGGCATGAACCTGTCGGAATGACTCCGAAGACAACCGCCCTTTCCGCTTGACTTTGCTTTCATTTCGCGGTGGTGAACGGCGGGAAGTTCTAAAGCGCGTCGCGATCTTTCAGATTCGCTCCTCGCGCTTTAGGTCTTTATTTTTACGCATGTCGTTGTCGCAAAACCGCTGCACACTTTTGCGCGACATGCTTTAGCGAGGAAAAACAGGCCATGCTGATCATCGCGGGTCTCGGCAATCCCGGCGGCAAATACGTCGGCAACCGCCACAATATCGGCTTCATGGCCGTCGACGCCATCCATCGGCGCCACAGCTTTTCGCCCTGGTCGAAGAAGTTCAGGGCCGAAATCGCCGAGGGCGAGGTCGGCGGCGAGAAAGTGCTGCTGATGAAGCCGCAGACCTTCATGAACCTTTCCGGCGAGTCCGTCGGCGAAGCGATGCGTTTCTACAAGCTCCAACCGGCCGATCTCGTGGCCATCTACGACGAGCTCGACCTTCCTGAGGGCAAGGCGCGGCTGAAGACCGGCGGCGGCCACAACGGCCACAACGGCATCAAGTCGCTCGATGCGCATTGCGGCAGGGAATACCGGCGGCTGCGCCTCGGTATCGGCCATCCCGGCATCAAGGAAATGGTGCAGAACCATGTGCTCGGCGATTTCGCCAAGGCCGACAAGGCCTGGCTGGAGCCGCTTCTCGACACGCTCGCCGACAATGCCGACATGCTGGTGCGAAACGAAGATTCGCAGCTGATGAACAAGATCGCGCTGGCGGTCGGCGGAAAGGCCGCGGAGGAGAAGCCAGCGAAGGAGAAGAGGGACGCCGAGAAGAAGCCGGCCGGCCAGTCGCATATCCATCAGGCCCGCAACCACAATCAGCCGAAGTTGCCGGCCACCGGCCCGATGGCCGACATGTTGAAGAAGATGTTCGGCAACAAGGGCGAATGAGAGCGATGCAGGATCAGCAATTCGCCATCCGCGCCGTCGCCGCCGGCGACCTCCCGGGTCTGACCATCCTCTATCAGCATTTGAACCCGACAGACCCGGTTCTCGATAAGGCCGCGGCCGAAGAGCGCTTCACCGCCATTCTCGCCCAGCCGGGCATGACCGTCTTCATCGGCTTTGCCGGTGATCTCGCCGCTGCAACCGCCACCCTGATCGTCGTGCCGAACCTCACACGCAACGGCGCCTCCTATGCGCTGATTGAAAACGTCGTCACCCATGCCGATCACCGGCAGCGCGGTTATGCCGGCGCCGTCGTCGGCCATGCGGTGACGCAGGCCCGGAAAGCCGGCTGCTACAAGGTGATGCTGCTCACCGGCTCGAAGAATCCGGCGACGCTGCGCTTCTACGAGAATTGCGGCTTCGTGCAGGACAAGACCGGCTATCAGATCCGCCGGCCCTGAGCCCAAAATGCCTATTCCTCCGGCTCCGTGGTGAACATCAGCGGATAGCCCATGCCCTTGGCGAGATCGATGCCCTCCTTGGCCTTGGTCTCGGCGATGTCCCTGGCGCAGACCACGACCACGCAGGAACCGAGCTTATGTGCCGTCATCATCACCCGGTAGCCGGTCTCCTCGCTCATGCGGAAGACAGCCTTCAGGACCATGATGACGAATTCACGCGGCGTAAAATCGTCATTGACGAGAATGACCTTGTAGAGCTTCGGCTTATCAAGCTTCGGCTTCACTCTTGTCTTCGGTTTCAGGGCAACGTCATTGTCACTCATCGGAAATATCCACCCGTTGATGACATGGAAAAGGCGGAGAAAACATCCGCCGACAATATATTGCACCGTAAGCACGGCAGTTCAATGACGTCGATATCACTCGGCGGACAGCAGCAAGCAATCTCGCCCGGCTTTTTCAAGGATCGCGGCAGCTTTCCTGTCAAAGGTCGCGAATATTTCACCGCCGAGCCTGCGCCCTTCGAAGACGATAACTCCATCAGCGAAGTCCCCATCGGCGTCGAGAAAGGATAATCCGGCTTCGACGGCAACCCTGTCATAAACGACCTTCCTGTCCGATATCAGCAACCGGATGGTCGCTGATATTTCGGAGGCGCTCTTGCGATAGACCCGGCTGGCGACCCAGACGAATTCGCAAAACGTCAAATTGGAAACGAACAGGCGTTCCGCCTCGCGCATGAATGTCCTTGCGCGTTCCGTTTGCTTCGGATCGTCGTGCACGGCCGCGCGCACGAGCACATTCGTATCAACGATCATGGTCGATGCCGACCTCGCCCGCCCATCCCGCTTTTACGGCCTCGTCGATCTCTTCGAGCGTCGCATGGATATTCTCCTTGTTCTCGAGACTCCCGAAGAAGCTTTCAATCGAGCCGGTGACCGGCTGCCTCTCCACCGCAACGACCTCGAGTTTGCCGCCTGGCAGGAGATCAACATCGATCTTGTCGCCGGGCCTGACCCCGAGGTGCTGAAGCACCTCCTTTTTCAGGGTCACTTGCCCTTTTGCCGTCACTGTCAGAGTTGCCACGTTCAAAATATCCTTTGCTCTGAAAGTAAGGCTATATCGCCTTACTTTCAAGCCAAACGTCGCTGCTTTTTCAATTCATGTTGCGAACCCTTGACCCGGGCAGCCATTCCCGCATAGGCAGGGCAAAGTTACCAATAGATATGGATCGAGCCATGGGCTTCAAATGCGGTATCGTCGGTCTGCCGAATGTCGGCAAATCGACCCTCTTCAACGCGCTCACCAAGACGGCCGCCGCACAGGCGGCGAACTATCCCTTCTGCACCATCGAGCCGAACACCGGCGAAGTCGCCGTTCCCGATCCGCGCATGCGCAAGCTTGCCGACATCGCCAAGTCCAAGGAACTGATCCCGACCCGCATCTCCTTCGTCGATATCGCCGGCCTGGTGCGCGGCGCCTCGAAGGGCGAAGGCCTCGGCAACCAGTTTCTCGCCAATATCCGCGAGGTCGACGCCATCGTCCATGTGCTCCGCTGCTTCGAAGACAGCGACATCACTCATGTCGAGGGCCGCATCAATCCGGTCGCCGATGCCGAGACGATCGAGACCGAGCTGATGCTTGCCGATCTTGAAAGCCTGGAGCGCCGCACCGAGCAGACGCGCAAGCGCGCCACCGGCAAGGACAAGGATTCGGTGGCGATGCTGCCGATCATGGAAGCCTCGCTGAAGCTGCTCAACGAAGGCAAGCCGGTTCGCACGCTGCTGTCGACGCTCGACGCCGAAGAAATCGTCATCCTCAAGAGCCTCAATCTTCTGACCTCGCATCCGGTGCTCTACGTCTGCAACGTCGCCGAAGGCGATGCTTCGACCGGCAACGAATTCACCGAAGCCGTTGCCGTCATGGCGAAGGAACAGGGTGCCGAAACCGTCGTCATCTCGGCGGCGATCGAAGCGGAGGTTGCCCAGCTTCCGGAAGAAGAAGCCAAGGAATTCCTCTCCGCCCTCGACCTTGACGAGGCGGGCCTCGACCGGCTGATCCGCGCCGGCTACAAGCTGCTCCACCTCATCACCTATTTCACTGTCGGCCCGAAGGAAACGCGCGCCTGGACGATCGAGCGCGGCACCAAGGCGCCGCAGGCCGCCGGCGTCATCCATTCGGATTTCGAGCGCGGCTTCATCCGCGCCAACACCATCGCCTATGACGACTACATCAAATACAACGGCGAAGTCGGCGCCAAGGATGCCGGCAAGGCGCGCGACGAAGGCAAGGAATATGTCGTCCAGGACGGCGACGTCATCCATTTCCGCTTCAACACCTGATGAAATCGCTGCCGCCTAGCCGGGCGGCAGCCTTTTTGCGATTGCCGGAGGCAGTGCCCTGAGCACCAGCCGCCGAAGCGGCATCCAGCCCGTTCCGATAATGAGCACGATCGCGCCGACAACAATCAGCGTCGTAAAGATATAGGTATCGACGGTCGCATCTCCCTTCCGCACGACACCGAAGATCGCAACGCCGAGCGATAGCAGCCCGGAGGTAACGAAGGCGCGCCGGTCGATGATGAGGCCGATCAGCATCAACGCCGCGACGGTCGCGACGACCACAGGCGTCCGGGCTGACATGTTCCCTACGTCAAAGATACGGACACCTTCCCCCAGGGACAGAAGGGAAACGGTGCTGTAGAGCAACGCCGGCGCGGCGCCGAGATGCAGCCAGAAAGCAATATCCGAACGCGTTGTCCGCCGAAAACGGTCGCCGAGATCGAAATAAAGCGCCGTCCCAAGCAGTCCCAGCGCGCAGATGAGGGCAACCAGCGCCAGCACGACGGGATGATCGAGGAAAAACGCCGGATTACCGCTTGCCCACTGCACCAGGCGCAAAAGCAGCGTGAGGACGAAGGCAAGCACGGACATGATGCAGAGCGCCAGCGACAGCGGCACGCGGTAGCACGCATAATAGACGCCGAGAATGATTGGGAAGCCCGCGACGAACTGCGTCGCCTCCGCTCCGAAGGATTGGGAAGTCGGCGTCCACGGCGGGAAGAAATGGGACATCAACAGACATGTCCAGCAGAACAACGCGATCGTCAGGCTGACTGCTGGCAAGGCAAGCCGCTGGCGGCGCACCAGGATTTCCGAAAGCACGATGATTGCAGGCAGCACGGCATAAAGTGCGGCAAGCCCCCAGAGGCCGCCGAGCGCCACCACGACGCCGATGGTGATCAGCACGTCGTGGAAGCCGCGCACGAAACGTGGCGTCTCAGTATCCGACCAGGCTTGCCCCTCCGCCGCCATTGCCGGCTGTACCTCAGCGACGACGACCCCGCGTTCCGTCAGGAACGGCAAAAGCCGCCCGCCCGCCTCCGGCGAAATCAGCTCCTGGCGCACTGCCTCATCGAGTATCGACCTTAGTTCAGTCATGCCGGTTTATCTCCCCGGAATCATTGAGCCCGCGCGGATGCTATTGTAAGCATTGTGCGCTGCATATGGCGGGAGGAGCGAATGTCGGCAGAAAAGCTTTCCTTCGAGGATTTCCAGCCCGGCCGCCGCTTCGCGCTTGGCCCGAAGCCGGTGACCACCGAGGAAATCATTGAGTTCGCAAGTGAATTCGACCCGCAGCCGATGCATCTCGATGAGGCTGCCGGCCGCGCCAGCATTCTCGGCGGCCTTGCCGCCTCCGGCTGGCATACCTCTTCGATGTTCATGCGCATGATGGCCGACAGTTACGTGCTGCATTCGCTCTGCGAAGGTGCGCCGGGCGTCGATCTGATGGAATGGCGAAAGCCGGTACTTGCCGGCGACACGCTGTCCGGCCACTCGACCGTGCTTGAAGCCCGGCCGATGCGATCGCGCCCCGGCATGGGCATCGTCAAGTTTCGCCACGAGGTGGAAAACCAGCGCGGCGAACTCGTCTGCGTCTCGGAGAATTCGGTCATGTTCGGCATGCGCGCCCGGCCCGCGGAAATCGGCATAAACCGGGAGACATCAGCATGAGGATGTCCGAGCTTTACGCGGTTGGCGAGAAGGCCGAGATCGGCAGCTACACTTTTACCGAGGAAAACATCATCCGTTTCGCGAAGCGCTACGATCCGCAGCGTTTCCACGTCGACAAAGAAGCTGCCAAAGACACCCTCTTCGGCGATCTCTGCGCCTCGGGCTGGCACACCACCGCCGCCTGGATGCGAACCTTCCTCGCCTTTTGGGAAAGACAGAGCGCCGCACTCGCGCAAAATGGCCAGACGTCGCCGAACCTCGGCCCGTCACCCGGTTTCCAGAAACTGCAATGGTTACGGCCGGTCTTCGTCGGCGACGTCGTGACCTATTCCGTCGCCTTCCTCTCCAGCCGGGCGCTCGCGTCGCGGCCGGGATGGCACCTCAACACCATCCTCTGCGAGGGCGTCAATCAAAATGGCGATGCCGTTATCCGCTTTGAAAGCGGCGTGCTCGAATTCGACTGACGCTGCAGCCAGTAGGAGGAGGGCTCAGTGACCGGAGAATTCGACCAGCGTATGCACGACGACGCCGAGTTCTTCCAGCTTCTTGCGGCCGCCAAGATCCGGCAGGTCGATGACGAAACAGGCGCCGACCACTTCCGCGCCGATCTGGCGCAGCAGCTTCGTTGCGCCGACCGCCGTGCCGCCGGTGGCGATCAGGTCGTCGACCAGGATCACCTTCTCGCCGGGCTGGACAGCATCGCGATGCATCTCCATCTCGTCGACACCATATTCCAGGCTGTAGGCGATCCGCACGGTCTCGTGCGGCAGCTTGCCTTTCTTGCGGATCGGTACGAAGCCTGAGGAAAGCTGGTGCGCCACCGCGCCGCCGAGGATGAAGCCGCGCGCCTCCATGCCGGCGATCTTGTCGATCTTCGTGCCGGCATAGGGCTGCACGAGTTCATCGACCGCCCGGCGGAAAGCCCGAGGGTTGCCGAGCAGCGTGGTGATGTCGCGGAAGATGATGCCGGGCTTGGGATAGTCGGGAATGGAGCGGATGCTGGCTGCGAGCTCCGAAGTCGTATTGTTCATGGAAAATCCATATCTGCGAACGCATGAAACTGGCCGGACTTTATCAATTGCCAGGGGCGGAACCAACAAAAAAGGCGGCCCGTAGGCCGCCTTTCGAAATTCGGCGGGGAACCGCTCAATGTTCCTTGTTGGCGTAGATCGAGCGCTTCGTCAGGAAGATCAGCACCGTGAAGATCGCCAGGAAGATCATGACCATGAAGCCGGTGCGCTTGCGCTCATCGAGATGCGGCTCAGCGGCCCACATCAGGAAGGCGGTAACGTCCCTCGAATACTGGTCGACTGTCGCCGGCGCGCCATCGTCATAGGTCACCTGGCCGTCAGAGAGCGGCTTCGGCATGGCAAGGACGGCGGCAGCATTGAAATAAGGGTTATAATGTCCGCCCTGCGGCACCTGGAAACCGGCCGGCGGCTCTTCATAGCCGGTCAGCAGTGCGTGGATATAGTCCGGGCCGCTTTCCTGATATTGCGTGAAAATGTCGAAAACGAACTGCGGAAAGCCGCGCTCGACTGAGCGGGCCTTGGCGATCAGCGAAAAATCGGGCGGAGCCGCGCCATTGTTGGAAGCAGCCGCGGCTTCAGCATTGGGGAAAGGCGACGGGAAGTAATCGGAAGGAACCGCCTTGCGGGTAAACATCTCGCCGCTGGCGTCGGGACCGTCCTGGACCTCGTAATTCGCGGCGAAGGCCTTCACCTGCGCCTCGGAATAGCCGAGTTCGTCGAGCATGCGGAAAGGCACGAGCTTCATCGAATGACAGGCTGCACAGACTTCCGTGTAGACCTTGAGGCCGCGCTGGAGCTGGCCCTTGTCGTAATGGCCGAACGGACCGGCGAAAGACCATTCCTCCTCCTTCGGATGCTTCAGCGGATAATGCGGCGTCTCACCTTCCGCGTGATGGGCCGGAGCCGCACCGTTGGCGGGCGCCTCCTCGGCCAGAGCCGCGCCGCTGAGACCGGCAACGACAGCGAGCGAGAGAATGCTTGCAACAAGCGTTTTCATGTTTCTGTTCCCTTCCGTCGCGCGCTTACGCATTGGCCGCTGCGCTGGCGGCAGCTGTCTTGTTGCGCTTCTCGAGCACCGCTTCGGTGATCGAGTTCGGGATGCGGCGCGGCGTTTCCACCAGGCCGAGCACCGGCATGGCAACCAGGAAGAATGCGAAGTAGAGGAGCGTGCAGACCTGAGAGATCCAGACGAAGTCACCTTCCGCCGGCTGCGATCCGAGCCAGCCGAGGATGATCGCGTTGATCACGAACAGCCAGTAGAACAGCTTGTACCAGGGACGGTAGACCGCGGAGCGAACCTTGGAAGTGTCGAGCCAGGGCAGGAAGAACAGCACGATGATCGCACCGAACATCACCAGCACGCCGCCGAGCTTGGAGTCGATCGGGCCGATGTTGAAGGTGATCGAACGCAGCATCGCGTAGAACGGCAGGAAATACCATTCCGGAACGATGTGGGCCGGCGTCTTCAACGGGTCGGCCGGGATGTAGTTGTCGGCATGGCCGAGGAAGTTCGGCATGTAGAAGACGAAATAGGCATAGACCAGCAGGAAGACCGATACGCCGAGCGCATCCTTCATGGTCGCATAGGGCGTGAAGCGCACCGTGTCCGTCTTCGTCTTGACCTCGACGCCAGTCGGGTTCGTCTGGCCGGTGACGTGCAGCGCCCAGATGTGCAGGACGACGACGCCGGCGATCATGAAGGGCAGCAGGTAGTGGAGCGAGAAGAAGCGGTTCAGCGTCGGCTGTTCGACGGCAAAGCCGCCGAGCAGGAACTGCTGGAGCGATTCACCGATCATCGGGAAGGCCGAGAAGAAGCCGGTGATGACGGTCGCGCCCCAGAAGGACATCTGGCCCCAGGGCAGGACGTAGCCCATGAAGCCGGTCGCCATCATCAGGAGGTAGATGACGACGCCGAGGATCCAGAGGATTTCACGCGGCGCCTTGTAGGAACCGTAATAGAGGCCGCGGGCGATATGCAGGTAGACGGCGACGAAGAAGAAGGATGCACCGTTGGCATGCATGTAGCGCAGCAGCCAGCCGTGGTTCACGTCGCGCATGATCTTTTCAACGGAGTTGAATGCAATCGCCGTGTCGGCGGCGTAATGCATGGCGAGTACGACGCCCGTCAGGATCTGCACGACCAGCATGACGGAGAGCATGGCTCCGAAGGTATAGGCATAGTTCAGGTTTCTCGGAACCGGATATGCCACGAAGCTGTCATAGACCATGCGCGGCAGCGGCAGGCGCGCATCGACCCATTTCTCGAAGCCGGTTGATGGTTCGTAGCTGGAATGGCCACTCATGAATCAGTCTCCCCTCAACCGATCTTGATTTTGGTATCGGACACGAATGAAAAGGTCGGGATCGCCAAGTTCTCAGGCGCAGGACCCTTCCGGATGCGGCCGGCCGTGTCGTAGACCGAGCCATGGCAGGGACAGAACCAACCATTGTATTCGCCGGCCTGGCCGAGCGGGACGCAACCGAGATGAGTGCAGGTACCGACCATGACGATCCAGTTTTCCTTGCCTTCGCCGCCCGAGCGGTCGACGCCCGTTGCCTGAGCCTCGGCAGGAAGGTTTGCATTGCGGGCTGCCGGATCCTTAAGGTCCGACACCGGAACATCGGCTGCGGCCTTTACTTCTTCCGGCGTGCGATTGCGGATGAAGATCGGCTTGCCGCGCCACTTGACTGTCAGCGACATGCCGGGCTCGAGGCTGGCAACGTCGACTTCGATGGAGGCGAGAGCAAGCGTCGAAGCGTCAGGACGCATCTGATCGATAAACGGCCAAGCGACCGCGACGGCGCCGACGGCGCCTGCCATACCAGTGGTGAGATAAAGGAAATCACGGCGAGTGGGTTCGCCCGTGCCCTCGCTTGTCGTTACGTGTTCGCTCACGGCTAACATCCTCTGCGCAATTTTCGCGGAATTCCGCCCTGCCCCCTCTACCGGCGAATCTCTCCAGACACAATTCGGCCATAGATTCCCCGGCAATCCGGCGCGTTCTATGCTTGATCGCAAATTATGTCCAGCCTTGGCAAGGGGATGAGGGCACAATGTCGCGGGAAATTTCGGATGAATTTTTTAAGGCAAACACGCGCTTGCCATTATGTTGCATTGCAACAAAAATGCCCTCGTGATAGGCGCAGTCCTAGAGCTATTCCAGCAAAAGTGTGTAGCGGTTTTGCGTCCGGAATTGCGTGAAAACAAAAAGCTAGAGCATTTCCGTGATTCGAAGAAAAACGGAAATGCTCTAGCCATGCCAGTGAGCCGGACCGGAGCGGATGAGAGACACGATTTATTGCGTATTCAGCGTTCTTACGACGCTCGTTCTCGCCATCGTCTCCCTGCGATACGTCACCGATTTCTATCTGCTCTCCTTCTTTTATAGCTTCCAGGTTCATCTGGCGGCAGCCGGCGCGGTGGCCTCGGTGGCCGCCCTTCTCGTCAAGCGGCACTGGTATGGCCTGCTGACCCTCGCGGTATCGGTGGTCCTTGCCATCCACGGTGTCGTCATGATGCGCGAATTCGTCGAGCCGGCTGTGGAGGAGAGCCGCCCGGCCCTGTTCAGGTTGATGTCCTTCAATATCGAGAACGATAATTTCGCAAACGGCCCTGACATCGCCGACATGGTCATCGCCTCAGGCGCCGATGTCGTCAACATCCTGGAGGCCGAGCCGCTGCTGTCGGAACTGCCGCGATTGTTGAAGACCTATCCCTATTATATCGGCTGCGGTGTCGGCATGGAGCAATGCGATACGCTGGTGCTGTCGAAGCGTCCGCTGATCGAACCCCGCATCCGCAATCTCGGCCTGCTCTGGCGCAACCGGCTGACGATCTCGACGATCGATTTCGATGGCCAGAAGGTCAATTTCCTCGCCGCGCACCTGACCAAACCCTATTACGACGAGTTCCACGGCCTGGAGGTCTGGGATCTCGCGGAGGTCATCCCTACCCTTTCGGGACCGCTCGTTCTCGCCGGTGATTTCAATACGTCGATTCTCGCGCCCGACGTGCAGTATCTCATGCGCACTCAAGGCTTGGGCACGGCATCGCTGGAGCCCGCGACATGGCCGATCCGTGCCGGCGCCTTCGGAATTCCGATCGATCATATCTTTACCCGGGCGCCGCTGCGGCTGAAATCGGTCCGCCGCATCGAGAACGGCTTCGGATCAAATCATTTTGGCCTCATGGCGGAATTCGTCGTCGACCCTTGAGCCCGCATCCTCATCCGTAGCAAGGAAGCCGCCGGACTGGCGTGCCCAAAGTTCGGCGTAGAGCCCGCCGTGGCGAAGCAGTGCGTCATGGCTGCCTTCCTCGATGATCCGTCCGAGGTCGACGACGATCAGCCGGTCGAGAGCAGCGATCGTCGACAGCCGATGGGCGATCGCAAGCACCGTCTTGCCCTCCATGATCTGATGGAGATTGGACTGGATCGCCTCTTCCACTTCCGAATCGAGCGCCGATGTCGCCTCGTCGAGAACGAGGATCGGGGCGTCCTTCAGCATGACGCGGGCAATGGCGATGCGCTGCCGTTGCCCGCCTGACAGTTTGACCCCGCGTTCGCCGACATGCGCATCGAAGCCTCTGCGGCCCTGCTGATCCTGCAGGCGGGCGATGAAGTCTATGGCTTCGGCGCGCCTGGCCGCCTCGACCAGCCCTTCCTCGCCGGCATCCGGCCGTCCGAACAGGATGTTGTCGCGCACCGAACGATGCAGCAGCGAGGTGTCCTGGCTGACGACACCGATCTGCATCCTCAGCGATTCCTGCGTCATGGCTGATATATCCTGGCCGTCGATCAGAATGCGGCCATCCTGAATATCGTAAAGGCGCAGCAGCAGGTTCATCAGCGTCGATTTCCCGGCGCCCGAACGGCCGACGATCCCGACCTTTTCGCCCGGGCGGATGGTCAGCGAGAAATTCTCGACGACCGGCTGGTGGCCCTTGCCGTAGCGGAAGGAAACATTATCGAAGCGGACACCGGGTTGCCGGATCACCAAGCTTTTGGCATTCGGCCGATCGACGAGCCCCAGAGGCTGGGAGATCAGCTCGGCGGCATTCTGGATCGTGCCGAGATTGCGCATGATGCCATTGAACTGCGTCATCAACCGTCCGAGCAGGAAATTCAGCCTGAGCACCAGTGCCAGCGAGAATGCCACGGCACCGGAGCTGACCAGGCCGCGCAGCCACAGATCGACGCTCAATCCCGCCATCGTCACGATCATCAGGCCGGAGAGCAGCGCCATCGAGGCCCTGACGCCGGTGATGAAACGCGTGAAGCGCAGCACCGTATCCTGATAGATATCGAAGCCCTGCCGCATGTAGCGGTCGCTCTCCTCGTCGCGTGCAAACAGCTTCAACGTTTGCATGTTGCTGTAGGAGTCGACCATCCTGCCGTTCAGCATCGATCCGGCTTCCGCCGTTTCGCGGGAATGATGGCGGATCCGCGGGACGAAGTGGCGGGCAAGCAGACTGAAGGCGCCAAGCCAGAACAGCACGACGGCGGCAAGGGAAAAGTCCAGCCGAGCGACGAGCACGAGCGTCGTTACGGCATAGATGCCGACGAACCAGACACTTTCCATCAGCGAGGTGACGAGATCGCCAGTGGCCTGCCCCGCCGACCAGACCTTGGTGACGATGCGTCCGGAAAAATCGCTCTGGAAGAACGACAGCGACTGTCTGGAGACGTGGAGATAGGATTGCCAGCGTGCGAGATTGTAGAAGCCCGGCGTGATTACCTGCTGGTCGATGAGGGCAATCAGGAAGGCGACGACGAAGCGTACGAGCCCGATGAGGGCGAGCATGCCGAACAATTCGCCGCCATGGGCTGCGAGAAGGCCGCTCCAGCCGGCACCCGGCGTGATGCTGCCGAGGATATCGACGAGCCGCCCGACAAACCAGAAGAGCGCCGCCTCGATCGCCGCCGATGTGCCGCCGAGAACGAGCATGGCGATGAACGGCATCCTCGCCTGGCCGATATAGAACCAGATGAATCCGAGCGTCGAGCGCGGCGGCTGGAGATTGGCGCGTGGGCGGAATGGATCGATCCAGGTTTCGAACCGGCGGAGGATGGGGTTCAGCAACATAGAAGCGATATAGGCGGATTAGCCGGACCGGCAAAGGGAATGAAAAGCGGACAGAATGTTATATTTTGGTAATTATCGGTAACATCGGCGGCATACCCATTGAATGCCCCCGAACCGGTCACAATCTGACGTTACGATCGCGCTTTACCGGAGACCACGTCCATGGAAACGAAAATGCTCGATGTGCATGTTCCGCTTCCGCTTGCAGAAAGGCTGGATGCCCTGGCATTCGCTCTGGGGTTGCCGCGCGACGAGATCGTCGCCGAGGCCATTGCCACCTGGATCGATCAGGAGGAGCACCGCCGCCTCGTCGCGCTGCGCACGATCGCCGCCGCCAACACCATGATGGTCGTCGAAACTCACCGCGTGATCGATTGGGCCGACAGCCTTTGAGCGGATAGGACGCAAACGCGCTCAGGCCTTCAGCACCGTCGGCAAGCTGCAAGCCACCCTCAGAATTCAAGAGGCCCTCTCCGCTTTCGCAGGGAGGGCCTCTTTCATCTTATTCCGCAGCCTCTTCCGCTTCGTCGGCGTGATCGGAGAGGAAGCCGCCGGACTGGCGGTTCCAGAGATCGGCATAGATACCGCCTGCCTCGATCAGTTCGCTGTGCGAGCCGGCCTCGATGATCCGGCCCTTGTCGAGCACGATCAGCCGGTCCATCTCCGTCAGCGTCGACAGCCGGTGGGCGATGGCGATCACCGTCTTGCCCTCCATCAAGGCGAAGAGGTTCTCCTGGATCGCCGCCTCGACTTCCGAATCGAGCGCCGAGGTCGCCTCGTCGAGCACGAGGATCGGCGCGTCCTTCAGGAAGACGCGGGCGATCGTGACACGCTGCCGCTGGCCGCCGGAGAGCTTGACGCCGCGTTCGCCGACTTGCGCGTCGAGCCCTGCGCGGCCCTGCATGTCGACGAGGCCTTCGATGAACTCCCAGGCATTGGCGCGTTTGGCGGCCTCGATCACCTCGTCGTCCGTTGCTTCGGGACGACCATAGGCGATGTTGTCGCGGATCGAGCGATGCAACAGCGAGGTGTCCTGCGTCACCACGCCGATCAGCGAACGCAGGCTTTCCTGCGAGACGCCGGCGATGTCCTGCCCGTCGATGGTGATGCGGCCGGCCTCCAGGTCGTAGAAGCGCAGCAACAGGTTCATCAGCGTCGTCTTGCCGGCGCCGGAGCGACCGACCAGGCCGACCTTCTCGCCCGCCTTGATGTCGAGCGACAGGTTGTCGATGACGCCCTTACTCTTGCCATAGTGGAAGCGGATGCGATCATAGTGGATCGCACCCTTCTTCGCCGTCAGGGTGGGTGCGCCCGGCTTGTCGACGATGTCGTGCTGTTTGCTCATCATCTCCATGCCGTCATAGACCGTGCCGATATTCTCGAACAGCGCCGAGACTTCCCACATGATCCATTGCGACATGCCGTTGACGCGCATGGCAAGACCAATGGCGATGGCGATGGCGCCGACCGAGATCGCTCCGTTCAGCCAGAACCAGATCGACAGGCCCGAGATGACGAAGAGCGCAACGCAGTTGTTCAGATAGACGCTGATGTGGAAAAGCGTCACCTTGCGCATCTGCTTGTGTACGGTCTGCAGGAACTCGTCCATGCCCTCCTTGGCATAGACCTCCTCGCGGCCCGCATGCGAAAACAGCTTGACCGTCGCGATATTCGTATAGCTGTCGACCACGCGGCCCGTCATCATCGAACGCGCATCCGCCTGCGCCGCCGCGATCTTGCGAAGCCGCGGCACGAAATAGGCGACGATGCTGATATAGACCGCGAGCCAGACGAGGATCGGGATCATTAGCCGCCAGTCCGCCGCCGCAATCACGATGATCATCGTCAGGAAGTAGGTGACGACATAGACGAAGACGTCGAGGATCTTCATCACCGTTTCGCGTACGGCAAGCGAGGTCTGCATCACCTTGGTGGCGACACGCCCGGCAAACTCGTTGGCGAAGAACGACATGCTGTGGCGCAGCAGGAAGCGGTGCATCTGCCAGCGTGCGATCATCGGATAATTGCCGAGCATCATCTGATGCATGATGAGAGAATCGAGCCCGGCCGTCAGCGGCAGGCCGACCAGCACCAGCGCCGCCATCCAGAAAAGCTTGTGGCCTTCTCTCTCCAGGAACGTGGCGCGGTCGGCATTGGTCAGCCAGTCGACGATGTCGCCGAGGAACTGGAAGAGCGCCACTTCGCCGATAGCGATCAGCGCGGTCAGCACGGCCATCAAGCCGAGCCAGGGCGCAGCCGGCTTGCTGTAATGCCAGCAAAAGGCAAAGAGACCTTTCGGCGGGGCGACAGGATCCTCGCTTGGAAAGGGATTGAGTCGCTGTTCGAACCAGCCAAACATGAAATTGCTCCGAAACGTCAGCGTTCCGGCTCCCGGCTTCGCGCCATCCCAGCGCTATGCAAGCACATATGGGAACCGAACGTTCAAGGGGCGAGGCTGAGACAGCCGCACAATGGATCAAAAAAGGAAATTCAGGGAAGAAACCCGCACTATCGGCGGAAAATCGCACCGCTTGGCATCACGGCCGGGAGGCGCACATACAGCAAAATATTCATTCTGGCGCTCCTTGCTGGCGATTGAAGATATGCACCGATAACGCGAAAACGAGGAATTTTCCAGCCCTGTTGTGCCAAAAATTTCATCTCTTCGGGTCAAAACGCGCCCTGTTGCGCCGAAATCACAGTTGCATTAGGCCTTGAGCGGCGAAAGCGGAAAACGGCGCATCATGACTTCACTCAGACTGGCACTCTATCAGCCGGATATTCCCGGCAATACCGGCACTATCCTGCGTCTTGCCGCCTGCCTTGGCTTCGCGGTCGATCTAATTGAACCCGCCGGCTTCGACATCTCCGACCGCAACCTGAAACGGGCCGGCATGGACTATATCGCCACCGCCGCCCTCACCCGCCATGTCAGCTGGGACCGCTTCGAGGCGTGGCGTCTGACCACCGGCCGCCGCCTGATCCTCGCCTCGACCAAGGCTGCGGAGCGCTACACCGATTTTGCCTTCCGCCCGGACGATGTCCTGCTCTTCGGCCGCGAAAGCGCCGGCGTGCCGGATCAGGTTCATGAAGCAGCCGATGCAGGCATCCTGATCCCGATGGTCGACGGCCAGCGCTCGATCAACGTCGCTGTTTCGGCCGCGATGATCGTCGGCGAGGCGATGCGCCAAACCGTCTGGGCCTGACAAAAGCGGGCGCCGGCGGAGCAAAGCCCGCGGAATTGCCGATCCACTCCAGAATATGTCGCAGAATAGCGTTGTCTATCCGTCAAACCGGCGTATATTTATTAGCCGAGCAATCAAAAATTCAGTATTGGCCTCCACGATTCCAATAAGTTGGAATGACCAAACCGCACTTCTCGATATCTGTGAAAGAAGAATAAAAACAACAAAATGGACTCTACAATCATCATGATCAACCTGTTCGGCGCCGTGGCTCTGCTGCTGTTCGGCCTCGCGCAGGTGAAAGATGGCGTGTCCAGGGCCTTCGGCGCCCGCCTGAGAACAGGTCTGGCGACCGGCACACGCGGCGGTCTTCGTTCTTTCCTGTCAGGCCTTGTCGCGACCATCGCGCTGCAGAGTTCCACGGCAACAGCGCTGATGACCGCCTCCTTCGTCGAGCGTGACCTGATCAAGCCGCGCATGGCGCAGATTGTCCTGCTCGGCGCCAATGTCGGCACCGCGATCACCGCCTGGATCGTCGCCACCGGCATCGAATGGCTCTCTCCTCTTCTGATTCTTGTTGGCATGGTGCTTTACCGCGGCCGTTCAAGCACCAGCCAGGGCGGCGGCACAGCGCTGATCGGCATCGGGCTGATGCTGTTGTCGCTGCACCTCCTTGGCCTTGCGACGGAACCGATGCGCGCCTCTCCCGCCCTTGCCGCCTTCATCGGCCTGCTGGACAGCGCCCTGCCCGTGGCAATGATCGTCTCGGCAGCACTTGCCTTCGCGTCCTCGTCGAGCCTTGCAGTGGTGGTGCTCATCCTGTCGCTCGCCTCGGCCGGCATGGTCTCCGCCGAACTCGTCATCGTGCTCGTGCTCGGCGCCAATCTCGGCGGCGCAATACCGCCCGTCGTCGCGACATTGTCCGGCCCGGTCTCGGCTCGGCGCGTCACCCTCGGCAATCTCACCGTCCGCGCGCTTGGCTGCCTCATCGCCCTGCCGCTGGCGGGATATGGCGCGGAACTCATCCAAATGCTGCCCTTCGGTCCTGCCAAGCTGCCGGTCGACGCGCATCTTGCCTTCAACCTTCTGCTGGCGGCGCTGGCCTGGCCATTCTCCCGGCCGCTCGCCGCCCTGATGGCCCGGCTAGTGCCGGATCAGGCCGAGCCTGACAGCGCCCCAAAATATCTGGATGCGCAGGAGCTTTCGACGCCGGTCGTGGCCCTCGCCAGCGCTACCCGCGAAGTGCTCGGCGTCGGCGACTTGATCGAGCGCATGCTGATCCGGGTCTCCGAAGCCTTCGAGCGTAACGACGCATCCAAGCTTGCCGAGATATCCGCCCTCGAAGAGCGCGTCGACCGGCTGCAGCAGGCGGTGAAGGTCTATCTCTCGAAGCTCGGCCGCGAGGGTCTCAGCGACGAGAATGCCCGCCGCTCGATCGTCGTCATCGATTATGCGATCAACCTCGAACATATGGGCGATATCATCGAGAAGGGCTTGCTGGAACAGGTGGCGAAGAAGATCTCCCTTGGCCTGAAATTTTCAGAGGATGGTCATCAGGAACTGCGCAAGCTGTTCGATCTGACGATCGATAATCTGCGCGTCGCCCAGACGATCTTCGTCACCCGTGATTTCAATCTCGCGCGCCAGATGATGGAGGTAAAGGTCGAGGTGCGCCGGATGGAAAAACAGTCTGCCGAGCGTCACCTCGAACGCCTGCGCGACGGCCGCGCCGACAGCCTGCAGACGAGTTCGCTGCATCTCGACATGTTGCGCGACCTGAAGCGCATCAACGCCCACATCGTCTCGGTGGCACATCCGATCATGGATGAAAACGGCCTGCTGATCGAAAGCCGCGTGCGGGCGACTGCGAAGTGACGGTCAGTCTGCCGAAGGCAGTCGGCGCATGGTGAATTCGATCTGGTCGCCGTCGAGCTGGCGCCAGCTTTCCACCTCGGTCCAGTAAGCGGCTTTCGGATATTCGTCGAACCATTCGCGCGCCTTGGCGCGTGCGTCCATGAGGCCGAGGCAATATGTCTCACGCACGAAATGGTCTTTCTTGCTCGGGGGATTTTCCGCCCGATGTCTCGCTATCCTGCGCTTCAGGCCGTCGAAGGACGGAGGCCCTGGAACTTTTTTCATCAAACTACCTCCTCGGAAAAAGGTAATATCGAAATTCTCGATTTGCGAGTCGAATCTTGGAAGCGCCGGGTGCTTGCCTCGGCTTGGCGAGATGCGGCACCAACTGCTAATCATGGCGTGCAATGAAGAATGAGCGAGTCGCCTCCCAAAGAGATGTCGACCGTCGGAGGCGTAAATGGAAAGACCGGAACTGCCGATCGGCTTGCCTGACGATATCGAAGACAAGAAGGCTGCCGCCCGCAATTGGTTCGAGGGATTGCGCGATACGATCTGCGCTTCCTTCGAGGCCCTCGAGGACGAGTTGGAAGGGCCGCTCTCCGACCAGGAGCCCGGCCGCTTCGCCGCCAAGGACTGGTCACGCGAAAACGGTGCCGGCGGCGGTGGCCGGATGTCGATGATGGAAGGTCGTGTCTTCGAAAAAGTCGGCGTCCATACCTCCACCGTCTACGGCGAATTCGCCCCGGATTTCCGCGCCCAGATACCCGGCGCCAAGGACGATCCGCGTTTCTGGGCCTCGGGCATCTCGTTGATCGCCCATCCCGTCAACCCCAACGTTCCGGCCGTGCATATGAACACCCGCATGGTCGTCACCACCAGCCGCTGGTTCGGCGGCGGCGCCGACCTGACGCCGGTGCTGTCGCGCCGCCGCACGCAGGAGGACGAGGATAGCCAGCTCTTTCACAAGGCCATGGATATCGCCTGCCGCAATCATTCCGTCGCCGATTACGATGCCTATAAGGCCTGGTGCGACGAATATTTCTTCCTGAAACACCGCAACGAAGCCCGCGGCATCGGCGGCATCTTCTACGACTGGCTGCATTCAAGCGAGGAAGCCGGCGGCTGGGACGCCGATTTCGCCTTCACCCGCGATGTCGGCCGAGCCTTCGCCATGGTCTATCCGAAAATCGTCCGCTCCAACTTCAACAAGTTGTGGACAGAGGCCGATCGCGACGAACAATTGATCCGCCGTGGCCGCTACGTCGAATTCAATCTGCTGTATGATCGTGGCACGATCTTCGGCCTGAAAACCGGCGGCAACGTTGAATCCATTCTCTCATCGTTGCCCCCCGTCGTACGTTGGCCATGAGACTGTGATATCTCATCGATAAATTCGAGTTGTAGACCTTCACGAAAATTCAGCGCGTCCTAACTTTATATGTCTGTGCGTAACAATCGGAGGAGGATTGTCATGACGATACAAAGTGGCTTGCCTACGTCCACGGATGTCCAGGAAACATCCCGCACGATCGACACGTCCGAGTTTCTGACGCGCATCGCGGAGAAACTGCGGGCCAAGAGCGGCTCGGATCTGCCGCTGTCCTGCTTCATCGAGCAGGTCAAGCTGCAACTGGCCGGCGGGAAATCGCCGGAACAGCTGCAGAACGAAGCCGCGGCCGCCAACAGCAACATGCCCGGCCACCTCTTGGATACCTACAAAGCCTGGGCGATGCCCGACTGACACGGCCTTTACTGGCCGGCATGTCGATTGCCGGCCGGAACCTTCCCTCCCCCCGCACATTCATAAATCGCGTAAGATCGCGATCGTCGTTGTGTTTCGAACAGAGGAGAAGACCATGCGACTTTTCGAATGCGGCACTCTCGTTCCGGGCTGCGCCTGGCATACACGGGCAGATAGCGACGCCGAGGTGGTCCGCCGTGCCGTCGAGCACCTGAAAAATGCTCACGGCGAGACCATAATCCGCGAGAACATGGTGGATAATATCAAGGCTCGCATTCGCGACGAAGCGACCGCCGCCTGATTATTGCACGCGTTCCTGCAGCCGGGCGAGCAGCGCCGCCCGGTCGGAAACGAAATTTTCCTCCACCCATTGGTCTTCCAGGCCGGCGAGCAGCTCGCCGACGCGCGGGCCGGACGCCACTCCTGCCGAAATCACGTCGCCGCCATTCAGCGGAAACCGAGGCTTCTGCCATTGCACTGCCCTGTCCAGCAGCTTGATGAGCCGCGCCGACCGCGCCATTTCGTCGAAATCGCCTTCAGCCTTGCCGCGTGCAACAGCAAGCGCCAGCTTCAGCCGTGTCATGATGCCGTCGGCGCCGTTGCGGTAAAGCAGCCGTTCGAAGGCCGCCGGTGACATGTCGTCATTAACAGGCGCTGCCATGGTCCAGGCCTTGAGAGTGGCCGCTTCCGCATTCGAGAGCTTGAGCCGGGCGGCAAGCGCCTCCATACGCGCCGCATCGGGCGGCACGATCGCCGCAAGACGCAGCAGCGGATCGGGCGTCCAGCCGAGCGCCTTTTCGGTGGCGATCAGCGAGGGGATCGCATCGATCCCCCATCGTTCGGTTTCCGGCAGGATTTCCGTCAGCACGGCCACCTGCCGCATCCACAGCAGAGCGCGGCCGGGATCGTCGGCACCAAGCAGCTTTCGCAGTTCAGACCAGACGCGTTCTGCCGAAAGTGTCGTCAGTTTCGAACGCGCGAGGGAACATGCCTTCAGCCCCTCGGCATCCGGCCGCCCGGAACCGTAATAGGCAAAGAAGCGGAAGAAGCGCAGGATGCGCAGATGATCCTCGGCAATACGCCTTGCGGCATCGCCGATGAAGCGGATGGTGCGCGTCTCGATATCAGCAAGTCCGCCGACAAGATCCACCACCTCGCCCCCCGCATCGGCATAAAGCGCGTTGATCGTCAGATCCCGCCGTTCGGCATCTGCCTTCCAGTCGGTGCTGAAGGCAACCTTGGCATGGCGCCCGTCGGTCTCGACGTCGGTGCGAAGGGTCGTCACCTCGAAGGGCTTGCCGTCGATGACGAGCGTCACAGTGCCGTGCTCGAGGCCGGTTGGGACTGCCTTGATGCCAGCCGCCGCCGCCCGCTCCATCACCGCCTCCGGTGTGAGTGTCGTGGCGATGTCGACATCATTGACCGGCAGGCCCATCAGGCTGTTGCGCACCGCACCGCCGACCACCCGAGCTTCCCCGCCATCGGCGTTGAGAAGCGCTAAGATCCGGCCAAGCGCCGGGTCGCGGAACCATGCTTGGTCGGCGATGCCGGTCATGCATAAAGCCTTTCATAAAGCGTGCGGACGATGCCGGCAGTGATGCCCCAGATCATTCTGGTTTCATAAGGCACGCGGTAGAAATGCCGGTCGATGCCGTCGATGACACGTCTGTCGCGGGTGTGATTGGCAGGATCCATCAGGAAGGAAAGCGGCACATCGAACACGTCGTCCACTTCGGTCGGGTTCAGCGTCAGCGCAAAACCCGGGGAGACGACGCCGAGCACCGGCGTAATGCGAAAGCCCGTCGAGGCAAGATAATTCGGCAGCCGCCCGACGGTTTCGACGAAGGAACCGGCCAGGCCGATCTCCTCCTCCGTCTCACGGATCGCCGCCATTTCGGGCGAGATATCGGCGGGATCGATCGAGCCGCCGGGAAAGGCGATCTGCCCGGAATGTTTGCGCAGCGTCGTCGTTCGCTTGGTGAAGATCACATGCGCCTCCTCGCCGTCGTCGACGACGGGCACGAGCACGGCGGCGTCGCGCAGCTTGAAGGTCTCGACTTCGGCGACGATATCGGGGTTGAGGATGTGGTCCCCGTGATCGCGCCAGGCATGATCGACCGGCCCACCATTCTGGTTGAGCGCACGGCGGCGGAATTCGGCTGCGGAAAACAGCGGGTAGCGGTGGGTGATCGCATCATTCATCGGCAAAGTGCATCCAGTTCATCGGCCGGCATCATCGCAAAGACCTCTCCGGCGGAGCGGACGGCGAACATCGCCTGTCCCTCGACCTCGAGCGTCTCGCCGAGCGCCACCAGTTCATACATCACTGCACGCGACACCAACGCCTCCAACCGCCCGCGCACATGCAGATAGGGTTTCAGTTCGGCATTCTCGCCCGCAATGGCAAAGCGCAGCCGATGCTCTCCTCCCGCCTCCACGACATCGCCGACATTGGTGCGGAAGGTCAGCACCTGTTGGTCCTGCCCCTCCGTCACGCTCATCTCCACGGCGATGAAAGGAGCATCGATGACCCTTATCCCGACTTTTTCCACAGGAGTTACGAGATAGGTCTTCTGGTCGTCGTCTTTTCTTAAAACCGTCGAGAACAGCCGCACCAGCGCCGGTCGGCCGATCGGCGTGCCCATGTAGAACCAGGTGCCGTCGGCCCGGATTTCCATGTCGATATCGCCGCAGAAAGGCGGATTCCATCGCTCGACCGGCGGTAATCCTCGTTTTTTACCGGCATTTTCCTGAGACGCGCGCGAAATCAGTGCGGCAAGTCCCGCCGCATCCGCCTGTCCGCTGATTTCCTCGGCTGCCATTCTTCCGTCCCGGTTTGTCCTTAACGAAGTAAAGTCACGAGATAGTCATTCGCAACGAACTTGTCAGCCCGTCACATCTCCATAACTCTATCGGGTATGAGGCACATGTATAAGTCCGCCGATTCGCTGCCGAATGATTTCAGCCGTTGGAGATACGCATGGGTATGATGAAGACCGAAGCCAGCCTCGATGAAAAGGCGATCGTCGCCGCCGCCGAAAAGGCGCTCTCCGATATCGCCGCCATCCGCGGGGAAGTCTCGAAAGTGATCTTCGGTCAGGAAAGCGTCGTCGAGAACACCATTCTCGCTGTGCTGTCAGGTGGTCATGCCTTGCTCGTTGGCGTTCCCGGCCTCGCCAAGACCAGACTGGTGACGACGCTCGGCGAGGTGCTCGGCCTTGCCGCCAACCGCATCCAGTTCACGCCGGATCTGATGCCCTCTGATATTCTCGGCTCCGAGGTGATGGACCAGGACGACAGTGGACGCCGCTCCTTCCGTTTCGTCAAGGGCCCTGTCTTTGCCCAACTCCTGATGGCCGACGAGATCAACCGCGCCTCGCCGCGTACCCAGTCGGCCCTTCTGCAATCCATGCAGGAATATCACATCACGATCGCCGGCCAGCGCTATGACCTGCCGGCGCCTTTCCATGTGCTCGCCACCCAGAACCCGCTCGAGCAGGAAGGCACCTATCCTCTGCCCGAAGCCCAGCTCGACCGCTTCCTGCTGCAGGTCGACGTCCACTACCCCGAACTCGCCGCTGAGCGCCAGATCCTGCTCGAGACGACGGGCCTGGGCGAAACCCGGCCGGAAGCCATCATCGATGCCCAGCGGCTGATCGAGATCCAGACTCTGGTGCGCCAGATGCCGGTGAGCGATACGGTCGTTGATGCCATCCTGGCGCTGGTGCGTTCCGCCCGCCCAGGACAGGGCAATGCCTCGACCGACAAGAACGTCGCCTGGGGTCCAGGCCCGCGCGCCGGCCAGGCGATGATGCTCTGCGCGCGTGCCCGCGCGCTCTACGAAGGCCGTCTCGCACCGTCTCTGGACGATATCTTCGCGCTCGCCGAACCCATTCTCCAGCACCGCATGGCGCTGACTTTCGCCGCTCGCGCCGAAGGCATGTCGGTGCGCGATGTCATCGCCGGACTGGTCAAGCAGGCAAAGGGATAAGGAAGCCGGACGCGTGGCATCTATCGGACAGATCGTCAATCCGACACCCGGCAGCGATGCCCTTTCCCGCGCCAGGCAGCGGGCCGCCCTGGTGCCGGACTGCCTGGTGGAAGCCAAGCGCATCGCCAACACGGTGATTGCCGGCTGGCATGGCCGTCGCAAGCGTGGCATCGGCGAGAATTTCTGGCAGTTCCGTCCCTATGCCGAGGGAGAGAGCCTGTCGCGCATCGATTGGCGCCGCTCCGCCCGCGACGATCATACCTATGTGCGCGAGCGCGAATGGGAGGCAGCGCACACGATCTGGCTCTGGTGCGACATGTCGCCCTCGATGATGTACAAGTCGAGCTATGGCAGCGTCTCCAAGGAAAGCCGCGCGCTGGTCATCATGCTGGCGCTTGCCGAAATCCTCGCCCGCTCCGGCGAGCGCATCGGTTGTCCCGGCATCATGGAGCCCGCCTCCGCCCGCAACGCCTCCGAACGCCTCGCAGCCGCGCTCATGCACACGCCGCTGACCGGCGGCCTGCCGGAAACGTCGATGATCCGCGGCTGGAGCGACCTCGTCCTTATCGGCGATTTCCTCGACGATGCGCCGGCAATCATGGAACGGCTCGGCCCGCTTGCCCGCCGCGGCTTGCGCGGCCACGTGGTCGAGATTTCAGATCCCGCCGAAGAGATATTCCCCTATAACGGCCGCACCGAATTCACTGATCCGGAGAGCGGCGCCAAACTTATCTCCGGCCGCGCCGAACATATCCGCGAGGCCTATCGCAACGCCTACCTCGCCCGCAGGGAGAGCCTCGGCCAGTCGTTGCGCCATCTCGGCTGGACTTTCGCGAGCCACCGCACCGATCATCTTGCGTCGGAGGCGCTGGTCGCGGTCCACATGTATCTGTCCGGCATGCCGGCCAAGGCAACGCATGGAGGGCAGCTATGAACGCCCTTCCCTTCGCTTTCGCCTATCCCGCCATTCTCGGCGCGCTCCTTGCCTTGCCCGTCATCTGGTGGCTGCTGCGGCTGACGCCGCCACGTCCGAAGACCGAAGTCTTTCCGCCGCTGAAAATTCTAGCCTCCGTGCTGAAGCGCGAGGAGACGCCGGCGCAAAGCCCGTGGTGGCTGACGCTGCTGCGCATGCTGCTCGCTGCCGCCATCATCCTTGCGATCGCCGATCCGGTTTTCAATCCACGCACCAGTTCGCTAGCATCAGGTGGCCCGCTCGTCCTTTTCGTCGACAACAGCTGGGCAGCGGCACCCGACTGGGAGCGCCGCATCCAGACCGCCGACGCATTGATAGACGATGCCGAATCCGCCGGCACGCCAGTGTCGATCGCCTTCACCGCCGATCCGACCAACGACGCCGTGCCCGGCACAGCCGCGAGCGCCCGCGACAAGCTGCGCGCCGCCGAGCCGCGACCGCTGGTACCGGACCGCGAACGCGCCTTCCAGGCGCTGCGCGCCGCGCTGAACGGCATCAAGCCCGGTACCCTCGCCTTCCTGACCGACGGCGCCGCCGCCAAGCCCGACGACGCGACGGTGCGCAGGCTCGCCGAACTCCAACCCGCCGATCTGCGTCTGATCGAGGGCGATGCCGCGCGGACAGTCGCTATCACCACGGCCAACAATGCGGCTGATGCCATGACCGTCAAGGTCACGCGGCTCAACAGTTCGCAGGCCGCATCGGTAGCGCTGAACGCCGTCGATACCCAGGGCCGCTCGATCGCCAATGGCAGGGCGGATTTCCGCCCCGGCCAGAGCGTCGCGACGAGTTCGATCACCGCCCCCTTCGAGATGCGCAACGATTTCGCGCGCGTCAGCGTCGACAATGGCGCGACGGCAGGCGCCGTCCACCTTCTCGACGACGCATTCAAGCGCCGCCGCGTCGTCCTGCTGTCAGGTGAAGGAGGCGACGAGTTCCAGCCGCTGCTCTCGCCGCTCTATTATATCCAGCGGGCGCTGCAACCCTATGCGGATCTGATCCAGCCTGCAGATTCCGACCTTTCGGTCGCAATACCAAAACTTCTCGCCAGCAATCCCTCCATCATCATCATGGCCGATATCGGCCGGCTGCCGGAGGAGACCTACGAGCCTTTGACGCGCTGGATATCGAATGGCGGCATGCTCCTGCGTTTTGCCGGCCCGCGCATGGCGGCAGCCCCTGCGGACGATCCGCTGATCCCTGTCATCCTGCGTCAGGGAGAACGGGCGCTGGGTGGCACCTTGTCCTGGAGCGAGCCGCAGTCGCTGGCCGAATTTCCGAGTATCGGGCCTTTCGCCGGCATAGCGCGTCCCGTCGATGTCGTCGTCAAGCGGCAAGTGCTTGCCGAACCGACACCCGATCTTGCCGAACGCACCTGGGCAAGCCTGGCTGACGGCACGCCGCTCGTCACGATGAAGCAGATCGCCTCCGGCCAGATCGTCCTGTTTCACGTCACCGCGGAAGCGACCTGGTCCGATCTGCCGATCTCAGGCACTTTCGTCGACATGCTGCGTCACCTCCTGCAGATATCGCGCTCGGGCGGCGTGACACCGGAGGCGCGCGGCAATGCGCGTGTCTCCGAAACCCTGCCGCCATTCCGCATGCTGACGGCCAAGGGCACGCTCGTCTCCGAGACGGGATCGGCGCGGCCGCTCATTCCACAGGCCGGAGTCGAACCGACGGCGAATTTCGACAACCCACCCGGGCTCTACGGTTCGGAGGATGGTTTCACCTCCCTGAACGTGCTGCCCGAGAACGCCGAACTGAAACCGCTCGACACAACAGGAACCAATGCCGTGCGCGAAGGCCTGATCGGCGGCGAAAGCTGGTCGGCAAAACCCGCACTCTTTCTCGCAGCCTTTCTGCTGCTCTTGGCCGATAGCCTGATCGTCCTCTTCATGAATGGCGCATTCTCGCGATTGCGCCCGGCTGTCCGCACCGCCGCGATGATCGCGGTCGCCGTCGGCGCCGGCTTTCTCATCCAACCCGGCACGCTTCACGCCGACGACTCCCAGCCCGGCGACGACCTCATCCTGCAGAGACTTGATAACACGCACCTCGCCTATGTCGTCACCGGCGAACAGGACGTGGACAATATATCCGAGCGCGGCCTCGAGGGACTGACCCAGTTCCTGACTTTTCGCACGACGCTGGAGCCGGCGCCGCCCGTCGGCATCGACCTCACCAAAGACGAGCTCTCCTTCTATCCGATCATCTACTGGCCGGTTTCGGCAACGGCGCCGATGCCGTCGACGGCGGCGATCAGCCGTATCGATGCCTATATGCGCAATGGCGGCACCGTGCTTTTCGATACGCGCGATCAGATCAGCGCATTGGACAATGGCGGCAATGTCAGCGCCAACGGTGAGAGGCTGCAGGCAATCCTCGCCAATCTCGACATTCCGCCGCTCGAGCCGGTACCATCAGATCACGTGCTGACGAAATCCTTCTATCTCCTGTCGAGCTTTCCCGGTCGTTATGCCGGCAGCCCTCTCTGGATCGAGGCCCGGCAAGGCGGTCAGGGGCCGAGCGAAAAATCGGCGGCGACGGCCGACGGCGTTTCGCCGATCCTGATCACCGGCAATGATTTCGCCGGCGCCTGGGCGATCGACGAAAACGGCGTACCGATACTGCCGACCGTACCGTCGGATGAAACGCAGCGCGAATATGCCTACCGTTCCGGCGTCAACATCATGATGTACATGCTGACCGGCAACTACAAGACCGACCAGGTCCATGTTCCCGACCTCCTCGAACGGTTAGGACAATGAGATGACATTCGACTTTTCGCCCTTCCTGCCCTGGTCGGTTCTGGCTGCATTGGCTGTCGTCAGCACGATCATCGCCGCCTTCGCCATCTGGCGCGGCATTCGAGGCGCCTGGATCAGAACGCTGGCAGCACTCGCCATGCTGACCGCGCTTGCCAATCCTGTGCTGCTGCAGGAAGATCGGGATCAGTTGTCGACGATCGTTCCCGTTCTTGTCGATCGAAGCCAGAGCCAGCAGACGCCCGATCGCGTCAAGATGACCGACGATGCGCTTGCGGCCTTGAAGGGACAGCTTGCCCGCTTCCCCCAGATTGAACCCCGCTTCGTTGATGTCGAAGGCGACGTCAATTCCGACGTGCCGTCCACGCGCCTGTTCGACGCGCTGTCGGCCAACATTGCCGATGTCCCGCCCGCCCGTATCGGTGGCGCCATCATGCTGACCGACGGTGAAGTCCATGATGTTCCGGGCGCCAATCAGGCGCTCGGTTTCGACGCGCCGATCCATGGCCTCGTAACCGGCAAGGCCAACGAATTCGATCGCCGCATCGAAGTCATCAAGGGACCGCGTTTCGGCATCGTCAACGAAGAGCAGCAGGTGATCTTGCGCGTCTTCGACGACGGCCCGAGCCCCGGCGGCACAGCCGATGTCACGGTAAAGCTGAATGGTGACGAGATCGCCACCCTGCAGGCGACACCCGGGCAGGATACGCCCTTCTCCTTCAAGGTGCCGGGTGGCGGCAGCAATGTGCTCGAATTCTCGGTCGCAGCACTTCCCGGCGAAGTCACCACTGCCAACAACCGCGCTGTCCACGTCATCGACGGCATCCGCCAGAATCTCCGCGTCCTGCTCGTCTCCGGCGAGCCGCATGCCGGCGAGCGCGCCTGGCGCAACCTGCTGAAATCCGATGCCTCGGTCGATCTCGTCCACTTCACCATCCTGCGTCCGCCGGAAAAGCAGGACGGCACGCCGATCAACGAGCTGTCGCTGATCGCCTTTCCGACGCGCGAGCTCTTCGTCGACAAGATCAAGGATTTCGACCTGATCATCTTCGATCGCTACCAGCACCGCGGCGTGCTGCCGCTGCTCTATTACGATTACATCGCGCAATATGTCGACAATGGCGGCGCGCTGCTGATCGCCGCCGGTCCCGAACACGCCGGCCCCGATTCCATTGCACTGACGCCGCTTTCCTCGGTTCTGCCCGCAACGCCCACCGGAGAGATGATCGAAAAGGCCTTCTATCCCCGCCTCTCCGAGGAAGGCCGCAAACATCCCGTCACGCGCGGTCTGGACGGTTCGGGCGAGGATCCGCCGCATTGGGGCCGCTGGTTCCGCAGCGTCGATGTCGACCGGCCGCAGGGCGAGACGATCATGCTCGGCGCCGACAACCATCCGCTACTGGTGCTGAACCGAGCCGGCCAGGGCCGCGTCGCCATGCTGCTTTCCGATCAGGGCTGGCTCTGGGCGCGCGGCTTCGAAGGCGGCGGTCCGAACGTTTCGCTCTATCGCCGTATCGCCCATTGGCTGATGAAGGAGCCGGCGCTCGAGGAAGAAGCGCTGACGGCGCGCGCCTCCGGCCGGACCCTTGAAGTCACCCGCCAGACGATCGGCGACAATCCCGGCAATGCCACCGTGCGTTATCCTTCCGGCAAGACCGAAACCCTGCCGCTCACCCAGTCCGAACCGGGACTTTACAAGGCCGAGAAGAGGATGGACGAAATCGGCCTCTTCGAAATCCGCAACGGCCGGCTGTCGACGCTTGTCCATATCGGCGCTGTCGACGCACCGGAATTCAAGGCGATGATCTCGACGACCGATGTACTGCAGCCGGTCGCCGACAGAAGCAAGGGTCTCGTCGCCCGCGTCTCCAACGCAAATGGCGCGATCTCCGTGCCGCCGATCCTGCCGGTGCGCGGCCAGGTCCGCGTCTCCGACAACGATCGCATGATGATCCGCATGACCAACGAGACGGTCTTGAAGGGCATCAACACGCTGCCGCTCTTTGCCGGTTTCGCCGGCGTCGGCATCCTGCTGCTCGCCTTCGGCGCCATGTGGTGGCGCGAAGGGCGCTGATCTCATGCCGGAATTTCGAGCTCACCTCGTCGCCCTCGCCGGAGGAATTGGCGGTGATCACCGATGCGCTGTCGGGCCTTCAACACCAGCGATGTCGGCCCTTGGATCGCCGCCCGCTCGCCGTCCTCATCCGCGATACCGACGGCAAGGTGACCCGGCCGTACGCACAGCTTCCTCCGGAAAAGTCTCTAGCGGGCTGTGCAAGATCATTCGCGCCAGGCGATCGTGCCCTTCAGCCGCGCGTGCACGCCCTCGGCGATCGGAACGACGAGCACACGACCGGGATCGACCGGGCCTGGAAAAGACAGCGCGTTGTAGGCCACCTTCTCGAAGCCGAGCGGGCCGTAATAGGGTGGATCGCCGACGAGGATGACGGCTTCCGAGCCCTTGCGTCTTGCCGCCTCCACGGCAATCCGCACCAGTTCCCGGCCGATGCCTTTGTTCTTGTGGGAGGGGCGGACGGCGAGCGGGCCGAGCAGATGTCCCTTCACCGTGCCGGCCAGCACCGGCGTCATGCGCACGGAGGCGATCGTCTCACCATTATCGGTGCAGATGAAGGAGAGCGACAGATCATGCGGTCCCTGCTCACGGATGCGCGCGGCAGCGCGCGTGAAGCGGCCGGGACCGAAGGCTTCTTCGTTGATGTGTTCGATGGCGGCGTCATGAGACGCGTCTTCGGTGAGGTAGACGAGATCGTGCTTGTACATGATGACAGAAACCGGATGGACAGATTGATGGGTCTCGAACACGCCTTGGGCGTTCGGGAGCATCAGCGTCGTCGCGGGTTTCTGGAAATGAACATCAAGCAGGGGTCCGAAAATCGTGAAAAGGCCGATAGCAGGAAAAATTTCCAACGTCCAACGCAAAATGCGCGACGTGACGCACTGTTCAATCTTTGCCGCCTGTAAAGCCCTGCCATCTGCGATATCTTCCGTTTCAACACGCAATCAAGGAAATGAACACCATGGGAATGCTGGTGGACGGCGTCTGGCATGACGCCTGGTACGACACGAAGGAGAGTAAGGGCCATTTCAAGCGGCAGCCCTCACAGTTCCGCAACTGGGTGACATCGGACGGTGAGGCCGGCCCTTCCGGCAGCGGCGGCTTCAAGGCCGAGTCCGGGCGTTACCATCTCTATGTCTCGCTCGCCTGCCCCTGGGCGCACCGCACGCTGATCTTCCGCAAGCTGAAGAAGCTCGAAGAGCTGATCTCGGTTTCCGTCGTCGATCCGCTGATGCTCGAGAACGGCTGGGAGTTCAAGGTCGGCGACGGCGCCACCGGCGACCACCTCTTCGCCGCGTCCGCGCTTTGGCAGATCTACGTCAAAGCCGATCCGCACTATTCCGGCCGTGTCACCGTTCCCGTGCTCTGGGACAAGAAGACCGGCACGATCGTCAACAACGAATCCGCCGAGATCATCCGCATGTTCAACGGTGCCTTCGACGGGCTGACCGGCTCGACAGCCGATTTCTATCCCGAGGACCTTCGCTCCGAAATCGATGCGCTGAACGCCACCGTCTACGACACCGTCAATAACGGCGTCTACAAGGCGGGCTTTGCCACCACCCAGGAGGCCTATGCCGAAAACGTCGACACACTGTTCGAAACACTCGACATGCTCGACGAACGCCTCGGCAAGGGCCGCTACCTCTTCGGCAACCGTCAGACCGAGGCCGACTGGCGCCTGTTCACCACGCTAGTGCGCTTCGACGCCGTCTATGTCGGCCATTTCAAGTGCAACATCCGCCGCATCGCCGACTACCGCAACCTGCCCGGCTATCTCAGCGACCTCTACCAGACGGCAGGCGTTGCCGAGACGGTGAACCTCAATCACATCAAGCAGCACTATTACCGCAGCCACAAGACGATCAATCCGACCGGCATCGTTCCCATCGGCCCAGCACTCGATCTCGACAGTCCGCACGGCCGCGCTACAGCGCCGCGCGTCTTTTCAGACGCGCAAAGGACTCTGTAGCAGTTTGAATGGCTGCCTGAGGTTCACCAGCGGTGGGCGGGCTCCTGCTCGCCGCGAAGCTCGGCGAGACGGCGATGCGTCGCCTTCGTCGTGCCCTCGGGCAGGCTGTCGAGGGAAAAAAAGCCGCTGTCGGATATCTCCCAGTCCGGCGGCCGCGGCGCCGTCTGCTCGACGGTCGCGCGGTAGAAGACGACATGGTCGCGCTTTGTGGTCGTGGTATTGAAATAGACCTGGAACAGCTGCGGCTTGCCGATGATCCTGAGGTTGCCTTCCTCGCGCAATTCCTTGATGAGCGCTTCCTCGACCGTCTCGTTGCGCTCCAGCCCGCCGCCCGGCATGTGCCAGCCGCCGATATAGCTGTGGCGGACGAGAAAGATGCGCCCGTCTGCATCGAAACAGGCAGCCCGCACGCCCACGGTCATGCTGCGGACGAAGCTGAAATAGACATGCAGCAGGCGCAACGCCAGCCTCATGTGAAGGGGCCGGTTCTCTTTATCCACCATCGCTCCGTTTCAGCTCTTCATCGCGCCGGATGTGTTTGATTTGTCAATAAGCTGGTCTATGTCTCGTAGCATGTTCAAGCTCGCGCATATCTCCGACGTCCACCTCGGGCCGTTGCCCAGTCTTTCCATTCAGGAGCTGTTTTCAAAACGCATAACAGGCTTTGTGAACTGGCATCGAAATCGACGCAAGCACCTTTTCGGCAGCACGCTGGATCTGCTGCTCGACGACATCCGCGCCCATCAGGCCGATCACCTGGCCGTCACCGGCGACCTCGTCAATCTGGCGAGCGGCATCGAGATCCGCTCGGCCGCCGCCTGGCTGCGCGAGCTCGGTGATCCCGCAGACACGTCGGTCGTTCCCGGCAATCACGATGCCTATGTGCCCGGCTCTTACGAGAAGTCGATGCGCGCCTGGTACGATTATGTCCGCGGCGATCTCGCTCCGCCGCAATGGCAGGACGACCGCCATATCTTTCCTTACCTGCGCGTTCGCGGCAAAGTCGCGATTGTCGGCTGTTCGACGGCGGTCGCCACTCCGCCCTTCGCCGCCTCTGGCTTTTTCGGCGCGCGACAGGCCCGCGATACCGTCAACATACTGCGTGCGGCTGGCGAAGCCGGTCTCTTCCGCGTCGTCATGATCCATCACCCGCCGATCCGCGGCGCCACGGCCTTCTACAAACGGATGATCGGCATCCGCCGCTTCGCTGCCGTGATTTCGACGGGCGGCGCCGAACTCGTGCTGCACGGCCATACGCACCTGAACACGCTGCATTGGCTGCGTGGCCAGATGCAGCCAGTACCGGTCGTCGGCATCGCCTCTGCCTCGCAGGGACCGGGCAGCATCAAGCCGCCCGCCGCCTACAACCTCTTCTCCATCGACGGCTCTCCCGGCGCTTGGGAGCTCAGCGGCGAGCGCTTCAGCCTCAACAGGGCCGGCGACGCGGTGATGCCGGAAAGCGCCGATATTTTCGCGCCTTAACGTCATCTCCGGCCTCTTTTTGTGCAGCAGTTGAATCGATCCGCGAGGACATCAAGCCACCGTCGCAACATTTGCCATGGAGGTTGCTTACCCTCTTGGTATTTTTAGTGGTAAGCGTACAATCCGAGCAACTGCATTGCTTGAGAACGGAGCGCGCCGATGACTTTTTCTTTCCGCCACCTGTCCCGACTTTCGCTCGCCGCCGGCTTTGCCTTCGGCATCGCCACGGCCGCTTTCGCGGCCGGCGACAGCAATGATGATACCAATCCGCCGCCGAAGACCCAGACGACCAAGACCTGCACCGGCGGCAAGGTCTGGGACAAGACCAAGAAGGAATGCGTCAACCCGAAGAAGAGCAGCTTCAACGACGACGATCTCTATCAGTTCGCCCGCGAGTTTGCCTATGCCGGCCAGTATGACAACGCCATCACCGTTCTCAATCTCGCTCGCAACCAGAACGACCCGCGCGTCCTGAACTATCTCGGCTACGCCAACCGCAAGGCCGGCCGCATGGAACTCGGCATGTCCTACTACCGCAAGGCGCTGCAGGCGGACGAGAATTATATCCTCGCCCGCTCCTATATGGGCATGGCGCTGGTCGAACAGGGAGACATCCAGGGCGCTCGCGTCCAGCTTGTCGAAATCCGTGATCGTGGCGGCGAAGGCACCTGGGCCTATCGCTCCCTGCTGGAAAGCTTGAACGGCTACAAAACATATTGACGCAAGCTTTGCAGGCCATAATACGAAAATCCCTTGGGAAAGAGGGATGAAGACGACCGGATGCTTGCGAAGTGCAGGAGACTTGTTTCATAAAGCACATGCATCGACGGCGTCGATAAAGTCGGTTTCGCGCCCGACGGCGAACCCTTCGTCCGCGAAACCATTGTGAATGCTTCTTGGATAGACAATGCGTCAGCCCGCAACGACCATCGATCTCCGGCGTGATCTCGTCGGCCTCCTGCCCCGCCTTCGCCGCTTCGCGATCACGCTCGCGGGTGAGGTTGCCGTGGCCGATGAACTCGTTCAGGCCGTCTGTCAGCGCGCCATCTCCAAAGGTCATCAATGGAGCGGCGAAGGCCGGCTGGAAAGCTGGATCTACACGCTTGCCCGCCAGCAATGGACCGACGACAACCGCAAGCGCAAGCCGAAGGCTTCCGTCCGCGGCAACGTCACCGATATTCGCGAGGCCGCGCGCGAACGCTCGGCCGCGGTCGATCCCGACACCATCCATCACATGATTTCCGATATGCCGGATGGCGTTTCCAGCATGTTCCTGCTGGTCGACGTCGAAGGTCACAGCTACCAGCAGGCGGCCGACATCATGGGCATTCCGGTGGCAAACGTCGTTTCGCAGCTCGCTACCGCGAGGCTGCATTTCGCCGGGCTTGCCGGCACCCACCCGATCCACAGGTTCTGAATTTGCTCGATCTTAGGAAATTGCCGCTCGAGGCCCAGCTCACCGCCCTTCTCGACGGCGAAGTCTCGCCCGAACAGCGGCACGAACTGGAGCAGCGTCTGGCAAGCGACGAGAATGCACGCAGGCTACATGAGAAGCTGCGCCACGGGGCTGATTTCGGCCGCCGCCGCCTCGACGATATCCTGAAGGAGCCGGTACCGCTCGCCCTCGTCCGCTCGATCAAGAGCACGCAGCCGCCGAAGACGCCGATCGCCCAGCGCGCCACGCGCCCGCAAGTGAAACTGGCGCCGAGCGGCCCGCAGGCGCTGGCCGCTGCCCTGATCCTCTTTGTCGTCGGTTGCGGTATCGGCTATTTCGTCGGCACCGCGCCGGATGCCGACGAGATTGCCAGCACGGCTACCACCAATACGGCACCGGCCAATACCAACGACTGGCTGGGCGACGTCACCGCCTATCAGCGCCTGCTGATCCGCCAACCCCGTCATCTCGTCGAAGTGCCCGCCTCGCAGGCCGAGGAAATCTCCAGCTGGCTGACGACGGCGATCGGCGTGCCCTTCCGCGTGCCGGATTTGAGCGCCGAAGCCTGGACCTTCCAGGGTGCCCGCGTCATCCTCGGCGACAGCCGCCCTGTCGGACAGCTCGTCTATTCTAATTCCGATGGCGACATCATCTCCATTTGCTTCCGCAAGGACGCGCAGCCGCCGGAGACCGACGACTTCAAGGAAACGATCAAGGACGAGATCGGCCTCGTGACCTGGCACAATGCCGGCACCTCCTACGTACTCGCCGGCCCCTCCGCCGAAGCAACGCTCGGCCAGCTTGCCATGGAGATCGCCACCGCGATCTGATTCCGCCTATCGTATGTGGCGAATGGTGAGCGTGCCGCGAAGCTGAAACGGTTTTATGGCAAAATCGACCATCAGCACCAGCCGCCCCCTCATCCGCCTGCCGGCACCTTCTCCCCGAGGGGAGAAGAGACGTGTGGCAACGTCTCGGCTCCTCAAAGCGTCTGTAGTAGAAGGCATAGCGAAAGGCCTGCTCCCTCTTCTCCCCTCGGGGAGAAGGTGCCCGTAGGGCAGATGAGGGGGCCACACGGCACGCCTTTATTGCTCCTGCTCAGGGAAGACGCAACGAAGCCAACCTATTCGTCAGGCCGCACCGACACCGGTCGCGGCCTGATTCGTTCCCGGATCAGGCTTTGCCGGCCTTCACCTCGAGCACGCGGTTGGCGGCCGAGACGATCGCTTCCAGCGACGCCGCGACGATGTTGGTATTGATGCCGGCGCCGAAGAGTTTGCCGCCGGGATAGGAAGTCTCGACATAGGAGATCGCCGCCGCGTTCGAGCCATGCTGGAGCGAATGCTCGGAATAGTCTTCGACCGACATCTCGATGCCGAGATAATGCGACAGCGCATTGATGAAGCCGTCGATCGGGCCGTTGCCGCGCCCTTCGATGCGCTTGATCTCCCCATTGTCGGTGATCTCGGCTGCGACGATCCGCTGGCCCTTGTGCTCGGTGTCGGGATAGGTGTGATGGTCAACAAAGCGCAGGCGCCCTTCCGGCTGCGTCACGTAGCGCTCGATGAAGCGGTCGTAGATGCGCCGCGACGGAAGCTCCTTGCCCTCTACGTCGGTGATGCGCTGGATATCCTCGCGGAATTCCACCTGCAGGTTACGCGGCAGGTTCAGCCCGTAATCCTGCTGCAGGATATAGGCGATGCCGCCCTTGCCGGACTGAGAGTTGATGCGGATGATCGCCTCGTAGGAACGACCGACATCGCGCGGATCGATCGGCAGGTAGGGGACCTCCCACACGGGATGGTTGGCGACCTGGGCAGCCTTCATGCCCTTGTTGATCGCATCCTGATGTGAGCCGGAGAAGGCGGTATAGACCAGCTCACCGACATAGGGGTGACGCTCGGCAATCGCCATCTGGTTCGAATATTCGAACACTTCCTTGATGTGCTCGATGTTCGAGCAGTCGATGCCGGGATCAACACCTTGCGTGAACATGTTGAGCGCCATCGTCACCACGTCGACATTGCCGGTGCGCTCGCCATTGCCGAAGAGCGTGCCTTCGACGCGGTCGGCGCCCGCCAGCAGGGCTAGTTCGGCGGCGGCTATACCGGTGCCGCGATCGTTGTGCGGATGCAGCGAAACGATCAGGTTCTCGCGATTGTCGAGGTTGCGGCACATCCATTCGATCTGGTCGGCATAGACGTTCGGCGTCGCCATCTCGACGGTGGACGGCAGGTTGATGATCAGCTTGTTATCGGGCGTCGGCTTGACGACCTCGATGACGGCGTTGCAGATCTCCAGCGCCACATCGAGTTCCGTGCCGGTAAAGCTCTCCGGGGAATATTCGAAACGGTAACCGCCGCCAGCCTTCGTGGCCATATCGGTGATCATCTTGGCGGCATCGACGGCGATCTGCTTGATGCCCTGCACATCCTTGGCGAAGACGACGCGACGCTGCAGCTCGCTGGTGGAGTTGTAGAAATGCACGATCGGCCGGTTTGCGCCTTCCAGCGCTTCGAAGGTGCGGGTGATGAGTTCCGGGCGGCACTGCACCAATACCTGCAGGGAGACGTCGTCGGGAACGTTGCCCTCCTCCACGCACCAGCGGGCAAAGTCGAAATCGGTCTGCGAAGCCGAGGGGAAACCGATCTCGATTTCCTTGAAGCCCATCTCGATCAGAAGATGGAACATGCGCGCCTTGCGATCGTGGCCCATCGGGTCGACGAGCGCCTGGTTGCCGTCGCGCAGGTCGACCGAGCACCAGACCGGTGCCTTGGTAATGGTCTTCGTCGGCCATGTGCGGTCGGGAATGTTCACCTGCGGATAGGCCCGGTATTTCACCGCGGCGTCGGGCATGCCTTTTGCGGATGCCATCTTATTCTGGGAGGATTGCGTCTTCGCGTCCATCGTATCGTCTCCTCGTCCCGGCATTTGCCCGCTCTTAGCCGATCACGTCGGGCTTGGCGATAAACAAATGCGGACCTTGTCGGTCGTTAGGTCAATTTTGAAAGTGAGTCGCGAGGAGCGATGGCCGGGCGGGCTTTCGGCCGCCGAGCGCTCCTCAAAGGACCCGGCAACCGCGCGTAAGGCCGAGGAGAAGAAGCGAGGTCAGGGCGCGCGTATTGTCACGCAGGGCGATGCGGCCGCGTGCAATCGTGTCAGAAATTCTGGCGCCAGTGGTCTTCATGACCGCGCTTATAACCTCGGGCGGTTAGGCTGGCAAGTCCTTGCCCGGCTTTTGGTCGTCGTCGAGAGTTGATGAATTGCCCGCCTATTGCCGGCGGAGCTGCTTGAAAGCGCCAGGATCCGGCATTTGGAGAGCAGAACGACCTTCCGTTACCTCGACTGAGCCCGGTCTTTCCAAATCTTCACCAGCTGCGACAGCGCCAGCATCAGTCCACCCGCGATCAAGCCCCAGAAGGCGCCGGAAATGCCGCCGAAGGACACACCAGCGGCGGTGACGAGGAAGGTGATTGCCGCCGCCTCGCGCGAGTCCGGCGCCTGGAAGGCCGACATTGCCGAGGACGAGAAGGCGCCGACCAGAGCGAGCCCCGCCACCGCCTCGATGAGGATGGAAGGCGCCAGCGCGACGAAAGCCGTCACCGCTCCGGCGAGCAGCCCGAGAATGATATAACCGACGCCGGCGATCAGGGACGCCCAATAGCGCCGCTTCGGGTCGGCATGGGCATCTTGGCCCGCGCACATCGCCGCGGTGATCGCCGCCAGATTGACGGCGTGGCCGCCGAACGGCGCCGAGAGCAGCGAGAAGAGGCCGGTGACGGCAAAGAGCGGACCGGGCTTCGGATCGTAGTGATTGACCTTCAGCACAGCGATACCGGGAATGTTCTGCGAGGCCATGGTGACGATGAAGAGCGGCAGCGCGATCGACACGAAACCGGCAAGATTGAACACCGGCCGGACGATCTCCGCTGTCGGCACCAGCGATTGTTCCAGCGAGACCAGCGCACCATCAGGGATATCAACGCCGAAGGCGAGCACCAGCACGAAGGCCGCGAGTGCTGCCGGCACTGCCCAGAGCCGCTTGAAGGCGCCGACGACGATCCAGGCGACGACGATCGGCAGGCCGAACAGCGGATTGAATCCGATCGCCTTCACCGGCGCGAAGCAGAGGCCGATCAGCACGCCGGCGAGCATTGCATTGGCGAGCGGCGCCGGAATGGCGGCAACCGCCCGGCCGAGAGGCTTGAACAGCCCCGCGACGACAATCAGCGCAGCACAGATCAGGAATGCCCCGACCGCCGCATTGAAGCCGCCCTCGATCGCCCCGGTGCTTGCCAGCAGCGCCGCACCCGGTGTCGACCAAGCGATACTGATCGGCAATCGCGTCACAGCACTGAGCACGATCGCGCAGACGCCCATGGATATCGACAATGCCATCAGCCCGGACGCCGCCTGTGCATCCGTCGCGCCGACTGCCTCGAGCCCGTGCAACACGACGGCGAAGGAACTGGCGGAGCCGACGAAGGCGGTCAGCAGCCCCATGAACAGGGCCTGGACGGAAAAATCTTTGAGCATGGCGGAACTCTAAGCTGCGGGAATGGCGCATGGAGCATGATGGCTGCAGCACGCGCAAGCCCAGATTCAGCCCTTTCCGTTCAGCGCCCGCGTCGTCCGATCGGCCGGCCTCTCCATGCCGACCAAAACAAAACGCCCTTGCCTGATATCTGCAGGCAAGGGCGGTTCTTGGCAGCTTCGGCTGAGAAAAACTCAGATATCGGCCTGCGAGGTCACGACCCTAGAAACGAGGCCGTAGTCCTTCGCCTCTTCGGCCGACAGCCAGTAGTCGCGATCCGTATCCTTGGCGATCTTGTCGAGCGGCTGGCCGGTGGCCTCCGCCATGATCTTGTTCAGGCGCTCGTTCATCTTGATGATTTCGCGCGCCTGGATCTCGATGTCGGATGCCATCCCGCGCGTGCCGCCGGAGGGCTGGTGCAGCAGGAAGCGGGTGTTCGGCAGGCAAAGGCGCCGTTCCTTCGGAGTGGCGACATAGATCAGCGCGCCTGCCGAGGCGACCCAGCCCGTGCCGATCATCCAGACTTTCGGCTTGATGAACTTGATCATGTCATGGATGGAATCGCCGGATTCGACATGGCCGCCGGGCGAATTGACATAGATGCGGATGTCGTCGTCGCTGGCTGCGGCAAGCGCCACGAGCTGCGAGCAGACTTTCTGCGCCAATTCCTGATTGATCGGTCCGTAGATGAAGATCGAACGCGACTTGAAAAGATTCGCCTCCGTTTCCTTGCCGAGCGGCAGTTCCTTCGTCTTGTCGTCCTGGTCTTCGTCGTTCATTCGAACCTCTTGGAGATGAATTCGGGTTCCTCGCACATAGTGCGACTCAATGCCTAAAACAATGCAGGAAAAACACAAGGCACCGAAGCGATGGAGATATCCTTAAGAAGCCGCGCGCCGTTCTGCAAGCCTTACCGAATTGTAACGGCGAAAGGCTTTGAAAAGCCTAAATCGGTTCCTACCTCAACCTCACGCGGCAAACGCCGCATTCGATAATAGGAGGCAGGACATGTCACCCGAAGAACGCCAATTGCTGACCGCCCTCTTCGACCGCGTACGCACCGCCGCGGCCACACCGCGCGACCGCGAGGCCGAAGCCCTGATCGACCAGGCGACACGCGAACAGCCCTCCGCCACCTATTATCTGGCCCAGGCCGTCATCGTTCAGGAAAAGGGGCTGGAGGCGGCAGCCAATCACATCAAGGAACTAGAGGAGCATGTCCGCCAGCTGGAAGCCGGCACGAGCGAACACCGCCAGGCCGAACAGGGCGGCGGCTTCCTGAGCTCGATCTTCGGCAATACGCAGACGCAGCAGCCTGCCCCCGTTCCCTCCAATCCCGGTCCCTGGGGCCAACAGTCCCGCGGCTATGATGACTCTCGCAGCTACGACCGCGACGTCCGCCAGCCCCAGCAGCAGCCGACCGGCCCCTGGAGCCAGCAGGCCTATGCGCCGTCGGCCGGCGGCAGCTTCCTGCGCGGCGCGCTCGGCACGGCAGCGGGCGTGGCGGGCGGCATGCTGCTTGCCAATTCGCTGAGCGGCATTTTCGGCAACCACATGTCCTCGCTCGGCTTGGGTTCGCCGTTCGGCGCCAATCCCCTCGGCAATGCCAGCGCACCAACCGAGGAAACCGTCATCAACAACTATTACGGCAACGATGACGCCCGCCAGGCTTCGGACAACGCCGCCGATGACAATGATAACGCCAACGTGCAACAGGCCGACTACGATGACAGCGACGACTCGTCCGGCGATGACGTCACGGATGTCTGAGGTTTAACGGCCAAGGCATGGGCGGCAGCTGGTTTTACCTTGCCGCACCGTTGCCCGGCCCTTCGCTCAGGCTCAGGGCGTTCGTCGCTGCAATCGATTCACTGGATCGATTGCTCGGGCTGCGCCCGACCGCTCCTCACCCACGGCCGCGATAGGTGGCGACGCCCTGTTCCGGCAGCCACACGCCTTCCGGCGGCTTGCCCGTCTGCCAGAAGACGTCGATCGGGATGCCGCCGCGCGGATACCAGTAAGCGCCGATCCTGAGCCACCGGGGATCGAGCAGCTCGACGATGCGCTTGGCGATGTAGATCGAGCAATCCTCGTGGAAAGCGCCGTGATTGCGGAAGGAATGCAGGAAGAGCTTCAGCGACTTCGATTCCACCAGCCATTCGCCCGGAATATAGTCGATGACGATATGGGCGAAATCCGGCTGCCCGGTCATCGGGCAGAGCGAGGTGAATTCCGGCGCGGTGAAGCGCACGACGTAATCGGTGCCGGCATGGTTGGACGGCACTTTTTCAAGCACCGCCTCCTCCGGTGACTGCGCTGTTTCGGTTTGCTGGCCCAGCATCGACAGGCTGGAAACATCGGTATTCGGCATCATGCCTCCTTGACGACTTTGACGCGGATGCCGTGAGCCTTTTCGCCTTCCGGTTCCACATGAATTGCAATGGTGGCGCCCTCGTGCACCGCCCTGATGGCATCCTCAAGGCGGTCGCATATATCATGCGCCTGCCGCACCGACATCGCACCGGGCACCACCATGTGGAAATCGATGAAGGTGACGGTGCCCGCCCGCCTCGTTTTCAAGTCATGCACGCCGATCGAGCCCGCCGCGTGGGTGGCGATCGCCTGCTTGATCGCCTCCTCCTCCTGCGGCTCGACCGCCTGGTCCATCAGCCCGCCGATCGATTGCGAGATCACCTTCCAGCCCTGATAGAGAATGTTGACGGCAACGAGAATGGCAAGCACCGGGTCGAAGATCGCATATCCCGTTGCCAGCGCCAGCAGCAGGCCGACGAGCACGCCGACGGAGGTCACGACGTCGGACATGATATGCTGCCCATCCGCCGTCAGCGCCGCCGAGCGATGTCTGCGTCCGGTTCTGATCAGCAACCGCGCCCAGACCACATTGATGACACCGGCCGCGAAGTTGATCGCAAGGCCGAGCACGGGTGCGTCCAGCATGCGCGGCTCGGCGAGATAACCGACAGCCTCGTTGACGATCAGCAGGGCAGCGACGACGATCAGCACGCCCTCGGTGACAGCCGACAGATATTCCGCCTTGTGATGGCCGAAGGGATGGTCGTGATCAGCCGGCTTCTGCGCATAGCGGATGACGAAGAAGGCGATGAAGGCGGCAACGACGTTGACCGACGATTCGAGCCCGTCCGACAGCAGCGCCACCGAGCCGGTGACCCACCAGGCCACCATCTTCAGCCCCATGACACCGAGCGACAGCGGAATCCCCCACATCGCCAGCTTGCGAACCGTAAGATCGCCGTTGTCACTCATATCGTTCCCCTGCGGTTGCGAATGAATTGCAGCTTTCGAGCCGTTGAAACGCAAAACCGCCCACGCGAATGTCGCGCAGGCGGTTCAGTTGATGGTGATATGGGGGAAGAGAGCGGATTTGTCAAAGGGAATGAGACTCGCATCCGCGCGCCTCAAGGAGCGGGGTCGGCGAGAATAATTTGCGGCCAGCGCAAGAGCGCGGCCTGCCCTTCAGGCGTCAGCGCATAGACGCCCTTCTCCCTGCGTTCGAACCAGCCATAAAAGTTGTCGCGCAGGATCGGGCCGGCGTTGGGCGCAAGCGCCTTCATATCCCGCGGCCGCATCAACCCCTTGTCGAGCGCGGCGGCGCAGACGAGCGCCTGCTGGCGATAGGCCGTCATGATCGGTGCCCGCGTACTGCCGCCGACGGCGGGATCGCCGCGGCGGCGCTGATGCTCCTTGACGAGGCGCGTCCGCCGCTTCGGACTGGTGCGCGGCATCGGCGAGACCGAGCTGACGATGACACTGACCTCGCCGCTATCGGAAACGCCGAGCATGCCAATACCAAGCCGCCGGCAGAGATCGCGGTAACGTTTGTCGGCCTCTCGCCCTCGGCCCTTGGCAGACACGCGAGCCGCGACCCAGACTTCATCGCTCATCGCCGCGCGATCGACTGCCTGGAGAAGCAGTTCGAGGTTGAAGGAAAGTTTCAATTCGCAGACCACCACGACCGGCGGCTCGGCACTGTTCAAGCCGACAAGATCGCATCCGCCGACCTCGCCCTTCACGACATAACCGGCCGCCTCCAGGAAAGCTTTGACCGGCAGGTAGAGCGATGTCTCCACGGTGAAAACGGCGCCTCAGGCGGCGTTGAGATCGGCAATCTCGCCATATCGTGCAAGCAGTCGCGGCGACGACATGTCGCCGGTCTCCTCGTCGACGATCACGGCATAGGCCGCCACGCCGACAAAACGCTCAGCCATCGCCGAAGCGATCTTTTCCGCGCTGACGGAGTTCGATGCCTGGCGCATTTCGCCGGGCACGAGATTGCCGCGGTTCTTGCGGTAAGGGAGAACGATGAACTTTTCAGCATTGGCCACGGCGATAGGTTCCAATTGATCGTTCCTGAAATGTTCTGATTTGCCGGAAGAAGTCAAGTCGCGGCTCGACGGTCTGAAGGATGGCCCTTCCCACAGTAGGAAGGGCCAGGCGAAATTGCGCTCAGGCAGCCTTGGTCTTCACCTTGCGCGCCAGATGCGCCACGACATTTTCGATCATCCGCATCCCGGCATCGCCACCGAGCGTCATGATCGACTCCGGATGGAACTGCACCGCGGCGATCGGCTCCTTTTCGTGTTCGATACCCATGATCGTGCCGTCGTCGCTTTCCGCGGTGATGATGAACTCACGCGGCAGCGTCGAGGGATCGGCGAAGATCGAGTGGTAGCGGCCGACCGTCACCTCCTTGGCAAGGCCGGAGAAGACGATGCCCGGTTCCAGCACGCGGATGCGCGAGGGCTTGCCGTGCATCGGCAGCGCCAGATGGCGCAGCTCCCCGCCATAGGCTTCGGCAAGCGCCTGCAGACCGAGGCAGACGCCGAAGATCGGCAGGTTGCGCGCCCGCGCCTTCTTGATCGTCGCCTTGCAGTCGAAATCCTTGGGCGTTCCGGGTCCGGGCGACAGCACGACGAGGTCCGGGTTCAGCCGGTCGAAGATTTCCTCCGGCACCGGCGTGCGCACGGTCGAAACCGTCGCCCCCGTCTGGCGGAAGTAATTGGCGAGCGTGTGAACGAAGCTGTCTTCGTGATCAACGAGCAGGATGCTGATGCCCTTGCCGACGCTTGCGACGTCGCGCTGGATCTTGCCGGAATTGCCCGTTTTGGCGTCGCGGATGGCGGAAAGCATGGCGGAGGCCTTCAGTTCTGTTTCGGCTTCTTCTTCGTCAGGAATGGAATCGTTGAGCAGCGTCGCACCGGCGCGCACCTCGGCGATGCCGTCCTTGATGCGCACGGTGCGCAGCGTCAGCCCGGTATTCATGTCGCCGTTGAAGCCGACCATGCCGATCGCCCCACCATACCATGCACGCGGGCTCTTTTCATGGCTCTCGATGAAGCGCATCGCCCAGAGCTTCGGGGCGCCGGTCACGGTGACAGCCCAGGCGTGGCTGAGGAAACCGTCGAAGGCGTCCATGTCGTCGCGCAACCGTCCCTCGATATGGTCGACCGTGTGGATGAGGCGCGAATACATCTCGATCTGCCGGCGGCCGATCACCTTGACCGAACCCGGCTCGCAGACACGGCTCTTGTCGTTGCGGTCGACATCCGAACACATGGTGAGCTCGGACTCGTCCTTTTTGGAATTCAGGAGCTTCAGGATCTGCTCGCTGTCGGCGATCGGATCGTCGCCGCGCTTGATCGTGCCCGAAATCGGGCAGGTCTCGATGCGACGGCCGGAAACGCGCACGAACATTTCGGGCGAGGCGCCGACCAGATATTCCTGATGGCCGAGATTGATGAAGAAGGAATAAGGCGACGGATTGATCGCCTTCAACCGCTTTGAAATGTCGGACGGCTTGCTGTCGCAGCGCTCCATGAATTTCTGCCCCGGCACGACTTCGAAAAGGTCGCCCTTGCGGAAACTTTCCTTCGCCTTGGTGACGAGCTCGGCATATTCGCCGGGCCGGTGATCGCTCTTCGGCGGAATGGCATCCGTGTGTTTGAAGGGCTCCGCTGCGATATCCTGCGCCTTGCCTTCGGTCGTCACGCCGCCTTTTTCGAAGTCGTAACGGTCGACCCAGGCCTTGGCGGCGTAGTTGTCGACGACGAGGATCTCGTCCGGCAGGTAGAGCACCATGTCGCGCTGGTCGGAGGGTCGCGTCAGCTTTAGATCGATCGCATCGAACTGGAAGGCGATGTCGTATCCGAAGGCGCCATAAAACCCGAGGCTCGCATCCGCCTGCGAATAAAACAGGTCAGTGACGGCGCGCAGCACGGTGAAGACGGTCGGCATCTTCGAGCGTTCTTCCTCGGTGAACACCCGGTCCGGCGTCTTGACGGTGAGGTCGAGGCGGCGGGCCGAGGAAGCGCCGAGCACGAGGTCGGAGACTGTCTTCAGCCGCTCGGTCACGAAGCCGAGGATCACCTCGCCGCGTTCATTATAGGCCTCGATCCAGACGTCGCGCCCGAAAGAAGAGATGCCGAGCGGCGGATCGACGACGGCGGTATCCCAGCGCGTATAGCGGCCCGGATATTCGTAGTTCGACGAAAACACCGCGCCACGGCGCTCATCGAGCTTGTCGACATAGGAAGAGACCGCATCGCCGTAGGGGATTGCCCGCCGCTGCCGCGTGACGGTAATGCCGCCCTTGGTCTCGTAGATTTCCGCACCATCATCCCGCAGGATCGTTACCATTGTTCCACTCCGTTATCGGGGCCCGGACGACAGGCGGCCATAAACAAAAAAAGCCGCCTCGAAGTTTCGGGCGGCTCACTCGTCGTCTTTGGACACGATTGGTCGAGGCCGCCTTAGCGAACCCACCACCAAACAGCAATGTTCAAGGACTTGATCATGAAAAATTGTTAGCCTGAGATCAGCGATTGCGCAAGAGGCGAATGCGGAATGAAAAGGGCGGCCCGAAAGCCGCCCCTCCCCAGCCTTGAAGACGTGATCGCGATCAGAAAGTCTTGGAGATCGAGACCTTGAACGTACGGCCCGGCTCCGAATACCACTCCCGCGGCTGGGACGCCGTCGCCGAGCTCAGATTGACCTCGCGCACGGCGAGCGCGTTGTAATGTTCCTGATCAAAGATGTTGTAGACGCCTGCCTGCACGCGCAGGCCCGGCACCTGTTCCGGCGTCCACCAGCCAGTCAAGTCGACGATTGCGTAGCCGGGCGCATCGAAGGTCGTGTCGTTGGTGTTGCTGAGGGGCGTATCGAGATGGTCGGTGAGCATGCCGGCCGACAGCGTCGAAGAAAGGTCGAAACCGAAATTCTCGTTGCTCCAGCCGCCGCCGACGATCGCCTTGAACGGTGCCACCGAGCGTAGGCGCTGAGTGGTTTCTTCATTTCTGCCATATGCATAGGCAAGTGACGCATGCAGATTGATGCCGTTATTGAATGTCTTGGCGGCGCTGGCTTCAATACCCGAGATCGTGGCCGCAGACACATTCGTGTAGTTGAATTCCGTAAAGCCGGTCGCGTCGACGCTCGTCACCGTCTCGATAAAGTTCTGGTAGCGGGTGTGGAAGGCAGCGACCCGACCGGTAAAATCGCCCGTGTCAAAATTAGCGCCGATTTCGACGCCGCGGCCGATTTCGGGTTCCAGATCGGGATTGCCGAGCTGGGCGTAGCGGCTCGTCGGGTTGTAGAAGCGGCTGTAGAGTTCGTCCACGGTGGGTGCGCGGAAGCCGACTGCCAGCTGCATGTAGAGCTGCACGTCAGGCGTCAGGTCGTATGTCGCAAGAATCTTCGGCGACAGACCGGCTTCCGTTCGGTCGTTCAGGTCCCCGAAACGGGTAAGCCCGGTATTGCTTGCGAAACTCCCGCCGGTCGAGGGATTGTAGTTGAACCAGTCGAAGCGGAAGCCGGGTGTCAGCGCGAAGCCGGTATTGCCGATTTCGATCTTGTCTTCGACAACAAGCCCAAAATTCTGGCTGTCGACATCGGGCACTTCCGCCTGGTTGTTCAGCGACGGGCAGGTCGTCGGTGTGGGGCAAAGGGCCCAGCTATACTGGCTCCAGCTCGAAACGCCGACGTCGAAGCCAATGCGAACAGAGTGGCTGAGACCGGAATATTCGAAATCCTTCGTTGCCGTGCCACTGAAGCCCCAGGTTTCGTTTTCAATCTCGTTGTTACGTCCATAGGCCACATTGGCGGTCGTACGGCCCCTGCTGCCGGCTTCCTTCTTCAAATCCAGCCAATAGAGCGTGGCACGCGCACTGCTGAAAAACGCGTCGGAGGACTGCGCTTCATAATCATAATCGAGCGATACGCGATCGCGGTCACGCAGTTCGCGACCGTCATAATTGTCGATCATGAAGTTGCGAGGACTGGTGCCTCCCTGGAGTTGGCGCAGGTCGGTCTTAAGATCGCGGCGGAATCGTTCCGCTGTCAAGCCGATGCGATGGCCGCCTTCCAGCTCCTGGCGTAGTTTGAAGAGCAGGTTGTTCTGATCGAAATCAGCCGGATTCGCCTCGGTGCGAAAAGCACCGTAGCTGTCATTGTCGCCCATATTGTCGCGCTCATGGCCCTTGCGGTAGCCGCCCTGAAAGAGGATCGACGTGTTGCCGATCTTCTTGGCAGCGGCGGCCGAGCCGGAAATGCTGCGGTCTTCGCTGTCATAGGTCGACTTGACGATCGCACCCCAATCCCGGCCTTCGGGAATAAGATCCTCCGGCTCCAGCGTATTGAGAACGATGGCGCCGCCGAGCATGCCGGAACCGCCCTTGCTTGAATCCGCACCGCGCACGATATCGAGCGAAGACAGTGAATCGAAATCGAAGGTGTCGCCGCCACCGTTGGCGTTGGCCGGCGCAAAGGCGCCCTGGCGCGAGCTGTTCGAAATATAGGGTATCGGAATGCCGTGGTCAGGATGCGAGCGCCGGAAAGGCCGCGCAGGTTGAAGCCTGCGTCACCACGCGAATAATTCACACCTGCATCGACGCTGCGGCCGATATCGTCAAAATTGGTGACCTGCTTTTCTTCGAGCTGCTTGGCAGTGATCTCGGTGGCAAGCGGCGTGTCGGCGACGCTGCCCGGCGCCACGCGTTTGCCCTTGACGACGATCTTCTGCAGGACAGTGCTGTCCTCAGCCGTGGCTTGCGGCTCGGTTGCCGTAGCGCTTTGCGCGAAAGACTGCGAAACAGGAAGAACAACTGTGGCTGCCGTGCAGACCAATAGAACCGAACGCCAATGCCGGACGATCATAACCTACCCTCTAATGATGATTACCGGGCTGGCTGGTCGTGGCGTGTCGCACGCTCGAGGGGCTGGCTGGGTTTTTGCGGATGAAGACGAAGTAGAATTCCGCCTTCTTTTCGCCGCATAAAAAACATGAGGAGTGTTGTCAACATAAGTCATGGTTTTATGTTGAATATATCTATCAAGTTTTAGCGATCTTCAATGACGTTGCACAATTGCAACGAAAAACGCCCTCATGCGTTGTCATCAGCCAGGGATACGAGGAATCGGACGCGTTGAGAAAACTTTCGACATTGGCGATCCTTTTCGCCGCTACCGCCTTTCTTGCCGGTGCCCGCCTGCCCCCGCAAGGCCCGATGCCCGAACCTCGGCCAGATGCCGGACAGGCGACCAACCCCACCTCCCCCTCCTCGGAAAAAGTGGAACCGCCCGCACCTGAAGAAGTCCCGGCCCCTCAGCCGAAACCCGATGTCCCCGATGTCAAGGATCCGGAGGCACCGGCATCGAGCCAGCCGCCAGCGCCGCAGGCCGCACCGTCAAAGCCCGGGTCGGCAGAACCGATGCAAGGTCCACCACGGCCGCCGGGCAGCCCCGAAAGCTCGCAGCCGCCGACGGAGGAAGGTAAGCCGCCCGGCGAGCAGACACTTGAAGAGCAACACCTGACGATCGAACCCGAAAGCGATGCGGAACATGCCGAATGCACGGCCGCACTCCAGTCCCTGGGCGTCGTCTTCAAGGACACGGCGCGCATCGACGACGGTAACGGCTGCGGCATCGACAAGCCGATCATCGTCTCCGAAGCCCTGCCCGGCATAAGGCTGAAGCCGGAGGCGACGATCCGCTGCGCGGCGGCACTGGCCCTTGCCCGCTGGATGAAGGACAGCGTCATCCCGGCGGCTTCCGCCGCCCTGCCGGAGCAGGGCCGCATCACCACCGTCAACCAGGCAACGTCCTATATGTGCCGCCTGCGCAACGGCGCCGGAACCGGCAAGATCTCCGAACATGCCCGCGGCAACGCCATCGATATTGCGAGCTTCCATTTCGAAAAGGGCGAGGATGTCGCCGTCCGCTCCCGCCGCGAGGATCCGACCCTCACCGGCGCCTTCCAGCGCACCGTCAGCGCCGCCGGCTGCCTCTACTTCACCACCGTCCTCGACCCCGAAAGCGACGCGGCCCACGAAACCCATTTCCATCTCGACGTCATCGAGAGGAAGGGTGGCTATCGTTATTGCCATTAGTTATTTCAAAGACTTACGATTCCCGCTTGAATCGGGTCATCCAACCACTAAACTTCGGCACGAAGAACCGGCGGAGTGCCTACCATGACCTTGTTGAGCTTCCAGATGAAAGATTCCACAGTTTCCCGTCTGGATCGCCTGGCCGAAAGGCGAAAGCTTTCGTCGGCCGAGATCGCAGCCGTGGCGATCGAAGAATTCATCGAACGGGAGGAATGGCAACTCTCGGAGATCGAGGCTGCCGTTCGCGAAGCCGACCAAAGCGACTTCGCCTCCGATGAGGATGTCGCCGCAGTCCTGTCAAAATATATCGGCAACCCTTCTGGAAAATGAGCCTGCGCATCAAATGGACCCGCAGAGCGCTTGCCCGCCTTGATCATATCGGCGTTTACATCGCCCGTCACGATCAAGGCGCCGCGGCGAGGGTCATCGCCCGTATCCAATCCATCGTGGAGACGATGCCGGATTATCCGTTGATGGGAAAAGTTGGGCGCGTCGCGGGGACAAGGGAAATGGTGCTGAGCGACATTCCCTATATTGTCGCATATCGCGCTAAAGAAAACGAAATTGAAATTCTAACCATCTTGCACACATCTCAGCGGTGGCCGAAGAGCTTCTGAAGCCGGCTCTAAAACAACCCCTCGATATAACCCTGGTCGTTCAAGAAAATCCGTTCCGCCGACGGTGATTTCGGCAAGCCCGGCATCGTCATGATCTCGCCGGTGATGGCGACGACGAAGCCCGCTCCTGCCGAAAGCCGCACCTCTCGCACGGTAACGATGTGGCCTTCCGGCGCGCCGCGCAGGTTCGGATCGGTGGAGAAGGAATATTGCGTCTTCGCCATGCAGATCGGCAGCTTGCCGTAACCCTGCTCCTCCCATGTCTGCAACTGGTCGCGCACCGCCTTGTCGGCCGTCACCTCGCCGGCGTGATAGATCTTCGAGGCGACGATCTCGATCTTCTCGAACAGCGAAAGATCGTCGCCGTAAAGCGGCTGGAATTTCGCCTGCCCGGATTCGGCCAGTTCCACCACCTTGTGCGCCAGTTCCTCGATGCCGGCCGAACCTTTCGCCCAATGATGGCAGAGGATCGCCTCGGCGCCGAGCCTCGAGACGACTTCCTTGACCGCCGCGATCTCGGCCTCGGTATCCGAGACGAAATGGTTGATCGCCACGACGACGGGCACGCCGAAACGGCGCACATTGGCGACGTGCCGGCCAAGATTGGCGCAGCCCTTCTTCAGTGCGACGACATCCTCCGTGCCGAGATCTTCCTTCTTCACCCCGCCATTCATCTTCAGCGCCCTGACCGTCGCGACGATGACGGCCGCATCCGGCTTCAGCCCCGCCTTGCGGCATTTGATGTCGAAGAATTTCTCCGCTCCGAGATCGGCGCCGAAGCCTGCTTCCGTCACCACATAGTCGCCGAGCTTCAGCGCCGTCTTCGTCGCCGTTACCGAATTGCAGCCATGGGCGATGTTGGCGAAAGGCCCGCCATGCACGAAGGCCGGATTGTTCTCCAGCGTCTGCACCAGGTTCGGCTGCATCGCATCTTTCAACAGCACCGCCATGGCGCCGTCGGCTTTTAGGTCGCGCGCATGCACCGGCGTCCTGTCGAAACGATAGCCGATGATGATGTCGCCGAGCCGCCGCTCCAGATCCTTGAGATCGGTGGCAAGGCAGAGAATCGCCATCACCTCGGAGGCGACGGTGATGTCGAACCCGCCCTGGCGCGGGAACCCGTTGGCGACGCCGCCGAGCGAGGAGACCATACTGCGGAGCGCCCGATCGTTTATGTCCATGACCCGCCGCCAGGTAATGCGGCGGATGTCGATATTCTCTTCGTTGCCCCAGTAGATGTGGTTGTCGACTATCGCCGCCAGCAGATTGTGCGCCGAGGTGATCGCATGGAAATCGCCGGTGAAATGCAGGTTGATGTCTTCCATCGGCACGACCTGCGCATAACCGCCGCCGGCCGCGCCGCCCTTGACGCCGAAGCAGGGACCGAGCGAGGCCTCGCGGATGCAGACAATAGCTTTCTTGCCGATCCGGTTCAGCCCGTCGCCGAGCCCGACGGTGGTGGTCGTCTTGCCCTCGCCCGCCGGTGTCGGATTGATCGCGGTGACGAGGATCAGCTTGCCGTCCTTCTTGCCCGCCTGCGCGGCGATGAACTCGGCGCTGACCTTCGCTTTGTCGTGACCATAGGGAACGAGTTGCTCGACCGGAATGCCCAGTATCGCCCCGATTTCGAAGATCGGCTTTTTGGCCGCGGCGCGCGCGATTTCGATATCGGATTTGATTGATGGCATGGATGTTCCCCCGTCGGCCTCCGCGGGAGCGGAGTCGTTGTTTTTCTCTTCATCGAGATAGCGAAATATCGGCGGGGTGTGAATAGCGCTAGCGCCTTGCGGTCGCCACGCTTACAGCGCCGCGCGTCTTTTCAGACGCGCAAAGGACGCTGTAACACTTTGAATCTACGCATCGACCCGAAAATCGGTTTCGATTTTCGGGTCGATGCGCTAGGCGTTTATGTGGCGGTCAACAATTGCGGCTTCTTAGGGTGAAGACATGAAAGCATTGGAAATCTTCGTCGAGCGCATCATCCTGTCGAGCCGCTGGATCCTCGTGGCCTTCTATATCGGCCTGGTGCTGGCACTGGCCGTTTATGCCGTTTCCTTCGGCTACAAGCTTCTGAAGATTGCCGCCAGCGTCTTCGTACTGGACGAAGCTGGGATGATCCTTGCCATGCTCAGCCTGATCGATGCGGCCCTCGTCGCAAGCCTGATCGTCATGGTGATGATCTCAGGCTACGAGAATTTCGTCAGCCGCTTCGACGAGGTCGACGAGGCCGACAGCGAAGTCTCCTTCCTCGGCAAACTCGATTCAGGCAGCCTCAAGATCAAGGTCGCCTCCTCGATCGTCGCCATCTCCTCGATCCATCTGCTGCAGGTCTTCCTCAACGCCGACCAATATGCGGACGGCAAGATCATGTGGCTGACCTTCATGCACCTCGCCTTCGTCGCCTCCGCCGTCATGCTCGGCTTCCTGGAGAAGCTGATGAGCGTCACGTCGAAAAATGATCTGAAGGATAAGGATTGACAGGCGGCACGAGGCGCCTTCGGAGCTTGAACAAGCAGCAGCCCGACGCAAACGCCGAGCTATGCTCTTTCGCGTTCTGAGATCAATTGACCGAAGCAGCAACAGGAACGATCTCTACCTCAGCTTTTCTCGGGCATCGAAGGCTCTCCTTCGCCTCCGGCCCACAGACATGCAAGCCGGGCTCTTCATCATAAGGGAGGATACCATTGATGATGCCAAGCTTGAGCGCCTCAGAAGGAAGTATGATACTTCCTCGCTCAGTTGATGTGGCGGGCATCATCGTCTCGTATGTCTCGGCATTGACGCCCATCTCGTCGAAATAAGCGAAGAATGTCGTATATTCAGTCGTCGTGGGCCTAACGATGCCGATCGAAGAATATCCGACAATCCGCGGCGTTCCGCTCATCAGGACAAGAGTACAGGTCGAAAGGCAGTACGCACGGCCGGCGAAGACTTCGCCCTCGGTCGATCCGCTTTTGGCGATGCTGGCTTTGCAACGCGGATCCAGCTTTGGACAATTCGGCAACTGCGTTCTGCCAATCGAGGTCTCCACACCTGCAGCACGGATCATACGCCCCATCGCGAAAGCCGCATCCATGTCCCCGCCACTAGACTGAAGGACGATCGGCAGCTTTCTGTCGCCGAGCGTCATCAACATCGCCTTCAGCCGAGCCGGCGTATCCGGCGTGATGTCTCCATCCGCAGAAATCCACTGTCTGCACTCTTCCTGGCAGTTGCCATTGGACATCAGGAGGAAGTCCATCGGCCGGCTTTTCGGCAGACTCCCGCTTGTGTCTGCGGCCGCATCCTGCACGGGCGTCTCAGATACCGGCGTCTTAGATACAGGCGCCTTAGCCGCCACAGGCGCTTCGGCTGCCGGATGGCTGTGACAGACAGCATCGGCCGCTGCATCCGGCGCGCAGAGCGGCATCCCGGGCCATTCATTATAAGCCAGCATGTCCGTCGAAAGCCCCATTCGAAGGGCATCTGCGGGTACTACGATGTTGATGCTGTCAGGCGTGGCGCTCATCATCAGACCAATCAGATCCTCGCTGACACCCATTTCTTTCAGATAGGCCGTCAAGGCAGCGGTGGCCTTCTTTCCAAGTTTGGTGGAACTGCTCCGCCCCGCCACCTTGCGTCCGACCTCCTTGCGGGAGATCTCCTTTTTCTTGCCGTTCACGATCTTGTATTCGATGCGATAGGAAACACGCACCTTGTTGTAGACGGTCGTGATCTGGTGGACACCGATAAAGGCCCATTGCGATGCGACACGCGACGTACCGCCGGCGAACGCCAGCGGACAAGCGGAAAAGCAGTATGCACCGGACGAATAGGTGTAACCGACCGCGCTACCGTCCTTGGCAATAGCGGCTTGGCAGCGCATATCCCCAACCGGGCAATCTTTGAGCCGCGTGCCGCCGACCGCCGTTTCCAGCCCGGCCTTGCGGATCATCCGGCCCATCGCATAGGCGGCATCGACGTCGCCGCCTTCCGAACGGAAAACGACAGGCAATTTACGGCCGCCGATCTTCTTGAGTATTTTTCTCAGCCGCGCGGGCGTATCGGACGTTATGCGCCCCTCCGCCGATATCCATTCCGGACAGTTTTCCTGGCAGAGATGACTACGCACGAGGATGAAGCTCATCGGCGGCTGTGCCGCCTTCTTCTCCCCGGCAGCCTGCGAGGTTGCCGCCCCGATCGGCAAGGTCAAAAGGAGAAAAACAAGTAATAATCTGGAAAATAGACACTTCACCAAAAAGGAAATTGCAAAGCGCACGATTAAATTGCCTCAGTTGTACTGAGCATAGGCTTAGCAATTGGATTGACTGCCAGCAAGTCGGATTTCGACGCCCGCTGCGGTCCTCTTATCTTTGTTCTCTCATTCGCAATCCGGCTGACATGGCGACCCGCTGCGGCCGTGTTCACGGCAGATCACCCGGCCCGCGCAAAGCGCTGCAGGTGGACCGGCCCAATCGCCTTTACGCCGGTGCCGGGGGGATCCGTGTTCTGCCCCCGAAATTCTCCCAAAGTGATTCTCTCCCTGCCCGGTTGGGCGAGATCTATAGTTAGGCGGCCATGGAGGAACTCAAAGATACCGCGACGCTATCTTTGCAAGTCGAAACTCAACCGGGGCGCGAGCTACTGTGGCTAATTTTTCACAATTTGAATGAATCGGCTTGCGTTAGGTCAATTGGGGCTAGCATCCCACCGATTTTCTGTATTTGATAGCGGTAACATTAGGGCTGCCCGGGGGCGTACAAATGTCTTACATGACTACCTCTGAAAGACAGTCATTGCTTTCGGCAGAGCTTGCGACCGCACGAACGCGCAGCCTGTTCGCGCAGGCACTCGGCAGGGTCTCCACAGCCTTCGGATTGTCGCATGCGACGCTGATGCACGCCCCCTCCCCCGAAGACCTCCTCTTGAAACCCCTGCTGATCGAGAGCTCGCTTCCGGCCGCCTATGTCAGGGATTTCGACCGAGCCCACATGATGCGCGGCTGCCCTTTCGGCGTAAGGTTAAGGGAGTCTGCCGTGCCGCCGGTCTGGCACCTCAACGACGCCTCCAATGGTCAGGCCTTTCCGGCCGAACTTCGTGCCCTGATGCTGCGCCATGCCATACCGGCAGGCGTTGCCATGCCGACCATTGCAGCCGACGGCCAGCGTCTCGTCTTTTGGTTCTGTGGCGAGCGCGCCGCACTCGGCCAGAGCGAGATCAACGAGCTGGCAATGATCATTCTCCATGCACTCGATGCATACAATGCAGTCAAGCGCAATGAGGAGTGCGCGCATAACGCGCTGTCGACTCGAGAACTAGAAGTTGTGCGATGGACTGCCCAGGGCAAGACCTCAATCGAAATCGGTCAGATTTTGGCGCTCTCGGACCATACGGTGAACGCCTATATGACGAACGCGATCAAAAAACTCGATTGCGTCAACCGGACCCAGTTGGTAGCTAAGGCAATTCGATTGAAGCTGATCAACTGAGGAATCAGAAGAGAGTCGGCACGTCGTCCCGTGATCTGGGGGAATCGTGCCTCTTCACTTCGAACAGCCCGTTATTGACAAGACAGAACAATCCCGCGCCCACATCGGCATCACCGATGCGGAAGTCGTCCAGATGCTTGGCTCCTATCGTCTTTTCGGCTTCTGGCGCATCGACATCGAGACCGGACATTTCTTTGCAAGCGAGGATGTCCACGCAATCTTCGGCCTCCCCTACAGCGATGGCCCTGTCAACCTGACAGAGCTGATGTCGCGCATCCACGAGGAGGACCGCAGCCTGATCGCCCAAACCTTCGAAGAGGCAAGCCTTCACGGCGTCGGCTTCCATTTCGTTTATCGCGTCGACAACCGGCTTGGCGGCTACAAGCTGGTGCGCAGCGTTGGCCGCTTCCGAAGCGATGAAAGCGGCGGCGGCATCGTCGGCATCACCTATGAATTCGTCGAGAAACTGCGCGTCGTCGGCTTCGAGGACAACACGATACCCCGCTGACCGCCCTCAGCGCGAAAGGACCACTGCTTGCAGCAGCGCAGGCAGGGCTTGGTAAACGAAGAATCCCACAGCGAGCGCTCCGGCATTGACCAAGAGGAAGCGTATGCTGTAGGCGCTCGCGCCGAGCGCGACGGCATAGCCGCTTTTCGCCACGGTGTTGGAGATTGCTGCAACGCCAAGAGCGGTCGCTGCAAGCTCAGTGCCGATGCTGTCAAGCATGCCGGCAACGGTGACGGTAATGGCGTCGACATCGGCAATACCCGAGAGCATCGAAACGGTCAACAGGCCTGCATCGCCAAACAAAGCCGCCGATGCTCGCGCCAGAAAGGCCACGGCGACGAGCAGAAGTGCCATTTTCAGCACTGCCGGAAGTTCGAAGGGGTTACGCGAATTGTGGGATATACTTTCAGTGGTATTGCGACGCGCGATCAAAAGGGAAATGCCGCCCATGACGAGAGCGGCGGCAACGAGCGCCGGGCCGATCCGCCACGCGATCGGCGCGGCGATGAGGGCCGAAAACAACGCGACCTTGAGGCAAGAGACTGCATTGGCAGCAAGCGCTCCGGCGACCAACACCTGTGGCGGATGACCGGCGGCGCTGAGCTGGGCATTGTTGATGGCGGTGGCTGTTGAGGAGACCAGGCCGCTGACGGCTCCGGCAAGCAGTTCGCCGCGCGTTTGCCCAAGCGCCTTCACCGCCACATAGCCGATGAAGGAAATGCCGGCGAGCAGAATGACCAGCATCCAGGTTTCAGCCGGCGAGACGCCGCCGAAGGGACCGATGGGCGTTGTGGGAAGGGCCGGCAATACGATGAAGGCCATCGCGAGAAATATGATCGCCGAACGCAGTTCATTCCAGGTCAGCGTTTTCATGAAGCCGTGCAGCACCTCGCGGCTAGCCAATATCACCACCAGCGCTACACCGCCTGCAGCCGCAAGGGTGAGGCTCCCGAGCACAGCCAGCGCCCCAAGCGAAAAAGTGGCCATCCCGGCGATGACGGAGGTAACGCTATAGCTGCCGGATGCCTCCGATTCCCGGTACTGATAGAGCGCGAAGACGGCCGAAAAGGCAATCAGGATGCCGGTAACGACGAGCCCACGGGGCGTCGACGGAGCGGAAACGGCCTGCTCGATGAAGCCGGCAAGCCCCCCCAACATACCGGCAAGCGTGAAAGTGCGCAGCCCAGCAGTGCGTTTTCCTTCCTCCTCATCGCGTTCACGCCAGTGGCGTTCCACGCCGACAATGGCGCCTATGGCTATCGCCAGCCCGAAACGTTCGAAGAGTTCGAGATTCTCCATGCCAGGTCCCTGCATCGAATCCTGAGCAACATTGCCGCCAGTGATGAGACCTGTCCATAGCAGTCTTTCCCCAACGCGAAGACGGTCGAGTGAGATTGACACTACGCGGAACCGGTCCCCGTCGGCATTGGCAGTCAATTCGGCCGAGCTGCTTCTGGACGTATCTTTCATCGTGCCGGCGTCGGCTGCAGCCGCCGACAGGGAACCCGACATCTTCAGCACAGCGTGTGTGAATGCGTTGAAATCTGATTGCTTGCTCTACCGGTCGAGCACCGAGCGGATCTCGACGAGGTTGGAGCGCACCCTCAGAATATAGAAGCCCATGGTGGCAAGATGGCTCGGCATGATCCAGCCGTCCTCGCGACCGTTCGAGATGATCGCGGGCTGGATGCGCAGTGCGGCCTGGAATTGCCGCGTCGTGCTGCCCCAGATCGCGCCGAGATTGCGTTCCTGCACCACCTGCGAGAAATCCGCCTGCGCGGCGGCAAGGATGGCGTAGTAGGCATAGAGCTGGCCATAGGCGAACCAGAATCGGTCGTCGGCGCGTGTATCGAACCAGCCGCGATTGTGGTTTTCCGAGCGCTCCGCGAGCATGTCGGAAGTGCCGCCGAGATCGTTGGCAATGCGGTCGATGAACTGCATCAGATTATCGGCGCGGCCGTCGAAAATGACATTGCAGAGGGCGAGATCGGTGTTGAATTTGCGCAGACTGCCGATCGCCGAGCGATAATAGGAAGGCGTCGGCGTCTTTGGCCCGAAGGGATTTAGCCCGAAATACCAGCTGTTTTCGTCGAACTGCAGATTGCCACGCGCGCTCTGCAGGTCGTTGTTGATGCCCGACGTGCCGCGCACGCGCCCAAGCGTATCGACCAGCTCCGCCGAGGTCCGCCGGACCGCCTGATTGACGCCGCGCTGGAACGACGCCTTGTTGTCGAGGAAAGGCGTGTGATCCCAGTCGATGCCGAAGAAGCCCATCTTGTAGAGCAGCATGGAGGAGATCCACGCATTCTGATTGACATTGAAATCTGTCAGATCGGCCGCGACGTCGACGATCGCCGAGCGCTGGCAGGTCTTGGCAGGCACAGCATTCGTCCCCTCGGCGACCGGCACTTCCTGCCCGGCGGCAACCTTGCGTTCGGAAAGCCGGTACTGGTCGACGAAGGCCGTGTTGAAATTCGACCAGACCTGTGTCTGCCAGAAGAAATAGCCGTAGAGCCCGACGAGCAGCACCACGAACGCGATGACCGGCAGCCGGATCATCCAGCTCCGGCGCTGATACCAGCCGTGCGCGGCAAGAAAGGGCCAGAAGGCCCAGGCGGAAAACAGGCGGGCCCAGCGGCCGATCGTCTGGCCGATCAGCCTGAAAAAACCGGCTATCCGGTCAAGCATCGTCGTCTCCTGTCAGGCGAGGCGAACATCGGGACATTGCCGCCCCGCTGCATCCCACATATGCGCTCGATGGGCCGAGCACAACACGAGCCCTTCGATTTTTCGGAATGAAAGCATTGCGGAAGAGGGGTATTGCCTCGACCGGCGGGTCAGGAGCGCAGGAAAGGCCAGCTGAAACGGAAGGACCTGCGCGCCGTGTCGATCAGAGGCGCTCCCGATGTTTCCGGCGGCGGTTCGGCATAGGTCGGAAACCTTCTGGCGAATTCGAGATCGGCACGGCTCTTGCGCCGCTCCAGATCCTGAGCGACCAGCATGCCCTTCTCGAACAGCCTGATCGGCGGGGCGATATCGGGAAAGAGTTCCGGCTTGATCCTCACCTTCATGCCCGGCCGGTCGGTATCGACCTGCGCCTGGTAGATGATCAGCCGCTCTTCCACGTCGATGAACAGCTTGCGCAACAGCGCATTGCAGGCGGCGATCCGGCCGTTCAGCGAATCGACAAAGGTCTGGAACAGGCCGATGAAACGCTCGCGCCGCTGGCTGTCGTCGCGCATCTCGTGCTCCCCGGCGGAAATCCGCTCGGCCTCCGCTTTCAGCGCCCGCCGCTCCGCCTCCATCTGCTCCCAATGCGCCCTGTTGCCATAGACGCCGATACGGCCTTGCGTGGTCAGCGCCTTGGCATTGAGCTCCTTCATCTTGAGGCGGGCGATATCGATGGAAACGACCAGCCGACGCCTCTGCTCGACGATATCGACAAGGCTGAGTTCGGCCGCCTTGTGCCGGTCGGTGAGCGCGGCGCGCTGGCCGGCGATCAGCCCGGCCAGCGCGTCCGATTTCGTCAAAAGGTCGAGCAGCCGCTCGATGACCGGCGCCTCGCGCACGCGTTCGGTATACATGCGCCACATCCGTTGGCGCGACACCCAGCCGGCCATCTTCTCGCGCAGCGTCAGCCCCCGGAAACTGTCGAGATCGGCTGAAACCTCGGCCGTCAGCCGGTCGAGGCAAAAGACCAGCTCGGCCAGTTGGGCGTCGAGCGCTGCAGCATCGGAGATATGGGCTTGGAAGCGGGCATTCTGCTCGAGGAAGACCTCGTCGGCCGATCGTGTTTCGTCGCCGCCGAAGGCACCGATCGCGGCCACGCAATAGGCTCCCTCGGCCGCAATCCTTTCGGCAAGGCTGCCTGCGGCTTCATACTGGCTGTCGAATGGCGGGGGTTTGCGCACCAAGCCTCTCCAGGGAATCTCCTGACCCCAAGCTAGTCGCTTGCGGCGCCAAAGAAAACAGGCAGCGTCGCCGGCTTCAGACCGGCTCGGCGATCCAGGCACCGTTCATCGCGTCGTCCCAATGCCTGCGGCAGAGCGAGACATATTTCTCGTTGCCGCCGACATCGATCTGCGCGCCTTCGTGCAACACTTCTCCTTTCGCGTCGAGCCGCACAACCATCGTCGCCTTGCGTCCGCAATGGCAGATCGTGCGCACCTCGCGCATTTCGTCGGCGATCGCCAGCAGTTGCTGCGAGGCCGGAAACAGCTTGCCCTGGAAATCGGTTCTTAGCCCGTAGACCATCACAGGGATGCCGAGCCTGTCGACGACGCGAGCCAGCTGCCAGACATGGACAGGCGTCATGAAATGCGCCTCGTCGACGAAGATGCAGGAAATCGGCGCCCCTTCGCCGCTCAGCGTCGCGACCAACCGGAACAGATCCTCATGCGGCTCGAAGGGAATGGCGCTCGCCTCCAAGCCGATCCGCGAGCCGATGACGCCTCGGCCCGCGCGCTCGTCGAAGGCGGCGATCAGCTGCACCGTGCGCATGCCGCGCTCCTGGTAATTGTAGGAGGCCTGCAGCAGCATCGTCGACTTGCCGGCGTTCATCGTCGAGTAGTTGAAATAGAGTTTTGCCATCCGATTTCTCCTTGATCGGTTTATTGAAAGCTCGGAATGGCAAAGAAAAGCCCTGAGGGAGCGATAATCACAGGAATCCGGCTCGAAAACCGCTGAAAGCCCCTAAAACAAAGCATTGCGAAAAAATCCGCGGACGTCGCAATCGCATGGGGCGATACGGCGCAAACGCACGGAGGTCGCTTGTCAAACTCGACTATTGATGGTTGGCTTGGGAACCTAAAGACTGGGAGTCTAAAATGAAAACAACAAGCACGTTCAAACTCGTTACCGCAACTGCCGTCGCCGCCCTCTCCGTTGCGACCGCCGCCTTCGCTGCCGATCCCGACAGCTGCTCCACCGTTCGTTTCTCGGACGTCGGCTGGACGGATATCACCGCCACCACCGCCACCGCATCCGTCGTCCTGAAGAGCATCGGCTATCAGACCGATGTCAAGGTTCTCTCGGTCCCGGTCACCTATACCTCGCTGAAGAACAAGGACATCGATGTCTTCCTCGGCAACTGGATGGAGACGCAGGAGAAGGACATCCGTCCCTATCTCGACGACAAGTCGGTCGAATCCTTCGGCCCGAACCTCGTCGGCGCCAAGTACACGCTCGCAACCAACGCCAAGGGTGCGGAACTCGGCATCAAGGACTTCAAGGATATCGCCGCTCACAAGGACGATCTCGACGGCAAGATCTACGGCATCGAGCCCGGCAATGACGGCAACCGCCTCGTCATGGACATGATCGAGAAGAACGAGTTCGGCCTGAAGGATATGGAAGTCGTCGAATCCTCCGAACAGGGCATGCTCGCCCAGGTCGCCCGCGCCGACAAATCAGGCAAGCCCGTTGTTTTCCTCGGCTGGGAACCCCATCCGATGAACACCAACTTCAAGCTGACCTACCTCACAGGCGGCGACAAGGTCTTCGGCCCGGACTTCGGCGGCGCCAAGGTCTTCACCAACGTGCGTGCCGGTTATCTCGACGAATGCCCGAATGTCGGCATGATGTTGAAGAACTTGAAGTTCTCCCTCGACATGGAGAACCAGATCATGGGCAAGATCCTCAACGACGGCAAGGAGCCGGAAGCTGCGGCTTCCGAATGGCTGAAGGCGAACCCCGCAGCGCTCGAGCCCTGGCTTGCGGGCGTCAAGACCCGCGACGGCAGCGGCGAAGCCCTGGCGGCCGCCAAGACCGGCCTCGGCCTCTGATGATATGAACGGGGCGTCTCGCCGCCCCGTTTCATTTTTGTCCGATTGTTGTTTTTCTGGATAGGCGCCCCCTTGAATTGGATCACCGAATTTAAGATTCCCGTTGGCCCCTGGGCCAAGTCCTTCGTGGATTGGCTGACATCGAACGGCGAATGGTTCTTCAACCAGATCGCCTTCCTGCTGTCGAGCGCCATAGACGGCCTGCTCTTCGTGCTGCAGAAGCCTCATCCGCTGATCGTCATCGCTGCCATCACCGCCATCGCCTTTTGGCTGCGCCGGTCGATCGCGGTCGCCGTCTTCACCTGTCTCGGGCTGCTGCTGATCGTGAACCAGGACTACTGGAAGGAAACGACGGAGACGCTCGCCCTCGTGCTCGCCGCCACCCTCGTCTGTATGGTGATCGGCATTCCGCTCGGCATTGCCGCCGCCCGTCGCCCTTGGGTCTATGCTGCCATGCGCCCGGTGCTCGATCTCATGCAGACCATACCGACATTCGTCTATCTGATCCCGGCGCTCATCCTGTTCGGCCTCGGCATGGTGCCGGGCCTGATCGCGACCGTCATCTTCGCAATCCCCGCACCGATCCGGCTGACGCGCCTCGGCATCATCTCGACGCCGCCGTCCCTCGTCGAAGCCGCCGTCGCTTTCGGCGCGACGCCGTTACAGGTGCTGCGCAAGATCGAGCTTCCCTTCGCCACGCCGCAGATCATGGCGGGTCTTACCCAGACCATCATGCTGTCGCTGTCGATGGTCGTCATCGCCGCCCTTGTCGGCGCTCCCGGGCTTGGCGTGCCCGTCGTCCGTGCGCTGAACACCGTCAATATCGCCAAGGGTTTCGAGGCGGGTTTCTGCATCGTCATCCTGGCAATCATTCTCGACCGGATGTTCCGCACGGCGGGTGAAGGAGGCGCTGCATGACCGCGGTAAGCTTTAATAATGTCAGCATCATCTTCGGCGACCGGCCGGAAACAGCACTTGCCATGGTCGACCAGGGCAAAACGCGCGACGAAATCGGCGCCGCGACCGGGCTGGTGCTAGGCGTCGCCGATGCTTCGCTGACGATCGAGGAAGGCGAGATCCTGGTGTTGATGGGGCTGTCCGGCTCCGGCAAATCGACGTTGCTGCGCGCCGTCAATGGGCTCGCGCCCGTTGTACGCGGGGATGTCGCGGTCTCGGCAGCCACCGGCTCGGTCAATCCCTACAGATGCAACGCCAAAGCCTTGCGCGACCTGCGCACCCACACCGTCTCCATGGTGTTCCAGCAGTTCGCCCTCCTACCCTGGCGCACCGTCGCCGACAATGTCGGCTTCGGCCTCGAGCTCGCGGGCATGCCGGAGACCGAACGCAAGCTCCGCGTCGGCGAGCAGCTTGAACTCGTCAACCTGACGAAATGGGCGGACCGCAAGGTCAACGAACTCTCAGGCGGCATGCAGCAGCGCGTCGGGCTTGCCCGCGCCTTTGCCACCGGCGCCCCGATCCTGCTGATGGACGAGCCTTTTTCGGCCCTCGACCCTTTGATCCGTACTCGCCTGCAGGACGAACTCCTGGAGTTCCAGCGGCGGCTGAAGAAGACCATCCTCTTCGTTAGCCACGATCTCGACGAGGCCTTCCGCATCGGCAATCGCATCGCCATCATGGAGGGCGGCCGTATCATCCAGTGCGGAACGCCGCATGACATCGTCAAGAACCCTGCCGACCAGTATGTCGCGGATTTCGTGCAGAACCTTAATCCGATCAATATGCTGACGGCGGCCGACGTGATGCAGCCCGGCCTCGGCCAGACTGCCGCCGGCATGAGCGTCAGCGCCACGGCACGCGCCGCGACCCCGCTTGTCGATGTCCTCGATGCCCTTGCCCGCCAGCCGGGCAGTATCGGCATCGTTGAGAATGGTGCGATCGTCGGCACCATCTCGGCCCAGGATATAGTCGCCGGCCTCACCCGTCATCGCCGCAAGCAGGACGCTTGATGTTTTCCACGCGCTTTGCCACAAAGCGGATATGAAAGATCAGCCCTCCCCTTTACGCGAAACCGACGACGAAGCCCGCAAGCTCGCCCGCGTGTTGCTGCGCTCCGCCCGCTATGCTGCGATCGCCGTTCTCGACCCCGAGACCGGCTTTCCCTTTGCCAGCCGCGCGCTGGTCGCTACCGACATCGACGGAACGCCCGTGATCCTGGTTTCGAAGCTGTCGGCCCACACCAAAGCGCTCGCCAAGGACCCGCGCGCTTCGCTCCTGACCGGTGAACCCGGCAAGGGCGACCCCCTCGCCTATCCCCGTTTGACGACCCAATGCCTGGCAGAACCCGTCGAGCGTGGTAATGCAATCCATGAGCGTATCCGCACGCGTTTTCTCGACCGCCACAGCAAGGCGGCGCTTTATATCGACTTTCCCGATTTCCTGTTCTTCCGTCTCAAGCCCGAGCAGGCCAGCCTCAATGGCGGATTCGGCCGCGCCTACCAGCTCGATGGGAACGATCTCATAATCCAGTCGGCCGCGAATGAGGAGATTGCCGCCGGGGCAACAGAAGCAGTGCGAGATTTAGTAGAACGCCATCCCGATATCGCCGACGCCCTCGCTATCAGGCTAAAGGCGCCAGAGTCGGGTCCTTGGCGCATTTGTGGTATCGATTCCTCAGGTTTCGAGATGATTTCCGGCGACTTCCTTCTGCGATACGAGTTCGAAACCCTCGCTGTGGATGCCGATCACATTTGTTCAAACATGTCTAAAGTAGCATACTCGATACCTTAAATTTAGGTATATACAATCTTCGAGCCTAGTTGATAGCTTTTGGTGTCAGTCAAAATCCCGGCTGGCGCTGTGCGTCAACCCGCTTGACGTACGTTTCGCATTAGGAAGATAACATATGGAAACCTCTGATTTGGCCGATCACACGAATGTGGCGGCAGCTTTATTGTCGGCCATGGCCAACCCGAAAAGATTGCTGATCCTGTGCAGCCTCGTGAAGGGCGAAGTGGCCGTCGGCGTGCTTGCGACGCAGGTCGGGCTCAGCCAGTCGGCTCTTTCTCAGCACCTGTCGAAGCTGCGCGCCCAAAAGCTGGTCAAGACCCGTCGGGACGCACAAACCATCTATTATTCGAGCACCTCCGAGCCGGTCATGAAGATCCTGGCAACGCTCGAAGACATCTACCTCGTGCAGAACCGGAACAGATCCGCCGCTTAATGATAGCGCTGACATGAATGTCGGCCGATGCCGTGCTACAAGGGAATGTTCCCGGAGGCTTGGCAACGCTATTTCAGCACGTGAACCTTATGGCACGACCGGCAAATTTGCGATTTGCCGGTGGTGTTTTTGGAATGGCATAGTCTCTCTGCTCCCTTCGCCGGAAGGAATTGCAGCATGACCGCGCCGAAGCGGTCGCCCCGTGAGCGAGCCAAGCAGCTTGCTCCTCCCCCTCAGGAGGCCTTTCGGGACTTTTCCCGTTGACGCCTTGGGAAGCCCTGATAATTTGACCGGGCAGTAAAAATATGGGCGTGAAGCCCCGGGGAAAGGGCCGTCGGCGCCCAGGAGAACAGCATGTCCAATCGCCTCAATGCACCGAACGATCTTCGCGCCTTCTGGATGCCGTTTACGGCAAATCGCCAGTTCAAGAAGGAGCCGCGTTTGTTCGTCGGCGCCAAGGACATGTACTATACGACCCATGACGGCCGTCAGGTGCTGGACGGCACGGCTGGCCTCTGGTGCGTCAATGCCGGCCACTGCCGCCCGAAGATCACCGAGGCGATCCGCGAGCAGGCCGGCGAACTCGACTACGCACCGGCCTTCCAGCTCGGCCACCCCAAGGCCTTCGAACTGGCAAACCGCCTGGTCGACATCGCCCCCGAAGGCCTGAACCACGTTCTCTACACCAATTCCGGTTCCGAATCCGTCGAGACGGCGCTCAAGGTGGCGCTCGCCTATCACCGGGTGAAGGGCAATGGATCACGGTTCCGCCTGATCGGCCGCGAGCGTGGCTATCACGGCGTCAATTTCGGCGGCATCTCCGTCGGCGGCATCGTCACCAACCGCAAGATGTTCGGCACGCTGCTGACCGGCGTCGATCACATGCCGCACACCCACCAGCCCGGCAGGAACAACTTCACCCGCGGCGAGCCTGAGCATGGCGGCGACATCGCTACCGAACTCGAGCGCATCGTCACCCTGCATGACGCCTCCACCGTCGCCGCCGTCATCGTCGAGCCGGTGGCAGGCTCCACCGGCGTCCTGATCCCGCCGAAGGGCTACCTGCAGAAGCTGCGCGAGATCTGCACCAAACACGGCATCCTTCTGATCTTCGACGAGGTCATCACCGGCTTCGGCCGCCTCGGCGCCCCGTTTGCCGCGCAATACTACGACGTCAAGCCCGACATGATCACCGCCGCCAAGGGACTGACCAACGGCGTCATTCCGATGGGCGCCGTCTTCGTCACCTCCGAGATTCATGATGCCTTCATGAACGGCCCGGAGCACATGATCGAGTTCTTCCACGGCTACACCTATTCCGGCAACCCGATCGCTTCTGCCGCAGCACTCGCCACGCTCGACACCTACAAGGAAGAGGGCCTGCTGACCCGCGCCGCCGAGCTTTCCGAATACTGGGCCGACGCGCTACATTCGCTGAAGGATTGCCCCAATGTCATCGACATCAGGAACACCGGCCTGATTGGCGCAATCGAACTCGACCCGATCGCCGGCGAGCCCACCAAGCGCGCCTTCACCGCTTTCCTGAAAGCCTATGAAAGCGGCCTGCTGATCCGCACCACCGGCGATATCATCGCACTCTCCCCGCCGCTGATCATCGAGAAGCACCATATCGACGAGCTCTTCGGCAAGCTGCGGACCATCCTGCAGAACAACGTTTGAGAAAGCACTGAAGACTTCCGGCATCACGGCCTGCGGCGGATCTCCTGCATAATTCCTAAAATCGGATTCGCTTTAAGGATAAATTATGCAGCCATTCAAAGTGTTACAGCGACGTTTGCGCGTCTGATAGACGCGCGGCGCTGTAAACCCATGCAGGCCCTTTTGTTGGGAAGACCGATAGGCCTTAGGTCACGGCGGCGACGGAAAGGCAGAGGGCGAATTTCTTCAGCAGCCGGCGATCGAATTGCCCTTCGTTGCCGAGCATCCATTTCAGTGCTTGGCTCGCACTCCATGGCGCCTTGTACGGCCGCACGGAGGTCATGGCGTCATAGACGTCGCAAATCGCAGCAAGACGCGCATGGAAGCTGACCTGTGCTTCGGAAAGCCTGCGGGGATAGCCCTTGCCGTCGATACGCTCATGGTGGTTGAGGCAGACGTCGAGAACGATCTCCGGCATCCCTTCCTGGCGTGAGAGAATTACGTGCCCCTTTTCCGGATGATCGCGGATCATCTTGATCTCGTCCTGGTCTAGGCGCCCTTCCTTGTTGAGTATCTCGAGCGGAATTTCGAGCTTGCCGACGTCGTGCAGCAATCCTGCAGTGCCGAGTATCTGCACGGTCGTCTCGTCAAGTCCGAGATGACGGCCGAAAAGGATCATCAGCGCGCTCACCGAAAGGGAATGCAGAAACGTCACTTCGTCCTTGGATTTCAGACGCGTAACGCTCAGAAAGACAGTGGGGTTGTCATCCATCGACTTGGAGACCGAGGAAATCACCGGCGCCACCTGATCGAAGCTGATCCCATCGCCATGTTGGAGCCGGCCGAAAACGCTTTCCAGGACCTGCACGGATTTCTGGATGGTCTCGCGTGCTGCCTTGGTGTCGATCTCGATATTGCCGCCTGGCAGACCGTCAATGTCGAGACCTCTGCTGGTGTTGATGATAACACCTTCAATGCCGCTCTTGCGAAGCTTCAGGACATCGACTTCACGGCGCAGCAGAAATCTTCGCTTGGATAGAAGAGGGTCCTGCCATGCACCCTCGATCGCCTCCACAAACATTCCGTTGCGCACCTGTCTGGCTTCGATACGCTTGAGCATCCAGATCTCTGTTCCTGAAATATTTCTCTGTTTATTATCGACCGTTCTTTTGCATCGCAGCAATATATGCACGAACGATGATTCTACTCTAATTGGTAGAATCAAGTGTTAATCTCGAAACGGAATTCGACTATTCAGAAAGGCGAAGAGTTTCGCGAAATTCGGCAAGTTCATCGGCACCGCGCAGGTGCTGGGACAGTACCCCCGGAGATCTGCAGACGGCGCCAAGATGGACGATTTTGGATTACTTCGTGCCGGATCGGCTCGATTTTCGTTTCATTTTGTTATCAACTTGCGGAATCTCACCAAAATTCCTAGAAATCTTGCCGTTGCGCCCATTCGAGCCAAATATGGCCGGAGGGCGCATCGATCGCGCCGATATCGATCGTCCTTGGCACGGCCTGGGGGCCGTTGAACGATCCGGAAAAGCCGGCGCGACGCTTCATCGCGGGTCGAATGACCCCATCCAAGGAGACAGACAATGACCCTCAAGACATTGACGGCGACCCTCGTCGCGTCACTCGCCTTTGCGCCGCTTGCCTATGCCGATATCACCATCGGCCTGATCGCGCCGCTGACCGGCCCCGTCGCCGCCTATGGCGACCAGGTGAAGAACGGTGCGCAGACCGCCGTCGACGAAATCAACAAGAAGGGCGGAATTCTCGGCGAGAAGGTCGTCCTCGAACTGGCCGACGATGCCGGCGAACCGAAACAGGGCGTTTCCGCCGCCAACAAGGTCGTCGGCGACGGCATCCGCTTCGTCGTAGGCCCGGTGACATCGGGCGTCGCCATTCCCGTTTCGGACGTGCTTGCTGAAAACGGCGTGCTGATGGTCACCCCGACTGCGACGGCCCCCGACCTGACCAAGCGCGGCCTCACCAACGTGCTGCGCACCTGCGGCCGCGACGACCAGCAGGCCGAAGTCGCCGCCAAATATGTGCTGAAGAATTTCAAGGACAAGCGCGTCGCCATCGTCAATGACAAGGGCGCCTATGGCAAAGGCCTCGCCGACGCCTTCAAGGCGACGCTGAACGCCGGCGGCATCACCGAAGTCGTCAATGACGCGATCACGCCTGGTGACAAGGATTTCAGCGCGCTCACCACCCGCATCAAGTCCGAGAAGGTCGACGTCGTCTATTTCGGCGGCTACCACCCGGAAGGCGGCCTGCTCGCCCGCCAGCTGCATGACCTCGCCGCCAACGCGACGATCATCGGCGGCGACGGCCTCTCCAACACCGAATTCTGGGCAATCGGCACCGATGCGGCAGGAGGCACGATCTTCACCAACGCCTCGGATGCTACGAAGAGCCCGGATTCCAAAGCCGCAGCCGACGCCCTCGCCGCCAAGAACATCCCGGCCGAAGCCTTCACGCTGAACGCCTATGCCGCCGTCGAAGTGCTGAAAGCCGGCATCGAGAAGGCCGGCAGCGCCGAGGATGCGGAAGCCGTCGCGACCGCGTTGAAGGACGGCAAGGAGATCCCGACCGCCATCGGCAAGGTCACCTACGGCGAGACCGGCGACCTGACCTCGCAGAGCTTCTCGCTCTACAAATGGGAAGCCGGCAAGATCGTCGCCGCCGAGTAGGCCATCGCTGACCGCACCGACCGGGCGCCCCTGTGGCGCCCGGTTTCCTATGCGGCACTCGCTTGTCGCGGCAGATCGGCTATAAGTTTCGGAATCGGTTGTAATGTGAGCAATGCCATGACCAGCAGACTCGAGCGTTTCATCGACCAGGGCGTCGGCCGCGTACCTGCCGATATCGTGCTGAAGGGCGGCCGTTTCTTCGATCTGGTCACCGGCGAACTCGTCCAGTCGGACATTGCGATCGGCGCCGATCGCATTGTCGGCACCTCAGGCAATTATGAGGGCGAAACCGAGATCGATATTTCGGGCAGGATCGTCGTTCCCGGCTTCATCGACACACATCTGCACATCGAATCCTCGCTCGTCACACCGCATGAATTCGATCGCTGCGTTCTGCCCTATGGCGTCACCACTGCGATCTGCGATCCGCACGAGATCGCGAATGTGCTCGGAGCCGCCGGCATCGAATTCTTTCTCGAATCAGCACTTGAGACGATCATGGACATCCGCGTCCAGCTCTCTTCCTGTGTTCCGGCGACGCATCTCGAAACCTCCGGTGCAGATCTGCCGATCGAGCGCCTCCTGCCCTTCCGCGACCATCCGAAGGTGATCGGGCTTGCCGAATTCATGAATTTCCCCGGCGTGATCTACAAGGATCCCGTCTGCATGGCCAAGCTCGACGCCTTCCAGGGCGGCCATATCGACGGTCACGCGCCGCTGCTCTCCGGCAACGACCTCAACGGTTACCTCTCAGCCGGCATCCGCACCGAGCACGAATGCACGACCGCCGGCGAAGCCTTAGAAAAGATTCGTAAGGGCATGCACATCCTCGTGCGCGAGGGTTCGGTCTCCAAGGATCTCGCGGCGCTGATACCCATTATTACCGAGCGGCTTTCACCCTTCCTCGCGCTCTGCACCGACGACCGCAATCCGCTCGATATCGCCGAACAAGGCCATCTCGATCACATGATCCGCACATCGATTGCAAGCGGCGTCGAGCCCCTGGCGATCTACCGCGCCGCCTCGATTTCGGCCGCCCGCGTTTTCGGCCTCAAAGACCGTGGCCTGGTCGCGCCGGGCTGGCGCGCCGATCTGGTGGTTCTCGACAGTCTGGAGAACTGCCGTGCCGACATGGTCTTCTCGGCCGGCCGCCGCGTCACCGATGCGCTCTTTTCCTCGCGCAGACCGGTTGCCCCAATCGGCCTCGACAGCGTCAAGGCCCGGCCCGTCAACGCCGCCCATTTCGGCGTGCCGGTCGCCGAGGGCGAGACGCCCGTCATCGGCGTCATGCCGGGCAAGATCATCACCGAGCATCGCCGCTATCGCCTGCCCGTCAGGGGCAACGAGACGACGGTCGATCTTGCCAACGACATCATCAAGGTCGCCGTCATCGAACGCCACGGAAAGAATGGCAACCATGCCAATGGCTTCGTCCAGGGCTTCGGCCTGAAGAAGGGTGCGATCGCCTCGACCGTCGGCCATGACAGCCACAATATCTGCGTCGTCGGCGTCAGCGAGGACGACATGGCACACGCCGCAAACCGCCTTGGCGAGATCAAGGGCGGCTTCGTCGTCGTCGAAGACGGCAAGGTCACCGGCGAAATCGCCCTGCCCATCGCCGGTCTTATGAGCCTCGAGCCCTATGAGGAGGTTCGCGACATCCTCCACCATCTGCGCAAGGCCGCCTTCGCGCTCGGCGCCACGCTGGAAGAACCCTTCCTCCAGCTCGCTTTCCTCCCGCTGCCGGTCATCCCGCACCTGAAGATATCCGACCGCGGCATGGTGGATGTGGACAAGTTCGCACTCATCGGGTGATGCGATTGAAACAGGGTTGGCTCCGCAGTGAATAACCTCGACGGTCGCCTTCAGACACAGCAGTCGAACATCAAACCCGCGCACAAAACCCGTCAAGCGCCGCAAGCTTCACTGACCCCGCGCCCGCTACCGCCTCGAAGCCCGGCATCTCAAGCGGTTTCTCGATCACCATGTCATCGGGCAGGCGGAATTCCGCCGGTTTGCGCGTCAGGTTGAAAACGAAGAGCAGTTTTTCTCCGTCCTTTTCGCGGGTGAAGGCGAGCAGGTCCTGGTTGGTGCCGATGAAGGTCATGTCGCCGTCGATCAGTGCCGGATGGCTGCTCCGGAATGCAAGCGTCTTGCGGTAGTGATGCAGCACCGAGCTGTCGCTCGCCTCCTGCGTATCGACGGAAAGTGCTGCCTGCTCGTAAGGCACCGGCAGCCAGCTCTTTTCCGCGGAGGTGAAGCCCGCATGCGCCTTGCCGGCTTCCCAGGGCATCGGTGTGCGGCATCCATCGCGGCCCTTGAAGGCCGGCCAGAAGCGGATGCCGTAGGGGTCGCGCAGGTCTTCGAAGGCGAGTTCCGCCTCGGGCAGGCCGAGTTCCTCGCCCTGATAGAGGCAGATCGAGCCACGTAGCGCCGCCAGCACCGAGATCGCCAGCTTGGCGATAACCGGTCGCTCTTCCTCCGTCCGCGCGAAACGGCTGACATGGCGCATGACGTCGTGGTTGGAAAAAGCCCAGCAGACCCAGCCGTCGGTCACCGCTTTCTGGAAGGCCTCGACGCAGCCGCGAATATGCTCTGCGGTGAAATCCGGTCCGAGCAGATCGAATGTGTAGCACATATGCAGCTTGTCGCCGCCGCTCGTATAGGCGCCAACCGTCTTCAGCGAGCGCGCCCCGTCGCCGACCTCGCCGACGGTCGTGCGATCCTCGTACTGATCGAGCAGCGCCCGGAAGCGCCTGAGGAAATCGACATTTTCCGGCTGCGTCTTGTCGTAGAGGTGGTTCTGCATGCCATAGGGATTGCTGTCAGGCGCATCGAGGCCGGCGTCATCCTCATCAGGCTCGTGCGGCGGATTGCTCCTGAGCTGCTTGTCGCAGAAATAATAATTGACCGTGTCCAGGCGGAAGCCGTCGACGCCGCGATCAAGCCAAAACTTCACCGTCTCCAGCACCGCATCCTGCACGGCCTTGCTGTGGAAATTGAGGTCCGGCTGCGAGGTCAGGAAATTGTGCTGGTAATATTGACGGCGCACGCCGTCCCATTCCCAGCCCGGTCCGCCGAAGATCGACAGCCAGTTGTTCGGCGCCGTGCCGTCAGGCTTCGGGTCGGCCCAGACGTACCAGTCCGCTTTCGGATTGGTCCGGCTCGATCGGCTCTCGACGAACCAGGGATGCCGGTCGGAAGTGTGCGAGATCACCTGGTCGATGACGACCTTGATGCCGAGCCTGTGCGCTTCGGCCATCATCTCATCGAAATCGGCGAGCGTGCCGAAGATCGGATCGACGTCGCAATAATCGGAAACGTCGTAGCCCATGTCGGCCATCGGCGACTTGAAGAAGGGCGAGAGCCAGATCGCGTCGACGCCGAGGCTGGCAATATGCGGCAGCCGGCGGGTGATTCCCCTGAGATCGCCGAGACCGTCGCTGTTGGTGTCCTGAAAAGAGCGCGGATAGACCTGATAGATCACCGCACCGCGCCACCAGTCCGCACTCCCGCCTGCCTGCAATGCCATCGGCTACATCTCCTGCCTCGTTTGCGCTCGCCACACTAAAGCGGACGAAACAAAAGACAACCAGGTGAAGCGGTTATGAAGGCATTGCGAAACGCCGCGACGCATCGTCGCGATCCGACAAGGGGGAGACGTATATAGGCTTGTCCACAACCCGTTTCCACCCTCCGGATTTGGGGTTGCAACGCAAAGCCTTTGCGATAATGTGCGCGCTGACCTGCACGTAAGAGGTCAAACACCGGGAACAAATGTCTAATAAAGGCGAAAAGCCTAGAAAGGTGGACCCACCATGAACCATTTCGCGAAAAAATTTCTCGCCTCTGCGATGCTTGGCACATTGCTGGCGTTTTCGGCCCATGCGGCCACGCTCAACATTCACAATGGTGGCGACCCGCAGTCGCTCGATCCGCAGAAGCTTTCCGGCGACTGGGAGAACCGTATCGCCGGTGACATTTTCGAAGGCCTCGTCACCGAGGACGCCAAGGATAATCCGATCCCCGGCCAGGCTGAAAGCTGGACGATTTCGCCTGATGGCAAGGTCTACACCTTCAAGCTTCGCGACGGCATCAAGTGGTCCGATGGCCAGCCGGTAACGGCAGGAGACTTCGTCTTCGCCTTCCAGCGCCTCGTCGACCCGAAGAATGCCGCCGATTATGCCTATCTGCAATTCACCATCAAGAATGCGGAAAAGATCAACAAGGGCGAGATCACCGATCTCAACGAACTCGGCGTCAAGGCGATCGACGACAAGACGCTGGAGATCACGCTTGAAAACTCGACTCCCTATTTCATCAATGCCCTGATGCATTACACTGCCTATCCGCTGCCGAAGCATGTCGTCGAGGCGAAGGGCCAGGATTGGGTCAAGATCGGCAACATTGTCACCAACGGCCCCTACAAGCCCGTCGAGTGGGTGCCGGGCTCGCATGTCACGACGGTCAAGAACGACCAGTGGTATGGCGCCAAGGACTTGAAGATCGATGGCGCGAAGTTCTTCGTGCTCGAAGACCAGGAAGCCGCGCTGAAACGCTACCGCGCCGGCGAATTCGACATCCTCACCGACTTCCCGACCGACCAGTATGAGTGGATGAAGAAGAACCTGCCGGGCCAGGCGCACGTCGCCCCCTTCTCCGGCCTCTACTATTACGTCGTCAACTCGCAGAAGCCGCCCTTCAGCGACAAGCGCGTCCGCCAGGCTCTCTCCATGGCGATCAACCGCGAAGTGATCGGCCCGCAAATCCTCGGCACGGGCGAACTGCCGGCCTATTCCTGGGTCCCGCCGGGCACGGCGAATTACGGCGAGCCGGCCTATGTCAGCTGGAAGGACCTGCCCTATAGCGAAAAGGTTGCCGAAGCCAAGAAGCTTCTGACCGAAGCCGGTTTCGGCCCGGACAAGCCGCTGCACGCCGTGCTCAGCTACAACACCAACGACAACCACAAGCGCATCGCCGTCGCCATCGCCTCCATGTGGAAGCCGCTCGGCGTCGATGTCGAGCTCGTCAATGCCGAAACCAAGGTGCATTACGACCAGATGCAGCGTGGCCAGGTCGAAATCGGCCGCGCCGGCTGGCTCGCCGACTATAACGACCCGGACAACTTCCTGAACCTCCTGGTGACAGGCGTGCAGATGAACTACGGCCGCTGGTCGAATCCCGAATACGACAAGCTGATCAAGGAAGGCAACGCCGAGACGGATCTCACAAAGCGTGCGGCGATCTTCAAGAAGGCCGAACAGCTGGCGCTGGATGAATCCGCCGCCCTGCCGATCTACTACTACGTCTCGAAGAATGTCGTTTCGCCGAAGATCGAAGGCTTCGTCGACAATATTCAGGACATCCACCGCACCCGCTGGCTGTCGATGAAAGAGTAAGGGAAAACGGTCCTTCCCGCGCGTTGCGGGAAGGACCGGCCCACGACCATGATCAAATACGCCCTCCGTCGCCTGCTATCGACGATCCCCGTTCTCTGGATCGCCGTCACAGCCTGCTTTTTTGTTTTGCGCCTTGCCCCCGGCGGCCCTTTCGATGGCGAAAGGCCATTGCCGCCGGTGATCCTGAAGAACCTTGCGATCCACTACAATCTCGACAAGCCGCTCATCCAGCAGTACCTGATCTATGTCGGGGACCTGCTCCGGGGCGATCTCGGCCCCTCCTTCGCCAGCGAGGATTTCACCGTCGCCCAGCAGATCATGATCGGTCTGCCCTACACCTTCACCATCGGTACGGTTGCCTTCCTGATTGCCATCATTGTCGGCGTCGCCGTCGGCTGTCTTGGGGCGCTCTATCAGAACAAGGCACCGGATTATATTCTGGGCGCGCTCATTCTGGTGGGCGTCGTGCTGCCGAACTTCCTGATTGCGCCCATCCTGCAGCTCGTCTTCGGCATCCATCTCGCTTGGTTTCCGGTCGGCGGCTGGGGCGACGGCTCGATCAAATACCTCATCCTGCCGATCGTCGTTCTGGCGCTGCCGCATGCCGGCCGTATCTCGCGCATCACCCGCGGCTCGATGATCGAGGTAATGAACCAGAACTTCATCCGCACGGCCAAGGCCAAAGGCATCGGCCCCCGCCTGACCGTCATGCGCCATGCGCTGAAGCCCGCCATGATGCCTGTCGTCTCCTATCTGGGTCCGGCTGCAAGCTACCTTCTCACCGGCTCGCTGGTTGTCGAAAGCATCTTCGGATTGCCCGGCATCGGCCGCTATTTCGTCAACGCAGCACTGAACCGCGATTACGGCATGGTTCTCGGCACGGTCATTTTCTACATGGTGCTCATCGTGTTCCTGAATCTTCTCGTCGATATCGCCTATGCGTGGCTCGATCCGAAAGTGAGAAACCGATGATCCTCAACCCCGCAAAACGCGAGCTGCTTGCCCAGGAGCTACTGGAAGCGGAAGGCCTTGCGCCCGAAAGCCGCTCGCTCACCAAGGATGCCTTGCGCCGCCTCGGGCGCAACAAGGCGGCCGTCCTGTCGATCGTCGTCCTGACGCTGCTGATCCTCGTGGCCTTCATCGGCCCCTGGTTCATTCCCTTCAACTATGAGGATCCGGATTGGGCGGCCTTCCGCATACCGCCCTCGATCGAGAGCGGCCACTATTTCGGCACCGACCCGAACGGCCGCGACCTTCTCGCCCGCGTGCTTTACGGCACCCGCGTCTCGCTGGCCGTGGCGCTGACGGCGACCGTCGTGTCCGTCTTCATCGGCGTGCTCTATGGCGCGGTATCGGGATATATCGGCGGTAGGCTGGATGCGATCATGATGCGCTTCGTCGACATCATGTATGCGCTTCCCTATATCCTCTTCGTCATCCTGCTGATGGTGATCTTCGGCCGCAACGTCTATCTGCTCTTTGCCGCCATCGGCGCGCTGGAATGGCTGACCATGGCCCGCATCGTGCGCGGCCAGACGCTGTCGATCAAGCATCGCGAATTCATCGAAGCGGCCCGCGCATCCGGGCAGCGGCCGTTCAAGATCATCATCAAGCACATCATCCCGAACCTCGTCGGACCCGTGGTTATCTTCGCAGCATTGACGGTGCCTGAAATCATCGCCACCGAAAGCTTCCTTTCCTATCTCGGCTTCGGCGTGCAGGAACCGCTGACCTCGCTCGGCACGCTGATCGCCGAGGGGACCGATGCCATGGAAAGCATGCCTTGGCTGCTGGTCTTCCCAGCAAGCTTCCTCGTGGCCCTGCTGCTCAGCCTGCTCTTCATCGGCGACGGCCTGCGCGACGCGTTCGACCCGAAGGATCGTTAAATGACGGATACCCTCCTCGAACTCAAAGACTACTCGATCACCTTCAAGACGCCTGATGGAGAGGTGAAGGCGGTCTCGAACATGAACCTGACGGTCAAGCGCGGCGAGCGCATCGCCATCGTCGGCGAATCCGGCTCCGGCAAGAGTCAGACCTTCCTCGGCATCATGGGCCTGCTCGCCAAGAACGGCAAAACGACGGGACAGGCGCTGCTCGAAGGCAAGGACGTACTGGCGCTGAAACCGCGCGAGCTCGACCAGATCCGCGGCAAAGACATGGCCATGGTCTTCCAGGACCCGATGACGGCCCTCAATCCAACGCTGAAGATCTCCCGGCAGTTGACGGAGCAGCTCGAGGTTCACGGCGGGCTGACGGCGCGCGCCGCATCCGCCGCAGCCCTCGATATGCTGAAACGCGTCGGCATCCCCGACCCGACCCGACGCTTTCACCTCTACCCGCACGAGCTCTCCGGCGGCATGCGCCAGCGCATCGTCATCGCCATGGCGCTGCTCACGAGGCCGAAGCTTTTGATCGCCGACGAGCCGACGACGGCGCTCGACGTCACCATCCAGGCGCAGATCCTCGATCTCTTCAACGATCTGACGGCGGAGATGAACACGGCGCTGATCATGATCACCCACGATCTCGGCGTCGTTGCCGGCCTCGCCGACCGCGTCGCCGTCATGTATGCCGGCCGCATCGTCGAGGAGGCGCCCGTCGATGAGCTCTTCGACAATCCAGCGCACCCTTATACCGCAGCACTGCATGCCTCGATCCCGCGCCCCGACCAGGATGTCGACGACCTCGTCGTCATTCCCGGGCGGCCGCCGAACCTGCAGCACCTGCCGAAGGGCTGCAATTTCTCGCCACGCTGTTCGCAGGTCCAGGACGATTGCATTGACCGCCCGCCACCGCTTGAAACGCTGGCGCCGCGCCATTGCGCCGCCTGTTACCACCCCTTCCCGCGTCGCGAGGAGCTGTTGAATCATGGCTGAACGATCGCTTCTCAGGGTCGAGAACCTGACGACCCAATTCGAACTGCCGGCGAAAGGCTTCTTCAAGCCGCCGATCTTCTTGACCGCTGTCAACAATGTCAGCTTCGACCTCAGCGAAGGCCGCACGCTCGGCATCGTCGGCGAATCCGGCTGCGGCAAGTCCACGCTCGGCCGCTCCATTCTGCGGCTGTTGAAATCGCAGAAGGGCCGCATCCTGTGGCAGGGCCGCAACCTGCTCGACCTGTCGGATGAGGAAATGCGCGCCGCCCGCCGCGACATGCAGATCATCTTCCAGGATCCGATCGCCTCGCTCGACCCGCGCATGACGGTCGGCGACATCATCGCCGAACCACTCACCGTCTTCGAGCCGAAACTCTCCAAAGCCGAGCGCACCGAGCGTGTCCGCGAGATCATGACCGCAGTCGGCCTGGTGCCGGAGATGATCAACCGCTATCCGCACGAATTCTCCGGCGGCCAGGCGCAACGCATCGGCATCGCCCGCGCGGTCGTCACCAAGCCGAAGCTCATCATCTGCGACGAGCCGGTTTCTGCCCTCGACGTCTCGATCCAGGGCCAGGTCATCACGCTTCTGCGCAAGCTGCGCAAGGAATTCGGCCTGACGCTGATCTTCATCAGCCACGACCTCTCCGTCGTGCGCCTGATCTCCGACGATGTGCTGGTGCTCTATCTCGGCAGGGTGGTGGAAGCCGGCGACTGCGCTACCGTCTTCGATCACCCCGCCCATCCCTATACGCAGGCGCTTTTCTCCGCCGCGCCGATCCCGGATCCGAAGCTGGCGCGCCTGCGCACCCGCATCCGTCTGCAGGGTGACCCACCTTCGCCGCTCAACCCGCCGAAGGGCTGCGTCTTCTCACCGCGCTGCTGGAAGGCGACCGACATCTGTCGGACCGAAATGCCGCCGACCGAGGAGGTCCGCCCCGGCCAGAAGGCCGCCTGTTATCACATGGACAGGCCATGAGTGGAGTGAAGGTGGGATTCCATCTTCCTTATTATCGGCGCTTGCCACCTTCATGCTCTCCGCGTATCAGCGAATGAGGACCGGCGCATAACCCCCGAAAATCGGAATCGATTTTCGGGGGGTTATGCGCCAGTTCAAAGTGATAGAGCGTCTTTTGCGCGTCCTGTTGGACGCGCGGCGCTCTGATGCAACTCCAGCAGAAGTGTGCAGCTGTTTTGCGATAACGACATGCGTAGAAACAAGGACTTAAAGCCCGAGAGCGAATCTGAAGGATCGCGACGCGCTTTAGTGCGGGGAGGAAAAGGTGAGCAGACGGTTTCTATCGATCGGTGAATGCATGGTGGAACTCTCGCAGGCAGGCGATGGTCTGCTGCGCAAAGGCTTCGCCGGCGATACCTTCAACACCGCCTGGTATGCCCGCGCCTGCCTTGCCGCGGACTGGTCGGTCGACTACTTCACCGCCCTCGGTGACGACGCCATGTCGGATGAGATGCTGGCCTTCATCGACAAGGCGGGCATCGGCACGAGCCTCATCCGTCGCATCAGGGGCAGGACGCCCGGCCTCTACATGATCAACCTGAAAAACGGCGAACGCTCCTTCAGCTACTGGCGCGACAACTCGGCCGCCCGCAGCCTGGCTGCCGATCCCGACCGCCTGCGCGAGGCGGTGGAGAGCGCTGAAGTCGTCTATTTCTCCGGCATCACCCTTGCCATCCTGCCGCATGAGGATGCCGAGACGCTGCTTGCCGAAGTCCGCCGCGCCAAGGCCGCCGGCAAGCTCGTGGTGTTCGACCCGAACATCCGTCCCCGCCTCTGGTCGAGCTACGACGTGATGCATACGACAATCAGCGAGGGCGCCCGCTCCTCGGTGCTCGTCATGCCGAGCTTCGACGACGAGGCGGCCCATTTCGGCGATGATTCCATCGAGGCAACGATCCACCGCTACCGCGCACTGGGCGCCATTCATATCGTCGTCAAGAACGGCGCCGACGGTGTCACGCTGAATTTTGCCGGCGAGCAAACCTTCGTTCCTGCCGAAAAGGTGGAGAAGGTGGTCGACACGACCAGCGCCGGCGACAGCTTCAACGGCGCTTTTCTCGCACGATATCTCGAAGCCGGTGACGCGCCTGCTGCCGCCCGTTTCGCAGCAAAGGTCGCTGCCCGCGTCGTCAGCGAACATGGTGCATTGGTCCCAAGGGAAAAGCTTGGATTGGATGGCGGCTAAAGCGGCGCGATCTTTCAGATTCGCTTAGCGAGACATGCCTTTAGGCCGCACATGCTGACGCAGTATGAACGCCATGGCATCGGTTGCCCGCTGCCAGGGGAAATCAGGACTTCGTCGGCCGATCGGAATCGCGAACTGCCTCGTCATGGTACCAGCAGCTGTCGAGCGCAGCATCGCAGACGTCTGCGGCCTCGCGCTCCATCAGCCTGGCGCGTTCGAACCGGTTGGCGTTTCGTATCGCCTTAACGGGAAACTGGTAGATCGTTGCGGATTCACGATGGAAACCGGTGGGCATGAGATCGCCTCCATTCAGTTCGGCGCATCAACATTTCAGGACCATCTACATAGCACAATGCACATAGTTTATGCAAATTGCATAAAATAAGGGCAATGTTGCAATTGTAATCGGTCGGCATGCTGTCTCGACTAACAGCTTCCGATAATTTGTTTAACACTTCATCATTTCAGCCTAACGCCGCAATTTTCATCCGGTTCCACATGGAAAAAATGCGATTTGATGGGCGATACCGCCAGTGAGCGTTAAAAACAGCACGATTTTCCAAAAGGGAAAAAATCGGCCGACACGCTGATTCGCGATTTTTCTTTCGCGTGGCGCCAAAACTGGCACGCTACGTGCTTTTAAAGCGTCATCCCTGGCGGTCGGATGCGCTTGCGCGCCGAGATCACCTCCGGATTTGCTCACCTTCGTAGCATTGAGAGAGTCACGATGACAAAATATAAGCTCGAGTATATTTGGCTCGATGGGTACACTCCGGTACCGAACCTGCGTGGCAAGACGCAGATCAAGGAATTCGACGCATTCCCGACGCTGGAACAGCTTCCGCTCTGGGGCTTTGACGGCTCGTCGACGCAGCAGGCTGAAGGCCGCAGCTCCGATTGCGTGCTGAAGCCGGTCGCTATCTATCCCGACCCGGCCCGGACCAACGGCGCTCTCGTCATGTGCGAAGTCATGATGCCGGATGGCGTCACGCCGCACGCATCGAATGCCCGCGCCACCATCCTCGACGACGAAGACGCCTGGTTCGGCTTCGAGCAGGAATATTTCTTCTACCAGAACGGCCGTCCGCTCGGCTTCCCTGAGCAGGGCTACCCCGCTCCGCAGGGCCCCTACTACACCGGCGTCGGCTATTCGAACGTCGGCGACGTTGCTCGCGAAATCGTCGAAGAGCATCTCGACCTTTGCCTCGCTGCCGGCATCAACCACGAAGGCATCAATGCCGAAGTGGCCAAGGGCCAGTGGGAATTCCAGATTTTCGGCAAGGGCTCCAAGAAGGCCGCCGACCAGATCTGGATGGCTCGCTACCTCTTGCAGCGCCTGACCGAAAAGTACGGCATCGACATCGAGTATCACTGCAAGCCGCTCGGCGACACCGACTGGAACGGCTCGGGCATGCATTGCAACTTCTCGACCAAGTACATGCGCGAAGTCGGCGGCAAAGCCTATTTCGAAGCGCTGATGGCGCAGTTCGAAAAGAACCTGATGGACCACATCAACGTCTACGGTCCTGACAACGACAAGCGCCTGACCGGCAAGCACGAGACGGCTCCGTGGAACAAGTTCTCCTACGGCGTTGCCGACCGTGGTGCCTCGATCCGCGTGCCGCACTCCTTCGTCAAGAACGACTACAAGGGCTATCTGGAAGATCGCCGCCCGAACTCGCAGGGCTGCCCCTACCAGATCGCTTCGCAGGTTCTGAAGACGATCTCGGAAGTTCCGACCGCTAGCTCGGCCTCCGCTGCAGCTTGACCTCCCAAGCGGCGCCGGTCCAAGACCGGCGCCGTGACCTTCTTCTTTCAGAAGAAAACCGCGGCCAGCCACTGACATAATCGGGGCGATCAGGCCGGCGAAAGCCCTGCAATCCTTGCAATATGGGCTGTAATATTTCCATCATGATCATGCCTCAAAATAGAGAAGCGGGAATCGCCGTTCCGGAACCCCGCTTAGGGGTTAAGCGTTGGCATATCAGTGCGACGCGGATGGAAATCGTGACATGCTGCAACGTCCGGCAAACACTTATAACGGCGAGAGCTGGACTAATGCCGCAGCCTCCGGGAACCGGCCTGAGAGGCTGGTGATCGTCACCGATGCCTGGCACCCGCAGGTCAATGGCGTCGTGCGCTCGATCGAGAACACCAACCGCGAACTTGCAAAGATGGGCGTCGAGGTTTCCATGGTGACGCCGGAGCGCTTCAACAGCATCCCCTGCCCGACCTATCCTGAGATCCGCCTGTCGATCGCCAATTACCGCCGCATCGCCCACGAGATCGAAAAGCACAATCCCTCCTACGTGCATATTGCCACCGAAGGCCCGCTGGGGCTGACCGCTCGCCGCTGGTGCCTGAAGAACCGCATGCCGTTTTCGACGAGCTACCACACACGCTTCCCGGAATACGTCTCCGCGCGCCTGCCGATACCGAGGAGCTGGCTCTATTCCTTCGTCCGCTGGTTCCACAATGGCGGCGCCGGATGCATGGTGGCGACGCCGAGTCTTGCCCGCGAACTGTCGGAAAAAGGCATCCGCAACCTAATGCCCTGGAGCCGCGGCATCGACGCCACGCAATTCCGTCCGATGGAGCTCGAGGAAAACCCGTTCGGCCTGTCGCGCCCGATCTTCATGACCGTCGGTCGCGTGGCGCTGGAAAAGAACCTGCCGGCCTTCCTCGATCTCGATCTGCCGGGTTCCAAGGTCGTCGTCGGCGACGGTCCGGCGCGCGCCGAACTCGAAAAACAATATCCCGACGTCTTCTTCGCCGGCGTGCAGTTCGGCGAGGATCTGGCGAAAACCTATGCCCAGGCCGACGTCTTCGTCTTTCCCTCGCTCACCGACACCTTCGGCAACACCATCCTCGAAGCGCTGGCATCGGGCGTGCCGGTCGCAGCCTATCCGGTCACCGGCCCGCTCGACATCATCGGCGAGGATAGTGAAGTCGGGGCGCTCGACGCCAACCTGCAGACTGCCTGCCTTGCCGCCCTCTCCGCCTCGCGCAGCAAGGCCCGCGAGCTCGCCATGCAATATTCCTGGGAAGCGGCGACGCTGCAGTTCATCAACAATATCCGCGCCGCTAACGGTGTCATCACGCCGAAATGGAAGAAGGCCTGGCAGTTTGCCAAATCGCTTCCAAGAAGCAGAAAGCCCGGCGAAACCGCCGGGCCTCTCCCGTCCGCAGACTGATTGGTTTCACTTGTGAAGTGCGCTGCGAAGCGTGTCGTTCGCAACCGCAATCGCGCTGCGCGCGGCAGGCGTTTCGGCAATGGCGTTCAGGAGCACGAAATCGTGGATCGTGCCGTTATAACGCATCGACGTGACCTTCACGCCAGCCTGGCTGAGCTTGCGGGCATAGGCCTCGCCCTCGTCACGCAGCACGTCGTTTTCGTCAACGATGACGAGCGCCGGCGGCAGGCCGTTCAACTGCTCCAGCGATGCCTGCAGTGGTGAGGCCGTCGGCTCCTTGCGCTTGGCTTCGTCGGGCAGGTAGGCATTCCAGAACCACTTCATCGCTTCCTTCGTCAGCCACGGTCCATCGGCGAACTGGTTGTAGGACCCATTGTCGAAATTGGCGTCGGTGACGGGGTAGAACAGCACCTGCTGGTCGATGGCGGGACCGCCACGTTCCTTGGCAAGCAGCGTCACCACCGCCGCCATGTTGCCGCCGACGCTATCGCCTGCGACCGCGAGCCGGGAGGCATCGACCTTGAACTCCTTGGCATGTTCGGCGACATATTTGGTCGCGGCATAAGCCTGCTCGATGGCGACGGGATAACGGGCTTCGGGCGAGCGCTCATAATCGACGAAGACGACGGCGGCATCGGCGCCGTTGGCGATTTCACGAACCAGCCGGTCATGCGTATCCGCATCGCCCAGCACCCAGCCGCCGCCATGGAAATAGAGAATGACCGGCAGCGTGCCCTTGGCATGTTCCGGGCGGACGATACGCAGCTTGATGCTGCCTGTCGGGCCAGCCTTGATGACCCTGTCCTCTTCCTTAGCAGCAAGCTTCTTCACGTCGCCCTTCTGCGCGCCGGCCAGGACATTGCGGGCATCGGCCGGCGACAGCGTGTAGATCGGCTTGCCGCCGGCAAGCCCGTCGATGAATTTCTGCGTTGTCGGTTCGAGTACCGGATCGGCAAGCGCGCCGACGGCGGAGGCTGCGAGCAGTGCTGCTGCGGAAACGGTGGTCTTGATGGTCGACATTGTCTTGTCCTCTCGGGTTCGATGTTCGTCCTGAACACCGTTTTTATATCGCGCACGATTGTATATTGGACAATTTAAATTTACGCATAGCAGCCATGCATAAAAATCGCTTACGATTATTTATTGCACGATATAAATTCCATCAGTTCTGGAGGCAACCCATGCAGGATCACCTGAAGCTCGACAATTTCATCTGCTTCGCCGTCTATACGGCAAGCCACGCACTGAATCGCGTCTACAAGCCGCTGCTCGATGAGTTGGGTCTCACCTATCCGCAATATCTAGCGATGGTTTCTCTCTGGGAGCAGGACGGCCAGACCGTCGGTGGCCTCGGTGAAAAGCTCTTCCTCGAATCGAGCACGCTGACCCCGCTGCTCAAACGCCTGGAAACCGCAGGTTATGTCAGACGCGAACGCAGCCGGGAGGACGAACGCGTCGTCGTCATCCGCTTGAGCGAAGAAGGCATTCGCCTGAAGGAAAAGGCGCGCGACATCCCGAACTGCATCGTCGGCGCCAGCGGCCGCGACGCAGTCGACCTCAACCGCCTGCAGGCAGAGATCGTGGCGTTGCGAGAAGCGCTGAACCGAAGCGTTGCTTAGCTGCTGAAATAGCTGCGGCAGTGCTCGTGATACCCCCCTCTGCCCTGCCGGACATCTCCCCCACAAGTGGGGAGATCGGCTGGGCGCGGTGGCTTCCCCAACCAAATATCCATTGCAGCTCGGCGAAACGTTGATGTGACGAGAAGATTTAGCCACTTGTGATCTCCTCACCTGTGGGGGAGATGCCCGGCAGGGCAGAGGGGGGCTGACACGGGACGCCGTAAAAAGGACCGCCCCTACGTTCGCCTCTTCTTGCCTTCGAACGGATTGTCAGGCGAGCGGAAATGGATGCGGATCGGCACGCTCGGCATGTCGAAATCGGCGCGCAACCCGTTGATCAGATAGCGCGTATAGGATTCCGGCAGCGCATCCGACCGGGTGCAAGAGATCATGAAGGCCGGCGGGCGGGCCTTGACCTGCGTCATATATTTCAGCTTGATGCGGCGGCCGGAAACGGCCGGTGGCGGATGCTGGATCTGCTGCGTCTCCAGCCAGCGGTTGAGCCGCGCCGTCGAGATGCGCTTGTTCCAGACCTTGTCGGTATCGATGATCGACTGCATGAGCTTGTCGAGCCCCCAGCCGGTCTGGCCGGAGATCGGCACGGCGCGAATGCCGCGCGCCTGCGGCAGCAGCCGGTCGGTCTTTTCGCGCAGATCCGCAAGCACCGCCTGCCGGTCTTCGATCATGTCCCACTTGTTGAAAGCGAGCACGGCGGCACGGCCTTCGCGAAGCACGAGGTCGACGATCTGCAGATCCTGCTTTTCGAAAGGGATCGTTGCATCGAAGACGATGACGACGGTTTCGGCGAAGCGGATGGCGCGTAGCGCATCGGCTACCGAAAGCTTCTCCAGCTTCTCGATCACCCGCGCCTTGCGGCGCATGCCTGCCGTATCGAACATCTTGATGGTGCGGCCGCGCCAGTCCCATTCGACCGAGATGGAGTCGCGGGTGATGCCGGCCTCCGGCCCGGTCAAAAGCCGGTCCTCGCCGAGGAAGCGATTGATCAGTGTAGACTTGCCGGCATTCGGCCGGCCGACGATCGCCACTCTGAGCGGCTTCGTCTCGTCATAGGTCGGCTCTTCGTCCTCGTCGCTGCCCTCGCCGTCAGTCTGCGGAATGTCTACATCTGTGACGGCGACATCCTCCTTGGCGGGATAGGCCCGATCCTCGCCGATCGCCGCGACGATCGCGTCACGCAGGTCGAGCATGCCCTGCCCGTGTTCGGCCGAAATCGGTGTCGGTTCGCCGAGCCCGAGCGTGTAGGCGTCATAGAAGCCGCTGTCGGAACCGCGCGCTTCGGATTTGTTGGCGACGAGCACCACCGGCTTGCCGCGCCGGCGCAGCATTTCGGCAAGGTCGGTATCGACGGGCGTCAATCCGCTCTTGGCATCGACGACGAAAAGCGAAAGATCGGCCTCATCGATCGCCGCTTCCGTCTGCGCCCGCATCCGGCCCTGCAGGCTTTCCGCGTCGGCCTCTTCCAGACCAGCCGTGTCGATGATCGTGAAAGTCAGGCCCATCAGCCGCGCATCGCCCGGCCGGCGGTCGCGGGTAACACCCGGCGTGTCATCGACAAGCGCCAGCTTCTTGCCTACCAGCCGGTTGAAAAGTGTCGACTTGCCGACATTCGGACGACCGACGATCGCGACCGTGAAACTCATATCTTGTCCTTAACGCGATCAGCCCTGAGCGGCGGGCGCCTTGCCGGATGCGGTAATCAGATCAAGCATCATATGGGCGCGATTGGCAACATTGCGCGGGCTGTCGGTATCGTCGACGATCGACTGGAACCACTGCCGCGCCTGCGCCATGTTGCCGGCTTTGTAAGCGGCAAGGCCGAGTGCCTCGCGCGCCGAATGACGGAAGGCGTTGCCCGGAACGGCCATTTCCTCGATCGCCGCCGAAACCTGTTCGTAAGCGCCGTTCTCGATGAGCAACCAGCCGGCACGCATCTTGGCGGCATCGCGCACGGCGGCCGGAACGGCATTGTCCTTGCCGATCTCGTTGAAGGCGGCGATTGCCGCGGCGGTATCGCCCTTCTGCACCTGAACGGTCGCAGCCCGCATGCGCGCCAGCACGGGATAGGCGCCGTGGCCTTCCTTCTCGAGCTTGTCGAGCGCGGCCAGCGCCTCGTCGTTCTTGTTCTCGTCGGCTAGCTTCATCGCCGCCAGGAACTGGTCGCCGGTGCCGGAGGAGCGGTTGTCGTCCCAATAGTCGTAGAGAACCTTGCCGGCGGTGCCGACGACGATCAGGATGGCGACGACGACGATATAGCGGCCGAACCGGCGCCAGACGCCCTTCATCTGGTCAGACCGCAATTCCTCATTGACTTCACGGATGAAGCTGTCGTCGTTGAATGCCATTCTCGTCTCCGGCCGCGGAAATACCCATGCACTGCGTAAAACGCATATTGTCGGGCCTTCTACTCCATTTTGCCGCCGTTGTAAGGGGGATGTGAAAGATTAGAGCGCCGCGCGTCCAATAGGACGCGCCAAGGACGCTCTAACACTTTGAATCCGCGCATAATCCTTTCCAAAAATCGGAATCGATTTTTGGGGTTATGCGCAGGTCACATGGCGAGCGGCGAAACGCCGATCAACCATTCGTGCAGCTTCCAGATGATCAGCGCCCAGACGACGATACCGATGACGATCGCATAGAGGTCGTATTTGGCCGAGACGAACGGCCGGAGCGTGATTTCGCCTGCCCGCTGCCGCCGTTTCAAGGAAATGCGCAGAATGACGCCCCAGGCGAGAAAGGCGGCAAACAGCAGAACCGACGACGTCTCGCCATTGGAGAGCAGGTGCGCCAGTGCCCAGATCTTCACCGACAGCACCATCGGATGTTTGGTCTTGGTCGCGATATGCCCCGCCGGCAGCAGCGAGGCGACGAGACAGATCATCGCGACCAGCATCAGCGTGATTGCTATATGCGCCATCCAGACCGGCGGATTGTAAAGCATGCCGGTCACCTGCCGCGCCTGCCCGAAGCCGTAGATCAACAGGATCAGCGTGGCGATGCTGGCAATGGAATAGGCCGCCCGCCAGCCCTTCTCGCCGAGGCTTGCGATCATCGAACGGCGAAAGTCCGGCACCAGCACCCGCACCAGATGCACCCCGAGGAAAAGTATGATGCCGACGATAAGCAATGTCATTGCGAAACCTTTCCGTGCCGTTTGTCATGGCTTAGCTGGTGGCGCGAAAAAATGCCAGCGCGACCGCAGCTTCGCCGCAATTCTATCGGAGGGAAACCGCGAACAAATTGTCGCGGTGCCCATGTCTCGTTCCCTCCTCTCCGCCTGCCTTTCTGTTTCGCTCCTCGTTCCGGCAATAGCAGAGGCGACCGACCGGCCGAAACAGCTCGTCATCATTTCCTTCGACGGCGCCCACGACAACGCGCTGTGGCTGAAGAGCCGCGAAATGGCGGCGAAGAACGGCGCCCACTTCACCTATTTCCTCTCCTGCACTTTCCTGATGAACGAGGCGGCAAAGAAGGCCTATCAGGCGCCACACCAGAAACGTGGAAAATCCAATGTCGGTTTCGCCCAGAGCGACGACGAGATCCGCGAGCGCCTCGGCAATATCTGGCATGCCCATCTCGAAGGACATGACATATCGAGCCATGCCTGTGGCCATTTCGACGGCCGCCTCTGGAGCGAGGCCGACTGGTCGGCCGAATACGCCACCTTCCACGCGACGCTTGAGAATGCCTGGAAGAGCCTCGGCCTGCAGGAGCCGGCGGGCTGGCAGGATCTGGTCGATCACGGCATCAAGGGCTTTCGCGCCCCCTATCTCTCGGCAACTGCGGGCGCCGACATGATCGCCGCCGAAAAGAAGGCGGGCTTCACCTATGACGCGAGCCTCGTCACCAAAGGCCCGGCCATGCCTGTCGAGGAAGACGGCATCATCCGCTTCGGCCTGCCGCTGATCCCGGAAGGCCCGAACGACAAGCCGATCATCGGCATGGATTACAATCTCTTCGTCCGCCATTCCAAGGGTGAGGAGGATACGGCCGATTCCGCGGAATTCGAGGACCGCGCCTATACAGCCTTCAAGGAGGCTTTCGACAAGCAATATGCCGGCGCCCGCATACCACTACAGCTCGGCTTCCACTTTGTCGAAATGAACGGCGGCGCCTACTGGCGTGCGCTCGACAGGCTGGTCAGCGACGTCTGCCACCGAAAGGATGTGGCCTGCGTCAGCTATTCGGAAGCGATCCCGATGATCGAGGCGCGAGGGAAATTGCAGACGTCAGGCCTTTGATGGCGTCTAAGGAAATGCTGTAGAGACGGCCCCTCATCTGCCTGCCGGCATCTTCTCCCCGCTGGGGAGAAGAGATTCGCTGCAATCGCTCGCTGAATACCCCGCGCATCAACCGTCGGCGTGCACGACGCCCGTCTCACGTTCCAGGTAGCGCTGGTCAATATCCGGCAGCGGTTCGTCATCGATTGCCGCCTCGAAGGCCTTGAGGCGTTTGTGGATCGAGAGCAACTCGATGATCGTCGTCCAGGAGTTGACGAGATACTGGAACGAGTTGCTGACCTGGCCGAAGGCGGTCGAGATCTGCTGGAAGATACCGTAGGTGATCGTGCCCGCCACGATCGTCGGCACCAGCATGAAGACCACGAAGAGCGCGTCGGCCTGGATATAGAAATAGCGGGCGACGTTGAAATACATGTAGTGAAAATACATGCGGTAATAATTGCGGCGGACGTTGTCGAAGAGCTCCCTGACTGTCAGCGGCTCGGCTCGGTCCGCATGGTCCTCGCCATAGACGAGCTCTTTGCGATAGGCCGCCTCGACTCGCTGGTTGCGGAAATTCAGCCCCGGCAGCTTGACGCCGGCGACCGCCAGCAGAAGCGTGCCGAACGCCGACCAGAACAGCGCCAGCCAGAAGAGCGAATTCGCCACCGGCCCGATGAACGGCAGTTCCGTCACGTAATGCGACAGCGCCAGAAGGATCGGAAGGAATACCACGAGCGTCATCACCGAGTTGATGAGGCTGATACCAAGACCTTCGAGCGTGCTCGAAAAGCGCATCGTATCTTCCTGAACGCGCTGCGAGGCACCTTCGATGTGACGCAGCTTTTCCCACTTCGACATGTAGAAATTGTTCATCGCCGTGCGCCAGCGGAAGATGTAGTGGCTGGTGAAGAAGTCGGTCATGATCGACACGAACATGCTGAGGAATGCGATCTGGCAGAAGATCCACATCAGGTCGTAGAAATTGTCGACGGTAATACCAGGTTTCTTCGCCATCGCATTCACTAGAAGATCGCCGAACGGCCGGCGCCAATTGTTGATCACAACACTGATCTGGACGCCGAAATAGGTCACGAAGATAATCAGGGCCGAACCCCAGATCGACCACCGCTTCCAGGGGTGGTTCCGCGCTATCAGATGCCACGCGGCGCAGAAGATCGCCGCCGACAGCAGGAAATAGCTGTAGAACCAGAGATTTTCGGGCAGCAGGAAGAACGAGAGATCAATCGGCTGCTGTTCTTCGGGAACCGACGCGTAGCCGAGAGATGCGCCGAGACTGGCAGCGAAGAGATACCAGCCTGCAATGGAAATCAGCGTCCAGACAACGAGCGAAGTGAAGAACGCCTTTGGCTGCGGAAAGAAGGAATGAAACACGGGGGGCTTTGCTTTCCTGAACTGTGAGTCTCGGGAGTGTCGTCAACACTGATTGTGCCGGAAACTAAGGCAGTTCGAAGGAAGGAGCAACGGGTTCAGCCCATTGTTACGGAGTTGTAACCGGTTAGGCGATTTTCTTGATCACCGGCATCACCAGCGCCGCGCAGGCGACGAGTGCCACGGCGGCGATCACCGTGGGCACGGTGAAGTTGCCGCTGCGCTCGGCGATCCAGCCGGCAACGACAGGCCCGACGATCTGGCCGACACCGAAGGCGGCCGTCATCATCGCCAGGATCCGCCGCGGGCTCTCAGGCGAAAGCTTGCGGCCGATCTGCAGCCCGTAGGCGGTGATTGCCAGGAAGGTCGCCCCGAACAGCCCGCCGCCGATCAGCGGTGCGACGGAAGGCGGCAGCGCCACCGTCGCAAGCACGCCGGCGGCCTCGACCAGAAGGGCTGCGACATAGACCCCGCCAAGCCCGAGCGGCCTGACCAGCGGCTTCCAGGCAAACAGCGCCACCGCCGCCGTCAGGCCGGCGATGAACCAGCAGAGGAATTCGACGAAGGGTCCCGTTGCAGAAAGACGTGCGATGGTGACGAGGAAGGTCGCGGTGATGACGTAGCCGAAGCCGAACAGGCCGTAGGACAGCGTCAGCAGCACCATCGGCCGGTTCCAGATGAGCGCCGGTTCCTTGCCCGCCTGCGCCGATTGCGCCGGAGCCGACGGCAGCAACAAGAAAACGACGACGAGGCTTGCCGCGCAATAAAGCGCCCCGCCGATCCAGTCGGCGCGCCAGCCGCCCGGCCCGTCGTGAAAGCCGAGGCCGATCAGAAACACCATGACCGAGGACAGCGCGATGCCAGCACCCGGCCCGCCGAAATGCGCCGCCTGCACATGATCGTTGCCGGCAGCAGCCCCGTGGCTGAGCACGATCGACGAGGTGAAGACCATCGCAAAGGCGCTGGCGAGGCCGGCCAAGAAACGAATGATGGCAAAGACGGCGACGGAATCGGTAGCGGCCATGGCGGCAAGCAGGATGGCGGTTGCCAGCAGCGACAGCAGCGCCACCAGCCGCTCCCGCCCCGCCGCCCAGCCATAGGCGGCAAGCACGGCGCCGACGAGATAACCGACGAAATTCGCCGATGCGATAAAGCCTGCATCCGCTGCCGAAAGCGGCACGCCACTGATCATACCGGGCAGGATCGGCGTGTAGGAGAAGCGCCCGAAGCCCATGGCAGCGGCCATGGCAACGGCGCCGGCAGCGGCGGTGGAGACAAGATTCGGCGGGGAGTGACCGGTACGCACGAGCATGCAGCGCTTATCGCGCCGCAGCACCGGCATCACAATCAAGTAATTCTGATCGATCGATCAATTTCCCGAAACATCAAAAATTCTCCGCTGCACTTGAAAGGGATTATCTTACGATATATGTTTTACGACATAGTCAACGATACATCTAACGATGAAAGGAAAAGCATGAGAGGCTTTAAAGGCGGCATGTTCGGCGACGCTTTCCGCATGGGCCGCAAATTCGCGGCAGGCGATCTGCAGCTGGTCATCCTGGCGCTGCTCGCCGAGCAGCCGCGCCACGGCTACGAATTGATAAAGTTGCTGGAGGAGCGTTCCGGCGGCTTCTACGTCCCGAGCCCCGGCGTCATCTACCCCGCGCTCACCTATCTCGAAGAAACCGGCCTTGCCGAGGTCGAGGCCGAGGGCGCCAAGAAGCTCTATCGCATCACCGAGGCCGGCCGCCGCCGCGTCGAGGAAAACCGCGACATGATCCTGCACACGCTCGCCAAGCTCGAGCGCATCGGTGAGAAGATGACCTATGTGAAGCGTGTCTTCGAAACCGACCGTCACGGCGCCGACGATGGCGATGACGGCGACTTCATGCAGGACGGCGGCGATATCCGCGCCGCCCGCATGCTGCTGCGCTCGGCGCTGCGGATGCGCTATCCCTGGTCGAAACCCGAAGCCGCCCGCATCGCCGGCATCCTCGAACGCGCCGCCACCGAAATCCTGCAAGGCGGCAGGCCGGGAACGCGGGGTTAAAGAGGAAGGCTGGCCACCAAAGCTCGGTGAGTTGACGAGTGCGCTAACCTCTCCTCCCTCATTCCCTTCCTCGGGCTTTGCCCGAGGGATGTCACAGGAATCCAGTGCGCCCAAGTCCTTGGGCGCGGGAGACTCTCTTCACTCCCATATGAGTCATTCACCGCGCAGACGCGCGTTGGCTGGATTCCTGTGACGAGCACAGGAATGAGGGAGGAGAAGTGGGCGCGCGCCACAAAGCGTCGTGGAGATGTCAACCTCGAAAGGCCCCTAATGCCTTACCCCCGCTCATCCGGCAAGGTTAGAACCACTGGCCCGTTGCGCGTCGCGACCACCGTGTGTTCGTATTGCACGGTCGGCGCCTTCGGATCGGCATAGAGCGTCCAGGCATCGTCGCCGCCTTCGGCCCATGTCGCGCCGAGCGAGAGAAATGGCTCGACGGTGAAGACGAGACCTTCCGTCATCATCCGTTTTTCCGAAGGGTCCGGCCAGGTCGAGAGCTCGGCCGGCTCCTCATGCAGCGAGCGACCGACGCCGTGGCTCGCCAGATTGGCGACCAGCGTATAGCGGTTCTTCTGCGCGAAGGCGCCGACGGCTGTGCCGATCTTTGCCAGCGGCTCGCCTGATTTGACCTGGTTGAGCCCGATCCACAGCGCCCGCTTGCCGTCGCGGCAGAGCCGCTCGATCTTCGGCTTGACCGGCGGCATCGTGAAGGAGGCGCCGGTATCGGCGAAGAAGCCGTCCTTTTCCGCCGAGACGTCGATATTGATGAGATCGCCGGCGCGGATGACGCGCGGGCCGGGAATGCCGTGGGCGATTTCCTCGTTGATACTGATGCAGGTGGCACCGGGAAACTGGTAGCAGAACTCCGGCGCCGAACGCGCGCCCGAATCCTCGAGCACTTTGCGGCCGATTTGGTCGAGCTCCAGCGTCGTCATGCCGGGCTCCATCGCCGCCGCCATCACCTGGATGGCGTTGGCGCAGATGCGGCCGATCTCCTTGAGCTTGGTCAGTTCATCGTCGTTTGCGATAACCATTCGTCTGTTCCGGCCTTGCGCAGGGCGGCAGCGGCCGCCTTAGAGCGCCACGCCTCCAACAGGAAGCCCTAAGGACGCTCTGTCCCTTCGAATCAGCGCATACTCCCATCCGAAAATCGATTCCGATTTTCGGCGTCATGCGCTCGTCAAGCCGTGGCTTTCGCCTCTTCGCTGCTATCAGTCAACGCCTTTCTGACGATCGGTGCGACTTTCGTGCCGTAAAGCTCGATGCCGCGCATGATCTCGGCATGCGGCATCAGGCCGATGGCCATCTGCAGCAGGAAGCGGTCGTTCTTGAAGAGCGCATGATGGGTGATGATCTTTTCGGCGACCACCTCGGGATCACCGACGAAGAGCGCGCCGTTCGGCCCGCGCGACATGTCGAACTGCGCCCGGTTCGTCGGTCCCCAGCCGCGCTCGCGGCCGATGCGGTTCATCACCTCGGCCTGCGGCCCGTAGAACTGGTCGGCCGCCGCCGCCGTCGTGTCGGCGATGAAACCGTGGACATTGATGCTGGTCTTCAGCTTCGACTGATCCTGCCCTGCCCGGCGCGCGGCTTCGCGGTAGAGATCGAAGAGCGGCGCAAAACGGCGCGGCTCGCCGCCGATGATCGCCAGCGCCACGGGCAGGCCGAGGGCGCCGGCGCGCGCCACCGACTGCGGCGTACCGCCGACCGCGACCCAGAGCGGCAACGGATCCTGCAGCGGCCTGGGGTAGACGCCGCGCCCGTTGATCGGCGCGCGAAGCTCACCCTTCCACTCCACGACCTCGCTGTCGCGCAGCGCCAGCAGCAGATCGAGCTTCTCCTCGAAAAGCTGGTCGTAGTCTTCGAGATTGTAGCCGAACAGCGGGAAAGACTCGATGAAGGAGCCACGCCCCGCCATGATTTCGGCGCGGCCGTTGGAGATCAGATCGAGCGTCGAAAACTGCTGGAAGACACGCACCGGATCGTCGGAGGAGAGCACGGTGACCGCACTGGTCAGCCGGATGTTCTTCGTTTTGACCGCGGCCGCAGCCAATACGACTGCAGGAGCGGATGCCGCATAGTCCGGTCGATGATGCTCGCCGAGGCCGAAGACGTCGAGCCCTACCTGATCGGCAAGCTCGATTTCCTCGATAAGATGCTTCAGCCGCTCGGCCCCTTCCGCGCCCTTGCTACGGGAGGGGGTGGGATTGACGTCGGCGAATGTGTAAAGCCCCAGTTCCATCATCAGCATCCTGTTGAATTCTCGGTTGAGATAAGGATGCCGGGGATGCAGCGCAAATACAAATTCTGGAACGGAATGTTCGAGAATCTCGATAGGCGGCGTTGTGTTTCTGACGGTTGATGGACTTCATCGCGAGACGGCAAAGAGTCTTTGCGCCGTGGACACGGCGCTGCTGGATTCCTGTGACAAGCACAGGAATGAGGGAGCAAGAGGTATGCACTCCGCCACTAATATCTGTTATCATTCAAAGCATTATCGTCATATTGGGTAGGCGATTGTTGTTGAATTCCACAAACACCAAGAACTCCCTCATTCCTGTGCTTGTCACAGGAATCCAGCAGTCGCGCGTCCGCGCGACGAGAGACTCATCTTCTCACAAACCCAAAAGATGAAACGAGATATCCTCCCATTCGGGATTCTCCCTCTCGATGAGATTGAGCTTCCACTGCCGCGGCCATTTCTTGATCGTTTTCTCCCGCGTGATCGCGGTGGTCAGGAGGTCGTACTCCTCGAACCAGACTAAAATCTTGACGCCATATCTCGACGTAAAGCCCGGCGTCAGTTCATTCTGGTGTTCGTACAAACGCCCTGCCAGATCGCGCGTCACGCCAACATAGAGCGTGCCGTTGCGCTTCGATGCGAGAATATAGACATAGCCCTTCATGGCGGAAGATTGGCACACGTCGTGCCAAAAGGCATCTGGAGACCACCGATCACCAATTTCGATTCCGGATCAAGCACTTCAAGGGGTGAGCGGAATCATCTCTCGAATGACTTCACACGGCAGATGACGAAAAGGGCCGCGCAGGGCCGTCCCTTACCGCTCACATCTTCGCCAGCAGCTCCGCCAGTTGGTCCGCAGCCTTGCCCCATCCTTCGTGGAAACCCATCTTCTCGTGCGCTTCCTTGTCCTCGGCGCGCCAGTGCAGCGCCGTGGCCGTATATTTCGTGCGACCGTTGCCGAGATCTTCGAGCAGGATGACGCCCGTGAAGAAAGGTTTTTCGGCCGGCACCCAGGCGCTGGTATAGGCATCGGTGAAGATGATCTTCTCGTTCTCGATGATTTCGAGATAGACGCCGTGGTTCGGATAGAGATTGCCCTCAGGATCCTGCATGACGACGACGCTGGAGCCGCCGGGGCGGACATCAAGCGTTGCTTCCGCCACACCCCAGGGACGCGGCACGAACCACTGCTTCAGCAAGTCGGGATCGGTCCATGCCTTGTAGATCTTCTCTCGCGGGGCCTCGAATTCACGAACGAGAACGAGTTCATGCTGCGTGGCGGCGGTCATTTCAACATCTCTCCGTTTGAATGAAACCAGTTTCGTATTAGGTTGTTACAAGGACGTGTCGAAGCTCGCAGTCCCGACAGTACGCCGAAATTATTTTGCGACCGGCTGCGCGGCCTCTTCCTGCATCTTGTCGAGCTGCCGGCGGATATGGGCTGCCTCCGCAGCCGAATGGGCAAGCGCAATGGCGCGGTCGAAAGCTTCACGCGCCTGGGCGTTACGACCGAGCTGCTTCAACAGATTGCCGCGCAGGCCATGATAGTAGAAGTAGCCACCGAGCTTTTCGCCGAGCGGATCGACAAGATTGAGCGCGTCCTGCGGCCCCTGCAATTTGGAGACCACCACCGCCCGATTGAGCGTCACGACAGGGGACGGCTGGAGACGCTCCAGCGCGCGATAGAGCAGATCGATCTCAACCCAATCCGTATCCTCGGCGCGTTTTGCGCGGGAGTGAACGGCGGCAATCGCTGCCTGAATCTGATAAGGAGCGGGCTTGCGATGGCGCAGCGCCTTGTCGAGCAGCGCCAACGCCTCATTGATGAGCGGTTGGTTCCAGAGCGACCGGTCCTGATCTTCGAGCAGCACGATCTCGTCTCCGGCGTTGAAGCGCGCCGGCCGGCGCGAGATCTGCAGGAGCATGAGCGCAAGCAGCCCCATCAGCTCCGGTTCGGATGGGAAGATATGCAGCATCAATCGCGCCAGCCGGATCGCTTCGTCGCTGAAAGCAGCCGCCTCATGCCTGGGATCGGCCTGGCTGTAGCCCTCGTTGAAGATGAGGTAGATCATCGTACTGACGATCGAGAGCCGTTCGGCCCTTTCCTCAGGGCTTGGCGTTTCGAAAGGCACCCCAGCCTTGGCGACGCGCGCCTTGGCCCGCGTGATGCGCTGTTCCATGGCGCTCTCGGACACCAGGAAGGCACGCGCGATCTGCGGCACCGAAAGGCCGGAAACGATGCGCAGCGCCAGCGCGATCTGCTGGGTTGCCGGCAGATCGGGATGGCAGCAGATGAATAGCAGCCGCAGGATATCGTCGCGATAATGGGAATCGTCCAGCCGCTCGGCGATATCGCTTTCGGCATCCTCGGTATCGGAGATGACCTCCTCATCCGGCAGAGCCTGGGTCTTCGCCCGCTTGCGCACCGCATCGATGCCGCTGTTGCGGCCGACGAAGATGAGCCAGGCTGTGGGATCGCGCGGTGGCCCTTTCTCCGGCCATGTCCGGATCGCCCTCAGACACGCTTCCTGAAACGCCTCTTCCGCTGTATCGAGATTGCGGAAATAGCGCAGCAGCGCGCCGAGCGCCTTCGGGCGGGCCGATGCAAGCGCGAGGTCGATCCAGGCAATGTCTGTCATGATGAAGCATCTCCGGGCCTGAAGACGTAGAAAGGCCGAATTTCGTAAGAGGTGGAACCGGGATTGACGGATGAAAGCTGCTTCGAAAAGGCGATCGCCTCGTCGAGCGTTTCGAAGTCGACGACATAGAAGCCCAGAAGCGCCTCTTTCGTTTCCGCAAAAGGCCCATCGATGACCAAGGGCTCGTCCTTGCCCTTGCGCACTGTGGTCGCAGCGGTGGTCGGCATCAACCGGCCGACAGGGCCGAGTTTGCCGGATGCGGCAAGCGGCTCCTGCACGGCGTAGAGTTTCTCCATGACGGCAGCCTCCTCCTCCTTGCTCCAGGCGAAGACGGTTTCCTCATGGGCGTAACAAAGGATTGCATAAAGCATTGCTCACTCCTCTTTCCGAATGACGAAGGAGTAACCGCTTACCCGACAGGCCGCATCAAAAAATTATCGAGGACAAATTCGTGATCTTCCCGAGCACGGCGAGGCCGTAGCTGAAGAAAGCACTGGGCATCTCGCGAACACGAGCGGCGTTATATCGCGGCGCTGATCGCCCCTCACCCTTCGCTCAGCGTCCGCTTGACCGCATTCTTCCAACCCTTGAGCTTTGCCGCCCGCACCTTCTCGTCCATCTCGGGCTCGAACCGCCGATCCCGTTTCCAGGTCGCTGAAAAGCCGTCCCTGTCCGGCCACACACCTGCCCGGCTGCCGGCAAGCCAGGCGGCCCCCAGCGCCGTCGTCTCGAGAATGACGGGGCGGTCGACCGGCGCATCGAGCAGGTCGGCAAGGCGCTGCATCGTCCAGTTGGAGGCGACCATGCCGCCGTCGACGCGCAGCACTGTGTCCTCCGTGCCGTTCTTCCAGTCCTTCTGCATGGCGTCGAGCAGATCGCGGGTCTGATAGCAGACGGCTTCCAGTGCCGCCCGGGAGAGTTCAGCCGGGCCGCTATTGCGCGTCAGCCCAAAGATCGCGCCGCGCGCCGCGGCGTCCCAATGCGGTGCGCCGAGGCCGGTGAAGGCGGGCACGAGATAGACCTCCTGAGTCGGATCCGCCCTTTCGGCAAGCGCGTTGGTCTCGGCGGCGCTGCCGATGATGCCGAGCCCGTCCCGCAACCATTGCACCGCGGCGCCAGCGATAAAGATCGAACCCTCCAGCGCATAGGTCGTCTCGCCGTTCAGGCGGTAGGCGATGGTGGTCAACAGCCGATTTTTGGACCGCACCATATCGGCGCCGGTGTTGAGCAGCGCGAAACAGCCGGTGCCGTAGGTCGATTTCATCATGCCCGGCGCAAAACACGCCTGGCCGATAGTCGCCGCCTGCTGGTCGCCAGCCACGCCGAGGATCGGGATAGCAGCACCGAAAATATCAGGATCGACGGTGCCGAAATCGGCGGCGCAATCCTTGACCTCCGGCAGCATGGCGGGGGGCACTCTCAAAATATCGAGCAGATCCTCGTCCCACGCGTTTTCGGCAATGTTGTACATCAGCGTGCGCGAGGCGTTGGTGGCATCGGTAACGAAGCTCTTGCCACCCGTCAGTCGCCAGATCAGGAAGGTGTCGATCGTACCGAAGCAGAGATCGCCCCTGGCGGCGCGCGCCCGCGCGCCCTTCACGTTAGCCAGCATCCAGGAGAGCTTGGTGCCGGAAAAATAGGGATCGAGGATCAGCCCGGTCTTCTTCGTGAACAGCCGCTCGAGATCCTGTCTTTTCAGATTTTCGCAATAGCTTGCCGTGCGCCGGTCCTGCCAAACGATGGCATTCTGGATTGGCCGGCCCGTCTCGCGCTCCCAGACGACCACCGTCTCGCGCTGGTTGGTGATGCCGAGTGAGGCAAGATCCCTAGCCTCGATCCCGGCGTCGCGAAGCGCCATGTGGACAGTAGAGACCACCGAATCCCAGATCTCCTCGGGATCGTGCTCGACCCAGCCGGAACGTGGGTAGATCTGGGTGAACTCCTTCTGGCCCTTGCCGGCGACATGCATGTCGCCATCGAAGACGATCGCCCGCGTCGACGTCGTTCCCTGATCAATCGCCAGAACATATCCGCGCATGAAATCTCTCTCTTAACATGTCGATTATCGTGGCAAATCAATAGGACACGGATGCAGGCGAGAAAAGCGAATAAAGCGGAATTGCCAGCCCGACGGCTTTGGGCATAACCTCGCAGCTAACGCTGCAACGCAGCATCGCGATTTCAGGGAGAACAGCATGAGCAGAACAGTCGTCGTCACCGGTTCCACCAGCGGCATCGGCCTTGCGATCGCCACAGCCTTCGCCGAAACGGGCGACAACATCGTCATCAACGGTTTCGGAAAGGCCGATGAAATCAAGGCGATCGTCGAACGGCTTGAATCATTGTCCAAAGGCCGGGCGCTCTATCACCCGGCCGACATGACCAAGCCCGCCGAGATCGCCGATCTGATCGAAACGGCAGCCAAGACCTTCGGCGGCGTCGATGTCCTGGTCAACAATGCCGGCATCCAGCACGTCGAGAAGATCGAGGATTTCCCGATCGAGAAATGGGACCAGATCATCGCGATCAATCTGTCGAGTTCCTTTCATACCATGCGCGCCGCGATCCCGCTGATGAAGGCGAAAAAATACGGCCGCATCATCAACATCGCCTCCGCCCACGGGCTCGTCGCCTCCCCCTTCAAATCCGCCTATGTCGCGGCAAAACATGGTATATTAGGCCTGACCAAGACGGCAGCACTCGAGCTTGCCGAATTCGGCGTAACCGTGAACGCCATCTGCCCCGGCTACGTGCTGACGCCGCTCGTCGAGAAGCAGATACCGGATACCGCCAAGGCGCGCGGCATGACCGAGGAACAGGTAAAGAGCGAAGTCATCCTCAAGGCGCAGCCGACGCATGAATTCGTCAAGGCCGAGGAGATCGGCGCACTGTCGCTCTACCTCGCCAGCGACGCCGCCCGCCAGGTGACCGGAACGCATATCTCGATTGACGGTGGCTGGACGGCGGCTTAACCATTTGGAAAAACAACCGGGAATATCATGAACGACAGCATCCGCTTCATCCTGAATGGCGAGGACATCACGCTCACTGATGTCAGGCCAACCGAGACGCTTCTCGATTTTCTGCGGTTGAAGCGACGCCTGACGGGCACCAAGGAGGGATGCGCGGAGGGCGATTGCGGCGCCTGCACCGTACTCGTCGGTCGGCTGGCGGACGGCAAGCTCGCCTATGAATCCGTCAATGCCTGCATCCGTTTCATGGGCTCGCTGCACGCCACCCATGTGGTAACGGTCGAGCATCTGGCCGGCAGGGACGGCGCACTGCATCCGGTGCAGCAGGCACTGGTCGATTGTCATGGCTCGCAATGCGGCTTCTGCACGCCCGGCTTCGTCATGTCGCTCTACGGCCTTTGGCTGACGACCGAGAAGCCGAGCCGCCGGCAAATCGAAAAAGCCTTGCAGGGCAATCTCTGTCGCTGCACAGGCTATGAGCCGATCGTCAAGGCCGCCGAGCAGGTGAGCCTGATGCGGCCGAGCACGCTCTTCGATCCGCTGGAACGGACGCGCTCTGAAATCGTCGCGCGGCTTTGGGCAATGCAGGCGAGTGGCACGATCAGGATCGCGAATGGCCAAGACCGGCTGATCGTGCCGGCTTCGATGCAGGCACTGGCAGAAGTCCTCTCGCAGGAACCCGACGCGATTATCGTCGCCGGCGCGACGGATGTCGGCCTCTGGGTGACGAAGCAGATGCGCAGGCTGAGCCCGGTCGTCTTCATCAATCATTTGAGCGAATTGCAGTCGGTCACGGAAGGCGAGGACGGCGTCACCATCGGTGCCGGCGTCAGTTACACCAAGGCCTTCGAAGCAATCTCTCAGAAAATCCCGGCGCTCGGCCGGTTGATCGATCGCGTCGGCGGCGAACAGGTGCGCAACATGGGCACGATCGGCGGTAACATCGCCAACGGCTCGCCGATCGGCGACTGCCCGCCGCCGCTGATCGCGCTCGACGCGATGCTGACGCTGCGGTCCCTGCAAGGCCAGCGCAGAATGCCGCTCGAGGATTTCTTCATCGCCTATGGCAAGCAGGACCGGAAGCCCGGCGAATTCGTCGAAAGCGTCTTCGTGCCCTATCCGGCAGCAACCAGCCGCTTTGCCGCCTATAAGATCACCAAGCGCCGCGACGAGGACATCACTGCCGTGCTCGGCGCCTTCCTGCTGACGCTCGACGAGACCGAAATCGTTACCGACATCCGCATCGCCTACGGCGGCATGGCGGCAACGCCGAAACGCGCCCGCACGGTGGAGGCCGCGCTGATCGGCAAACCATGGACGGAAGCGACGATCGACGCAGCCCGCCCCGCCTTTGACGCCGATTACCAGCCGCTGACCGACTGGCGCGCGACGGCGGAATACCGCCAGCTGACGGCGAAGAACCTGTTGACGCGGTTCTATCTGGAAACGGTGGGCGCGCCGGCGGAGCTGAAGCGGTTCGAGGAGGTGGCGTGATGACGATGATACATGTCAGCGCAAAGCACCCCCCTCATCCGGCTGCCGCCACCTTCTCCCCGCTGGGGAGAAGGGAGTGCCGCGCCGTCTCTTTTCCCCCTTCTCCCCTCGGGGAGAAGGTGCCCGAAGGGCGGATGAGGGGGCCGCACGGCACCAGACGTTCTCGCGAAGGAGGTATCTAATGGACAAGTCCACCTTCGAAGACCGCAAGGCCATCATCGCAGGCCCGATGCACGGCTCGCTGCGGCATGATTCAGCACATAAGCATGTCACCGGAACCGCTGATTATATCGACGATATTCCCGAACCCGCAGGTCTGCTGCATGGCGCCCTCGGCCTCTCCGACCGGGCGCATGCCGAAATCCTCAGCATCGACCTTTCCGCGGTCGCCGCGCATCCCGGCGTCGTCTGGGTTTTCACCGGCAAGGACGTGCCCGGCGTCAACGACGTCAGCTCCAACGGCAGCCATGACGAGCCGCTGCTGGCCGAAACTTTAATCCAGTTTCATGGCCAGCCGATCTTTGCCGTCATCGCCGAGACGCGTGATGCCGCCCGCCGCGCCGCGCAGCTGGCAAAGATCGACTATCGTGACTTGCCGCATTGGAGCGATATCGACGGCGCGCTCGCCAATGGCAGCCCGCTGGTCATCACCCCGATGACGCTGCACCGCGGCGAGCCGGAAACGGAAATGACGAATGCCGCCATGCGTCTGAAAGGTCAGATGCGCATCGGCGGACAGGAGCATTTCTACCTCGAAGGCCATATCGCCGTGGCGATCCCCGGCGAGGACGACGAGGTCACCGTCTGGTCCTCGACGCAGCATCCAAGCGAGATCCAGCACATCGTCGGTCACGTGCTCGACATTCCCTCGAACGCCGTGACCGTCAATGTGCGCCGCATGGGCGGCGGCTTCGGCGGCAAGGAGACGCAGGGCAATCAGTTCGCAGCCCTCGCCGCCATCGCCGCCAAGAAGCTCGGCCGCGCAATCAAATTCCGCCCTGATCGCGACGAGGATATGAGCGCCACCGGCAAGCGCCACGATTTCCTCGTCGATTACGAACTCGGCTTCGACGCCGAAGGCCGCATCCATGCGGTCGACGCCACCTATGCGGCGCGCTGCGGCTTCTCCTCCGACCTCTCAGGGCCGGTGACCGATCGTGCCCTCTTCCATGCCGATTCCAGCTATTTCTATCCGCATGTGCATCTGACGTCGAAGCCGCTGAAGACGCACACCGTCTCCAACACCGCTTTTCGCGGTTTTGGCGGGCCGCAGGGCATGCTCGGCGCCGAACGCTTCATCGAGGAGATCGCCTATGCCGTCGGCAAAGACCCGCTCGATGTCCGCAAACTGAATTTCTACGGCCAGCCGGGTTCGGAGCGCACACTCACACCCTACCATCAGGAGGTTGAGGACAACATCATCGCCCGCATCGTCGAGGAGCTGGAGGAAACGGCTGAATACCAGGCACGGCGCAACGCCATCATCGCCTTCAACCGCGACAGCCGCTATATCAGAAAGGGCATCGCGCTGACGCCGGTGAAATTCGGCATCTCCTTCACCATGACCGCCTTCAACCAGGCCGGCGCCCTCGTGCACATCTATCAGGACGGCTCGATCCACCTGAACCATGGCGGCACTGAAATGGGCCAGGGCCTCTATACCAAGGTGGCGCAGGTGCTAGCCGACAGCTTCCAGGTCGATATCGACAGGGTGAAGATCACTGCGACGACGACGGCCAAGGTACCGAACACCTCGGCCACCGCCGCCTCCTCCGGCTCGGACTTGAACGGCATGGCAGCCTTCGACGCCGCTCGCCAAATCAAGGAACGGCTTGTCGCCTTTGGCGCCGAGAAATGGGATGTCGGAGCCACCGACGTCGTCTTCCTGCCGAACCGCGTGCGCGTCGGCGAGATCGAGATCCCCTTCCCCGATTTCATCAAGCAGGCCTATTTCGCCCGCGTCCAGCTTTCCGCCGCCGGCTTCTACAAGACGCCGAAGATCCACTGGGACCGCAAAGCCGGCCGCGGCACGCCCTTCTACTATTTCGCCTACGGCGCCTCGTGCACCGAGGTTTCGATCGACACGCTGACCGGCGAATATCTGATCGACCGCACCGACATCCTCCACGACGTCGGCCGCTCGCTGAATCCGGCGATCGACATGGGCCAGGTCGAAGGCGCCTTCGTGCAGGGACTGGGCTGGCTGACGACGGAAGAACTCTGGTGGGACGAAAAGGGCCGACTGCGCACCCATGCTCCCTCGACCTACAAGATCCCGCTCGCCTCCGACCGTCCGAAGATCTTCAACGTGCGCCTTGCCGAATGGTCCGAGAACACTGAGGCCACCATCGGCCACTCCAAGGCCGTCGGCGAGCCACCCTTGATGCTGGCGATCTCGGTGCTGGAAGCACTGTCGATGGCCGTGGCAAGCGTCGCCAACTACAAGGTCTGCCCGAGGCTCGACGCCCCGGCGACGCCGGAACGGGTGCTGATGGCGGTCGAGCGGATGAAGCGAGTGTAGCAGATGGGAACGCGTCCGGCTGGTTTGTCGGCTGAGCAGGACCGGCAGAGAGGTTGGAGTGGGCGGCACCCCCCTCTGTCCTGCCGGACATCTCCCCCACAAGGGGGGAGATCGGCAAGACCGAACGCACCGCACCTTAATGCCCTGGCATTGCGTCATAAAGCTCTACGCCACAGCTGCCGTGTCCCGGGAAGCTCGCGTCTCATGCTAATCTCCCCCCTTGTGGGGGAGATGTCCGGCAGGACAGAGGGGGGTGCCACGCCCACCCGCTCATCGGCCCTCCACCCATGACCGACCTCTCCAGCTTCCTCCTCGCCCACCCCGACAGCATCCTCGTCGACATCACCGGCACACAAGGCTCGACCCCACGTGAGGCCGGTACCTTCATGCTGGTATCGCAAACCGCATTGTGGGGCACGATCGGCGGCGGGCAGTTCGAATTCATGGCGATCGCGAATGCGCGGGACATGTTGGCGGGAACCGGCGGGATGGCGGAGATGGATATTCCGCTCGGGCCTGACATCGGTCAGTGCTGCGGTGGGCGCACGCAGCTGCGGTTTCGCCGGGTGACGCAGGCGGTTGCCGAAGAAATCGAGGCCAGGCTGACAAGTGAGATCGAGCGCTTGCCCGAGGTCTATCTCTTCGGCGCCGGCCATGTCGGCCGGGCGCTGGCAACGGCGCTTGCGCCGCTGCCGCTGTCGGTGACGGTCGTCGAGACGCGGCAGGAGGAACTCGCCAACCTGCCTCCCGAGACGAAGACGCGGCTCATGCCGATGCCCGAAGCGCTGGTGAAGGATATTCCGGCTGGCGGCGCGGTCGTCATCCTGACGCACGACCACGCGCTGGATTTCCTCATCGCCCGCGAAGGGCTGGAAAGAACGGATCTCGCCTATGTCGGCATGATCGGCTCGGCGACCAAGCGCGCCACCTTCGCCAGCTGGCTTTCCCGTGAAGGCGGCGGTGAGCGTGCCTGGCTCGAGCGGCTGACGCTGCCGATCGGCGGCGCCGCGGTCAGGGACAAGCGCCCTGAAGTGATCGCCGCCATGACCGCCGCCGAGATCCTGACGGCGCTTGGCGCCTACCGCATGCGCTCGTCTTCGTAATAGGGATCGCGTCCGTCGAGGAAACCGAGATCGCGCTTGACGCGATCGGGCGCCGTGTCGAGATCGAGGCTGGGCATGCGCCAGATCCGCGCCAGCCGGCCGCCGATGCGCCGGAAAATTCCGATGGTCGGCTGTGGCGGGCTCTGTTCGATAGCATAGCAATCCATGACATCACCTCGATGGTTTGATGGTATGAGTTGCAGTTTGCCGGTAAAAATGCTGCAATTCCAATCGAACAACCGTCTGCCTGCATCAAGAGAACTTATCCATGAAGCTGTCGAAACAATTCCCGCTGAATGCGTTGCGCGTCTTCGAGGCCGCTGCCCGGCTCGGAAGTTTCACCAAGGCGGGCGACGAACTCGGCATGACGCAGACCGCCGTCAGTTACCAGATCAAGCTGTTGGAGGAGAATGTCGGCGAGCCGCTCTTCCTGCGCCGTCCGCGCCAGATCGCACTGACAGATACCGGCGAGCGGCTGGCGCCGAAGGTGACCGAAGCTTTCGCCATGCTGCACGACGCGATGGCGACGGCGCGCGACAGCGTCGAAGGCACGCTCGCCATCAGTTCGACCCATACCTTCGCCTCGAAGTGGCTGGCGCCGCGCCTCGGCTCCTTCCACTTGAAACATCCGGCCATCGCGGTGCGCTTTCAGGCGAGTTCGGATATCATCGACTTCGCCCGCGAGCAGATCGATGTCGGCATCCGCTGGGGCGACGGCAACTGGCCGGGGCTGGCGCTGCACCGGCTGATGGGACTGGAGTTCACGCCGATGCTGAGCCCGAAGCTGGCGGAGGCGGCAGGTGGCATCAGGGAGCCGCGCGATCTCCTGAACCTCGATATCTTCGACGCCGGCGACATCTGGTGGAAACAATGGTTCGAGGCAGCCGGCGTCACAGACACGGATCTCGATCGGCGCCCGCGCAACCAGCTCGGCTCTCAGGCGGTGGAAGCCGATGCGGCGATCGCCGGCCATGGCGTCGCCATCCTTCATCCTGCCTTCTATGCGGCCGAGATCGCGCTCGGCCGGCTCTATCAACCCTTCGAACTGACCCGCAACGACGGCAAGGCCTACTGGCTCGTCTACCCGGAAAACCGTCGCAACGTGCCCAAGATCAAGGCCTTCCGCAACTGGATCCTCGAGGAGATGAAGGCAGCCGGAAATTGATGATGTCACCTTAAAATGTGCAGCCATTTTCGGACAACGACATGCCGGACCCGGTTCGTGAGCCGGGTCCGGTCCTGTGGCTCGGCTTCAAAATCCCATTTCCGGCGCATAGAAACAGCGCGGCGTATCCTCGTTCGGGAACAGACAGAGATGATAGTCGTTATCGCCGGATTGCATCGCCTTCGTCATCGGTAGCAGGAAGACATGAGCATGCGTGACCAGCCGGTGGTCGCCCGGCATCAGCGTCACACGATATCCGCCTGGCGTCACCGCCACGCTTTTCGAAGGGATCATTTGGCAATCGCCATTATGACTGTTGCCGTTGCAACAATAGGGGTCATAACTCCACCCCGAGGGTGCGTCGTGAGCCATCGCCAACGACGCATACGCAATCATCACACACGTCAGAATGCTGCGCATGGGCATCTTCTCCGTCGATGAATGCGCCGCCGATGATCTAACGTTTCTTATTTTATCCGGCGGCCTGCAAAAATAACTGTAATCGAGTCGTCGTAGTTCAAGGTCTACTGAATTAGCAGATCAAGCATAAGTCAGAGATAATGCACAGCCTTCTCGGCAGCTTTTAGGCACGGGACAGCAGATCGGCGATGCGGCCGCGATCGGCAGCTTCGGCAAAGCCGCCGGAAATCGTCAGCGGAGCGCCGAAGATCTCGACGAGCCCGTTGCCGAGGATGAGACCTTCGCCGTCCCGGCATGCGAGAATAGGGTTTGCCGTCGTCTCGCTGTAGCGCAGCAGCGCGGCGAGATAGCCGGGATCGTCGTTCAGATGCGGGAAGAATTCGAAGGGCAGGAGATCAAGAGCCGCGCCATCCTGCACCGCATCGGGCGAACCGCCGGAAAAGAGCGCGTCGACGGCGATTGTCGGCGTCATCAAAATCGCCCCGGCGCTGGTACCGACGACGATACCGTCATCACGCGCCCATGCGCGTAGCCTGTCCAGCATGCCGCTTTGGCGCAGACGTCTCAGAAAATCGCCGGTGTGGCCGCCGGTGAGATGAATGGCGCTACAGGAAAACAGTTGGCCGATCTCCTCGTCATCGGAAAACGCGTCGAGATCGAAGAAGAGATCGAGGGAAAGCCCGTAGCTCAGATAATACTGCCGTTTCTCGTTGAAAAACTCCCGCTGCGGCTCCGGACCGGAGGCGATATAGCCGATGCGGTTACCGCGCGACAGAATGAGCGCGGCAAGCCGCCGGTCCATCGGCGCGTTTTCGGCTATGAACTGATCGCTGTAGAGCGCGGTAATCATTCCATTGCTCCTTCGGCCCTGCCGCCTCTGCAGAAATCAGTACGCATGTGCAGTCCTTCAATCTCCTCTTCCCTCCCCGCCAAAATTTCCGCAATGTCACGAGTCGGAGGAAGATAGGGGAACTCGATGTATGAATATGCCATAGCATGGGAATGGCTCGCCTTCGCGGCCCGTTGGTTCCATGTCATTACCGCGATCGCCTGGATCGGATCGTCCTTCTATTTTATCGCGCTCGATCTCGGACTGGTGAAACGCCCGCATCTGCCACCCGGCGCCTATGGCGAGGAATGGCAGGTCCATGGCGGCGGCTTCTATCATATCCAGAAATATCTGGTCGCGCCCGCCCAGATGCCGGAGCACCTGACCTGGTTCAAATATGAAAGCTATTTCACCTGGATCTCCGGCTTTTTGATGCTCTGCATCGTCTATTACGGCGGCGCCGACCTCTTCCTCATCGACCGCCATGTGCTCGATATCAGCCCGCCCGTCGCGATCCTGATCTCGCTAGGGTCGCTTGCCCTCGGCTGGGTCGTCTACGATCTGCTCTGCAAGTCGCCGCTTGGGCGGAATACCTGGGGATTGATGGCGGTGCTCTATATCGTGCTCGTCTTCATGGCCTGGGGCTATACGCAGCTCTTCACCGGCCGCGCCGCCTTCCTGCATCTCGGGGCCTTCACCGCGACGATCATGTCGGCCAATGTCTTCATGATCATCATTCCGAATCAGAAGATCGTCGTTGCCGACCTCATCGCCGGACGGGTGCCCGATCCTAAATATGGGCAGGTCGCCAAGCAGCGTTCGCTACACAACAACTACCTGACGCTGCCCGTCATCTTCTTCATGCTGTCGAACCATTATCCGCTGTCCTTCGGCACGCAGTTCAACTGGGTGATCGCGGCTCTGGTCTTCCTGATGGGCGTCACCATCCGCCACTGGTTCAACACCACGCATGCCAGGAAGGGCCGGCCGACCTGGACCTGGATCGTCACCGTCATTCTTTTCATCCTGATCATGTGGCTTTCGACCGTGCCGAAGCTGCTGACCGGCGAAACCGATGCGGCGGCGGTCGCGCCCGCCTTCCAGCAATTCGCCGGCGATGCACATTTCCCTGCCGTCAAGCAACTGGTCTCGACGCGCTGTGCCATGTGCCACGCGGCCGAGCCGGTCTATGAGGGTATCGTGCGGCCGCCCAATGGGGTGATGCTTGAAAAAGACGCGGAAATCGCCGCCCATGCCCGAGAAATCTATATACAGGCGGGCCGCAGCCATGCCATGCCGCCCGGCAACATCACCGACATCACGCCGGACGAACGCAAGCTGCTGGTCGCCTGGTTCGAGAGCGCAGTCGAAGGCAAGACACGATGACGACGACACTCCTGCGCGGCCGCCTGCTTTCCTTCCATCGCGCACCGCTAAGCCTCGCCGATAGCCAAAGCTATCTTTACGAACAGGATGGCGGCCTGCTTGTCGAATATGGGCTGATCACGGCGATCGGCCCCTATGCCGACGTCAAGGCAAAAGCAGCCGCGGAGACGGCCGAGATTGACCACCGCCCGCATCTGATCATGCCCGGCTTCATCGACATGCACCTGCATTTTCCGCAGATGCAGGTGATTGCCTCCTACGCCGCCAACCTGCTCGAATGGCTGAATACCTATACCTTTCCCGAGGAATGCCGCTTCGTCGAAAGCGCCCATGCCGAAAGGATCGCCACGCACTTCTATGACGAGTTGATCCGCCACGGCACGACGACGGCGGTCGCCTATTGCTCGGTGCACAAGACCTCGGCCGACGCCTTCTTCGCCGAGGCGATGAAGCGCAATATGCGCATGGTCGGCGGCAAGGTGATGATGGACCGCAATGCCCCGCAGGGCCTGCTCGACACGCCCGAGATGGGCTATGACGAGACCCGCCAGGTGATATCGGACTGGCATGGCAAGGGCCGCAACCACGTCGCCATCACCCCGCGCTTCGCCATCACCTCGACACCGGCGCAGATGAAAGCGACATCAGCCCTTGCCCGCGAATTTCCCGACCTGCACATCCAGACGCATCTTTCGGAAAATCACGACGAGATCAGATTTACCTGCGAGCTCTATCCCGACGCGCTCGACTATACCGACATCTATGCGCGCTACGGCCTGCTCGGGCCGAAAAGCCTCTTCGGCCATTGCATACACCTGTCCGAGCGCGAGGCCGACGCGATGAGCGAGGCGGGCGCCGTCGCCGTCCACTGCCCGACCTCAAACCTTTTCCTCGGCTCCGGCCTGTTTCCGCTAAAGGCGCTGGCGAGGCGGGAAAAGCCGGTCCGCATCGGCGTGGCGACCGATATCGGCGGCGGTTCCAGCTATTCGATGCTGCGGACGATGGACGAGGCCTACAAGATCCAGCAGTTGCTCGGCGAACGGCTGAACCCGCTGGAAAGCTATTACCTGATGACGCGTGGCAATGCCGAGGCCCTGTCGCTGGCGGACCGGATCGGCACGCTGGAACCCGGCACCGAGGCCGATATCGTCGTCCTCGATGCCGCGGCGACACCCGCCATGGCGCTGAAGATGGAAGTGGTGAAGACGCTGCCCGAGGAGCTTTTCCTACTGCAGACGATGGGCGACGACCGGGCGATTGCCGAGACCTATGTGGCCGGCGTTGCGTTGAAAGCGCAGCTACGATGACACATCTCGTTGCTCTTGAAATCAGGCCGTAACAGCTGTCCGACAAGGCCAATTTCCATAACGCTTCTGCGAAATTCATGTTATGGCCGATGGCCGTATTCAGACGTGAAGGTTCAATTCATGGCCACCCCGCTCACCATCGCCGACCTGAAAAAGCTCGCACGGCGCCGTGTGCCGAAGATGTTTTTCGACTATGCGGATTCGGGGGCCTGGACGGAATCGACCTATGCGGCAAACGAGAGCGATTTTAGTCAGATCAAGCTGCGACAGCGGGTGATGGTCGATATGACCAACCGCACGCTGGAAACGACGATGATCGGCCAGAAAGTGTCGATGCCGGTGGCGCTGGCGCCAACCGGCCTGACCGGCATGCAGCATGCCGATGGCGAGATGCTGGCGGCACGCGCCGCCGAGGAGTTCGGCGTTCCCTTCACGCTTTCGACGATGAGCATCTGCTCGATCGAGGACGTGGCGTCAGCGACGACACGCCCCTTCTGGTTCCAGCTCTACGTGATGAGGGACAAGGATTTCGTCCTCAACCTCATTAACCGCGCCAAGGCGGCCGGATGCTCGGCGCTGGTGCTGACCGCTGATCTGCAGATCCTCGGCCAGCGGCATAAGGACCTGCGCAACGGCCTGTCGGCGCCGCCGAAATTCACCCCGAGACATGTCTGGCAGATGGCGACCCGGCCCTTCTGGTGCCTGGATATGCTGCAGACCAAGCGCCGCAACTTCGGCAATATCGTTGGCCATGCAAAAAATGTAACCAATATCGCCTCGCTCGCCGCTTGGACACATGAGCAGTTCGATCCGCGGCTTTCCTGGGCGGATGTCGCCTGGATCAAGGAACAATGGGGCGGCCCGCTGATCATCAAGGGCATACTCGATCCGGAGGATGCAAAGGCCGCCGTCGACACCGGCGCCGATGCGATCGTCGTCTCCAATCACGGCGGCCGCCAGCTTGACGGCGCCCCCTCATCGATCAGCATGCTGCCGAAGATCGTCGACGCCGTCGGCGACCGTATCGAGGTCCATCTCGACGGCGGCATCCGCTCCGGCCAGGACGTGCTGAAGGCTGTGGCCCTCGGCGCCAAGGGCACCTATATCGGCCGCCCCTTCCTCTACGGCCTCGGCGCCATGGGCAAGGAAGGCGTATCGCTGGCGCTCGGCATCATCCGCAAGGAGATGGACATCACCATGGCGCTCTGCGGCAAGCGCGACATCAACGACGTGAATTCATCGATCATCGACGGGCGGCAGTGACCTGCCGCCAACGACGGACGCAGCAACGGCTCCCTCAACATCTCGATACTGGACGCTGCCATCGGTCCTTCTAACTGTGCGTTAAGACTAGGTTGTATTTTTAGCCCGGCATCTTGAAAGCACAAAAGCGGTGCTTTATGTTTTAACCTATGGCAACCACAGGCAAGACACCGCATCCATCGCTGCTGCGCTACATGCTGGCACCTGACGATTACGCCCGGCAGGCGCTGGACGACACCATTGCCGCCTATCTCAGGATGATCGAAATCCTGACCAGCCTTGTCGCCGACAAGGCGGGCGCCAACCTCGTCGTGCTGCATGACCTTGCCTATGAAACCGTCCGCGAGCAGACGGGCCTGCCGGCAAGGCTGGTCACGCTCGGCCTTCGCGATTTCGCCGCCAATCGCGGCGTGACCGCCGATCCGCCGCAACTACCGCTCGATGACAAGCTCTTCGCCATCAAGGGCCCCTCGGACCTGACGATCGCCACGGTGCACGGACGCGTTGCCGTGCCCTTCGATGTCGCGGGTTATTCACGGGGATGGGAGAGTATTTTTCCGGCCTACCTCGTTGCGGGCCAGGACCGTTACGAGATTCACATCGGCGTCACGCCGAATTCCGCTCGGATGGAGGAAAACATGACGAACGAAGGCATTCTCTCACGCATGGGTCGCCTGATCGCGGGCATCGCGAATGCGGCGATCGACAAGGCGGAAGGCGTCAACAAGATCGCCGTCATCGAACAGGCGGTCCGCGAGATCGATGCGGCGGCTGATGAGGCCCGCACCGATCTCGGCAAGGCGCGTGCGGAGGAATACCGCATCCAGAGCCGCAGAGACGAAATCGTCGAAGACATGAACGCGCTCGACCAGAAGATCCGCCTCGCCGTCTCCTCGGGGCGGGATGACCTGGCTAAGGCCGGCGTCGCCCGTCAGATCGATCTCGAATCCCAGATCGCAGCGCTCGACAAGGCGCTGGCCGATGCCAGAGAACAGGTGGACGAAGGCCAGAAAGCCTTGCAGGCCGTGCTCGCCACGCGCCGCGAGGCGGACGCTCGCCTTGCCGATTTCAAGCGCAGTATCGCCCGGCATCCCGAACAAGCAGCGACCGGTCACAGCCAGCCCGCACCGGGTGCAGATGCTGCCCGCGCTGCCGCAGCCGTCTCGCGGCTGACCGGAGTTCCCGCTGGCGAGCATGGCCACAGTTCCGAATTGGACGAACTCGACCGACTGCACCGCGAACAGGCAATCGAAGCCCGGCTCGCACGCTTCAAGGCGGATAACCGATAACACGATGGCACTCCTTTTCTCCCCTGAATGTGCGCCCTTTGCCATCGCCGCAGCGATCCTTGTCGGTCTGACCGCGATCGAGATGCTCGCGATGGTCATGGGTTTTTCGATGACGGAATTTCTGGGAAAGCCGGAGCTTCATGGCCATGACGGCATCCTGGCTTACCTTTCCTGGCTCAATCTCGGCGGTGTTCCGCTGCTGATTCTCATGATGCTGACGCTCGGCTTCTTCGCGATGACGGGCTTTGCGTTGCAGGCCGTCGCCAACGCCTTCTGGGCGCCGCTGCCAAGCTTCATCGCCGTCATTCCTGCCGCGCTGGCAACCATCCCCATGGTCAGGGCATCGAGCAGAACCGTGGCGCGGCTCGTGCCGCACGACGAAACCTATGCGGTCGATCTCGACGCCTTGCTCGGCCGGACAGCCGAAGTGTCGATCGGCCCGCTCGATCAGGGACTGCCGGGCCGCGTCCGCGTCAAGGATCAGCATGGAAACTGGCATGTGCTTCGAGCCCGAGCCGCCAAGGGCGAAGGTCCGCTCGCCATCGGCGCTTCGGTTCTTCTCGTCGATCACAAGGCAAATGTGTTTATCGCCATTCCCGCGCCGGTCGACCCCACCGATGCGGACAATCAATCTTTGAGGGAGCAGCAATGATGTACGACGTTATTCTACCAGCCGGCATTGGGATTGTACTGATCTTCGGCATCGGTTTTGTCCTCGCCTCTCTTTACACACGCTCCAGCCGCGATGAGGCCTATGTGCGCACCGGTCTCGGCGGCCAGAAGGTCGTGCTCGACGGCGGTTCGGTCGTCCTGCCGATCTTCCATTCGACCGCCCGGGTTAACCTCAAGACACTGCGGCTCGAGGTTCGCCGCGGCGAAGGCGATGCATTGATCACCAAGGACCGCATGCGGGTCGATATCGGCGCCGAATTCTATGTGCGCGTGAAACCCGATGCCTCCTCGATTGCGCTTGCAGCTCAGACACTCGGCAACCGCACCAACGACGCCGAGGCTCTCCGCATCCTGATCGAGGCGAAATTCGTCGACGGCCTTCGCTCGGTGGCCGCGACGATGAATCTCGACGCGCTGCAGGAACAGCGCATGGATTTCGTCAAGGCCGTGCAGGAAGCCGTCGGCGCCGATCTCCAGTCGAACGGCCTCGAACTCGAATCCGTGTCGCTGACACGCCTCGACCAGACCGATATCAAGCATTTCAACGCCAACAACTTCTTCGACGCGCAAGGTCTTGCGGCATTGACCCGCATCACCGAGGGACGCAAGAAGGAGCGAAACGAGATCGTTCGCGATACCGAAGTCGCCATCGCCCAGAAGGATCTCGAGGCCCGCCAGCAATCGCTGACCATCGAGCGGACCAAGCGGGAAGCCGAACTCAGCCAGGAACGGGACATCGCCAACAAATCCGCGGCGACACGCGCTGAAACCGCGCAGCAGGAGCAGGCCGCAAAACGCGCCGAGGAGGAAGCCCGCATCGCTTCCGAACAAGCGATCGCCGAACGCGAGGCATCTGCCAAGCAGGCTCGCGAAAGCGCCAATATCGACGCCGCCCGCGCCGTCCAGCAACGCGAAACCGAAGCCAAGCGTGACCTCCAGATCGTGGCACAGGAGAGCGCCATCGCCGTTGCCAACAAGAGCCGTGAAGAATCCGAGGCGAAGGCGGCTGCGGAAACGGCCCGCGCGCTGGCGATAGCAGCAGAAGAAAAGGTTGGCACCGCCAAGGCGATCGAGATTGCCGAACGCGAAAAGCAGATTGCCGTCATCGACGCACGCAAGAAAGCCGAGACGGAAGCGACTGCCGTCACCGTTGGCGCCGAGGCCGAAAAACAGGCAGCAAGCGACCAGGCCGAGGCCATCAAGACGCTTGCGACCGCCGAGGCGGATGCGGCGATCATCAAGGCCAAGGGCATTCTCGAAACCGGCAAGGCCGCGGCCGAGAGCGAGGCATTGCTCAACGACGCTCGCAACAAGTTGAGCTCTGCTATCATCGAGTTCGAGATTACCCGCGAACGGATCCGCATCATACCGCAGGCGCTCGCCGAGGCGGTCAAGCCGATTGAGAAGATCTCCGATATCAAGATATTCGACACCGGCGGCATGCTCGGCCGCGGAAACGGTGCGGCCGGCGGAAACGGCATCGGGCTCGGCGAAGGGCTGGCCGGCCAGCTCCTCTCCTACCAGGCGAATAAACCGATCCTCGACAAATTGCTGAAGGAAGCCGGCTTCGAAGGCGACGATGCCATCTCATCCCTCCTTGGAAATCTCGATGGCGCAAAACCGGCAAGACCGCCAGCCCCGGCAAAGCCGGCAACACCGGCCGTAGCCCCGACACAAACGATCATCCCTCCAGCACCGAAGCCGGCACCAAAGAAGGACTGATCGCCGCGCAGGCGGGTCTAAATTAAATAGTTAGAGCATGATGCCGAAAACTGCTCACACTTTTCGGCATATGCTCTATCTCACCCAACCCGCTGCCAGCGCGCCCGCCCAGTCGGCACGGCCCCTTTCGGCGGCCAGTGCCGACATCGCCATATGGTCATAGGCGACGGTTCGGAACTGGCATGTCCATCCGCCCGTCGCCTTTTCCAGAATGGCGTAGCTCGCCAGCGGATGGCCGGCCTCCACCTTGTGGAAATAAGGCAGTTCGTCGTCATAGGCCGGGCAGCCGACGCTGCCGGGATTGACGATCAGGCGGCCATCGAAGAGGCGCACGGCGCGGGGAATATGGCTGTGGCCGCAGAGGATCAGCGGCAAGTCGATGCCTTCGGCCAACGCCTCGATCGCTTCGATCGGCTTCAGGAAGACGAAGCCCTCCGGCGAGACCGATTCCAGCCAGTAGAGATTATCGTCCTTCGGCGTTGCGTGGCAGAGATAAACCTCGCCGCGATAGACTGTATCGAACGGCAAGCCGCGCACCCAGTCGAGATGGGATGTCGTCAATTGCCGGTAGGCGGCGGCATCCGAAGCATGCATGGAGGCCGGATCCTGCTCGATCAGATAGCGATCATGATTGCCGCGAACCGAAGTCAGGCCGCGCGGCATCAGCAGGTCTGCCGTCAGCCCGGCCTCCAAAGGGCCGCTGAAGAAATCGCCGAGATTGACGATCTCATCGATCTCCTGCGCATGAATATCCGCAAGCACGGCCTCAAGCGCCAGATGGTTGCCGTGAATGTCGGCGATTGCTGCAAAACGCATTTTTAGCTGCCTCGGTAGGTGGAATAGCCGTAGGGCGAAATCAGCAGCGGCACATGGTAATGCGCCGTGACGTCGGCAATGCCGAAGCGGATCGGCACGAGGTCGAGGAAGGCGGGATGCGGGAGCGGCGTACCGCTCGCCCTCAGATAATCGCCGGCATGGAAGACCAGTTCATAAGTGCCGGCCCGGAAACCTTCGCCAACGAGGATGGGGCCGCCGTCAACCCGGCCATCGGCATTGGTCTCGACCGTCTTCAGATGCCTGCGGATCTCGCCGTCGAGCTGAAAAAGATCGATCCTCAAGCCCTCGGCCGGCTTGCCGAGAGCGGTGTCGAGAACATGCGTGGTCAGTCCGGTCATGGGGCTGGCTCTTTGATGATAAAAGGGGTTTCGAAGAAGTATTCTTCCAGATTATTGCCCGGCCCGTCGCGATCGACGACCAGGAAATCACAGGCTTGGCCGAGCGCCATCAAGGGATGATGCCAGACGTTGCGGCGATAGTTCACGCCCTGGTCGCCTCGCGCCAGAAACACCTGCGGCATCCCCGGACGGCCGTTCTCATCCTCGGAGACGATGACCAGAAAAGAGCGGCCCGAGACCGGCGAGAAACTCTGGCTGCCGAATGGGTGGCGCTCCATCATGGTGATTTCATAGGGGAAGGCACGCGGCTGGCCACGAAAGAGGTTGATGACGACGCGCGCGCCCTCGCCGGTCGCTTCAACGGCCGCCAGCGCGTGAAAACGCTCCGTCGTGCCGCCATTGATGAGCCGCATCGAGGCCGGATCGGCTTCGATGACCTCGCCGAAGGGAGCGAAGGCGCATTTGGTGAGCGGGCGGATCTCGAGAAATTCGGACATGGCTTCACTCGCCTTGGGCATGCCAGTGACGTATGGCATCGATCGCGGAAAGAAGCTCCGGCAGCGTGCGATACGTCGCCTCCCAGATGTCGGAAGGATCGAGATCGAAGACACCGTCGAGGATACGGTTGCCCGTGCCGCAGATTTTCGTCCACGGCAGATCGGGATGCTCAGTCGCAAATTCCGGATGAGTCACCAGTAAGCGGGATGCCGCGGCACCGATGGTGAAGTGGCAAAAGGTCACCGCCTTGAAAGTGAGCTTGTCCCCGGCAAACGCCGCCCCATCCATTCCGCCGACGAAAGACAGCGCTTCGGATGCCGCCTCATACATCTCATTGAGATAGTCGATCGCGCGCCGCTCGTTCATTCAGCCTCCGGCAGCATCGACGTCAGGCGCAGCAGCGCGATCCGCTCGACTTGCGCCGTCGCGGTCGTAAATTCCTCGTCCCGATCATTGCCGATCCGTGTTTCGAAGGCCGACAGGATATCGTCCTTGCCGAGCCCCTTGACGGCGATGATGAAGGGAAAGCCGAATTTTTCGACATAGACCGAATTGAGTTCGGTGAAGCGGGCATGTTCGGCCGGGCTCAGGCGGTCGAGACCGGCGCCGGACTGCTCCTTCCGGCTGTCTTCGGTGAGCTCGCCCGCTATCGCGAGGCGGCCGGCGAGGTCAGGATGGGCGCTGAGCACGCCGAGACGCTCCAGCGGGCTTGCCGCCCGGAAGACAGCGGAAAGGGCCGCATGCACGCTGCCCACCGTCAGCGGCTCCGTCAGGTGGCCAGCGTCATAGGCGCGCTCGGCGATGAAAGGCGAATGTTCAAAGACGCCGCCGAAGCGGGAGACGAAATCCTCGCGTGACATCATCAGAGCGCTTCCGGCTGATGGTGCTTGTGCCAATGTTCGGCGATCTCGATACGGCGCGGAATCCAGACCTTGTCGTGCTTCAGCACATATTCGATAAAGCGCTTCAGCGCTGCCGCCCGGCCGGGACGTCCGACGAGGCGGCAATGCAATCCGACTGACATCATCTTCGGGCTGCCTGCCTTGCCTTCCTCATAAAGCGTGTCGAAGGCATCTTTCAGATAGGTGAAGAACTGATCGCCCGCGTTGAAGCCCTGCGGCGTCGCAAAACGCATGTCGTTGGTTTCGAGCGTATAGGGGATGATCAGGAAGGGTTTCCCGTCGACGCCCTTCACCCAATAGGGCAGGTCGTCGGCATAGGAATCGGAGGAATAGAGGAAACCGCCCTCCTCCTGCACCAGCCGAAGCGTATTGTCGGAAGGCTTGCCCTGGTACATGCCGTAGGGCCGCTCGCCCGTAAGTTCGCTATGCAGGCGCACGGCTTCGAGGATATGCTTGCGCTCCAGATCTTCTGGAAAATCCTTGTATTCCAGCCAGCGATAGCCGTGGCTGGCGATCTCCCAGCCGGCCTCCTTCATCGCGGCGACGGCCTCGGGGTTGCGGGCCATCGCCAGCGTCACGCCGTAGACGGTTGCCTGCACCTTGAGATCGGTGAACATCCGCCAGAGCCGCCAGAAGCCGGCACGCGAGCCATACTCATAGATCGATTCCATGTTGAGGTTGCGCTGCCCCGGCCAGGCGGCCGCGCCGACGATTTCCGACAGCAGGTTTTCCGAAGCCGGATCGCCGTCGAGGATCGAGCTTTCGCCGCCCTCCTCATAATTGATGACGAACTGCACGGCGACGCGTGCCTCGTCCGGCCATTTCGGATCGGGCGTAAGACGCCCATAACCGACGAGATTGCGCGGATAGGTCTCGGATACCATCAAATCACCTTCTGAAAAGACGGGGAACGGTAGCATCCGCAGCCGGAATGTCGAGAAGGAAACTGCGCAGCGGAATTTTCCCGTTATGGAACAAATCCTTAGCGCAGGGAACTTCAGGCGATCTTGCGCGCGCTGACCTTGCCCATCGGATGCAGCGAATGAACGCGGAAGGGACCGCCGGTGCCCTCCTCGATCATCAGCGCCACGTTCGAAACCATGATCGGCTCTCTCAGCACAGGCTCGAAGATCGTCCGCAGCGCCGGCTCGATGCGCGGCATGTCGATCGCGTTGATCGGGCCCGTCACCGGCATGTGAAAGCGGAATTCCTCCATCACATAAGGGTTGCCCCAGCGATGCAGATTGGCGAACTGCGCTGCCGACAAGCCGTCTGGATCGCTGCGCTCGATCTCGGCTTCGCTCAGCGGCGCACGGAAACGATCGAATTCCTGCACGATTGCCGAGGCCAGATACTGGATCTGCCCACAAGGGATATTCGGCAGCAGGCTGTAGAAATTGCCGGGCCTGGCAACTTCGAGACGCGGCATCCGGAAAGGAAGGACCGTTCCGGAGAAACGCATAAGATCGCGCAGGAGTTGAGATTCCGACACGTCGGAGGAGAGGTGGAACGGCGCCTTCAAAACACCGTGAAAACCATAGCGCCGCGGCACGGCCGTATGGAAGGCGATCTCGTGAATGCCGAGGCCGCGAATGGCCGGAGGCTCCGTCACATCACCGGAAAACACGTTTCGGCCAAGCCAATTGGCGGCTACGAGCGAGAGCGGGTCGCTCGCCGGAGGCGTGAAGCAAATGGCATAGCGCATGCGATTTCCTCCATCAAGGAAGTGAGCGCCGGTGACTTCAGGCGCTGTCGATGCGCAAGCAGATAGGTGATTTGCATGACAGAATAACGAAAGGCAGCGGCGCCTAATTCACGTTTAACGTGAAGCCGCCGCGATGTGGCTTGAAATTGCGAAGCTTTCCGGCAGCAAAAATCCGCAGTCTGTATCGCCTGCGATACATATCGCCGCCTCGGCCAGCCGGTGCGCCAGACCGAAGCTGACCTTGAAGCCACCGGTCAGCGCGATCAGGCGTGGGTGATCGGGGTGGCGGCCGATCATCGGATCGCGGTCAATCGCCTTCGGGCGAAGCCCCGCCCAGCGCTCGACGACGGGGGCGTCGCGAAGGCTTGGCACAATCGCCCGCGCCGCCTCGATCAGCACGTCGAGCTGGGCGTCGGTGGACACTGGATCGTCAAAACGGTTCTCGCTGGTGCTGCCGATTGCCGCGTGCCCGCCTTCATGCGCGACGATATAGAGCCCGTCGAGGAAGACCGTCGGCAGGGCTGGGTCGATGTCGGCTTTCAATAATGCCGCCTGCCCCTTGACCGGCTGGCCGAGCGGTTGTTTCAGCCCCGGCGTCAGCTCCTGCAGCAACGGAAAGGACTGATGGCCGGCGGCCAGGATGCAGTGACTGAAAACGATGGTTTCGCCGTTGATTTCGGCCGTACCGCGATCGGGATCGAGGCCGGCAACCGTCGCATGCTCTAGGATGCGAACATGCTCTGCCCGCCGCAGAAAGGCGATGAGCGCTGCGACCAGCAAGCGAGGTGCAGCGCGGGCGGCGAGCGTGTCATGCACGAAGCCGCTCTCGCCCGCAGACGCCTTGATCCAGCCATCGACCGGCGGGCTGTCGAGCACATGCCAGTGGAAGCGGCGGTCGCCCGCCCGCCAATGGCGTTCGGCGTCCTCGAAATGGCCGCGCGCTATTGTGTGGAGATGCGGCTTCGGCAGCGGGATCAGGCGTCCGGAACGGTGGTAGCCGGCGGAAAGTCCGGTCTCTGCTTCGAGCGCGGCGATCTCGGTTTCGAGCGAGACCAGCGCATCGAACTGGAACTTCTTCTTCTGCGACCACCGGTCCGGCATATGCGGCATCAGCGCGCCGAGCAGGCCGCCGCTTGCACCTTCGCCCAATCTGCCGGCGTCACTGATAAGAGTCCGGATACCCCGACGCTCGGCATGGACGGCCGCCCAGAGACCCATGATGCCGCCGCCGACGATCAGCAATTCGCAGGACGATTGACCTGAGACCGGCGCAGGACTATCGGCTTTTTCCATGACAGACGTGAACCCCGATCAGATTGGCGCAGGCGCGCCGCAGCCGCTCGAATGGCGCGACGGCGATATGCCCTATTCCACCGCCTTTGGCGATCATTTTTATTGCCAGACCGACGGACGGCTGGAATGCGGCCATGTTTTTCTCGCCGGCAACGGCCTGCCGGAGCGCTGGAACGGGCGGCAGGCATTTCTGATCGGTGAGCTCGGCTTCGGAACCGGCCTGAACTTCGCCGAGACCTGGCGGCAATGGAAGCTCCACCGCGCAGACGGCCAACACCTGCATTTCATCTCCTTCGAACTCCACCCGATGCGCGGCGAAGAAATCGGCCGGGCGCTGTCGCACTGGCCGGAGATCGATGTCGAACGCGAATCGCTGACGGCGGCGTGGCCGCATGCGCCTGCTGGCACCGTCTCGCTGAACCTCGATTCTCAAACGACGCTCAGCGTGGTCTGCGGCCGCGCGCTCGATGGCGTTGCAGCGGCCAAGCCTGGCTTCGACGCTTGGTATCTCGACGGCTTCGCCCCGTCGCGCAACAGCGATATGTGGTCGGAGCAGTTGATGCGCCTCGTCTGCGAGAAAAGTGCAGCCGGCGGCACTTTCGCCACCTATGCGGCGGCCGGCTTCGTACGCCGCAACCTCATCGCCGCCGGTTTTGCCGTCGAGCGCCGCCAAGGCTTTGCCGGCAAGCGCGAAATGCTCTGTGGCGCCAAGGCTTCACCCGACCAGCGTACAGATCAGTAGCTGGTGCGCTCCGGCAGTTGCTCGCTCGTTCCGAGCCACTGGCGGATTTTTTCCTCGAGCAATTCGGGGCTGATCGGCTTCGACATGTAATCGTCCATGCCTGCGTCGAGGCAGAGTTCGCGGTCGCTTTCGAGCGCATGGGCGGTGACGCCGATGATCGGCACCCGGTGCCCCTGCCCCTTTTCGCGTTCGCGGATCGTCTGGGTGGCTTGATGGCCGTTCATCACGGGCATCGAGACGTCCATCATGATGATGCGCGGCGCATGCCGCTCCCAGGCGGCGACCGCCTCCTCGCCATTGTCGACGACGAGGAAGGAAAGACCCGTGCCTTGCAGGATCTGCGTGAAGACGATCTGATTGACTTCGTTGTCCTCGGCAACGAGCACATCGACGAATTCAGCGGCCCGCTTCTGCGGCACTGGCGGGGGCGCCGGCACGGCCGCTTCCGTCTGCAGCCGGGCAATCTCAGCCTCGGAAGCCTGCTTGACGCGGCTGGCGCGCACCACTTCGACGACGGTGTTGCGCAGCACGTTGGCGCGCGCCGGTTTCATCAGATGCGCGTGGCCGTTCAGCGCCGCGAATTCCTTTTCGGTGCCGGAAATATCCATCGACGTCAGGAAGATGATAGGCAGTTCGACGAAGCGGGGATCGGCTCGTAGCCTGCGCGCGACATCGGCGCCGTTCATATCGGGCATATGATAATCGAGCACGACGGCATCGACGGTGACGCCGAGATTGGCCGCCGCCTCCAGGATCGCAAGACCGGTACCGCCGCCTTCGGCGGCCACGCCGTCGAAGCCCCAGAGCGACAGCTGCTCGGTCAGGATGCGCCGGTTCACTTCGTTGTCGTCGACGACGAGGATACGCGCGCCCTGCACGTTGATCGGCAATGGCTTCGGTTCGACGCGGGCGGCCGCCACAGCGAACGGCAGGTTGACAGTAAAGACCGAGCCCTTGTTCCACTCGCTTTCGACGTTGAGATAACCGCCGAAAAGATCGACGAGCCCAGCGGTGATCGCAAGACCGAGGCCGGTTCCCTCATGCCGCCGGGTCGACGAGGCGTCCACCTGCGAGAACTTGTCGAAGACCGATTCAAGCTTCTCCGACGGGATGCCGATGCCGGTATCCTCGATGCGGATGCTCGCCATGATCTCGCCACCGGCGGCCGGCTGGAAGCCGACATCGACGAAGACATGGCCGCGCTCGGTGAACTTGACGGCGTTGCCGACGAGATTGGTGACGATCTGGCGGAAACGCCCGGCATCGCCGATCACCGCGGCGGGTAGGTCGGGTGCTGCCCGCACCAGGAGCTCGATGTTCTTCTCGGCGGCATGCGAAGACAAAAGTGTCGCCACATCCTCCACCGCTTCGGTAATATCGAAGGCGGCCTTGCGCAGTTTCATCTGCCCGGCATCGATCTTCGAGAAGTCGAGGATGTCGTTGATAATAGTCAGCAGCGCATTGCCCGATTTGACGATGATGTCGACGAAGGTCTTCTGGCGCGTGTCGAGATTGGTCTTGGCAAGCAGCTCCGCCATGCCAAGCACGCCGTTCATCGGCGTGCGGATCTCGTGGCTCATATTGGCGAGGAATTCGGATTTGGCGCGGTCGGCGGCTTCGGCACGCGACAAGAGATGGCGCAACTCCTCCTCGCGGCTCTTGAGTTCGGTGACGTCGGTGAAGAGCGCCATCCAATGCTGCCCCTTGCTGATCGTCGCATCCATGTTCACCCAGCGCTCGCCGCCGACGTGGAAGACGGTGGAAATCGGCAGCCTGGCGGCGATATTGTCGCGCCAGCCCTGCAGGATTTCCGCCGCGGCATCGTGGAAATCGCCGCGCGCCGCGCAAAATTCAAACATGCCGAGCCAGCCCTGCCCGGCTTCGATATAGGCGGGCGGAATCTGCAGGATATCGGCCATCGCCCCGTTGGACATCTTGATGACGCCGTCCTGGACGATGGCAAGACCTTGGGACATCGCATGCGTCGCATCGCGCATCATCTCGCCGACCCGCTCGAGCGCGGCGCGGGTCTCGTGAATTTCCTTTTCCCGCTCGCGCACCGCAGAGATATCGGCATAGGTGAGCAGGATACGGTCGTTGGAGATGCGGCGGCTGTCGAAGATGACGGATTTGCCCCCCGCCCAACCGAGCTCAATCGGCTCGGGCACTTCGGCCTCGAACAGATGCTTGCGGAAGGCGTAGATCTCCTCCGGCGTCTGCGTGCCGTCGTAGCGTCCGAGCTCTAAATTGCGGCGGATGACGTCGATGAAGGGGCGGCCGTCGAAGCGATCGTCGAGCGGCAGCTCCCAGATGCTGTAGAATTCATCGTTGACGTAAAGAATCCGGTGGTCGTTGTCGAGGATCAGCACGCCGACCGGCAGCGAGCGCAGGATACTTTCGATATCCCGATGCAGTATTTCTTCCTGCTTGCGCGACGCAATCAGCGCCTTCTCGCGCTCCTTGAGCAGCGAGATGTCGGAGAAAGAGCCGACGACATAGGTCCGCCCATCCGCCGTCATGACGCGGTTGACGCGCGAAATGACGGGATAGATGTGGCCGCTCTTGCTCGGCATCTCGCTCTCGAGCTCCACCGAAATGCCGTCCCTGAGCGCCAGCAGGTTTTCCTGGTAGATCGCCTCGCCACCTTCCGGCCCGAACATTTCATGTTCGGTCATTCCCAGTATCTGGGAGCGGTCGTGGCCGCTGAAGGTGTCGTAATACTTATTGGCATAGACCAGGCGGTGCTTGTCGTCGCGGACGAAGACTGCAACCGGCAGGTCCTCCAGCACGGTGCGCAGAACGTCGAGTTCGTTGACGCTCTCACCCCAGGCCGAATCTCCGGCGGCCGCAGGCTTTGCGCCGTTGCGATAGGCCGCGTTGACGACCAGCGGCCGGCCATCCTCGGCGAAGATGCCGATCGGATGGTCGAGTTGTTCCAGCGCCTCGCGCACGCGGGCCAAATCGGCGACGACGCCGGCGTCGCCAGTCATCCAAGGGTCGCCGGCGATCCCAGGGTCGCCAATCGTCCGGCGCAGCGGCTCGCGCACTTCGAAAATGCCGAGCACATAAGCCCGGTCCGGCGATGGCGAAAAGCTTTCGATCTGGATGCGCTCATGGCCGATGCCAGCCACATCGAAGCAGATGGCGTTTTCCTCGGTGCCGAATACCAGCGCGCGGCGTTCCTTGTCCTCGCGTTCCTCTTCCTCGGGACGGTCGAGAAGCTCGCGGCTGCGCCTGCCGATGAAATCGGAAATCTCGCGGCCTAGAAAACGGGCATAGGCCTCGTTGACGGCGATATAACGCAGCTCGCTGTTCTTGACATAGGCCGGGGTATCCAGATCAGCGATCCGGCGGCAAGCCAACTCCAGAAGTTCCCCGGCTGATTTCAAAAAATATCGCTCCCGTAATGAATGAAATATCGACTACAAAAACTATAACGCCAAGGCTTTTAACAAGGTTTTAACCATAAAATTCGACAGCGGAATTTTACGAGCCGGCTCACCAAGCCGAAGATAATTCGGGATTACCGGCCACGGCTTGCACGAGACTGAAAGGTCGCCCGCTATAAATCCTTTCGACGTCGGTATCCGTTGAAATCATGACGAAAATTTAATGCCGAAACCGCTTGCGTGGCCATTGCGCCGCCGCGATCCGGGCCGAGTCTGCGGCATGGCTTTATGGAAGCCATGCCCATGAAAGGAAAATACCATGTCCGTTCTTCATAAAACCATGGCGACGGGCCTGATTGCGCTGACCTTTGCCGGCGCCTCGCTCGCCACCGCCACCACTGCCGATGCCCGTCCACGCGATGCCTTCTGGGGCGGCCTTGCCGCCGGCGTCGTCGGCGGCGCCCTGCTGTCGGAGGCCGCCCGTCCCGCCTACCCTGTTTACCCTGCCTATCCTGTTTATCGCCCCTATCCCGTCTATAGGACCTATTACCGGCCGTCCTATTGCCATCTCGAATGGCGGCACGATCGATGGGGCGAACCCTACCGCGTCAAAGTCTGCCCGGAATAGGAAAACCGCATCCGGCGCCGCTTGACCTCCCGGCGGCGCCGACCCAGTGTCCTCAACGACGACCAAAACTGGCGGATTTTCATCCGCCAGCTCAAAGCCGATCAGACCGTGTTTTACGTTACGGAGAAAGCTCCTCCAGCACGCGGTCCTTGGTTTCTACCGCAAACAACATCGTGATGATTGCACCGACGATCAGAATGGCTGCGAAGCTCGCAAAGACATACTGGATGCCCATGGAAGACATCACCGTGCCGACGAGGATCGGGCCGGCCGATGATCCCAGGCGAAGCCAGGCACTGCCGGTTCCTGTTCCCAATGCCCTAAGGCGCGTCGGGTAGATCTCTGCCGAGTACAGGTAAAGGGAGAATGTGACGGTCTGGACGATCGCATAAGCGAGGCCGCCTAGAACCAAAACCTGGATGGGAGAGGTCGCGCCGAGCCATGCGAGGGCCAGCAGCGGCACGGGAGCGAGAAGCAGCGCACCGGTATACCAGCGCTTGCGTCCCACTTTGTCGATGAGCAGCGCGCAGATGACGGCGGCGATCACGCCGCCGACCGACGTCAGGAAACCATAGAAGATGCTGGTTTGAAGCGGCAGGTTGAAGACCTGTCGATACAGGGTCGGCAGCCAGGTGATCGTACCGTTGGCCACCGTATAGGCGGTAAACCACATTGCCCAGATGGAAAGCGTCCGCTTCAGGTAAATGCCCTGAAAGAGCTCGCGCCAGTCCGACTTGCGGCGGACAGGCGCCTGGATGAGCTTCGGCTCGGGCAATTCCTTGCCGGCTGCGCGAGCACTTTCTTCCATGCGGGTGACGATAGCGTTTGCTTCGCCATAGCGGCCGTTGGCAGCCAGCCAACGCGGTGATTCCTTCAGGAACCAGCGCAGAGGAATCATGATGATTGCGGGAACGAGACCGACGACGAACATCGCCTTCCAGCCGTAAACCGGTACCATGAAGTAGCCGATCAGCCCGGCGCCGACGAGGCCCAGCAGGAACATGACCTCATAGAGGAGGAAGAACTTGCCGCGCCCCTTCGATCCGATCAACTCGTTGATATAGGCGCTGGCAACAGGGACCTCGCCGCCGGTGCCGATCCCCTGAACAAAACGGAAGGCCATCATCATGCCGGCCCCGGCAGCAAACAGGCATGCGACATCCATGCTGACGAAGAGCAGGATGGTGAACCGGAGAACTTTCAGCCGGCCGATCCTCTCGGCGAGCCAGCCAAACAGGATCGCACCGATCAACTGCCCCAGATAGCCCATCGACAGGATCATGCCGGTCTGTGAGGGCGTCAGGCCCCACTCGCGGACGAGGACGGGCATGGCATAAGCGATGGCGATGACCGTGTAGCCGTCGAAGAACGTTGCGGCGCCGACGATATTGCGCGCCCAGAATACCTCGCGGGTGATGGGAAGGCGCTCCAGACGAGCGCTGATTTCGGCCTGATGATCAGCGGCATTCGCCGTCTCGGCAGGCATAGGCTGCATGACATTCATTGGTTCCTCCTTCTCGCCCCGTGGCCTACCACTCTCCCGGCCAGGGGCGCTCCTGCTTGATGGTTGCTATTGCGCGTCAGTTCGTCCTGTCAGAGCAATGGCCTTCAAAGACGTTCAAGTCTGCCTCGGCGGGTTTCCATGGTTTCCTCCTCCCTTGGGAACGCGCCCCTGCGACCTCCGCAGGGGCGTCAAAGAGGTCACTCGGCAGCCAGCAACTGGTCAACGCGACCGATACCGGCAGCGTCGAAGGCGGCAAAAATCTCCGCTTCGGCCTTTTCGCCAAGGCTCTTCAGCGGCTCTCGGATCGTAGCGTGGTCAAGGATACCACGGTGCACGAGGCCGAGTTTCAGGGCCACGGTGCCTTCCATGTGAGAGCCGCGGTGATAGACGGCACGCGTCACCGGAAGAAGGCGCTCGAAGATCTTACGCGCTTCCGGATAGTCCTGCGCCTTGCCAGCTTTGATCAGGTCGATCAGCAGTTCCGGAGCGATATTGCCGTAACCGACGAGCAGACCGTCGACATCGAACATGGTTGGTAGCAGCCATTCATCGTGGCAGCTCAGAACCTGCAGCTTTGGATTGGCCTTCTTCAGCTCCGGAATTTCGACATACCAGCGCTTCATATTGCGCACGCCGTTCTTGGTGGCGACGACGCCTTCCTGGGTGGCAATCGCAAGCTGTGTATCGAGATCGTATGATGCCTTGGTGGCGTCGGGATATTGGAACAGGATGCACTGGAGGCCAGACTCCTGCCAGATTGCCTTGTAGCGATCCTGAGGCGCTCCCTTCTGAAAGCCGAAACGCAGCCAGCCGTGGTTCGGATAGACGAGTGCGCCGGTGGCACCGGCAGCCTTGCATTTCCTGGCCTCTTCAGCAGCGACCTTCGTGCCTTCACCGGTAATCCCGGCAATGATCGGAACGGCACCGTCGACCGCTTCGACATAGGTGCGGATGAGAGCAAGGCGCTCCTCTTCCGTGAGGAAGGTGCCCTCGCCGGCATGGCCGAGGATGACGAGGCTTTTGACGCCTTCCATCGAAACCAGCCATTTGGCGAGTTTGGCGTTGGCTTTGTGATCAACTTCACCGTCGCGGGTGAAAGCGGTAACGGGGGCCGGGCTCAGCCCGCGCATATCCATCGGCTGCATATTGGTCTCCTCCTTCGTGCGATCGCGGTTCACTTGCGACCGGTATAGGATCGTTTACGGGAACGTTCCCACTATCGTTCTCGAATTCTCTGGAGTCAATATCTTTTTTGAGGCATGCTGGAGAGCGGCGGCTCAAAGCCGACTCGAATGGAAAAGGCTCAATGAATTCAAAGACGGATGAAGTTCCAGGTCAGACCCGCGTCACTATTCACGGCGTCGCTGCCGCAGCCGGTGTCTCCAAGTCTACCGTGTCCCGCATTCTCGACGAGAGGCTTCCGCGATCCGACAGCGAGACCGCGCGTCGCGTGCGCAAGGTTGCCGAAGAGCTTGGATACGTTAGGGATGTTTCTGCAGCGAGCCTTAGGCGCGGCAATACAATGACAATCGGGGTGATCGTGCCTAGGTTGACGGATACGGTCATGGCCATGCTGTACGAAGCGCTGGCCAAGGCCTGCAGCCGTAGTGGCCGCTTCGCGATTGTCGCAACGACCGACGACAAGCCAAAGGCAGACCGGCTTGCGGCCGAGTCTCTGCTGAAGCGCGGTGTCGATGGACTGATTCTTTCGACGGCGCGGGAAGACGATGACTTTCCGGACGAGCTGGCAAAACGCGGTATTCCTTATGTCCTGGCACTCCGGACGGATGGCCACAGCCTCTCGTCGGTCGGCGATGACAGGCTCGGTGGTTACCTCGCGGCCCGCCATCTCCTCGATCTCGGCCATCGCAGAATTGGCGTCATTGCCGGTCCATCCTATGCGTCCAGTTCGCGAGGCCGCGTCGAGGGTTTCCGCCACGCCTTGGAAGAGGCTGGATTGAATGCAGATCCCTCACACATCATTCCCTCGACATTCGGAATCGAGTCCGGTGCGGTAGCCGTCGAGACACTGATGCATCTCAGTCCGCACCCAACCGCTATTTTCGCCGTCAACGACAATACCGCCATCGGCGCCTTGTCGGGACTGACGAAACTCGGCCTTTCCGTGCCGCAGGACATCTCGATCGTAGGCTATAACGACATTCCGATTGTCAGCCACCTCCCCACGCCGCTCACGACGTTGCGGGTGCCGTTCGAGCAAATTGCATCAAACGCCCTTGATCTTCTTGCCGGTGACAATAGCCCTGCCGACGAGCGTATTCGGATCTCGGCCCCAACCCTCATTCCACGGAAATCGACGGCACCGATACGCTAAAGCTCGCGCCACGCAGACCATGCTGCCCCCATGCGGGCGGCATGCGGCGGCCGCATAGAGAGGAAGGACCAGCATGCCGGAACCGCTCAAGAACCTGCTGCATGAGGCATTGGTCGGCGACATGGCCGATCGCATTGCCGGCAACACGCCGACTTTCGATAAAAACCGCTTCGTGACACTGGCGACCGAGGGCCTCACCGCGCTGGAGCTGATGGAGCGCTCGGCCCTGATCCGCGACGCGCTGCTTGCTACCCTTCCCGGTGATTTCTGGGAGGCCGCAGCCATTCTGAAGGCGAGCCTGCCTGCCGCCGGCAGGCCGGGGCTCTCCGGCTGGATGCTGCTGCCGGTCAATCAGTTCATCGCCGCACGCGGCCTAGATCATTTCGATCTCGGTCTCGATCTTCTGAAGGCACTAACGCCGCATTTCACTGCCGAATACGGCATCCGCCCCTTTATCCACCGCGACCAGCAGCGCGCGCTGGCCATCATTTCCGGCTGGGTCGACGATCCCGATCAGCATGTGCGCCGGCTGGCGAGCGAGGGAACGCGGCCGCGCCTGCCCTGGGCGATGCGACTGCCGCAACTCGTCAAGGATCCGGCGCCGATCCTGCCCATCCTGACCGCGCTGATGGATGATCCGGAGGATTATGTGCGCCGCTCCGTGGCCAACAGCTTGAACGACGTCGCCAAGGATCACCCCGATCTGGTCGCCGCCTTCATCGCCGGCCATATAGACGGCGCTTCCTCCGAACGCCGCTGGCTGCTGAAACATGCTTCGCGCACGCTTCTGAAGAACGGCCACGCGCAGGCGCTCGCCAATTTCGGCTTCGCCGCGGCCGCTTCCCTCAAATGCGAACTGCGGCTCCAGAATGCAGAGGTGATGTTCGGCGCAGGGCTGGATTTCGAAATCCGCGTGACGAATGCCGGCGAGATCACGCAATCGCTGATGATCGACTACGCCATTCACCACGTGAAGAGCGACGGTTCGCTCTCACCCAAGGTCTTTAAATGCAAGGCGATAATGCTCGCTCCGGGGCAAAGCCATACAATTGAGCGCCGCCACGCCATGCGACCGATCACGACGCGGCGCTATTATCCCGGCGAACATCGCATCGCCATCCTCGTCAACGGTGTGGAGACCGCATCGCAACGCTTCGTCCTCGTCATGCCCTCACCTGACCCAGCTTGAGGCTTTCTTGTGCACTGCACTTGACTTTCCACGCGAACTAGCCCAAATGCGGGTCAGCTTTCACCCTTCCGGCCGCCGCGTGAGCGTGCCCCTGCTGAAAAATACAGATGCAGGAAGAAGGGACAAAAGCGCATTTCGATAGAGCGCCGCACTCCCCATGAGCGGCCAGAAGCGCTGGAAAGCTTTTTCCAACTCACAAGTTCCCACTTCACGCGGGGTTCTTGACGCCAGAATGAAACCGGATCGCATGGTGCGTTCCGGCGATAGTCATTGTGGCGCCCCGAAAGGTTATACCTTGACTAATTTTGAATCGCTTGGTGTCTCCAAGCCGATCGTCGCTACTTTGTTCCAACTCGGCATCGAAACGCCGACGCCGATCCAAGAACATGCCATTCCCCTCCTCCTCGAAGGCCGCGACCTGATCGGCCTTGCCCAGACCGGCACCGGCAAGACCGCCGCTTTCGGCCTGCCGCTGATTGAAAAGCTGCTCGCCGACGAACGGCGCCCCGACAACCGCACGACGCGGACGCTGATCCTCGCACCGACGCGCGAACTGGTGAACCAGATCGCCGAGAGCCTGAAGAAGTTCATCCGCAAATCGTCGCTGCGCATCAATGTCGTCGTCGGCGGCGTCTCGATCAACAAGCAGCAGCTTCAGCTCGAAAAGGGCACCGACATCCTCGTCGCCACGCCGGGCCGCCTGCTCGACCTCGTCAATCGCCGCGCGATCACGCTGACTGCGGTTCGCTATCTCGTGCTCGACGAAGCCGACCAGATGCTCGACCTCGGCTTCGTCCACGATCTGCGCAAGATCGCCAAGATGGTGCCGAAAAAGCGCCAGACCATGCTGTTCTCGGCCACCATGCCGAAGGCAATCGCCGATCTCGCCGGCGAATATCTCGTCGATCCCATCAAGGTCGAAGTCACGCCCCCGGGCAAAGCTGCCGACAAGGTCGAACAATACGTCCATTTCGTCGGCGGCAAGAACGACAAGACGGAACTGCTCCGCAAGTCGCTGACCGAAAACCCTGACGGCCGCGCCATCGTCTTCCTGCGCACCAAGCATGGTGCGGAGAAGTTGATGAAGCATCTCGAGAATGTCGGCTATTCCGTCGCTTCGATCCACGGTAACAAGAGCCAGGGCCAGCGCGAGCGGGCGCTGAAGGCCTTCCGCGACGGCAGCATCAAGACGCTGATTGCCACCGACGTTGCCGCCCGCGGCATCGATATCCCCGCCGTCAGCCACGTCTACAACTACGACCTGCCTGAGGTGCCCGACGCCTATGTCCATCGCATCGGCCGCACGGCACGCGCCGGCCGCGACGGCATCGCCATCGCCTTCTGCGCCCCCGACGAAGCCAAGCTGCTGCGTGATATCGAGCGCCTGATGGGCATCGACATCACTGTCGCAAGCGGCGAACCCTCTGCAAATATCGGCGGCGGACCCCGCCGTGCCAACGGCAATGGCAACAACCGCAATCGCAATGGCGGCCAGGGTCGTGAAGGCCAGGGTCGTGGCGAAGGCCGTGGCGACCAGAACCGCTCCGAGCATCGCGGCAGCCGTCAGGAACGCCGCCCGCGCCGCGAAGGTGATGGCAGCGAAGTCCGCGCCGGCGGCGAGGAGCGTCGTCCACGTCCGGAGCGCCCGACCAGCCGCAACGAGGATTTCCGTGGCCAGCGCCGCGGCGAAGCGACCCCTAACCTCGGTCCCGACAACGACCTGGTCTCGACCTCCGACTTCCGCCCTTCGGCGAAGCCGCAGCGTCCTGCCCATAACGGCCATGCCAATGGTGAGCCGAGCGGCCATCACCGCGGCAACAGCCGCCATGCCCACGGCCGCCCGGCCCGCAAGCATGGCGAGGATCGCGGCCCGCAGCAGGCCCAGGCCGGCGAACCGCGCCGCGACGGCAATGGCGGCAACCGCCGCGGTGGCTCCGGCTCCCGCAACGGTAGCGGCCAGCGCCGCGAACGCGCCTGATCGTCGAACGACTGAAAAGCAAAAAGGCCGGGGATCTCCGGCCTTTTTGTTATCTACGCCTCGGCAGGCCTATGCTCGCTGAACGCCCTGCGGTTCGTGAGATAGACGCCTGTCACGACCACCACGGTGCCGACGATCAGCGGCAGGGTCAGCGGTTCCCCGAAGGCGATGAAGGCTTCGAGAGCGACAGCCGGCGGCATCAGGTAGATCAGCGAGGCGGCGCGTGATACCTGACCCCGGCGGATCAGATAGAGCAGCAGTCCGACGCCGCCCATCGACAGGCCGAAGACCGACCAGGCCAGCGCGCCATAGGCCTGCGCGGCGCCGTTGAAATGCTGATGCTCGAAGACCAGCGAAAGCGGCAGCGTGAGGATCAGCGCGCCGACATATTGCAGGGTCGCGATGGTTCTGAGGTCGCCGGATTGCAGGTGTTTCTTCTGATAGAGCGTGCCGTAGGTGACAGACGCCATGGCGACGAGATTGATTGCCAGCGGCAGGGCCGCATGCGTGAGATCGGCGGTCGCCGGATCGAGCAGCTTCGGCGAAATGGCGATGGCAATGCCGACGAAGCCAAGGGCAAGGCCAAGCTTCTGTGCCTGCTGCAGCCGCTCGCCGATGAGGAAGGGAGCTGCCATCGCCGTCAGCAACGGCTGCAGCGCCGCGATGATGCCCGATATGCCGGCCGGCACGCCATTGGCGATCGCCCACCAGAGACCGGCGAGATAGAAACCATGCAGGAAGAACCCGGAATAGACGGCACGCAGCGCCGCCGCCCGGCTGGGCCATTGCGCTCGCACCACCAGGCAGAGCGCCAGGAATGCCGCCGCCGACAGCGCGTAGCGTATCGAAAGAAAGGTGAAGGGTTCGGAATGCAGCGAGGCGTATTTCGCCACCACCCAGCCCGTGGACCAGAGCAGGACGAAGACGGCGGGGGCAAGGCGATCGAAGGACATGGAGCGGCTCGGGAGAGAAGGGTCGCCGTGCTGATAGCCCCACGCGGCAACTGCCGTCAAAGGCGAAGCATTGATGTTTATTTGAAATTTCGCTGATGGCAGAGACCCAGTGGCCGTCGCGCCAGCCGGCATTTGCCACGGAGGGCGGGCCGGGGAGCCTTAGGCGCGCGACTATATTCGACCGTCTTGACCGAACGAAAAACGCTCAAATGCTCAGATTTTAGGCAAGCCTCGATACCCCTATCCGCCATGCCGCACCGCATCACTTTAAATGCCCAGATTTTCACCCGTTTCCCGCAGCGCAAAATCTTTTCCTCGAACTGCGCATGGTTCTTGCATTGCCATTTGCGTTGTATTCAAATGAACAAAAAAGGGGAGCCGAGCCTTTGGCATTTGATGAAATGATTACCGGGGACGAGAGTCCCCGCCCGCCTTATGACAAATACTTCGAGTGGTACAACAGCCAAGACCGGGCGCATCTGATTGCCAAATCCCGCGATGCGGAGAACATTTTCCGGAAGACCGGCATCACCTTCGCGGTCTACGGCCATGCCGACAGTTCCGAAAAGCTCATCCCCTTCGACATCATTCCCCGCATCATCTCCGCCCGCGAATGGCGCAAGCTCGCCCAAGGCATCGAGCAGCGGGTGATCGCGCTCAACGCCTTTCTGGACGATATCTATCATAAGCAGGAGATCATCCGCGCCGGCCGCGTTCCGCGCGAGCTGATCGAGAACAACGTCACCTTCATCCCCGAAATGATCGGCTTCCGGCCGCCCGGCGGCGTCTATACCCACATCGTCGGCACCGATATCGTGCGCACCGGAGAGGACCAGTTTTACGTGCTGGAGGACAATGCCCGCACGCCCTCCGGTGTCAGCTACATGCTGGAAAACCGGGAAACCATGATGCAGATGTTCCCTGAGCTCTTTCATGAGAACAAGGTGCAGCGTGTCGAGGATTATCCCTATCTGCTGCGTCAAAGCCTCGCCTCGCTCGCCCCTCCCGGCTGCAAGGGCAAGCCGCGCGTCGCCGTGCTGACGCCAGGCATCTACAATTCCGCCTATTACGAACATTCCTTCCTCGCCGACATGATGGGCGTCGAACTGGTCGAGGGCTCGGATCTGCGCGTCATCGACGGCAAGGTGAAGATGAGGACGACACGCGGTTACGAAGCGATCGACGTGCTCTACCGCCGCGTCGACGACGACTTCCTCGATCCCCTGACCTTCCGGGCTGATTCCGCGCTCGGCATTCCCGGCATCATGGATGTCTACCGCTCCGGCAACATCACCATCGCCAATGCGCCGGGCACCGGCATTTGCGACGACAAGGCGATCTATTCCTATATGCCCGAGATCGTCGAATTCTATACCGGCCGCAAGGCGCTGCTCGAAAACGTGCCGACCTGGCGCTGTTCGGAAGCCGACAGCCTGAAATATGTGTTGGAGCACCTGGAAGAGCTGGTGGTTAAGGAGGTGCACGGCTCCGGCGGCTACGGCATGCTCGTCGGCCCGACGGCGTCGAAGAAGGAGCGCGCCGATTTTGCCGAGAAACTGAAAGCCAAACCGAACAATTACATCGCCCAGCCGACACTGTCGCTCTCCACCGTGCCGATCCTCGTCAACAAGGGCATCGCGCCGCGCCATGTCGACCTTCGCCCCTATGTGCTTGTATCCGACAAGGTGCAGATCATTCCGGGCGGTCTGACACGCGTGGCGTTGAAGCAGGGCTCGCTGGTGGTCAATTCCAGCCAGGGCGGCGGCACCAAAGACACTTGGGTATTGGAGGACTGATGCTCGGAAGAACAGCAAACGGCCTCTACTGGATGTTTCGTTACATCGAGCGCGCCGAAAATATAGCCCGCCTGATCGATGCGGGGTTGCGCATGTCGCTGACCCGCAGCAGCACCGGCGATGACAATTGGGATGGCGTTCTACAAAGTGCGGGCGTACGCGAGGCTTATGACGAAGGCCATAACAAGCTGACCAACGCAGACGCGATCGACTATCTGCTGCGCGATCGCACGAATCCGTCGAGCGTCATGTCGTGCATCGATTCCGGCCGCAACAATGCCCGCATGGTGCGCACCGCCCTGACACGCGAGACCTGGGAAGCGACCAACGAATGCTGGATCGACTTGAAGTCGCTGCTCGAAAAGCGCGTCAAGGCGGCCGAAATGCCAGAGGTGATCGATGTCATCAAGCGCCGCGCCGGCCTCATACGCGGTGCCTTCCATGGTTCGACACTGCGCAACGAGCTCTATAATTTTGCTCGCATCGGCACCTTCATCGAGCGGGCAGACAATACCAGCCGCATCCTCGACGTGAAATATTACGTGCTGCTGCCCTCGGTCTCGGCTGTCGGCTCCTCCCTCGACAACGTGCAGTGGGAATCGATCCTGCGCTCGGTCTCGGCGCACCGCGCCTATAGCTGGGCCTATGACGGCGAATACCGGGCGATGAACATCGCCGACTTCCTGACGCTGAATGTCCAGATGCCGCGCTCGCTTGCCTATTGCTACGAGAAGATCGTCAGCAATCTCGGCTATCTGGCCCAGGATTACGAGGAGCGGCTTCCTGCCCACGATACCGCGGATTCAATCCGCACCACGCTGCAGACGAGGGCGATCCGGGATATCATGGATCAGGGCCTGCACGAGTTCCTGGAGGATTTCGTCGCGCGCAACAACAAGCTCGGCGCGGAAATTTCCGATGGCTACCGGTTTTATGTATAAGCGGATGACAATATGAGACTGAAGATCAGCCACCTCACCGAATACCGCTACGACGAACCGGCGCAATTCTCGCTGCAACGGCTGCGATTGACGCCACCGACGACATCGGCTCAGAAAGTGCTCGGCTGGGCCCTGAACGTCGAAGGTGCCACGCCGGAAGTCGAATATGACGACCAGTACGGCAATCATGTCAATCTGGTCTCGCTGGAAGGCGAGCAGGATGTGACGCGTATCCTGGCCGAAGGCGAGGTCGAGACGGAGGACAACAACGGCGTCACCGGCCCGCATACCGGCTTCTGCCCGCTTTGGCTCTTCCTGCGCGACACGCCGCTGACCAAGGGCGGCAGGCTGGTGAAGGAACTGATCAAGGGCGTCAGCGGCGACAATGAGCTTTCCCGCATGCATGAGCTGATGGCGGCGATCCACGAGACGGTCGATTATAAGCCCGGCACCAGCAACACCGAGACGACGGCCGAACAGGCGCTGGAGAGGAAGAGCGGCGTCTGCCAGGACCATGCGCACATCTTCATTTCCGCTGCCCGTGCCCTGCAGGTGCCGGCGCGTTATATCTCCGGTTATTTGATGATGGAGGAAAAGATCGAACAGGCCGCGACCCATGCATGGGCCGAGGCCCATATTCCCGGCCTCGGCTGGGTCGGCTTCGATCCCGCCAACGAGATCTGCCCGGATGCCCGTTACATCAGAGTCGCCTCCGGCCTCTGCTATCGCGACGCCGCGCCGATTTCAGGCATGCGCATCGGCACGCCGGGCGAAACGCTGTCGGTCACCGTGAAGGTCGAGGACGGCGGACAGATGCAAAGCCAGAGCCAGAGCTGAGGGCACAGCCCGAAGCCAGGCTGCGCGCCTCCACCCAAAGGCCCTATTCCGCCGCAAGAACCTGAAGGTGGCCGCGCGCACCGTAGCTGAGGATCGCCTGGTCGGCCGTCAGCAACGGTACGCGATGAAAACGGGCTGTGGCAATGATGATGCGGTCGGCGGGGTCGGCATGAAACTGGCCGGGTAGCCGAACACTATCTATCGCGATCGAGGGCTCAATCGGTGCAAGCTGGATTCCGGGCAGAGACAGTGCGCTGTCGAGCCATCGCCCGACATCGTCGCCGAGCGCCAAGCGTCCCTTCTGCACGAGCATCGCGATTTCCCAAGGCGTGATCGCCGAAATCAGGATCCGGCTTTTCTCCGTCATCTCGTCGATGATGCGCCGGGCTTGTGAACCGAGGCGTGCATCGTCCTGCATCGCCCAGACCAGAATATGCGTGTCGATGACGATCAACGGACGGCGTCCCAATCTTCTGCTTCAGCAGCCGGAGACAGCGGATCATCGTAGCGCAATACGCTGCCCTTCATCGCACCGATGATACTCCTGCGTCCGCTGGGGTCAGGTGCCGGCGAAAGTACGGCGACTGGCCTGCCGCGCTTGGTGATGACGATAGATTCGTCGTCTTTCGCCATCTGATCGATAAGGTTCAGGCATTTCGCCTTGAACTCGGCTGCACCGACGGTCTTTGACATCACCATATCTCCTGTACATTTGTACAGAATATAATGCCATTTTTTCATTGAACAAGTGCAAAGAAAAAGGCGGGTGATGCCCGCCTTTTATCGATTTCCAATCCTGGAATTACCTGTCAGTGGCTGTCCTTGCCGACAGCGTTTCCGCGACATCCCTTCAGGAAGTCGAGGTCGGCGCCGGTATCGGCCCCTTCGACATGCTGCTGATGCAGGAAGGCATAGCCTGATTTGGGCAGATCGTGGTTCGGCTGCCATTCGGCAAGCCGTCGCGCCAATTCCTCCTCGGAAATATCGAGATGCAGGCGACGGTTCGGCACATCCAGCTCGATCATGTCGCCGTTTTTCACGACCGCAAGCGGCCCGCCAACGGCTGCTTCCGGAGAGGTGTGCAGCACGACCGTGCCGTAAGCCGTTCCGGACATGCGGGCGTCGGAAATGCGCACCATATCGAGGATGCCCTTCTTCAGCACCTTCGGCGGCAGCCCCATGTTGCCGACTTCGGCCATGCCGGGATAGCCTTTCGGCCCACAGTTCTTCATGACCATGATGCAGGTTTCGTCGATGTCGAGGTTGTCGTCGTTGATCTTCGCCTTGTAGTCGTCGATGTCCTCGAACACGACCGCCCTGCCCCGGTGTACCAGCAGATGCGGCGAAGCCGCCGAAGGCTTCAACACCGCGCCCTTCGGCGCCAGATTGCCGCGCAGCACGACGATGCCGCCCGAAGCTGTCAGCGCCTTTTCGGCCGGCAGGATAACGTCCTCGTTCCAGTTTACGACGTCCTTGACCTCGTCCCAGACGGTTTCGCCGGAGACCGTCAGCGCGTCCTTGTGCAGGAGGCCCGCTTCGCCGAGGCGCTTCAGCACGACAGGCAGACCGCCGGCATAGAAGAACTCTTCCATCAGGTATTTGCCCGACGGCATCAGATTGACGATTGTGGGAACGTCGCGGCCGCAGCGGTCCCAATCGTCAAGCGAAAGATCGATGCCGACACGGCCGGCGATAGCGAGCAGGTGGATGACGGCATTGGTCGATCCGCCGATCGCCGCGTTGGTGCGGATGGCATTCTCGAAGGCTTGCTTCGTCATGATCTCGGAGGGCTTCAGGTCGTCCTTGACCATCTGCACGATACGCCGGCCGGTCAACTGCGCCATGACCTTGCGGCGGGAATCGACGCCCGGGATCGCAGCATTGCCGGAGAGCGCCATACCGAGCGCCTCGGCCATGGAAGCCATGGTAGAGGCAGTACCCATGGTGTTGCAGGTGCCTGACGAACGGCTCATCGAGGCCTCAGCCTCGAGGAATTCGGCCTGCGTCATCTCGCCGGCCTTCACCATCTCGGAAAACTTCCACAGATGCGTGCCCGAGCCGACCCGTTCACCGCGGAAATAGCCGTTCAGCATCGGCCCGCCAGTGACGACGATCGAGGGCAGGTCGCAGGAAGCCGCCCCCATGATAAGCGACGGCGTGGTCTTGTCGCAGCCGACCAGCAGTACGCAGCCATCCATCGGCTGGCCGCGGATCGCCTCTTCCACCGCCAGCGCGGCAAGATTGCGGTACATCATCGCGGTCGGGCGGAAGGTGTTTTCGGATGCCGAGAACACCGGCACCTCAAGCGGGAAGCCGCCAGCCTCCCATACGCCCGCCTTCACCTTCTCGGCGAGCTCCCTCAAATGACCGTTGCACGGGGTCATATCCGACCAGGTGTTGAGGATGCCGATCACCGGCCGGCCGTCGAACAGGTCGTGCGGATAACCCTGGTTTTTAAGCCAGCCGCGGTGATAGATCACGTCGCGGCTCGTACCGCCGTACCATTCCTGCGACCTCAGCCTGCGCGGCCATTCCGCTTTCTTTTTCATTGTCTCTATCCTTCAGGATATCGCCGGACCGCCTGGTACGGCCCGGGTTATCGCACTTGTCTCAAGCCAAGGTGTAGGCGGTCTTGACGGTTGTGTAGAATTCGGCGGCGTACTTGCCCTGCTCGCGCGGGCCGTAGGAAGAGCCCTTGCGGCCGCCGAACGGCACGTGGAAATCGACGCCTGCCGTCGGGAGGTTGACCATCACCATGCCGGCCTCGGAATTGCGCTTGAAGTGCGTGGCATGTTTCAGGCTGGTCGTGGCGATGCCGGCCGAAAGGCCGAACGGCGTGTCGTTGGCCGTCGCCAGCGCCTCGTCGTAATCCTTGACTCGGATCACCGAGACCACAGGTCCGAAGATCTCCTCGCGCGAAATGCGCATCTGGTTGGTCGCTTCGGTGAACAGCGTCGGCTGCAGGTAGAAGCCGGGTGTGTCGCGCGAGATGACCTCGCCGCCGAAGGCGAGTTTGGCGCCTTCCGACTTGCCGATCTCGATATAGTCGGTATCGGTCTTCAGCTGCCGCTCATCGACGACGGGACCGATATGGGTGCCGGCCTTCAGTGCGTTGTCGACGACCAGCGTCTTCAGCTTGTCGGTCAGTGCTGCGACGAACTTGTCGTGAATGCCCTCGGTGACGATCAGGCGCGAGGAAGCGGTGCAGCGCTGGCCCGTGGAGAAGAAGCCGGAATTGGCGGCCGCCTCGACGGCGACGTTGAGATCGGCATCGTCGAGCACGACCATCGGGTTCTTGCCGCCCATTTCCAGCTGGAACTTGCGGTTATGCTCGATGGAGGCGGCGGCGACGCGCCTGCCGGTGCCGGTGGAACCGGTAAACGTGATGCCGTGAACGTCGGGGCTTTCGAGCATGGCCTGGCCGACGACCGAGCCTTTGCCCATGACGAGGTTCAGCACGCCCTTCGGCAGGCCGGCGCGATGGAGGATATCGACGATCGCCCAGGAACAGGCGGGCACCAGTTCGGCCGGCTTGAAGACGATGGTGTTACCGTAGCAGAGCGCTGGCGCGATCTTCCAAGCGGGAATGGCGATCGGGAAGTTCCACGGCGTGATGATGCCGATGACGCCGAGCGCCTCGCGGGTGATCTCGACCCCGATATTCGGGCGAACCGAGGGGATGACCTCACCGGCCAGCCGCAGCGCCTCACCGGCGAAAAATTCGAAGATCTGCGACGCGCGGATGACTTCGCCGGTGGCTTCCGGCAGCGTCTTGCCTTCTTCGCGAGCCAGCAGCGCACCCAGCTCATCCTTGCGCGCCATGATCTCGTCGCCGGCCTTTTTCAGGATGACGTGACGCTCCCAGATGCCCGAGCGCGACCAGGCCGGGAAGGCAGCCTTGGCGGCAGCGATGGCGTTTTTCGTGTCATCTGCGCTGCCGTCGGCATAGAGGCCGACGACCTCATTCGTATCCGACGGGTTGATGTTCTTCGTCGCGTTCGAGCCGACCCATTCGCCGGCGATCAGATTTTGATAAATGGTCATGGGCTTAACAAGCCTCCTTTACCGTTTACGAGCAAAAAGCCGGCCGCCGAATGCGGCCAGGTCTTGAATTCAGAGCTGCCTGACGGCGATCTCTTCCTCGGCGGCCACCTTCAGCGGATTGCGGAGCGCCAGGCCGAATTCGGCGACTTCGATCTCGAAGACGTCGCCCTCTTCGGTCTTGACGCCGTCGGCAAAGGAAAGGGTTGCCGTGCCGAACATATGGACATGAACATCGCCTGGAACACGGAAGATGCCGTATTTGAAATGGTGATATTCCAGATTGGCGAAGGTGTGCGACATGTTCGCTTCACCGGACAGAAACGGCTTTTCGAAGATCACCTTGTCCCCGCGCTTGATGCGCGAGGTGCCGCGAATATCCTCCGGGGCCGCGCCGACGCGGATTTCCGGGCCGAAGCTGGCCGGGCGCAGCTTCGAATGGGCGAGATAGAGATAGTTGATCCGCTCGGTGACGTGATCGGAAAATTCGTTCGACAGCGCAAAACCGATACGGAAGGGCGAGCCGTCCTTGGCGATCACGTAAATGCCAGCCATCTCCGGCTCTTCGCCGCCGTCGAGCGCGAAAGAAGGCGAGATGAGCGGTGCGCCGGGGGCTGCGGCGCCATAGCCGTTGCCCTTGTAGAACCATTCGGGCTGGACGCCTTTTTCGCCGGCCTTCGGCTTGCCGTTCTCGAGGCCCATCTTGAACATCTTCATCGAGTCCGTCAGGGTTTCCTCGGCGGCTTCGGTGGTCTTCTTGTGCATGGAATCCCGCGTTGCCGCCGATCCCAGATGCGTCAGGCCGGTGCCCGTCAGATGCAGATGCGCCGCGTCAGGATGGGTGATCGGCGGAAGGAAGCGGCCTTCCGCATAGGCCTTTTCAAGATCGACGGCATCGCCGTAGCCATGCGCTTCGATGACCGAGGCAAGAGACTTGCCGCCGTCAGCGGCCTCCATCGCCAGCGCGTAGACGCTGACGGCGTTCTTGACCGACCTTGCAGCGCCGCCCTGCTCACGCACGGCGACGATGATCTCTCCGTTTGCACCCTTGATCTGTGAAATAAGCACGTCTTCGATCCTTCTCGTTTCAGCGAAGACAGGAAAAAGCTCCGCCTGTCCGGCTCCATCAGGAGCCGGAATCTATCATTCATAGGACTGCGAATGCCTGGCTGGCGCGCTTTGAGGCGCTCAGCCCTTGTTCTTGTTGTAAACGTCGAAGAACACTGCGGCGAGAAGCACGAGGCCCTTCACCATCTGCTGGAAGTCGATGCCGAGCCCGACGATCGACATCCCGTTATTCATGACACCCATGATGAACGCGCCGATGACCGCACCGGTGATCTTGCCGACGCCGCCGGACGCCGAGGCGCCGCCGATGAAGCAGGCCGCAATGACGTCGAGCTCGAAACCGACGCCGGCCTTCGGCGTTGCCGAGTTCAGGCGAAGCGCGATGATCATGCCGGCAAGGCCTGCAAGAACGCCCATATTGACGAAGGTGTAGAAGCTCAGCCGCTCGGTATTGATACCTGAAAGCTTGGTCGCCTTCGAATTGCCGCCCATGGCATAGATGCGACGGCCGATCGTGGTCCGGCGGGTGATGAAGGCGTAGATCGCAATCAGCACCAGCATGACGACGAGAACGTTCGGCAGGCCCTTATAGGTGGAGAGCAGATAGCCAATCCACAGGATGGCGAGCGAAACGATCAGGTTCTGGACGATGAAGAAGCCCATCGGCTCGACATCGATCCCGTGGTCTTCGTTCACCTTGCGGCGGCGCCAGGCGAGGTAGAAGAGGATGACAGGCAGGATCACGGTCAGGATCAGCGAGGTCGACTGCACGGGTGTGCCGGCAATGTCGATCATGTCGCCCGGCAGGAAGCCGGTGCTGATAACCTGGAACTCCTTCGGGAACGGACCGATGTTCTTGCCGTTCAGGACCGTCAGCGTCAGGCCGCGGAAAACAAGCATGCCGGCAAGCGTCACGATGAACGACGGAATGCGGTGATAGGCGATGAAATAGCCCTGCGCCGCGCCGATGATGCCGCCCACGATCAGGCAGATCAGGCCGGCAAGCCAGAAGTTCATGCCCCATGACACGGTGAAGATCGCCGCGAGCGCGCCGACGAAGGCGACGATCGAACCCACCGACAGGTCGATATGGCCGGCGACGATGACGAGCAGCATGCCGAGCGCCATGATGACGATGAAGGAGTTCTGTAGAACAAGGTTCGTCAGGTTGACCGGCTTGAAGAGAATGCCGCCGGTATAAAACTGGAAGAACACCATGATCGCGACAAGTGCGATGAGCATGCCGTATTCACGAATATTGCCGCGGATATAATCGGCAACGGAAACGACGTTGCTGTGTTCGGTTGTCGGGTTGACCGGAGTCATTGTCTCTTCTCCCCTGAGCGCATGATAGCGCGCATGATAGTTTCCTGGCTTGCTTCTCCCTTCGGCAATTCCGCGACGATGCGTCCTTCGTTCATCACGTAGATGCGGTCACATGTGCCAAGAAGTTCAGGCATTTCCGATGAGATCATCAGAACGCCCTTTCCATCGGCGGCAAGCTGGTTGATGATAGTATAGATTTCGTACTTTGCGCCAACGTCGATGCCGCGGGTCGGCTCGTCGAGGATCAAAATATCGGGATCGGAAAACAACCACTTCGACAGCACGACCTTCTGCTGGTTGCCGCCCGAAAGATTGACCGTTTCCTGGAAGACGCCGGAGGAGCGGATGCGCAGCTTCGACCGGTAATCGGTCGCGACCTTCATCTCCTTGATGTCGTCGATGACGCTATTGCTCGAAATCCCGTCGAGGTTGGCAAGCGTCGTATTGTGCAGAATGCTGTCGCTGAGCACGAGACCGAGTTGCTTGCGGTCCTCGGTGACATAGGCAAGACCGGCGTCGATCGCCTTGCGCACAGTGCTGACATCGACAGCCTTGCCATTGACGAAGACCTCGCCGCTGACTTTGTGGCCATAGGATTTGCCGAAGACGCTCATCGCGAATTCGGTGCGGCCGGCACCCATCAGACCGGCAATGCCAACGACCTCGCCCTTGCGGACGTTGACGTTGATGTCGTGCAGCACCTGGCGGTCGCGGTGCTGCTGGTGATAGGCATTCCAGTTCTTCACTTCGAAGATCGTCTCGCCGATCGGCACCGAGCGCGGCGGATAACGGTCGGCCAGATCTCGGCCCACCATGTTCTTGATGATGATGTCTTCGCTGATCTCGTCCGTGTGACAGTCGAGCGTCTTGACGGTCATACCGTCGCGCAGGACCGTGATCTGGTCGGCGACCTTCCGGATCTCGTTCAGCTTGTGGGAAATGATGATCGAAGTGATGCCCTGATTGCGGAACTCGATCAGCAGATTGAGCAGCGCGTCCGAGTCCTTCTCATTGAGGGAAGCAGTAGGCTCGTCGAGGATGAGCAGCTTCACGCTCTTCGACAGTGCCTTGGCGATCTCGACGAGCTGCTGCTTGCCGACGCCGATGTCGGTGACCAGCGTGTTCGGAGATTCCCGCAGGCCCACCTTGGTGAGCAGCTTCTTCGTGCGGTTGAAAGTCTCTTCCCAGCTGATGACGCCGTTCTTGGCATTCTCGTTGCCGAGGAAGATGTTTTCGCCGATCGATAGCAGCGGCACCAGCGCCAGCTCCTGGTGGATGATGACGATGCCGATTTCTTCGGAATCCTTCAGGACCTTGAAGTTGCGCGTCTCGCCTTCATAGACGATGTCGCCTTCATAGCTTCCTGTCGGATAGACGCCTGATAGCACTTTCATCAGGGTCGATTTGCCGGCCCCGTTTTCGCCCACCAATGCGTGGATCTCACCCTGGCGAACCTTGAGGTTCACGTTCTCCAGCGCCTTGACGCCCGGGAACGTCTTGGTGATGCTCCGCATTTCGAGGATGGTATTGTCCATAGTCAAAGTTCCAGCGCCTCCAGCCGTCGAGCGGCCAGGCGATCATAAAATCGAAGACCGGAACCCGCAAGCGCGGGTTCCGGTCCCTCTCATTACTTCAGCTTGTCTTCGGTGTAGTAACCGCCGTCGACGAGGATCTGCTTGTAGTTGGTCTTATCGACGGCAACCGGCTTCAGCAGATAGGACGGAACGATCTTGACGCCGTTGTCGTAAGTCTTCGTGTCGTTGACCTCGGGCTCCTTGCCGGACATGACGGCATCGACCATGGCAACGGTTACCTTGGCGAGTTCGCGGGTGTCCTTGAAGACCGTCGAGTGCTGTTCGCCAGCAATGATCGACTTGACCGACGGAACTTCAGCGTCCTGACCGGAAACAACCGGAAGCGGCTGGTCCGGAGTGCCGTAGCCGACGCCCTTCAGCGACGAGATGATGCCGATCGACAGACCGTCATAGGGAGACAGGACGGCATCGACCTTGGCGTCGGTGTAGTTCGCCGAGAGCAGGTTGTCCATGCGGGCCTGGGCCGTTGCAGCGTCCCAACGCAGCGTGCCGACCTTGTCCATGCCGGTCTGGCCGGACTTCACGACGAGCTTGCCGCTGTCGATGTAAGGCTGCAGGACCGACATTGCGCCGTCATAGAAGAAGAAAGCGTTGTTGTCGTCAGGCGAGCCGCCGAACAGTTCGATGTTGAACGGGCCCTTGCCATCCTTGAGGCCGAGGGCGTCGACGATGGAGCCAGCCTGCAGAACGCCGACCTGGAAGTTGTCGAAGGTGGCGTAGTAGTCGACGTTGGCCGAGTCGCGGATCAGGCGGTCGTATGCGATCACCTTGATGTTGGCGTCATGAGCCTTCTGGAGGACGTCGGAAAGCGTCGTGCCGTCGATCGAAGCGATGACGAGGACCTTGGCGCCCTTGGTGACCATGTTTTCGATCTGCGAAAGCTGGTTCGGAATATCGTCGTCAGCATACTGCAGGTCGGTCTTGTAGCCAGCGGCCTCGAGCTGCTTGACGATGTTGTTGCCGTCGTCGATCCAGCGAGCCGAAGACTTCGTCGGCATTGCGATACCGACAAGCCCCTTGTCCTGCGCCATTGCCGGCATAACGAACGAAGCGACGCCGAAGGCAGCCGCAGCCATCAATGAGATAATGGATTTCATTTCTCTCTCCCTTGTTAATAGAGCAGCAGACGAAAAATCGCCCGCCCCGAAACTGTGGCAGGTTCCGTATTGGATAGTTACTTCAGATGGTGAGAAACGAAGTAGGTCTCCTCCACGATCTCACACGTGTTGAGTGCCAACCAGCACACGGCGGCAAACTGGTATGGATTCCTATAACTGTCAAATAGAATAACTGGTAATATGCATAACAATTTTGGTATATCGTTAAAAAGTATTACTTTTGATGGAGCGCAGTGAGGAGGCTGCAACCATGACGATTGTTTCCGAGCCATTTTCGATGGATCACGTCGATATCCACAGCGATAATTTCGGCGATGACAGCCTGTTACGCGCAGGACTTAAGCTGAATCACCTGCGTATGATCGTCGCAATCGAAGATAGCGGACAGATTTCCGCCGCAGCCGACGTTCTGAACATTTCGCAGCCCGCCGCATCGCGCATGTTGTCCGAAATGGAATCGATCACCAAGACGTCGCTCTATGAGCGCGTGGCCCGCGGCGTCGTGCTGACGACCTTCGGCGCAGCGCTTGCCCGAAGGGCTCGGAAGATCCTCCTGGAGCTGCGCGAGGCGAGCCGCGAGATCGGTGAATTGAAAAGCGGCAAGGGCGGCTCGGTCTTCATCGGCGCAGTGACGGCGCCGGCCATGAGCCTCGTCGTGCCGGCAATCAACAAAGTGCGCAAGGCCTATCCCGGCATTGAGATCAACATCCAGGTGGAGACGAGCAACGTGCTTGCTCGCGAGCTGCTCGCCGCCCGCCATGACTTCATCATCGGCCGCATTCCCGATGATCTCAATCCGCGCCTCTTCGAGGTGAAGGAGATCGGCATCGAGCGCGCCTGCCTGATCGTGCGCAACCGCCATCCGCTCATGAAGCAGAAGACGAGCAGCCTCGCCGACGTCAGGGATTACGACTGGGTGTTCCAGCCGCCGGGCACCCTGCTGCGCCGCACGATCGAGGACGTCTTCCTGTCGCGCGGCGTGGCGCTGCCCGAAAACATCGTCAACACCTCCTCGCTGCTTTTGACCTGCGCCATCATTTGCGAAACCGATGCGATCGCTCCCGTCGCCGTCGATGTCGCCCAGTTCCTTGCCAGCCAGGGCTCGAATGCCTCTGATGTGCGCATGCTGCCGATCGATTTCGACATCAACGTCAAGCCCTACAGCATGATCACCGCCAGGGAACGGGCGCTGCCGCCGAGTGCAAGGCTGCTCTACGACATCATCCTCGAGGAGAGCCGCAAGCAGGCCGGCTGACGACACCCGCAAGCCCGGCGCCATCTTGTCCGTCTTTAATCTACGCATCGAAAGGGAGGCGGATGCTGTTCGGACAGTCGGTATTTCAATCAGTCCTCGAGCGGCTAAAGGCGGAGGACGGGACGGACGAGGACGCCCAGGCGCCAGCGGCCCACCGAGTTCCCGGCCTCGGCACCGGGCTTGCCTTCGACGTCATGGAAGGTGTCTCGGCCGCCTCACAACGTGTCGGCCAGGCCTATTTCGACAATCTGGATCTCGATCCCGCCGCCGCGATCGCGGAGGAACCGGCGGCTGCGCCTCCGCCCGAGCCCGTCATGCCGGACCATCTCGCCCGCATCGCTCCCGAAGAGATCGCCGCGGAACTGGCGATCGCTGCCGCCGATACCCAACAGACGCTGAACGAGAAACGGCGCGCCTTTGCCAAGGCCAATCATCCTGATGGCGTCGCAGAGCCTTTCCGCAACAATGCCAACAGGCGCATGATGATCGCCAATCTGCTGATCGACGAGGCGATGCGCCGCCTGCCGCACAGCTGAAGCTTTCTCGAACGCAGGCAATGTTTCGAGGCTTTGGAAGAGCCGCCGTTTCCGGCTCGATTCGCGAAGTCTATATGGGCTGTTTTTCCTGCGATTCAACCGGTGCCCCTGATACTCAGTTTGATTCTTTCGCGTTCGGGTAGCAGATAAATCCTCCGCTTTTTGGTACCGGCAACAGCGCATTTCGGGACCCCAATAGACCATGCCTACCCCCTTTTCGGTAGGACCTAGCGCAATTTAGCGGAATGGAATGCGATACAACCCAGTGTAACATAGGGTGGTGTAAATATTTTCAGGAGAGCGCCGACATGTCATCTACGGAAGATCCGAAGCTACCACGCAACACTGCGCGCAGACATTTTCTAGGTGTAGCCGCAGCCGCCGGAGCTCGTCTTGCCGGCGTGGCCGCCTTGGCCACAGCAATTACCACCTCTCCGGCCAACGCGCTGGGGCGGCTTTGGGGACGGGGCGGCTCCGGTGGACACGGAGGCTCTGGCGGGAGCGGTGGCTCAGGCGGAAGTGGTGGCTCCAGTGGCGGCAGCGGCAGCGGCCCGCAATGTTTCCTGCGGGGAACGGCGATCCTCACGGATTGCGGTGAGAAGCCCGTCGAGGATCTGCGCATCGGCGATCGCGTTGCCCTTCCTGACGGTAGCACCCGTCTGGTAAAGTGGGTCGGCCGCCAAAGCTTCAAGAAGAGCGGCGCGCGCTGGCACAAGGACGTCGTGCCGATCCGGGTTTCCCGCTACGCGCTGGACGGGCACACACCTCATTCGGATCTCTATCTGTCGCCTGGCCATGCGCTGTACCTAAATGGCATTCTGATCCAGGTGAAGGATCTCGTGAACGGCACGACGATCGCATCGGTCACTCCCGCCGCCGACGCATCGATCGAGTACTATGCAGTCATGCTCGATACGCACGAAGTTATCCTTGCCGAAGGTGCTGCGGCCGAGTCCTTCCATCTGAAGAACAGCAATCACGAGAACTTCAGCAATTTTGCAGAGTACCAGCGTCTCTATGGTGAGGAACGCATCGTGATGACATCCTTTGCGCCGTTGCTGGGAGGTGGCCGGTCACATTTGAAAGCGCTTCTCCTGCTCGGTGTTTCGCCGCTGGTACCGGTGCGCGATCCATTCGGGGATGTCTGCGAAAAGATCGACGCGCAAGCCAAGGAACTGTCACTCTGACAGGACGGGAATGCGCCGGGGATCGGGCTGGCGGCGCGCGAAGCCGTGCGTCGGTTTTGCGATAGGATCAAACAAAGACGTCAAGCGTGGCGCGCATCGGAAAGATCGCGGCACGCTTCGATTATTCAGCCTTCTTCTCTTCGGCTTTCTTCTCTTCGTCTGCTGCCGGCTCGTCCCCGTCCGTGTCATCGGGTGTGACGACTGCCGCCGTCTCCGGCGGCTGCGGCTTGAAGGTCCAGAACAATATATAGAAGGAATAGGCGCCCGCCCCGCCCGCGAGCACGCCCCAGAACGGATCGCCGGTGGTGAACTCGACCGCGGCCCAGCCGAAGCAGACGGCGACGATGGCAATTCGCACCCAAAGATGACGATATGCCGGATGGTTCGGATCGATGAGTTGCATTCCTGCCCCGCGGTCGCATTTGTCGCACTGCCTTCGGCCCGTGCCGCGATTGTCTCTAGAGCTTTTCCTGGTCAGATTAAAGTATTCTCTTGGCTGAAAGGCCGGGCATCTTTCCGCCAGGTCAGAGGCGATCGGCTCTGCTCAGGCCAAAACCTGCTCCGGCAGAATACTTCAATCCGACCAGGAAGGGCTCTGGTTCGAATCTTGCAAATGTGAAAGATCCGCGGGCTTGACGCGGTCCACAGAAGATGGAATGAAAATTCCAGAATTTTAGCAATTCGGTTTATTTGTTCCGAATTCAAGGGAGGTTAGAATGACAGTGAGATTTGGTCTGCTCGGCGCCGGCCGCATCGGTAAGGTCCATGCAAAAGCCGTCAGCGGCGATGCCAATGCGACGCTCGTCGCGGTCGCAGACGCCTTTCCGCAGGCAGCTGAAGCAATCGCCTCCGCCTATGGCTGCGAGGTCCGCACCATCGAGGCGATCGAGGCAGCCAAGGATATCGACGCCGTCGTCATCTGCACGCCGACGGATACCCATGCCGACCTGATCGAGCGCTTCGCCCGCGCCGGCAAGGCGATCTTCTGCGAAAAGCCGATCGATCTCGACGTCGCCCGCGTCAAGGCCTGCATCAAGGTGGTGGAAGAGACCGGCGCCAAGCTGATGGTCGGCTTCAACCGCCGCTTCGACCCGCATTTCATGGCAGTGCGCAAAGTCATCGACGAAGGCAAGATCGGCGATGTCGAGATGGTGACGATCACCTCGCGCGATCCCGGCGCCCCGCCCGTGGATTACATCAAGCGCTCGGGCGGCATCTTCCGCGACATGACGATCCACGATTTCGACATGGCCCGCTTCCTGCTCGGCGAGGAGCCGGTCTCGGTGCTGGCGACCGCCGCCGTGCTCGTCGACAAAGCGATCGGCGAAGCCGGCGACTATGACAGTGTCTCGGTGATCCTGCAGACGAAATCCGGCAAGCAGGCCGTCATCTCGAACTCCCGCCGCGCCACCTACGGCTATGACCAGCGCATCGAGGTCCATGGTTCCGAGGGCCTGGTCTCGGCCGAAAACCAGCGCCCTGTTTCGATCGAGGTCGCAAACGGCGATGGCTATACCCGCCCGCCGCTGCATGATTTCTTCATGACCCGTTATACCGAAGCCTATGCCAACGAGATTGCCGGCTTCATCGCCGCGATCGAAAAGGGCACCAAGATCTCTCCATCAGGCGCCGATGGTCTCGCAGCGCTGGCACTCGCCGATGCCGCGGTCCAGTCCGTCAAGGAAGGCAAGCTTATCAAGATCGGCTGACTGCCCTCTCCCGACCGGAAGCCATGCATGAGATGGCCGGGCTCCTGCCCGGCCATTTCGCGTTTCAGAGATCCTTTGGTGAACGGTGTGCCGCGACGCCCCCCTCTGGCCTGCCGGCCATCTCCCCCACAGGTGGGGAGATTGGCTGGCTGCACCGGCTTCCCCAAACAATCAGCGTCGCAACACAGCAAAACGATAGATGAGCAGGAAGGTAGGCCACTTGTGATCTCCCCACCTGTGGGGGAGATGGCCGGCAGGCCAGAGGGGGGCTGGCACGGCACACCCCTCAAAGTCGCATACTACCGACTGGCCGGTTGCTGCTGCAATCACCAGACGTCGATTGAAAGAAACCCTCAACCCGATTCCTGAATAATCGTCGATGCCTGGATTCCCTGAACACCCGAGAGAACGATATCCTCGTCGATCACCGACAGCGCCCGGTTCAGATGTCCTTCGAAGACGAGGATCTGCTCGTCGGCCACCACCCTGATCTCGGGCATGCCTTCCATGCGCACGATATGCGACTGCCCCAGACCTTCTTCGATCCCTTGCCGAAGAAGGTCGTAATAGCGCGTGCCCGGCCCGGTGATGGCGATCGGCATGCGCTCCGTCAGGCTCAGCATGCGCGACAGGCCATTGCCGAGCGCCAGCCCCGCCTGGCGAAAGGCGAAGGCGGGGACGCGATGGCCCTGGCGGGCCTTTGCGGCGATCTTGTCGAGTTCCGCCACCGGCACGAACTTTGCCGGAATCGTATCGAGCGGCACTTCGAAGGCGCTGCGCAGGATCGCGTAGAAACCGGCATAAGCCTCGATGCAGCCGCGCGTGCCGCAGCGGCAGAGCCCGCCATTGGCCATGTGCAGCATGTGCCCGAAATTGGGCGCCGATATCTCCTGGCCTGTCTGGTTCCCGCGCCTGACGATTCCGAGCCCGACGCTGTGGCCGAGCGAAAGGGCTGCGAGCGCGCGGAAATCGGCGCCCTTCACGATCTCTTCACGCGCGCCGAGTGCTGCCGCGACCAGCAGCGTCTCGTTGTCGAGGATCACCTTGGCCTGCCATTCCGGCCGGAGCGCTGATTCGAAATCGATCTGGTCGCTGCCGAAGATCGGCGACCAGACGAGAACCGGCTCGGTGGAATTGACCAGCCCCTTGCTGCTGATCGAGATCAGCAGCACCTTTTCTTGGCGGATTTTCGAACGATCGAGAACACGCGAAAGCCCGGCCCGCACCGCCGCCACGAAGCGGACGGCGCCTGACGGATCATGCGAACGCTCCTCGCTGAAGCGGTCGATCAGCTTGCCGGCATAATCGACCAGCGAATATTGAACCGCATCCGAAGAAATGATGACGACGATGAGATAGCCGCAATCGCGCCGCTGGCGCAGCAGCACACGCGGCCGGCCGCGGCCGCTTGCCGGCTGCTGTTCCGATTTTTCGATGATCTGGGCTTTTTCCAGCTCAGTGGTGATCGCCGAGATGGTGGCCGATGACAGCCCTGTGGAATCGGATATTTCGGTATGGGCGAGCGCACCGTGGCGGCGCAGCACGGACAGCACGAGCACGCTGTTTCTCTGCCGGACCAGCTCCGTGCTCGACTTGGTCAGCATGAATGCCGCCCTCTCCTCCTGCTTATCCTACCCCGGTTTTCACTGCATCTCCGGCCGCCGTTCCGCAAGCGAATTAAGCCGGCAGTGCAGTGTTGACAGTTGAAAAAATCTCTGACACTAAATTTCTCGACTGTCGAGAAAAAAATCCGAACCTTTCTCGACAGCTATTCGCGGTGGCCGGAGGAAGCATGGGCTGGGCCGGTCGCAATCCACTCGGGAGGACATTATGAAGTCTATTTTGAAATTGATGGCCGGTGCTGCCATCCTCGTTTCCGTGCATACCGCTGCCATGGCTGCCGATCTCGTCGTCGGTGTTTCCTGGTCGAATTTCCAGGAAGAGCGCTGGAAGACGGACGAAGCCGCCATCAAGAAGGCTCTCGAAGCCAAGGGCGCCAAGTATATTTCCGCTGACGCGCAGTCTTCTGCCGCAAAGCAGCTTACCGACGTCGAATCGCTGATCTCGCAGGGCGCCAACGCGCTGATCATTCTCGCCCAGGATTCCGACGCAATCGGCCCGGCGATCGAAAAGGCCGCTGCTGAAGGCATCCCGGTCGTCGGCTATGACCGCCTGATCGAAAACCCGGCTGCCTTCTACATCACCTTCGACAACAAGGAAGTCGGCCGCCTGCAGGCTGAAGGCGTCTTCAAGGCCAAGCCGGAAGGCAACTACGTCTTCATCAAGGGCTCGTCTTCCGATCCGAATGCCGACTTCCTGTTCTCGGGCCAGCAGGAAGTGCTGAAGGCCGCTATCGACGCCGGCAAGATCAAGAACGTCGGCGAAGCCTATACCGACGGCTGGCTGCCGGAGAACGCTCAGCGCAACATGGAGCAGTTCCTGACCGCCAACAACAACAAGGTTGACGCCGTCGTCGCCTCGAATGACGGCACCGCCGGTGGCGCGATCGCTGCTCTCGACGCACAGGGCCTCGCCGGCTCCGTTCCGGTTTCCGGCCAGGATGGTGACAAGGCAGCCCTCAACCGCATCGCTCTCGGCACGCAGACGGTTTCCGTCTGGAAGGACAGCCGAGAACTCGGCCAGCGCGCCGCTGAAATCGCTCTCGACCTCGCCGGCGGCAAGGACATGAGCAAGATCGACGGCGCCCAGGCTTTCAAGGGCGGCCCGAAGGGCGTTGAAATGCAGTCGGTCTTCTTGAAGCCGCTTGCGATCACCAAGGACAATCTGAACGTCGTCATCGACGCCGGCTGGATCTCCAAGGCGGAAGCGTGCCAGGGCGTCAAGGCCGACAGCGTCGCTGCCTGCAAGTAAGCCAGGGCTGAATTGAAATTGCCGGCGCCGCAGCGGAACACCGCTGCGGCGCCGGATGCGGATGAGAACTCCAACGACGAAGTTTTCTCTGCCTCGCCGCACCATCGCGGGTTTTCATTCCCTGCCGGAAGGTTGTCGCGACGCCACGCGACCGGTTTCCGCAAGCATCGCGATGGTGAGTTGAAGAACAGACGCATGACGCCGATGGCAGTCTCTCGCACGCCGCGGCATCCGTCCAAACAAAGTGGGGGAACGGCAAACCCATGGCCGAAATGGTAAAATCCACAACATCAAGCGGACCGCGAGCGGCGGAAGCCAATCCGGTGACCCGCTTCTTCCGCGCCACCGAGATCGACACGCGTCTGCTCGGCATGATCGGTGCGCTGATCATCATCTGGATCGGTTTCCACATCATCACCGGCGGCCTCTTCCTGACCCCGCGCAATCTCTGGAACCTCTCGGTCCAGACGACCGATATCGCCGTCATGACGACGGGCATGGTGCTGATCATCGTCACTCGCAACATCGACCTGTCGGTCGGTTCCGTGCTCGGCCTCTGCGGCATGATCATGGGCGTGACTCAGGCCAAGATCCTGCCGGAATATATCGGCTTCGACAGCCCCTTCACCTGGGCGATCACGCTGCTGGTCGGATTGGCGGCAGGCTGCCTGATCGGCGCCTTCCAGGGCATCATCATCGCCTTCCTCAACGTTCCCTCCTTCATCGTCACGCTCGGCGGCCTGCTCGTCTGGCGCGGCGCCACCTGGCTTGTCACCAGCGGCCAGACGGTTGCCCCGATGGACCAGACCTTCCGCATCATGGGCGGCGGCGCCGAGGGCTCGATCGGCGCCACCTGGAGCTGGATCGTCGGCATCTGCGCCTGCCTCTTCGTCATCGGCAGCATCGTCGGCTCGCGCCGGCAGCGCCGCCGCTTCGGTTTCCCGCGCCGGCCGATGTGGGCTGAATATTTCCTCGCCGTCCTGAGCTGCGTGCTCATCCTCGGCGCGGTCTGGATCGCCAACAGCTATTACTGGCCGATCAACATCGCCAAGAAATATGCCGAGACCAACAATATTCCCTGGCCCGAAACCGGCCTGGATATCCCCTACGGCATCGCCGTGCCGGTGCTGATCGCCATCGTCGTCGGCATCATCATGACCTTCATCGCGACACGGCTGCGCTTCGGCCGCTACGTCTTCGCGATTGGCGGCAACCCCGAAGCGGCCGAACTCGCCGGCATCAAGACCCGCTGGGTGACCGTGCGCATCTTCGCGCTGATGGGCATTCTGGCCGCCATTGCAGCGGCAATCTCCACCGCCCGCCTCAATGCCGCGACAAACTCGCAGGGTACGCTCGACGAGCTCTACACCATCGCCGCCGCCGTCATCGGCGGAACGTCGCTGGCGGGCGGCACCGGCACCATCGCCGGCGCCATGCTTGGCGCGCTCGTCATGCAGTCGCTGCAGTCGGGCATGGTGCTGGCGCATGTCGATACGCCGCTGCAGAGCGTCGTCGTCGGCACCGTCCTCGTCGTGGCGGTCTGGCTCGACACCGTCTATCGCTCCCGTGCCAAGTGAGAGGAGCCCGAAACATGGCTGATCAACGCACTCCCCTCGTGGAACTGAAAAACATCTCGATCTCCTTCGGCGGCATTCACGCCGTGGACAACGCCTCTGTGGATCTCTACCCGGGCGAAGTCGTGGCCCTGCTCGGCCACAACGGCGCCGGCAAATCGACGCTGATCAAAATCCTCTCCGGCGCCTACAAGCGCGATGGCGGCGAGATCCTGATCAACGGCGAGCCGGCCGACATCCGCAATCCGCGCGATGCCAAGAAATACGGGATCGAGACGATCTACCAGACGCTCGCCGTCGCCGATAATGTCGACGCCGCCGCCAACCTCTTTCTCGGCCGCGAGCTGAAGACCCGCTGGGGCACGCTCGACGACGTCGCGATGGAAGCCTCGGCCCGCGAGGTGATGGGGCGCCTCAACCCCAACTTCAAGCGCTTCAAGGAGCCGGTGAAGGCGCTCTCGGGCGGCCAGCGGCAGTCGGTGGCGATCGCGCGCGCCATCCTCTTCAACGCCCGCATCCTGATCATGGACGAGCCGACGGCAGCGCTCGGCCCCCAGGAGACGGCGCAGGTCGGCGAGCTGATCAAGCAGCTGAAGAAGGAAGGCATCGGCATCTTCCTCATCAGCCACGACATCCACGACGTCTTCGACCTCGCCGACCGCGTCTCGGTGATGAAAAACGGCCAGGTCGTCGGCCACGCCCGTACCGAGGATGTGACCAAGGACGAAGTCCTCGGCATGATCATCCTCGGCAAGGTGCCGCCAAAAGCGATCCCCGGCCCCGGCGCCATGCAGATCTGACCGCCGCAAGGCAACAGCCCGCGACAACAACACTCCGCCGCTCGCAAGGCCGGCGGAGTTTTCTATGCAACGGTCCTCGGGGCTGATGGATAAAAACACCCTGCAAAGCGCAAGCACCCGTATTTCTGAGAATTTCGCGATTGAAGCCGGCCGCAAGCTAGGCTAAGAACCACCCATCGGACAGGCGATTCAAACCGCCTCAGGCATGCACCCGTAGCTCAGCTGGATAGAGTGTTGGATTCCGATTCCAAAGGTCACAGGTTCGAATCCTGTCGGGTGCGCCATTTTCATTAGGTCCGTTCTGGACACATGGTTACGGTTTATGGTGAGGCCCCCTAGGTTTGCGCTTTGGAACCCCTGGTCTGATAGATTCTCCGCGATAGCTTTGCGCCTAACGTCGTGGCCTGCGGCACCATTCGGAAATATGCCTTTACCGTCGGAATAACGCGCTGGGACACAGGCATTCCGTGTAGCGGAGGAACTATATCTTATCGGTGGCGTTTACCGGGACACTCAAAATCCTGGGAGGATAACAACATGAAAACACTGGTCATCTCTGCGGTAGCGCTGTTTCTGTCACTCGGAGGAGCGGCGGTCGCGCAGACGGCGACGGTCGTCGTTCCTGGCGAGGTCAAGACCTATGTCCTAAAACAGGAAACGCCATCCGTCACCTTTGAAGGTGACGTCGCAGTCGGTACGGCGCTTCCTGACACGGTCGAGATCCACACGATCCCCGATCAACCTGATTACGGTTATGTAGTCGTCAACAAAAAACGTGTGCTCGTCAATCCGAAGACCCGCACGGTGATTGAGGTCGTCCAATAAATTGAAAGCATCGCGGGCCTGCTTCCAAGGCCCGCGATTCCTCTCCTCCGTCCGCCTCAGGTGCCCGTTCGCTCGGGGAGCGAGGGCTGAATTCAGCTTGGCATCCACCGCAGCCAGCCGCATCAGATGACGTCGTAATCGCGGGGTCTCCTTTGGGCATTCGAGACGCGAAGGAGCAATATGATCGTCGAATTTCAACCTCTTCATTCGCGGCTGATCTTCACGGTTTGCTGTGGTCGTCCCGAGACGAAGACAGTGTTGTATTCCGCGCAGACCCTTCTCGAGTACAAGCCGAACCACGAAACAGGGGTCGCTTCGGAAAATCACCCCAATGGTCACGAGTGACAGATACGTTCTCCGAGCTTGTCGGAATTCCCAAAACGCATATTTCTGCGTGGCGTCGATTGCACTTCCGATCGCGTATCGGGGGACTTGCGGATTTGCGGCCAGGGAACGCCGGACGACTTCCAAAGCACTTTTACCCATTCGCAGATGATCGGAAGACATGCTGCCTGGATGCTTTCGATATCCCACCAGCCGTTCGGGAACGACTTCGATGAAGTAGCGTGCGGCTAGCTTGAGCTCGAAATCGAGGTCTTCGCAGCCTCCAATGCCGGCTGCTGCATATGAGCTATCAAACCCACCTATCGCAAGCGCGACGTCACGCCGGACGAGAAGCGCGCTTCCATTCCCTATATACTTAACATTCAGATGCCGGGCATAGATATATCCTCTTGCAACATCGGAACTGCCAGGGCGAATGATCTCGTCGTCGTCATTGATGATGTAATGCAGCGTATAGACCGCAGCCCAGTGCGCGGGCAACCGCTCGAGAGCGTTCACCTGCTTTTCGATTTTCGTTGGGTGCCAGAGATCGTCCGCATCAAGGAATGCCACGAATCGACCTGATGATGCCTCGATCCCAGTATTCCTTGCGGCGGCGACACCGCGGTTGGGGGTGGACAGGAGGCGGATCCGTGAGTCTGACGTCGCTATCTGCTCGACGAGTTTTGCCGTGTCGTCCGTGGAACCGTCGTTGACAACGACAATCTCCAGGGCGGCGTAGGTCTGTCGCATAGCGGACCGAAGCGTGCGCTCAATGTAAGTGGAAGCATTGAAGGCCGGGATGACTACCGAGACCAGAGGCTGGTCAGAATGAAATGTGTCTGGTCGATCCTCATCTTTATATGAATGCATTGCAGATCTCTCGCCACGTCATCCAGAAAGATACTTTCGTACAGGTGAAGGGACTGCTTTTTGATTTCTGCCGTTTTCGTACATTCAATTCGGGGCGGGCAAATCCCAGCCGCCGACATTGTTGGAACGCCGTCAACAAGCCTACACTCTAGCTTTGTTCTGCGGGCGCAAACGGACTTTGGTCTGACGTAGACCCTCTACTTTCGTGGAAGAGTGTAGATATGTCAGCCGCACGTTGGCGAACCTTGGAGTTCCAGGCCAGGCGTCAAGATCTGGTCCTCCGACACTTCGTTCGCGCGGGTCGCGCACAGGGGCCGGCGCCCAACCTCGGTGAGGCATCCGGATCTCGGACCTTAGTTGGGTATGCTTGAGACTGAAGTCCTACACGTGGAACGGCTTGTAGCGGGGGAATGTTTTCGATTGGCGACGCCAGAGAGCGCCGCGCCGATTTTGTAGCCGCCCTGGAGACGAACATGCGTCTGCTCATCGTCGAAGACGAACCGGGAATCGCTCTGGTGATCGAGGACGTCGCGATCGACGCCGGATTCGAAATCATTGGCATCGCGGGGAACATGTCAGAGGCTCTGGAGCTCGGCTCCGAAGCGGACATCGCCATCATCGACGTCCGGCTTGGGGATGGACTCACCGGGCCGTCCATTGCCCGCGCCCTCTTTTCCGGGTTCGGACTTGGTGTGGTGTATTTCACCGTGAACCCCGGCCTTATCGAAAACCCGCAGGGCCGAGCTGTCGTCACCAAACCGGCGAGCCCCGAAAGAATAGTGGACGCGTTGTCCATGGCAGCCAAGAACGCAAGAACGCATCGCGTCGCGAGCAGGCCCACCTTCTCCTGAACGCTTGAGGCGCCGTTGATCGGCTTCCTCCACCCAAACCCAATGCTGCCGACGCTATTCCTATTGTCGGTCAGGAGATTCACCTGCCCACTCCGCAATCGTATGAAGCGGCTGTGCTCGAATTTTTCAAGGAATGCTACCCTCGGGAACTCCCCACGACGCCCGACATGGATCGACAGCGCTTCACCAGGGAGGTTCTGACTGGATACAGCAACATCGCTAAAACCTCCCTGGTGTCCTCTCAACAAGGATGAGGAAATTTAAGCGAGATAGCGCCGAGGGGAAGACGGACCTAAGTCTGATTGGCGCTCCAGGACCTGCTTCTCATGGTAGGATTGAAGTAATTGAAGCTCCGTGGAGGGACGGAACAGGAGGACGATATGAAGTTCGGTTCCGACAACGCCAGCCATGAAGAGTGCTGCTTCCAAGGCCATAGCTCAGCCTCGACCATCGCGACGATCGAAGCGGCCCTTTCCGCTGATCACGAGATCAGATATCTGAACCGGCATTACCATGTCGTTTCGCCGAGGCCACGAACCACGTGGAACCCGCGGGCGGCAAAATCACGATATTGCACTGGCCTAACTAAAAGTGTTCAGTCGCTCCTATAGTGTCTCTCTGGACGTTTTCCACACGCTTGCCATGTCTCTATCGAATAGCCAGCCGATGGATCGCGGATGGCTATTCTTCAGCCCGAGGAGACGGAGAGTGCAGCTTGACAGCCATTAAGATAGCGATTGTGGACGACCACCCTCTTTTTCGAGAAGGGGTGAGCCGCAGTCTGTCCGAAATCAAGGATTTCGTCGTTGTCGGAGAAGGGCAGGCGCCGATGACGCTGCCGCGCTGGCGGCGTCCCATATGCCTGACGTCCTTCTGCTCGATGTATCCATGCCCGGAGGAGGTATCGATGTGATTTCCGAAATCGTGGCGCGAAGCCCCAGACAAAGGTCCTGATGCTGACCGCCTCGGAGGAAGTCGACACCCTTATCGCGACGCTGCGACGAGGCGCAGCCGCATACGTCGTCAAGGGTATCGGATCACGCGGTCTTGCTGGGGCCATTCGAACGGTCGTTGGAGGCTCGAGGTACATCTCGCCGACCATGCGCGCCAAGGTCGAACAAGGTCTTCTCGACAGACCGGCTTTACTCACCGGCCGCGAAACCGAGGTGATAGAATTGGTAGCAGAAGGACTTTCAAACAAGCATATTGCGCGCCGCCTGGACCTCCAGGAGAAACGATCAAGCATCACATGACCGAAATACTGTTCAAGCTTGGCGCCACCAATCGAACGGAAGCAGCAATCAGATGGCGCCAGGGCGCCTAGCGGAGGTAGCGTAGCTACGGAACTGAAGGCGCACGGGCTGATCGCCAAGGATTCGAGGTCGCCGACCGTTCGGATTTCTATCCGTGTCCTACAAGCGCAAAGCATTCCGCATTTATAGCGGCGTTGGGAGTCATCAGGGAGGTTCTGACTGGAGTTGGGCAACATGCTAAAACCTCCCTGACGTCCTTGCAAGGATCATGAGCCTGACGTCCTTGCAGGATCAGGAGAGTCTAAGCCGGATCGTGCCGAGGGAAAGCCGGACTTAAGTCCGGCTGGCGACGTCAGGACACGCTGCTCATATCACTTGCGAGGTAACGTGAAGATCCGTGGAGGGGCGGGACAGGAGGAGATGGCCTTGCCCCCAAGTTTTATCCAGTTTTGAGTTCGCTCCGGCGGTTTTGGGTTGCGGTATTTGGGACGGTAGCGGCGGGTTGCGGTGCGGAGCCTTTCCGGCTGCGCAGCACCGCAGCACGTCGCGGGTTGATGGTCTGAGCGAATTCGGCAGGTGTCATCCAGCCGATCCCCGAGTGCGGCCGGTGATCATTGTAATCCATGCGCCAGTTTGAAAGAGCTGATCGAGCTTGAGGCAATGACGAGAAGAGCGTCTCGTTCAATAACTCGTCGCGCAGCCGCCCGTTGAAGCTTTCGATGAAGGCGTTCTGGATCGGCTTGCCAAGCGCAATGTAATGCCAATCCACCTTGCCCCGATCCGTCCATTGCAGGATGGCGTTGCTGGTGAATTCGCTGCCGTTGTCGCTGACGATCATCCTGGGCTTGCCACGTGCCTCGATAATCCGATCCAGCTCACGGGCGACCCGCAGGCCGGAAAGCGATGTATCGGCAACGAGAGCCAGGCATTCCCTGGTGCAGTCATCCACGACCGTCAGAACCCGGAACCTGCGTCCATCGGTGAGTTGATCCGACACAAAGTCCAGCGACCAACGATCATTGGCGGAAAGCGGGATCAGCATCGGTGCTCGTGTGCCGATCGCGCGCTTGCGACCGCCGCGTTTGCGCACCGTCAGCTTCTCCTCCCGATAGAGCCGGAAGAGCTTCTTGTGGTTCACAATGTGGCCCTCACGCCTAAGCAGCACATGAAGGCGTCGATAGCCGAAGCGGCGGCGTTCATGCGCCAGCGCCTTCATGCGCTCGCGAAGGCCATGATCGTCGTCGCGGCTAGTTTCGTAACGGATCGTCATGCGGCAATAACCGATGGCTTTACACGCCCGCCGTTCGCTCATCCCATGTTCGTTCATCAGATGCGCAACAGCTTTCCGCTTTGCTGCGGGCGTCACCACTTCTTTCCCAAAAGGTCTTTCAAAGCAGCATTATCGAGCATGGCATCCGCCAGAAGCCGCTTCAGCTTCGTGTTTTCGTCCTCCAGCGCCTTCAGCCGCTTGGCTTCCGACACCTCCATGCCGCCGAACTTGGCTTTCCATTTATAGATGCTGGCATCGCTGACGCCGTGCTTGCGGCAAAGCTCCGAGACCGGCGTGCCCGCCTCGTGCTCCTTCAGAATGCCGATGATCTGTTCGTCTGTGAAACGGTTGCGCTTCATTCTCTGGTCCTCTCAATGGGCCAGAGCTTACTTCAAAATGGATTATTTCAACGGGGCAAGGTCAGAGAATATGAAGTTCGGCCCCGATAACTACAATCACGAAGAGCGCTGCTCGCACGGTCGGCGTAGAACGCTCCTGCCGCCTCCTGCAACTATCGAAGCGGACGATCGGCGCTGGGTACCGTACCTCTTTTGCTGGTCGCTGTCGCTACGGTGAGGTGAAACGCAACACGGCAATCATTGCTCGGGCTACGTCGGCTCCCGACTTCGGCTGGATTGCCCACTCGATAAATCTTTGCCCCGACGAATTATTGCGAGTAAGTCGGACTTCGGTCCGATGGTAGACAGCAATCTCTCTGCTAATTTCCGTTCCGCTGAGACTACAAAACTCAGCACGAAAAGGGTGTCTGCCCCTGATCCGGAGCACCCTTTTCAAACTCGTTTTCGGGAATCCCTCTTAAATCTCGGCACAGCAACATCCAGGGGGCGATGTCATTGGTCAGTTGCATGTGCGCCGGCTGCTTTCCAATTACCTTTCTATATCCGACGGGAATTAACGATGACTTTGGGCTCCGGGCAGCCCCACGGGCGCGCGTAAGCCGCTGGACAGCTCCACGGCAAAAAACTCATCGATACGGCTCTGCTTGTGACCATTGCCGATGGCAGTGAGCGTGGCGGTCGGATAGGTCTGCGGATCGACGGCGTTGAATTTGCAGGTCTCGATGAGCGAAGCGATGGTCGCCCAGTTCTCCTGCCCTGCCCTCGCCTTCAAATCGAACCTAGAACGGTCGCGCACGTGAGCAACACGTCTTCGAGCGGCATCAATCCTGGTCTGGTATCGGCTTACCCTCGTAGCGCACGCGAAAATTCCTCCTGTGAAAATCCTGCTCGAAGCAGACGAAGACGAGCTCCAAGTCGTTGGCGCTGTCGCGCTTCCCAAGGAGGCTGAGCGTGACAACGATAACGCCGCTGTATCCGCGCGTCAGGCGGAAAGCCGCGTTACGGATGTCAGTTCCTTCCGGATCCCTCCGGTCTTCGCGGCGCTCATAGATGACCCAGAAACGGGCCGCATCCCAAGTCTGCCGCAGGATTTGGCTGACCTCTGCCTTGAACTCTTCGGCATGCATTGCCGGACCCCAAGACAATGCCGTCTCGCCCGCATCGCTAACGACATGGAGATAACCGTCATATTGGTAAGCGCCTGACAGTGACCGTTCGATCGTCTCGAAAGCCGAGTTTTCGCTGATTGTTGTTTTGAAGAGAATTGCCATGGAATCGCTGCGTGCCACTGCCGATATGTCGGTGAGACGGCGAGACTACTGGGTGTCGCCTGGGCGAGCAACGGCGACTTAATTGTCGGGTATTCGAGTCCGCCGCATCGTTCCGGAAATCTGCCTGTCCATACCGGAGACATCGGTAACAGAACGTCCCTAACACATGGGTGACAACCTTTTGCCGAACGGGTTGGCGATGGTTTGCAAAGTCCTCTGCTCCAGATCGATATATCCGAGATCACAGCGCATGAAGCTGGCGACCCAAACGCCGTCATCGACCTCCTCGATGTCGAGCCTCTGGCCGGCCATGACTGTGAAGATATTGATCTTCTTGCGGTACATTCAGATGCGGCTGCAATTGGTCACCAGTACGTCACGCTCGTGGAAGCGGATTTGTGCTTGGCTCCGATGAATGGGTGCAGGGGCGCAATTCGCCTCGGGTGATGGCCCGCATCCTCAACTCACCAACTTTCCTCTCGTTAGGAATTTATTGACCATAAGCTGGCTTTACTGAGCGTGATGGATGCGGAGGTTCCCGCACGTCGTCGAGTGTTTGGTGTAGGCGGGATTGTTCGTGTTGAAGTATCCAGTGCAAGGATTAACGGGCGGAGCCTTGGGCGGAATTGCCACGCTCCTGTCGCGTGCGGAACGGTTTGTCGCGAAGACCATTCTCCCAGCTTTGTTGGCGCTCCCGGCACTTGTCGGTTCCACATCATTTGCCTCGGCGGAAGATCGCGCCCTGAAGCTGTTCTTTACCCATACCGGCGAGAGGGCCACGATTACCTACAAGCGGGACGGAAAGTTCGATCCGAAGGGCCTTGCCCAGATCAATCGGTTTCTGCGCGACTGGCGAAGGAACGAGCCGACGCGGATGGATCCCCGGCTGCTCGACCTGGTCTGGGAGGTGTATAAGCGCAGCGGCGGCAAGGACTATATCCACATCGTCTCCGCCTATCGATCTCCGAGCACCAACAACATGCTCCGCAACCGCTCGCGCAGTACGGGCGTCGCCAAGAAGAGCCAGCACATGCTGGGCAAGGCGATGGATTTCTACGTTCCCGGCGTGAAGCTTTCGACACTGCGTGCCCTTGCAATGCAGATGCAGGTCGGCGGTGTCGGATATTATCCGACCTCGGGATCGCCCTTCGTGCATCTCGACGTCGGCAACGTCAGGGCCTGGCCCCGCATGTCTCGGCAAGAACTCGCTCGAATATTCCCGAATGGGCAGACGATGCATCTGCCGGCCGATGGCCGGCCGCTGCCCGGATACAATCAGGCAGTTGCCAACCACAGGAAACGCGTCAGCACCACCTCGATCCAGATCGCCAGCACGGCTGGAGAAGACGAAGACGCAGGACCCTCGATCACGTCGCGCAAAGACACCACAGAGAGCAAGCTCGTAACAGCACTTCTGCCGACGCCGAAAAGCCGCGCATTGAATGCGCTCTCGTTGCAGACCGGTGCGGTCGAGCGGGATGAAAAACCATCCGCTGCGGGTCTGTCCTCTCTGTCGATTCCGATACCGGCGATGCGCCCGCCCGCCCTCGAGCACGAGGCGGACGAGGACGACAAGCTGGAGACGGCATCGATCGGCCCGATTGCACTGCTTCCGGAGAGACCGGCGCCTGCATTGCCGGCCCACGCACGCTTCGAACCCCTTCGTGTTGCGCACCAGGCCTCTAAACAGGGCGCTGATATGATCGCCTCCCTGCCGATGACCGCTTCCTGGGAAGACGCAAATTTCCTCGGATCGACGTCCGACGCGGCGTTGATGAAATGGGCGCTGCATTCTCCTGGCGACGTGATGGAATTGAACGCGCCTCGAGTTTCTCCCCGCACGGTTCATCGTGAGGTCGATGTCGCGACCTCAGGTCAGGATATCACTCCGGTTGCCGCCACAGACCTGTTCGATGCGAGCCGGTTTGCGTCGCCCCCGGAGGGCTGACCTCACTCATCGAGGCTTGATGCGCTGCACGAAGCCGGTCAGCCGCGCGAGAACGACCACGGTGAGAACCGGTTGGCGGTCCCCGAGAAACCAGGCGTCGCCGCCCAATGCCAGAGGCCTTTCGTGGTCGAGCAGCGTTAGAATGGAGAGCCGCACTGCGGCCGACCAGTATTTTTAGAATCCCCTAAACAATTGCCGCACCTTACAGGCGGTGCCTGCGCATCGGCCCGAAAATCGAAATCGATTCTCGGGAAAAGCGATGTAGATCCAATGTGTTAAAGCGTTAACTATGCGCCTGAAAGGAGCGCAGGCGCCATAGTTTGGATAATAGAACGACGATGACGAAGGTCTCTGCGAAGGCGGAAATTCAGACCAAAGTCCGATCCACCCCGGACTTCGTGCCCATACTAAACGTTCGATCGCTGTAATAACAATAATATATTCTCAAGTAACGAGGCGAGATGATGTGAGAAACGGGTTCGGCTTCATCGGATCGCATTTATGCGACGACTTCTACTTGGAAAATGATACCCAGAAACTGGTTGTTGTTGGCAATCCTTGCACCCGACCTTTCGAAAATATAGCACACATCAAGGATCCCGCGTTTCCACCGAGCGACATCCTTTTCGATGAGGCAACCTCAGCTCTCTGTATCGGGAACTCGTCGGAGAGGTTCTCGATACCATCCCGATTCCTTCGATCGAACTGCAGATGGTGGCAGCCGTCTGATGGAACGGATAGTCGAGATTGGCCAGGCCGTGATGATCGCGCGGCGATCATCTGTAGCATCCGGCCCGGCCGCTCGTTATCGAGCGCGCCGTCGGCAGCAACACCTTAAAGGTGCTGCATTTAACGATTAACATTAATAAGCGAGTATTTCTTAGAATTCTTCTAAGCAATTGTCACGCATTACAGGTGATGCTAATAAACAAGTAGCTTAATCTCAAGTCACGAGGCGCGAAGCAATGAAAAGCGTATTGATTTCTGGCGGGGCTGGCTTCATCGGATCCCACTTGTGTGATCGACTTTTGCTTAGGACGGATATTCAGAAGCTGGTCGTTGTCGACAACCTCTGGACCGGGCTTTTCGAAAATATCGCGCACATCAGGGACCCCCGTTTCCACTTCGTGAAATCCGACGTCGAGACGCTACAGACCTCGGATAAATTCGACGAAATCTATCACCTTGCATCGCCCGCATCGCCGCCGTGGTACATGAAGGAGCCGAAGAGGACGATCTCCGCCAATCTTCTTGGGGCATTCCGGTTGCTCGACCTTCTGAAGAAGGGCGGACGTTTCGGTTTCACCTCTTCTTCCGAAGTCTATGGCGATCCTCTGGTGTCGCCGCAGCCGGAATCCTACAAGGGCCAGGTCGACTGCACCGGGCCGCGCTCGTCCTACGACGAGAGCAAAAGGTGCACGGAGTCGCTGCTGTTCGAGATGCAGCGTACCCAAGGGCTCGACGTCAAAGTTGTCCGCCCCTTCAACATCTATGGTCCCCGGACACGCTCCGACGATGGGCGCGCGGTCTCCAATTTCATCACCCAGGCGCTTTCAGGCCGCCCGATTACCGTGTTCGGCGACGGCCTGCAGTCACGCAGCTGGGGTTATGTCGACGACATTGTCGATGGTTTCGCGCGATATTTCTGGATCAATAAAACCGACTACAAAGGGCCTCTGAACGTCGGCAATGATCGCGAGATTTCGGTTCTCGAGGTCGCGCAATATGTCTCCAGACTCGTTGGCGGCGTGCCGATCGTCTTCGAGCCGTCACCGCCGCAGGACCCAACGAACAGGCGGCCGGACTTGACCAACGCGCACTATGTCATGCCCGAGTGGTCGTGCAAAATCACCTACGAGCAGGGCGTGGCGATGACGCTCGATTGGTTCAGGGGCCAAATGAAGGCGCACGCGGCAGAATAAACCATGATGACTTTCGAGACTCGCGTCTTGGATGCAGGTGACGTAGGTTCACGGTGCGATTGAGAGAGTAATGATGCGAGAGCCAATTCCGTCCGATCTGAGGGATATAAGTTTTCCCATACCAATTCACTATCTTGATCTCGCCACCTCTCGCCTTGATGCCGTTTCGCCCCCGGTCTCCGATGGGCTCGTGGTCTTTCTGTCGGATGGTCTTCCCGTAGGACAAGCCTATATCGAAAGGCCCGAGAAGGCGGCGGCACTAGTCCAGCGTGTCGTGCGACCCGAGACGCTCGAGCACGCGCGTCAAGTCGCGCTAACCCCTGTGCGCAACCGCGACGTCAGCATTCTGATTTGCACAAAGGACCGGCCGGAGGAACTACGCCGGTGCCTGGCCTCGATCCCCGAACAATCGCTTGAGCCCGTCGAGATCATCGTGGTCGACAATGCCTCAACAGGCGATGCGACGCGCCGCGTCGTGGAGGAATCGGGTGCCACCTATGTCCGTGAAAATCGGGTCGGGCTGGACTATGCCCGCAATGCGGCGGTTCGGGCGGCGAAAACCGAATTCGTCGCCTTTACCGACGATGACGTCGTTCTCCACCAGCGATGGCTGGAGAACCTGATGAAGGCGTTCGATCTGCCTGAGATCGCCTGCGTGACGGGATTGGTCCTTCCCGGAGAACTCGCTACGCCGGCACAGTTCATCTTCGAAAAGCACTGGAGTTTCGGCCGGGGCTATCTGCGGCAGGATTTCAATCAGGACTTCTATCGCCGGGATACACGTTACGGCGCTCCGGTCTGGACGATCGGTGCCGGCGCAAGCCAGGCCTTCCGCCGCAAGGTCTTCGACGAGATCGGCCTGTTCGATGTCCGCCTCGACATGGGAGCGGCCGGCTGCTCGGGCGATTCCGAATATTGGAACCGGCTGCTTCATCGCGGCCATGTCTGCCGCTACGAGCCGACGGCGGTCTCCTGGCACTTTCACCGCAAGGATATGAAGGGGCTCGCCAAACAGATCCATCAATATATGAGCGGCCATGTCGCAGCCCTGCTGGTGCAGTATCAGAACACCGGACATAACGGCAATCTCAGGCGCATCCTCATCTCCTTTCCGAAATACTATGCCGGAAGGCTCCGCAAACGACTTCGCAAAGGCGCGACATCAAACGACTTCTTCCTGAAGCAGGAGATGCTCGGAAGCCTAAACGGCGCTCTCTATGTTCTGCGCCGATGGAAGATGCCTGCATGGTGAGCGCCGCGACGCCTGAGATCTCATTCCTCATCCCTGCCTATAATGCAGACGATACGCTCGGCGAATGTCTTGCCAGCCTGCAGCAGCAGACGCGCTCGAACTGGCAGGCGGTCGTGGTCGATGACGGCTCGACCGACCGCAGCTGGGAAGTTCTGGAGACGATCGCAAGAGCGGACAGCCGCATTCTCCCCGCCCGTCAGCCGAATGCCGGCGCAGCCGCGGCGCGAAACCATGCGGCAAGACTGGCAGCCGCGCCCCTCCTCTGCATGCTGGATGCCGACGACTGGCTGGATCCGACCTTCATCGAAAGCATGCTGCCGGTGGCAGAGGATGCATCGACACCGGTTCTCGCCTTTTGCGCTTACCGCCGGGTCGCCCCGGACGGTCACATGATGCCGATGGAACAGGCGCCCATCCTGACCGGCGATGCCGCCAAGCGCGAATTCTCCTCTTTTTGTGCGCTCGCCATCCATACGGTTGTCTTTCCCAAAAGCCTTTTCGAGCACCTAGGCGGCATGGATGAGACCTTGCAGACCGGCGAAGAATGGGACCTTTGGCTGCGCATGGCCTTCGCAGGCGCCGAATTTCGCCGCGTCGACAAATGCCTCGCCTTCTATCGCATGAAAGCGGGCTCGCTGTCCGGCGATCCGTTCAAACTGGTGCGTGACGCCGTTGCCGTCACCACGAAGGCCGAAGCTCTGCGCGTGCAGCATGGCCTATCGGCCGAAGGATCGCAGACCGGTTGGATGACGCCCGGGCTCAGCCAGTTGCGCATGCTCTGCTGGGCCATTTCAGCTAGGTTCAGTCCGACGACTGACGTCGCAGCCCTTTCAGCACTTGTGCCAGAAATACCGGATGCGGCGGGCAATGAGAGCTTTCTTGTCGACGTGATCATGCACGGCTTGCGGACTGGACTATTGACCGACCGGCCTGGCGATCTCATTGATGCCCTCGACAAATGGCAACCGGCTTTTCTTTCGCTCATCCGCCTGATTGAGCAGCATTCCTTCCCCGGCACCGGGCGCAAGATCATCGAGATCGCCTGTTGGCAGCTATCCGCCGCCAACCCTTTGCGATCCTTCACGCTCGGCAATATTCAGGTGGTCAGCGTCGAGCTCAGCGCGCTTTTCAGGATTTCCAAGGCGGAGCAAGCCGACACGCTGATCATGCATGCCTTTTCCGGCGGACAACATGTCGGCACCTTTGTCGGGCCAATCTGGGGCGATCTTTCGATCCAGGCGCAGATCCGGCTGATCATGCATGAGATGCAGGCCGAAGAGCACCTGCAGACGCCGCGTACGCTCGCCTATGCCGGTTCGTGGACAAGGGAGGCGCTGCGCGGCTACCGAGCCTTCGGCGATTTGATCATTCGCAGCGGCCGGCGCGGACGGCTCGAACGGCTTCTGGTGCGTATCGGCCGCGACGCCCTCCTCGCCGCAGCGCCCGGCGACAAACAGGACAATGACGCCCGGCTTTCCGAAATCCTGCGGGATTTCGAACATCGGCTGGCACCGCGGTTTCGAAACTCCCCCGAGCCACGGTCGGAGAAGAGAAAACAGACTGCTCCCACTCAGTCGGAAGAGGAATACTGGGAGCATATGTTCGAACGCCCGGATCCGTGGAATTACATCTCGGTCTACGAGCAAGTCAAATATGCGCAGACGTTGAGCCTGATCCCGGAAGGGATCGAAAGGGCCCTCGAACTTGCCTGCGCCGAAGGAATCTTTACCGAGAAGCTGGCGCCAAAGGTCGGCCGGCTGACCGCCACCGATATTTCCCAGCGGGCGATCGACCGGGCGACCAAGCGGTGCCGCGACCATGGTAACGTCGAGCTTCGCGTTCTCGATTTCGTCAAAAGCGATGTTCCGCCCGAGCAGGATCTCGTTATCTGTTCCGAAGTCCTCTATTATATGAAGGATGAGGAGATGCTTGCGGCCGTCTGCCGGAAGATGGCCGCAGCAGTGAAGCCGGACGGCTACCTGATCACTGCCCACGCGCATATCCGCCAGGACGAACCCGGCCGAACCGGTTTCGATTGGGGCCATCCTTTCGGTGTCGAGACGATCAAACGGGTTTTTGCCGCACAGGCCGGCCTCGCCCTGGAAGAGACGATCGACACCGAGCTTTACGCCATCCACCGATTCAGGAAAGGTGCCGTGGCCGATCCCGCCCTACGGATCGAAGCGCATGGAGCCCCATTGGATACGGATGTGGCAAAGCACATCATCTGCGGACCGGCGGGCATCGGGCGCGAGGCGGCATGGAAGACGGAGGTAACCACCTCGGTTCCCATTCTGATGTATCACAGGATCGCAGAGGACGGCCCCGCCGCACTCCGACGCTTCTGCACGCCGCCGGAGATCTTCCGCAAACAGATGCAGTTCCTGAGGCGACAGGGCTATTACAGCGTGACCGCGCAGAACCTGGCAAATCTTCTGCACAGCAGCAAGCCGATCCAGGGCCGGCCAGTGATGCTGAGTTTCGACGACGCCTATCTGGATTTCCAGACGAACGCCTACCCGACCCTTGCCGAGAATGATTTCAGCGCCGACGTGTTCGTGGTGACCGATAAAGTCGGCGGTCGGTCAGATTGGGATTCCGCCCATGGAGAGCCTGCGGCGCTGATGGCATGGCCGGATATTCAGGAACTGCACAAAAAGGGCATCAGCTTCGGCTCCCACCTCGCATCCCACACGCCAGCCGGCGCGATGGACAACCAGGCCCTGCTGGCCGAGGCCATGTTATCGCGCGACGCGCTGCAGAGCCGGCTGGGCGCCCCGGTGGAATCCATCGCACTTCCCTATGGCGCGACTGACTTCAGGGTCCCGGGCATTCTGGCGCTTGCCGGCTATGGCGTCGGCTTCACGACACGGCCGGCGAAGGCCACCTTCTCCGATAATCTCTTCGCTCTGCCGCGCTTCGAGGTGCGTGGGGATCGCCCGCTAGAGGCCTTCCCCGAGCTCATCGGCCTGCCGGGAGCTTTTATCGGATGACAATATCAGGCGCAGCGTCCCCTTTGGTCACCATCGTCATACCGGCTTACAATGCCGAGAAGACGCTTGTCGAAACATTGCGAAGCGTCTCTGCCCAGTCCTACGACAAGCTCGAAATCCTGGTGGTCGACGACGGATCGCGGGACGGCACCTTCGATCTTGCGCGCGACTACAGCCTGACTGATCGCCGTGTCCGTGTTCTCCGTCAGGACAATGGCGGGGTTGCGCGGGCGCGCAACCACGGCGTCAGGAAGGCGCGCGGCCTCTACATAGCCCCTGTCGATGCCGATGATGTGTGGCATCCGAGCAAGATCGAGCTCCAACTCGAGGCGGTGCTGAAATTTCCCGATGGAAACGGGGTTGCCTATAATTGGTATGCCGCGATCGACGAAAACGGCATCATTTTCGGCCATTCACGCCCGGTCATGCATCAAGGAAATATCTTCGAGCCGCTGCTGCGGGAAAACTTCATCGGCAATGGCAGCACGCCGCTGATGCCACGGGAAGAGATCCTTCGCTGCGGCGGCTATGACGCCGACCTGCGCGACAACGGCGCCGAGGGCTGTGAGGATCTGAAACTTTATCTGGCGCTCGCCGAGACGCTGCCCTTCGCGCTGGTTCCGGATTTTCTGACCGGCTATCGTTTCACCAGGGGAAACATGTCCAGCAATGCCTATCGGATGCTGAAGTCCCACGCCCTGGTGATGGCGCCGATCATCGCCCGCTATCCACATCTTGAGCGTGACATCCGGACGGCTGAATTCAACACCGCCTCCTGGTATTTCAAAAAGGCGTTTGTCGACAACGATTATGCGCAGCTCAAAAAGCTGGTGCCGATGATGGTGAGCAAATACCCCTCACGACTGATCATCCACGGCCTGCAGCAGGGATGGCGGCAGGCAAAGCTCCACGGCATAAGGGTGGCGAGGCGCGCCCTGGGCAAGCCCCCGGCCCGGCCTAAAATCCGCTTCGCCGCGGCCATCCCGCAAGCCGGAACAGCTTTCCGCGATCGTTTCGCCGGCCTGCCGGCCAGGGAAGCGCCCAGTTCCATCGCTCAGCGGGTGGCCGACAATGAATAGGTTTCGAAAACCTGCATCCGCCAGACCGGCCACCACCTACAATCTGATCGTGACGGCTCGGTTCCGCGAGCTTCGGCAACTCGTGCCGGCGCTGCGGCTCAAGATGACGGTGATGATCATCCTCGGAATTCTCACCGGGCTGTCGGAGATGATCGGGATAACCCTCCTGGTCAGCCTGGTCTTTCTTCTCGGGCAGCAAGGCCCCGTTTCCGGGTCCTCCATTGCGTGGCTTCCAGCCTTTTTCGGCAACATCGACCTCAGTCTTTCGAAGCCGATCCTGGTCGGCATTCTCATCGGCTCCATCCTCCTGCGGATTTTTCTCGGATGCGCCAACTCGCTCATTGCGAGCGCGATCAACCACCGAATTAGCGACAGGATGCGGGAGCGTCTCTACGCCAAGGTTTTGGCCATTCCGTTTCAGCGATTTCAGGACTATGAGCGTAGCGACCTGATCAACGTCATCGCCACCGAATCCTACGCAGTGTCTTCGGCTCATGCCAGCCTGGTGCGGTTGGGGGTCAATTTCGGCACGATCGTGATCTTCGGCATCGGCATGGTGGTGATGGCCTGGCCGATCGCCTTGCTCGGGCTCGCCTTCGGCTTCATTCATAATTTCGCATTGGGTTTCTTTGCCGGCGCCTACCGGCGGCTGGGCGCCTCTGCGGTGGCTGCGGTGGAAGCGTTGACGCAGTTGAGCTGGACAACGCTGCAGACTGCGAAGGCCGTCAAAAGCTTCGGCCTCGAGAAGCGCCACCAGCAACTCTTCGCGGCGCTTTCCAGGGAGGTCGGCCGGACTTGGCGCCGGTCGGACTGGATGGGCGCGACGACCTCGCTTGTGAGCGATATCCTGACCTTCGGGGTCATCCTGACGATCATTCTGTCCTCGGAATTCCTGCCGGTCGATTTCAAGGCGGCGCTCTCGGCCACAATCCTTCTTTACAGGCTTCAGCCGCATATCAAGGGGTTCGACTCCCAGATTCTCAGCCTCTACGAGATGGAAGCGTCGCTGCAAAAGGTCCTGGGGCTGCTTTCAGAGAAGGATGACATCAAGCAGACCTCGCCAGGGGAGAAGGTAAGCCGCCTGGCGGAGGCGATTGTCTTCCGCGATGTCTCCTTCACCTATGAGCACACGAACGCGCCGGCCGTTCATCGCCTCAGCTTCTCGATCCGGGCCGGCGAGACGACGGCTCTGACGGGGCCAAGCGGCTCCGGCAAGACGACAATTCTCAACATGATTCTCGATCTCAACCGACCGACACAAGGCATGATCACGGTCGACGGCAGGGACCTGGCAACCATCGACCACTCCAGCTGGCTGCAACTGCTCTCGGTGTCGGGTCAGGATGTCGAACTAATGGAAGGCACCGTCTTCGACAACATCCGGTTCCGTCGCGATATCTCGGAGGAGGACATCCGCTGGGCCGCCGATGTGGCCTGCGCCACAGAATTCATCGAAAATCTGCCGGATGGCTTCGATGAATGGCTGGGCGACGAGGCGATCCGGCTGTCGGGTGGACAAAGGCAACGCATAGGCTTGGCGCGGGCGCTCGCGGGCCGGCCTCAAATCCTGATTCTGGACGAAGCCACGAGCGCGCTCGATGAAAGTACCGAGATGCAGGTGTTTTCGGCGATGAAAGAAGATCCTGGCAGAACGCTGATCGTCGTTAGCCATCGGCCCGCTGTCGCCAGGCTGATGAAGAATCGGATCGATCTCCGCCCCCCCGCTGCCACGTCGAAGCTCGGGTGAAGGAGATGGATATGTCAACGATGTCCGGGATTCGGGTGGCCGTCGTGATCCCCGCCCACAATGCCAGAGACTACCTTGCCCAGACGCTCCAGTCCGTCATCGACCAAACCCACAAGGCGCTGGAGATCGTCATCGTCGACGACGGCTCGACGGACGACACAACCTCGATCTGTCGCCATTTTGCCGCGAGTGATCCAAGGATCCGGATTGTCTCGACTGAAAACCGTGGCGTCGCCTCGGCCCGCAACACCGGGATTGAAGCATCGAAATCCGACTATATCGCCTTCCTCGATGCCGACGACCTATGGCATCCGACCTATATCGAAAGAATGCTTTCGGCTCTCCATCCCCTGCCGGAGACCTGGGGCGCGGTCTATGCCCTTCACCATTTCATCGATGCCCAGGGATATTGCACGAGATCCGGTTCGTCGCTAAGCGCCCGGGGCAACATTTTCAACCGTCATCTCGTGTTCCGCTTCGTCGGCAATGGCAGCGGCTTCATGGTTCGCCGCGCTGTCATTGACAAGATCGGCGGCTACGATTCAAGCTATGCCATGCAGGGTATTGGAGGATGCGAGGATTTCGATTTTGAACTCCGTACGGCTGAACATTTCAAGATCGAGACGGTGCCGCTTGGCCTGGTGGGTTATCGGATTCACTCCGAATCCATGTCTGCAGATAAATCACGTATGGCTCGATCGCTTCTATCTGTGAACGAGCAGTGTATCGCGCGCAATCCACAGCTTCCGGCTTTTGTCGTCAATTGCGCCCGCGCGTCGGCGCATCTTTATGCATTTTCAAGATTTGCCGCTTTGAAAGATTGGCGCCGCGCCGCGACCTCACTCAAGCACATTTACCGTCATAGCCCAATGCTTGCTTCCGAGCTCATATTCAAATTGATCCTTTCAAAGGCCAACAGAGCCGCACGCAGGGCATTGCCCAAAGCATGGCCGGTCCGGGAACAAAAGCAAAAGAATTTTAGGAAATTCGAAGAGATAGACCCACTTGTCCCATTGCTTGGCGGTTGGTCGGCCCTCAAAACGAAGGCATTGTTCCGGCATTTGTCGGAGATTGATCGGTCCGGCGAATGCTCTGCGGCGACCTTGTCGCACGAGACTTGATGCCTGCCCGCTTCACGTCTGTCGGTGGCGCCGGCGCTGACGGCAGTTTTCGCTCGGCTGCTCAAATATCTAAAGGTTTACCTACCCATCACGTCAATCGGCGTTGCGACTATCTCGCTATTTTGTATTACGACCTTTAATATTCCAGCAGGATGGCAATTAGTAAAAGCGAACAAGATGTGAGAAAAAACAAATAACCCCAATAATAATCTGTGACAATACCAAGTTTTACTGTAATCATACCTGCGCACGTGCATACATTCCTACCGGAGGACCCGTCACCCACCCCGGCGGGTCCTCAACTTTGCTTGATGGCCCGTTGCCACAAATGCAGTCGCTGTTATCGCTGCATCAGCCCAAATAGATCACGCTTCGGATGGCAATAGAAGTTGTTGAGATCGGCTTGATGAGAAAATCCCGCATCACCAGCAAGTGACCGTCATAGCACCCGGCTATTCCTGACAATATTTGTATCTCCGGATGCTTTCGCAACTGCAATGAAACTGCAGCAGCTAGCAAGCATCATGAAGACGATATTATTATCCGCTAGAGCTGCGCAAGTATCGTCATCGCTTTTCGAACAGGCACTTCCCGTGATTATCAATTAGCATAATTTTAGTCGTCTTATAATTGATATTTAAATACAACCTCTGTCTGAAATTCATAATTTTACCTTTTGATAAATTTTTACTTGATACATCGTTTATTAGTCGCGACTTATTCTAACCTTAATTTCGATGAACTCGAATTTACCTTTAGCGAGGGCGCGGAAAATATATCAAAGTTACTTCCGCCTTGGGTTCTCAGCCAACTCGCAACTTACCGCGTCATTGGGGAGGTTGTCACAACCGATGACCCAACGATCCGGGATGGCCATGAATCGAGAAGCTGGCGATGCAATTTCAATGCCGCGGATGACGGCACTGAAGATCGGGGTCCATAAGGTATTGTTAAGGCAAACGATTTCATCGTTCGCCGCAGTCTCAATCAGTTCCTCAACTGGCTGCATCACACTTGTCATTTCAATTCGGCATCTGGTCCTGTACCCGTAACTGAAAAGCCCGCGGCGCAAAAAGTGCGCCGTCTTCGTTGGCGCGCCTCCCAATACGAAACAACTTTCATGTCTGGTGAAAGCGGCCCAGTCCCAGATCAACACCTCGGGGGCCGTAACACGTTCTAACCTGTGTCGAAATGGTCGCACCTCGGCAGTGAATTAACCCTTCATAAAGCATTTGCTTGCTCAACTTATAATTTGTGTCATGGTCACTGTAAGTAGTGAGGGAGCCGACCTGATGAGTGATATAGCATCGCAGATTCCGGAATTTGGTTACGATGAGCGCGTGATGATCTGCCGGAAGCAGATCGAGAAGGCGGTTTATCAGTTCATTGCAAATACAAAGGTCGAGGGATGCGATCCAGCGGAAGTCGCAATGGCCATCGCCGACATCGCCGACGACTACATTCTGCTGCTGGCCCAGAAGCGTAACCTGACCCATTAAGATGAAGGGTCGGCCGCCAATCGGCTGGTCGTGCAGAAGACATTGAGTCGAAATCGCGCCGCCTCCCTGCCCGGAGGCAACGTCAACGGGATCGTTTACCACTCGCTTCGAAGCCGTCCATGGGATGGAATGTCGAATAGCTCCAGAAAAACTCCAACCGCCGAGCCAGGCAACGAGCCGGGCTTCGCTAAAGCGCGTCGCAATCTTTCAGAGTCGCCCCGGCGCTTTAGGTCTTTGTTTTTGCGCATGTCGTTGTCGCAAAACCGCTGCACACTTTTGCTTTAGCCTACAAATTGACGCCAAGCCGAGAGTGAAACGCCGAGAGCATCGGTACACACACCGGGCTTGCGTTTCAGCCGTTGTCTCCCGACGATTGAAACAAACGGCCCCGGTTCGATTGGCGACTGCTCGGTTGCGCGCAAGCGCATGCAATAACCCCGAAAATCGAAGTTGATTTTCGGGGTTATGCGCGGGTTTGAAACCGCTGGAGTGTCCCCGGCGCGTGCGATCGGACGCGCCGTACTAATGACTTCTCACACTCACTTGCGGCACCGGAGAACTCAATTCGCCCAGTTCCCTGGTCAAACCCTCCCCCACTTCCTGCTTCACGGCCTCGAGCGCAAGGTCGAGACAATTCGTCGCGAACTGCAGTTTGACATCCTGAGCGACCTGTCGCGCATAGGCGATCATCCGCGCCAACGCGACGAGCTCTTCCAGACCGTCTTCCGCCCCTTGGTCTGCTTCTATCTTGACAACCGATGTCACGCCCATGCCCCATTTCTCCAATGAATTGAAGGAATGATACGCGTGTGGAGGTGATCCAGCCCGTGAAAAAAGCGTGACACAACCCTCGGTGACAATTGCCGGATTCGATTCACAATGCAGGGCGCGTCCGGAACGGGGTGTCGTGCAGTTTCCAGGGCAGATCCCCGTTCGAGCGAATGTCGCGGACTTCCTGTACGGCTTTCAATAACTCCAAGGCATCGATGCGTTTTTGATCGACGGCGTTCGACAGAAGTGCCGCCAGCAAGTCCGCACGATCCGGCTCGGCCAGCCCTGCACATTGCTCGACGACCGCCCGCCACGTTCGCTTCTTGAAGAATATTGCGCCTGCGGCATCTTCGAGTTGTTGGCGCAACCGACTTTCCAGCAGTCCGCGATCCTCCATCGCATCGAGCGTAGCGCTGACATTGACGAGCGGTACCGTCAGCGGCTTGCTGCCCAGCGCGCTCGGCGCGTGCGTGAGCGCGACGGCGGCATCGTCGACCAGCCGGCCGGTGCGATAGTCTTCGAAAATGCGGCCGATCCCGATCATGCCGAACGGATGGCATTCGGCAGCGCGCAACGCGCCCATGCTTGCCGCCCCGAAAACCGCGACACCCAACGACAGGGCATGGAGAATTTCCTTGTGCCAAACCGGTGCGGCATATTCGAAGCCGCCGTCGATCAGGCCGATGACATTCGCACCTTGCTCCACCGCACGCAGGACATCGCCTTGCGTGGCAGGCGGCAACACGCGTATCCCCTCGCCGGCAAGCGACGCCGCGTCGGGAAGACTGGGACCTGCGAAAATGAGCTTCAAAATCCTATTGCCCTGGCAAGCGCCCGCGTTCCAAACCGCCGGGCGCGCTCCCCCTCCGGATTTTCGAGTTCGGGAATGACAATCTTGACAACACTAAACGGAAGCGTGTCCTGGCTGAGGCGCACGGCGATCACCGAAGCGATCCCCCTGTTTCTGAGCGCGTCGAGCACCTGCTGCAGCAACTGCGCCAGATCCTGTTGCCGATGTCCGACCACCCCGTCACTGCCGATAGTCGCTGCGGGCGGCGCGACAACGGCATCGAAGGCCTGCCGCATCAGCGGCGGCAGGCATCGCGAGAAAGTTGCGGGAGAAATATCGTCTCTGGCTCCGCTGATATAGGTCAGCCGGGATTGCACAGCTTCCGTCACCGCCCGAATGGCCGCGCGGACGGGAGACGGATGAGCCCCGGTACCGCCGGTCACCTCGACGAGGCGAATGTCCCCAAGCCTAGTATCCCCGGCGCCGTGAAGATCCTGGGGGCCTAGAAGGAGATCCCCGGGACCCAGCATGGCGGTGAAACAAGGGATCCCGATGTCGCTGGTGATATCGAAGAGCCTGAGCGCCAATCCCGATGTTTCGATCTTGTCGATCAACCCGGTGAGGGCGCCGTCCTTAAAGCCGCGGGGATCGATGCAGCCAGTATAACGATCGGCTTCGCCGCCGACCTGCCACAACACATGGGCGTCACGCTCGATACGCTCCAGGACGCCGTGAAAGATCGCCTCCTCGACATTATTTCCCGAGGCCAGGCCGTCCGAAGACATCCAGTATCGCGCGTCCCGTGTGCGGTCGAGCACCACCGCTTCAAAGGGGATATAGACCTCTTCGCCGGTGAGGATATTGACGCCGGCAACCCATTCCGTCTCCTCGTCCGGTCCGAGATCGGGTTTATGGACAGCGGTCAGGCAGTTCAGCGTGTCGGTCGTGTGCCCCATCGCCTGCAGACAGGAAGAGGTGCCATGGACGACATCGACGGAGGGTTCGCCGGCGACCGCCCGTTCGAGAGCTTCCATGACGGTGGATACTTTGGCATCGAGATCGGTCAGGCCCTTTCCCTGGGCAATCACGATCGAGCGGGAATTCGGGGCGTATGCGCACCAGACGGGGATTCCGATATCGTCCAGTCCGGTATGTCGCGCAACCCTGGTAATGCCGAACCCGGCCAAAAGAGGCTCGACGCGGGAAAGGGTTTCCCGCGGCGACATGACCCTGTCGGAATATATGGACCGGTGCGTCAGAATGCCGGCTCAGCCGTCGACGTGACCGGAAAGGGCAACCTGCGCCGAGGAAACCGCGACGGCGAGGTCGACGCCCTTCACGAATGTGCCGCCGGCCTTGCGCAAGCCGTTTACAGTCGCCAATTCCCCCGTCGGATTGAGAGGTTTGACCGTACCCGCGTCGAGATCGGCAAGCCAGAGACCCGCTTCACCGGGTATACCTATAATGACAGCTTTCGCCATGTAATGCCCCTCAGCTATTGTTAAAAACCGGCCTTCAGCAGGCCCTCCCGATAAAGCTCTTTTTGCCAATCTTCCTTGAAGGGAACGACGGCGAGCCACTTCTCGACGTCGAAGACCGGGTTGATGCTTTCGGCCCGTTGCCGATGGAACAGCGCCCGTTTTCGATCGCCGATCATTGCGCAACTGGCCGCGGCGATGCGATGGGCCGGCGCCTTGTCTTTCATCGCCTCGACATAGGCGATGGCCTCCTCGTACTGTTCCAGGAAGAAGCTCGCTCCCGCAGCGCACCAGAGATAGGCGTCAGGCGCGATCGGATTGAGCGAAATCGCTCTCTTGATCTTGGCGAGCGCGTCGCCGGGGCGGGATGCATGCACGAGCGTGTCTGCATGGCTGTAGATGACATCGGCAAAATGCGGGCTGAGTTGTTCCGCCAGATCAAGTGCGGCGACACTGGCATCGACATCGCCGAGATAGAGTTTGGCGACCCCAAGCTCGCGATGGCCCGCCGCCGATGCCGGATCCCGCTCGATGGCCCGAAGCGCGTTCTGCTCCGCCAGATGCAGCAGCTCATTGTTTCCCTGCGCCCTCACGAGCCACTCGCTGGTGAAGGTTCTCGCCAGCCCGGTAAATGACGGAGAGAAATCCGCCTTATGCGACAGCGACTGCTTGAAAGCTTTTCGGGCCCGGCGGATATGCGGCAATGTCAACTTGCCCATCAGGCTCGAGCCGACCAGATAGGCGTGATAGGCCTGAGGATTGGCTTCGAAGCCTAAGCGCTCTTCCTCGTTTTCATCCAGCTCGCGGGCCACCGACATGGTCAATTGCTGCGCGATCAGCCGTCTCTGACGCGGCAATATATCGGGCGTCATCACAAAGCGATTGGCCCAGATAATCTCGTCCGTGGGAAAATAAACCAGTTGGGCGAATAATCCCTCTTCGGAAAGCCGTGTATCCAGAAGATAGGCGATCGAGTGACGAGCGACCACGGCAGCCTTCTCGGAGTCGCGGCGGATCTGGCCGGCCGTATGGGGTGCTACGATGGAAATGTTTCTGAGCGCGCAGAGTTCGATGGTGACGTCTTCGATCAAGGCGTTGGCAAGCGCAAGCCCGGCATCGGCATGTTTCGATGTCGGGGGAAGCAGCACCAGCCGAGGTAGGATCAGCGGCGCCTGCGATACGCGTTCGATGTCGGCAGTTGTCTCACCGCCGGCCTCGGAACGGTTCACCTGCACCCTGGCATGGCCGTCGTCGTTCGGCAATCTCCCGCTGAGGGACGAGCCGCCGGATAGCCGGTGCAGCAGGACTCTGACCTGCTCGTCATTCGGATCCCGTTCGAGGATCTGCAGGGCGGCGCCGGAAATGGAGCGCGCAGCGCCGGGCTCTTGCGCATCCGGCAACGCATCCAGCAATGCCTGCCGCAATTGCAGCGCCTGAGCGTCCCGTTGCGCCCTGATCCAGGCGTCTATCAGCTTTGTCGCTGGCTTGATGTTTCCGATGAACCCACGCTGGGTCAGTTCGGCGATCGCGTTCAGCCGCTCCAGCGGCGAACCGCCGGCGCGAAAAATGTCCAGATCGCTGGAAACTGCCTGCATGTTGAGACGAACGGTGGTGGCGGTGAAATCGAAGGGTATTTCGGCGCGTCCGCCGTCTGTCTCGCGGATGCGGGAAAGCAGCTTGCGCAGATTGAGCCGCGCCAGCTCGGGTTCGACGTCATTCCATAGAAACTGAGCCAATTCATAACGGCTGAGTTCATGGCTCGCGCCGGCATAGAGATGGGCCATCATCAACAGGCCCTTGATCGGATAGCGAACCGGGTCGCCATTCGTCTCGATCAACCGCAGATCGCCGAATGTCTGCAGATGAAGCACGATCCGTCCTCAGCTGTTCACAACCGAATCTTGCAACTCACTGTCACTGTCAGGCAATCCCGCGACTGCCAGGCTTTTGGCCAACGCCACCAGCTTTTGCCTGATATTCGGGTCCTCGATGGCGATGAATGCCTTGTTGAGCGCCAGCCCCTCCTTCGAGGACAAAAAGCTGTTCAATTCATTCGTCGCGGCATCGATCGGCCCGGAGCCGCCGTTCTCGAAGAAAAAGCCGACGGGCACGCGAAGAATCTCGGATATGCGCTGAAGACGGCTGGCGCCTATTCTATTCGTTCCCTTTTCGTATTTTTGGATCTGCTGGAAGGTAATGCCCAGAAGTTCGGCCAAGCCGTTCTGGGTCATCCCGAGCGTCTTTCGTCGAACTCTCACGCGGTTGCCAACATAGACGTCAATCGAATTCGGCGATTTAGCCTTCATGTGAATAAGTCTCCCGCTTTATCAGCACGCCCGGCTGTATAATGGAGAGTTTAAGCAAGAATGCAACTAAAAGTAAATATTTCGTAAGGATTTTTTTCAGCAGCGCACACAGTAAAAACAACCTGTGGATTATCGCAGCGGCGCCATTTGGCGCGGGTGGAGCCGCGCTCTATTGCGCACTTCGCAGCGGACGAATGCTATCCGAAATCGTTACCGCTCCGACATCCTCTCTGGGAGGTTTTTGCGCAACGGCGATCATCGACTTGGCGAAAACAGGAATCCTTCCAACATACTCAAAACGAACATTGTCGAATCCGGCATCGAGCAGCAGCGTACTCAGCGTGTTTTTCGACCAGAACTTGATATGCCCATGCTCCTTCAACCGCATGAAATGGTCGTCCATTTTCCTCCCAGTTGGAACGAAAACAACCTTTGGGAATCAGGAGGAAGCGAATGTAAAAATGGTCAATTCATAGGCCAATTAGCGAGTTCATCGCTGTTTGCCACTGCGATTGTCCGTAGTTACATTAGAGATTCCCGATTGAAATAGCGTTACGGCGCCTCCGCCGAAATCTGTAGCGCCCCTTCCCGATGACGAGGCATGAAGATGCCCAATTGCCGACAAGAAGCCAAAGATATTTAACGGATAAATGTATACTGGTGGATTTAGACAGCCCGATCGAAACCCCTTCTCACGCGCCGGAGAAGACAAGCTTGCCCGATAATTCGTCGTCCGCATATGCGAAACAGCCGGTGGGGAAACCGCGGGTTCCCGTGGTCTTCTGGTTGCTGCTGACGATTTCCCTCTCACTGATCATGGGAACAGTGCTGCTTTCCAACAACATGAAACACTTAAAGACGGTCAGCCATTATTTTGGCTTCGATCTCTTTCCCCAGGAGGTCAGACCGCCTCCCCCCAAGGCCCTTCCACGCCCGACACCACCGGCCACCTTCACGCTTCCATTCCATATCATCGAACCGCCGCTTGTACAGACCGCGTCGACTTTCCTGCGAACATGGCGGATATCCGGCGCCGCAATGTGTGCGGCGCTGCGCAATGCCGGCATCGAAACCAGCGATTGGGCGGCGGCGAGTTTCAACGCCGATACATTTGAATGCTTTTTCGAGCAGAGCGGCAAGCGGGAGAAGGATCAGCTCCCGAACTCCATCTTCGTCATCGTTCGCGGCGACGCCGCCGGCACGATCAACAATATGCGCGTGAAAATCATCAATCCCGAGACCGATGAAAATGGCCAGCTCGATCCCGGCATTCTGCGAATTTTCGAAATCATGCTGCGGCAACCGCAATGGCTCGATTTTCATGAGACCCTCAACGCGATCAAGAATCTGAAGGACATCAAGGAAGACGGCTTCGGAGCCAGTATCGGCTTCACCCGCGAGGTACTCAATCCCGGGAATTACAACTTCACGCTCTCGCTGGATGCGACTTCAGGACCTCAGAAAAGAACCAGAAATTATTTTTCCGGCAGAAGATGGCTGCCGTTGCCGGACCCCGCAGTCGAGATCGACAGCGCGCAACCGGAATCAGTCTCCAAGCCGCCCCATACCGAAGCGCCGGCTGAAAGTCAGGAACATCGGCATTAGGTCTTAGGCTTCATGCCACGCACGGACTGATCACGCCATGTGACTTGCATCGTCGTGATGTCTGGCCAGAATCTTGTAGAGCTCTTTCAAACTGTCCGCACTCGGCCGTTCGGTGCTGTCGCCACCCGCCAGACGCCAGACACGTTCGACGTTGAGGTCCTGCGTGACTTGCGCAAGGTCTTCGTTCAGCGAGCGAATGACGATTTCCGATCGGCGCAACCGCCACGACATTCTGACGAGCGCTGCGAACGGGAGGAAAATGATACCGATAATGCCGAGAACAAGGACTGCGAACTGCCAGTCATCGAGAAGAGACAGACCGTTTCGAACGGTCGCCATAAAAAAAACGGCATTTTGAAATGCCATATGAAAATAGCTCATCAGATAGCTGGACCAATCTTCCATCACGAGCGCCCTCCCCGAGCGGTTTATATCTTGGGATATGCTGAAAAGTCTAGCAGGCACTAACAATATCCCCTGCGGGGAAAGTATATTTGAGGTTGCATTACTCTACTGAATTGAACGTGAATCCCGTGATGGATCGGTGCCGACGAGCCCGGCCCTTTCAGATTCCACCCGCGGACATGAAAAAAGCCAACAGTGAGGGATAGAATGAATAGAAGACGTTTCCTCGCCTCGGTTCCGCTCGCGCTGTTGTATATCCGCACGGGCCAGGCCATGGCACAGGTGCCTGCCGCTGCGGGGCTGCGCGTCCTTGCCGATAGGAAGTCGTTCCGATTCGGATCGGCAATCGACCTGCAAAACATCAACGATCCAATCGCTGCCGAGATCTACATCGACAACGTCAATTCAATAACGCCGCGAAACGAACTGAAGTGGAATGCGACGGAAAAGAGACCGGGGGTTTTCAGCTTCGGCAGCGCCGACCGTATGATTGCATTTGCACGCAAAAACAACATGAGGGTTTATGGCCATACGCTGATCTGGTATCGCGTCCCGGGCTGGGTGTCGGATATCACCGACGCAAAGACCATTAAGGCGACCATGAACCGTCATATAAAACAGGTTGTCACTCGCTATAAGAACTCGATCGATGCATGGGATGTGGTGAACGAACCGTTGGAGTATGATGCACCGGATCTGCGGGATTGTGTTTTCCGACGCCTTCTTGGCGACGATTATATCCGTATGAGTTTCGACATGGCGCACCAGGCCAATCCCGGCGCGACGCTGGTCCTCAACGAAACACATCTGGAGAAAAAATCCGTCGTGTTCGAACAGAAGCGCGCACGCATCCTGAAAATCGTCGAGGATCTCGTCGCCAAAAAAACGCCGATCAATGCGGTGGGTCTGCAGGCGCATTTCCGCCCCGGCCTCGACCGGATCGATCCAGAAGGAATGGGGCGCTTCTGCGCGGCGCTGAAAGGCATGGGTGTCGGCGTTTTCATCACCGAACTGGATGCTTCCTGCCACTTCCTGAACCGCGACAAAGGCTTCACGCAGGCCTCCTACGCCGATATTTTCAGCGAGGTGATCACCGTGGCCGCCGAGCATGGCGACTTGAAAGGCGTGTCAGTATGGGGCATGTCGGAAAAATACGGCGAGCGCGATGAGAAAGAGACCGATCCTGATACGGCTTGCACCAAGCGCGTTAATCTCTACGACGAAAATAATGCGCCAAGAAGTGCAGTTGATGGTATCCGGCGGGCAATAGAGGCGATGTGATGCGCAAGACACCGGAGACGCGAACAGATTCATGAAAAAAGCTGTTATTTATGTGGAAAAATTTTTGCCTGCCAGCCAGGCATTTGTTCTCAACCAGGCGGTAGCGTTTCGTTCTTTCGAAGCTGAAATCCTTGCTGGCTCGCGAATTTCTTCGGCCCATACAAAAAAATCCACTGTTCCGGTTCATGACATCCGTCGGTCGCCCGTTGCACGGGCCGGCGAACTGCTTCTGAAAATCCCGCAGATCGGCCTTCCCTTCTTGTTTCCCGCGATCGGCAAAGCCGATCTCGTTCACGCCCATTTTGGCAAGAACGGCTATGTCATCGGTCCCTTGGCGCGGGCCGCCGGCAAGCCGCTCGTCACGACGTTTCACGGCTTCGACGCCACCTATGGCGGCGATCCGAAAAAACCGGGCGGCTTCAATCAGGTGCGCTTTTTCGCCAAGGGCCGCAGCGAGATGGCAGGCTGGAACAGCTGGAACATCGCCGTTTCCGATTTCATCCGAGACCGGCTGCTGGCGCTCGGTTTTCGCGCTGAGCGCGTCTATCGCCATCATATCGGCATCGATCTCGATCTGTTCAAAATGGAGCCTCGCCCTCGAAAAAAGGGGCTGGTGGTTTCCATCGCGCGCTTCGTCGACTATAAGGGCCACCGCTTCATGATCGACGCGCTTTCGCGCGTGGCGGCAGCGGGCACGCCCGTCGAATTCGTCATGGTCGGCCAGGGTCCCTTGAAGGAGGAAATCGAAGCACTGGCGCGTCGTTCCTTGCCAAGCGTCACGATCCATGAAAATCTGTCGCAGACTGAGATAAGGGACCTGCTCGCCAGTGCGGAGCTTTATCTCCATGGAAGCGTGACCCTCGACAATGGTCACGCCGAAGCTTTCGGCCTCGCCAATCTCGAGGCGGAAGCCGTCGGTACTCCGGTCGTCGCATTTCGCTCGGGAGGCGTGGGCGAAGCGATCGAAGAGGGAAAAACTGGTTATCTCGTGGAGGAGCGGGATGTCGCGGGAATGGCGGAGGCGGTCGGAAGGCTGCTCAACGACCAGGCTCTGTGGACAGCCTTTAGCGCGCGGGCACCGCTTCTGGTGGCCGAGCGTTTCGACTTACGTCGCCAAACGGGGATGCTCGAGGACTATTACAGTTCCGTGCTAGACGAATTTTCCAGCCGGGGTCGGACTTGATGGTGCAGACAGGAAAAAAGCCGAAGTGGGGACTGAACGTGTTTCGGCCACTTCGGAACGGAATTGTGAAGGCCAAATGGCTCTATTACACGAAATTCTGGGGAATGGACATTGATCCGACGGCAAGCTTCTCGTTGAGCGTTCGTTTCGACAAGACCAACCCCAAGGGATTGCATATCGGCGCCGAAACCTACGTTGCATTTGAAGCAGCCATTCTCACCCACGATCTCACACGCGGGCTCTATCTTCACACAAGGATAGGCAAACGCTGCTTCATCGGCGCCCGCAGCATCATTCTGCCCGGCATCGAGATCGGCGACGAATGTGTCATCGGCTCCGGCTCGGTGGTGACCAAGAGCGTTCCGCCGCGCTCGCTCGTGGCAGGCAATCCGGCAAAGATAATCCGCAGCGATATTGAAATCATATCGCGTTACGGACGCATGAGAGAGGGCAGCGGACGTCCGCCGGAACATGCGGGTACCCTCATCGACAATTCTCGAAAAGCCGCGCCATGACGAAGATCGACGTCGTGATCGCAACCTATAACGGCGGCAAGCGTCTTCGTAGGACGCTCGAATCGCTGACACGATTGACGCTTCCGAAATCCGACTGGCGTCTGCTCATGGTTCTAAATGCCTGCACAGACAATAGCCGATCGGAAGCCGAGGCGTTCGCCGCGATATTGCCGATGACGATAATAGAAGTGGCGGAGCCGGGGAAATCCCACGCTCTCAATGAAGCCGTGCCGCATTATCAGTCAGATCTCGTTGCCTTCACCGACGATGACGTAACGGTCGATCCCGAATGGCTGTCGGCAATGATCGACGCAGCGGCGGCACATCCCGCCTATGGCGTCTTCACAGGAAAGATCGTCGGCCGCTGGGAGCGGGAGCCGTCGGCAAAACTCCGTCGGTGGGTCCCACTTGGCTCGACCTATGCGGTCAATGAAAACCCGGTCAGCGCGCCCTGTGGACCGGGAGAGGTCTGGGGGCCCAACACCGTGTATCGCCGCGCCGTCTTCGATGCTGGCTTGCGATACAATAAGGACGTCGGCCCCCGACCGGGCAAGCTTTATCCGATGGGGCAGGATACGGAAATGGCCACCCGGGTCTGCCAGGCCGGGTTTAGTGCCTATTATGTTGCGGAAGCGGTGGTCGAACATACCATCAAGGCCGATACGGTCTCGGAAGACTGGGTGGTGCGTCGGGCCGAACGCCTCGCCTATGGCATCTTTGCCATCGGCGATCGGGGGGGCTACCGGCGCCGGTTTCCAAAACCTGTACCACTCGCCGCTGATATTGCACTTAATCGCTTTTTCTGGAGCCTCGTGTACCCGCTCACCTTCATCCTTCCCGAAGGGAAGCAACGCTTCTGGGCGAAGTGGCGATTCTTCTATTTCCGAGGCCTTTGGAGCGGATACAAGCGCTTTTCGAAACAATAGACGGGGTAGCCAGTGCCACCAATTAAACACGTTGGCACGACGGCGATGGAACTTGACGAGGCTAAGAATGACCAAAGTGTCGGTGATCATCCCTTGCTTCAACGCAGAGGATTTCGTGGCGGAGGCAATCGACTCCGCCTTGGGGCAAACCATTGCCGATGTGGAGGTGATCGTCGTCGATGACGCTTCCACGGATGGCTCGCGCGCAATCATTTCGGCAAAAGCCGCCCAAGACAGCCGTGTAGTTCCCGTGTTTCTGGAGAGGAATGTCGGCCCCGCTGCGGCACGAAATATTGCCTGGACAAAATTGACGGGTACATGGGTCACTTTGCTCGATGCCGACGATCTGTATCTTCCGGACAGGCTTGAGCGTCTAGTCTCCTTTGCGGAAGCTCAAAACGCGGATGTCGTTGCCGACAACCTAAGCATTCGGCATTTCGGTGACGACACGCATCTCGCCGCGGCATTTCCTCACGTTGCAAACGGCGAGATCATACGCGTTGATCGGGCATTCTTCTTCAAGAATCTTTGGAACGGGCCGCAGAAATACGGGATGGGTATTCTGAAGCCGATGTTTCGCGCTAAGTTCGTTAGAGAAAATTCCATCGCTTATGACGAACGCTATCGCATAGGCGAGGATATGCTGTTCTATATGAATAGCATTCTAAGTAATGCAAAATATTACATACTTGGCGACTGCTTTTACATCTACAGAAAAAGAGCAGACTCCATCAGCAATGTCGGAGACCATGTTTTCACGACACTTGCCTCGATGTGCGAGGAGATTTTATCAAATGACAAAAGATTAACAACTGAAGACAGAGAACATCTTACAAAGAGAGGTCAAGGATTGCTCGAGTATTTCCACTGGAGGCAGCTTCGAGCACTAAGAAGACGAGGAGATAAGCTTGGATTCATATCATATGTAATTAAACGCCCATCCTCTTTATTTTACATGATGAAAATGAGCGTCGCGTGGCGAATGAAAAGAGGATAGGCCTAGATGTTTCTGTATTATTTCAAAGGTTCAGTCTCAAATTTCGGCGACGAACTCAACGCGTGGCTTTGGCCGCAAATCATGCCTGAAGTAAAATTTGACGAGGATCAGTCCACGATTGTTCTGCCTATTGGCTCGATTATCCAGGATACATTTCCTGCTGCCTCGCGCAAGATTGTACTGGGTTCGGGCTACGGCGGTTATGCTCGCAAACCAGTAGTCGACAAGGCTTGGAGCTTCTATTTCGTGCGCGGACCGCAGACGGCCGAGGTGCTCGGTATCGATCCGAAACTCGCAATAACCGACGCCGCAATATTGCTGCGAGCAAAAGCGGACCTCTTGGATCCTCGCCCGAAAAAACACGCTGTGTCTTTCATGCCTCATTGGGAGTCGGCGCTTTATGGATCTTGGAAAGAAGTCGCGGATGGAGCGGGCATCAACCTTATCGATCCGACTGCTGATGTCGATCATATACTTGACGAGCTGCGAGCAACCGAGGTTTTGATCACCGAAGCAATGCACGGTGCGATTGTGGCGGATACATTGCGCGTTCCATGGATACCGGTTCTTCCAACTGGCCCGGCGCACCGTTTCAAATGGATGGACTGGTGCCGCTCCATGAACGTCGCGTACGAGCCAGACAAGATCGGCGCCTCCACTGCGATGGAGTGGGTAAAGCTAACCAAAATATCGCCGAATCATCTTGCACGCCGCGTGACGCGTCGCGTGGGCTGGACCATCGATCCTTTTATAAGGGCAAGTGCCATCAAACAACTGAAGAGAGTGGCAAAGCTGAGACCGACTTTGAGCGGCGAGGCGATATGCGTAGAGAGGGCGGAGCAGGCCTTCGAGAAGCTGGAACTCTTTCGCAATAATTATGGGATGGGCAAACTTTGACATCTGAAACAAGCGTCCTGTGATGCACAAGCTGGGTTCGAAACGAGGCGAGGCATGATAATTTCCATCACCCTTAACACCTTCTCTTCCAGCAACAAGGACCGGCACCTTGGCTGGGTATGCTGCCCAGTTGGATGGCCGCGCTCCTCGACATACGGAGCTGTCTGGTCATGAAGAGCGTCACTGATAGGCTTATCAAAGGCAGCATATGGCTGAGCTTTTCGCGCGCCATCGTGAACGGACTTTCGGCGCTAAGCACCTTTGTCCTGGCATGGTATCTCGCGCCGTCAGACTTTGGCCTTGTTGCTATCGCGACGACGATCCAAGTGATCCTGAGTTCTGTTACCGACCTTTCTCTCGGCCAAGCGCTCATTCGACACCAAGCTCCCAGCGAGGTTCATTTTAGCGCGGTGTGGACGTTGGGTGTGACGCGAAGCGCCATACTGGGTCTGGTGTTTGCCGCAGGCGCTTATCCGATCGCCGAATTTTATGACGAACCCCGCCTGACGGGCGTTATGTTTGCTTTGAGCTTCAGCCTGTTCATGAGCGGCCTGGCCAATCCGCGTCGTGTCATGCTTCAGCGCGATCTGATCTTCTGGCAGGAGTTTGTTCTCAACGTATCGCAGAAGCTGGTCGGCTTCGTGGTGACTGTGGCAATCGCCGCATTCTACCAGAGTTACTGGGCTCTCGTTCTTGGTACACTCGCCTATCAGGTTACCAATATCATCGTTTCTTATACCGTCCTGCCTTTTCGGCCGCGCATTACGTTCCAGCATGCGCGAGAATTGTTTTCGTTTTCACTTTGGCTGACGGCAGGACAGATCGTCAACACGCTGAACTGGCGAATCGAATATCTGTTGATCGGCAAGATGTTGGGTGCCACGGAGCTTGGCCATTATACAGTCGGCAACACCCTTTCGACGATGCCGACGCGTGAGGCAACGGCGCCGTTGAACCAGACGATTTATCCCGGCTTCTCCAGCGTGCGCAACGATCCCGTCCGACTTGTCGCCGCATACCAACGTGCGCAGGCTCTTTTGGCTGCAGTCGCGCTTCCGGCAGGTATCGGCATGGCAGTCGTCGCTGATCCGCTCATGAGGCTTGCCTTGGGAGAGAAATGGCTTCCCGCCATCTTTATTGTCCAGTCACTCGCCTCGGTCTTTGCTTTGCAGACTCTTGGTTCGCTTGTCCAGGCATTGGGGATGGCAAAGGGCAAAACCAAGTTACTGTTCATCCGCGACTCCCAGATGCTGGTAACGCGCGTACCCATCATTATTGTTGGTCTCTTGCTTGCGGGACTGCCGGGCGTTGTCTACGCGCGAGTGTTGACGGGTTTGATTTCGACGGTGGTGAATATGCTTCTGGTAAAGCGTTTGATTGGCCTGCCTTTCTTCCAACAACTCGCGGCCAACTTCCGCGCGCTTGCAAGCGTCGCATTAATGGCAGCCGGCGTTTGGGGAATGTCGCATGTCCTGGATACCCCCACCGGCAAGCTGGCGCTGGCCCTTCATCTGGCCATACTGGTCGTCACAGGCGCTATTATTTATATCGGATCCAGTTTCGCCCTTTGGGTCTCGATGAAAAAGCCAAATGGCCCTGAAACCGAAGTTCAGCGTATTGTTGCCAAGACACTGTCAAAAGCCAAACGTATCGCCGTAACCAAGTCGGCCTAAGCTAACCAACATAACAAGAGAGGCAGAATGACCAGCCAATCCAGATCGGAGCTGATCGCAAAACTTAATGGTATGATTCATGATTGCCTGAAAGACTATGTCTCACGCGATGAACCACTTGCCATCCTCGACTTTCCTGACATCCGCAATTGTGGCGACTCCGCAATTTGGCTAGGCGAAATGGCGTATCTGAAAGCCCGTTTCGGCAAACGCCCGGACTACGTCTCGAGGATCCGGGACTTCTCTGCCGATGAACTGAAAAGGCGTGTGCCGACAGGCCCCATCTTCGTTCACGGCGGCGGCAATTTCGGCGACATTTGGGTTGCGCATCAGGATTTCCGTGAAGCTATCATGGAGCGTTTCCCGGATCGTCAGATCATCCAGTTCCCGCAATCGATCCACTACAGTTCACCTGCGCGCATCGAGCAATCGGCACGCGCAATCGGGCGTCACAAGAATTTCGTTCTGCTTGTGCGCGATGAAGAATCAAAGGAATTTTCCGAAAAACACTTCGACTGCACCGTTCGGCTGTGCCCCGATATGGCCTTCGCCATTGGCCCCCTTCCCGACCGGGCAACGCAATTCGCTGTTCTCGCCATGTTGCGAGAAGATGCAGAACGGGTTGGCGGCACCGATCGCAAGATCCCTTCCGACATTCCCGTGGAAGACTGGATCACCGAGTCGAAACGCAAGGTTGATATCGCCAAAAAGTTGGGTGCGGCTTCGGCTTATCTCGCACTGAAGCCAAGCGAAGTCGCGTTGCGCAAGTTGGACGCCGCAGCGCATAACCGTTTCGAGCGCGGCATCAGCCAGATTTCGCGCGCCCGCGCCATCGTCACCGACCGTCTGCACGTCCATATCTGCTCGCTGCTGCTTGGCCGGCCGCATGCCGTATTGGATAACAGCTACGGAAAGATTCGCCGCTTCATGAATGCCTTCTCCGGCGGGACCGACCTTTCATACAAAGCAACGTCGCTCGAAGATGGAATCGAGTGGGCGCGTCACCAGGCCGGACAAGGAGCTCGCGGATGACAGAGACGCTGCGCGCTTGCAGGATCAGGAGATAATTCGATGACACTCGTCACCTTCATTATCCCGGTTCGACACCAGGACAACGCCCGCGATTGGAACAGGCTGAAGGCAAATCTGACCCAGACCGTGGCCTCCATTTCCAACCAGACCAATGGGGACTGGCGTGGCATCATCGTAGCAAACGAAGGTGCCGATCTGCCGGACCTGCCGGAGAAATTCTCCGCCGTGCGTGTCACCTTTCCGCCAAACAATCTGCACGAGCTCGGAAAAGGTAGCAAGGAGGATTTCCTTGATGCCTTCCGGGCAGACAAAGGTCGCCGCGTTTTAAGCGGCATGTTGACCGCCAGGGATAGTCGTTTCTTCATGATTGTCGATGACGACGATTTCGTCAGCGCCCGAATCGTTCAATACGCATCCGAAAATCGGGACGCGAATGGATGGACCGTCGATCATGGTTATATCTGGGACGATGGCGGCAGGCTCCTCTTTGGCTATGACGATTTCAGCCATCTTTGCGGCACCTCGCTCATTATTCGTTCCGATCTCTATGAACTACCGAAGCAGTTTGAGGACGCCTCGCTCGAATGGATCAAGTCGATGCTCGGTAGCCATATCCGCATAGCGAACATTCTCGCCCAACGCGGGGCGCCGCTTGCAAAGCTCCCATTTCGTGGAGCAGTATACCGGGTTGCCCATGGTGGATCGCATAGTCGAGCACCAAGCCTTTTGCGACAATATTTTCTCAATCGCAAAGCACTCTCCAAACCGCGACGGTGGTTGAGCAATTTGATCAAGCTGAGAGTACTCGGTAAGGGTCATAGACATGAGTTTTTTGGTAAAACACGGTCGAATCCCGTTTAAGGAACTGATCCGCCCCGAAAAGCGCAAGGAATGCTGATCGGACATAAAGTGGTCGGAGGATTAAATGAGCAAAGTGAAAGCGCAATTGACGCAGGAGGTTGCGCATTGAAACTCTCAGTGCTGATCAACAATTTCAACTATGGTCGCTTTTTGCGCCCATGCATCGACAGCGTTCTGTCGCAGGCCTATCCTGACTTTGAGGTGATCGTGGTCGACGATGGCTCGACGGACGATTCTAGGCAGATCCTTGCCTCCTATGGGGAACAAATCCTCACTGTATTGAAGGAAAACGGTGGTCAGGCATCGAGCTTCAATGCGGGTTTTGCGGCCGCAAGCGGCGATATCCTCTTTCTCCTCGATGCAGATGACACATTTCTGCCCGGCAAACTCGCGCGGATCGCCGAGATTTACGATCGCAACGAGATCGACTGGTGCTTCGACCGGGTGACGACTGAGGAAAGCGACCAGCCTCCTGCAGAGCTGCAAGTGACACTGTTCGACAAGCGGGACACGCTTCGCAGGGGCGGCTTTCCCTCGCTTCCGGTTCCAACATCGGGCTTGAGCTTCCGCCGCAATCTGCTGTCCCAGATACTGCCGATGTCCGTCGCGACAGACGTCGTCCTCAGCGACAATTATATCAAGTTTGCTGCTGCCTTTCTCGGCCGCGGCGCCATAGTCGAAACACCGCTGACTTTTCAGCGCATTCATGAGTCGAACCGGTACACGGGCACAAGCAGGGCAAAGACGTTGCGCCCGCGGATCATGATCGCGACTGGGCTGGAACTGGCACGCCGCTATGACGGCCTGCAGGCACTCGGCAAGAGCCTGGTGGCCGGCGGGATTGCCGAAACGACATCGCTTCTGAAGCTCCCGAGCGAAGCTCGCAACACGGTGGCCGGCGGTCCGTTCGGCGCTGCTGCCGCGACCGAAGTGGCCTTGATGGCGGCGCGCAAGCGTTTGGGAAATATGCTGCGGAGAGGACAGTCATGAATCAGCAAGAGACTTTTCCGCATTCATCCGTCGGCACAGAAGCAGGCGCCGCACCGCTGAAGATCGCCGTCGGTGTGCTGACCTATCGGCGCCTCGACGGGATCGCCAAGCTGCTTGACGTCATGACGCGCCAGGTCAGGCATCCCACTCGCCCCTATCACCTCACCATGGTGATCGTGGATAATGATGCGGCCGGCAGCGCAAGGGCTACGGTAGAGAGCTTTGGCCAGACAGGTGCCTACGACCTGATCTACGTCATCGAACAAAACCAGGGCATACCCTTTGCACGCAATTGCGCACTGGATTCGGCCCCTCCAGGCACTGACCTCTTCTGCTTTCTCGACGATGACGAATGGCCGGTCGACGGCTGGCTGGATGCAATGCTGGAGACACGGGAGAAAAACCGCGCCGATTGCGTCTACGGCCCCGTCCAACCGGTCTATCCCGACAACCCGCCGGAATATTTCATCAAGGCAAGGGTGTTCGAGCGCAAGAAGAACAAGGACGGTCAACGCATTTCTTATGCTGCCTCGAACAACGTCATGTTCGACTATCCCCTGATCCGCTCATGGAATCTGCGTTTTGAAGAGAAGATGCGCTTCACCGGGGGCACGGATTACCTTTTCTTCAATCAGGCCATCCGTCTCGGCATGCAGGTTTTCTGGGCTGACAAGGCGCTTGTCCATGATATCGTTCCCGCCAGCCGTATGACATGGAAGTGGGTGTTGCAGCGGCAATACCGGCTCGGCAACACTTTCGCCGTCAGCGAGGTCCTGCACGGTAACCTCAAGCGCCGGCTCTATCGCGCGGCCTATGGTGCCACGAGAGTGATGCTTGGGCTGGCCATGCTGCCGGCGATCCTGATTTCACCCTATTGGGGCATGCGGGCACTCACGCATGTTCTGCGTGGCGCAGGCATGGTCAACGGGATTCTCGGACACGCATACCAGGAATACAAGCCCAATGCCGCCCTCTGATACCGTTTGCAGGAGCGCCTTCGGATGAGTTATAGCCCTAACTATGTTCGAGACGGAGATATCGGCCCGCGGCCGGGCGTCCGTGCGCGGCCACGTCATGGCATCAAAAAAGAAACGCTCGTCCGCCTGCTCCTGACGGGCATTTTCTACCTCGCCCTGCTGCGGGCAACCGGCATGTGGTATGGTTATCCCTCGAACTTCGACGACGGGGCATCCGTTGATCCGCTGCCGCAGAAGCTGATGCTTTATTCGTTGATCCCGCTGATCGGCTTCTATGGCGTCCTTGAGCCAAACCGCTTCCTCGCCTTTTTCCGCAGCATTTCGCCCCTCGTCGGTATCGTCATCTTTTCGATCGTAGTGTCATTCGTCGGCTCGCTCGATTTCGGCGCTTCTGTTCGGGGTGCCGCGGCCGTCGGCCTGCTGGCCCTTGCCCCACTGCTCTTTCGACTACGCTACGGCAACGAGGAAACCTTACGTCTCCTGGCCAACTTTGCCATTTTCTCCGCCTTCGCAAACATCCTTTACACGGCTGCTTTCCCGCGTTTCGGGATCATGGGCGGTTCGCTGGCGGGGGCGGTGAAGGGACTGTTTTATCACAAAAATACTATGGGGCAGTTCAGCGCGATCTGCTTTATCGTGCTCATTTCTCACCGGCTGCCCTCCCCTCGGCTCCGCTATAGCGGCTTGCTGAAAACCATCGCAATCATCCTGACCCTGCTCCTTATCGTGGTCTCCTTGTCGTCGACGGCGGTCGTGATGGTGGCGATCGGTCTTGCCACGATCGTCGGCCTGAAGATGATGGAGAACATCAGGCACAGCCTGGCCCGTGCTTTCATCGTCTTGTTCCTCTGCCTCCTCATCGGCGTTGCCGGCTCGATCGCCTATCTCGGCGTCGCACAGGCCGTCGCCGAAGCTTTCGGAAAGGACCTGACGCTATCGGGCCGGTCCGATATCTGGGAACAGGTAATCCCACTGATTTATGATCGGCCAATCTTCGGCTATGGCTTCGCCACATTCCGGCAGGCAGACATCGTCGAGGCATATGTCCGTCTCGGCCACACCGTCCGCTCCCTGCACAACACCTACCTCGAAATTTGTCTCAACATCGGTATTCCGGGCTTTCTTTGCTGGATCGCCTTTCTGTTGACGCGAATTTTCAAGAAGATGGCCGCAGTCTACAGAAGCAATCAGCTTCAGACTGTCCAAGCCAAAGAGGTTGCACTGATCCTTCTCGTCATGATCGGTGCGATGACCGAAGCGGGAATGATGCTCGCGCCGGTTGGTCTATGGCCGGTCCTCGTCTCTGTCTTACCGATGAGAACGGAACCTGTTGCCCCCCGGCCACGTCGGCGGCGGTCTCTTTCAAAGGGACCGGCCGGGCGGCGCAGCCTTCGTTATCAACACCCCGTTTTAGGAGAGTAGGCAATGACCAGCGCCCCAATGGCCGTGCCGGAATCGAAAAGAGCCGCGGTCAGCGTTGAACGCGAAAAATTGCTGGATATTGAACGCGGCAAAGGTCTAGGCATCCTGCTGGTCGTCTACGGGCACCTTGTCATGCAGGGCACGCTTGGCGAGCAGGCATGGTATCAGGCTACGAAGTCCGCGATCTACATGTTCCATATGCCGTTTTTTATGTATCTCAGCGGCTTCGTCTTCTTTTTCACAGGGGCGCATACCGCTCTTGATCGAAACTTCGGCCAATTCTTTGCCAAGAGATTCGACCGGTTGCTGATCCCCTTTGCCGTGATGTGTCTGGTCAACGTCTTTGGCAAGCAAATTGCGGAAATGTTCATCCACGTCGATGACGGTGTCAGCGGCTTTTGGCAGGGACCTTGGGCGGTCATTTCAAACAGCCCGAACAACCCGTCCATCTCGATCTGGTATCTTCTGGTCCTCTTCGTCTATTCGGTGCTGACACCTATCCTATGGCGACTGAGCGGCCGTCAGATCGGCATCCTCTTCCTTTTATCTCTGGCGATTTTCTTTATTCCCGCGTCGGAGAAATTTTACGTTGCTCGCATCCTGAGTTATTTTGTATTTTTTGTTATCGGAATGGTAAGCTGCAAATACTCCGGATACGTTCTTGATATATTCTCGAAATATATTGTCGTTTGGCTCATCGTTTTTGCAGCGACGATTTATATTGGCAGGAGTTTTCCCTACTGGCTTCTCCTATGCGGGATTGCGTCGATTCCATTATTCCACGCATTTGTCAGATTGCCGATTTTCGAGAACGACAAGCTTCTTCTTTGGTTTGGGGAGAACTCGATGGTCATCTACCTGTTCAATACGATCTTCATCGGAATAGCCAAGGGTATTTATGTGAAGATATTGCCATATCACGGGCCATGGTTTGCATTGATGATCGTTATATTGATGGCGGCGGGAACGTTATTGCCGATTTTTGCCAAAACGGTGCTCCGAGCAATTCCTATGGCCGGACCGATTTATAAGTATGTCAGATGAAAATTTTGTCCCGAATTGAGAATTTGCACGACCCGCGAGCTTCGACGCGACAGTTATCAGTGGTAGAATTCCGTTGAACTGCCGCGATACAGCCACGGTTTCGGTAGAACGGTTCTGCCCTCTTATCATCGGTCAAACATAGGAGATGCCTGTCTGTGACTGAGAAAAAATTGAAGGTTCTCGCTGCCTCGTCGGGAGGCGGCCACTGGGAACAGATGATGGCCATGCGCGGCGCATTTGAGGGCTGCGATATCGTCTTTGCAACGACCATCCCGGGACTGCTTGCAAAATACGACATTCGGGGCGGACTAGTCCTTCCCGATTGCAGCCGCGACTCGATCACCATGTCGATCCGGTGCTTTTTCACCGCCTTCTCCATCGTCATCAAGCACAGGCCCGACGTCATCATCTCGACCGGTGCCGCACCCGGGCTTTTTTGCCTGCTGGCCGGCAAATTGACGGGCAAGCGGACGATCTGGATCGATAGCGTCGCCAATGTCGAGAAGCTGTCTCTATCGGGTAAACTGGCCGGCCATATTGCGACGCTCTGGCTCACGCAATGGCAACATCTGTCGAGGCCGGATGGCCCCCATTACGCAGGAGCTGTCCTTTGATCCTTGTCACCGTCGGAACGCAGCTGCCGTTTGATCGCCTCGTCAAGGCTGTCGACACCTTCGCAAACGAACTGTCGAAACCGGTTCTGGCGCAGATCGGCAAGGGCACCTACACGCCACAGAATATGAAATGGATCAAGAATATCGAGCCCAAAGACTTTGATAACGTCTTTCGCGATGCAAGTGTCATCGTCTCTCATGCGGGAATTGGCACTGTGCTTACGGCCAAGCGTTTTGGGAAGCCGATCATTCTCGTTCCCCGGCAGGCGGCTCTGGGCGAGCACCGAAACGATCATCAGCTCGCCACGGTGAGCCAACTCGTGGGCCGGCCGGGCATCTATGTCGCACACACCGATGACGATCTCAGGAACTATCTGCTCGAAGAGCTGGATAGCCCATCTCACGAAGATTCGTCGGAGGCCGGTCGAGCCTCACTGGTCACCTACCTGAAAAACTACATTGCGACAGTCTGAGCTCTGAGCGCCATCATAGACTGTCACGCGTACGAGCGAATTTTTATTCTCCGCAATTGTTGCCGGCGATACGTTTGACGAGCTCAGGCGCGATGATTTTGGAGGCTATGTCGGGAAGAGGATGCGCGCCATCAGGAATTGCCGTGGCCAGATCATCCGGCGTCAGACGCTCCCAATTAAGCCGGTGGTCGACAAACTCCAGACCACGTTTTTGTGCCTCCGCCTGATGTGCAGAGATATAGCTGTCGACAAAGGGGCGGATCAGCCCGCGCAATCCTGAAAACGGATTCATGGCCATGACAATGATCCGCCCTTGCGGCAGGCGCTGCCGGAGCTGGTCGAGGATCTCGCCAATATTCTTTCGGCTTTGCGCAAGCGACACGAACCGATGCAATGTCGCATCATTGGCGTAGAGCTCAATCAGGATGATATCCGGCTGCTCGGCAATGACGCGATCAATCTGGGTCAGAGCCCATAGTGACGTTTCGCCGCTTTTTGCCACGCTCTCGACCTTCACCGGCTTCTGCAGGCAGGCTGCAAGCTCTGTCTCGAGAGCGGGCTGCCATCCTCCGCGCGCCGTCAAGGATGTTCCAAAGGCCACTATTTTCAGCGGCGGAAGACTATCGGCATAGCTGTTCCTGACTGCCGGATGCATCACCAGACACGCCAGAAACAGAACCAGTCCATAGGCCGGTCGCCTCTCAGTCGGCACCGCTCGCCAAAACTGCAAACATATCATGAGGAGACCTTGCAGCGGGCTTGAGACAATTTCGTGAAATGGCCGCGCATGGCTGTTCGAGAATGCGAAACCTTCCACCCCATCCTGGCGGATGACAACCGCTGCTTTGAAACGTCGGGGCTCTTAACGACGTGAAACAGCCGCCAATCACTCCTGGCGAAATACGTGCTGCATCTGATCGGTCAGCGGCTTCGTCAGATAGGATATCACGGTCCGATCGCCGATCTTGATGAAGACCTCCGCCGGCATGCCGGGATAGAGCTTTATCGTCTTCAATTTGGCAATGCTTTCGGCTTTCGGCTTGACGCGCAGGGGATAATAGCTGATGCCCGTGCGCTCATCCTTGACGATATCGGGCGCGATCGAGGTAATCTCACCGCTCACATCAGGCGTCGTGCGTTGATCGAAAGCGCTGAAACGCACATCGACGGACTGGCCGACGTGAACCTGGTCGATATCGCGGGTGGCGACTTTCGCCTCGACCGTCAGTTCGTTATTTTCGGGAACGACGAGCATCAACGTCTGACCGGGATCGATGACACCATTGACGGTGTGAACCGAAAGTTCGTGAACTCGCCCGGTCAACGGCGCGGTAATGTCGAGACGGTGCAGCTGATCGACTGCGGTTCCGCGCCGCTCTTCATATTCGGCGATCTGCGCCTCGACGTCGGTCAGGTCCTTTGCGATCTCCGAACGACGATCCTCATCCAGCTGGATTGACTGGCGATCGATCTCGATTGCCTTACCCTCGGCCTCCGCCTTTGCTGCGATTTCCTGGCCGCTGTTGCCCTGGAGATCGGCGCGGGCGCGCTTGAGCGTATTCAAACGCTGAAGCGTGACGAGGCCCTTCTTGTAGAGCGTATCAATGCCCTCAAGCTCCTGTTCGATCAAGCCCAAGGCATCGTTGGTGGCATTGATCTGAACGACCAACCCCTTTACCTGCTCGCCCAGTTGGTCCTTGCGCGATGCCAACTGGCTCTTCATTCCGATAAGCGCCGTCCTGCGACTGTCGAACAACTTCTGCTCGCCATCGAGAAGCTTCTCTGCGGAGGTGCTGGATGTCAGATCCCTGATGTTTTCCTCGACCTCGAACGAATCGGCCCCGATTCGTTCCGCCTTCAGACGGGCGCGGCGCGCATAAAGCTGAGCGAGCGTGCTTTCCACAATCGAGAGATTCGCTCTCGTCGTCGTCCCATCGAGCCGTATCAGTACCTGCCCTGCCGTGACATGGTCGTTTTCGGAAACCAGCAATTCCGACACGATACCACCTGTCAGGTGCTGGACCTTCTTGACATCGCCGTCGACGACGATCACGCCCTCGCCGATGACGGCGCTCGAAAGCTCTGTCGTCGCCGCCCAACCGCCAATGCCGCAAACGAGGGCTATCGACAGCACACCGACAACGGCAACATGCCGATTGAGGGAGCGTTTCGATTCACTGATAACCTTGCTCACAATCTTCCCTCTGACCTATTCGGCCGCATTCATGCCGTCGACCACGACTTTAAGCTGAGCCACGCGCTCGGCGATCGGCGTGCGCGCCGCTTCCGGCCGGCTGACTCTCGCTAGAACTTCCTCTTTGGGACCGAACGCGATCATGCGGCCGTCCTGCATCATCAGCACGAAGTCGCAGACCGCCAGAACGCCGGATCGATGCGCGATGACAACGACAATGCCGCCGCGCGCCCGCACGCTCATGATCGCGGCACTCAGCGCCCGCTCGCCTTCTTCATCGAGATTGGAGTTTGGTTCGTCGAGCACGACGAGGAATGGTTCGCCGTAAAGCGATCGTGCAAGCGCGATACGCTGTCTCTGGCCAGCCGAAAGCGCAGCACCGCCTTCGCCGATTTCGGTTTCGTAACCGTTCGGCAGACGAAGAATGAGATCGTGAACACGCGCCGCCCTCGCCGCGGCAACCACCGCCTCAGGCGACATCTCTTTCGCGAAACGGCAGATATTCTGCGCAACAGTTCCCGAGAAAAGCTCCACATCCTGCGGGAGATAACCAATATGCCGGCCAAGTGCGTCGCCGTCCCACTGGTCGAGTGCTGCGCCATCGAGGCGAATGGATCCTCTGACGGTCGGCCAGATGCCCATCATCGCCCGTGCCAAGGACGATTTACCCGAGGCACTGTAACCAATGACCCCAAGCGCGCTCCCCGCCCGTAAGCCGAAGCTGACATCGGAAATGACCAGGCGCTGACCCGCCGGCGGCCCGCTCGCCAGTCCTTCGACGGTGACTTGCTTGGTAGGAGCCGCGAGCGCAAGGGGGGCTGGAATCTCAGGAATGGTTTTCAGCAGGCTCGAAAGCCGCGCCCAACTCTGCTGAGCAGAAACGAAACCACGCCAATTTCCGATCGCCGCTTCGACAGGCGCCAGGGCGCGCGAGGTCAATATCGAGCCGGCGATGATAATTCCCGAAGAGGCCTGCCCTTGAATGACTAGGATTGCACCGGTTGCGAGCGTGCCCGATTGCAAAGCAATACGGAAAATCTTCGACAAGGTCGCATATCCATTGCCGACATCCGATGCCTGCCGGGTGATCGTCCGGTATTCACTGTTCTTGCGGTCCCAGATTTCGGCCATCGTGCCCGCCATGCCCATGGCGTGAATAACCTCGGAGTTACGGATCGAGGTCTGCGCGAAGGCATTTCGCATATTGGCGGAGTCAGACTGCTTTTTTGAGAGCGTACGCGTTCCCTGATTGGTCATGAACGTCAGGATGGCGAGAACCAGCGATCCACCGATCGCGATATATCCGATCGCCGGATGAAAGAGGAAGCAGATCACGATATAGAACGGCAACCAGGGCAGATCGAACATCGCTGTCGGGCCCATGCCGGACAGGAAGGTTCTGATCTGGTCGAAGTCGCGCAACGGCTGAAGCCCGTCGCCGCCGATTTTGACCTTCAACGGAGCCTTGATCAGCGCCCGGAACACCCGTCCGTTCACCATCTCGTCAAGCGCGCCGGCAACACGCACGAGCATCCTGCTTCGCAGAACCTCGAACGCTCCTTGAAAGGTGTAAAGCATTAACGCAAGTATTGCCAGCACGGCCAGCGACGGTATGCTTTTGCTGGGGATGACCCGGTCATACACCTCAAGCATAAAAAATGAACTTGTAAGGTACAGGATATTGATAAGCGCGCTTGCTATTCCAATGAAAACAAGCCCCCCCTTGCATTTCCTCAATGCTTTGGACGGCTCGCTGACATCAGCTGCTGAACTCTGAAACACGAAGTAATCCCTCTCTTACCGTATCGCACGAAAGCAAATATGCCGCCGCGCACTCCAGCTCCGGGTCCATCACGCCCGATCAATGACATGACTGCCTTGGACCCCGACACCGGCGCCGGACCCGCTTGCAAGCCCACGACCTATTACATGAATCCAACCAAAAAGTGACCAAAAATTCCAATTTATAACGATCGGTTTCTGGGATTCTGACTTGACGCTACGCTAAATATACCAACCTAAGCAAGTGAAAATCGCAATTTGCCCAACAACGGCGCAGATGGATGAACGTATCGCGCGCATATGCGCGACGTTTACTGGGGCGTTAACTATAAATTCAATCTATAGTTCATTTTTCCTATGAACGGCGGAAATATCTTTTTATCCGCATCTCCCCGGCCTTCGACCGCCGACACCCCTTCATCATCAAGCTTTCAAGTGTTGAACAGCGGGGCCGGCGCTCTCTAAATTTGGCGTGATTTCAAACCAGCAGGTGCGACGCTTGGCTGCTATGGAACGCGTCCACATTGATATACACGCCGAGCGAGTCGGTATCGATGTGAGAAGCGCCATCAGAAATCTTATATTGGAAGGATTCACTGACCTTTCCGCTGAGACCGGCGATTTTCACCGCATCGACCGTATAGATGTAATCACCATCGCTCTCCACGTGGATGACGCCGTATTTCCCGGTCAGCGTCAGGCCATGCTTATCCACTGCACTGTCACCGAAGCGACGAAGCAGCACGGTTCCATTGATTGCGCTATCGTTTTCGAGGAGGTTGCCATGATAGGCGCTGCCCGTATCCTTGGAGATTTTCAGGCTGTCATGGGCTGCGACAATCCTGGGAACGGCGACGGTGGGTGCGGTCGGAACCTGCGCTTCGGCCGCGGGTGCCGGAGTGCTTGTCTGCGGCGGTGTTGACGGTTCGACAGGCGGCTCCGCGACCGGTGTGGCAGGCGCCTGCTCATCGCTCGATGACGTATGGCCGTTCGTGCCACCAGAAGCACTCTCGAGCTCGGCCTGCGCTTGTTCGAGTGTCTTATTCTCGCCGATGGAGAACGTGTTTTGGGCGGCAATTGCGGCCGGCATGGTCAGCGTCGACACCAGACTGTCTATGATATTGTCATGGAAAGAGCCTGATGCTGGCCTATCGACCTTCAGCGCCGACGAAGATAGGTCGTCAAAGACATTATCATGGATATTAATATTCTCGCGAATGTAATTGGGATTACCGATGGCGCTCACCAGAACGCCGTATACGCCGCCATGCACATAATTTCCGCTGATGTCGTAGTTCTTTGCATCGCCTTGGTCGCCAAGCCCGATACCGTAGGACCAGCTGTAGCCGCCGTATCCCGAGATGTCATTGTCATGGACGGCGATATTCTTGCCCGCCTGGGCACTCAGCCCAAAACCGCCGCCAACCAGTGTGTTGCCCTCGACCACGGCATTTTCGGCCCGGATCAGCACCAGGACACCCTTGGCGCTATTCGTCTCCGTCTGTTCCAGATGGTTGCCCTTGACCAGAATATTGCTGCTGTCATTGAGCTGGATGGCGTCTGCCGCGCCACCTTGGCTGTTGGTGACGGTATTGTTGATGAGGGTAACGCCGTTCACCCTGTCCATCCAAATGCCATCGGCGCGCACACCGGTCAGCGTACTGTTCTCGATCGTAATGTTCTGGCTGCTTTGGAAGCTGACCGAACCGGGCCTCCCAGAGAGCCCTGTATTTGTCACCTCGACATTACGCACAAGCCAGTTAGACACGTTGCCTGCATATATCGCGTTGGCGCCGGTATCGGCGATCTTTATGTTCTCTATGACGATATTCGAAGCCTTCGAACCGTGGATGCCGTCATTGCTGCTGTGAATAACCGGCACGTCACCGACGCCATAGCTGCCGATCGTGATCGGAGCGCTAATGCTGCCTGAATATTTCAGGTCGAACTGTTCGTTGAACACGCTTCCGGCAGCAAGCAGCACGCTGTCGCCGGGATTTAGTCTCAAGGATTCCACGGCAGACAACGTCGCAAAAGCCGAACTCTCGCTGGTTCCGCTGTTGCGGTCGGATCCTGTCGTCGAATTCACATAGTAGACGGTCATGCGGTGATCTCCCCAGATGTTGGAAAATCTTTAACCGCGGACCTCTCTCTGCCTGCTAAAATGAAACACTAAAATGCGTACTATCTCACGATATTCTTACATCTCGAACATGAATATTTTGAAGTCTCGGGTATTTTTGCATCGCAGCAAAATTGCACTGCACAATCGCGGCATTTTTACCTAGCGTTTGCGCCCGATACCCAGATTATCTTCCAGAGCATGCAATCGATTGAGATGAGCTGAGTTCAGCTGGAAACATTACTTGGTAAACTTATCTGACACCAACGTCACAAAAGTTACCTCGACAAAGAGCAGATACAGGAGTGGAGTAACGGGTCAAAACCGCAATGACGCTCCGATAGCTAAAACTGATTATATCAAAATTTCACCAACCGATACAATCCGCTTGGTATTCTTATAAACTTCTCCTGAATAAAAATTCTTATCTCCTGAAGAAAATCAGGCCTGTATCAAAGTTTTATCATTTTCACTTATCATTAACATAATAATCTCCAAGTGTTTCACCGCCTTATGCACACTGAACATGTGTCATTATTGCACGACACTCCCAAAAATGTTCATATCCTGTTAATTATGCGCTTGACTCTGTGTATTAAGATATCCTTAATCGGGCCGCTCGCTACCGGTCAGAACTGACTGGCGAAGAACAATTCAAGGAGAGACAGTAATGGCTATTCATGCAACCGATGATACTGCAACATTCCTGGAAAGCGACGCTATCTCAGGAAACCTGCTGACCAACGATACGTCCGACGGCAACCTGTTCCTGCGTGCGTTCGACCAGCAGACCGTTGGCGCCAAGCAAGCCGGCCAGGTTACCGAGATCCAGGGCGACTACGGCACCTTCTTCGTCAAGCCGGATGGCAGCTACACCTATGTTCTGAGCGATGCCGCCAAGATCGGCTTCACCAATGGTGAACTGCTTCAGGAGAAGGTCTCTTACAAGATCTCCGATGGTGCCGGTCACACCGACGTCGGCCTGTTCACTCTGAACATTCAGGGCGTAACTCAGGTAAAGCCGACCGCGGTCGACGACAATTACAGCTTCGACGAAGGCAGCGCCATTGGCGGCAACCTACTGGACAACGACATTCCCGGCGACAATGGCAAGCTCTTCCTGCGCCAGTTCGACGCCACAAACGTAAACGGCAGTCCGAGCGCAACGACCGACGTCGCCGGCACGTACGGTACGTTCCATGTCAAGGCGAATGGCGAATTCACCTATGAGCTGACAGCAGATCTGGCTCCGGGCGAGCAGGTCACCGAAACCATTCAGTACTACAAGATCTCCGATGGCGAAGGTCACACCGACGCCGGCGTGCTGACGCTCAATATCACGGGCACGGATTTTATCTCCGGCGCCAGCGTCTGACCGTCAATTGCCCAATCCCAACAAGCAGCGCCCGCCGCGAAAGCTGGCGGGCGTTGCTGTATATAAGGGTAAGCCTCGATTCCGGCTCCTGGCACTGACGACGGCTTGGAGCTCTTCCCGTCCTAGCTGCGGATCGCTCTCGGAACGTCACGAAGAATGTCTACACCTAGCGTTGGTTTCAGCCTCGTTGACCTTTCGAGCCGTCTTAAGAACGCGCAGGTAATGATGACTTGCTGCAACGCTGTCGGAACCGCGCCGTAGCTGCATCTCCGACGCTCGTCCAGGTTCGATCAAAGATTGGGCGAAGTTGTGGGCCAATCTCTCTTATCGTGGCATTGACCCTGCAACGGTCGCCCTGTTTCAGCATTGTCGTCAAATCGCTGTCGAGTGCCCTGCTTGCTGCCAAAAGCGTTGCATCGGTGAAATCGTTCCAGAAATAAAACCGGGTCAGAATCATCGACTCGTCGTAGGGCGCGAGAGCGACCGAACGAGTCATCATTCGCGCTATGGAGAGCGGTTCTTCGGCAATCGTCGACTGAACGGCCGCGAGACGAAGCCAAAAATTGCTGTTTGTCGGCATGCACGAAAGCGCATATTGCAGATATTGGCGCGCACTCGACGCCGCAACGGCCCAGGCGTCATAGTTGACATTGGCGTTCTGCCGATCAAGCTGCGCCAGAACGAGGGTTACCCCCGCAGCCACAATGTCGGATCGGCAGTAGTGTCCACCAATCACGTCGACAGTACGAGACGCATATTTGGTCGCGACCTCGTCCGCGACGGTATCGCCACGCTCGATCCTTTCGGCGACGATTGAGATACTAGCCGTTTTTATCGAAGCGTAGAGCTCTCGACCGGCCAGCACGGCAAAGACCACGGTGACAACAACGAAAACGATCCTGGCGACCGAAACGAGCTGACTGCGGCGCATCAGCTTTCGGTATAGTAACGTGAATAACGCTTATAATAATACTCGCTCGACCCGAATGTCCGGTAAAGTTTCATCTGCGACGGATCGACCTTGGTCAATATAGCGCCAACGCATTTCGCATAGAGCTCCGGCTCGGACAGCAGGGTCGACTGCACGACTTTGCGCGAAGTCTTTCCCCACTCGATAACGAAAACCACCGCATCGAGCTTCGAATTGATAGCACGCGCATCGACAACCGGCGCCAAGGGTGGCAGGTCAACGATAATATAATCGAAGCTTTGACGCGCCGTTTCGAGAAGCTGATCCATGCCGCGTGACGCAAGCAGCTCCGACGAATGCGGGACACGATACCGTGCCACCGTCGGCAAAAATGCGAGCTTTGTTTTTGGATCGAGTAGGATCAGATCCTTGAGCGGACGGCCATCGACAATCGCCTCGAGCAAGCCGGCCTCGGCATGGCGGCCGATCGCCCGGGTTGAACCGGGATTTCGCATGTCGCCGTCGATAAGCAGGCAACGCGCACCCTGCATTGCGAGAAGCTTGGCAAAATTGATGGACGTCGTCGACTTCCCCTCGCCGGGCAAGCTCGACACGACGCCGATGACCTTGCAGCGCTGATCGGCCGCACTGAGGTCGATGGCAATCTTAGCGCTTCGAAGCGTCTCGGCAAATGCCGATAGCGGATGCTCCTCGACATAGGTCGTGGTCTTCCCGCCTCTGGCGATGCTTCGCGGATTGCCGGGATCAACGAGCGTCGGATCGTCGACGTTATTTTCAATCAGCGGCATGACACCGAGAGATTCGACATCCAGCATGTCCCTGACATCGTCACCGGTGCGGAAGAACCGATCCCGAAATTCGCGGAAAGCCGCAATGCCGCTTCCGAATGCACATCCTAGGAACATCGCAAAAGCAATGACGAGGCTTCTCTTCGGAGCGCTCGGCTTCTTCGGGGTCTCCGCGGTCGTGATGATACGCGCCGCGGTAATCGGAAAGCTCTGCTGTTGAATTGCTTCCTGGTAGCGTGTCAAAAAGCTCTGATAGAGATTCTTATACGTATCGCGCGTCCGCTCAAGCTCGCGAAGCTGCACCTGTGTCTCGCCGGCCGTTGCGGCCACTCCTGTTGCTTGCGCAACACTGTCACGCAGGGATTTCTCGCGCGATTGGGCAACCTGCAGCTCGCTTTGATAGCTCTCCGAAATACGGTTCAACTCATCGAACATGAGCCGTTCATATTCCGCCATTTCCGCTCGAAGCCGGACTGCCTGCACATGGTCCGGACCAAGCCGCGCCTCAATCTCGGCTTCGAGCTTCGAAGCTTCTAGATATTTCTTGCGAAGGTCGTTCGAAATGGAGCTGTCGAGCACATCGGTGACGATCGCATCGGTCTGCTTGGCCTCGATGATCGACTTGATGCGGGCATATTTTGCCTCGGACTGCGCCGTCGCAGCCTGGGCATTGATCAACTGGCTATTCAACTCGGAAAGCTGCTGCTCGCTGAGTAGCGTACCCGAACCCGACTCGACAAGTCCGTGCTCGCTGCGGAATTTCTGCACCGCAAGGTCGGTATCCAACGCCTGCTGCCGGAGTTCTTCGATACGCTCCTGCAGCCACACACCGGCCCGGCGTGTGGCCTCATATTTCGAATTGAGCTTATCGACCAGATAAACGTCGGCGATAGCGGCCGCGATTTCACGGGCCAGATCCGGCGACTGCGAGGTATAACTAACATCGAGAACGTAGGATTTACCAACCCGTTCGACATCAATGTTGCCTGCGACGGTCTCGGCAGCGTTTCGCCGCTTCATTTCCGGATCCGGTGCGACGGCTGCATCATCAGCAAACCAGGATCTGAAATTCACGAAAGATTTCAGCGTCGCGACGGAAAAAAGCGAGCTCTTCGGTGCCGTGAATACCGGATCGTCAACGAGTTTCAGTTTGTCGACGACAGCGTAGGCGATCGTGTCGGACTTCAAGAGCTCGACCTGGCTGAGGACCGTACCTTCATCATCGTCCAGCTGGCCGAAAGCCGCCAGCTGGTTGATCACCTGATTGTCGCTGCGATCGATCAGCACGCTCGTGTCAGCGGTATAGACCGGCACAGATGTCAGAACATAGACGACGCCGAGAATGGCGAAGGCGAAAGCGCACGCCGCAACGATCCGCCACTGTCGGCGGGCAATCGCGATGAGCTTGTCGAAATCGATGAAGTCAGCTTCGTTTCCGGTATCGCGGGAAGGGTCGATACGTGGCGTAAGTTTATCTGGCGATAGCAATTTCGATCTCCAACAAAGGCGTCAACCGCTAAGATCTACGGGCAATTCCAGCTATTGTATGACCGGGACACTCTGACTCGTCGACTCCGCCGTGTCGGTAGACGACTGCCCTCCCGCTCCGGTGCTGAGGATCGTCGTCGTTGAAGTCGACGATGAATCATCTGAGCCGGCATTCGAAACCGTCAGCGTACCCGCAGTTGTCGCAGCGCCGTCGAACGGCGTACCGTCGTCCGCTCCAGGCCCGGTTTGTCCAACTTGCCCGTCATTGCCGATGCCGGATGCGGCGGCGGCAGCGCTTGCACCCGGACCGAGAGCCGCGGTCCCGCCTTCGGCAAGGACTTTTGCAAAGGCTGCTAGCAGCGGCGCAAGATTCGGATCGGCACTCGCCGCATCGGCAACGGCTTTTTCGATCGCCAGCTTGAATTGCGGATCCGATACCTGACAACTGTTTGCCGCCCGCGCCAGACCGGAGCCGATAGCCGCCATCTGTACGGCACTGGCCTTCCTGGCCTGCTCGATCACTGGCGACAGCGCATCATTGCTGCTTCCAACCAGCGCGCGAACGCGCGATGACAAAACCAACGGATCGGACATGTCGAGCAGAACGGCGGGGCTAGCCGTAAATCCGCCGACATCGACTGGAGTCAGATTTGCAGGACCCAAGCAAGCTGCCGCAAAAGCGCTTGAATTCACGCCGGCAAACATCGCGATGACAATTCCGCTATACGCAAGCTTACGATAAACACCCGACCTTGCCATAACCATAGTCCTTCATCAAATCCGCTATATAGGCCCGCCGGCATTGATCATCCGCGATCGATGCCGGCCCGCCTTATTGCAATCAATTTCCAAGATCCTGTACCGCGTTACGGGTATCATTCGCATCGTCGGCCACTCCGGAAACAGTGGATGATACCGAGTTCACGATGTCAAGGAACTTGACTAGTTCAACAGAGTCCGAATTGGAAATATAGATAATATCCTTGTCTTCCATCTTGAATTGCTGAACAGCAAACAGGGTTGCCGGGTCGCGCATATTCGCACGAATGATCACCGGAACCATTTCACCCGCAAATCTCGTCGTATCCACGTGCATCGCTTGAACCGTTTTCTTCGGGACAAGACGATAGAGCAGGACCTGAGCCGGATCGGCGCGGTCGTCGCGCAGTCCGCCCGCCTTGGCGATTGCCTCTCCAAGGGTCAGATCAGACTCTTCGAAATCGAAGCGACCGCTGACGCCTGCGGCGCCGAGCGCAAGATATGTGCGACGCTCATGATCGATCGAGATCGTATCGTCCGGCGCAACATAGATATTTTCGGCCGGGTTCTTCAACAGCGTAGTGTAGGCAACGGTTGCCGTCTTGCCACGGCGCTGCATTGTCACATTCGTTTCGATATTGTTGGTGGTCAAACCGCCCGCGGCGGAAATCACATCGAGAACACGCTCACCGGCCGGGCTGATCTGGACGCGCTGAGGATTGTTGACATCGCCGAGCACGGCGACCTGACTGGAGCGGCTTGTCGTTGTCGTAATAACAACCTGCGGTTCGATCGCGCGGCTCGCCAGGCGATCCTCCACGTCCTGCTCCACGGTCTCCTTCAGGCGACCGGCAGCCGGAACCCGGCCTGCATAGGGAATTGTGATCGTCCCGTTTCTATCGATGGTCTGCTCTGGCAGCGAGATGTAATTGCCGGGTCGGCTACCTGCATCGGACGGAATGAAGAGGCCGCCCGACTGAGCTTCGAAGATCGCGACCTGGACGACGTCGCCGTAACCGAGCGGAATTTCAGGCGCCCCGCCTCGACCACCACCAAACCCTTTGAAGGAGGTCGGCTGGGGAGCGGTAAAATACGACAGGACGTTCTTGCTGAGATCAACCAGGGCGTAGTCGATACCGACGCGACGCTCCTTCGTTGTCACTTTCACCGCCGCATCTCGATCAACGTCTTTGTGATCGGGACCAGATCTTGGCAACGACGTGCAGCTTGCCAATATAGTCGTTAGCGCTACAACAATGGCGACGCGTGTACTACCGATACGAGAACAACCCATAGAATACCCTGCGTTTACGCCCCTGAAGCTACTGCCCCGCAACCTGACAAAATACAAGACAATCCCCGATCAATAACACTGAAAGCCGATTAACATTCCCCTAACTGTGGCAGGCTGGCAACGCCGAGCCCCTTAGGAAGCGAAAAACGACTTCGGTCCGACTTTTCTTGCGTCGCAACAATCCGAAGGCTGGACCCGCTATAAAATTTCTAGGGTTTCAGAGTCAACCGTTCGCACCTGCACAATCGATCTTTTCCGAAAATCTTATTAAAATCCATCCTTTTAAACTTTACGTGGTTAACGGCCGCTCATATGCCATGTCCGCCTCTCCGTTGCTACGCCCGAGGCATATCGCGACAACCGCACTCAGGAAGGCGGAGTAAAACACCGCAAACCCCGGTATCTGCAGCGAAAAATCGACCGCCGCATGAAGGGCGACCAAAACGGTCGCCGCCAGGCCAAGAAGAACATAGTGCCTGAGACGCCGTCTTTGAGCGAACCCGCGCCGGAACACTCTGGCAAGCACCGAGAAGGCAAGGACCGTTGCAATCGGGAACAATATTCCGAGGCCCAGAAATCCTTCGAGATAGAAATTATGCGCGCGGTCGAAGACTCCGAAAATTCCGCAACCCGGATCGCGGTAGGCGGAAAACACGGTCCGGAAGGTTCCGAGCCCCGTTCCCGTCAACCAACGATCCGAAATAGCACGCCATATGCCGGGCAGAATGCAGAACCGATCATCATCCTCGAGTCGCCGCTCTTGCGCGCGCAAAATCGCCTGGCCCGCAAACACCGTCAACAGCAGTACGACGAAACCAATCGCCGCGAGCAGTTTCAGCATCGAACGCCATCTTGGCGCCGGTCTCAGATAACGCCTCGAGCCGTTCCAATTGATGACAAGCCATGGAAAATAGATGAGAGCGGCAACAAAGGTCGCAAATATCCCGGCGCGCGAGCGGCTCAGCATCAGCGCGGTGAAGCATGCGCATAAAAGCAGGATATAGATCCACGATCTCAAGAGAAGCGCGTTTCGGCCCGGCTCGCCGGGCGGATAGTTCGAATAGGCTCGGGTGATGTCCCTGACCAGGGTCAGCATCAGCAGCGTTCCGAGCCCAAGAAAGGTCGCGGCGGTATTGCGGTTGACGAAGACCGCGGTCAGGCTGTCGAGGTAGGCGCGTTTCTCCACGACGATCAGGATGTTGGGAGACAGCAAAAACTGCAGCAGGCCGAAAACAGCGATGATGCCTGCCGTAAGTCCGAGCCCGGTGAGCACTTTCCGCGCGCGCTGATCGGTATCGCATAAGAGGAGCCCGGTCAGAAACGTGACGAAAGGCAGGGCGACCCAGAGGATCGATGCGAGCGTGTCGGCCGGTTCGACGGAGATCGCCGCGTAGTTGACGCCCGCTAGGTCACGCGCGGCATCCCAAGCGGGATTTGCCAGCCACCGCGAAGGCAGCTCGATCGTCTGAATAAACGTCCATCCTGTCAAAACGATCAATAGAAACAGGGCGATGCCGAACACCCATCTGCTCTGTCTCGGCTCTCCGAACAGCAATCCCGAGATAATGGCGAGAGCAAACATTCCGATCGCCGCGAAGGCGAAAGCCAAGGGTGTAACACTCCCGAACGGTATGAGCGTCAATATAACGAGGCCGATGAAGGCGAAAAGCAAAACCTCTCGCAAGACCCGCCTATTGATGAGGTTGGAGAACATGTGAATTCATCTACCAGAATAGGCGGCGACCAAAGCCAATTACAACCGAAGAGATTATTTTACTCGTACTAACATAAGTTGAACATCAAGCACTTGCGTGCTAAAGTGTAACAGAATTCCACATCGTTTAAAATTGTCGCGAAAGGTTTAAGCCAATCGAGACAAGGCCCGGCTATGCTCCCTCCAAGCAGCAGAGACGGGACAGATATTCTGCGCCCAATACTTGGCAGATCATCAGATCGCCATGCCATTGACCGAGAAAAAAGGCAAGCCTGATCTCAATCGGTTGCCCTGAACGGGGATTTAACAGATGAAGAAAACGTTCGTTACACTTCTGGCGCTGGCCTTTACAGCAGGCAATGCCTGCTCGGCATTTGCCGCCGGTCCCGCAGGTTTCGCCCGCGGCCTGAACGGTAGTTCGGCGGTCAGCTATATCTCCGAAAAAGGCAAGATCATCCCACCCTTCGCCCAGGTATTGTTCTGCGCCCAGAACCCGGCCGAATGCCGTGACAACAATGGGCTCTCGGTCGTTGCGCTCACCGACGAGCAGATGCTCCAGCTGAAAAACGTGAACAGCACGGTCAATCGTACAATGATCGGCCGGAACGACTCCCGCAGCGAACTGAATGGCGACGTCTGGAAGGTGAATGTGCGCAGCGGCGACTGCGAAGATTTCGCATTGACCAAGCGCAGCCGGCTGATAGCGATGGGCTGGTCGTCGCGCGCTTTGCGGATCGCGACCGCATATACGCCCTCCGGTGAAGGACATGCGGTCCTCGTCGTCAGGACCGACAAGGGCGATCTCGTCCTCGACAACAGGAAAAGCAGCATCAAGAACTGGCGCGATACCGATCTGCGCTGGGACAAGATTCAATCGGGAACAGACCCTTATGTCTGGTACCGGCTATCGTAGCCGAGGCTGCGACATAGACTGATTGATCCTGTTTCCGGATTGAAGTCGAGCCTGCTCTGACGAGCCGCTCGACTTGTCATATCGCCCACACAAATCTATGTTTTGGCTATCGACGGGGCAGCGCGCGGCAAGCTGCGGTGCCCGCAGTTCGATTTCCGATGTGGGTACCAGGCGATCTTCGGTATTGTCTTTTCGCCCAGATTAACTATGACGAACGTCATGCTGCGACGCAGCATGACGTTCTACTCTAATGATTTGAGGGAAATATGCGCATCACGATGATTGGATCAGGCTATGTCGGCCTCGTTTCAGGCGTTTGCTTTGCGGATTTCGGCCACGACGTCATCTGCGTCGACAAGGATCTGAGTAAGATCGAAGCCCTTCGCGAAGGCCGCATTCCGATCTACGAGCCGGGTCTGGAGCAATTGGTCGCGGAAAATACCAGCACCGGCCGGCTGTCGTTTTCGACGGATGTCGGCGAAAGTGTCCGCAGCGCCGATGTCGTATTCATCGCAGTCGGCACGCCGTCCCGGCGCGGCGACGGCCACGCAGACCTTTCCTATGTCTACGCCGCCGCACGCGAGATTGCCACCTATGTGGAAGGCTTCACCGTTATCGTCACCAAGTCGACGGTGCCGGTCGGCACGGGAGACGAGGTCGAGCGCATCATGCGCGAAACCAATCCTGCGGCGGATGTCGCCGTCGTTTCCAATCCGGAATTCCTGCGTGAAGGTGCGGCGATCGAAGACTTCAAGCGTCCCGACCGTATCGTCGTCGGCCTGAACGACGACCGGGCGCGTGAAACCATGACCGAAGTCTACCGCCCGCTTTATCTCAACCAGGCGCCCTTGGTCTTCACCACCCGCCGCACCTCCGAATTGATCAAATACGCGGCCAATGCCTTCCTCGCGATGAAGATCACCTTCATCAACGAGATCGCCGATCTCTGCGAACGGGTCGACGCTAACGTCCAGGACGTTTCGCGCGGAATCGGTCTCGACGGGCGTATCGGCTCCAAGTTCCTGCATGCCGGCCCGGGTTACGGTGGTTCGTGCTTCCCCAAGGATACGCTTGCCCTTGCCAAGACGGCGCAGGATTACGACGCGCCGATGCGTCTCATCGAGACGACGATCTCGATCAACGATAACCGCAAGCGGGCGATGGGACGCAAAGTCATTTCGGCCGTCGGCGGAGACATTCGCGGCAAGAAGATCGCGATCCTCGGCCTGACCTTCAAGCCGAACACCGACGATATGCGCGACAGCCCGGCGATCGCAGTCATCCAGACCCTGCAGGACAACGGCGCGCAAGTGGTCGGCTACGACCCCGAGGGCATGGAAAACGCCCGCAAGGTGATCGACAACATCGAATATGCGAGCGGTCCCTACGAAGCGGCCGCCGGTGCGGATGCGCTTGTCATCGTCACCGAATGGAACCAGTTCCGCGCGCTCGATTTCAATCGCCTGAAGCTGTCGATGCGCGCTCCGATCCTGGTCGATCTGCGCAATATCTACCGCAGCGACGAAGTCCGCAAACACGGCTTTACCTATACCGGCATCGGCACCAACCTTTATCAGGAAGCGACCGGCACCTGAGATAGGCCCCTGAACTTTATTGTCCTGACGCCGCGGAGCGCAAATCCCGCGGCGTTTGGTTTTGAGGATGACGCCGAAAAGTGTAGGCGTTTTCGGCCGACATCATGCTTGCCGATCTAAAGCAAGTCGCGCAAAAGTGTGCAGCGGTTTTGCGATAAAGACATGCGGAAAACCAAAGACCTAAAGCGTGGCAAGCGAATCTGAAAGATCGAGACGCGCTTTAGAGGATTCCGACCCGCGTCCCCTTTATCGTCAGCACGGTCAGCCGGCCCGTCGCCGAAACCGCAGTGTCGATGCCGATGCGTTGCGGACCGAATGTCGGGATTCGCGCCGGGGTGTGGCCGTGGATCACGAGGACAGGAAGCTGCGGCCCTTCATCCAGGAAGGGCTGACGGATCCACATAAGGTCGCTGTCTTTCTGCCTCTTGAGGTCGATGCCCGGCTTGATGCCCGCATGAACAAAGAGGATTCTTCCCATCCGCAGCATGACCGGCAGCGATTCCAGAAATTGGATATGCCGTTTGGGTATCATGTTGCGAATGATACGGGCAATCGTTTCGCTTCCGGCCGCCGACTGCAGCAGACGCTCGATATCGATACCGTATGAGTGCAGCGTCTCCGTCCCGGCAAAGCCGAGCCATTCAAGAATGCGCGCCGGTTTACGATAGAGCTTCACTAGCTCCGCGTCATGATTGCCGCACAGGACGAAACGTTGAAACCCCGGCGGCGGGGTCTTGCTCAGGAACTCCAGCACCGCGCTCGAATCAGGCCCGCGATCGACATAATCGCCGAGCATGACGATGAGCTTCGGCCCCGGAATGCGCGCAGCATCCTCCTCGATGCGGCGATGTGCCTCGACGAGTTCCTTATAACATCCGTGAACATCGCTCATCGCGTAGACCGCAGCGAATTCGCCTTCGGCAAACGTCAGCCGGGCGCGTCTTTTACGGTTGCCGGACAGTATCGGTATCTGTTGTCGCCATGGCGCTAGATAGTTAAACATGGAACCCATTTATGAGACCCGACCGAACGCGGGTTGTCCGAATCTATCCATCTCTTATCCATCGCTGCAACGGCATGAGGCTCAGTGTTCATAAGAATTTGGCCTGATCGCGGCCCCACCGAAGTTGTACCCGAACCTGCCACATTCAGAGTGACATATTCCTTCGCCGAATGACGGCGAGATCGAACCACTGAGAGCGATGCTCGGATAAAGCTGCGACTCGGCAACGCCGATATTGGCCGTTGCAGCGGCGAGGTCGCGCTCCGCCTTGCGGATGTAATCATTCATACTTGGGAGGGTGCTGCGGTTAATAATACGCTATAGTTTGCTATATGACGGTTAATCCGGCGTTAAACCGGCGATTATTGCGTTTCTCGCGACGTTATCGGCTAATATTCCCCAAATGGAGGAGTCACAGGTATCGGATTTCCACAGGCGAGACCTTCGAAAAAGCTGTAAAAATCAACTATAACGAGAGCCATCAGGAAAAAATGAACGTTAAAGAAGATGATGCTTGACGCCCCCGCGGCGCAGCATAATGATGGCGCGTTGCGAGTGTGAATGACATTTTTTGATCAGGAATCTCAGATCCAAAATTGCGGGGTGCAAAGTGGAAACTGCGGTTGATTCGAAACTTATCGAGGCGATCACCTACGACGAAGACAGCCGGCATCTACGGGTCTATCTGACCAACGGTCAGAGGCGAGAATATGAAGGAGTTCCCAAGGGCGTCGTCGTCGGGTTGACGATGGCGGAATCACCGGGAAATTTCTACATGAAGGCAATCAGGGGCAAATATCCTCCTCGCCCCTAATGTCCTATCGATCACGACGATAGGATCCTTGTTCCAACAAAGATGCGGGACCGGCATTCGCCGGTCCCGCAAACCAGTCTCCCGCCGACCGGCAGTGCACGCCGTCAGTAACCGCCGAGAAAATCGCGGACCGCATTGATCTCGAGCGGCGCAATCTCGTGACCGCCGGGATGCCAGACCACCCTGATCTCCGCCCCTCGGTTTTTCAGATGTTCGGACAACGCCTCGGTCATCGAGACGGGCGCGATAGGATCCCGTTGCCCGGCCGTCATCAGCACCTTTCTTCCCGCCAGCGTCGACTGGGCTGCGGGTTGAAACGGAATGAGCGGGTGCATCAGAACCGCGGCATCGAAGATACCCTTCTCGATCAGGACATTGGCAAGAATATTTGCGCCGTTCGAAAAACCCAGGCCGAGAATATCGGAAGCTTGGTACTCGTCAGCGAATGCCTTGACGTAGGCGGCCATCTTCTCCGTCGCGCGTGAGAGATCGGGCATGTCGTAGACCCCCTCTCCGGTGCGGCGAAAGAACCGCGCCGCGCCGTGTTCGGAAACATCGCCGCGCGGCGAGAGAATCGTCGCTTCGGGCAGCAGGCGCCGGCCGAAGTCGAAAAACTGGTTCTCGTCGCCACCGGTGCCGTGCAGCACCAGCAGGATGGGTTTATCAGGTGCACCGGCATGCAGCCGGTGCACATATCCGGTTTCGGTCATGTTGCCTCTCCTCACACTTCGAGCGGCTGCAGATGCTGCTCGAGCAGCGCGCGAAGGTGGGCGTGCTGCTGCGGCAGTTTCAGGGCTTCGCCAAGATGGGCCGTATCCTCGTCGCGGTCGAAGCCGGGCTCATTGGTCGCGACCTCGAACAGCACGCCGCCCGGCGTGCGGAAATAGATCGCCCAGAAATAATCGCGGTCGATCACCGGCGTGACCTGATAGCCGGTGTCCATCAACGCCTTGCGCACTTCGAGCTGCTTCTCGCGGTTCTCGACGGCGAAGGCGACGTGGTGGACGGAGCCTGCGCCGGGAAGCGCACGGGCAATGTTCGGCATGGTCTCGAGATCGATGAGATGCGCGCCGTTGCCGTCAGGCTTGATCAGCCGCTTGACGCCGTCCCTTTCCTCGCCGACCTCATAGCCCATGAACTTCAGGAGTTCGGCGGTGGCGCCTTCGTCCCTCAGCCGCATGGCGACGGAGTGGAAGCCGCGAATGGCATGATCCTCGTTGATGCCGCCATGTGTCCAGGGCTGGCGGGCGTCATCCTTGACCTCGACGAGCGCGAAGCCGTCGCCATCGGGGCCGGAGAAGTTCAGCCGTTTTTCGCCGAAACTTTCCTCGGCCTTAAGGCCGCCGACATCAAGCGCGGCAAAGCGATCGCTCCAGAAGCCGAGCGAGCCTTGCGGGACGGAAAACACCGTCGTGCCGACTTCGCCGGTACCGGGACGGCCCTGCGCCATCTTCGGGAACGGAAAATAAGTCATGACCGTGCCGGGCGCACCGGTCTCGTCACCATAATAGAGGTGATAGACATCCGGCGCGTCGAAATTCACCGTCTTCTTGACGCGTCGCAGGCCGAGCGCATTGGTGAAAAACTGGTTGTTGGTGCGGGCATCCTGCGCCATCGACGTGACGTGGTGCAGACCCTTGATCTGATCGAGCATGTCAAACCCCTTTCATACCCGCCGTTGCGGGCTTTCGATGAGGCTAAGATGCGCGCTGAAACTCCCGTAGAACAGACCCGTAGACCAAAACGCATTGTCTTCTTTTAGTGAACGAACGCCAAAGTCCGTTCACACCTACGCCCCATGGGGATCGGCCGGCAATTGCCAGTCGATCGGCGCACGTCCGCGCGACTGTAGAAAGGCATTCGCCTTCGAAAAATGCCCGCAGCCAAAAAACCCGTTATGGGCCGAAAGCGGTGAGGGATGCGGCGCCCGGAGCACGAGATGCCGCGTCGTATCGACAAAGGCGGCCTTGCGTTGGGCATAGGAACCCCACAGCATGAAGACCACGGATTCGCATTCATCGTTGACCTTGCGGATGACGGCGTCGGTGAAGCGTTCCCACCCCTTGCCCTGATGAGCAGCCGCCTGCCCCTCCTCGACGGTCAGCACGCTGTTCAGCAGGAGTACGCCCTGCTTTGCCCAATGTTCGAGAAAACCGTGACGTGCCGGCGCTATGCCAAGATCCGTCTCCATCTCCTTGTAGATATTGACCAGCGAGGGAGGTATGCGCACGCCCGGCCGGACACTGAAACACAGCCCATGGGCTTGCCCGACTCCATGATACGGGTCCTGGCCGAGGATGACGGCCTTGACGTTGGAGATCGGCGTCAAATCGAGGGCGCGGAAATATTCGCTGCCCTTGGGGAAAATCCGCTTGCCGACCTGCTTCTGCGCAACGAGGAAGGATTTGAGCTGTTGCATGTAGGGGCTTGAAAACTCCCCCTCCAGCACGGCCTTCCAGCTCTCCTCGAGACTGACGGATGTATCGCTCATCTAGGAAAATCCTTCGCATATGACGAAACAACGGACACACGGTTCTAACAAAATCGATCTCCGCTGCAATGCCTGCCGGCGCGGCAATGGGGCCACACATTCAGAATTCGGTGGGAGAAGATTGCGAAGCTGTCCGAGGCACCGTCGTCCGTATTTAACTATATGATAGCTTCGGTATTTACGCCGGCAGGCGGCCTGAGTAGAACTTTGATCGTGAAATCGGAGCCATGTCTTCCCATGAAATTCGGCACGAGCGGCCTTCGCGGACTTTCAGTGGATCTAAAGGGACATGCCTCCGCCCTTTATGCCACGGCATTCGGCAAATATCTGCTCGGAACTGGTAGGGCCAAAGCTGGCGATGCCATTCTGATCGGCCGCGATTTTCGCGATTCCAGCCCTGAAATCTCGGGAAATTGCGCCGATGCACTCGCTGCGCTCGGCTTCCGGATATTCGACTGCGGCAATGTACCGACACCTGCACTCGCCCTCTATGGCCTTGAAAGAAACGCCGGCTGCCTGATGATCACGGGCTCGCATATTCCGGCGGACCGCAACGGTATCAAGTTCTATCGGCCGGATGGCGAGATCGACAAATCGGACGAGGCGGCGATTACCGCATTGGCCGCCGAGATCGAACGAAACGGCGAAACGGTCATACAAGCACCGGCCGAGACGGAAGACCACGAGGCCGCTTGCCGGCAGCTCTTTTTTGAACGCAATACAGCTCTGCTTCCGCAAGGTGCGCTTTCCGGCCTGAGGATCGGCGTCTACCAGCACAGCACCGTCGCTCGCGATTTGCTGGTTGACGTTCTTGCCCATTACGGCGCCGAGATCACCGCTCTCGGACGTTCGGAGAGCTTTATTCCCGTCGACACCGAAGCCGTTTCCGACGAGACGATCACGCTGATGAAGCGCTGGGTGTCCGAGCACAAGTTCGATGCGATCGTCTCGACCGATGGCGACGGCGACCGGCCGCTGGTCGCAGACGAAACCGGCGCGCCGCTGCGCGGTGACCTTCTCGGCCTTGTGGCAGCCAATTTCTTGCGAGCCGGCACGGTGGTGACACCGGTTACCTCCAATTCGGGCATCGAGGCCGCGGGCTCTTTCACCGTCAGGCGCACCCGCGTCGGCTCGCCCTTCGTCATCGCTGGCATGGAAGAGGCCGTAGCAGCCGGCGAAGATCATGTCATGGGCTTTGAAGCCAATGGCGGGCTGCTGACTGCAACCCCTTTCGATATCAACGGCAGAGCCGTGCGCGCCCTGCCGACGCGCGATTGTTTTATCCCGATGCTCGCGATCCTGTCGCTCGCTGCCATTCGCAGGCAGCCGCTTTCTGCGGCTGCCGCCTCCTATCACCTGCCCTTTGCCGCCGCCGATCGCCTTGAGAATTTTCCGCTGGAGACGAGTGCAGCGTTGATGGAGCATCTGCGCGCTTCGGAAGAAAATCTCTCGGCTTTCCTGCAGCCGATCGGCGAGGTAGCGACAAAATCCGACATCGACGGACTTCGCGTGACGCTAAGGGATGGCGGCATCATTCATTTCCGCCCGTCCGGCAATGCGCCGGAAATGCGCTGCTACACGGAGGCCGGCAGCGAAGCTGCAGCCCGGGACCTGCTGAATACAGGGCTCGATCGAATAAGGGACTGGGCAGGCGCCCGGCAATATGCGACGAACAAGCCGTTTATTTCAAGGAACCCGCCTATGACGCAGAAAATCGTTCCCGTGATCATGGCCGGCGGCAAAGGCACGCGGCTCTGGCCGCTTTCTCGTGCCACCGCACCGAAACAATTCATCCAGTTCGTCGGCGACAAGACGCTATTTCAGGAAACTCTCGAGCGCGTTTCCGATCCCGAACTATATGAAGCCCCGATCGTCGTCACCAATGAGGAATTCCGCTTCCTGGTCGCCGAACAGGCTCGCGAGCGCGCCATCCCGCTCGCAGCGGTCCTGCTCGAACCGGTCGCCCGCAATACAGCCGCAGCGGTGGCCGCGGCCGCAACGCTTGCCGCCGACCTCTTCGGCAAGCACACCATCATCCAGATGCTCGCCTCGGATCACGAGATCCTTGCCGACAAGAGCTATTTCGATTGCATCCGCATCGCCCGCGATGCCGCTGCCGACGGCAAGCTCGTAACCTTCGGCATCACCCCCACGGAGCCGGCGACGGGTTACGGCTATATCGAGATCGGCGATGCCCTCGAAAACGGTGCGCACAAGGTCAAGCGCTTTGTCGAAAAGCCGGCACTCGATAAGGCCGAGCAGATGCTCGCCGACGGCGGCTTTTACTGGAACTCCGGCATCTTCATGTTCCCGGTGGCGGAACTCATCGCCGAACTGCAGGAATATGCGCCCGATGTGCTGAAGGCGGCCAGCAAGGCCGTTTCGAAGGCAAGCCGTGACCTCGACTTCACCCGCCTCGACGCCGACCATTTCGCCAAGAGCCCGGACATCTCCATCGATTACGCGATCATGGAAAAGACCTCCAAGGCCGCCGTCGTCCCCTCGCCGTTCAAATGGTCGGACATGGGAAGCTGGGATGCAGTTTGGAAATCAGGCGCCCGCGACGACAACGGCAATGTCGCCGCCGCAAACACCACTGTCGTCAATACCCGCAACTCGCTCGTCATGACCCATGGCGTGCATCTTGCCGTCCAGGGCATGGAGGATGTCGCCGTCATCGCCAGCGAAGACGCCGTCTATGTCGGACCGCTCAAAGACAGCCAGAATGTCGGACAATTGGTCAAGATGCTGGCCTCTACGTCCGCCACGGCGAAATTCGCCGAAACCCATCCGACATCTTATCGCCCGTGGGGTGGCTATACCTCCATCTTCAACGGCGATCGCTTCCAGGTGAAGCGCATCTTCGTCACGCCGGGCAAGAAGCTTTCGCTGCAAAAACACCACCATCGCTCCGAACACTGGATCGTCGTCAAGGGAACGGCTGAGGTGACGGTCGGCGAGAACGTGCGTATGCTGCGTGAGAACGAAAGCGTCTACATTCCGCTGGGCGAAGTCCACCGCCTCGCCAACCCCGGAAAGATTCTTCTCGAGCTCATCGAGGTTCAGACGGGCTCCTATCTCGGCGAGGACGACATCATCCGTATCGTCGATGAGTTTGGAAGAACGTAAAATCGCAGCCGGAGCGATGGTCGGGCCTTTTCCGGCGCGACCATCCTCGCTGTTGAATTTCCTCTTGGGGTTCTCGTAGAATGGATGTACCGACAGACATGACCGGAGATATCCCCCTGATGCGTACCTTGCCCGTCCTCGCCGGATTTCTTGCAATCATGGCGCCGGGAATGGCGTTTGCCGAAACGGCAAGCATGCGAACCGCAAACGAGTCGGAAATTCGCCAGCACCTGCCCGGTACGTCCGAACTGAAAGAAGCCAAGAACGGCTACGAATATCGCGACGGCAATAAGAATGGCTACAAGATAACCAATGGCCAAGTGTGCGTCCTGTTCCCCAGCAAGAAGACCGATTGCGTCAACGTGAAGACCGACGGCAAGAGGTTTCAGATGATCGACAAAAAAGGCGGCCGAACCAGATTCTGATCTGCGGCCCCGGCAAGATTTCCTTCCCCAGGCAAAGTCATTTTGCCGGAGACGTTTCGCCGTCCTTGTCGAGAACGAAGTCGGCGACCAGGCCCGAATGGTTCGAGCCGAGATTGTCATCGAGACGTTTCAGCGATGTCAGATGAAGCGGCGCGCGCGCAAATATGTGGTCGATGGCGATCCCGAGCGCGCCGGCGCCGATCGGCCATGTTGCCGGTTCTGGCGTGATCGTTTTCAGCTTCTGCTCACGCAGGAAAGCTTGGATGCTCGGGGCGATCGCCGAAGAGTTGAAATCACCTGACAGCACCAGAGGGCCATCGATCGAGCCAAGCGCTTTGGCGAGATCTTCCAATTCAGCCATCTGGAAATCGTCGAAGTATGGTTTGGTCAGGTGCGCCGAAACCAGATTGATGGTCTCGCCTCCGAAGTCGACGCTTGCTATAACGAGCCTGTTTTTTCGCAGGCTGCCCATATTTGCGACCTGCCGGCGGACGAACGGGCGTTTGGACAGCACCAGCGTATCGCATGTATCCTTCCCGCTATCGCAGCCGATATGGTAGGGATAGGCCTTGAATAATCGCTGCAGGTGAAACGTTAGCGGCTTGGCTTCGAGCAGATTGACGACGTCGGCATTCGACGCGATCACCATGTCGGTGATTTCAGTCGAGTTTTTCCAGTTGTCGATCGCGATGTTGAACGACATCAGACGAAAAAGCGGCGGCCTGTCGGTGCCTCTGTCGCCCTCCGAGAACTCGCACAGCATGATGACGCCGTGAGCGATGAGAAAAAGCGAGGCAATCAGAAGGATAAAGCCGTAAATCTGTCTTTTGATAGCCAGAACGACGAGACTGGCAGCGACGAACACGACGCCGAGGTGAATTTGAAAGCTGTAGACGAAGGACAGAAGCCAGAAGTTCGTGACATAGCGTAACGACACGACAGCGATGGCAACGGTCAGAAACGCGCAGAGAATCCAATAAATTATATCTCTCATCGATCCTGACCTGCTTGCAGACGACCGGCCGGCCATAACATGCAAGCCACCATGTTGCAATGCAGCATAGCGGCCGGGAATTGCGGCTGACCGACAGACAATATCGATAGTCTCGCCCTTATCCGGGCAAGGCAGCGGCGGACAGGCCGCCGACAGTGGAGAGGGTGCTGTGGCCTTCTCGTTCAAAGACCTATCGACTCGGCCTCTTTTTATCTTGTAAGTGGGGTCACTTGATACGGAATCGGCTCTTTGCCGTCGGCAGGAAGTCGAGAAAAGGTGGGAATGCGCTACTTCATTACAGGGACTGCCGGCTTTATCGGTTTTCATCTGGCCAGGCGCCTGCTGCAAGAGGGGCATGACGTCACAGGCTTCGATGGCCTCACTCCCTATTACAACGTCAAGCTCAAGGAGATGCGCCATGCGGCACTCTCCCAGTTTCCGGCCTTCAAACCCGTCATATCAATGCTCGAGGACCGGCCAGCGCTGGAAGCGGCTGTTCTGGCGGCCAAGCCCGACATCCTGATACACCTCGCCGCACAGGCCGGCGTGCGCTACAGTCTGGAAAATCCCGAGGCCTATCTCCGTTCGAACGTCGAAGGCTCGTGGAATATCATGGAAATCGCGCGTCGCGTCGAAATCCGCCATCTGATGCTGGCCTCGACATCATCGATCTATGGCGCCAATGCGACCGTCCCCTTTCGCGAGACCGACCGCGCCGACGAGCCGCTGACCATCTATGCGGCGACGAAGAAATCGATGGAACTAATGGCGCATAGTTATGCCCATCTTCACAAGATTCCGACCACGGCTTTTCGTTTTTTCACCGTCTATGGCCCGTGGGGCCGACCCGACATGGCGCTGTTCAAATTCACCAAGAACATGCTTGAAGGCCAGCCGATCGAGATCTACGGCGAAGGCAACATGAGCCGTGACTTCACCTATATCGATGATCTTGTTGAAGCGATCGTCAGACTGTCGGCAATCGGCCCGAGCGAGGAAAACCGTCTCGAAAACACGGCTGTCGAAACGCTTTCGCGCCAGGCGCCCTTCCGTGTCGTCAATATTGGCGGAGGCCAGCCGGTCAGCCTGATGGATTTCGTCGAAACGGTGGAAAAGGCGCTCGGCCGTCCTGCCATCCGCAAGATGCTGGCGATGCAGAAGGGTGATGTGCCGCGTACCTTCGCGGCCCCCGATCTGCTCGTCGCGCTGACGGGTTACAAGCCGGATACGACCCTGGAGGTCGGCGTCAAGGCCTTCGTCGAGTGGTATCTCGATGTGCGCGGCGAGCTCGACGCCTAGCTTATTTGCTGAACTGTTTCCAGTCGATTCTGTCAGTGAAGAAACGTCACCGCGTTCACGACGTTGACCGCCTTTGAAAACACATAGTCGACGACAACCGTCAGGTTCTGCGAATAGGTCTTGAGCCGGTAGCCCTCCACCGTAGCGGGGCTGCGCAGGACGAAAGGAACGCCTGGGCGCACGAAACCGGCGCGGGTCGTCAACGGCACTTGGGGCGCATGACCGATGGCGGAGGTGTACATCAGGTCGCGGGCAAGGCTGGCGGGGCCGATGGCGAATGCCGGCTCGGCGGCGGCAGTGATGGTCAGGGTCAAGGCGATGGCGGCAAGAGTTCTGTGCATGTTGAAGTCCCCGTTTGCGGATCGACGGGCTTTCGGTTTGCCCGGCTCCAAACGATCGATGCGTCTGTCCACGCTTCGGTCGCTTTCATGAGACCACTCTACACATCAGTATTTTCAGGGCTTTTAAGCAGATCGGTCAAATTTTACGAAATTTGATTTTCTGTCCGGAAGGCTCGAGAGCGCATAGGAAAAATACATCGCCGGCCCGATGTTAAGAACGCGACATCGGCGAATTGTACCGCTGACCTGGACGCTGCATCGCAGTCTATAGAATGCGATCCAGCTTCTTGTTGATGTGCAGGTTCGGCATCAACCCCGCGCTTTGCGCGGCATGATAGGATTCTCGTGCCGCATCGAACGAGATCGACCACATGATGGCGCTGAGCAGCAGCGCGATAATATAAATCTGAATACGCATCGAACCGGCGATACGGAAAGAGCAAGGCAGTTTTGTGTCAAAACATAGCCGCAGGGATCACGAAAAAGTGGCGGACTTTTTGTTTTGCGGCCGGTCGGCAGCAGACATATTAGTGTCGTGAAAATTAGCGATATTGTATCGCTACCTGTTAGCAGCCGACCCCGAGGCTTGGTTCCTCTTCCCACCCCGAGAACCCTGAGAGACCCGTTCCCACGGGTCTCTTTGCCTTCTTCCGGACGCTTTTCAGAACAGCTGAGATCGCCTGATCCCATCGATGCTGAAACCCTCAACGGCACATCTCGATCCCCAAATAGACCACGCTTCCCGCAGTGAGCGAGGTCACGTTCTTGCCCTTGCAGCGAAGGCACCAAAACAATGATAGGACCCTCCTAATATATCAATCGATTGACTTATTTACATGGCGGCGTTATAAACTGTTATGACCCAAGAACACGACAACCAGCCACCGGCCTCCGCCCGTGCCGAGATCGCGCGTCAGAAGATGCTGTCCGCCGCCCTCGATGTCTTCGGCCGTTATGGCTTCGACGGTGCTTCGACACGCCAACTCACGGAAGCCGCTGGCGTCAACCTGCAGGCAATCCCCTATTATTTCGGCAGTAAGGAAGGTCTCTATATCGCCACCGCCGAATATCTGATGATGCGGATCAATACCCATGTCGGTGACATGAGGGCGCGCGTCGGCGCGCATCTACAGGCACTCGACGCTGCGGGCAAACCGCTTGGTGAAGCGGAGGCTCGCCATTTCCTGACCGAGATTTTGCAGACCATGGTGACACTGTTCGTCGGCAAGGAATCCGAATCCTGGGCGCGCTTCCTGATCCGCGAGCAGATGGAGCCGACCGAAGCCTTCACACGGGTCTATCAAGGCCTCATGCGGCCGATGATCGAGATGGGCCGGCGGCTGATCGGCGCTATCCTCGATGAGGATCCCGCCTCGGAACATGTGCGCCTGCGCACCTTCACCCTTCTCGGCAGCATCCTCGTCTTTCGTGTCGCCCATGCAGCCGTGCTCGCCCAGATGGAGTGGGACGGCGTCGGCCCGCAACAGGTGGAAACCGTGCGCGGCCTTGCCGCAGAGCTGGTCGATGCCATCGGCGCATCGAGAGGAAGTGCAGCATGAAACGCGTCCTTCCCCTCGTCATCCTTCTTCTCGTTGCGGCGGGTGCTGCTGCCTGGTGGTACGGCCTGCACGAAAAGCTAGGCTGGTGGCCCGAGGCCCGCCGCGAGTTCGTCCTTTACGGCAATGTCGATATCCGCCAGGTATCGCTCGGTTTCCGTGTCAGCGGTCGTCTCGCCGAACTCCATGCTGACGAAGGCGACGTCGTCAAAACTGGAACGGTTCTGGCAAAGCTCGATGCAGCACCCTATGAATTCGCGGTCCGCTCGGGTGAAGCCAATGTCGCAGCCCTTCAGGCAACGCTCGACAAGCTGAAGGCCGGTCCACGGCCGACCGAGATCGCCCAGGCACGCGCCGCCTATGACGAAAGTGTCGCCGATCTCCGCAATGCCAATCTCGCCTATGACCGCGCCCGCCAGTTGCGCCCGCAGGGCACGATTTCCGAGGCAAGCCTTGATCAGGCGACCGCTGCAAGGGCCATGGCCGCCGCACGCTCCGACTCCGCCAACGAGGCGTTGAAACTGCTGCTGGAAGGTTCTCGTGTCGAGGATATCGACGCTGCCGACGCCCAGCTGAAGGCGGCTCAGGCAACGCTCGCCTCGGCCCGCACCTCGCTGGAGGATACCCAATTGCGCGCGCCAAACGACGGCGTGATCCTCTCCCGTGTGCGGGAGAACGGCGCCATCGTTTCCCCCGCCGACACCGTCTTCGTGTTGTCGCTGACAGAACCCGTCTGGGTGCGCACCTATGTCGCCGAACCCGATCTCGGCCGCATCCATCCCGGCATGAAGGTTGCGGTCACCTCCGATACCGCGCCCGACAAACCCTATGAAGGCACGATCGGCTTCATCTCGCCGGTTGCCGAATTCACTCCGAAATCGGTGGAAACGCCGGAACTGAGGACTGACCTCGTCTACCGCCTCAGGATCGTCATTGATAAGCCCGGCCTGGATCTGCGCCAGGGCATGCCGGTCACCGTGCGATTTCCGACGCCGACGGCAGGCGGACAATGACCGCCGCCGAAACCGGCCCCCAGACAGGTTGGGACGACAAGCCGCTCGTCCGGATCGACGGCGTCACCAAGCACTTCGGCGATGCGCCAGCCGCCCTTGACGCCGTCTCCGGCGTGATCGGCGGCGGCGCAATCACCGGTCTCGTCGGCCCTGACGGCGCCGGCAAGACGACGCTGATCCGCCTGATGACCGGCCTGATGCTGCCCGACACGGGAACGATGGAGGTTCTCGGCTCCGACACGCGCAAGAATGCCGCCGGCATCCAGGCGGCGATCGGCTACATGCCGCAGCGCTTCGGTCTCTATGAAGACCTTTCGGTGCAGGAAAATCTCGATCTCTATGCCGATCTGCGCGGCCTGCCGAAGAGCGAACGCACAAGCGCCTTCGACGAGCTGCTCACCTTTACCGATCTCAAGCGTTTCACCGGCAGGCTCGCCGGAAAGCTCTCCGGCGGCATGAAGCAAAAGCTTGGCCTCGCCTGCGCGCTTCTGAAGAAGCCGCGGCTGCTGCTGCTCGACGAGCCTGGCGTCGGCGTCGATCCGATCTCACGCCGCGACCTCTGGAAGATGGTCGAGAACCTGACGAAGGAAGGTATCGGCGTCCTCTGGTCGACCGCCTATCTCGACGAGGCTGAAGCCTGCGACCATGTGCTGCTCTTGAACCAGGGAAAGCTGCTGTTTTCGGGAAAACCGGCCGACATGACCGGCCGCGTCAGCGACCGAGTTTTTCGCGTCTCGGGCATGACAGGGCGCCGCCGGCAGGTGCTTGCCGGGCTTCTGCAGGCCGATGGCGTCATCGACGGCGTGATCCAGGGCGAAGCGATCCGCCTCGTCGCCGCCAAGGACAAGAAACCGGATATCGGCTCGGCCGGCGATGGCGCAACGCTCACCCCTGCCCCGCCGCGCTTCGAGGATGCCTTTATCGACATGCTGGGTGGTGGTCCTGGCGGCCGATCGAGACTGGCCGAGGCGCAAGAACCGACGAAAGGCGAGGACGACCGGCCGGTGATCGAGGCCAAGGGGCTGACCAAGCGCTTCGGCGATTTCACCGCTGCCGACAATATCAGCTTCGATATCCGCCGCGGCGAAATCTTCGGCCTGCTCGGCCCGAACGGCGCCGGCAAATCCACCACCTTCAAGATGCTCTGCGGCCTGCTGAAGCCGACCGGCGGCGAAGGTCGCGTTGCCGGTTTCGACCTTCGCCGCGATGCCGCCGAGGCCCGCAACCAGCTTGGCTATATGGCGCAGAAATTCTCGCTCTATGGCGATCTGACCGTCATGCAGAACCTCGAATTCTTCTCCGGTGTCTATGGCCTTCGCGGAAGACACCGGCGCGAGCGCATCGATCTCATGGCCGGCATCTTCGATTTCGGCCGCCATGTCAGCCAGCCGGCCAAGGACCTGCCGCTTGGCCTGAAACAGCGGTTGGCGCTCGCCTGCGCCGTCATGCACGAGCCGCGCGCCCTCTTCCTCGACGAGCCGACCTCCGGCGTCGATCCGATCACCCGACGCGAATTCTGGACGCATATCAACGCCCTGGTCGAAAAGGGCGTCACGGTGCTCGTCACCACCCACTTCATGGATGAGGCGGAATATTGCGACCGCATCTCGCTGATCTATCGCGGCCGCTCGATCGCGCTCGGCTCGCCCGATGAATTGAAGGCCCGCGTCGCGACCAAGGAGCTGCCGAACCCGACGATGGAGGACGCCTTCATCGCCCTCGTACAGCAATCGGAAGCGGAGGATGCCGCATGAGCGCCTCCTCCGGTCGACTTCGGCGTCTTTCAGCTCTGGTGCGCAAGGAAAGCTTTCAGGCGATCCGCGATCCGAGCAGTATCCTCATCGCCTTCGTGCTGCCGCTGATCCTGCTCTTTCTCTTCGGCTACGGCGTCTCACTCGATACCACCCGCACCCGCATCGGCCTGGTGACCGAGGGGATGACGCCGCTGACGCAGGATCTGTCGGCCAGTTTCCAGGCCTCGCGCTATTTCGATGTGGCCATCGGCCGCGACCGTCGTCTGTTCGAGGAAGACCTCGTGCTCGGCAAGCTGCGCGGCATCGTCGTCATCCCCGCCGATTTCACCACGCGCTACACCGCCGGCAACCGGCCCGGTATCCAGGTGATCGTCGATGGCTCCGAACCGAACACGGCGAATTTTGTGCAGAATTATGCCCAAGGCACTGTTGCCAACTGGGAGCGGCAGAGGCAGGCGGACGTCGCCTCCCACAGTCCCGCCATTTCGGTCGAGCAGCGCTTCTGGTTCAACCCTGAACTGACCAGCCGCAATTTCCTCGTTCCCGGCTCGATCGCCATCGTCATGACGCTGGTCGGCACGCTTCTGACCTCGCTCGTCGTCGCCCGCGAATGGGAGCGGGGCACAATGGAGGCGATGATGGCGACACGGGTGACGGCGGTCGAACTGCTCGCCGGCAAGATCCTGCCCTATTTCCTGCTCGGCCTCACCTCGATGACGCTTTGCGTGCTGCTTGCGGTCTTCCTCTTCGGCGTGCCGTTCCGCGGCTCCGTCGCCGCTCTTTACGCGCTGTCGGCCGCTTTCCTGATCCCGGCGCTCGGCCAGGGCCTGTTGATATCGACGGCCACGAAGAACCAGTTCCTTGCCTCGCAGCTGGCGCTGATCTCGGCCTTCCTCCCGGCTTTCCTGCTGTCTGGCTTCCTCTTCGAGATCAATTCCATGCCGACCGTGATCCAGTGGATCACCTTCATCGTGCCGGCGCGCTACCTGATCCCCAGCCTGCAGACGGTGTTCCTCGCCGGCGACATCTGGCCGATGTTTCTGCAGGCAATCGGCGTGATGCTGACGATCGGCGCCATCATGTTCGTGCTGGCGGCCCGCAGCACCAGAAAGAGGATCGGCTGAGATGTGGACAAGGCTTTACGCCCTGATCGTCAAGGAGCTGCTCGCCGTCCTGCGTGATCCCAAGGGCCGCGCTATCCTGATTGGCCCACCGATCGTCCAGCTTCTCGTCTTCTCCTATGCGGCGACGCTCGAAGTCCGCAATGTCGACGTGATGATCCTCAATCGCGACAATGGTCACTGGGGCCAGGAACTGATCGAGCGTATCGATGGCTCGCCGACCTTCCGGAAAATCGAGATTGCAGGAAGCCAGGCGGAGGTCCGGGTGGCGATCGACAACCAGACGGCCATTGCCGTCGTCGAGATCGGCCCGGACTTTTCCCGGAATATTGAGGCCGGTACGCCGGCCAACCTGCAGGTGGTGCTCGACGGCCGCCGCTCCAACGCCTCGCAGATCGTCGCGGGCTATCTCTCGCAGATCGGGGCGGCGCTTGCCGCCGAGACGCCGGCCGGCAAACGTGCCGGTGCCGACATCGTCTCGACAGTGCCGCGCAACTGGTTCAACCCGAACCTGACCTATCAATGGTTCATGGTGCCGAACCTGATCGCCAGCATCGCGCTGCTGATCGGCCTCATCGTCACGGCGCTGTCGATCGCCCGCGAGCGCGAACTCGGCACCTTCGACCAGTTGATGGTCTCGCCGCTACGCATCCACGAGATCCTGATCGGCAAACTGATCCCGCCGATGATGATCGGCCTCTTCCACATCACCGTCTATATCCTGGCCGCCGTCTTCCTCTTCGAAGTGCCGCTGCGCGGCTCGCTCTTTCTGCTGTACGGCAGTGCAATCTTCTATCTTGGTTCGGTTGCCGGCCTCGGCCTCTTCATCTCGGCGCTGTCGATGACACAGCAGCAGGCGATCCTCGGCGCCTTCCTGTTCATGGTCCCAGCCATGCTGCTCTCCGGCTTCGCGACACCGATCGAGAACATGCCGGGCTGGCTGCAGCCGGTAACGCTCGTTAATCCGCTGCGCTATTTCCTGGTGATCGTCAAAGGCGTTTTCCTCAAGGATATCCCGTTGAGCGAGGTGGTGAACCAGACGATCCCGCTGGCGCTGATTGCTGCCGTCACCCTTAGCGCCGCCGCTTGGCTCTTCCGCCGGCGGCTGGAATAACCAATGCTTCAGCCGCCTCACAGAATGTGAACCGGCCTTCCAAAGCGTGACTCTCTCCTGCCGGAACCTCGGATTGACGCGGTCGTTACCCAAGCGCAACCCCAGTAAAGGAGAAGCAAAATGTACAAGATCCTACTTGTCTCCAGCGCCCTTGCGCTTTCGTCGCTCGCCACCAATGCGCTGGCTGACGGAGCCGTCACCGGTGCAGCCGGCGGCGCCATCACCGGCGCAATCGTCGGCGGCCCCGTGGGTGCTGCCATTGGCGGCGTGGCCGGCGGTGTCGCCGGTGCCGTTGTCGATCCGCCGCCGCGCGAGGTCGTCACCTATGTCCAGCAGCAGCCGGCCCCGACCGCTTCAGTGGTCGTCCAGGAACCAATTGTCGTCGGCAAGCCGCTTCCGGCAGACGTCGTCGTGACGCCGGTGCCTGACAATCCGAAATATGCCTATACGGTCATCAACAATCAACACGTGATTGTCGAACCCCGCACCCACCGCGTGGTGCAGGTGATAGAATAATCAGGCAACCGAAGCCGCCTGTTGCGGCTCGGCAACTTCCGGCCCCGCTTCGGCGGGGCTTTTTTTCATGCGCTCGGGCCACCCGACGATCAGCGAGAATAGTACAACAAGGTGCCGTGGCAACGTAAACCCCTGTGGCAGCGCCTCTATCGGAATTCGGTCGCCGTAAAGCTGGCCCTGTTTGAGAGATAGAATATGCATGCTGGAAAGCATGAGCCGATCCTCCATCCTGACTGATGGGATCAGCGTGGCCGAAGCGACGGGGCTGGGTCCTTAAAGTCCGACTAAAAGCTGCAAAAACTTGCAAAGGCCTATGGGCGCGGCCGCATGCCGGCCCGCGCCAGCCCTTCCAGAACCGGCGCAAAACGCTGGGGATCCTTGGCCGGTTGACCTGCCAGAATGCCTTCCAGCGTTACATCAGGTGCAATCGCTGCGAGCGCGCGCAGGAACTGCCGCGCCCGCTCCATATTGCCGAGATGCGCATGTGCGGCGATCAGCATCCAGTAGGTCGGGTCGAAATGGGCATTGAGCGCCAGCGAACGTGACGCGTATGAAAGTGCTGCCTCGTAATTGCCACGGAAGATTTCAGCCATGGCGATGCCCGTCAGCGAAAAACGCGCATCCGGATCGCGAGGTCCCAATCTCACCGCGCGATGCAGGCGTTCGAGCGCATGTTCGATATCGCCGCAATGCAAGGCGGCAATGCCGGAACAGGCCGCCACCAGAAGATCGTTGGGATTGGCGGCCGCGGCGGCCTCCAACACGGCCATGCCGCCTTCATAATCCTTGCCCACCTGCAACAGCGCCATGCCGCAATGAGCCATGACGCGGGGATCGCCCGCCGAATGCTGAAGCCCGCGACGGGCAAGGCCGATGCATTCCGCCTTGTCGTCCTCTCCAAGCCGCGGCCAGCCCATGGTAATGCGGTGTTCGAGCGCCCAGGCGGCATGGGAAAGCAGCATCGCATTTTCCGGCTCCATGGCGAGCGCCTCCCGCAGCAAGGCATAGGCGGCGGCGTTGCTTTCGATCGACTCGTCGATGATCGCGGCAAGCGCACGCAGATAGAGATCGTAAACCGCCGGACTGTTCGGCCGGTCGCGTCGTGACCTCTGGATTTCGGCGATCTCGATCGCCGGCTCGACGATCGAGGCGACGCGTTCGGTGATATGGTCCTGGAAAGCGAAGATGCGGCTGATGCCGTCTTCAAAATGATCGGCCCAGAGATTGGTCGCCGTCACGCCATCGACCAATTGTACATTGATGCGCACCTGCGCGCCTTCCCGCCGGATGCTGCCTTCGAGCAGGTAGCGTACTCCCAATTCCTTGGCCACCTCTCGCACGTCGATGCTGTGTCCCTTGTAAACGAAGGCGGAATAGAGCCTTTCAGGTTTTGACGGAAGCGTATCCGGCATTGGCGAAGTAGTTGCTGCATTCGTTGGGCTCGATGGTTGTGACGAGGTGTCCGATGTGG
>NZ_JABFCQ010000005.1:0-521917 GCF_013087625.1 Rhizobium changzhiense
TTGAGTTTCACCAGAACGAAAGACTTCGTCGCCAGCAGCGCCGCCGCCCTCGTTCAGTGAGGGGGCTTATAGAACTAACCCCTGCAGACAGTCAACACACCAAACAAAAGTTTTTTGACATTTTTGTAACAGGTTGAAAATGAAGGGCTTTTGGCGTTCATCTCCAAAAACGAAGAAATTCACCGCCCGAATGGGTGGTTTTTGAGATTCGTTTTCGCCGAATCCCGAAGAACGGCTTCGGCGAGGGAGACAAGACTTATATGGGGCGCCAGGCGCGGAATTCCAGGGTGCTTGCCTATGTCACGCCTCACTCGCTAGTTTGGCGATGAAGAACGATGCGGCGGAGTGAAGAATGCTAGTCCTCGATGAAGAACAGACGCGCGCGGCCCTACCCTGGCCGGATCTGATCGAGGCGATCGCCCGCATGTTCCAGAGCGAATGCGTGATGCCGGTGCGCCATCACCATGAAATGGAGGTGCCGGATGAAGAGAGCGCCACATTGCTCCTGATGCCCGCCTGGGTTCCCGGACGCTATGCCGGGGTAAAGACGGTCTCGGTCTTTCCAGGCAATGTGCGACGCGGCCTGCCGGCAATCTTCGGAACCTATCTTCTTTCCTCCGGCGCTACCGGCGAGATGCTTGCCGCAATCGACGGCGGCGAGTTGACCGCGCGGCGGACGGCAGCAGCATCGGCGCTGGCGGCCCGTCATCTCGCCCGCCCCGACGCGGAAGAGTTGCTCGTCTGCGGAACCGGTCGGCTGTCGCTCAATCTGATGCTGGCCCATGGCACGACCCGGCCGATCAAGAGGTACCGGGTCTGGGGCCGCAACGGGCAAGCGGCGGAAAAGATCGCAGCCGAAGCCCGGGCGCTCGGACTGAATGCCGAGGCGGTCGCGGATGCTGAAATCGCAGCGCGGACAGCCGATATCATTTCCTGCGCCACGCTTTCCAGCGCGCCGCTGATATCAGGTGAATGGCTGAAGCCCGGCGCGCATCTCGATCTCGTCGGCGCCTTCAAGCCGAGCATGCGCGAAAGCGACGACGAGGCCATCCGTCGTGCTTCGGTCTATGTCGATACCCGCGCCGGCGCCATCAGCGAGGCGGGCGATATCGTTCAGCCGCTGAAAAGCGGCGTGCTGAAGGAAGGTGACATCAGGGCTGAGCTTGCGGAACTCGTCAGCGGCGCCCATGGCGGACGAAGCCATGACGCAGAAATCACGCTGTTCAAGTCGGTGGGTGCGGCGTTGGAGGATCTCGCCGGCGCCATTCTTGCCTATGAGACAGTGACGGGCCGAAAGTGACAATCAGTGCATCCTTGCCGGAACTTCCGGTTTCACATGTCCTGCCGGCCGTCGCTGCTGCGCTGGAAAAGCAAAAACGCGCCGTTCTTTCCGCCCCGCCCGGCGCCGGCAAGACGACGCTGGTGCCGCTTTACCTGCTTGGCCAGGCATGGCGCGGCGACGGCAAGATCATCCTGCTGGAGCCACGGCGGCTGGCGGCGCGGGCAGCGGCAAGCCGGATGGCATCGCTCATCGGCGAACAGGTCGGCGAGACGGTCGGCTACCGCATGCGCCTCGACAACAGGATATCGGCAGCGACACGAATCGAGGTGGTGACCGAAGGGGTTTTTGCCCGGATGATCCTCGACGATCCGGAACTGACCGGTGTCTCGGTCGTCATCTTCGACGAATTCCATGAGCGTTCGCTGGATGCAGACTTCGGACTCGCTCTGGCGCTCGACGTCCAGTCTGCTCTGCGCGAGGATCTGCGTATCCTGGTCATGTCGGCGACCCTCGACGTCGAACGCGTGGCCGCCCTGCTCGACCATCCACCTGTTATCGAAAGCCTGGGGCGCAGCTTTCCGATCGATATCCGTTACCAGGATCGGTCGGGCGGCGAACGCATCGAGGATGCCGTGACGCGGGCGATACTCGATGCCCATGCCAACGAGGCCGGCTCGATCCTCGCCTTCCTGCCCGGCCAGGCGGAAATCACCCGGACCGTCGAACGCTTGGCAGGACGATTCGGAGCCGAAACGCTGATTGCGCCGCTTTACGGCAATCTCAGCCAGAAAGAGCAGGATGCGGCGATCCGCCCGGCATCCAAAGGGATGCGTAAGATCGTGCTTGCGACATCGATCGCCGAAACGTCGATCACCATCGACGGTGTCAGGATCGTGATCGACAGCGGGCTGCAGCGTCTGCCGGTGTTCGAGGCGTCGACCGGGATCACGCGGCTGGAGACGGTGCGGGTGTCGCGGGCTTCCGCCGATCAGCGGGCCGGCCGTGCCGGACGAACGGAGCCGGGCATCGCCGTCAGGCTGTGGCACCAGGGACAGACCGCGGCATTGGCGGCCTTCACACCGCCGCAGATCCTTTCCAGCGATCTCTCGGGGCTGGTGCTCGATCTCGCACATTGGGGCGTTCAAGATCCGGCATCCCTTGCCTTCGTCGATCAGCCGCCGGAAACGACGCTGAGGGAAGCGCGGGTGCTGCTTGGCCAACTTGGCGCGCTCGACAAGGACGGAGCGTTGACAGCGCGCGGCAAGGTGATGCGCGATCTCGCTTTGCCGCCGCGGCTTGCCGCCATGGTCGTCTCGGCGGGAGAAGCGGGGCAGGCCCGGGATGCGGCGATGATCGCCGTGCTTCTCACCGAACAAGGGCTTGGCGGAACGAGTGTCGATATCGAGGAGCGACTGCGACGCTTCAAGGCCGAGCGGGGCGAGAGAGCAGAAGCCTCGCGGCGGCTGGCGGGACGGCTGGCGAGCGGCCTCGACAGGGTTGCCTCAACGGCGCCGGCGCTTGCAGGCCAGCTGCTGCTGCATGCGTTCCCGGATCGCATCGCGCTTCAGCGCGGCGGGCGCGGCCGGTTCGTGATGGCGAACGGGCGCGGAGCAGAGCTGCCGGAAACCGAGAGGCTGGCCGGCAGCCAGATGCTGGTGATTGCCGACCTGACCGGACGGGCGGCGCAGGCGCGGGTTCTGGCGGCAGCCGAGGTGACACGCGGCGACATCGAAGCCGAGTTGCCCGGTGAGATCAAAACCGGCGACCAGATATTCTTCGACCGGCAGAGCCGGCAAATCCGGGCGCGGCGGGCAACCCGGCTTGGCGCGATCGTCTTTGAAGAGACGCCCTTGCCGCGCCCTTCCGGGGCAGCGGTCACCCAGGCACTGGTGGAGGGGGTGCGGGAGCTGGGGCTCGATCAGCTTGCCTTCTCGAAGGAAGCCATTCAGCTTCGCGAGCGGATCGGCTTCCTTCACCGGACGATCGGCGAGCCTTGGCCCGATGTCGGCGATGATGCTCTGCTTTCCCGGCTCGACGACTGGTTCGCACCCTTCCAGACGGAGGCCCGCGGCCTTTCGGAGATTTCCGCGGCCGGGCTTTCGAACGGACTGATGTCGCTGGTACCGCACGAATTGCAGCGCGACCTTAGCCGGCTTGCGCCGACCCACTTCGAAGCGCCGACCGGCCAAAGGCATCCGATCCAATATGAGGGCGAGGAACCGGTTCTGACGATCCGCGTGCAGGAGCTGTTTGGACTGAAGCAGCATCCGGCCATTGCCGGTGGCCGCCTGCCGCTGCTGCTCGAGCTCACCTCGCCGGCGCACCGGCCGATCCAGACGACACGCGACCTGCCGGGCTTCTGGGCCGGCTCTTGGAAGGATGTGCGTGCCGATATGCGCGGGCGCTATCCCCGGCATCCCTGGCCGGAGCGGCCGGAGGATGCGTTGCCGACGACACGGGCAAAACCGCGTGGTACATGAGGTCCATTCAAGGAGCCCCCGGCATGATCGACAAGCCTGGCATGATCGACAAGACGGAAGGCTATACGCTGGAGGACCGGCACAACAGCCGCAGGCTGCGCCTGCAGACACTGGTGCGGCTGCGCTGGCTTGCCGTCGGCGGACAGGCGCTGACGGTTTTCATCGTTGCCTTCTGGCTGAAATTTCCCTTACCGCTGGTTGCCAGTTCTTCGCTGATCGCCGCCCTTGCCTGGGTGAATTTCTACCTGACGATCCGTTATCCGCCAACACATCGGCTGGAACCGCCAGCCGCCTTCGCGCTACTCGGCTTCGACCTTTTGCAGCTCTGCGCGCTGCTCTTCATCACCGGCGGCCTTGCCAATCCCTTCGCAGCGCTCGTCTGCGTGCCGGTCATCATCTCCTTTGCCTCGCAGCCGATTCGCTACAGCACCGCGCTGATCGGCGTTGCGATGGTCTGCATCACAGTGCTTGCCTTTTCGCCCTTTCCGCTGCCCTGGTTCGACGGGGTCGAGATCAACGTCCACAACGTCATGCAGTTCGGTGTCTGGTGTTCGATCGCCTCGACCATGGCATTCGCCGCTTTCTATGCCTATCGGGTCTCGATGGAAGCGAGCCAGCTTGCCGATGCGCTGGCTGCGACCGAACTGGTGCTGCAGCGGGAAAAGCATCTGTCGCAGCTCGACGGGCTGGCGGCGGCGGCCGCCCATGAACTCGGTACGCCGCTGGCGACCATCAGCGTCGTCGCCAAGGAAATGGAGCGCGAACTCAAGGACGACGACCGTTTCCGCGAGGACGTGATGCTGCTGCGCAGCCAGAGCGAACGCTGCCGTGACATCCTGCGGCGGCTGACGACGCTTTCCTCCGAAGGCGAGGCGCATATGCGCCGCCTGCCGCTTTCGTCGATGATCGAGGAGATCGTCGCCCCGCACCGGGAATTCGGTATCACTCTCGAGCTCATCGAAAAGAGCCCGCGCAAGGGCGAGCCGGTCACTGACCGCAATGCCGGCATCATGTACGGGCTCGGCAACCTGATCGAAAATGCCGTCGATTATGCGCGGGAGAAAGTGATCGTCACTGTCGAGCACGATCACGACAAAGTGCTGATCGTCATCGAGGACGATGGCAACGGTTATGCGCCTGACATTCTGACGCGGATCGGCGAACCCTATGTGACGAAACGGCAGAAAGAGGATACGGCGGGTGGCCTCGGGCTCGGGCTTTTCATTGCCAAGACGCTGCTGGAGCGCTCCGGCGCATCGCTGATTTTCGAGAACCGCGATCCGGAAAGTGCAGGCGCGCGCATCCGGATCGAATGGCCGCGCATGCTGATCGACGCAAATTCGACAAAATGACTTTGTCGGCATAAACAGGATATAAGCGGTTGACGCAGATCGGGCGTTCAACCGTCGGGACCGAGACGATGACAGAACAGAATCATGACAATTTCGCCGCGTCAGATGAGGACCATATCGGTCCCGACGCCAGCCTGCTGATCGTCGACGACGACGGGCCGTTCCTGCGCCGCCTGGCGCGGGCGATGGAGACACGCGGCTTCCAGGTGGAAACGGCCGAATCAGTAGCGGAGGGCGTTTCGAAATCGAAAGGCCGGCCGCCGAAATATGCGGTGGTCGACCTTCGGCTCGGCGACGGCAATGGGCTCGACGTCATCGAGGCGATCCGCCAGCGGCGCGACGACACCAGGATCATCGTGCTGACCGGTTACGGCAATATCGCAACGGCAGTGACTGCCGTGAAGCTTGGCGCCGTCGACTATCTGGCAAAGCCCGCGGATGCCGACGACGTTTTCGCGGCGCTGACGCAGCGGCCGGGCGAAAAGGCGGAGCTTCCCGAAAACCCGATGTCGGCCGACAGGGTGCGCTGGGAACACATCCAGCGGGTCTATGAAATGTGCGAGCGCAATGTTTCCGAAACGGCGCGCCGGCTCAACATGCACCGGCGGACGCTGCAGCGCATCCTTGCCAAACGCGCGCCGAAATAGACGCGCACCTCGCGCGTTTATAATTAGACATCGTCGACAGTGAACGGTTTTCCGTTCGCCCATTCGGCCATCATCAGCCTATGCGCGGCGGCACGCGAGAAGTTAAGCGTGACGGATTTGCGTGTGGCCGGCGCCATGCGGTGTTCCGGCGCCTCGCGAATCATATGGGCGCCGTAACCATCCGACAGGAACAGTCCGCATTCCTCGGGAAAGATCTCCAACGGCACATCCTGGTGAGTGGCGAAGAACAGGCGGTCGCAATGCAGCCTGTATTCCGGCCATTTGCGATCCACCCTGAAATCTTCGATCGAGGTCTTGATTTCGATGATCCAGACCTCGCCCTTTTCCGAAAGCGTGATCAGATCGGCGCGGCGACCGCTGGCCAGCGGCAGTTCGGGCAGCACGGCGTGGCGCATTTCATGCAGCAATATCTGCGTTCCCCGCCGCACCATCATGGCCCTGTCCGATTGCCGGCCATCGATTAACGGATTGTTATTGTAAACGCTCAAAATCGTCATGGATAACCACCGCAGGGGCTGGCGTGTTGTTGCAAAAAAACCATGCGCTTCTAATTTGCGCGGCAGACGGATTTGTCGCGCCGCAGTAGCCTTGCAAAGCGCAAGTTAATCGAAAATAAACCATAATCAACGATGGTCGAGAGACCGTTCTCCTTGCCCCAAAACTTCAAGAGTCTTCCATGCGCATCCGCAATGCATTCCCTGTATTTGGCCTGCTGACGACGCTCGCTCTGGCCGGTTGCTCCACGACCTCAGACAGCGCGTCCGTCGACGACAAGGGCGCGGGCCCGACGGTACAGACGGCCCAGATCTTCGATGACGCCTACGGCGTGACGAAGGATGCCGGATACTCGCTGCCGGCGATCCCGATCAGCCGGGTCAAGCCGCAGTTCCGCCGCCAGGTCGTCAGCTACCAGACCACAGAGCGTCCCGGAACGATCATCGTCAACACGCGCGAGCGCTTCCTCTACTACATCCTGGCCAACGGCAAGGCCATGCGCTACGGCATCGGCGTCGGCAAGCAGGGCTTCGCATGGGCCGGCACCGCCTACGTCGCCTGGAAGCAGGAGTGGCCGAACTGGCACCCGCCAAAGGAAATGGCCGTCCGCCGGCCTGATCTCGCCAAGTACGTCGAAGACGGCATGGGCCCGGGCCTCACCAATCCGCTCGGCGCACGCGCCATGTATCTCTTCAACGAGGACGGCAAGGACACGCTCTTCCGCCTGCACGGCACGCCAGAATGGGCTTCGATCGGCACCGCCGCTTCCTCGGGCTGCATTCGCCTGATGAACCAAGATGTCATCGACCTCTACAGCCGCGTTCGTCCCGGCAAGGGCACATCCAAGGTCGTCGTCATTCAGTAAGCTAGATATCGAAATGGGTAAAAAAAGGGCCGCCGGGACTGTCGTTTCGGCGGCCTTTTCGTATCTTCCTATCACGCAGCCTGTTTCGCCTTGAGTTCGAGGCGGCGGCGGTGAAGCACCGGCTCGGTGTAGCCGTTCGGCTGCTCCCTGCCCTTCAGGACGAGATCGAGGGCGGCCTGGAAGGCGATCGAATCGTCGAAATTGCCGGTCATCGGCTGATAGGCCGGATCCGATTCGCTCTGCCGGTCGACGACGGCGGCCATGCGTTTCATCGTCTCGACGATCTGAGCTTCGGTGATGACCTTGTGATGCAACCAGTTCGCCATATGCTGGGCCGAGATGCGCAACGTCGCGCGATCCTCCATCAGACCGACATTGTTGATGTCGGGCACTTTCGAGCAGCCGACGCCCTGATCGACCCAGCGCACGACGTAACCGAGGATGCCCTGAGCATTGTTGTCGAGTTCGCGCTGGATTTCCTCCGGCGTCCAGTTCGGCCGCACCGCGACCGGCACGGAGAGAATATCGGAAAGCTTGGCGCGGGCGCGATCCTTCAGCCCCAGCTGAACACGGGAGACATTGACCCGGTGGTAATGGGTGGCATGCAAGGTCGCCGCCGTCGGCGACGGCACCCAGGCGGTGTTGGCGCCGGCCTTCGGGTGGGCGATCTTCTGTTCGAGCATCGCCGCCATCAGATCCGGCATCGCCCACATGCCCTTGCCGATCTGGGCGTGGCCGGCAAGGCCGCATTCGAGGCCGATGTCGACGTTCCAGTTCTCATAGGCGGAAATCCAGGTCGCCTGACGCATGTCGCCCTTGCGAATCATCGGGCCGGCTTCCATCGAAGTGTGGATCTCGTCGCCGGTGCGATCGAGGAAGCCGGTATTGATGAAGACGACGCGCTCGCGAGCGGCACGGATGCATTCCTTGAGGTTGACGGTCGTGCGGCGCTCCTCATCCATGATGCCCATCTTGATGGTGTTGCGCGGTAGGCCAAGCGCATCTTCAACCCGCGAGAAGATCTCGACGGCGAAGGCCACCTCTTCCGGCCCATGCATCTTCGGCTTGACCACATACATGGAGCCGGTGCGGGAATTCTTCCGCCGGCCGGAGGGGCCGATATCGTAAAGCGCGATCAGGCCGGTGATCGCAGCATCCATGATGCCTTCAGGCACCTCGTTGCCGTCGCGGTCGAGGATCGCCGGGTTGGTCATGAGGTGGCCGACATTGCGCACCAGCATCAGCGAGCGGCGATGCACCTCGAAGGCGGCACCATCCGGGTCAGCATATTGCAGATCCGGGTTGAGCCTGCGGATGAAGCTCGTTCCGCCTTTTGCCACCTCTTCCTGCAGATCGCCCTTCATCAGGCCGAGCCAGTTGCGATAGACGACGACCTTGTCCTCGGCATCGACGGCGGCAATCGAATCCTCGCAGTCCATGATCGTCGTAATTGCCGATTCCAGCCAGACATCGGAAATATGAGCCGGATCGGCTTTCCCGATCGTTGTCGCCGCATCGATGACGATTTCGATGTGAATGCCGTTGTTCTTCAGGAGAATATGCGTCGGAGCGGCTGCATCGCCGCGATAGCCGGCAAAATGCTTGCCGTCCGTCAGCATGGCCTGCTCGCCATCGATCGATCTGACGACCAGCGCTCCATCCTTGACGGCGAAGCTTCCGACGTCCTTCCAGCGGCAGTCCTGCAGCGGCGCTGATGTATCGAGGAAATCGCGCACCCAGGCGATGACCCTCTCGCCGCGCTTCGGATTGTAACCCTTACCCTTCTCGGCGCCATCGCTCTCAGGAATGGCGTCCGTACCGTAGAGCGCATCATAGAGCGAGCCCCAGCGGGCATTGGCGGCGTTCAAGGCGTAACGCGCGTTCATGACGGGAACGACGAGCTGCGGACCGGCGATCGAGGCGATCTCCGGGTCGACATTATCGGTCGAAACCTGGAAGTCCGATCCCTCAGGCAGGAGATAGCCGATTTCACGGAGGAAGGACTGGTATTCGTCCATATCCGCCGGCGCGCCATGCCGACGATACCAGTCGTCGATCTTTACCTGCAGCTCGTCGCGTTTTGCCAGCAGCGCACGATTTTTCGGGGCGAGATCGTGGACTACAGCCGAAAAATCGGCAAAGAACTTGTCCGCATCGACCGCCAGACCCGGCAGCACCTCCTTGACGAGGAAATCATGAAGGACGGTTTCGATGGCAAGACCGTTCTTATCAACGCGGCTCATGCGGCATTCTCCCTGGCAACGACTTTGAATGCTGCCACTTTGCCCGGCTTTCATTCACAGTCAATTCTGCAATAATTCGAAAGATTTATGCTTTCGTGGAAATTATGCGCGGCGTCACGCGCATCGGCAGCCCGTTTTGCGGCTGCGTCGTCAGCTTCTGCACCGGCCAGGGATTGGTCTGATCGGTGGAATCGAAACGATAGCGGTGCATCAGGACGGCAAGGGCAATTACCGCCTCCTGAAGCGCAAAGGTTGCACCGATGCAGACACGCGGACCGGCGCCGAAAGGCAGGAACTGGAAGCGGCCGATAGAGCCGCGATTTTCCGGCAGGAAGCGTTCGGGCATATAGGCGCGCGGCCTGTCCCAGTGAAGTTCGTGGCGGTGCAGCGTCCAGGGCATGATCAGCACAGTGACGCCGGCCTCGATCTCGACCCGCTCACCTTTGGCGCTTATCCAGCAATCATCCGATATGGCGGCGCGATTGATCGATGGCGCCGGCGGATAGAGGCGCAAAGCCTCCTCGAAGGCGGCGCGCGTCTGCGGCATCATCTCCAGCCATTCCACAGGTTCTGCCCCAGTGGCGAGCACCGCGTCGATTTCTTCTTCCATCGCTTCGCGGATATGCGGGCTGTTCGATACGCAATACAGCGTCCAGGCCAACGCCCGGGCTGTGGTCTCATGCCCCGCACCGATGAAGGTCAGAATATTGTCTTCGATTTCTTCCTTGGTCAGCCCCTCAGGGCCAGCCTGCTCCAGGAGCAGGGTCAGGAAATCCTCGGGCGCACTGCTGCGGTTCGCTTTCATCTTTGCGAGCCGCATATCCATGGTGTTGCGCACGATTGCGCGGAACTTCTCCAGCACTTTCTGACCGCCGATGCGTGTCACACGTGGAACCCAGGAGGGAGCGCGCATCAGATCCATCGGATCGACGCGGCCCATGCGATGCAGGAGTTCATTGACATCGTCGGCGAAATGGCCGCTCGAGGTGACGATTTCGCCGGAGAACAATGTGTCGGCGAGAATCGCGAAGGTCAGCTCGGTCATGTCGGTGCTGATATCGAAAATTGCGCCTGTCTCGCCTGCGCTCTCATATTTGCAGACATAGTCTTCGGACTGGCGCAGCATCTGCCCGGCGAAGCCTTGGGCATGGCGGGGCGTGAAAACCGGCGCCACCGCCTTGCGCGATCTCTTCCAGACAGGACCTTCGGCGGTCAGAAGGCCGTCGCGGAGGATCGGACGCAGGACGAGCTGGCGCACATCCGACATGCGGTAATTATTGGCATTGTCGACCAGCACGTGCTTGATCAGGCCGGGATCATTGACGATCAGCGTCCTCTGGCCGAAGAAATTGGTGCGGATCCAGGGCAGCGTGTAGGACGGCTCGCCCCAGAGTTCGAGCGGATTGCGCAGGATGATGCGAATGATTTCCAGCCGGCTCGGCGGCACGGTACGCGGCAGCGGTGCTGGCGGGACGAAGGGGTCCGGACGCATGTCCATCGTAAAAGCCTTTCGGGGAAGATCTAGGCCTTCCCGGCAAGCTTGAAGCTAGAGCAGGCCCTTGAGTTCGTCCAGCTTGTCGTTGATCAGCCAGCCGTAATAATTCTCTTCCGGCCAGACCGTCGTACCGGCGCCGCGGTTCTTCGCAGCAAGGGCTGCGGCGCGCTGGCGCGAATTGCCGACATTATAAAGCGTTGCCGTCAGGCCGGGATTGCCCGAGATATCCATGCCGGCGATCTCCTTGTAATCGTCGATCGACCTGCGGATCGAGGCCGCGACGAAGGCGAGCGAGATATCGGGATCCATGATGGCCCTGTAGACGGCGCCGGCATTCTTCTCGTTCAGCTTCGGATAGCCGGACACGCGGGTCACGAGATCGGAGAGCATCAGCGCCGTCAGCGGATTGACCTGGCCGAGGCCGAAGGTCTGGCCGGCATAGAAGGGCTGGAAGAAGACTGCGCTGAAACGGTTGTTGGGGAAGCTCGTACCACCCACCGTCTTGCCGCGGAAATCGGTTTCCCAGACATCTTCGCGGCAGGACCAGAGTGTGTAGGAATCACTCTTGCCCTTGCATTCGGCAAATTGCGGCCGCGCCACGAAATCGTCGACGTTTTCGCCGTCATAGGCGAAGCGGAAGCTTTCCCCGGCATAGGAGGCAGCCTTGACATAATAGGCCTGCAGTCGGTCGTAGGCATCGACATTATAGGTATGTTCGCCGACAATCGCGCCGACGACGTGGATGGGATTGATGCCGTAAGCGCTGGAGACCTTGCGGATCTTGCTCATCAACTCGCGATCGGTCGCCAGAAGCTCGTGGACCTTTTCGTATTTCAGATCGAAGCTGCTCTTGGTGCCCTTGGTGCGCCTAATGGAAGCGCCCGGAATATCGGGCTGCTCGGCATGACGATTGCCGGCCGGCACCGTCTGCATGGCGAAGGCAGGCGCCGAATTCACCAGGGCAACGGCAATCATAAGGCTTGTCAAAAGGCGTCGCACGATCCGTTATCCCGTCCGTTCCATCGTCCCGTTTGTGATGCGGCTGCCTGGACCAGAATCTTGGCCGAATAAAGCCGGAGCAGAAAACAAAACGGGCCTTCACTAGAAAGTAAAAGGCCCGTTGTCGAGAGTCGCGTTCGTCACAATCCGTCATTCATGCCGGGAAAGACATGAAGCGGTGCGCCGATATCACAGAATGAAGCGCGAGAGATCGGTATTCTGTGCGAGATCGCCGACATGTTCGCGCACGTAAGCGGCATCGATCGTCACGGCCGTCCCGCCCCGATCCGGCGCGTTGTAGGAAATATCGTCCAGCACCCGCTCCATCACCGTCTGCAGACGGCGTGCGCCGATATTCTCGACGGAGGAGTTCAGATGCACGGCGACATCGGCAAGCGCGTCGATTGCGTCGTCGGTGAATTCGAGGCTCAGGCTTTCCGTCTCCATCAGCGCGCGGTACTGGCGGATGAGGCTTGCTTCCGTCTCGGTCAGGATCCGGCGGAAATCATCCTTGTTCAGCGGACGCAATTCGACACGGATCGGCAGGCGGCCCTGCAATTCCGGCAGAAGATCCGAGGGCTTGGAGACATGGAAGGCGCCGGAGGCGATGAACAGGATATGGTCCGTCTTGACGGGCCCGTATTTGGTCGAAACCGTCGTGCCTTCGACGAGCGGCAAGAGGTCGCGCTGCACGCCTTCGCGCGAAACGCCGGCGCCCATGCCGCCGTCACGGGCGGCGATCTTGTCGATTTCGTCAAGGAAGACGATACCGTCATTCTCGGTGGAGCGAACGGCTTCGCGCTGGATCACCTCATTGTCGATCAGCTTGTCGGATTCGTCGCGGATCAGGTCACTATATGAAGCCTTGACTGTCGTGCGAACCTTCTTGGTGCGGCCGCCCATCGCCTTGCCGAACATTTCCGACAGGTTCAGCACGCCGATATTGGCACCCGGCATGCCGGGAATTTCGAAGCCGCCCATGCCGGAACCGGCATCGGCTACCTCGATATCGATTTCTTTGTCGTCAAGTTCGCCGTCCCGGAGCTTCTTGCGGAAGTTTTCACGCGTAGCAGGCGATGCGGTCGTGCCGACCAGCGCATCGAGAACACGCTCCTCGGCGCTCACATGCGCCTTGGCTTGCACTTCGGCCCGCTTCTTCTCGCGCACCAGGCCGATGCCGACCTCGACCAGATCGCGGATGATCTGCTCGACATCGCGGCCGACATAGCCGACTTCGGTGAACTTGGTGGCTTCCACCTTGATGAAGGGCGCGCCGGCGAGTTTTGCCAAGCGGCGGGAGATTTCCGTCTTGCCGACACCGGTCGGGCCGATCATCAGGATGTTCTTCGGCATGACTTCGTCGCGCAGGCTCGGATCGAGCTGCTGGCGGCGCCAGCGGTTGCGTAGCGCGATCGCGACGGCGCGTTTGGCATCATGCTGGCCGATGATGTAGCGATCGAGCTCAGAAACGATCTCGCGGGGGGAAAAAGTCGTCATTGCGTGTCATTCTCCTGGCGGCCCAGGGCCATCAGCAGCGCCCGGCCGTAATTATTCGTTGTTTCGCCAAGTCCCTGAAAGCCTGCCTTGGTTAGGCCTAGCGGTCTCAAAGCCTAGGGTTCAGCCTTCGACATCCAGCGATTCCACCACGATATTGTGGTTCGTGTAGACGCAGATATCGGCGGCGATATCGAGGGCGCGGCGAGCGATCTCTTCAGCCGACTTGTCGGTATCCATGAGCGCGAGGGCGGCAGCAAGGGCAAAATTGCCGCCCGAACCGATCGCCGTCGTGCCGTGTTCAGGCTCCAGGACGTCGCCGTTGCCGGTGATCGCCAGCGTAATCGACTTGTCGGCGACGAGCATCATGGCTTCGAGATTCCGCAGGTATTTGTCGGTGCGCCAGTCCTTGGCGAGTTCGACGGCGGCGCGCATCAATTGACCGGGATATTGCTCAAGCTTCTTTTCAAGCCGTTCGAGCAGGGTAAAGGCATCGGCGGTGGCGCCGGCGAAACCGGCGACGACTTCGCCCTTGCCGATGCGGCGCACCTTGCGGGCATTGCCCTTCATGACGGTCTGGCCGAGGCTCACCTGGCCATCGCCCGCCATGACCACCTTGCCGCCTTTTCGAACTGTAATGATTGTTGTCATAAAACACCTGTCTGCCGGGCCGCATGCCGGCCCTGTTGAGCCCTATGTAAGTGGACTTGCGCCGATTGCAAATGGGCCGGCTTTTCTCTTGCCCGGCTTCTGGATATTTCCCGATGCGCCTGATAAGGAACGGCCTTATTCCCGATGGAGGGCCATATGGCCGAGACCGCAGCAAGCCGCACGGGCAGCGTTTCCCGCAAGACCAACGAAACTTCGATTTCCGTTTCCGTCAATCTCGACGGCACCGGCAAATCGACGATTTCTACGGGCGTCGGCTTCTTCGACCATATGCTCGACCAGCTTTCGAGACATTCCCTCATCGACATGGAGATCGATGCGAAGGGCGACCTGCATATCGACGATCATCATACGGTCGAAGATACCGGCATCGCCATCGGCCAAGCAATATCCAAGGCGCTTGGCGACCGGCGGGGCATCACCCGCTATGCGTCGATCGATCTCGCCATGGACGAGACGATGACCAAGGCTGCGGTCGATCTTTCCGGCCGGCCGTTCCTCGTCTGGAATGTCGCCTTCAGCGCGCCGAAGATCGGCACTTTCGACACCGAGCTCGTTCGCGAATTCTTCCACGCACTCGCCCAGAATGCCGGCATCACCTTGCATATTCTCAACCATTATGGCGCCAACAATCACCATATTGCCGAGACATGCTTCAAGGCCGTTGCCCGCGCGTTGCGCACGGCGACAGAGATCGATCCGAGACAGGCAGGCCGTGTTCCCTCGACCAAGGGCACGCTCGTCTGAGCCCTTCAAGGGAGCAGCGGCAATGACATCCAGCTATATCTTCCTGACACCGCCCGGCAGCACAAGCGCCGCGGCCGATGAGACGAGAACCATCCGTGACGGCTTCACGCTGCTCGGCTTCCTGTTTCCATGGGTTTGGCTGCTGGCGCATCGGCTTTGGCTGCATGCGGCCGCCGCCTTTCTGCTGCAGGGGATTGGTGGTGCGCTGATGGACGAACCGGGCCTCGGGCCGGCGGGAGCGGCAATCCTGCTGGGCGTGAATATGTTGGTCGGTCTCGAGGGCCAGAATTTCCGTGTCCGCAACCTTGCTGCCAAGGGCTGGAACGAAGACGCATTCATTGCAGCCGATACGATCGGGATTGCCGAGCAGGTCTATTTTTCGGACAGGGCGGCTATCGCAGCTAGTGACGACGCCGCAGCACCGGACTGGCAGAACAAGGCCCGTCCGAACAGCCCCCACGGCCATGCAACATCGCTTGGTCTCTTTGGTTTTGATGGAGGACGCTGACGATGCGCGTCGCGATTATCGACTATGGCTCCGGTAACCTGCGCTCGGCGACAAAGGCTTTCGAGCGTGCCGCCCACGAAGCCGGCATGGATGCCCATATCGATCTCACCGACAGGGCGGAGGATGTTGCCGCGGCCGATCGTATCGTGCTTCCCGGTGTCGGCGCCTATGCCGACTGCCGGCGCGGCCTCGATGCCGTGCCTGACATGGCCGAGGTGCTGATCGAAGCTGTCGAGAAAAAGGCGCGGCCGTTCCTCGGCATTTGCGTCGGCATGCAGCTCATGTCCTCGCGCGGCCTCGAGAAGACCGTGACGCACGGCTTCGGCTGGATTCCCGGTAACGTCATCGAGATGACGCCGGATGATCCGGCACTCAAGATCCCGCAGATCGGCTGGAACACGCTCGATTTGAAGCGCGAACATCCGCTCTTCGAAGGAATTCCGACGGGGTCACAGGGACTGCACGCCTATTTCGTGCATTCCTACCATCTTGCCGCCGAAAACGCCGAGGATGTTATTGCGACGGCCGACTATGGCGGTCCGATGACCGCTTTCGTCGGGCGCGACAACATGGTCGGAGCACAGTTTCACCCGGAAAAGAGCCAGAAGCTTGGCTTGGCCCTGATCGCCAATTTTCTGCGCTGGAACCCGTAGAGCCTGGAACGTGTAGAGCATTGTTCGCGCAATCCCGAGCAAAAAGGCTACACGGTTTTGCTGGAATTGCTCCAAGGGCTGGCTTTTAATACAGCCGCCTTATTTCCCTTGTATGGAAGGCGGAACAGGAGTGCGTTCGATGCCGGCTTCACGGAAATCAGGCAAGGTGTTCTACACGTTGCGGCCCTCCAGGGAAGGCTTGCCCCCCTTTTCCGATATCAAGCTTCCCGGCGGCACGATCATCCGCCGTGTCGACGAAGCCATTCACAGGAAGGCGCTTTCCAACGCGGCCAAGGCGCTGAAAGAAAGGCTGGACCGATGATCCACGATTCTTTCCCCGCAAATGACGGTTCGAGCCGGCGGCAAAACGGGGTCAGCGCCAGCGACATCGCCGAGGCCGTACTGGAATTCTATATCGAAGGTGAGGACGATCTGATCGGCCTGCTCGCCTACGCACTCTACGAGCGGCAAAAGCGCGATTTCGTTCTCAGCCATCGCAAGCGAAATGCCGGTCGTTCGCCCGATGAGGCCGAGCTTGCCGCCGTCAACAGCAATTATCTCTCGACCGACCTGCGCAATACGCTGCGCGACCGCGCCTCGCAGATCCTTTCGAGTTATGCCGAAACCTATGTTGAGGCGATGGAGCCGCAGATCCGGCTGACCGCCGTCAACAGCGATGCGTTGCGCCAGGTACGAAACATCGAGAAATCGATCAAGAGGCGCCTGGGCTTCTGGCGTCAGGTCCGGGCCGGCTTTGCCGTCACCCTGCTCCTCCTTCTACTTTTCGGCGCGGCTACCATTGCCGCTGTCTTTTTCCGATCGGATATCGTAGATGCGTGGAATGCGCTGATGGTACCGATCACTCTACGGACGTAAGACGACATGATCCTTTTTCCCGCGATCGACCTGAAAGGCGGCCAATGCGTCCGCCTGAAGCTCGGCGACATGCAGCAGGCGACAGTCTACAACATCGATCCGGCCGCCCAGGCGAGATCCTTCGAAGATCAGGGTTTCGAATGGCTGCATGTGGTCGATCTCGACGGCGCCTTTGCGGGACATTCGGCAAATGGCGACGCCGTCGAAGCGATCCTGAAGGCAACTGACAATCCCGTGCAGCTCGGCGGCGGCATTCGCACGCTCGATCATATCGAGGCCTGGCTGTCGCGCGGGCTGCGGCGCGTCATTCTCGGCACCGTCGCGGTCAGAAATCCGGCGCTGGTCATCGAGGCTTGCCGGAAATTTCCTGATCATGTCGCCGTCGGCATCGACGCCAAGGGCGGCAAGGTGGCCGTCGAGGGTTGGGCGGAGGCCTCCGAACTCGGTATCATCGAGCTCGCCAGGAAATTCGAGGGCGCCGGCGTTAGCGCGATCATCTATACCGATATCGATCGTGACGGCATCCTGGCCGGCATCAACTGGACCTCGACGCTGGCGCTTGCCGACGCCGTTTCCATTCCCGTCATCGCCTCGGGCGGCCTTGCCTCGCTCGATGATATCAGACGTATGCTGGAGCCCGATGCGCGAAAGCTGGAAGGAGCGATTTCAGGCCGTGCGCTGTATGACGGCCGCATCGATCCCGGGCAAGCGCTGGCGCTGATCAAGGCCAACAGGGCAAAGGAGACTGCGTAAATGACCCTCAAGGCCCGTGTCATTCCCTGCCTCGACGTCAAGGACGGCCGTGTCGTCAAGGGCGTCAACTTCCTCAATCTCGTCGATGCCGGCGATCCCGTCGAAGCCGCGAAGGCTTATGACGCGGCCGGCGCCGACGAACTCTGCTTCCTCGACATCACCGCTTCCTCGGACAATCGCGAGACGATCTTCGATGTCGTGTCGCGCACGGCCGACCAATGCTTCATGCCGCTGACGGTCGGCGGCGGGGTGCGTACCATCGCCGATATCCGCAAGCTGTTGCTGTGCGGCGCCGACAAGGTCTCGATCAATTCGGCAGCCGTCAGCAATCCCGACTTCGTCACCGAGGCAGCCGACAAGTTCGGCGACCAGTGCATCGTTGTTTCGATCGATGCCAAGCGCCGGCGCACGCAAGCAGTCGGCGGCGACAATCTCAGCGCCTGGGAGATCTATACCCATGGTGGCCGCAACGCGACCGGCATCGATGCCGTCGAATTCGCGGAGAAGATGGTGGCGCGCGGCGCCGGCGAGCTCTTGGTCACCTCGATGGACCGCGACGGCACCAAGGTCGGCTACGATCTGGAACTGACGCGGGCGATCGCCGATGCGGTGCGTGTGCCGGTCATCGCGTCCGGCGGCGTCGGCGACCTCGACGATCTCGTCGCCGGGGTGAAGGAAGGCCATGCCAATGCCGTTCTCGCCGCATCGATCTTCCACTTTGGTACCTATTCCGTCGGCGAGGCGAAGCACTATATGTCGAAGTGCGGCATCGACATGCGTCTCGACTGAAGTTGAAAGCGGACCTATGAGCGGATTTTCCCTTGCCGATCTCGAAAGCATCGTCGCGGAGCGGTCGAAAGCTTCACCGGAGCAATCCTGGACGGCGAAGCTCGTGGCCGCCGGCCAGTCGAAGGCGGCGAAGAAGCTCGGCGAAGAGGCGATCGAAGCCGTGATGGCGGCGGTAACCGGCGACCGCGACAATCTGACCTATGAGGCGGCCGATGTGCTCTATCACCTTTTGGTCGTATTGAAGATTGCTGAAATACCGTTAGAGAATGTCATGGCCGAACTCGAGCGCAGAACCGCGCAGTCCGGCCTCAAGGAAAAGGCCAGCCGGCAGAGTTCATGAGTATCGCGACTGAGATTATCGGGGTGCCGGAAGCGTTGGATCATTTCCAGTCGGAATCCTATTCGCCCTACCACTTCTTCTCTTCCGAACAATGGGCGAAATTCCGCGCCGACACGCCGTTGACGCTGACGAGCGACGAGGTCAAACGGCTGCGTTCGATGGGCGATCCGATCGATCTCGACGAGGTCCGGCGCATCTATCTGTCGCTGTCGCGGCTGCTCTCGGCACATGTCGAATCTTCACAGATGCTGTTTGAACAGCGCAACCGCTTCCTCAGCCTGTCCGATGTGACGAAGACGCCCTTCGTCATCGGCATCGCCGGCTCGGTCGCTGTGGGCAAATCGACCACCGCCCGTATCCTCAAGGAGCTTCTGCAGCGCTGGCCTTCCAGCCCGAAGGTCGATCTCGTCACCACCGACGGCTTCCTCCATCCGAACGCCGTGCTGCAGCGGGAAAAGCTGATGCAGCGCAAAGGCTTTCCGGAAAGCTACGACACGGGTGCGATCCTGCGCTTTCTCTCGGCGATCAAGGCCGGGCGGCCGGATGTGAAGGCGCCCAGCTATTCGCACCTCGTCTACGACGTGCTGCCGGACGAGTACAAGATCGTCGACCGGCCCGACATCCTGATCTTCGAGGGCATCAACGTGCTGCAATCGCGCGACCTGCCGGCCGGCGGCAAGATCGTGCCGATGGTCTCCGACTTCTTCGACTTCTCGATCTATATCGATGCCGCCGAAGACCAGATCCACAACTGGTACGTCACGCGCTTCATGCGGCTGCGCGAGACCGCCTTCCGCGATCCGAATTCCTATTTCCATCGCTATGCCTCGATCAGCGACGGGGAAGCGCTCGAAATCGCCGAGGATCTCTGGGCAAACATCAACCTGAAGAACCTGCGGCAGAACATTCTGCCGACGCGTCCACGCGCCGATCTCATCCTGAAAAAGGGCAAGGATCACCTGATCGAACAGGTCGCGCTGCGAAAGCTATAGCGGCGGTCGTTAGTCGGTGGAGTTGACGCGGCGGAGGGTCAGATTGATGCGGCCGCCATTCTTCAGCAGCGTCGACGTCGCCGGATGGATGCGGTCGACGCCATGGAAACACAGCCTCCCCTCGCCGCCCAGCACGACCAGATCACCGCTCGAAAGCTTGAAAGATAGCGTGCGATCATTGCGGCTGAGGCCGCCGACGCGAAAGAGGCAGCTGTTGCCGAGCGAGATCGAGACGACCGGGGCTTCGAGATCCTGTTCGTCCCTGTCCTGATGCAAGCCCATGCGCGCTTCGTCGGAGTAGAAATTGACGAGGCAGGCTTCCGGCGGCTTGTCGTAACCCGAAACGTCATTCCAGATGTCGAGCAATTGCTGCGGCATATCGGGCCAGGGTCTGCCGGTTGCAGGGTGTGTCGGCTGGTAGCGATAGCCGCGCTCTTTGTCCGTCACCCAGCCGAGCGGTCCGCAATTGGTCATGCGCACGGACATCGGCTTGCCGGTACCGGGCATGGCGGGCACATAAAGCGGTGCTTCGGCGACGATGGTGCGGATCACCTCGGCCAATGCCTCCTGACGCGCTCGGTCGAGGTAACCGGGGAGATGGCGGATGCCGCGCAAGAGCTCCGGCATGTCACTCACCGCTGCCGCCGCCGGGGCGGCCGCGCATTTTCTTGACTTCCGAGCGACCGGATTTTTCCTTCAGGCGGCGTTCGACCGAACCCTTGGTCGGCCTGGTCTTCTTGCGCGGCGGCGGTGGCGGCTTGGCGGCCTCGAGAATCAGTTCCTTCAACCGGTCGCGCGCATCCTCGCGGTTGCGGTCCTGGCTGCGAAACCGGCTCGCCTCGATCATCAGCACGCCCTCCTTCGACAAACGCCGGCCGGCGAGCTTGATCGCATTGGTTTTGACTCGATCATTGAGGGACGGCGAATTCGCGATGTTAAAGAACAGCTGGACGGCGGTCGAGACCTTGTTGACATTCTGCCCGCCGGGACCGCCCGCCAGAACGAACTGTTCCGTCAGCTCCCATCCGGCGATGGTGATCCTGTCATCGATATAAAGCGCGTCGCTGGCCATGCGGCGTTCTATGTCACATCGGCGGCGAATTGAAAATATCGGCTGTGACATGGAAAACCCGGCAATCTTGCGATGCCGGGTTTCACGTGAGTCAGAGGTTTGATCTGCTTATTCGGCAGCGACCTTTACGCCGGGGGCCGCATCACGGACGCCGCCGTCGACATGATTTTCGAACTTGGCGAAGTTCGCGATGAACATCGAGACCAGCTTTTCGGCCTGTGCGTCATAGGCTGTCTTGTCGGCCCAGGTCGAGCGCGGATCGAGAATGCTGCCATCGACACCGTCGACGGAGACCGGTACGGCGAAGCCGAAGTTCGTGTCAGCACGGAATTCGGCCTGTCCAAGTTCGCCACTGAGGGCGGCAGCGAGAAGCGCACGCGTCGCCTTGATCGGCATGCGCTTGCCGGTGCCATAGGCGCCGCCGGTCCAGCCGGTATTGACAAGCCAGCATTGGACGCCATGACGGCCGATCAGCTCCTTGAGCAGATTGCCATATTCGGCCGGATGCCGCGGCATGAAAGGCGCGCCGAAGCAGGTGGAGAAGGTCGCTTCCGGCTCGACGACACCCTTTTCGGTGCCGGCCACCTTGGCGGTGTAGCCGGAGAGGAAGTGATACATCGCCTGATCAGGCGTCAATCGGGCGATCGGCGGCATGACGCCAAAGGCATCGGCGGTCAGCATGATGATCGTCTTCGGATGCCCGGCACGGCCGGTTTCCGACGCGTTCGGGATGAAGTCCATCGGATAGGCGCAGCGGGTGTTCTCGGTCAGCGACCCGTCGTCGAAATCCGGCTCGCGGCTTTCGTTCAGCACGACGTTTTCCAGCACGGTGCCGAAGCGCTGCGTTGTTGCATAGATTTCCGGCTCGGCTTCGGCCGAAAGGCGGATGGTCTTGGCGTAGCAGCCGCCTTCGAAGTTGAAGATGCCGTTTTCGCTCCAGCCGTGTTCGTCATCGCCGATCAGCGTCCGGGCCGGATCGGCCGAAAGCGTCGTCTTGCCGGTGCCGGAAAGGCCGAAGAACACCGCCGCGTCACCGTCCGGGCCGACATTGGCCGAGCAGTGCATCGGCATCACGCCCTTGGCCGGCAGCAGGTAGTTGAGCACGGTGAAGACCGATTTCTTCATTTCGCCGGCATAGGAGGTGCCGCCGATGAGGACGAGACCGTTGGTGAGATCGCAGGCGATCACCGTTTCCGAACGGCAGCCGTGGCGGGCCGGATCGGCCTTGAAGCTCGGCAGATCGATGATCGTCAGTTTCGGCACGAAGCCGGACAGCGCTGCGGTGTCAGGGCGGATCAGCAGATTGCGGATGAACAGCGAATGCCAGGCGAATTCGGTCACGACGCGGGTCGGCAGAGCATGGCCTTCCTCGGCGCCGCCGACGAGATCCTGGACGAAAAGCTCCTTGCCCGCGGCATGCGCCAGCATATCGTCGCGCAGCACGGCGAAATGCTCCGGCGAGATCGGCTTGTTGTTGTCCCACCAGATTTCGCCATCGGTATTGACATCGCGAACGACGAACTTGTCGCGCGGCGAACGGCCGGTGTGCTGGCCGGTGATAGCCCGCAATGCGCCCTGAGCGGTCAGTTCGGCTTCGCCCCGGCGGATCGCTTCTTCATAGAGCGCGGCGGCGGAAAAGTTGTAGCGAACGCTGGCTGCGCCGCCCAATCCCACCGTTGCCAGCTCTATTGCCGGGTTATGAACTCCGAACATTTCCATGGCTAGTTCCCTTCGCTCAGGCTCGTTGCCGTTAAAACTAATCGCGAAAATACGGGCAGAAATTTTAAAACACAAGATGGAAAACCTGAGAAAATGCAGTGATATCAAACAATTAATCGATTTAAATTTATTGTCTTAATTTTAAATCGTTTGAATGGGTCGCGTTTATACATTCAGACGCACTACCTAAGATTGCTGGCGAATTTTACGGCAATCCTCCTCTTTATCTTTGCCACAATTTGTTCCACCTTTATCCTCCATAAGCGCATCCGGTCACTGAGACCGCCTGGGGAGAGCAAATCCGGGAGATTGCGCACTGATGACGGAGACCAACACCATGCCGACAATCGCGCTCGTTGATGACGACCGCAACATCCTCACCTCGGTGTCGATCGCACTGGAGGCCGAAGGATATAAGGTCGAGACGTATACGGACGGTGCTTCGGCGCTCGACGGCCTGCTGGCGCGACCGCCGCAGCTGGCGATCTTCGACATCAAGATGCCGCGCATGGACGGCATGGAACTGCTGCGCCGCCTGCGGCAGAAGTCGGATATTCCCGTCATCTTCCTCACCTCCAAGGATGAGGAGATCGATGAACTCTTCGGCCTGAAGATGGGCGCCGATGACTTCATCACCAAACCTTTTTCGCAGCGCCTGCTGGTGGAGCGCGTGCGCGCCGTCCTGCGCCGCGCGTCAAGCCGCGAAGCCGCCGCCGCCGGCACCAGCCCCACCGGCGCGCCGAAGACCGGCGCGGTGCAGCAGGCCCGCTCGCTGGAACGCGGGCAGCTGGTCATGGACCAGGAACGCCATACCTGCACCTGGAAAGGCGAGGCCGTGACGCTGACGGTGACCGAATTCCTGATCCTGCATTCGCTGGCGCAGCGCCCCGGCGTCGTCAAAAGCCGCGACGCGCTGATGGACGCAGCCTATGACGAACAGGTCTATGTCGACGACCGGACCATCGACAGCCACATCAAGCGGCTGCGCAAGAAATTCAAGATGGTCGACACCGACTTTGATATGATTGAAACACTCTACGGAGTGGGATACCGCTTCCGCGAAGCAGCCTGAGCCCCAAGCGGCGCAGCGCGCTCCTGCATAATTTCCTAAATCGGCATCGGTTTAAGGGTCAAATTATGCAGCAGTTCAAAATGTCACAGCGTCCTTGGCGCGTCTGAAAAGACGCGCGGCGCTGTCGGAAATGTTGAGGGCTGCGGGCCGGTCCATCCGGCCCCGCTCTTCGAAAGGGCCTGTCATTGGCACAGTTGGTGCAGGAAAGGGATATCGACGATGCGGAGGGCGTGAGCACCCGTCGCGTTCGTGGCCGCCGTTGGTCGCATCCCTTCACCCTGATCCGCCGCATCTTCGGCAATGCCGTCTTTTCGAGCCTGACGCGGCGTATCCTGTTCTTCAATCTCGTCGCGCTGGTAGTGCTCGTCGGCGGCATCCTCTACCTTAACCAGTTCCGCGAGGGATTGATCGACGCCCGCGCCGAAAGCCTGTTGACGCAGGGCGAAATCATCGCCGGCGCCGTTTCGGCCTCCGCGTCGGTCGATACGAACTCGATTACCATCGATCCGCAGAAGCTGCTCGAGCTGCAGGCCGGCCAGAGCATCACTCCGGTGCCGAACGACGAGGATCTCGAATTCCCGATCGATCCCGAAAAGGTCGCGCCGGTCCTGCGCCGGCTGATCTCGCCGACGCGCACGCGCGCCCGCATCTTCGATGCCGATGCCAACCTGCTGCTCGATTCGCGCCATCTTTATTCGCGCGGCCAGGTATTGCGCTTCGACCTGCCGCCGGTGGAAGAAGAGAAACAGACCTGGAGCGAGTGGTTCGCCACCTTGTTCAACAAGGCGTTGCAGCCCGGCAATCTGCCGCTCTATAAGGAAGCGCCGGGCGGCGACGGCTCGATCTATCCCGAAGTGATGAATGCGCTCACCGGCGTGCGCGGCGCAGTCGTGCGCACCACCGAAAAAGGTGAACTCATCGTGTCCGTCGCCGTGCCGATCCAGCGCTTCCGCGCCGTGCTCGGCGTGCTGTTGTTGTCGACGCAGGCGGGCGATATCGACAATATCGTCCATGCCGAGCGGCTTGCCATCATGCGCGTCTTCGGCGTAGCGACACTCGTCAACGTGCTGCTTTCGCTGGTGCTGTCGTCGACCATCGCCAATCCGCTGCGCCGTCTTTCGGCAGCCGCCATCCGCGTCCGCCGCGGTGCCAAGACGCGTGAGGAAATTCCCGACTTCTCTGCCCGCCAGGATGAAATCGGCAACCTTTCCATCGCATTGCGCGAGATGACGACGGCGCTCTACGACCGCATCGATGCGATCGAGAGTTTCGCGGCCGATGTCAGCCACGAGCTCAAGAACCCGCTGACCTCGCTGCGCAGCGCCGTCGAAACGCTGCCGCTTGCCCGATCCGACGATTCCAAGAAGCGGCTGATGGACGTCATCCAGCACGATGTCCGCCGCCTCGACCGGCTGATCAGCGATATCTCCGACGCCTCCCGTCTCGACGCCGAACTCGCACGCGTCGATGCCGGCTCCGTCGACATGGAAGTGCTGCTGCGCGACCTCATCGAGGTTTCGCGCCAGGTCAGGAGCACCAAGAAGCAGGTGGAAATCGAATATGCGATCGAACGCAAGCCGAACGTCAAGACGCGCTTCGTCGTCAACGGCCACGATCTACGCATCGGCCAGATCATCGCCAACCTGATCGAGAATGCCCGCTCTTTCGTGCCGGAAAAGGGCGGCAAGATTACCGTGCGGTTGGTGCGGACACGCTCGCGCTGCGTCACCACGATCGAAGACAACGGCCCCGGCATCCAGGCGGAAAATATCGACCGTATCTTCGAACGCTTCTATACGGACCGGCCGGAGGCGGAAGGCTTTGGCCAGAATTCGGGGCTCGGCTTGTCGATCAGCCGGCAGATCGCCGAAGCGCATGGCGGTTCGCTGAGAGCCGAAAACATCACCGATGCCGAGAGCGGGCATATACTCGGCGCGCGCTTCATCCTCTCTCTGCCAATCGGCGCCGCAGCATGACCGAGGCAGCTTTCAACGTCCATGCGACGGCGATCGTCGTCGGCAAGACGGGGCTGCTGTTCAGCGGCCCCTCCGGCTGGGGAAAATCGATGCTGGCCTTCACCTGCATGACCGAGGCGCGCCGGCTCGGGCTTTTCACGGCGCTGGTCGCCGACGACCAGGTCCTTCTCTCAAGAGAGGCCGGAGCGGTGATCGCCACATGCCCGCCGTCGATCACCGGGCTGATCGAACTTCGCGGCACCGGCATCGTTCGTCAGGACCATATTCCAAGAGCGGCCATGCATTATGCCGTGCTTCCGGGCACCGCCACCGGTGAAGATCGGGTGCCTCCCGAGGGCGAAATGGTGAGCCTTGCCGCCGATTTTTCGCTTCCCGCATTGCGGTTGCTCACAGGCGTTTCCTCACCCCTTGCGATCCTGATGGCAAAAGTGCCGGATATCGGGCGCTGAGGCCTTCCGGATTAGTCAATCTGCCTTATATATTCGCATTTTTATCTTGCACTTCGGCTTTTCATAGCCAAGATGTGCCCCCACCGGTGGACGTAATTGCTGCGTTGCGATATTGGGGCCACCGTTTGCGTATATGGGAGCAGTAATATCATGATCGGACTTGTGCTTGTCACTCATGGCAAGCTGGCTGAAGAGTTTCGTCATGCTGTCGAGCACGTCGTCGGTCCTCAGAAATTCATCGAGACGGTCTGTATTGGCCCCGAAGACGACATGGATCAGAGACGGCAGGACATTCTGGAAGCCGTTTCCGGTGCCGATGATGGCCACGGCGTCGTCATCCTGACCGACATGTTCGGCGGCACGCCGTCCAATCTCGCCATATCAGTCATGAGCAGCGGCCATACCGAAGTCATTGCCGGTGTCAATCTGCCGATGTTGATCAAACTTGCCGGCGTGCGCGGCGAGAACAACATGGAGAAGGCGCTGGTCGAGGCCTCCGAAGCCGGGCGGAAATATATCAATGTCGCGAGCCGTGTGCTCAGCGGAAAATAACGGGCATTCATGACATCGCTCTCCCGGGAACTCCTCATTATCAACAAGCGCGGTCTTCACGCGCGCGCTTCCGCCAAATTCGTGCAGATGGTCGAGACCTTCGATGCCGCCATCACCGTTTCCAAGGATGGAATGACGGTCGGCGGAACCTCCATCATGGGCCTGATGATGCTTGCAGCGAGCCCCGGCTCGAGCGTCGTCGTTTCGGCAAGCGGCAGCCAGGCCGAGGAAGCGCTGGAGGCCCTGGACCAGCTGATCCAGAACAGGTTCGGCGAGGAGATGTGAGCTCCGATCGAGTTCATATAAACATATAAAGACTTCTTTATATCCTTATTGCCATCACCGGCGAAGCCTGCTAAACGGCGGACATGCCGTGCGCTTGCACGCGGGTCATCTTCGCGCCTGCGCCAATTTTGAGACGTTTTTCAGCCTGGAGGCCTCTATGAGCACTGAAAAAGATTATGTCGTCGCCGATATCGGGCTTGCGGATTTCGGCCGCAAGGAAATTACGATCGCCGAAACCGAAATGCCGGGGCTGATGTCCTGCCGCACCGAATTCGGCCAGACAAAGCCGCTGAAGGGCGCGCGCATCACCGGCTCGCTGCATATGACTATCCAGACGGCCGTGCTCATCGAGACGCTGGTCGCGCTCGGCGCCGAAGTCCGCTGGGCCTCGTGCAACATCTTCTCGACGCAGGATCATGCCGCTGCCGCGATCGCCGCTTCCGGCGTGCCTGTCTTCGCCATCAAGGGCGAATCACTCGAAGATTACTGGGTCTATACCGACAAGATCTTCCAGTGGGCCGATGGCGGCCTTTCCAACATGATCCTCGATGACGGCGGCGACGCCACCATGTACATCCTGCTTGGCGCCCGTGCAGAAGCCGGCGAGGACGTGCTGTCTCACCCGCATTCCGAAGAAGAGGAAATCCTCTTCGCACAGATCAAGAAACGCCTTGCCGCTTCGCCTGGCTGGTTCACCAAGCAGCGCGACGCGATCAAGGGCGTCACCGAGGAAACGACGACCGGCGTCAACCGCCTTTACCAGCTCAGCCAGAAGGGCCTGCTGCCTTTCCCGGCGATCAACGTCAACGACTCGGTCACCAAGTCGAAGTTCGACAACAAGTATGGCTGCAAGGAATCGCTGGTCGACGGCATTCGTCGCGGCACCGACGTCATGATGGCCGGCAAGGTTGCCGTCGTCTGCGGTTACGGCGACGTCGGCAAGGGTTCTGCCGCTTCGCTCTCCGGCGCCGGTGCCCGCGTCAAGGTGACCGAAGCCGATCCGATCTGCGCATTGCAGGCTGCGATGGACGGTTATGAAGTCGTTCTGCTCGAGGACGTCGTTTCTTCGGCCGATATTTTCATCACCACCACCGGCAACAAGGACGTCATCCGCATCGACCATATGCGGGCGATGAAGGATATGGCGATCGTCGGCAATATCGGTCACTTCGACAACGAAATCGAAGTCGCTGCATTGCGCAATCTCAAGTGGACCAACGTCAAGCCGCAGGTCGACCTGATCGAATTCCCCAAGGGCAATCGCATCATCCTTCTTTCCGAAGGCCGTCTGCTCAACCTCGGCAACGCCACCGGCCATCCGTCCTTCGTGATGTCGGCTTCGTTCACCAACCAGACGCTGGCGCAGATCGAGCTCTTCACCAAGCCCGACCAGTATTCCAACCAGGTCTATATCCTGCCGAAGCACCTCGACGAGAAGGTCGCCCGCCTGCATCTCGACAAGCTCGGCGTGAAGCTGACTGAGCTTTCTGAGGAACAGGCAGCCTATATCGGCGTCTCGCCGAAGGGCCCGTTCAAGTCCGACCACTACAGATATTGATCTGATCGTTAATATCCACAAGATGTAGAAGCCGCGGCATTGACAAATGCCGCGGCTTATTTTTTGGACGCTCCCTTCCCGCCGATTCCCTTCCGAAGTATTGTTTTAAGACTTGATTCGTGGCGCCGGACCCTGTCCGACCGCTGCGAAAATGGGATGTCTTGTCGTAATGCGGCACATTGAAGGACGGAGACATACCGCGGATGTCGGAAATGAAAAGCAGCCTGCCCGGTCAGGCGGATGATGGCGCTCGCGCCGATCGCCGCCCGCTCATGGCAGGCCAAGGATATCAATCAGCAACGGCGCACGAGGCCGTAAAGCAAGAGCACGGACCATTGGCGCGCTTCCTGAAAAGCTGCGCGGCCGGCACCGCGCTCGCGGCCTTGGCGCGGCCGGCTCTGGCACAGGCGGAGCAGCAGGCGGCGGCCACGGCTCACCACTTCACATCCTCGCAGGTGATCGGTGTTTCCGTCGTCATCGGCGTCATATCGGCAGCACTACTGTCGACGCTGTGGCTCGTGCGTCAGCGCGGCAACCTGGAAAACGAAAGCCGGGAAATCCGCTCGGCGCTCTCCGATGCCCAGCAGCGCATTTCGCAATACCAGGCTCTGATCGCCGACAAGAACCGGCGGATCGTCATCTGGGACGGCAATGCGCGTCCCGAACTGCTCGGCCAGCTTCCGCCTGAGACCGGCGCGCCGCAAGACGGCGAATTCCTGGCCTTCGGCCTGTGGCTGAAGTCACGTTCGGCTTCCGAGCTGGAAAAGGCGATCGACCGGCTGCGCGACGAGGCGCAGAGCTTCGACATGGTGGTCGAAACCATCCGCGACGAAATCCTGGAGGCGCAGGGCCGGGTTTCCGGCGGGCGGGCCTTCGTCCGTTTCGTGGCGCTCAACAATCTGCGCGCCGAGCTCGCAGAGCTCAGGATCGAGCGCGACCGGCTGATGACCTCGATCTCGGCCTTCCAGACCATGCTCGACGCGATCGACATGCCGGCCTGGCAGCGCGATCCGGTGGGCCGCCTCACCTGGGTCAACCAGGCTTATGGCGAGGCGGTCGAAGCGCGGTCGCCGCAGCAGGCGATCAATGAAGGCCGCGAGATGCTGACGACCGTGGCTCGCGAACGCATTCGCGCCACGACGACGCCGGAATCGCCCTTCCACGACAAGATCTCGACGGTCGTGCGCGGCAACCGCACATTCTTCGATGTCGTCGACGTCAGGGTTCCCGGCGGCTCGGCCGGCATCGCGATCGATGTGTCCGACATAGAGGCCGTGCGCGCCGAGCTGGAACGGACGCTGAAGAGCCATGCCGAAACGCTCGACCATCTCGCTACGCCGGTTGCCATCTTCGACGGCGACCGCCGGCTGCAATTCTACAACCAGGCCTTCGTCGCGCTCTGGGAGCTGGATATCGCCTTCCTCGAAGGCCGACCGGACAATAGCGAGTTGCTCGAGCGGCTGCGAGCGGCCAAGAAGCTGCCGGACCAGCTCAACTGGAAAAGCTGGAAGGAAGCCGCGCTTTCGGTCTATCGCGCGCTCGACACGCAATCCGATCTCTGGCACCTGCCGAACGGGCAGACGCTGCGCGTCTTTGCGACCGCCCATCCGCAGGGTGGCGCCACCTGGGTGTTCGAAAACCTGACCGAGCAGGTCGACCTCGAAACGCGCTACAACACGCTGGTCAAGGTGCAGGGCGAAACCATCGACCACCTTTCCGAGGGTGTGGCGGTGTTCGGTCCTGATGGACGCATCCGCCTTTCCAACCCGGCCTTCCGCGCGCTCTGGGGGATCACCGAAACCGAAGCCAAGCCCGGCACCCATATCCGTGCGCTAGGCGAGGCCTGCGCGCCGTCCTATGACCGGCCGGACGGCTGGAAGACCTTCGCGGAACTGATCACCAGCTTCGACGACGAACGCCGCTCGGGCCAGGGAACGCTGGAACTCTTCTCCGGCCTCGTGCTCGACTACGCCGTCATCCCGCTGCCGAACGCGCAGACCATGCTGACCTTCGTCAACATGACGGACAGCGTGCGCGCCGAGCGCGCGCTGACCGAGAAGAACGAAGCGTTGCGCAAGGCCGACGAGCTGAAAAACGACTTTGTCCAGCACGTTTCCTATGAACTGCGTTCGCCACTGACCAACATCATCGGCTTCACCGATCTCCTGCGCACGCAGGGCGTCGGGCCGCTTACCGAACGGCAGGCCGAATATATCGACCACATCTCGACCTCGTCCTCGGTTCTCTTGACGCTCGTCAACGATATTCTCGACCTTGCGACCGTCGACGCCGGCATCATGCGTCTCAATTATGCGGATATCGATCTCAACGACCTGCTCGACGACGTCTCGATGCAGATCGCAGATCGCCTCCACGAAAGCGGTGTGGCGCTTGCAATTACCGCCCCGGCCTATCTCGGCTCGATCGTCGCCGATCCGCAGCGGCTGAAGCAGATCCTTCTGAAGCTTCTGTCCAATGCGGCGAATTTCTCGCCCGAAGGCACCTCGATCTCGCTGGAATGCCATCGCGAAGGCACGGACTTCGTCTTCGCCGTCAGCGATCGCGGCCCCGGCATCTCGCCTGACATGATCGCGACCGTCTTCGACCGTTTTGCCACGGGAGCGAAAAGCGGCAAACGCGGCGGCGCCGGCCTCGGCCTCTCGATCGTCGACAGCTTCGTCAGTCTGCATCATGGCGATGTGACGATCGACAGCGAACCGGGCAAGGGCACGACCGTCGTCTGCCGTATCCCCTCGGTCGATGTACCGCATTCCGCTGCCGCCGAATGACGACAAATGATGCGATCTCGCTTTTCCTGAAAGACGAGGCGGCCACCATCCGCCTCGGTGAAGACCTGGCGCTGGCCCTGAAGGCCGGCGATTGCCTTGCCCTTTCCGGCGATCTCGGCGCGGGGAAATCCTCGCTCGCCCGGGCGATTCTGCGCGCCATGGCCGATGACGAGGGGCTCGAGGTCCCGAGCCCGACATTCACGCTGGTGCAATCCTACGATCTGCGCATCGCCGTTTCGCATTTCGATCTCTACCGGCTCGGCGATCCTGCCGAACTGACGGAGCTTGGCTTCGACGAGGCCTTGCAGAACGGTATCTGTCTCGTCGAATGGCCGGAGATGGCGGGGAGCGAACTGCCCGCGGAGCGCATCGCGCTGACACTTGAACATGAGGGCAACGGCCGCCGGGCGACAATCAGAGCCGCGGGCGCGCAAGATTCACGCATCCGCCGTGTCCTGGCGATCCGCGAGTTCCTTGACGGTGCAGGTTATCCCGAAGCGAGACGCCGCTTCCTGACCGGCGACGCTTCGCTGCGCGCCTATGAGGCGATCTATCCGCAAGCCGGGAACCAACGCATCATCCTGATGGACTGGCCGCCGCTTGCTGAAGGCCCGCCTGTTCTCGACGGCAAACCCTATCCCAAAGTCGCGCATCTTGCCGAAAACGCCTATCCGTTCGTGGCAATCGCCGATACGCTGCGCAAGGATGGTTTTGCAGCGCCCGAAGTCTACAAGGTGGATTATAACGAGGGTATACTGCTGATCGAAGATCTCGGCAGCGAAGGCGTTCTGGATGTCCACGGACAGCCGGTTATAGAACGCTATCGCGAAAGCGTTGCCTGCCTGGCCAGGCTGCACGCCCTGAAATTTCCGCAGGACATCCCCGTTGGAAAGGGCCATATCCACCATATTCCTGATTTCGACCGCACGGCGATGAAGATGGAGGTGCGGCTGGTGCTCGACTGGCACCTGCCCTGGAAGCGCCAGGGCGCACCCGCAACGGAAGCCGAACGGGCGGAATATCTGGCGATCTGGGACGCGCTCATCGACGAGCTCGCAACGGCCGAGAAGAGCCTGCTGCTGCGCGACTTCCATTCGCCGAACATCATCTGGCGCGAACATGAAAGCGATATTCGCAAGATCGGCCTGATCGACTTCCAGGACGCGATGATCGGCCCGACGGCTTATGACCTTGCGTCGATCGTCCAGGATGCGCGCGTAACGATCGAGCCGGACCTCTTCCGGCAGCTGATGGACGATTATCTGACGCTTCGCCGCGCACAGGGCGGTTTCGACGAGGCCGGATTTATGAAGGCCTGGGCGATCATGTCTGCCCAGCGCAATTGCAAGCTTGCCGGTCTTTGGGTGCGCCTGTTGCAGCGCGATGGCAAGCCGGGTTATCTGAAACATATGCCGCGCACGCTTTGCTACCTGAACGTCGCGCTCGAGCATGAAGCGCTTGCCCCCTTGCGCGATTGGTGCGCAAGGGCTGGAATAGGCGAGAGCGAATCATAAGTTCCGGATCAGAATGACCATCAGACAAGCCATGGTACTGGCCGCGGGTCTCGGAACCCGCATGCGCCCGATCACCGACAAGATCCCGAAGCCGCTGGTGAAGATCGACGGCAAGCCGATGATCGACTACGCGCTGGATTCGCTGGTGGCGGCCGGCATCGAACGCGCCGTCGTCAACGTTCACCACCACGCCGACCAGATGCTCGACCATCTCGGCAATTATCACGGCCTCGACATCGTCATATCCGACGAGCGGGACGCACTGATGAATTCCGGCGGCGGCTTGGCGAAGGGGCTGAGGCTACTTACCCGCGACAATATCTTCGTCATGAATGCCGATCTCTTCTGGATCGGCGAACAGCCGGGGCGGCCGACGAATCTACAACGCTTAGCCGGATTCTTCGATGCCGAACGCATGGATATGGCGCTGCTTTGTGTTGCGATCGAGGATACGACGGGTCACAACGGCAAGAACGACTTCAGCCTCGCAACCGATGGCCGGCTGACGCGTTATCGTGACGATCCGTCCAATCCCGTCGTCTATGCCGGAGCGATCGTCATGAACCCGTCGTTGCTCGACGATGCACCGAAGCATGCTTTCAACCTCAATATCTATTTCGACAAGGCGATCGCGCGCGGACGGCTTTTCGGCATCGTGCTCGAAGGCCACTGGCTAACGGTCGGCACGCCCGACGCGATCGGCGAGGCGGAGGAAACGATCCGGCGATTACGGACGTTTGCGTAAGCCATGGCGGAGCGGCACCAGCCACGCATCCTGACGATCCCGGCAGGCCTCTCCTTCCTGAAAACGCTGGCGACGACACTTTGCGACGGCCGATTGACGCCGATTTTCCGGCACGACACCGATGATCCGCTATCGCTTGCCAAAGTAACGATCTACCTGCCGACCCGACGCGCCGTGCGTGTGCTACGGTCCGAATTCGTCGACCTGCTCGGCGGCCACTCGGCGATTCTCCCCGTCATCCGTCCGCTCGGCGAAACCGATGACGATAGCGGCTATTTCGACGAGGCGCTGCCGGCAACGATCGATCTCGCCCAGCCGCTGTCGAATACCGCCCGTCTGCTGGAGCTTGCGCGTTTGATCCTTGCCTGGCGAAACAAGCTGCCGGAGATCGTCCGCCACATTCACTCGGACTCGCCGCTCGTCGCGCCGGCAAGCCCGGCGGATGCGATCTGGCTCGCCCGCAATCTTGCCGAGCTGATCGATTCCATCGAGACCGAGGATCTCGATTGGTCGGAGCTGTCGAAACTCGATACCGGCGATTATGCCGCCTGGTGGCAGTTGACGGCGGAATTCCTGCAGATCGCCAGCGCCTTCTGGCCGGAGCGGCTGTCCGAACTCGGCAAATCCTCGCCGGCGCGGCACAGAAACGCCATTCTCCGGGCCGAAGCAAGCCGGCTTTCGGCAACGAAACCCGCCGGGCCGATCATCATCGCCGGTTCGACGGGTTCCGTTCCCGCCACCGCCGATCTCATTGCCGCCGTCGCCCATCTGCCGGAAGGCGTGATCGTGCTTCCGGGCCTCGATCTCTCCATGCCCGAGAAGCACTGGCAGATGGTCGCGCGGGAACCGGTGCCAGGCCAACATGCCAATCCGGCAAGCCGGAGCCATCCGCAATATGGTCTGTCGTCTCTGCTCAAGCGGCTGAAGCTGACGCGGGCCGACGTCACGCTCCTCGACAGACCGGAGGCCGATCTTGAGCGGCGTGCCGAAATCCTGTCGCGGGCCCTTGCTCCGGCGGAGGCGACCAGTGACTGGGGAGCTTGGAAAACCGACCTGCCGGCAGGCGCGCTGTCTTCGGCCTTCTCTGATGTCTCGCTGATTGAAGCCGCCAATGAGCGCGAGGAAGCAACCGCGATTGCCATCGCGCTCAGGCTGGCGTTGGAGAGGTTGGGACTGGACGGCGAAAGCCGGGCAGCCCTCATCACGCCGGACCGCAGTCTCGCTCGGCGGGTGATGGCTGAGCTTTCGCGCTTCGGCATCCTCGCCGATGATTCGGCGGGTACGCCGCTTTCAGCCATGCCGCAGGGCACGCTTCTGCAATTGCTACTGGAAGCAGCGCTGCGGCCGGGCGATCCGGTGGCGATCGTCTCGCTGCTCAAACATCCGCTTGCCCGCTTCGGCCTGGAGCGCGGTGCACTGATTTCCGCTACCGAGGCGCTCGAGCTGCTGGCACTGCGCGGCGGCGTGGCAGAGGTGGATATCAGTGCGCTGGAACCGCTGCTCACGCACCAACTTGCCGAACAGGCCCTGGACAGGCACGCGCCGCAATGGCGAAAAGCGCTTTTGCCTGAGGCCGCCGACGCCGCATACGACCTTGCCCGCCGGGTCGCACAAGCGACCGAGCCTCTGGCTTCGGCGCTGATGCGGCACCGGCCGGAAGATCGCGGAAGAACAGTGCGCTTCACACTGTCCGAATGGGCAGAGCGCACTGGCCGTTCGCTTGAAGCGGTCGCGGTCGATCCGCAAGGAAATCTCGCCGATCTCTGGTCCAACGAAGCGGGAGACGCTCTCGCCGCCCTGCTCAGCGAAGTGATCGACACCAACGGCCAGATGGAGGCCGACGGACCGCAATGGATCGACATCATGGCAGCCCTTGCTGCCGGTCATGCGGTGAAGCCACGGGCGCTCAGCCATCCGAGGCTCTTCATCTTCGGCACGCTGGAAGCCCGCCTGCAGAGCGTCGATACGTTGATCCTCGGCGGCCTGAACGAAGGCACCTGGCCGGGACAGACCGCCAACAATCCCTTCATTCCGCGAATGATGAAGACGGAGATCGGCCTCGAGCCGCCGGAGCGGCGTATCGGCCAGTTGGCGCATGATTTCGAGATGGCAAACGGTACGCGCCATCTGATCTATTCGCGCGCGCTACGCCAGGGCTCAACGCCGACCGTTGCCTCGCGTTGGCTGCAGCGGCTGCTGGCGCTGGGCGGAGAGGCGTTCGAAGCGGAATTGAAGGGCCGCGGCAACCGGTTTCTCCAATGGGCCGGTCTCATCGATCGGGGAGATGCTCAGGCGCCAGCGCAACGACCCTCGCCGAAACCGCCGCTGGCGCTGCAGCCGAAATCCTATTCCTTCAGCGAAGTCGGCCGGCTGCGCCGAGATCCCTATGCCATCTATGCCCGTCGCATCCTGCGGCTCGACCCCCTCGATCCGTTCAATCGCGATCCGGGTGCGGCCGAACGCGGGACGCTCTACCACAAGATCATCGACCGTTTCATTCGCGAAGCCCATATCGCCGGCACGCCGGATGCGGCAGCGGCGATGGAGCGCATTCTTTCCGAGCTTTTCGACATGGAAAAGTTGCCGCCTCATATCGATGCCGTATGGCGGCCGCGCTTTCGCGCGGTGGCCCGCGCCTTCCTCGAATGGGAGGCTGGACGCCGGCATGGCATCCTGAAAACGCTGACGGAAGTACGGGGTGGCATGGAGCTGGAGTCGATCAATATCCGGCTCACCGGCGTCGCGGACCGGATCGACATAACAGGACCGCATTCGGCCGACATTATCGACTACAAGACTGGCTACAATCCTTCGCCGGCGCAGGCGCGCGTGCTTCTCGATCCGCAGCTTGCGCTCGAAGCGGCGGCCTTGAGTGCCGGCGCCTTCCGTGATGCCGGCAGCCTCGTGCCGCAGGACCTTCTCTATGTGCGTCTGCGACCCGGAAGCCGCTTCCAGGTCGATACCGTCAACAACGAGAGCTCGGCGCGCAGCGACAAGGCGAAATCGGCGATGGATCTCGCAGCCGAATCGATCGACCAGCTGGTCAAATTCGCGGGGTTGCTGCAATCCAGCGAAAGAGGCTTCACTTCGCGGCTGATCCCGGCCCAGCAATTCGATTTCGGCGGCGACTATGATCATCTTGCCCGCGTCTCCGAATGGTCGACCGCCGAAACCGAAGAGGGCGGCGGTGATGAGTGATGTGACCGCCCTTCCCAACGACGACGATCCCGGCGCCTGGATCGGCTGGACGACGATCCAGCAGGCGATTGCCTCCGATCCACTGCGTTCGGCATGGGTCTCGGCCAATGCCGGTTCCGGCAAGACACATGTATTGACACAGCGCGTCATCCGGCTGCTGCTTGCCGGGGCGCGGCCTTCCGCCATTTTATGCCTCACCTACACCAAGGCTGCGGCATCGGAAATGTCGAACCGGGTCTTCGAACGGCTGGCGGAATGGGTGGTGCTTGACGATGAAGACCTCGGCCGGCGGATCACGCAGATCGAGGGTACAGCTCCCGACGGACTGAAGCTTGCCGAGGCCCGCCGGCTGTTTGCCAAGGCGCTGGAGACACCCGGCGGACTGAAGATCCAGACGATCCATGCCTTTTGCGAGGCGCTGCTGCATCAGTTCCCACTGGAGGCCAACGTTGCCGGACATTTCTCGGTTCTCGACGATCGCGCGGCGGTGGCGCTGCTTTCCGATGCGCGCCGGGCGCTGCTGACGGCAACCGCGCCTGACGAAGACAGCGCCCTTGCTGAGGCATTCGCCTACGTGCTCAATCTCGGCGACGAATCCGGACTGGAGAACCTGCTCGGCGACATCGTCGCCAACCGCAATGCCATTCGTCGTTTCACGGCGACGGCCGAACAGCAAGGCGGCGTGGAAATGGTTCTGCGCAAGAGGCTCGGCCTTGCCGCCGGCGACACGGAAGACAGGATCGCGGCGCAATATTGGCCTTTGCCGGAGCTTTCGGGTGGCACGCTGGAGCTTTATCTTTCGCTCGCCGACCAGAAAGGCGGCGCGAAGGCGCAGGAGGTTGCCTATGGCCTCAGGCTCGCCGGGCGGGAGCGCGATGACGCAAGGCGCGCTGAGATCCTCGAGAAAATCTTGCTGACAGTGAAGGGCGAGCCCAAGGCGGACTCGCAATTCCTCGTCAAGGCCATGCTTGCCGAGGCACCGCAGCTGGCGGGGGCTATCGCCATTGCCCGCGCGCATGTCGCAGCAAGCCGCGACCGGCTGAAACTGATGCGGATGTACGGCGCCACGCATGCGGCGCTCGTGCTCGCCGACCGGCTGAATCACGACTATGAGGAGTTGAAGAAGCAACGCAGCCAGCTCGATTTCGAGGACCTGATCACCCGCGCCGCCGACCTCCTGACGAAAAGTGGCGTCGGCCCCTGGATCCACTACAAGCTTGATCGGGGTATCGATCATATCCTCGTCGACGAGGCGCAGGATACCAGCCCGATCCAGTGGAGCGTCATCCAGTCGCTCGCCGAAGATTTCTTCTCCGGCGAAAGCGCCCGGCCGATCGTGCGCACGCTGTTTGCCGTCGGCGATGAAAAGCAGTCGATCTATTCCTTCCAGGGGGCGCGGCCTGAGCGTTTTTCCGAGGAGAGCGACCGGACGCGGCGGCGCGTTTCCGATAGCGGGCAGAGCTTTTCTTCCGTGCGGCTGCCGCTCTCCTTCCGCTCGACCGCCGACGTGCTCGAGGCCGTCGACCACATTTTCAAGGCGCCGGAGAACGCGCGCGGCCTCAGCGCGCTCGGCGAACCGGTCGTGCATCGCTCCAGCCGCATCGGGCATCCCGGCGCCGTCGATCTCTGGGAGATGGTTGCGCCGGAAGCGGTGGTGAAGGAGGAGGACTGGACGGCGCCCTTCGATGCGACGCCGGAAAGCGCGCCGGCCGCAATCCTCGCGCGGCGGATCGCCCATTCGATCGGCACACTCGTCGGCCGCGAGACGATTGTCGACAAAGGCAAGGAGCGCCTGATCGAGGCCGGCGACATCCTGGTGCTGGTGCGCAAGCGCGACGCCTTCGTCAATGCGTTGACGCGCGCGTTGAAGCGCCGCGGCGATATTCCCGTCGCCGGTGCGGACAGGCTAGTGCTGACCAGCCATATCGCCGTGCAGGATCTGCTGGCGCTCGGCCGTTTCCTGCTTCTGCCGGAAGACGATCTTTCGCTCGCCGCCGTGCTCAAGAGCCCGCTTTTCGATCTCTCGGAGGACGACATCTTCGCGATCGCCGCGTTGCGCGGCGACAATGAAAGCGTCTGGAGCCATCTCAGAAGCTTCGCCGCCGACGGCACCGAGCGTTTCCGCGCTGCCGTCGAGAGGCTGGAGCTGTTTCTCCGGCATTCCAGGAGCCTGTCGGTCCATGATTTCTATGCGCGCGTGCTGGGCAGCTATGGCGGGCGGCGGCAATTCCTTGCCCGTCTCGGCACCGAGGTCAGCGATATCCTCGACGAATTCCTGACCTTCACGCTCGACCATGAGAGCTCCGGCCTTCCCGGGCTGCAATCCTTCATCTCGACGCTGGAGCTCGAAGCTCCGGTGATGAAGCGCGAGCAGGACAAGGGGCGCAACGAGGTGCGAATCATGACGGTGCATGCCTCCAAGGGTCTTGAAGCACCGATCGTTTTCCTCGTCGATGGTGGTTCGAAGGCCTTCACCCATACCCATCTTCCGAAGCTTCGCCTGATCGAGACCGGCCCAGACGAGCCGCCAATGCCCGTCTGGGTTCCTGTCTCGGATCTTTCCAATTCGCTGACCCAGGACGATGCCGCACGTATCCAGATGCTGGCGGAAGAGGAATACCGCCGGTTGCTCTATGTCGCCATGACGCGAGCCGCCGACCGGCTGGTCGTCTGCGGCTATCGTGGCGTGCGTGTGAATAACGACACCTGGCATATGATGATTTCGGCGGCACTCAGCGACGACCATCCGCATGTGGAGGCGACCACATTCTCCGGTCCCGATGGGGAATGGCCGGGCATCAAATGGCGGGTGCCGCGGGTGGAACGAAGCTTCGAGCGTATCGATCGCAGCGAAGAGCGCGGCAGCGAGGAGCGCGGCAGCGAGGAGATTTTGCCGGACGGCCTGTTGCGGCCATTGCCGCCGCAGGCTGAGCTGCCCCGGCCGCTCAGTCCTTCCGGTGCCGGGACGATCGTCGATGAAGATGAAGGCGGCCTGCTGGTCGTCTCGCCGCTGTTCGGTGAGAAGGAGCGCAGCGATCGTTCACTGGAGAAGGGCAGGCTGATCCATCGCATGCTGCAGGCGCTTCCCGAAATTCCGTCTGCCGAGCGGCCTGATGCGGCAAGCCGCTATGCCGAACGCGCGGCGCGATTCTGGCCGGAAGGGGAACGGCGCAAGCTTGTCGATTCGGTTCTGAAACTATTGGACGAGGAAGGTTTGCAGGCCGTCCTCGGTGCGCAGGCCCAGCCCGAGGTCTCGATTATGGGAACATTGACGCTCGACGATCGGCGCTATGCCGTCTCCGGCCGCATCGACCGGCTTGCCGTCCTTGCCGATCGCGTCGTCATTCTCGACTACAAGACCAATCGGGTGCCGCCGACAACAGAAGAGGCTATCCCCTTCGCGCACCGGGCGCAGCTGGCGATCTATCGCGAGATCCTGGCGCCGCTCTATCCTGATAAGCGTATCGATTGCATGCTTGTCTATACCGAGAACGCCTCGCTCTTCACACTAAGCGAAAAGGCGCTCGGTTTGGCGCTTGCGGCGGTCAAGACAAAGTGAAATACCGGACATTGAAAATTCGGCACCGCACCATCACATGTGGTCCAACACCCAATTCCGTTAAAGGAGCAGCCCATGGCTACCGTGAAAGTCGATATCAATAACTTCCAGTCGGAAGTTCTGGAATCCGCAGAACCCGTCGTCGTCGATTTCTGGGCTGAATGGTGCGGCCCGTGCAAGATGATTGCTCCGAGCCTCGAAGAAATCGCCGTCGAGATGGAAGGCAAGGTCAAGGTCGCCAAGCTCAATATCGATGAGAACCCGGAACTCGCTGCACAGTTCGGTGTGCGCTCTATTCCGACCCTTGCAATCTTCAAGGGCGGCGAAGTTGCCGATATCTCTGTCGGTGCAAAGCCGAAGACGGCTCTTTCGAACTGGATTTCCAGCGCTGCCTGATTGATATCGATCAATTTATATAGCATTGACGAAAAAGCCCGGCTCGACCGGGCTTTTTCATTTCGCGGCCCTCATTTCGGGGGCGTTCCGTTGTCGGCAAGCACGTCGCCGACGAGATAGAGAGAGCCTCCGACCAGAACTCGCGGCGGCAATGCCTCCGGATTGAGAACGGCTTTTATCGCTTCCAGCGCATCGCCGACCGTCAACATCGGTTCGGCAACCAAACCGGCATCATAAGCCGCATTCGACAATATCACCGGGTCGATCATCGCTTCGCTGCCGCGGATCGGCACGCAGAAAACCTTCTCGACCAGGCCGGTAAAGGCCTTGAAATAGCCGACCGGATCCTTGGTGTTGATCATGCCGGTAATCAGGAAAAGCGGCCGAGACTGGCGCTCCTCGAAATTGGCCATGGCTTCGGCGATCACTTCGCCGGCACCGGGATTATGCCCGCCATCGATCCAGATCTCGGCGCCGGCGGGCGCATGCGACAGCAACCGGCCCTCGCTCAGACGCTGCAGCCGGCCCGGCCATTCGACCGAACTCATCGCCTTTTCCATCATCGTCTCGGTGACGGTGAAACCCGCCGCCTTGACGGCCCGAATAGCGGCGGCGGCATTGGCATATTGGTGGCGGCCGGGAAGGCGCGGCAGCGGCAGGTCGGCAAGGCCGAATTCGTCCTGGTAGACGAGCCGGCCATATTCCTCATGCGCCATGAAATCCTGCCCGAAGACGGCGCTCGGGCAATGCAGCCGTTCGGCCGTCGACATCAGCACGTCAAGTGCTGCGTCATATTCCTGATGGCCGATGACAACGGGAAATCCCGGCTTCATGATGCCGGCCTTTTCGGCTGCGATCAACTCGACCCTGTCGCCGAGATAAGGCTGGTGATCCAGCGAGATCGGCATGATCACCGAGACGGCCGGGTCGGAAATGACATTGGTCGCATCGAACCGGCCGCCGAGACCGACTTCGATGATCGCGGCATCGGCCGGATGTTCGGAAAACAGGATGAAGGTGACCGCCGTCAGGATTTCGAAGACGGTGATGTGCTGTCCGGCATTGGCATCGGCTACGCGACGCACGGCCTCGGCAAAAACGGCGTCGTCGACAAGCTGCCCGCGTCCGCCCTTGACGCCAATGCGATAACGTTCGTGCCAATTGACGAGATGCGGTGAGGTGTGGACGTGAGCGCTGTAGCCACCGGCTTCGAGCAGGGCGCGGGAGAAGGCGGTGACCGACCCTTTCCCGTTGGTGCCGGCGACATGGATCACCGGCGGTAGTTTCCTGTGCGGATTGCCGAGCACATCGAGAAGACGGGTGATGCGATCGAGAGACAGATCGAACCCCTTGGGATGCAATCCCATGAGCTTGTCGATCTCCTGTGCTGCCTCACTCACCGCGGTTTGGCCTCTGGGTATCAATTCGGCACCCCGCCTGCTTGTCGGTTATCAGGCGCTCGCCGCCAGAGCGATCGCGCCACTATTGATGTTGTTCGCCGCCGAAACCGGCTTTTTCGTCAGGATCTTCAGGAGGCGCGCCAGCGTTTCCGGAATATCGTGACGTTTGACGACCATATCGACCATACCATGCTCCAGCAGGTATTCGGCGGTCTGGAAGCCTTCGGGCAGTTTTTCACGCAGCGTCTGTTCGATCACGCGCTTGCCGGCAAAGCCGATTTCGGCGCCGGGCTCGGCCAGATGAATATCGCCAAGCATGGCATAGGAGGCGGTGACGCCGCCTGTGGTCGGATTGGTCAGCACGACGATATAGGGCTGGCCGGATTCCTTCAGCATGTCGACGGCAACCGTCGTGCGCGGCAATTGCATCAGCGACAGAATGCCTTCCTGCATACGCGCGCCGCCGGAAGCGGGGAACATCACCAGTGGGCATTTTTCAGACGTCGCACGCTCGAAAGCCTTAACGATCGCCTCGCCGGCGGCCATGCCGAGCGAACCACCGATAAAGTTGAATTCATGCACGACGGCCACGAGTTTCAGTCCCTGCACCTTTCCGACACCGGCGAGGATCGTATCCTCCTGTTCGGTCTTCAGGCGGCTGTCGCGCAGGCGATCGCTATATTTCTTCGAATCGCGGAACTTCAGCGGGTCCTGCGCAACCTTAGGCTGCGGCAGCGATTCAAACTCGCCATTGTCGAAAAGATCGACCAGGCGGGCCTTGGCCGGCATCTTCATGTGATAACCGGACGCCGGAATGACCCATTTGTTGCCTTCCAGGTCCTTGTGGAAGACCATCTCGCCCGTTTCCGGGCACTTGATCCAGAGGTTCTCCGGCACTTCGCGACGGCCCAGCATGGAATTGATCCGCGGGCGAACGTAGTTGGTGATCCAGTTCAACTCGAATACTCCTGATAGTCTAAAGCGCGTCGCGATCTTTCAGATTCGCTGCCACGCTTTAGGTCCTAGTTTCCCGCATGTCGTTGCCGCAAAACCGCTGCACACTTTTGCGCGACATGCTTTGTTGCCAATGTGGGCAAACTATTCGGCAGCAACAAGGCGCGCCGAACGTGTTCCCGTGGAAAGGCCGCGCACCAGCGTGGCAACCGCCTGAACGGTGTCCGCCGTTGCCTTTCCGTCATGTGTCAAGCTGGTCGCGACCTGATTGACGATCGCGGTGCCGACGACGACGCCGTCGGCCGAACCGCCGATGACCTTTGCATGTTCCGCCGTCTTGACGCCGAAGCCGACGCAGACGGGCAGCTTGGTGTGCTGTTTGATGCGCTCGACCGCGCCCGAAACCAGCGACGGATCAGGCAGCGCCGAACCGGTGATGCCGTTCATCGAGACGTAGTAGACGAAGCCTGAAGTGTTCTTCAGGACCTTCGGCAGGCGCTTCTCATCGGTCGTCGGCGTCGCCAGGCGAATGAAATTGATGCCTTTGCGGATCGCCGGAATGCAGAGCTCGTCATCCATCTCAGGCGGCAGGTCGACAACGATCAGGCCGTCGATGCCGGCAGCGAGCGCGTCGTCGAGGAATTTCTCGACGCCGTAAATATAGATCGGGTTGTAGTAACCCATCATCACGATCGGCGTCGCATCATTGGTCTTGCGGAAATCGGCCGCCAGCTGCAGCGTCTTCTTCAGCGTCTGGCCGCCTTTCAGCGCCCGCTGACCGGCCAGCTGGATCGCCGGGCCGTCGGCCATCGGGTCGGAAAAGGGCATGCCAAGCTCGATAATGTCGGAGCCTGCCTCCGGCAGCGCCTTCATAATGCCGAGCGAGGTGTCGTAATCGGGATCGCCGCCCATGAAATAGGTCACAAGTGCCGGACGGCCCTCGGCCTTCAGCTCGGCAAAGCGTTTGTCCATGCGTGCGGTCATGTCTTACAGTCCCATTCCCAGAATCTTGCCGACGGTGAAGATATCCTTGTCGCCGCGGCCGGAGAGGTTCATCAGGATAATCTCGTCCTTGCCCATCGTCGGGGCGCGTTTGATCACCTCGGCAATCGCGTGCGAGGGCTCGAGCGCCGGGATGATGCCTTCGAGGCGGGTCAAGGTCTGGAAAGCCTCGAGCGCTTCATGATCCATGATCGGCACATAGTCGACGCGGCCGGTATCGTTCAGCCAGGAGTGTTCGGGGCCGATACCGGGATAATCGAGGCCGGCCGAAATCGAATGGCCTTCCTTGATCTGACCGTCACTATCCTGCAGCAGATAGGTGCGGTTGCCGTGCAGCACGCCCGGCGAACCGGCGGTGATCGAGGCGCAGTGTTCGTCGCCCTGCAGACCCTTGCCGCCGGCTTCGACGCCGACGATCTTGACCGAGGGGTCATCCAGGAAAGGATGGAAAATGCCGATGGCGTTGGAGCCGCCGCCGACGGCAGCGATGACGAGATCCGGAAGACGGCCTTCGGCAGCCAGGATCTGCTCTTTCGCTTCGATGCCGATCACCGACTGGAAATCGCGGACCATCTCCGGATAAGGATGCGGACCCGCTGCCGTTCCGATCAGATAATAGGTATCCTCGACATTGGTGACCCAGTCGCGAAGCGCCTCGTTCATAGCGTCCTTCAGGGTGCCGCTGCCTGCGGTGACCGGTTTGACCTCCGCGCCAAGCAGCTTCATGCGGAAAACGTTCGGCGCCTGACGCTCGACGTCGGTGGCGCCCATATAGACGACGCAGGGAAGCCCAAAGCGGGCGGCAACGGTTGCGGAGGCGACGCCGTGCTGACCGGCACCGGTTTCGGCGATGATGCGGGTCTTGCCCATGCGCTTGGCGAGCAGGATCTGGCCGATGCAATTGTTGATCTTGTGCGAGCCGGTATGATTCAGCTCCTCGCGCTTGAAATAGATCTTCGCGCCGCCGAGTTCGGCCGTCAGCCGCTCAGCAAAATAGAGCGGGCTCGGGCGGCCGATATAATGCGCGCCGAGATGCTTCAATTCGGCCTGGAATGCCGGATCGTTCTTTGCCCGGTTCCACTCGTCCTGCAGGTCGAGGATCAGCGGCATAAGAGTTTCGGCCACGAAACGACCGCCATAAATGCCGAAACGGCCATCCTCATCGGGGCCGGAACGGAAGGAATTCGGTTTAGGCGTCTCGTTCACTCTCAACTCCCTGAGGCCATGACAGGCGCATTCGCCTTTTCGACCGCATCGAAAAATTCATCGATCTTCACGACGCTCTTCACACCAGGCACAGTTTCGACTCCCGAGGAGACGTCGATACCCGGTGCCTTGGTTATGAAAAGCGCTTCTGCGACATTGTCCTTGTTCAGCCCGCCCGAAAGCATGTAGTCGACGCTGCCGTCAAGCCAGCTGAGAAGGCTCCAATCGAAGGAAATACCGTTGCCGCCAGGCAGTTCCGAGCCCTTCGGCGGCTTCGCATCGAAGAGGAAACGGTCGGCGATGCCGATATAGGCCTCGACGCGCTTCAGGTCGTCTGCCGTGCGTATCGAAAAGACCTTCATCACAGGCAGACCATAGACCGCCTTTATGGTCAGCACGTGTTCGGGGCTCTCGTTGCCGTGAAGCTGGAGCATATCCGGCTTCAACAACGACACGATCTCGTCCAGTTCGTCATTGGTCGGATCGACGACGACGGCGACGATTTTCGCCTTGCCGCGCGCAGGTTCGGCAAGTTTTGCCGCCAGGTCCGGCTCTATATAGCGCGGGCTCTTTTCGAAGAAGATAAAACCGATATGGGTCGCGCCGCGTTTCAGCGCGCGATCGACAGCGTCAGGCGTCTTCAAGCCACAGATCTTGATATCCGGTCTCATGGCAGCGAAGTGACACGAAATGCGGAAAGAGTCGAGCCAATTTGCGACGAACGCTGAATTTAGCGCGGCTCTCGGCTAGAGCGCCGCGCGTCCAAAGGACGCGCTATCACTTTAAATCTGCGCATCATCCTTTGCGAAAAATCGATTCCGACTTTCAGGGTTATGCGCTAGTCGAAATCGATGGCATGCAACTGGCTGCCATGCCGTTTGAGCCAGGACTTCGCCTCCTCCATACCTGGGCAAAGCTTACGGCAGAGAGCCCAGAAGTGCGGGCCGTGGTTCATTTCCTTGAGATGGGCGACCTCATGGGCGGCGAGATAATCGATCACCGAAGGCGGCGCCATGACGATACGCCAGGAAAAACTCAGATTTCCCTCCGACGAGCACGAGCCCCAGCGGCTTCGGGTATCCTTCATCGAGATCGAACGGATCGGCGCTCGGATCGTTGCGGCATGCATCGTCGCCAGTCTTGCGAGATCGGCGCGCGCCTCCTTCTTGAGAAAGGCCGCAATGCGTCGTCCGACATGTTCCGGCATGCCGCTGACGCGCAGCACCGGCCTGCCGTCTACGGAAACCGCCTCCGTCAGCCCGCGCAAGCTGCCGCTATGCTGGATGCGGTGGGAAACGCCGCGAAGGAGGATTTCGCCGCCGTCACGCAGGCCGGCATCGGTCGAAAACTTGGCAAGCTTGGTGAGCAGCCAACCCTGGTGACGATCAAGGAAAGCATTGACCTCGCGCGCCGCAAGGCCTTTGGGCACCGTCATCTTCAAGGCGCGACCGCCCGGCTCGATGCGCAGCGTGATGCGTGTCGCCCGGTCATGCTGCTTGATCGTCAGCGGCATGAGCCGGCCGGCAACGTCGAGCGTCCGCATTTCGGGCGGAGCCGGCTTTCGCGCCTTCGACCTTGTTTTCAGAAGCGAGAACATGCGTGTTTTCTATACGATTCGCCGGCAAATCTAAATGATCGCCGGAAGGGCAGGCATGGAAAAACCGGCATCGGGAGATGCCGGTCATCAATTCATCGTTCAGGCGTTTACGGCGTCTGATATTCAGCGACCGGGCCGTTGTCATCGCGCTTGGCGTTCCTGCGGTCACGCATGAAGCGGTCGAACTCTTCCTGGTCCTTGGCGCGGCGAAGTTCGCGCATGTAAGCGTCGAATTCCTCGCGCATTTCGTCGAGCTTGCGGCGCTCTTCCTCGATCCGGTCGATCTCGGCCTTGCGCCAGTCGTCGAAGGCGACGTTGCCGGTCGAGAAGTGCGGGCGGTGACGGCCATGCGGGCGGCGGCAGGAGGCAAAGAAGCCATCGGTCGCCTGGTTGACGTCACGCTTGAAGCCGCGCAGACGGTCGCCGAAGATGATGTAGGCAAGCATGGCAAGACCCAGAGGCCAGAAAACCATGAAGCCGAGAATCATCAGGGCAATGGTAGCCGGAGTCCAATCCGGTCGAAGCAATGCTGACTGGTTCATCGTGCGGGTATCCCTCGCTTTCCGCGCCCGGCAGGATACCGAACGCTGAAATCGATGTGGTTACCGGAATAACCGCCTTCAAGACGATTGCCCGCGAAATCGGACAAGGCCTTGAATCCGTTTTGCTAATTCAGCTGCCTCTGAATCACGCCGAGCGGCCGCCTTTGATGACGCGCGGGACCGGAGGCTTAACGGCAGAACGGGAATGCTGGCGGACGAAATCGAGGATGCGCGGCGCGATCTCGCGGCGGAAACGCGAGCCGTTGAAAACACCATAATGGCCGACATCCGGCTGAAGATAGTGCAGGCGCATATCTTCGGGAATGTTCACGCAGATGGTCTGCGCCGCCTTTGTCTGACCGACCCCTGAGATATCGTCATTCTCCCCTTCGACGGTCAGCAGGGCCACGTTGCGAATTGCCGCCGGATCGACGCGTTTGCCGCGATGCATCAGTTCGCCTTTCGGCAGCGAATGCTTGATGAAGACCTCCTCCACCGTCTGCAGATAGAATTCGGCGGTCAGATCCATGACGGCGAGATATTCGTCGTAGAAATCGCGATGCTTTTCCGGCTCGCCGTCGTTCTTCACGAGATGCATGAAGAATTCCTTGTGCGCGACAACGTGGCGATCAAGATTCATCGACATGAAGCCCGAAAGCTGCAGGAATCCTGGATAGACCGGGCGCATGAAGCCCGGCTGCGGCCAAGGCACGTTCATGATGACATTGTCGGAGAACCACTGCAGCGACCGCTCCTGAGCGAGCTTATTGACCGCCGTCGGGTTGATGCGCGTGTCGATCGGGCCGCCCATCAGCGTCATCGACGCCGGCGAAAGCGGATCCCTGGCTTCTTCCATCACGGCAGCGGCTGCCAGGACGGGAACGGAAGGCTGACAGACGGCGATGACATGCGTGTCATGACCGAGGAAATGCAGCATCTCGATGACGTAGTCGACGTAATCGTCGAAATCGAACGTGCCTTCCGTCATCGGCACCATGCGGGCGTCGATCCAGTCTGTGATATAGACATCGGCACTCGGCAGCAGCGCTTCGACCGTGCCGCGCAGCAGCGTCGCATAGTGCCCGGACATCGGCGCGACGATCAGGATGCGCGGGTCGTTGCCGCGGGCGGCGGGCGGAACATTGCGGGCAAAATGCAGAAGATTGCAGAAGGGTCGCGACCAGACGACCTCTTCGCGGACAGACATTGTCTGGTCACCGATCGTCGTCTGCTTCAGTCCGAATTCGGGCTTGCCGTAGCGACGCGTCGTGCGTTCGAACATTTCGAGACTTGCTGCCATCGTCCGGCCAAACGGCGTGTGGGAGAACGGGTTCAGCGGATTGGCATAGGCAAATCGCATGATATCGGCCGCGGCGCGAAACGGCGCCATGGCAGCATGGTTCAATTCATAAAGCTGATAAAACATGGAAGGCGCCACCTTTCTCCATCGAAAAGATGACACCGATTGAGAGGCATCGACTCTTTTCGTAACGCGGGCACGTAACGCAGACTAACAGGTTTTTGTTGCACAGCAACATGGACGCACCAGACCCACACAAGAAATGCCGGAGAATTGACTCTCCGGCACCATTCTCGACTGGAAAACTTAAGTTTCTCAGCAGGAAGCGTCGTTAACGATCCGCTACAAAGGTCTGCTTCTGCGTGCCGAGACCTTCGATGCCGAGTTCGACCACGTCTCCCGCTTTGAGATAGCGCGGCGGCTTGAGGCCCATGCCGACGCCCGGAGGCGTGCCGGTCGAGATCACGTCACCGGGATGCAGCGACATGAACTGGCTGAGATAGGAGACGAGGAACGCAACCCCGTAAACCATCGTCTTCGATGAGCCGTTCTGCATCTTCTGGCCGTTGACCGTCAGCCACATGCCGAGGTTCTGCGGTTGCGGAATTTCATCCTTGGTCACGAGCCAGGGGCCGATCGGGCCAAAGGTGTCGCAGGATTTGCCCTTGGTCCATTGACCGGACCGCTCGGTCTGGAAAGCGCGCTCGGAGACGTCATTGGAGACGCAATAACCGGCGACATAATCCAGCGCTTCGGCTTCCGTCACATATTTGGCCGTTTTGCCGATGACGACGCCGAGCTCGACTTCCCAATCGGTCTTTTCCGAACCGCGGGGAATGACGACATTGTCGTTCGGCCCGACGATTGCGGATGTTGCTTTCATGAAGATGATCGGCTCGGGCGGCACCGTCGCACCGGTTTCGGCAGCATGATCCGAATAATTCAAGCCGATGCAGATAAACTTGCCAGTGCCCGCGACGCAGGCGCCGATGCGGCCGGGTGCGATTTCCGGAAGGCTCTTCGGATCGATCGCCGCTATCTTTGCAAGGCCGGCCGGTCCGATCGCTTCACCGCCGATATCGGCGACATGACCGGAAAGATCGCGGATCCTGCCATCGGCATCGAGAAGTGCTGGTTTTTCACTGCCTGCTTCGCCAACACGCATCAGCTTCATGGAATTCCTCCTCATCGAAACGAATTTGCAGCCACCTATGAACGAATTATTCATCGGTGTCATTACGGCTTTGCCAAGAAGCGGTACGGCTTTGCCGCGATTTGGGTGATTTTCTGCCGAAAACCGCCCGTATCTTTCGGCATCATGCTCTAAAAATTTCCGCCAGATCCGGGCCGGAGGGGACGATCTTCGTCGGATTGAGGCTTTCGATCGAATAGTAGCCGCGCTTGATATGATCGAGGTTGACCGTTTCACCGATGCCCGGCCAATCCAGCATGCGGCGGCAGAAGGCGCGCAGCTTGGCATAGTCGGAAAGCCGGCGGAGATTGCATTTGAAGATGCCGTGATAGGCGACGTCGAAGCGCACCAGCGTTACAAAAAGCCGGATATCGCTCTCGGTGGGATGATCGGCGAAGAGAAAGGACCGGCCCTCGAACTGCTGCTCGACCCAGTCGAGGCAGGAAAAGACATCGGCAAAGGCTTCTTCGTAGGCGACTTGCGTACTGGCGAAACCGGCGCGGTAGACGCCGTTGTTGAGGGCAGGATAGATGCGATCGTTGAAAGCATCGATCTCGGTGCGCCTCTCCGTCGGGTAAAGATCGATCGGATTTTTTGCCAGACCGCCGAAGCCGCTGTTCACCATACGTAGAATATCGGCGGATTCATTATTGACGATGGTCTTTTTCTGCTTGTCCCAGAGAACCGGCACGGTAGCCCGGCCGGTGAAATCCGGCGCCGCCCTGGTATAGATTTCATGCATATAGGTTACGCCGTTGACGTGATCCTCCGTCGCGCCGGGATAATCACCGAAGCGCCAGCCCTGCTTGCCCAGCAGCGGTTCGACGACCGAGACGGAGATGATGTCTTCCAGGCCCTTGAGCTTGCGGCCGATCAGGGTGCGCGAGGCCCAGGGGCAGATATAGGCGACATAGAGATGGTAACGGCCGGTGCTGGCTGCAAAGCCGCCTTCGCCCGTCGGCCCGACACTACCATCCGGGGTTACCCAATGGCGGAAACTCGAGGTCTGCCTGATGAAACCGCCCTTCTCGTCCTTGGCCTGAACGGGCTGCCAGTCTTCCGTCCATTTTCCGTTCACCAGCATCCGCAACTCCCGCAATCGATTGACTAATTGGTTCATTACGCTGCTTCGACGCCGGCGTGAGGCCGCTTTTATGAAGACAGTCTGTACACCCAAACTGCGACGATGCTGCGCTTGCCAAGCCGGTGAGACAGGAAATATGACTGCGCTACACAAGATGACGTGGAGTTCGAAATGCATCTCTCGAAGGCCGTCGTGCGGACCGAACATGCAAGCCGCTATCTGCAGCAGCTCTGCAAACACTGGAGCCACAAGTTCAGCGTCGATTTCAATCCCGTGAAGGGTCGGGTGCCGTTCAGCGATACGGCCGAGGTGACGTTTGCGGCCGACGATGCGGCACTGACCATGACACTTTCCGTCGCCGATCCCTCGCAACAGGAAAGGATGCAGCACGTCATCGACGATCATCTGAAGCGCTTCGCCTTCCGCGAAGAGCTCGACATCGTCTGGACGGACTGAGCCCAGCCCCGATCCAAATTCTCCGCCCCGAACCCCGGAACAAGCATGACGAAGAGCAATCACCGCGAATCCGACTATCCGATCGATCCGATGTTTCTCGACCGCTGGTCGCCGCGCGCCTTCACCGGCGAAATCATCGAGGAGGCGCGGTTGCTCAGCCTGCTCGACGCTGCCCATTGGGCGCCGTCTTCGGCCAACCACCAGCCCTGGCGCTTCATCTATACGCTCAAAGGTTCAGAGGAATGGGAGAAATTCGTCGCATTGCTCGTCGATTCCAACCAGGAATGGGCCAGAAACGCGTCGGCGCTGATTTTCGTCGTGTCGCGCGCCTTCACCGGGGCTGCCGGCTCGGCTGAGGAAAAGCCGAGCTACACCCATTCCTTCGATGCCGGTGCGGCATGGGGGCATCTGGCGATCCAGGCGCGCCTCTGTGGCCTTTACGCCCATGGCATGGGCGGCATCAAGCATGAAGAGATCAGGCAGGCTTTTACCATTCCCGAGGGATACCGGATCGAAGCAGGCGTCGCCATCGGCCGCCTGGCCGACAAGAGCGTTCTTTCCGAACGCAATCAGGCGCGCGAATTCCCCAGCCAGCGCAAGCCGCTCTCCGAGGTCGCCTTCAACGGTCGCTTCGTGGCGAATTGAGCGAAGCCTGAGGCCAAGCACATACCGGGCAAACGAAAGCCCCGCATCCTAAAGATAGCTGGGCCATTTATTTCTGAAATATCAATTAGATATCGAGGTTTGCAACGCTCAGCGCATTGTCCTGGATGAACTCGCGCCGCGGCTCGACTTCATCGCCCATCAGTCGAGCAAACAGGCCGTCGGCATCGGTGGCATCGTTGACCCTGACCTGCAGCAGCGAACGAACATTCGGATCGAGCGTCGTTTCCCAGAGCTGTTCGGCATTCATCTCGCCAAGACCCTTGTAGCGCTGCATGGTGAGGCCCTTGCGGCCGCTTGCGAAGATCGCGTCGAGCAGAGCGCGCGGGCCGGAGATTTCGACGTCGCCTTCGCGGCGATGCAGCGACGGCGGCGTCTGATAGATTTCCTTCAGCCGTGCCGTCAGCTGGTCGATATGACGGGCATCCGAGGAACCGATCAGCGCCATGTCGAGCACGACAATTTCCTTGACGCCGCGGACCATGCGCTCGAGGCGCAGACCGCCATCGGTTGTCACATCGCCCCGCCAGCCGCGCTCGGTTTCCTCGGCGATGATGTCGAGGCGTCCAGCCACTTCGTTTGCCAGCGCCAGCGCTCTAACCGGGTCGCTGGCGAGCTCGGCGTTGAGCGCTCCGGCAATCGCCGCTTGTTCGACGGCGGAACGATTGTAACGCGAATGGAGATTGTCGAGCAGCGCGCGCATGCGCAAAGCATCGAGGATAACCTCGCGCAGATCCTGACCAGCGCGAACCTCGCCGCTACCGAGCCTCAGGGAAGCATCTTCCAGGCCCTGGCTGATGAGATATTCTTCGAGCGCCTTCTCATCCTTCAGATACTGCACCGACTTGCCGCGCGAGACCTTATAGAGCGGCGGCTGGGCGATATAGAGATGACCGCGCTCGATCAGTTGCGGCATCTGGCGGAAGAAGAAGGTCAGCAGCAGGGTGCGGATATGGGCGCCGTCGACATCAGCGTCCGTCATGATGATGATCTTATGGTAGCGCAGCTTTTCGACATTGAACTCGTCCTTGCCGATGCCGGTACCGAGGGCGGTGATCAATGTGCCGATTTCCTGGCTCGACAGCATCTTGTCGAAACGGGCGCGTTCGACGTTCAGGATCTTGCCGCGCAGCGGCAGGATCGCCTGGTTCTCGCGCGAGCGGCCCTGCTTGGCCGAACCGCCGGCAGAATCGCCCTCGACGAGGAAGACTTCGGATTTTGTCGGATCACGCTCGGAGCAGTCGGCGAGCTTGCCCGGCAGCGAAGCGATATCGAGTGCGCCCTTGCGGCGGGTCAATTCGCGGGCCTTGCGGGCGGCTTCACGTGCGGCGGCGGCCTCGACGACCTTGCCGACGAGAATCTTGGCTTCGCTCGGATGTTCTTCGAACCAGGTGTTCAGCGCCTCGTTGACGAGACTTTCGACAACAGGACGGACTTCCGAGGAAACGAGCTTATCTTTGGTCTGCGAGGAGAATTTCGGGTCCGGCACCTTGACCGACAGAACCGCCGTCAGGCCTTCGCGGCAATCTTCGCCCTGTAGCGTCACCTTTTCCCTTTTGGTGATGCCGGAACTGTCGGCATAGGAAACGACCTGGCGCGTCAGCGCCGCGCGGAAACCGGCCATATGTGTGCCGCCGTCGCGCTGGGGGATGTTGTTGGTGAAGCAGAGTACGTTCTCGTGATAGCTGTCGTTCCACCACATCGCGACTTCGACGGTGATGCCGTCCTTTTCGCCGCGGATGGCAACCGGCTTGTCGACGAGCGACTTCTTGGCGCGGTCCAGATAAGCGACGAAAGCCTCGAGGCCGCCGTCATAACGCAGCTCTTCCTGCTTGATATCGGAATGACGCTTGTCGGTCAGCAGGATGCGGACGCCTGAATTCAGGAAGGCGAGTTCGCGAAGGCGATGCTCCAGCGTGCCGTAGTCGAACTCCGTCATGGTGAAGGTGTCGGTGCTCGGCATGAAGCTTACTTCCGTGCCGGTTTCATTCGGCGCGTCGCCTGTAACCTTCAGCGGAGCGTCGGCCACGCCATGGGTGAAGCTCATTTCATGGATCTTGTCGTGACGGCGGATCTTCAGCTTCAACCAGACGGATAGCGCGTTGACGACGGAGACGCCGACGCCGTGCAGGCCCCCGGAAACCTTGTAGGAATTCTGATCGAACTTACCGCCGGCATGAAGCTGCGTCATGATGACTTCGGCAGCCGACACGCCTTCGCCGGTGTGAATGTCCGTCGGGATGCCGCGACCATTGTCGGTCACGGTTACCGAACCATCCGGATTGAGAGTGACGGTGACGATGTCGGCATGGCCGGCAAGCGCTTCGTCGATCGCGTTGTCGACGACTTCATAGACCATGTGATGCAGGCCGGAGCCGTCGTCGGTATCGCCGATATACATGCCGGGGCGTTTGCGCACGGCATCGAGGCCCTTCAGAACCTTGATGGAATCTGCGCCATATTCGGTGCTTACGCCGTTTTCCGTCGCGGATGTATCGCTCATTCTGTCGAGATTTTCCCTGTTGTCGTAAAGCTGCGGCGCCTTGCGAATCACCGGCTTTCTTCACTCTCGTATATAGGTTTTTTGAACCCACTTCCCAATGGCAAGCCCCTAAAACAAGGCATAAAACAGGGGATTATGACGCTTTTCCGTCGCCTTTGCCGCCATTTTCGAGAAGAGCCGATAGCCGGCCTATCTCAGCGCTGTCAAGGTTGCGAATCCGCCGGGCCAGCCGGTTGGCAAATTCGGTATATTCGGGGGGCAGGCCGGAGGTGTCGATCACCACGCGCGGGTCCGAAGAGCGGGCGAGCAGGAACAGTTCCTCGGCCTCATCCCAGATGATGTTGAAATAGCCGGCGATGCGCTGCAGCAGGTCGAATGTCGGCAAACCACGCTTTCCATGTTCGAGCGCCGAGAGATAGGCGGGAGAAACATTCAGCGCTTCCGCCATCTCTTTCTGGGACACGCCCTTGCGCGCCCGCAACCTGCGAACTGCCTCTCCGAAGGGTGTCATGGCCTTTCCCCATGCCGTCGCGACAGGCGAATGTAGAGCGCGCCCTCACCGCCATGGTGCTGTGCGGCCGACTCATAGGAGGAGATCAGATAGCGGAATTCCGGCTTCGAGAACCAGAGAGGCACGGCCCGCTTCAGCGCGCCGTCGCTGCCCATGGAGCTGCCCTTGCCCGTGATCACAAGCACATGGCGCATGCCGCGCTCATGGGCGCGGATCAGGAAATCGAGAAGGATGGCATGGGCCTCGCTCTGCACCAGCCCGTGCAGGTCAATCCGCGCTTCGAGCGCCAGCCGGCCCTTGGCGATCTTCCGCTTGACCGGCTTTTCCAGCGGATGATGCACCCCGGCCGATGGCTTTGCCATTGACGGTACTGTCGGCTGCAGCGGCGTGGGCGTGGCGGGCGTCTGCTTTTCCTGTTCCCGTTCGGCCGCCGCTTCGGCTTCGGCAAGAAAAGCATCGAGTTCGGTCAACGCCCCCGCCTTGCCGGGCATCGGCCGCGTGCTGCGGGCGACCTTGCCCCAGAGGATTCTCTCATCCGCGCTCAGCTTGCGATCCCTGGCCATCAGTCGAATCTTCCGGCGGCGGCATTGGGAATGAGGATGGTGAAATCGGCGTCGTTGCGGACAGTGCCGGCACCTTCCCCGGCCATGTCCCCCGAGCCGGTGAAGATATCCCCCCGCGCCGGCCCGACGATCGCCGAGCCGGTATCGAGCGCCAGCATCAGCCGGCGGAACGGCCGGCCCTGGTCGAGATGGGTGAGGCTTTCGGCGCGAATGAAAAAGGGATAGCCGAAGGTATGGATCATCCGGTCGACCGCAAGCGAGCGCCCGGCGAGAAGCGGAACCTTGGCGGCCGCGATCGGACCGGCCTGCGAATCGGCAACCGGTGCATCACGGAAGAAAATATAAGAGCGGTTATGCCATAACACTTCATCGACGCGCTCGGGATTGCGCGCCAGCCAGGCACGGATCGCCTGCATCGAAATCTCCGCCCGATCGATCTCGCCGCGGTCGATGAGCAGCTTGCCGATCGCCGAGAAAGCATGGCCGGCCTTCGCGGCATAGGTGATGCGGCCGATACGACCATCCTCATAGCGCAGGCGGGCAGCACCTTGCACATGCACGAAGAAGACATCGACCTTCGACTTCGCCCAGGCGATCTCGAGGCCGCGGCCCTCGAGAAACCCCTGATCGATGGCGCAGCGGTCCGGATAGGCGGTGACACGGCCCTCATGCAGACGGCCGAAAGCATAGGCCTTGTCGAGCTCGGAGGGGCGATTGGCGTCGTCGAGATCGATCAGATCGTCCGGCCGCCGGTAGAAAGGAAAACGGAAAATTTCGTCCGGCCGCGCCGACACGTCGATATCAGGTTCGTAGAAGGCGGTGACGAAGCCGGAATTGCCGTCCTTGCGGCGAATCAGAAAGGGCCGACAGTGCGTCTCGAAAAAAGCGCGCGCCGACGCCGGCGATGACGGAGTGAAATCTTCGGCGTCGGCGAGAAGCGGAAGCAGGTCTTCCGAGCTCAAGCCCAGCGATCCGGTGCGGTACGGTTTGACATCGGTGATCTGCCGCCGGCAGCTTCGCATGACTTCAAAAAGGCCGGAGGGATCATCATCCTTCCAGCCTTCCAGAGTGTCGAAGCTTATGGCCTGCAGGACGAAGTCCGATGCGTGGTCACTCATGTTCCGATTCGGTCGCCACGAGTTTCCAGTTCGGATCGCGCGAGCGGGTGTCGCGGGCGAAGGTCCAGACGTCGTTGACCTCGGCGACGTTTTCGGCGTCGCCCTCGATCAGAACGTCGGCCTTGTCGTAGGTCGCCGATATCAGCTGGCTGGCAATGCGCACGGTGATCTGCGCTTCGCTGCCCTTCGTCTCCGCATGGGTGATTTCGGCCTTGTCTATGCCCACGAAAGTGGATTTCACCTTCTCGCCCCGGGCCTCGCGCTCGCCGATCGCCGCATCGAACCCGTCATAGACTTCGCGGGACAGCAAGTTCTTCAGCGTTTTCCGGTCGCCATCGGCATAGGCCATGACGATCATCTCGTAAGCCATGCGGGCGCCGTTCAGAAACTCCTTCGGGCTGAAGGCGGGATCGGCCTTGTTCAGCGCACGCAGCGATTCGTTGAGCGGCGTTCCGGGCGCCGCGAAAGCATCGATGGCGGCGAAGCGATCCTCATCCTCCGTCGTCGCATCGCGCCGCGGCAGCGTCACGACCTTACCGGCATCGGCGGCTTCGGCCGGAGCCGCATCCCGCGGCGTATAGAGATCGCGCGGCGGCTTCTCATTTCCTGTGCGGCGCCCGAGCACGGAGCGGAGCTGAAAGAAAATCAGCACAGCCGCCACCAGGAAAAATAATGTGATGAAGTCGTTCGAACTCATATCGTATCGCAGCCGCCGTTAACATCTCTGATTTGTACTCCCATATAGTCTGCCTATACAGATGATTCAAATGATGGCTGGCATCTTCGCCGGCGCAAAGAGGAGACCGGCGAGCCCGGGACATGACCGACATGCGTTTTTCGATCCTGCCAGCGTTCATTCTGCTGCTGCCGCTCGCCGAAATTGCCGGTTTCGTCGTCATCGGCCGGGCTATCGGATTGTGGCTGACGCTCGCGCTCGTGATGCTGGGTTTCGTTCTCGGCGTGATTCTGCTGCGCCGGCAGGGCATCGGTATTTTGCGCCGCATGTCGAGCGAAGGACGAAACGGGGTGATGCCGGGCCGCGACCTGCTGCGGCCGGCGATGAACGTCATCGCCTCGCTGCTCCTGATCATTCCCGGCTTCCTCACGGATATCATCGCGATCCTCATTCTCATTCCGCCGGTACGCGATCTCGTCTGGCGGGCAATCGCCAAACGCTTCGTCGTCGTCAATGCCAAGGGCGGCTCTTCTTCCGGTCCGCAACCCGATTTCCGCGACCGCAAGCCGAACTCGAAGGTGGTCGATCTCGACGAGGAGGACTATCATAGAGAGCCGGATCGCAACTCGCCGTGGTCCGGCAAGCATCTTGGCGATTGAGGCACTGCGGCTGATCAACCGGGCCAAGCGCTCAGGCCAAGCGCTCAGGGTTGTAAGCCCTTCCCTGAAATGTTAGATGGCGGCACCATTCCCATGCCCCTCGAGGAAAAGCCAATGGCAGACGATAACAACAGCAACGGTGCGGCCAACCCCACCCTTTCGATCCTTGCGCAATATACCAAGGATCTGTCCTTCGAAAATCCGGGTGCGCCGCGTTCGCTGCAGGCTCGCGACAAGGCGCCGACGATCAACATCAATGTGAACGTTAACGCCAACCCGCTTTCCGATACGGATTTCGATGTCGTGCTGTCGCTGAATGCCGAAGCCAAGGACGGCGACAAGACGGTTTTCCATGCCGAACTCACCTATGGCGGCGTTTTCCGCGTTGCCGGTTTCCCGCAGGAACACATGCTGCCGGTTCTCTTCATCGAGTGCCCGCGCATGCTCTTCCCCTTCGCCCGTCAGATCATCGCCGACGTCACCCGCAACGGCGGTTTCCCGCCGCTGATGATCGACCCGATCGACTTCACGCAAATGTTCGCTCAGCGCGTTGCCGAAGAACAGGCCCGCGCCAAGGTTCAGGCCGTTCCGAACTGACCGGCTCTTTTTTGTCTGAAATGCGGATGCCCGGGCTGGTCCCGGGCATTTTCAATTGAGGACGGTTTAATCGAGATTCGCGTATTTCGCCCAGACGCTTTTTTCACCGAGCTTGGCGACGAGCGCCTCATGCGCCTGCTCCTCGATTTGGCTGAGGCGCGGGGCGAGCGGCCGGGGCCGCTCGAGCACGGCAGCAATCACGACATCGTCTTCCATCGCCATGTCACCGCGAGCTGCCTGGTTGGATTTGCCGACCATGCCGAGGCCGAGGGCCGCCTGTCGGCCGCCGATCATCTCGATATAGACTTCGGCAAGCAGTTCGGAGTCGAGCAGCGCGCCGTGTTTGGTGCGGTGCGAATTATCGATGCCGTAGCGCCGGCAGAGCGCATCGAGCGAATTCGGTCCCATCGGGTGTTTGCGCCGCGCCATCGACAGCGTATCGAGCACCCTTTCCGGCAGGATTGGCGGCAAACCGATCCGCGCGAATTCCGCGTTGATGAAGCCCATATCGAAGGTGGCGTTATGGGCAATCCACTTCGCATCGCCGAAGAAGGTGAGGATTTGTTCGGCGACTTCCCCGAAAGGCTGCTTGTCCTTCAGGAATTCATCAGTAATGCCGTGCACGGCGAGCGCATCCGGATGAACCTTCTGATCTCCAGGATTGATGAAGATGTGGATCGTGTTGCCTGTGGGGAAATGATTGAAGAGCTCGATGCCGCCGATTTCGATAATGCGGTCGGCGCGGTTGTCGAGGCCGGTGGTTTCCGTATCGAAGATGATCTCACGCATTCCGGAAATCTCCCTTGGCAATCCGCGTTTTCAGGTCGGCGACGATCTCGAACACCCGTTCCCTCGTCGTCGAAATACTGTGACTGGTGTCGATCAGATAATCGGCCCGGCGCCGTTTTTCCGTGTCCGGCGTCTGGCGTGAGAGAATCATGTCGAATTTTTCCTCGGTCATGCCTTCGCGCGCAAGCACCCTTTGGCGCTGAATCTGTGGATCAGTGCTGACGACGACGATGACATCCACTCTTGCCTCGGCGCCGGTTTCGAAAAGCAATGGAATATCGAGCAATACCATGTCGGCGCCGGCGGCGCGTTGTCGCTTCAGAAATTCCGTCTCACGTTTGCGAACCAGCGGATGGACGATCGCTTCCAGGCGTTTGAAGCCGTCAGGATCAAGAGCGAGCTGGCGGCCGAGTTCACGCCGGTCGACTGCTCCATCCTTCATCGTGCCGGGGAAGGCGGCATTCACCAGGGGTGCAGCCTCGCCGGCATAGAGATCGTGGACCACGGCATCCGAATCGTTCACCGGGATTCCGGCATCTGCGAAGAGCTTTGCCGCCGTCGATTTTCCCATTCCGATGGAGCCGGTGAGACCGATCTTCAGCATCAGTGTGCTTCCATATCCGCGATGATGAGCGCGCGCAGCGCTGCATCGACGATGGGACGCTGGCCGAACCATTTTTCGAACCCGGGCACGGCCTGGTGCAAGAGCATCCCCAGACCATCGACGGTCGAAAATCCTTGCTCTTCCGCCTGCGTCAGGATCGGCGTCTTCAAGGGCACATAAACGATGTCGGTGACGACGGCATCGGCTGCCAGAGGCGAGAAATCGAGTTGCGGCGCCGCCTCGCCGTCCATGCCGAGCGAGGTGGTATTGATGAAGAGGCCGGCCCCTTTCATGACTTCGGCAAGCGCCCCGGCCGAATGGGCCTGGACACGCGGGCCAAAACGATCCGCGAGTTCACGCGCGCGTTCGACGGTGCGGTTGACGACGTGGATCTCCTTGAAACCACGATCACGGACTGCCTGGATGATCGCCCGGCTGGCGCCGCCGGCGCCAAAGACGACGGCCGTGCCATGCCGGTCCCAGCCGGGATGGCGTTCATCAAGATTGGCGATGAAACCACGACCGTCGGTATTCGTCGCGTGCAAAGCGCCATCCTCCAGCCAGAGCGTGTTGGCTGCACCGAGTTCGCGCGACAGCGCGTCCGGTTTGTCGGCGAGGCGGAACGCCAACTCCTTGTGAGGAATGGTGACATTGCCTCCGGTAAAGCCGGAACTGCCATCCTTCAACGAGTGAATGAAATCGGCAAAGGCCTCGGGTGGCACTTCATGAGCGCAGTAGCTGCCTGGCAGGCCAAGCGTCTTCAGCCAATATCCGTGGATCAGTGGTGAGCGCGAATGCTTGATGGGAAAGCCGGTGACAAACGCTTTCGGCCCCAATGTTTCACGTGAATCACCCATCGATTGCTCCGAGTTCTCGCAGTTTTTTTAAGAGCGGCAGCATCGGCAGGCCGAGAATGGTGAAATAGTCACCCTCGATCTTTTCGAAGAGCTGGATGCCCTCCCCCTCCAATTGATAGGCGCCGACACTGGAAAGCGCCCGTTCGCCAACCCGCGCCAGATGTCTGGCGATGAACTCCACCGTCAGCGGCCGCATCGTCAATTCCGCATGCGCAAGATGTTCCCACAAGACCACGCCGTCGCTGACGATCGCGACGGCGCTGTTCAATCGATGGGTTACGCCCGAAAGTGCTTGAAGATGGCTAGCCGCGTCGGCCAGGTCCTTCGGCTTATGGAAGACGCTGTCGCCGAGCGACATCGTTTGATCCGAACCGATGACCAGGCTTTCCGGAAAACGGCTGCTGACTTCCTCGGCCTTGGCCCTGGCCAGGACGAGGGCCACGGCATCAGGCTTGGCGCCGGCTTTTTCCAGCGGCGCTTCGACGGCCCGTTCATCGATCCTTGCGGCATGCGCCTCGAAGGATAGACCGGCATTTTCCATCAGCATCCGGCGAAAGGGGCTCGACGATGCAAGGATGAGTTTCGGCGTCATGGGTTCCTCGGCGTGCCGGCTTTTCGTCAGCGCTTAGCGCAGCTTCGGCCGCAGGGCAACGATTGCCGCGGCTGTTTCCTCGATTGAGCGGCGGGTGACGTCGATCAGCGGCCAGTTATGACGGGCGCAAAGAGAGCGGGCATATTTCAGCTCCTCCGAAATCGCGGCGCGATCGGTGTAGTGTTCGCGATCGAAACCCTGCGTCACCCCGAGCACCCGGTTTTCCCGCACCTGGGAAATACGGTCGGTGGTGGCGATCAGGCAGACGATCAGCGGTTTGCTCGCAACGAAGAGGCTCTCCGGCAATGGCACGCCATAGACGATCGGAATGTTCGCCGTCTTGATGCCTCGGTTGGCGAGGTAGATGCTGGTCGGTGTTTTCGACGTACGGCTGATGCCGATGATCACCACATCGGCGTCGTTGTAGTCATCGGGCATCTGACCGTCGTCATGATCCATGGTGAAATTCAGCGCTTCGATGCGCGCGAAGTAGCCGGCATTCATCACGTGCTGGGCCCCGACACGACGGCGCGATGGGGCGCCGAGATAGATCTGGAAGGCATTCATCACCGGCTCCAGCACATTCACCGAAGCGACGCCCATCTCGATGCAGCGCTCATCGATCAGGCTTGCAAGCTCCCGGTCGACAATGGTGTAGAGCACGATACCGGGGGCGTCATCGATCGCCTGCAGAACCGGCAGCAGCTGCTTGCGATTGCGGATCAGCGGATAGACATGTTCGATCGGCTGCGCCGATCTGAACTGCGCCGACGCGGCGCGCCCGGCGGAGATCAGAGTCTCTCCCGTTGAGTCAGAAATCAGATGCAGATGAAAGAAGTTCGTTCTGTTCTCCACGCTATTTTCCGCTGCCTGTTGAAAAGACTGGATGAAACAGAGCTACGGCGGCGAGGCAGTCTCCGGCAAGGGAAAACATGCCTCCTTATCCACATTTCGGATTCTGCGGATCGGTTTCGATTGGCCCTGTGGACGATGGGGAAGAGATCTATTTCTTGAGAGCTGGTCCACAGCCTATCCACAGCGATGAGAAAAATTGCCGATCCGGAAGGATTTGGAATCATTTTCGGATTCGGCTTCTCCCCGAGATTCGGACGAGATCGACAAATCCGTCCGATGTTCTTTTGTGGGCGCGCGACGAATGGCATCGGCGGTGGATGGATTTTAATCCTTGATAGTCACCGACTCTAAGAAATAGAAACCTTTTAAAATATCTTTGTTTTTTTATAGGGAAGAAGCGCTTGAGCGATACGCGCCGAAAGATCATGAGGGTTTTGAGTGGCGAGAGCCTCTCCCCTCCTCCTCTCTGGCTGATGAGACAGGCAGGACGTTATCTCCCGGAATATCGGGAGACACGGGCAAAGGCAGGGAGTTTTCTCGATCTCTGCTACACGCCTGACCACGCCGTCGAAGTGACATTGCAGCCGATCCGCCGCTATGGCTTCGATGCTGCGATTCTGTTTTCCGATATCCTGGTCATTCCAGACGCAATGAAGCGGAATGTCCGGTTCACCGAGGGCTATGGCCCGGAGATGGATCCGATCGATGAAGCCGGTATCAGCAGTTTGAACGGCGAAGAGGTTGTCGATTATCTCCGGCCGGTTCTGGAGACGGTGCGGCGGCTGCGCGAGGAGTTGCCAGTCGAGACGACGCTGCTCGGCTTCTGCGGTGCGCCATGGACGGTTGCGACCTACATGATCGCCGGTCACGGCACGCCGGATCAGGCCCCTGCCCGTCTCTTCGCCTACAAGCATCCCCGCGCTTTCGAGCATCTGCTGATGCTGCTTGCCGACGTATCGGCCGATTATCTCGTTGCCCAGATCGATGCCGGCGCCGACGCCGTGCAGATCTTCGATTCCTGGGCAGGTGTTCTCGGCGAGAAGGAGTTCGAGGCGTTTGCGATCAGGCCGGTTGCGCGGATGATTGCTTCCGTCAAATCGCGACGGCCGCATGCTCGCATCATCGCTTTTGCCAAAGGCGCCGGCTATCAGCTCAAGACCTATCGCCAGAAGACGGGTGCTGATGCAATCGGTCTCGACTGGTCGGTCCCGCTGGCCTTTGCAGCCGAACTTCAGAAAGATGGACCGGTTCAGGGCAACCTCGATCCGATGCGGGTCGTTGCCGGCGGCCGGGCGCTGGAGGAAGGCATCGACGATATTCTGCAGCATCTCGGCAATGGTCCGCTGATCTTCAATCTCGGTCACGGCATTACACCGCAGGCCGATCCAGAGCATGTGCGTCTGCTGGTGGATCGCGTGCGAGGCGGAGCGTGACGATGGAAAAACAGACCGATCGGAGATCTGGCGCCTACGCCCGGCGCCGGGCTCATTTTGCGCTGGCCTTCTTTGCGCTGATGGCGGTCGGACTTTTTGCCTGGAACCCCGATAATCTCTATCTCTGGATCAAGGCGCTGCACATCATCGCGGTCATTTCCTGGATGGCCGGGCTGTTTTATATGCCGAGGCTGTTCATCTATCACACCGATGCGGAGCCCGGCTCGGTGCAGTCGGAAACCTTCAAGGTGATGGAGCGCCGGCTGCTTCGGATCATCATGACGCCGGCGATGATGTTGACGTGGATTTTTGGTCTCTATCTCGCCTGGTCGGTTTATGGATTCCAGGGCGGCTGGCTGCATGCCAAGATCGGTCTCGTCGTGTTGCTGACCGGTGTTCACATGTTCTTCAGCCGCGCTGTCAGGGCCTTCGAGCGGGATGAAAACCGCCGCTCGGCGCGCTATTGGCGGTTCATGAACGAAGCTCCGACAGTGCTGATGATCCTGATCGTCATCCTCGTCGTGGTGAAGCCGTTCTGAGGAAAATCGTCCTCAGGTTAAATTTGCTTCATTTTAAGCAGCCCTCTTGCGGCAGCGATTGCGAGTCGCTATTTTCCGCGCATCTCATCTACGTGGCATGTGTGTAGAGTTCAGTCGTCTGCGAGCCCTTTCGCGGTACCGAATACGACCCAACATCGCCTTTCCCCTTTGAAATTGAAAAGAGTATTGGTCACTTCATGGCTGAAATGAAGCTTCAGGAACTTAAGAGTAAATCCCCGACGGATCTGCTGGCATTTGCCGAATCGCTCGAGGTCGAGAATGCAAGCACGATGCGCAAGCAGGAGCTGATGTTTGCGATCCTCAAGATGCTTGCCAGCCAGGATGTCGAAATCATCGGTGAAGGCGTCGTCGAAGTGCTGCAGGACGGTTTCGGCTTCCTGCGTTCGGCCAATGCAAATTACCTGCCGGGCCCGGACGATATTTATATCTCCCCATCGCAGATCCGCCGTTTCTCGTTGAAAACCGGCGATACGGTCGAGGGCCCTATCCGGGGGCCGAAGGAAGGCGAGCGCTATTTCGCGCTGCTCAAGGTCAACACCATCAATTTCGACGATCCGGAAAAGATTCGTCACAAGGTTCATTTCGACAATCTGACGCCGCTCTATCCGAACGAGCGCTTCAAGATGGAACTGGATATTCCCACCACCAAGGATCTGTCGCCGCGTGTGATCGATCTGGTGGCGCCGCTCGGCAAGGGCCAGCGTGGATTGATCGTCGCACCACCGCGTACCGGTAAAACCGTGTTGCTGCAGAACATCGCGCATTCGATCACCGCCAATCATCCGGAGTGCTATCTGATCGTCCTGCTGATCGATGAACGCCCCGAAGAAGTGACCGACATGCAGCGCTCGGTTCGCGGCGAGGTTATCTCCTCGACCTTCGACGAACCGGCCGTGCGTCACGTGCAGGTCGCCGAGATGGTCATCGAGAAGGCCAAGCGCCTTGTCGAACACGGCCGCGACGTTGTCATTCTGCTCGATTCGATCACTCGCCTGGGCCGTGCCTATAACACGGTCGTTCCCTCGTCAGGCAAGGTCCTGACCGGCGGTGTGGACGCCAACGCTCTGCAGCGGCCGAAGCGCTTCTTCGGCGCTGCGCGTAACATCGAGGAAGGCGGCTCTCTGACGATCATCGCGACGGCGCTGATCGATACCGGCAGCCGCATGGACGAAGTCATCTTCGAAGAATTCAAGGGTACCGGCAACTCGGAAATCGTCCTCGACCGCAAGGTCGCCGACAAGCGTATCTTCCCGGCGATGGATATCCTGAAGTCGGGCACACGCAAGGAAGATCTTCTCGTTCCACGCCAGGATTTGCAGAAGATCTTCGTGCTCCGCCGCATCCTGGCTCCGATGGGCACGACCGATGCGATCGAATTCCTTATCGACAAGCTCAAGCAGACGAAGAACAATTCCGACTTCTTCGATTCGATGAATACCTGATCCTTAGCCGGATTCAACTTCCAGAAGCTGGAGGCATCGTCACGGTGTCGCCAGCTTTTCTATTTGAGAGGAATCGATTTCGATTCCAACCGATGAACCAGGCGATATGGCCATGTTGAATGATACCATATATGCGCTATCGAGCGGTGCCCTGCCTTCGGGTGTTTCAGTCGTTCGAATCAGCGGCCCGCTGACCAGAGACCTATTGGTGAAGCTGGTCGGATCCGTTCCGGCAGCCCGGCATGCGTCTTACCGAACGATTCGGACTCGTAACAATCAACCGATCGACTCCGGCCTGGTGCTGTTTTTCCCGGCTCCGAATTCGTTTACCGGCGAGGATGTTGCCGAGCTGCAGATCCATGGCAGCAGAGCCGTGCTGGCGGCGCTGTTTCACGCGCTTGGCGACATTCCGGGTGTTCGGATGGCAGTCGAGGGTGAGTTCTCGCGTCGGGCTTTCGAGAACGGTAAACTTGATCTGGTCGAAGTTGAGGGGCTGGCCGATCTCATTGGCGCCGAGACCGAAATGCAGCGGCGCCTTGCAGTCGAACATAGCGCAGGCGGGCTATCCGCAATTTACGATTCGTGGGCGGAACGATTGACGCGTGCCCGGGCGCTAATTGAGGCGGAGCTTGATTTCCCCGACGAGGATGACGTTCCAGGGTCGGCATCGGATATGGTTTGGGCCGATATGGCGAAGCTTCGCAGCGGTATCCGGGATCACCTAGCGGCAGCTTCTGCCGGCGAGATTATCCGAGACGGCTTCAAGGTGGTCATCGCCGGCGCTCCGAATGCTGGAAAATCGAGCCTGTTGAACGCCTTAGCGCGTCGAGACGTCGCCATCGTCACGGAGATCGCCGGAACCACCCGCGACGTCCTGCAGGTTGATCTCGACATCGATGGTTACCTGATCAGGCTCTATGACACTGCGGGTCTTCGCGAGGCGGATGACAGGGTCGAAATGGAAGGTGTGCGGCGCGCGCGCGTAGCACTGCGTGATGCCGATCTTGTCCTGTTGCTGGTCGACATGACGAAACCTCTGATTCCCGACGACTTGGAGCAGTCCTCTTCGCATGTTACTGTCGGGACAAAGAAGGATCTGACCGAAATCGCTTCGGGCCGGTATGATCTGCAGATTTCGACCGCGACGGGCGACGGTCTGCCGGAACTTCGGCGGTTGATCGGCGACATCGTCGCGAGACGTTTTGCCGGTCTTTCTATGGCAATTCCCAGCCGGCAGCGGCATAAGGATTCGCTAGCGAAATGTTTAGCGGCGCTTGATGCGGCCATATCGCAGCCAGATGTCGATCTTGAACTGCGGACCGAGCAGCTGCGAATTGCAGCGGAGTATTTGGGCAGAATTACCGGACGAGTGGATGTCGAACAACTGCTCGGGGTAATCTTCTCCGAATTTTGTATTGGCAAATGATTCACGTGAAACCTTTAGGGCTAAGGCCCCTGCACGGTTTCACGTGAAACGTCTGCCGGATGTGGAGTCTTGAATGACTGATAATGTGTTCGATGTGATTGTGATCGGTGGCGGCCATGCGGGGTCGGAGGCTGCCAGCGCAGCTGCGCGCCTCGGGGCAAAAACCGCTCTGATTACGCATAGGCGGAACACGATCGGGGTGATGTCCTGTAATCCGGCGATTGGCGGGCTGGGCAAGGGCCATCTTGTTCGGGAGATCGATGCGATGGATGGCCTGATGGGTCGCGTCGCCGATGTTGCCGGCATTCAATTCAGGATGCTCAACAAGAAGAAAGGTGCAGCTGTCCGAGGACCGCGGACGCAGGCGGATCGAAAGCTTTATCGCCTGGCAATGCTGGCGGCGATCGAAGCGACGCCGGACCTAGATATCATCGAAGGCGATGCCTTTGACCTAGACGTTGTCGATGGTTGCGTCGCTGGCGTGATTATGAAGGACGGTCGGACCCTGAAAGCGCCGGCGGTGGTTTTGACCACGGGAACCTTTCTGCGCGGTCTTATTCATATTGGGTCGGAAAAGACACCGGCCGGGCGTGTCGGCGAGGCGCCGTCGGTCGGACTGTCTGCGACCCTCGCCCGGCTGGGACTGCGGCTGGGACGTCTGAAGACCGGCACACCCGCCCGACTGGACGGAAAGACGATCGACTGGCAATCCATCGGTCGACAGGGAGCTGACGAGGAGCTTGTCCCCTTTTCCTTTATGACAGATACGATTACTACGCCACAGATCGAATGCGGGGTCACCAGGACGACCGAAGCAACCCACCGCATCATTGTCGACAACATCATGCGCTCGGCAATGTATTCCGGGCAGATCGAAGGCGTCGGGCCTCGTTATTGCCCGTCGATCGAAGACAAGCTGGTGAAATTCGGAGAGCGGGATGGACATCAGGTCTTTCTCGAACCCGAGGGACTGGACGATGACACGGTTTATCCGAACGGGATTTCTACCTCCTTGCCGGCGGAGGTACAGGCCGACTTCATCAAAACGATTCCCGGCCTTGAAACGGCAAGAATACTGCAACCGGGCTATGCGATCGAATATGATCATGTCGATCCCAGAGAGCTCACTCCGTCGCTGGAGGTTAAACGGCTGAGAGGCCTGTTTCTTGCCGGCCAGATCAATGGCACCACCGGATATGAAGAGGCCGCCGCGCAGGGGTTGGCAGCCGGGCTGAATGCCGCATTGCGAAGCAGCGATTCGGATCCGTTCCATTTCAGCCGAACGAGTTCCTATATCGGTGTCATGATCGACGATCTCACGTCGCGAGGCGTTACGGAGCCGTATCGAATGTTTACCTCGCGCGCGGAGTATCGGCTGACTTTGCGGGCTGACAACGCCGATATGCGCTTGACGCCGCTGGCCATGCGGCTTGGCTGCGTCAGTGACGCGCGAGTGCAGCGATTCACAACCTATCAAGCAGAGATCGAAAGCGGTCGAGCGCTGTTGCAGTCGCTGGCGGTTACCCCGAATGAGGCGCGCCGCGCTGGCTTGAATATCAATCTCGATGGGCAGCGCCGAACAGCGTATGATTTATTGTCCTATCCGAGTTATGACTTCGCCGCGCTCCGGCATGTTTGGCCGGAGAAGCTCGGCATGGTTGGACGGAAGGTCGCGGAAGCGCTGGAAATCGAGGCGGGGTATTCGGTTTATCTAGATCGGCAGGCCGCGGCGATTGCCGATCAGCAACGCGACGAGGAGCGACAGATACCGCTTGATTTCAACTATGACGCACTGGCCGGTCTCTCGAACGAGCTGAAGCTCAAGCTCAGCGCTGCTCGTCCTTTCAATATTGCCCAGGCTGCAATCGTTGAAGGGATGACGCCTGCGGCAATCGCATTGCTGCTCGTGCACTTGCGTCGACTATCCTCTGCCGAGCGCATAGCGCTTGATTACAAGATTTGAGAGTCTTTCAGAATGGAATTAAACGGTTTGCGTGTTTCACGTGAAACACAGGAACGGCTGGAACACTTTGCAGCGCTGTTTCAGAAGTGGGCAAAAGCAATCAATCTGGTGGCGCCGTCGACACTCGATGATCTCTGGCACCGGCACATCGCTGACAGCAGCCAGATCTTTCAGATTCATCCTCAACCGATTATTTGGGCGGACCTCGGCAGTGGTGGCGGCTTTCCAGGTGTTATTACGGCGATTTTTCTGGCCGAGCTGCAAGGTGGGTGGGTCCATCTGGTCGAAAGCAACCACAAAAAGGCAGCGTTTCTGCGGACAGCGCTGCGGGAGACAAATGCGCGCGGCAGCGTCCATAGCATTCGAATCGAAGATGCTTATACGGAGGTTGGCGAATGTGGTGCGATTTCAGCGCGTGCCCTTGCGGATCTTGAGGCGCTCATCGGTTATTCATCCCCCTGGATGCTTGGCAAGGAAAATTGTCGTGGCTTCTTTCATAAAGGCCGGGATTATCTCAGGGAAATTGACAAAGCACGTGGTCGGTGGGAATTCGATCTGTTAGAACATAAGAGCGCCGTCGAGCAGGAATCTGTTATTCTGGAAATATCAAATCTCCGGCGCTTGGTTTAACAGATCGGATATTGCGGCAATGGCTGGCGAACGACATCGGATTATCACCATCGCAAATCAGAAGGGTGGCGTTGGTAAGACCACCACAGCAATCAATCTGGCAACGGCGCTTGCTGCTATAGGCGAGCGCGTCTTGATCGTCGATCTCGACCCGCAGGGCAATGCCAGCACTGGCCTCGGTATCGATCGTCGTGATCGCAAGCTGTCCTCCTACGACCTTATGGTCGGTGATCGGGGGATCCCCGAAGTGACTCTCGAAACAGCGGTTCCTAATCTGTTTATCGTCCCCTCGACGATGGATCTGCTCGGCATCGAGATGGAAATCTCGCAGCAGAGCGATCGGGTGTTTAAATTGCGGAAGGCGCTGTCTTCGCCCGAAGCCATGGCGTTTTCTTACATTCTTCTGGATTGCCCGCCGTCGTTCAATCTGCTGACGATGAATGCCATGGCGGCAGCGCATTCGGTCCTGGTGCCGCTGCAATGTGAATTCTTTGCCCTGGAAGGGCTGAGTCAGCTGCTTGAGACGGTCAGCCAGGTGCGCCGGACAGTTAACCCGCGTCTGGATATTCAGGGTATCGTCTTGACGATGTTCGATGCGCGCAACAATCTTGCCCAGCAGGTTGTCAATGACGTGCGTACGCATCTCGGGGACAAGGTTTACCACACGTTAATTCCGCGCAACGTCCGGGTTTCCGAAGCTCCGTCCTACGGTAAGCCGGCTATTCTCTATGACTTGAAGTGCGCGGGCAGTCAGGCCTATCTGCAACTGGCCTCCGAGGTCATTCAGCGAGAACGCCAAAGACTGGCCGCGTGATATCATTTTGGGGGTGTAGGTGAGTTTAGATCATGAATGACGATGTATCAAAGCGGCGACTGGGCCGCGGCCTTGCGGCGCTGATTGGTGAAATGGACCAGCCTGTCCCGGTGGAAGCCGAGCGGACTATCAGCGCCGACAGAATGATCCCGATCGAGTTCGTCAGCCGTAATCCCCGCAATCCCCGTCGGTTCTTCGATGACTCGGAGTTGCACGATCTCGCAAGCTCCATTCGTCAACATGGTATCGTTCAGCCGATTGTTGTGCGGACGATGTCGCGGGATCGATATGAAATCATCGCCGGCGAGCGACGCTGGCGCGCCGCTCAGCTTGCCGGGCTGATCGAGATTCCTGTCATCGTCCGTGATGTGGATGACAAGACGGCGCTGGAAATCGCGATTGTCGAAAACGTGCAGCGCGCGGATCTCAATGCCCTGGAAGAGGCGTTGGGTTATGAACAGCTTATCTCGGAATACGGCTACACCCAGAACGACCTTGGCGAAATCATCGGCAAAAGCCGCAGCCACGTTGCCAACTCGTTGCGCCTGTTGAAATTGCCCGATCCGGTTCGCGATCTGCTTGCCGCCGGCAGCTTATCGGCCGGGCACGCGCGAGCATTGGTTTCGACATCCGACCCGGCAGGTCTTGCCCGTACGATCGTTGCCAAGGGCATGTCGGTGCGTGATGCGGAAAAGCTGGCGCAAAACAATATCAAGGCCCAATCGGAGCCGCAGCAGGCGACATTGCGGCGAGATCAGAAAGATTCCGATACGCTGGCGCTGGAACGGACACTTTCCGATGCACTCGGCCTTGATGTTGCGATCAATCACAAGGCAAGCGGCGGCCAGATCAAAATTTCCTATAAGTCGCTAGAGCAGCTCGAGGAAATCTGCCGTTTGCTCGAGAGGCGCTAGAGCGCTGTCGGACGCTTTAACTCCTTGAATCAACGCGTCGTGCTTTCAGAAAACGGTTGTGATTTTCAGTCAATGTGCCCTGGTCAGGCGGATTTCCGACCGGATTGAAGGGTGGTGGACAGCAGCGTTTGCATCGCAACGCTGTCTTCCAGCACCTGCCGTCGTCTGCTTTGCAGAATAGCGGCCTGTAGCCGATTGGATTCACGGGAGATGCTTTCCGCGGTCCATTGGCGCAGCGCCTGTTCGATGATCGGTTTGCGGCGGAAATGCAGATGCCGCCCCATAATCTGCATGATCTGTGGCGGCTGTAGCCGCTTTTCATCCATTTCGGCACGCATAGAATCCAGAAGCTGGAATTGCTTCAGGCATGCCTGCAGTACGAGAAAGATTGCAGTTTTCGAGCTGCTGATTTTTTGCATGGCGTGTAGAAAGGCGTTGAGATCACCGCCGAGAATGGCGTCGACGGCGTCGTCAACCGAGATGGCGCTGGCGTCGCCGATTATTTCGGTAACGTGATGTTCTTCGACCGTATCGAAGCCGCGGCAGTAAAGAGCAAGCTTGCGCACCTCGTTTCGGGAAGCGATCCTGTCGCCGCCGATCAACGCGATCAGCGCCTGGCGCGCGGCCGGCGTAATGCCGAGCTTTTCTGCACCGAGCTCCGTATCGATCAAAGCATTCAAGGCCCGGCTGTCATCGGCATAGGAGGGGATCGTCATGACAGATCGTGCGGCTTCCGCGGTCTTGCGCAGCAGGGAACCCTTCTTGAGGTCACCGGCCTCGACGATCAGATAAGCGGCTTCGAGTGGTTTTTCGGCCAGCAGCGCCAAAGAATCGACGAGATATTTCTCGTTGGCAGCACCGCGGATCCAGATCAGTTTCTCACCGCCGAACAGGCCGATCGACTGGACCTCGTCGACCAACCGACCGGGGTCTTTCTGCAGGTCGCCGATATCGAGCTTCGTCAGCGAGAAGGGATCATCGAGAGCAACACCGCTCTTGCCGGCGAGCTGGCTTGCCCGTTCGGAAACAAGACCACGATCCGGTCCGTAGATGACGTAAATCCGATAGTTCCGTGCCGATTTCTGCAGGAATGTCTCGAATTCGTGGGATTTTATCTCTGCCACGTCTCCGCCCTCAGCGGCTGAGGGCAGCGGCGATATCGGCTCCCACGAATTCCGCCACCTGATCCGCCGCGCGGTTCTCCGCGTCGCGGATCGCCCGCTGCTTGGCGAATTCCTGTTCGGAAAAATCCACCAGCGCCGTGGTAGCGCGGCTGCCGGCCTTGATGATGTGATCGTCGGTTGCCGAACGCAGCGTGTAGGTGACGCTGACGGTCACACGGCCGGCGCGCGACGTATCCGAGGAATCCGTCAGGAGCGTATCGGCAACCGACGAGGTAGCGCGAAGCTCAACCTGATACTGCGGGTTTACCGCTTCACCGGCACCGCGCGACGCAAGGAAGATCAGGCGATTGCGCACCTGCTGCTCGACGCGGCTGCTTGCTGGGGAAAAGCCGACCGAGGAAAGCTTTTCGACGACACCGGAATTCTCGGAGTAAAGCGGTCGGACCTGGCAGGCGGAGAGAAAAGCCGCCGAGGCAAAGATCATGGCGATGCCGGCATTGCGGGCCAGCTTGCAAGCGATATCAAACGACAATGTTTACAATCCTTTGGGGAACCACGATGATCTTCTTCGGTGCCTGTCCGTTCAGCGCGTTCTTCACCGCATCCAGATCCAGCACGGCGTCGGTGACGGCATTCTGATCTGCATCGCGAGAAATTGTCAATTCAGCGCGTTTCTTGCCGTTGATCTGTACCGGCAGGACGACATCGTTTTCGATGACGAGTGTTTCGTCGTAGCGCGGCCAGTCTGTCCGGGCAAGCAGGCCTTCATTGCCGAGCGCGGCCCAGCACTCCTCAGCCAGATGCGGCGTCATCGGAGAGACGAGCTGAATCAGGATCTCCACGGCATCGCGCACCGCCGAGCGATAGGTGGCATCACCCTCGCCTGCCGCAACTCTCGTCATCGGTGCGGCCAGCGCGTTGACGAGTTCGTAAATTCGGGCAACGGCCTTGTTGAACCAGAGCTTGTCATAGTCGTTCTCGACAGCCTTCAGCGTCTTGTGGGCGGCCTGCGAGATCGACAAGGCTTCCCCATCGGTTGCCGGCGCAGGTGCAACGGCGGAGAGCGCGTCCGCTGCCTCGGAAATCAGGCGCCACAGACGCTGGGTGAAACGATGGGCGCCCTCGACGCCTGCCTCGGACCAGATGACATCACGCTCGGGTGGAGAGTCGGACAGAACAAAGAAACGGGCGGTATCGGCGCCGTAGGAGGCGATGATATCGTCGGGATCGACGACGTTCTTTTTCGATTTCGACATTTTCTCGATCGAGCCGATCGCGACTTCCTCGCCCGACGTCAGCAGGAAAGCTCGGCGTTTGCCGTCGAGTTCGTCGATACGGATATCAGCGGGTGCCACCCATTCGCGGCTGGCGCCGGCGCCACGGCTATAGGTTTCGTGGACCACCATGCCCTGGGTGAAGAGACCCTTGAAGGGTTCGGTGGCGGCGACGTGACCGGTCTCGCGCATGGCGCGGGTGAAGAAGCGGGAATAGAGCAAGTGCAGGATCGCGTGCTCGATGCCGCCAATATACTGGTCGACCGGCAGCCAGCGGTTTGCCGCCTCCGGATCGGTCGGCTTTTCTTCCCAGGGCGCGGTGAAGCGGGTGAAATACCAACTCGAATCGACGAAGGTGTCCATCGTATCCGTCTCGCGGCGGGCATCCTTGCCGCAGTTCGGGCAGGAGACATGGCGCCAGGTCGGATGACGGTCGAGCGGATTGCCCGGCTGGTCGAAGGTGACGTCGTCGGGCAGCTTGACCGGCAGGTCCGCCTTCGGCACCGGAACAACACCGCAATCATCGCAATGGATGACCGGGATCGGGCAGCCCCAATAACGCTGGCGGGAAATGCCCCAATCGCGCAGGCGGAAATTGACCTTGCGTTCGCCCTGCGGCGCATTGCCGAGCGAAGCGGCCGACAGCCGGTCGGCGACGACATTGAAGGCTTCTTCGGTCGTCTTGCCGTCGAGGAAGCGTGAATTGATCATCACGCCATCGCCGTCATAGGCGGTGTCACCGACGGAGAAGCTTGCGGCATCGCCATCCCTCGGCATGACGACGGCCACCACCGGCAGGCCATATTTGCGTGCAAAATCAAGGTCGCGCTGGTCGCCCGACGGGCAGCCGAAGATCGCGCCGGTGCCATAATCCATCAAAACGAAATTGGCGATATAGACCGGCAGCTCCCAGGAGGGATCGAGCGGGTGCCGGACGCGGATACCGGTATCCATACCCTTCTTTTCGGCGGTCTCGAGTGCTGCGAGCGAGGTGCCGGCGCGGCGGCACTCCTCGCAGAAGGCTTCGATATCAGGGTTCTTTGCGGCGGCATCCTTTGCCAGCGGATGATCGGCGGCGATTGCCAGGAAGGAAGCGCCGAAGAGCGTGTCCGGCCGGGTCGTATAGACCGTGACTTCGCTTTCGCCGGCAGGTGCCGTTTCCGGCACGATCTCCCAGCGGATCGTCAGGCCTTCCGAACGGCCGATCCAGTTCTTCTGCATCAGGCGCACTTTTTCCGGCCACTGGTCGAGCGTATCCAGCGCGTCGAGCAGATCCTGGCTGAAGTCGGTAATCTTGAAAAACCATTGTGTCAGTTCACGCTGTTCGACGAGCGCGCCGGAACGCCAGCCGCGTCCATCGATCACCTGTTCGTTGGCGAGCACGGTGTTGTCGACAGGATCCCAGTTGACCTTGGACTGCTTGCGATAGACCAGGCCCTTCTCCAGGAAATCCAGAAAGAGATGCTGCTGGTGCTGATAATATTCGACGTCGCAGGTGGCGAATTCGCGGCTCCAGTCCAGCGAAAGACCCATGGCCTTCAATTGCGCCTTCATCGAGCCGATATTCTGGTACGTCCAGGAGGCGGGATGCACGCCGCGCTCCATGGCGGCATTCTCCGCCGGCATGCCGAAGGCATCCCAGCCCATCGGATGCAGCACGTTGTAACCGCGGGCGCGCTTGTAGCGGGCGACGACATCGCCCATGGCGTAATTGCGGACATGACCCATGTGGATGCGCCCCGAGGGATAGGGGAACATTTCGAGGACGTAATATTTTTCGCGCGGATCGGCATTGTCGGTTTCGAAGACCTTGTCTTCATTCCATTTTTGCTGCCAGCGGGGCTCGGCATCGCGCGGATTATAACGTTCGGTGGCCATGGTATTCGTATTTCCGGAAAATCAGGGGAGGTTGGTCGAGACCTTCACCATGAAACCACCGTAGCGTCAAGTTTTGCAGGCGCTGCGAGCGTCCGATCTTGATCATGACCAGGCGATTTCGCGAAGGCGGGTCTTGGCAAGCACAGGCTGGCTAGTTAGTTCATTGCCGATCCTTTCATGCTGGTATGTCGAGGCAGAACGATGGAACTTCAAGAGCGCTTGAACGACGTGCGGTCGCGGATTGCGGCCGGGGAACGCGAGGCAGGTCGTTCGGCGGGTTCCGTTCAGCTCGTCGCGGTGTCGAAGACCTTCGAGGCGGACGCGATCCGCCCGGCCATCGAAGCCGGGCAGCGTGTCTTCGGCGAGAACCGGGTGCAGGAAAGCCAGGGCAAGTGGCCGGCGCTGAAAGCAGAGCATCAGAATATCGAGCTGCATCTGATCGGACCGCTGCAATCGAACAAGGCGGCGGATGCTGTGGCGCTTTTCGACGTCATTGAGACGGTAGATCGGGAAAAGATCGCCCGCGCGCTTGCCGAGGAGATGAAGCGGCAAGGCAAGGCGCTGCGGCTCTATGTCCAGGTCAATACCGGGCTCGAACCGCAGAAGGCCGGCATCGCTCCTGACGACACGCCGGCCTTCGTCGCCTTCTGCCGCGACGAACTCGGCCTTTCGATCGAAGGTTTGATGTGCATTCCGCCAGCCGAGGAAAATCCCGGGCCGCATTTCGCCCTCTTGGCGAAGCTCGCGCTCAAATGCGGCGTCGAAAAACTTTCCATGGGCATGTCGGGCGACTACGGGACGGCGATCGCCTTCGGCGCCACCAGCGTGCGTGTGGGATCAGCGATTTTCGGCACGCGCTGAAACGCTGCTTTGGTCGGGCTTCCTGTTCCCCTTAATGCCGCCTAGATTAGGTTTGCATGTCCTGGGGAGGAGCAGATGCAGAACGGCTATCATCAGGCCTATGCGGCCTGGAAGCGCGATCCCGAAGCCTTCTGGCGCGAAGCGGCCAGTGACATCGACTGGTTCAAGCCGGCGGAGCGGGTGTTCTCGCCGAATGACGGCGTCTATGGCCGTTGGTTCTCAGATGCCGAAACCAATACATGCCACAATTGCCTGGACCGGCATGTGGCTGCCGGCCGCGGCGGCGAGACAGCGGTCATCTTCGACAGCGCAATGAACGGCGAGAAGCGCCGTTTCACCTATGATGAGGTGCTTCGCGAGGTGATGGCCATCGCATCAGCCTTGGTCGAGCGCGGCGTCGGCAAAGGCGATCGCGTCATCCTTTATATGCCGATGGTGCCGCAGGCGGTCTTTTCGATGCTCGCCTGCGCCCGCATCGGTGCGGTTCACTCCGTCGTTTTCGGCGGGTTTGCCGCCAGCGAACTTGCGGCGCGCATCGACGATTGCGGTGCGAAGCTGGTGATCACCGCGAGCTGCGGGCTCGAGCCTGGTCGCATCGTCGCCTACAAGCCACTGGTCGATCAGGCGATCGAGATTGCGCGTTCGAAGCCGGAGCGCTGTCTGGTGCTGCAGCGGCCGGAGCTTCGGGCAGATCTCGTCAGCGGTCGAGATCAGGATTTCGAGGTGGCGGTGGCGCAGCATCGTGGCGATGAGATCGCTTGTGTCTCCGTCAAGGCGACCGATCCGCTCTACATCCTCTATACCTCGGGCACGACGGGCCAACCCAAGGGCGTCGTGCGCGACAATGGCGGCCATATGGTCGCGCTCAACTGGTCGATGCAGAATATCTACGGCTTGAAACCGGGCGAGGTCTTCTGGACGGCTTCGGATATCGGCTGGGTTGTCGGGCATTCCTATATCGTCTATGCCCCGCTGCTCGCCGGCGTAACCACTTTGATCTTCGAGGGAAAACCGGTCGGCACTCCGGATGCAGGCGCATTCTGGCGCATCGTTTCAGAATATCAGGTGCGGGTGCTCTTCACGGCGCCGACGGCATTCCGCGCCATCCGGCGGGAGGACGGTGACGGTGAACTGATGCACCAATATCCCATGCTGGATCTACGGGCGCTGTTTCTTGCCGGCGAGAGGGCGGATCCGGAGACGTTGAAATGGGCCGAGCGCATGCTTGGCATACCCGTCATCGATCATTGGTGGCAGACGGAGACCGGCTGGCCGATCGCCGCAAATCCGCTGGGTCTCGGCGCCCTTCCCGTCAAGCACGGTTCGCCGGCGCTGCCGATGCCCGGCTATGATATTGCGGTGCTGGACGATGCCGGTCATCCGATAGAGGCGGGAACGCTCGGCAATATCGTCGTGAAGCTGCCCCTCCCGCCCGGCTGCCTGCCGACCCTTTGGAACGCGGACGACCGTTTTCGCTCGGCCTATCTCGATGAGTTCCCCGGCTACTACAAGACGGCCGATGCCGGCTATGTCGATGAGGACGGCTATCTCTTCATCATGTCGCGCACCGACGACATCATCAATTGCGCCGGGCATCGGCTCTCGACCGGGGCGATGGAGGAGATCTGTGCGCGTCATCCCGATGTCGCCGAATGCGCGGTCATCGGCGTGATCGATGTGCTGAAGGGTCAGGCGCCTTGCGGTTTCCTGGTGCTGAAGCGACATGTTTTCCGTGATCCAACGGCGATCGAATCAGAGGTCGTGTCGATGATTCGTGATTCGATCGGGCCTGTTGCCGCCTTCAAGACGGCCATCACCGTTAACCGGTTGCCGAAGACACGCTCCGGCAAAATCCTGCGTGGAACAATGCAGAAAATCGCCGACGGCATACCCTGGAAAATGCCTGCAACCATCGATGATCCAACGATTTTAGAGGAAATTGCCGAGGCGCTGCGCGGGCGCGGTTTAGGCTCCCTGCCGATGTGAATTAAACTTTCGGTAAGCCTAATTGAGGAATTGTTAACCATGTTGATGCAAGCATTTGTTAACGGCAATGGCTTGCATAGCAGGCTTTGCATGACGCGGTCGCCGTTACCGGCTTAGTCCGGATTGCCCCTATCTCAACGATTGTGGAACGGATCATGACAAGCATCCTCACCAACAACGCTGCCATGGCAGCGCTGCAGACTTTGCGCGGCGTAAACGATAGCCTCAAGGACACCCAGGGTCGCGTTTCATCGGGTTATCGTGTCGAGAAGGCGGCTGACAATGCCGCTTACTGGTCGATTGCCACGACCATGCGTTCTGACAACAAGGCGCTTTCGGCCGTCTCCGACGCGCTCGGGCTTGGCGCGGCCAAGGTCGATACCGCCTATTCGGCCATGGATAGCGCGCTCGATGTCGTCAGCGAAATCAAGGCCAAGATCGTCGCCGCCACCGAAAAAGGCGTCGACAAGACGAAGATCCAGCAGGAACTCGACCAGTTTCAGGAGCAGCTGCTCAGCATTGCTCAATCGGCGTCCTTCTCCGGCGAAAACTGGGTTGCCGGCGCCTCCGGCACGAAGAGCGTCGTTTCGTCCTTCGTGCGCGACGGCAGCAATGCCGTTTCGGTCAAGATGACGGACTACGTGCTCAATGCGGGCACGCTTGGAAACGTGCTTTTCGGCATGACCAGTACCGGTGCGATCGAGACGACCAGCGGTATCATCGGTACGGCCTTCAACGGGACCTATGGCGGTGCCGTCATCGTCATGCCGTCGATATATGCTCTCGACATCACCAATTTCACTCAGGGTCAGCTCGACGCAGCCTTGACCGGTATCGAACTGGTTCTCGGCGCAATGACCGCCGCCGGCTCGGCGCTCGGCTCGATCTCGACCCGTATCCAGCTGCAGGAAACGTTCGTCAGCGGCTTGCACGATTCGATCGACTCCGGCGTCGGACGCCTGGTCGACGCCGATATGGAAGAGGAATCGAGTAAGCTCTCGGCGTTGCAGACGCAGCAGCAGCTCGCCATCCAGTCGCTCTCTATCGCCAATACCTCGGCGCAGAACATCCTCACCCTGTTCCGCAGCTAATCCGAAACAGGCCATCCGCAATAAAAAACCCCGCCGGTCAGCTCATACCGGCGGGGTTTTCATGAGATGACTGGTATCTCAGTACTGATCGTCGTCCTCGTCCTTCGGCGCCGAGCGCAGCGAGCTCAGCTTGCGGAAGACGGCGTCGGCGTCGATTTCCTTTTCCTTTTCCTCCTCGCGCTCGTAGCTCGGGGTCAGGCGCTCGGTGTCCTGGGCCGATTGCAGCGTTGCGCCGAGCTCGGCAGCGGTCGGCAGCGGACGGCCCTTGGAGGCCTTTTCCACTTCCATGTCGAGATCGATCTGGCTGCAAAGGCCGAGCGTGACCGGATCCATCGGCGCCAGGTTGGCGGAGTTCCAGTGGGTGCGCTCGCGGATCTGCTCGATCGTCGATTTCGTCGTGCCGACGAGGCGGGAAATCTGCGCGTCCTTCAGCTCCGGATGGTTGCGAACCAGCCAGAGAATGGCGTTCGGGCGGTCCTGACGCTTGGAAACCGGCGTATAACGCGGACCGCGGCGCTTGGATTCCGGCACCCGCACCTTCGGTTCGGAAAGCTTCAGCTTATGGTTCGGATTGGCCTCGGCGCGGGCAATCTCGTCGCGGGAAAGCTGTCCTGTCGAGATCGGGTCGAGGCCCTTGATGCCCTGCGCCGCTTCGCCGTCGGCGATCGCCTTGACTTCGAGCGGATGCAGTTTGCAGAACTGCGCGATCTGATCGAAAGACAGTGCCGTATTGTCGACGAGCCAAATGGCTGTCGCCTTCGGCATGAGCAGTGTTTGAGCCATGGATATAGTCCTTCTATCGTCCGCGCCGGTCGCGGTCCGTGGATTGTCACCACAATGTCCGGGAAATATGGCGCTATATAACCGCACTGTCGCAGAATTGCAATTCTTCCGAAATGAAATGACCTTTGTCTAATTGCCGTGGCGATGCGAACTGCTATGAATTGCCGTGATTTCAAGTCCGGGCCCTGCATAGCTCACCTGGCCCGTCGCATGTCCCATGAGGAGGAGTTGCATGTCGGAGAAGATCTATCCGGTCACGAAGCCGGTGAAGGCGCGCGCCCTGATCGATAAGGAAAAGTACCTGAAATGGTACGAGGAAAGCGTCGAGAACCCGGACAAGTTCTGGGGCAAGCACGGCAAGCGGATCGACTGGTTCAAGCCCTATACCAAGGTCAAGAACACTTCCTTTACCGGCAAGGTTTCGATCAAGTGGTTCGAGGACGGTCAGACAAACGTCTCCTACAACTGCATCGACCGTCACCTGAAAACGAATGGCGACCAGGTGGCGATCATCTGGGAAGGCGACAACCCCTATATCGACAAGAAGGTCACCTATAACGAGCTCTACGAGCATGTCTGCCGGATGGCGAACGTGTTGAAGAAGCACGGCGTCAAGAAGGGCGATCGCGTCACCATCTATATGCCGATGATCCCGGAAGCGGCCTATGCGATGCTCGCCTGCGCCCGTATCGGCGCGGTGCATTCGGTCGTCTTCGGCGGTTTCTCGCCGGAGGCCTTGGCGGGACGCATCGTCGACTGCGAATCCACCTTCGTCATCACCTGCGACGAAGGCCTGCGCGGCGGCAAGCCGGTGCCGCTGAAGGACAATACCGATACGGCGATCCACATCGCCGCCCGCCAGCACGTCAATGTCAGCAAGGTGCTGGTCGTTCGCCGCACCGGCGGCAAGACCGGCTGGGCGCCCGGCCGCGATCTCTGGTATCACCAGGAAATCGCCACGGTGAAGGCGGAATGCCCGCCGGTGAAGATGAAGGCGGAAGATCCGCTCTTCATTCTTTATACGTCCGGCTCGACCGGCAAGCCGAAGGGCGTGCTGCACACGACGGGCGGTTATCTCGTCTATGCGGCGATGACGCATGAATATGTCTTCGATTATCACCATGGCGACGTCTACTGGTGTACGGCCGATGTCGGCTGGGTGACCGGCCACTCCTATATCGTCTATGGGCCGCTTGCGAACTGCGCGACGACGCTGATGTTCGAGGGCGTGCCGAATTTCCCGGACCAGGGCCGTTTCTGGGAAGTCATCGACAAGCACAAGGTCAACATCTTCTATACGGCGCCGACGGCGATCCGCTCGCTGATGGGTGCCGGCGACGACTTCGTCACCCGCTCCTCGCGCTCCTCGCTGCGCCTGCTCGGCACGGTTGGCGAGCCGATCAACCCGGAAGCCTGGGAATGGTATTACAATGTCGTCGGCGACAAGCGCTGCCCCGTCATCGATACCTGGTGGCAGACGGAAACCGGCGGCCATATGATCACGCCGCTGCCTGGCGCCACCGATCTGAAGCCCGGTTCGGCGACGGTGCCATTCTTCGGCATCAAGCCGCAGCTGGTCGACAATGAAGGCAAGGTGCTGGAGGGCGCGGCCGACGGCAATCTCTGCATCACCGACAGCTGGCCAGGCCAGATGCGCACGGTCTATGGCGATCACGAGCGCTTCATTCAGACCTATTTCTCCACCTACAAGGGCAAGTATTTCACCGGCGACGGCTGCCGGCGCGATGCGGACGGCTATTACTGGATCACCGGCCGCGTCGACGACGTGCTGAACGTCTCCGGCCACCGGCTCGGCACGGCAGAGGTGGAATCCGCCCTCGTCTCGCATAATCTGGTTTCGGAAGCCGCAGTCGTCGGTTATCCGCATCCGATCAAGGGCCAGGGCATTTATTGCTACGTGACGCTGATGGCTGGCCACGAGGGGTCGGATACGCTTCGCCAGGAACTGGTGAAACATGTGCGGGCCGAAATCGGCCCGATCGCCGCACCCGACAAGATCCAGTTTGCGCCCGGCCTGCCGAAGACCCGTTCCGGCAAGATTATGCGCCGCATCCTGCGCAAAATCGCCGAAGACGATTTCGGCGCTCTCGGCGACACCTCGACGCTTGCCGATCCGGCAGTGGTCGACGATCTGATCGCCAACCGGCAGAACAAGGCGACCGCCTGATAGATCGAGCCGTTCCGGTCCCCTTCGGGCTTCCGGGGCGGCTCTTTTGTTTCCGTATTCGATGCGTGTTTGCGGCATCCAAGCATGTTCACGGGCGAAGCTCTGAGAATATTGGCGGCGAGGTCACGCAAGCTAGATGCGGCTGAAATACCTGCCGGCCAGATGTCGTTAGCCGGAGTCTTAGTTCCATTCTGCTGCGGCCGAGGATGCCAACACAAATATTGGCTTAGAAATCGATTGCCCTGCCATTGATTTCGTAATCGCCGAAGCGCGCCGGCTCGGCTCCGCCGCGGCCGCCGATCTCCGGCGGCAGTTCCAGCGGCTTCTGGTTCTTTCGCCGCTCCTCGGCTTCGGCAAGGGCGCGCCGGGCAGCCGGGGACAGCATCTTGCGTGGCGGCTCCGATCCCTCAGCCGTCGGCGTTTCGCTGTTGTCATTATCGGCGTCCTGCATGGCCGTCTCCTGCCGGAATATTGAAAATGGCTGATGAATAACCAAATCATAATGCGCCGGTGCCGGGATTGAAAGCTTGCGACGCCGAAATTGGAGATGGAGATCCGCCATGAACCTCGTTCGCACTGCCATGTTGCTTGCCTTCATGACGGCGCTTTTCATGTTTGTCGGCTTCCTGATCGGCGGTCGGGCCGGCATGATGATTGCCTTCGTTATCGCCGCCGGCATGAATTTCTTCTCCTACTGGAATTCCGACCGCATGGTGCTTTCGGCCTATCGCGCCCAGGAGGTCGACGAGCGGAACGCGCCGGAATTCTTCCGGATCGTGCGCGATCTCGCCCGTAATGCCGGCCTGCCGATGCCGAAGGTTTATCTTTACGACAGCCCGCAGCCGAATGCCTTTGCCACCGGCCGCAATCCCGACAATGCTGCCGTCGCCGCCTCGACCGGCCTGCTGAGCGCCTTGTCTGCCGAGGAGGTCGCAGGCGTGATGGCGCATGAACTGGCCCACATCCAGAACCGCGACACGCTGACGATGACGATCACGGCAACGCTTGCCGGTGCGATCTCCATGCTCGGCAACTTCGCCTTCTTCTTCGGCGGCAACCGTGACAACAACAGCAATCCCCTCGGCTTCGTCGGCGTCATCGTCGCGATGATCGTGGCGCCGCTCGCCGCCATGCTGGTGCAGATGGCGATCAGCCGCACGCGCGAATATTCGGCCGACCGCCGCGGCGCCGAGATCTGCGGCAACCCGCTCTGGCTCGCTTCGGCGCTCGGCAAGATCGCGCGCGGCGCTGCCCACGTGCCGAACGAAGATGCTGAGCGCAATCCGGCGACGGCGCATATGTTCATCATCAATCCGCTCTCCGGCGAACGCATGGACAATCTGTTTTCCACCCATCCGAACACGGAAAACCGCATTGCTGCGCTGCATGACATGGCGCAAAGCGGCATGAATGTCTCGACGTCGCCGGCGCGTGCTGCTAATCCGTCGCGCAAATCGCGCTCTGTTCCGGATACGGGTCTTGGTCGCGGTGGCTCGCAACCGCCAAAAGGTCCGTGGTCTTGAATTCAGACGGCACGAAGAAGCCATTCCGCAAGCATAAGCCCTCCACCGAGCGATCTGCTCCGGCAAAGCCCGGCCTGCAGGCCCGGGCCGCGGCGGCAAAAATTCTTGCCGCCGTCGTCGACCGCAAGCTGCCGCTCGACGGCGCTCTCGATCATGAACACGGCAATCCGGCCTATAGGGCGCTCGGCGAAAGCGACCGGGCGCTCGTCCGCGCCATCCTGAACACGACGCTGCGCCACCTGCCGCGCATCGATGCTGCGATTGCCGGGCTGCTGGATTCGCCGCTGCCGGAGGGGGCAAGGGCGCTGCATCACGTGCTCGCAATCGGGGCGGCGCAGATCTTTTATCTCGACGTGCCGGATCATTCGGCTGTCGATCTCGCCGTCGAGCAGGCCAATCAGGATCCGCGCAATCGCCGTTTCGCCAAGCTGGTCAATGCCATCCTCCGCCGTCTCGGCCGCGAGAAGGAGCAGGTGCTCGCCGAGATCGGCAAGGTCGCGCCGATGCCGGCCTGGTTCATCGCCAGGCTGGAAAAGGCCTATGGCCGGGACGCGGCGCTGGCAATTTCGGAATCCCAGCTCGAACCGGCGGCAATCGATCTGACCGTCAAGTCCGACGCCGAAGGCTGGGCGAAGCGGCTGAACGGCGTTGTTTTGCCCACAGGCGGCATTCGTCTCGCCGCCTTCGACGGCGGCATCCCCTCGCTCGAAGGCTTCGACGAGGGCGCGTGGTGGGTGCAGGATGCGGCGGCAAGCATTCCTGCGAAGCTTTTCGGCGATCTCTCGGGCAAGCGTGCCGCCGATCTCTGTGCTGCGCCCGGCGGCAAGACGGCGCAGCTCATCCTTGCCGGCGGCGCAGTCACCGCGCTCGACCAGTCGGAAAACCGGCTGAGACGGCTGCGCTCGAATCTCGACCGGCTCGGCCTCAAGGCGGAGACAATTGCAGCAGATCTGACGACATTCGAGCCGACGGAGCGTTTCGATGCGATCCTGCTTGATGCCCCTTGCTCTTCCACCGGCACGACACGCCGGCACCCTGATGTGTTGTGGACCAAGGGAGCTGAGGATATCGCCAGGCTGGCGGCGCTGCAGGAACGGATGCTGCGTCATGCGCTGACATTGCTGAAGCCGGGCGGCACACTGGTTTTTTCGAATTGTTCGCTCGATCCTGTCGAGGGTGAGGACGTCGTCGCCCGTGTTCTTTCCGATACGGATGCGGTCGAGCGCGTTCCGATCGGCGCTGGTGACTGGCCGGGCCTTGAGACGGCGATCACCCCGCTCGGCGAATTCCGCACGCTTCCCACCATGCTGAAAATGCCTGACGGCATCGGCTCCGGCCTCGATGGCTTCTATGCGGCTGTGCTGCGGCGCCTGCCCTGATTGCAAGGCCGTGAACGTTCGCGACGAGCGCGCACGATACGAGGTGCTTCATAGCCTCGTCTCACGCATGCCGTTCTCTCCAAAACCGCCCGCATGATTTCAGGTGAAAGGCGTTAATTTGCGTATATTCGAACCTTGTCACAAATTAATTCATTGTGGGCGATGAAATCGGCCGCTTTTCACCTATTCTTAACCACGAGGGTCAATAGACAATAGAATATGCAGTCCGGTTGGCGTTTTGCGAGCATGTATGTTCGGGAGGCTTGGCGGCGCGCCTTGCGCCGCGTCGCGTTGCTGCGCCTGAAGCTCTTTCGCCATTCGATCAAAGTGCCGGAGCGTCTGATCGTCGCGCCGACCGATCTGCGCAGCATCGATCCGCATGTGGCCGACGAGATCCTCAACGGACGGTTTCTCCTGGCCGGGCGCATGCTGGAAACGAACGGAAAGTCGCCCTTCACCTTCACCTTGCCCTCACGCCCTTTCGCGATCCGTCTTCACAGCTTCGGCTGGCTGCGGCATATGCGGGCGAACAAGACGGAGCGTAGTTCGGCTGCCGCCCGTGCGATTGTCGACAGCTGGCTTTCCATCCATGCCGGTCGCATGGAGGGGATTGCCTGGGAGACCGACGTCACCGCCCAACGCGTCATCGCCTGGCTGTCGCATTCGCCGGTGGTGCTGCAGAACGCCGACCGAGGCTTCTATCGCCGCTTCATGAAGTCGCTGGCGTTCCAGGTGAGGTTCCTGCACCGGATGGCGCCGTTCACCCTCGGCGGCCTGGAGCTGTTTCGGCTGCGTATCGCGCTGGCCATGGCCTCCGTCGCCATGCCGGCGCGCGCCTCTACGCTGAGAAGGGCGGCGCAGGCGCTCGACCGTGAGTTCGATAGCCAGATTCTATCAGATGGCGGCCATGTGTCGCGCAATCCGCGCGTCGGGCTGGAATTGCTGCTCGATCTGCTGCCGCTCCGGCAGACCTACGTCAATCTCGGCCATGACCTGCCCCAGAAGCTGATCTCCGGCATAGACCGGATGTATCCGGCGTTGCGGTTCTTTCGCCATCAGGACGGGGACCTGGCGCTCTTCAACGGGGCGACTTCCACGCTCGCAAACGAGCTGATGTCCGTGCTGCGATATGACGAGACTGCCGGTCAGCCGTTCAAGGCTTTGCCGCATTCGCGCTATCAGCGGCTTTCCGGGGGAAAGACGGTGATCATTGTCGATACCGGTACGCCGCCTTCAGGAGGCGCGCTTCGCACCGTGCATGCCGGCAGCCTCTCCTTCGAGATGTCGTCCGGCCGTCATCGCTTCATCGTCAATTCGGGTTCACCGAAATTTGCCGGGCATCGTTATGTCCAGATGGCGCGCACGACGGCGGCGCATTCGACCGTCATCCTCAACGACACCTCGTCCAGCCGTTTTTCGCCCTCGCCCTTCCTTAACCACGCAATCATCGAACCGGTGAGGACAATCACCGTCGAGCGTGCCGAAACCGAAGACGGACGCGACGGCATCAAGCTCAGCCACGACGGTTATCTCAGGGTGTTCGGGGTGCTGCACGAGCGTGAGTTGACGCTCAATGCCGCAGGCTCGATCGTGACCGGCCACGACCGGCTCGTTGTCCGCGAAGGATATGAGAGCGACGAGCCCCTGAAGGCCGTCGCCCGTTTTCATATCCATCCTTCGATCGTCCTGCATCAGAGTGACGGTGAATCCGTGCTGCTGACGGCGCCGGACGGCGAAAGCTGGCTGTTTTCCGCGCCCGGCAATGAAGTGCTGATTGCCGAGGACATCTTCTTTGCCGACAGCTCCGGCATCTGCGGCTCGGACCAGATCGAAATCGATTTCGATCTTGCCGAGAAGACCGAAATCCGCTGGTTCCTATCCCGCAAAGGCTAGATCATGCGTTGATCCTGTTTGCGCGGCGGCAAAGCTGTGCTAACGCGGCGCCAGCATGCGAACATCCCTTGCGGATGTCCTCCCGAAGCCCGAACGGAGAAGGTTTCATGGCCGTCATTTCCAAGAAGATCCCCGCCCCCGACAAGGTCGAAATCAAGACCGCGCTCATCTCCGTCTTCGACAAGACCGGGATCGTCGACCTCGCCCACGCCTTGTCTGCCAGAGGTGTGCGCCTGCTTTCGACCGGCGGCACGTTTAAAGCGATCACCGATGCCGGTCTTTCCGTCACCGATGTTTCCGAAATCACCGGTTTTCCGGAGATCATGGACGGGCGTGTGAAGACACTGCATCCGACGGTGCATGGCGGCCTGCTGGCGATCCGTGACGACAGCGAACACCAGGACGCGATGAAACAGCACGGCATCGAGGGCATCGATCTCGCCGTCATCAACCTCTATCCCTTCGAGGAGGTGCGCGCAGCCGGCGGCGACTATCCGACAACCGTCGAGAATATCGACATCGGCGGCCCGGCGATGATCCGCGCATCGGCCAAGAACCATGCCTATGTGACGATCCTGACGGATCCGGCCGATTATGCCGAACTGCTGGAGCAGCTTTCCGCAGATGACGGCAAGACCGCCTATGCTTTCCGCCAGCGTATGGCCGCCAAGGCCTACGCCCGCACCGCCGCCTATGATGCAATGATCTCCAACTGGTTTGCCGAGGCGCTGTCGATCGACACGCCGCGCCACCGGGTCATCGGCGGTGCGCTGAAGGAAGAAATGCGTTACGGCGAAAACCCGCACCAGAAGGCCGCCTTCTATGTGACCGGCGAGAAGCGTCCGGGTGTTTCGACGGCCGCTCTTCTCCAGGGCAAGCAGCTCTCCTACAATAACATCAACGATACGGATGCCGCCTACGAGCTCGTCGCCGAATTCCTGCCGGAGAAGGCGCCGGCCTGCGCGATCATCAAGCATGCCAATCCCTGCGGCGTTGCCACCGGAGCGAGCCTGGTCGAGGCCTATCGCCGCGCGCTTGCCTGCGATTCCGTTTCCGCCTTCGGCGGCATCATCGCGCTCAACCGGACGCTGGATGCCGAAACGGCCGAGGAAATCGTCAAGCTCTTCACCGAAGTGATCATCGCGCCCGATGTGACTGACGAAGCGAAGGCGATCGTCGCCCGTAAGCCGAACCTGCGGCTGTTGTCTGCCGGCGGGCTACCCGATCCGCGTGCCGCGGGCCTGACGGCAAAGACCGTTTCCGGCGGCCTGCTCGTCCAGAGCCGCGACAACGGCATGGTCGAGGATCTGGAACTCAAGGTCGTCACCAGGCGCGCGCCGACGGCGCAGGAACTGGAAGACATGAAGTTTGCCTTCAAGGTTGGCAAACATGTGAAGTCGAACGCCGTGGTCTATGCCAAGGACGGCCAGACGGCCGGCATCGGCGCCGGCCAGATGAGCCGCGTCGATTCCGCCCGCATCGCCGCGCTGAAGGCCGAAGAGGCGGCCAAGGCGCTCGGCCTCGCAGTGCCGATGACGCATGGCTCGGCAGTTGCCTCCGAAGCCTTCCTGCCTTTTGCCGACGGTCTTCTGTCGATGATCGCAGCAGGGGCGACGGCGGTCATCCAGCCGGGCGGCTCGATGCGCGACCAGGAAGTCATCGACGCCGCCAACGAACACGGCATCGCGATGGTCTTCACCGGCATGCGTCATTTCCGTCACTGAGAGGTTTGGGCAACCGGCCCGACGGGCCGGTTGTTATGCCCGATCGGCCGGATAGGGCGTGCGGATCAGGAGCACCAGGCCGCCGGCGAGGAACAGGATCAGCGTTGCCATTCCAAGCCGCGGCGATCCGCTGATATAGGTCACCAGCGAGAAGAGCAGCGTTGCCATGAAGCTGGTGGCGCGCCCCGAAAGCGCATAGATGCCGAAGTAGCGGCCGGCTTCCTCGATGTTGACGCTGCGGGCGAGATAGGAGCGTGACGAGGCCTGCACCGGCCCGAAGGCGAGCCCGATCAGCAGGCCATAGAGGATATAGGCCTTTTCTGCAGCCGTACCGAAGAGACCGCCGGAATCCGCCGCTGGCAGCGGCATCAGTCCGAACAGGGTGTAACCCGGTCCTGTCGAGATGATGCCGATGGTGGCGAGAAGCAGCATCGTCAGGCTGATGACGACCGTCACCTTTGAACCGACGCCCTTGTCGATGCGGCCGGCGATCAGGCAGCCGAAGATCGCGACGACATTCAGGATGATGCCGTAGATGCCGATCTCGATCGTCGCCCAGCCGAACATGCCGGCCGCGAAGATGCCGCCAAGGATCAGCAGGCCGTTGACGCCGTCCTGATAGATCATCCGGGCGATGAGGAATGTCAGGATGTCGCGGCGCTCTCTGAGTTCGCCAAGCGTGTTTTTGAGTTCCCGCAAGCCGGAGCGCACCGCGGTGCCGAAGGGAAGACCCTTGCCGACATCGGGCGTGAAGAAGAACATCGGCAGGATGAAGATCAGATACCAGACGGCCGAGATCGGCCCGGTGATGCGGGCATCCTGGCCGGTCTTCGGATCGAGACCGAACAGCGGATCAAGGCCGAGGATGGTCTTGCCGCTCTCGGGGCTCGCCGCCAAAAGCGTGACGACGGCAATGAGCACGATGATGCCGCCGAGGTAGCCGAGCCCCCAGGCGGTGTTAGAGAGCCTGCCGACCTCGTGCTTGCCGACCAGGCGCGGCATCATCGAATCGTTGAAGACGATCGAAAACTCGGCCGAGATCGAGGCGAGGATCATGAAAATGACGGGATAGAGAACGGGTGAACCGGGTGCGGCGAACCACAGGGAGAAAAGGCTGGCGATCTTGATGATCGCGAAGAAGCCGATCCAGGGTTTGCGTGCGCCGGACTGGTCGGCGATCGAGCCGAGGACGGGTGAGAGCAGGGCGATGATCACCGAGGAGATCGTCGCCATGTTGCTCCACATCGTCTGCGCGGAAACCGGGTCATCGGTCAGGCGGGAAACGAAATAAGGCCCGAAGATGAAGGTCGTGACTACGGTAAAGAAGGGCTGCGCTGCCCAATCGAAGAACATCCACCCCCAGATGCCCTTCTCCGTGGCCTTCGGCGGTTGCGTTCCTGTCCAGTCAATGCGATTCAACATCCGCTCCTTGTTTTGACGCGGACTGTCTCACCTCACCCGGTCGCGCGCAAGATCGGTCAGGATACCTGCAGCAACGGTAATACGCGCGAGATTGGGATCGCCGCCATCGCTGAGGCTTGAAAGCTCCTCGAGGATACGGTTGATGCGGATACGATCCTGTGCATGCCAGGCTTGAACGGGAAGCTTTTCCTTGCCGTGATCGGAAAGGGCCGAGATGACGATGTCGCGCCTTGCGCTGGCGATCTGGTCGATGCTGCGGGCAAGCGCCAGATTCTCGTAATGGTCTGAGGTGAGGATCCGGCCGCCCGCCGCCAGCAGCCTGCCGATACGGAAGGTCTGCGACACGGCGATGTAGTTCTCGGCGGCGCGCACCAGAGGTTCGCCGGTGCGCTCGGCGATCTGCATGATCTCCGGCACCAGTGCGAAGATCGGGAGGCTGGCGATCTCGGCCGCGAGTTTTTCGGGCAGGCCCGCCTGTTTATACTCTGCCTGGCGCACGGCGACCTCGCTGGCCACCTGTCCGGCGAAGGCGGTTTTCAGCTTCTTCAGGGCTGCCTGCAGCCGGCTAATCACTTCCGCCATATCGGCCTTGGTCATGCCCGTTTTCAGCAGCAGGCGCGTTAGCACGACAAAGCTGTGGCTGATCTCCTCGTAGATGCGGTTCTGCATCTCGCCTGATATCTTGCCGTCCAGGGCGTCCGTCCCGGCCCAGAGGCTGGTCAGGTCGAAACCGTCTCTAGCGACGATTGCGGCGCGCACCACTTCCGGTGCCGAAGCCGCCGTTGCGTCCATCATGGCGACGGTGAAGCTCGGCCCGCCGCGGTTGATCGCCTCGTTGGCAAGCACGGTCGCGATGATTTCACGCTTCAGCCGGTGGCCGGCGATATCGCCGGCGTTCGACTTCTGCATCTTGACGGGGAAATAATTCGACAGCGTCGCGATGAAATAGGGATCGTCCGGCAGATCGCTTGCGGCGAGCGCATCGAAGAGCACGATCTTGGCATAGGACACCAGCACGCCGATTTCCGGCCGGGTCAGCGGCTTGCCGGCCGCATAGCGCTCCGCCAGGGTCTGGTCATCTGGCAGCGTCTCGACCTTGCGATTCAGCTGCTTGGCGCCCTCCAGAACCGTCATGAAGCGCGCAAGTTCCAGGCCGTTTGCCGTACCCTTGCGTTCCGTCAGCGAGATCGCCAGCGACTGCAGGTAGTTGTTGCGCAGCACCAGGGTCGCGACTTCGCCGGTCATCGACGAAAGAAGCTGGTCGCGTTTTGCACGCGTCAGGCGCCCGTCATGCATGGCGGCTGCCAGCGCGATCTTGATATTGACCTCGACGTCCGAGGTGTTGACACCGGCCGAGTTGTCGATGGCGTCGGAATTGCAGCGCCCCCCCTTGAGGCCATAGGCGATGCGGCCCTTCTGGGTGACGCCGAGGTTTGCGCCTTCGCCGATCACCTTGGCGCGCACCTCAACCGCGGTGATGCGGATCGGGTCGTTGGCGCGGTCGCCGACTTCGGCGTCGGTTTCGGACGGCGCTTTCACATAGGTGCCGATGCCGCCGAACCAGAGCAGGTCGACCGGGCTCTTCAGGATCGCCGTCATGATCTCGAAGGGCGTGGCCACGGCCTTGTCGATGCCGATCGCGGCAACCGCTTCCGGCGTCAGCGTGACCGATTTCGCTGCGCGCGAAATGATCATTGCACCCTTCGACAGCACGCTCTTATCGAAGTCCTGCCAGCTTGAACGCGGCAGGTCGAAGAGCCGCTGGCGCTCAGTCAGCGTCTTTTCCATATCGGGGTCGGGATCGATGATGATGTCGCGGTGATCGAAGGCGGCAATGAGCCGGATCTTCGGAGAGAGCAGCATGCCGTTGCCGAAAACGTCGCCCGACATGTCGCCGACGCCGGCGACGGTGAAGGGTGTCGTCTGGATGTCGATGTCCATTTCCCGGAAATGGCGTTTCGCGGTTTCCCAGGCGCCGCGGGCGGTGATGCCCATCTTCTTGTGGTCGTAACCGGCCGAGCCGCCGGAGGCAAAGGCATCGTCCAGCCAGAAGCCGGCTTCCTGCGCAAGTGCATTGGCGGTGTCGGAAAAGGTCGCGGTGCCCTTGTCGGCGGCGACGACGAAATAGGGATCGTCACCGTCGAGCCTGACGGTATCCTTCGGCGGGACGATGTCGGCGCCCGCTATATTGTCGGTGATCGAAAGCAGTGTGCGGATATAGGTCTTGTAAGCCTCGCGGCCGGCATTGAAGATCTCGTCGCGGCTGCCGCCGACGGGGAGCTTCTTCGGATAGAAGCCGCCCTTGGCGCCGACCGGCACGATGACGGCGTTCTTGACCTGCTGCGCCTTGACGAGGCCGAGCACCTCGGTGCGGTAATCCTCGGCGCGATCCGACCAGCGCAGGCCGCCGCGCGCCACCTTGCCGAAACGCAGATGCACGCCTTCCACCTCGACGCCATAGACGAACATCTCGCGGAAGGGCTTCGGTTCCGGCAGCCCATCGACCAGGTGCGGATCGAGCTTGAAGGCCAGCATCGGTTTCGGCGAGCCGTCCGGGTTCTTCTGGAAATAATTGGTGCGCAGCGTCGCATCGACGATGTTGACGTAGCGGCGCAGGATACGGTCGTCGTCGAGGCTCGGCACGTCGGCAAGCTCGGCCTCGATCGCCTGGTGCAGTTCGGCAAGCTTCTTGACGCGGGCCTTCTCCGTAAGCCTGGTGTCGAGCGTGTCATGGAAGAGACGAAAGATAGCAGCGGCGACACCGGGATATTTGTCGAGCGTCGTGGCGATATAATCCTGCGAATAGGCGATGCCGGCCTGACGGAGATAACGCGCGTAGGCGCGTAGCACATTCGTCTCGCGCGCCGAGAGCCCGGCCGAAAGGATCAGCCGGTTGAAGCTGTCATTGTCGATCGTGCCGGCGAAGGCGGCAACGAAGCCTTCCTCGAGGGCGGCGCCGTAACGCTGCAGATCGATTTCGCCGCCATTGCGGGCCTCGAGCTCCATGTCGTGCAGCACGACGAGTTTCTTTTCTCCATCGGCGGCCGGCACCCCGATGTCGAAAGTGCGTTCACTGACGACGTTGAAGCCGAGATTCTCGAGAAGCGGCACGCGGCGCGACAGCGCCAGCTGGCCGCCGGCGTGGAAAATCTTCAAGGAAAGGATGCGGCCCTGTTCTTCCTGACGATGGTAGAACTGGATGCGCAGCGGTTCGCCGGCGGCGCAGGCACCGATATCGGCGAGGTCGGCCACGGTTTCCTCCGGTGTGAAGGAATCCTGGAAGGCTTGGTCGACGGATATCTTCGGGGCCTTGGCCCCGGCCAGCGCCTCGAAACGGTCGTCCCAGCGGGCCGTGATCTCGCGGATCACCTGCTCGAGCTTTGCCTGCGGAATGCGCGGCGTCTTGCCGCCCGAGCGGCCGATGATGAAATGCACGCGCGCCACGCCGCCTTCCGGGAAGGCCGGGTAATAGGCGGAAACACGGCCGTCATAGACAGTCTTCAGATAGGTACCGATCCGTTCGCGGACGATCGAGTCATACTCCTCGCGCGGCACGTAGACGATCACCGAGACGAAACGGTCGAAATGGTCGATGCGCGGCAGGACGCGGACGCGCGGCCGATCAGCCAAGTCGTTGATCTGTTCGGCAAAACTTGCAAGCAGCGTCGTGTCGATCTGGAAAAGATCGTCGCGCGGATAAGATTCCAGGGTGTTGTCGAGCATACGGCCGGAATGGCTCATCGGGTCGAAGCCGAAATGTTCCTTCACCTTCTCGATCTTGGAACGCAGCAGCGGGATTTCCGAGGCGAGCGAGGTATAGGCGGTCGAGGTGAAAAGGCCGACGATGCGCAGCTCGCCGGTGACGTTACCCTCAGCGTCGAAGCGCTTGACGCCGACATAATCCATATAGGCCCGGCGATGGACGATCGATTTCACATTCGCCTTGGTGACGATCAGGAAGTCGGGGCCGTCGAGGAAGGCGAGGATCTCAGGCGTCGTCGTTACGGCGTCCTTGCCGGTGCGCAGCACCAGAACATCGGGATTGGAGAGGATGCCGAGGCCTGCACCCTTGTCGCGTTCGACCTTGGCATCGGTCCCCTTGCCGGAATAGACATATTCCCGCATGCCAAGGAAAGTGAAATTCTCATCGCGCAGCCAGGTCAGGAAAGCGACGGCTTCGTCGCGATCGGCCTTCTTCCGGCTGGCGCCATTGGCCGCAAGCTCGGCGATCACTCCGTCGATCTTGGAAAGCATCGGCTTCCAGTCGGAAACCGACAGGCGAACCTGTTCGAGGACTTTTTCGATGCGTTTGACGAGATCGGCCGCCTGGGCAGAATTGAGGGGGGCAATATGAAGCTGGATATGGCTGACGCGGTTGGCCGGATCGCTCGGGTGATCGGCGGAATACATCGCCGGCGCCTTGCCCTTTTCCATGACCAGGATGGGATGCACGGCCATGAACAGGTCGCGATAGGTGCTCGTCACTTCGCCCATGACCGATTCAAACAGAAAAGGCATGTTCTGGTCGGTGACTGAAAGCACCGAGACGGCGATGCCATCAGGCGTCACATCGGCAATCGTGTCGATGCTGACGCGGGGCGCCTTGCCGTTCCAGGCAGCAAGTTCCTTTGCCGAATGCACGGCGGAGAGCGCCAGCATTTCCGGCGTATAGAGTTCGAGATCGTCATTGCTTGCCCGGCCGAAGAGAATTTCCGGATCGAGATGCGCCTCGCCTGTCGCCTTGGCGATCTTGCGCGCGCTTTCGATCTGCTTTTCCCGTTTCGGATTGTTTCTGGCAGCCATGGATCGCCTCCCTCAATGTCTGATTTTTTGCAAGCTAGCAGAAGATTCTTCGAAAAAATCTCTAAAAGAGAGGTCCGAAGGATTGTTTTGACGCTTTTTTGGCGCTGGAAAAGAGAAATTCTAAGAAATTTTCCGCTTTCTTCGCCAAGCGAAAGCGAAAGTCCCGTCTTCCGGTTTTTCGTACTGCCGAACATTTCCACGCCCGCATGAAGAATGGTTGACAGCGTGGCGTCAAAAAGATCATCAAACGCGGTCATCATTCGGATTTTGGATATCATGTCGGAAAATGCAGCGGGCGCAGTCATCGTCATTTCCAGCCATGTGGTGCGGGGCTCGGTCGGAAACCGGGCAGCCGTCTTTGCGCTGGAGACGCTCGGTCATCCGGTCTGGGCCCTGCCGACCATCGTGCTGCCCTGGCATCCCGGCCACGGCCGCTCGACGCGGCTGACTTTTGCGGAAACGGATTTCGATGCGGCAATCGACGATCTGATCCGCGCGCCCTGGATCGGCGAAGTCAAGGCTGTGCTTTCAGGCTATTTCGGCAATGCCGCCCAGGCGCGCTCCGTCGCCCGGCTGATCGGTGCGCTGAGACAAAACAATCCCGAGCTGCTCTATGTCTGCGATCCGGTCATGGGCGATCTCGGCGGCCTTTACGTGCCGGAAGCGACCGCTGAGGCCATTCGCGATCATCTCATTCCGCTCGCCTCGCTCGCGACGCCGAACCGCTACGAGCTCGCATGGCTTTCGGGGGCAGCCCTCGAAGACAACAGTGCGATCATGGAGGCGGCGCTCGCGCTCGGACCATCGCGCATGCTCGTCACTTCGGCGGTGCCGATGATGGCGGGTGGCACCGGCAATCTCTATCTTTCCGGCCGTCACGCGCTTCTTGCGGAGCATCGCGTCGTCGACAACCCGCCGAATGGTCTCGGTGACCTCATCGCCGCCGTCTTCCTGTCGCGCCTGCTTTCCGGGATCGAGGACGAAAAGGCGCTGCAGCTTGCCACCGCCAGCGTCTTCGAGGTGCTTGCGCGTGCCGTCAAGCGCGGCAGCAACGAGTTGATGCTGGCAAGTGATGCTTCCAGCCTTTCGACGCCGATGGCCATGGTGCAGATGCGCCGGCTCGTGCACCCGGCGCAGCGGCGAAAAAAATGACGCATCTGCCAATATGTTCATTTTGCGGTGCAGCAGTTGATCTTGTCTTCGGCGCGCGCTAATCCAGAAGCATGCAGCGTTTTCCAAATCCCCTTCTGGACGGCTATCGCAACTTTATGAACGGGCGTTATGCCGACGCCCGCGACAGGTACCGGCAGCTTGCCGAAAACGGTCAGAGTCCCCATACGCTTGTCATTGCCTGTTCGGATTCTCGCGCGGCACCGGAGCTGATCTTCGATGCCGGCCCAGGCGAATTGTTCGTCATCCGCAACGTCGCCAACATGGTGCCGCCCTACGAGCCGGACGGTCACTTTCATTCGACCTCGGCCGCACTCGAATTTGCCGTGCAGGTGCTGAAGGTCTCGGATATCGTCGTGATGGGCCATGGCCGCTGCGGCGGCATCCGCTCAGCACTCGATCCAAATGCCGAGCCATTGTCGCCCGGCGATTTCATCGGCCGCTGGATGTCGCTGGTCAAACCCGCCGCCGAGCAGATCCAGAGCAACGACGTGATGACGGCTGCAGAGCGGCAGACGGCGCTGGAGCGTGTCTCCATCCGCAATTCGATCACCAATCTCAGAAGCTTTCCCGACATCAAGGCGCTCGAGGAAGCGGGAAAGCTTCATCTCCACGGCGCCTGGTTCGACATTTCGACCGGTGAACTCTGGGTCATGGACGCCGAGACACGCGACTTCATTCGTCCCGAAATTTAGGGACATGCCAGTTTATCAGTTTTTTAAGGATTGTTGTTAAGCTTGCCGTCAATTGGTCGCGCACGACCGACGTTTTGATCACCGTGGCGATTGGCGATGAAGTTCGAAACCATCAAAAGGGTTATCCTGGCCGCCATCATGCTGCCCTTCGTCTTCATGCTCATTGAAGGCGTCGTCGTCATACGTTCTTCGGTCAATCAATACTGGAACCTCGAAAAGGACCGGCAGTTCGCCGACGTGCTTGCCCGTGGCGGGTCGATCGCCGCCACGGAGATTCTGACCGAAATTGGCGCGACCCGCCGCTACCTTGCACATCCCAGCAGCAGGACTGCCATCGACATGCAGCAAAGCCGGGTGACGCTCGATCGCGAACGCCGCGCTTTTTACGCCAGCCTGCCCTCCCGCGATGCGCTCGACGAGGGTCTCGTCGGCGAATTATCGATTCTCAGCCTTGCCTATAGCCGCATCGTCGCGGCGCGCAGCGCCGTCGACCAGGGCCGTTATACCGGCAGCGATCCCGGTTCCATCTACTGGTATGCGGCTCTCAAGCAGCTTGCCGTCGTCGATGCGCTTTCGCCGCTGATCAGCGATCCGGTGCTGCTTGAGAAATCCAACCAGCTGATGGGCATCCTGCTGACCTATTACGGCGAAAGGCTGATCACCGGGATCGGCACCCGTTATCTCGACCAAGGGGCTTCCGCCAGATTGCCGGTGGAGCTCTTCGTGCAGGGCAAGGTCATGCTCGGCGAGGGCATGGATCACATGGTTTTCCATTCCTCCGCGCCGGTCGTGCGCCACATCGTTGCTTATCTCGGCCGCAGCAGCCAGGTGAAGGCGGATGCGATCACCGATGCCATTCTCGCCGGATCGCGGCCGACACGCGCCGTGCATGACGTCTGGGCCGCCGCGCAGAGCGAGCGCATGAGCTTCCTGCAGCAGAAGATGATCGAGGCCGCACAGGATATTCACGAGACCGGCGAAAACCTTTCGACGCGCTCGCACATACACCTGACGCGGATTCTGGCTCTGTGTGCCGGCCTGCTGATTCTCGCCACATTGGTGCTGCTGCTGGCGGCAAAGGGTCTGCGCCTGATCGACCGGTTGACCCAGGATCGGGAGACGCTGGTGGGCGAGTTGCGCAGCGCCGCCCAGACCGATCTTCTGACCGGCCTTTACAATAGGCGCGGCTTCGAGGTCGCCGCATCCGCACTTCTCACACAGGCCGAACACGGATCACGCTGGATTTCCGTCGTGCTCTTCGACCTCGATCACTTCAAGAAGACCAACGACGTTCACGGGCATGACGCCGGCGATGCCGTGCTCCGGCATGTCGCGGGGGTCGCGCGTGAGAATTTTCGTTCCTTCGATCTGCTGGTGCGCCATGGCGGCGAGGAGTTCCTGGCGCTTCTGCCGGATTCGACGCCTGACGATGCCGCAATCGTTGCCGAGCGTGTGCGGCTGGCGATCGAGGCGGCGGAAATCCCCCTGCCGAGCGGCGATGTTCTCAAGGTGACGGCGAGTTTCGGATGCGCCGGACGGGCAAATGAAGCCACCAACCGGAACTTCGAGGATCTGGTCAAGCGCGCCGACCTGGCGCTTTACGCCGCCAAGGCCTCCGGCCGCAATTGCGTCGTCTCGGGACCAATCCTGCCGGCCCCGGTGCAGGAGGAGCGACGCAAGGCGGCGTCCGGCGGCGGCTTTGATTCCCGCATATGAAAAACGCCGCATATCGCAGCGGCGTTTTCGCGTATTTTATCGGGCCTATCTGCCGTCGATCTGCTGACCGATATAGGCGATAGCCTGCTGGTAGACGCTGGCGGCGTTCCAGCCCTGGATGGCAACGAAATTCGGCTCTCCCGGCTGATAGCCGGCGCCGGCGCGCCAGCCGTGGCCCTTGAGGAAATTCGCCGTCGAGGCCAGTGCATCGGCGCGGGAACCGACCATGTCGACGCGGCCGTTGCCGTCGCCGTCGGCGCCGAAGCGCACCACATTGCGCGGCAGAAACTGCGTCTGGCCGATTTCACCATGGGCAGCGCCCTTGGCCTGCGGGCTCAGATAACCCTCGGAGACGAGCTGGAGTGCTGCATAGAGCTGGTCGGTGAAATATTGCGAACGACGGCAGTCATAGGCGAGGGTCGAAACAGCCGACAGCGTATGCTGGTTGCCCATATAGCTGCCGAAACCGGTCTCCATGCCCCAGATCGCAATTAGCGGGCCGGCCGGAACGCCGAAACGGCGCTCGATCGAGGCAAAAAGCGCCTGATTGGCGGCCTTCATGCTGCGGCCGCGGGAGATGATCGCGGCACCGCCGCGCTTCTGCATGAAAGCGTCGAAGGAGAGCTTGAAGCTCTTCTGGCCACGGTCGGCGGCAATCGTCGGCCTGTTGTAATTGACGTTGGCGAAGGCGCGGTCGAGGACCGAGCGGCTGACGCCGTTTGCCGCCGCTTCCTGCTTGAAGTCGGCGACCCATGCACCGAAACCGCTGCTATTATTGCCGCATTGAGCGCCCTGGGCCGCTGCCGGCAGCGCCTGGAGGACGCCCGCCGCCGTCAAAGCCGCCAGAAAGAATGTTGTCATGCGCATGAGAAACCCCGCTTCCGATCTACTGAAGCGCGCCGCGGCCGATCGGGGCCATGCGACGCGCTCAAAGTCTTCGTTCTGTTCATGTCGCTGTCCCGAACCGCTGCACGGTTTTGGACGGCATGCTTTGGCTTGATGCCGGGCAGAATGCCAGCCGAAGGCGATCTTGTCACGGTCACCTTTTTCAGCAAGCGCCTATGGACAGAAGCGTCCACAATTCGGCAAAAAGCCCTGCCTTCATCAGCAGCAGGGCTTTAGCATATTATGGTTTACAAATGGTATCAGGCGGCCTGCTTGCGCGGCTTGACGAGACCACGATTGACGAGCAGCTCGGCGATCTGGATGGCGTTCAACGCAGCGCCCTTGCGCAGATTGTCGGAGACCACCCAGATGTTGAGGCCGTTTTCGACCGTCGCATCCTCGCGGATGCGCGAAATGTAGGTCGCATCCTCGCCGGCGGATTCATAAGGCGTGATGTAGCCGCCATCCTCGCGCTTGTCGATGACGAGGCAGCCCGGTGCATCGCGCAGGATGTCGCGGGCCTGGTCGGCGGTGATCTCGTTTTCGAATTCGATGTTGACCGATTCCGAATGACCGATGAAAACCGGCACGCGCACCGCCGTGCAGGTCACCTTGATCTTCGGGTCGAGCATCTTCTTCGTCTCGGCCAGCACCTTCCACTCTTCCTTGGTGTAGCCGTCCTCCATGAAAACGTCGATGTGCGGGATGACATTGAAGGCAATACGCTTGGTGAACTTCTTGTTCTCGATCGGATCGGCGACGAAGACGGCGCGCGTCTGGTTGAAGAGCTCGTCCATGCCGTCCTTGCCGGCGCCGGAGACCGACTGGTAGGTCGAGATGACGACGCGCTTGATCTTGGCAAAATCGTGCAGCGGCTTCAACGCCACCACCAGCTGGGCGGTCGAGCAATTCGGATTGGCGATGATGTTGCGCTTGGTGAACTGGCTGATGGCATCCGGGTTCACTTCCGGCACGATCAGCGGCACGTCGGCGTCGTAGCGCCAGGCCGAGGAATTGTCGATGACGATGCAGCCCTGCTGGCCGATCTTCGGCGAGAACTTCTTGGAGACCTCGCCGCCGGCCGACATCAGGCAGATGTCGGTATCGGAGAAATCGTAATTCTCCAGATTGGAGACTTTCAGCGTCCGGTCACCGTAGGAAACCTCGGTGCCCTGCGAACGCGAGGAGGCGAGTGCCACGACCTCATCGGCGGGGAAGCCTCGCTCGGAGAGGATGTTGAGCATCTCCCGGCCGACATTTCCGGTCGCTCCCGCAACTGCTACTTTGAAACCCATTTCTCAAGCTCTCTTTCTCTTCTCTCCTCTTGTCCGGTGAGGGGGAAAGGCGCGACGGATCGCGTCTTCCTGTCCCCAGCCGAGCCGGGGAGAGAGCGGCAGGCCAGAGACGTCAGACGGTTTTCGTCGTCGTTTTGGCCTTGGTTTTGGCAGAAACCGGAACGGCAATGTCCACCCCGGCAACCCGTGCCCGGTCATTGCATTCGGCAATGGCGTGTTCGTCGCGAACCATGGAGATTCCTTTTCCGCTGTTGCTCTTAGAAGGTTTTCTACAGGAGTCAAGGTTTTTGCGCTCAGAGCCGGCAGGCGAGAGCGGCGGCCGCCATGCTGCGACGTTTTGTCATGCCGCTGTCATCCTCGGGAGGTATCCCGGCGCGGTTATCAATGTCTGCAACGAAAACGGGGGTTTTCCATGCGTACGCTTCTCGCCGCCTTTGCGGCCACCACCATCCTTGCGGGCGCCGCTCAGGCGACGACGGTCTATCCGCTCGATCGCGCCACGATTCTTGCCGGCTCGCCGTTCGATTTCAAGGTCGAGCTCAACAAGCAGGTCAAGCCCGAAGACGTGAAGATTACCGTCAACGGCCAGGACTATAAGACCGTTCTCGGCGGCGAGGCGCAGTTCGTCGAGCTGGAAAAGGGCAAGGAAGACAAGGCGCTCGGCTCCGCTCTCTTGTTGCGCGGCCTGAAGATTTCCGCTCCCGGCGCCTATAAGGTCGAGGTCGCTGCCGGCGACGAAACGAAGTCCGTTACCTGGAACGTCTACGAAACCGCGGCTCAGCCGAAGGCCAAGAACATCATCTTCCTCTTGGGTGATGGGCTTTCCGTTGCGCACCGCACCGCCGCCCGCATCATGTCCAAGGGCATGACCGAAGGGAAGGCCAATGGCCGGCTGAACATGGACGACCTCGATCGCATGGCTTTCATCGGCACGTCGGCGACGAATGCGGTTGCCACCGACTCGGCCAACACCATGTCGGCCTTCATGACGGGCCATAAGACGGCCGTCAACGCACTCGGCGTTTATGCGGACCGTACGCCGGCTCCGCTCGATGATCCGCGGGTCGAAACCTTTGGGGAAGCCGTTCGCCGCACGACCAAGAAGTCGATCGGTATCGTCGCGACCTCCGAAGTCGAGGACGCGACGCCAGCTGCGGTCGTTTCCCATACCCGCAGCCGCAACGACAAGGCCGACATCGTCGGCATGCTGCTTGAGGTGAAGCCGGAAGTTATCCTTGGCGGCGGTTCGGCCTATTTCCTCGGCAAGGAGGTTGCCGGTTCGAAGCGCAAGGATAACCAGGATTACATCAAGCTGTTCCAGGATGCCGGCTATAAGCTGGCGACCGATAAGAACGAGCTCGCCGCCAATGCCTCGGCTGAAGGCAATCTCCTCGGTCTCTTCCACACCGGCAACATGGACGTCACGCTCGATCGAGAGTTCCTGAAGAAGGGCACGGTCGATAAGTTCCCGAACCAGCCGGGCCTCGTTGATATGACCAAGGTTGCGCTCGATCGCCTCTCGAAGAATCCGGAGGGTTTCTTTCTGATGGTCGAAGGCTCCTCCATCGACAAGATGTCGCATCCACTCGATTGGGATCGTGCGGTCATCGACACCATCGAATTCGACAAGGCGATCGGTGTTGCCCGCGAGTTCCAGAAGGCCCATCCTGATACGCTGATCGTCGTCACCGGCGACCACACCCACGGCGTATCGATCATCGGTACCGTCGATGATGAGAAGCCCGGCACGGAAATGCGCGAAAAGGTCGGGACCTATGCCGAGGCTGGCTTCCCGAACTACAAGGACGAAAACGGCGACGGCTATCCCGATAAGGTCGACGTCAGCCGCCGGCTGTTCCTGAGCGCCAATAACGGCCCCGATCACTACGAGACCTTCCGTCCGAAGCTCGACGGTCCGTTCGTTCCTGCTGTCCAGAACGAAAAGAAGGAATATGTCGCCAACGAGCAGTATAAGGATGTTCCCGGCGCGGTCTTCGTTCAGGGCAATCTTCCGAAGAGCAGCGAAAGTGGCGTCCATGCGGTCGACGACGTCGTCCTGCAGTCGGCGGGCCCGGGTTCGGAAGAGTTCCATGGTTACATGGAACAGAGCGACGTCTATCGCGTGCTTGCCCACACCTTCGCTCTCGGCGCCAAGCAGACGAACTGATCTGAATCCGGCAAGGCCGCTTGCCGGCCTTGCCCCTTTCACCGATCATGGTCCCGGCCGTTCAGCGGCCGGGACTTCATTCTTGGAGATCGCCATGGAAAAGCTCCCTTCGCTGCATCTCAGCCGCCGCCAGCTGATCGGCGCCGCCATGGTGCTTCCCTTCACCGCTTCCCTCGTTCGCGCTGCCGATTCTTCGCTTGCGTTCGATGAACTTTACGGCAAGTTCGGCGTGCTCGGCCTCGAATTTTCCGACAAGGTGAAGCGCCTTGCCGGCAACGACGTCGCCATGAAAGGTTTCATGGCGCCGCCATTGAAGGCCGAGGCCCAGTTCTTCGTGCTCACCGAGGTGCCGATGTCGCTCTGCCCCTTCTGCTCCTCGGATGCGGATTGGCCGGATAATATCGTCGTCGTCTATCTCGGCGAGAAGCAGACCTTCGTGCAGCCGCGCCAGACGATAGAAGTGCGCGGCACGCTGGAATACGGTTCCTGGACGGACCCGGACACCGGCTTCGTCAGCCTGCTGCGCCTCCGCCAAGCCGAATATTCCGCTGCCTGAACGATATGCTCGCTCTTGATATCGAAAACCTTTCCGTTGCCTTCCGGGGCCTGTCCTCGCCGGCCCTTGCGATCGGCCGCCTGTCGATCGATGCCGGCAGCAGGGTCGCCATTACAGGCGCTTCCGGTTCCGGCAAAAGCACCTTCGTCAATATCGTTGCCGGGCTGGAGCGGACACGCCAAGGCCGCATCCGCTGGAACGGCGAGGATATCGCGAATTTTTCAGAAAGCCGGCGCGACCGATTCCGTGCCGCCAATATCGGCCTGGTTATGCAGGAGTTCCATCTCTTCCCCGGCCTGTCGGCGCTGGAAAACGTGCTGCTGCCGGCGCGTCTTGCCGGCGCCGCCACGGATGATGTCATCGAGCGGGCGCATTCGCTTTTGAGCACCGTCGGTCTTTCCCGTCCGGGCCAGAAGATCGAAACCATGTCGCGCGGCGAGATGCAGCGCGTGGCGATCGGCCGGGCGCTGCTGCGCAAGCCCGGCGTCATCATCGCCGACGAGCCAACCGCAAGCCTCGATGCCGAAAGCGGCGAGGCGGTCGGCGATCTCATCCTCGATCTGGCCATGGCCGAAGGCAGCACGCTGATCGTCGTTTCACACGACCAGCGCTTGGCCAGCCGCCTCGATCGGCGCATCACCTTCGGTTCCGGCCGGATCAGCGAAGATTCCGCGGCAACGGCAGGAGAAGCTGCATGATCCGCTTCATCCTTTCCGATCTTCGTCGCCTCTGGGCGGGATCGCTGGTGGTCGTGCTGCTGGTGGCGCTTGCGACCGCGCTCGGCGTTTCCGTCGTCCTGCAGGAGCGGGCGCTTCGTCTCGGCAGCGCACGCGCTGCCGACAAGTTCGATCTTGTCATCGGCGCCGGCGGCAGCGAGACGCAGCTCGTGCTGTCCTCCGTCTTCCTGCAGCCCTCGCCTTTGCCGCTCATGCCGGGCGAAGTGCTGGGCAGGCTTGCCGCGGATCCACGGGTCGATTGGGCAGCTCCGATCGGCTTCGGCGATTCCTTCTCCGGCTATCCGATCATCGGCACGACGACCATGCTGGCGCAGAACCTGTCCGGCGGTCTGGCCGAAGGCAAGATTTTCGGGCGCGAGGGCGAAGCCGTGATCGGCGCCGCTGTCAAGCTGTCGCTCGGCGCCGAGATCAAGCCGATGCACGGGTCGCTGGACGAGGGCGGCGAGACCCATACCGAGCTCATCTATCGTATCGCCGGCCGCTTGCGGCCGACCGGCACCGCCTGGGATCGGGCCATTCTCGTTCCGATCCAGGCCGTCTGGCACATCCATGGCATGGAGGCGGAAAAGCATTTGGAGGATGGTGCCGAAGCCGAGCACGATCATAAAGTGGCGTCCGGCACGGCTAGCGCTGAACATGGTCATGAGCATGAGAAAGCCGGCGCTGATCACGATGGGCATGAGCATCACGGGGAAGCTGATCCGGATGCCGCGCTTGATGAGAGCTGGACTGCGGGCGCTCCCGGCCTTCCCGCCATTCTCGTCAAGCCAAAAACGATCGCCGATGCCTACAAGCTGCGGCAGGACTATCGCAGCGGTGATACCGTCGCCGTCTTTCCGGGCGAGGTGCTGACCAATCTCTACGCCACGCTCGGCGACGCCAAGCAGATCCTCGTCGCGGTCGCCTCCGGCGCGCAAGCTCTCGTCGCAGCCTCGCTGGTGCTGGTCACGGTCATCCATATCGGCCAGCGCCGCCGTCAGATCGGCGCACTCAGGGCCTTCGGCGCCCCGCGCGGCGCGATTTTCGGCATCGTCTGGCTGGAATTCTTTTTCCTGGTCGCGGTCGGCATCGCACTCGGATTCGCGCTCGGTTATGCCGCGGCCCTCACTTTGTCCAATATGTTCTCGCAGACGAGCGGGATCACCATGCCGGTCGGCTTCGCCCGTGAAGATACCGCGCTTGCAGCGGTGCTGCTTGCCTTTGCCACAATTCTTGCCGCGCTGCCGGCAGTGCTCGCCTACCGGCAATCGCCGGCGCAGGCGCTGAGAGCGTAACGGGTCCACGTCGCAAACCGCAGTGATACCTGCTTCCAAACCTCCGGCAGCGAAATCCTCACGGGCGGCGGCGGGGCTGATGTGCGTGAGAACCGGGCGCCATTATTAGACTAAAGTCATAATCCGAAAGCCTCTCTCTTTTTGATCTGTCGTTTCTGGCACACTCCCGTCAGGCGTGTCGCGGCCAGGGGTATGCTTTGAGGAAAGTAGGTCGCGCGCGTTGATCATCACTCTGTGGAGGACAGACAATGGCAAATGTCGCAAGCATCGACGGCGCGAAGGCCGCTCCGATGACCGGCGAGGAGAAGAAGGTCATCTTCGCCTCGTCGCTCGGCACCGTTTTCGAATGGTACGATTTCTATCTCTATGGTTCGCTCGCCACCTATATCGGCGCGACCTATTTCACCCAATATCCCGAGGCAACGCGTAACATCTTCACGCTGCTCGCCTTTGCCGCCGGCTTCCTGGTCCGCCCTTTCGGCGCGCTGGTGTTCGGCCGTCTCGGCGATCTCGTCGGCCGTAAATACACCTTCCTGGTGACGATCATGATCATGGGTCTGTCGACCTTCCTCGTCGGCATCCTGCCGGGTGCCGCCACCATCGGTATCGCAGCCCCGATCATCCTGATCGCGCTTCGCCTGCTCCAGGGTCTGGCACTGGGCGGTGAATATGGCGGTGCGGCAACCTATGTCGCCGAACATGCGCCGAACGGACGCCGCGGCTACTTCACCTCATGGATCCAGACGACGGCGACGCTCGGCCTGTTCCTGTCGCTGATCGTCATCGTCTTTGTTCAATATCTGATGGGTGCGGCTGAGTTCGCCGCCTGGGGCTGGCGCATTCCGTTCCTGCTCTCGTTCGTCCTGCTCGGCATTTCCGTCTGGATCCGCCTGAAGATGAACGAATCGCCGGCGTTCCAGCGGATGAAGGCGGAAGGCAAGGGCTCCAAGGCGCCGCTGACCGAAGCCTTCGGGACATGGAAAAATGCCAAGATCGCGATCATCGCGCTGCTCGGCGCCACCATGGGCCAGGCGGTCGTCTGGTACGGCGGCCAGTTCTATGCACTGTTCTTCCTGCAGAACGTGCTGAAGGTGGACCTGTTCTCGGCCAATGTCATGGTCGCCATCGCACTTCTCCTCGGCACGCCGTTCTTCGTCATCTTCGGCGGCCTCTCCGACAAGATCGGCCGCAAGCCGATCATCATGGCAGGCCTTCTCATCGCAGCGGTGACCTATAATCCGCTATTCAAGGCGATGACCTGGACGGCGAACCCGGCGCTTGCCGAAGCGCAGGCTTCGATTCGGGCAACGGTGACGGCTGATCCGGCCGATTGCAGGTTCCAGTTCAACCCGACCGGCACGGCAAAGTTCACCAGCTCCTGCGACGTGGCAACGGCGTTCCTGACGAGGAACTCGGTGCCCTACGATGTCGTGCCCGGTCCTGCCGGACAGCCGGCAACGGTGAAGGTCGGCAACGCGACGATCCCAAGCTTCGACGTCGTCGCTGCCGGCGACAAGGCCAAGGGCATGACGGCGGCCTTTGAAAAGGGCGTCAACATCGCGCTCCAAGGTGCCGGCTACCCGCTGAACCGCGGCGCCGTCAAGGTGCCGGATGCCAAGCTCGATGCCTTCATCGCCGCCAATCCTGAACTGGCGCTCAACGCCGATACCGTGCGCGCCGGCGAGAAGGAAACCATGCCGGCGGCGAAGCTGGTCGAAGGCAAGCTGCTGACGGCGGATGAGGCCAATGGCGTCACCGACATGGCGGTCTACAACATCGCCAATGGCGGTACCTTCGCCATGACCGCCGATCCCGCCCGCGTCAACTGGATCGGTACGATCGCCGTGCTGTTCGTCCTCGTCCTCTATGTGACGATGGTCTACGGCCCGATCGCCGCTCTGCTGGTCGAGCTTTTCCCGACCCGTATCCGCTATACCGGCATGTCGCTGCCCTATCACATCGGCAACGGCTGGTTTGGCGGCCTGCTGCCGGCGACAGCCTTCGCGATGAGCGCTGCCGCAGGCGATATCTACTACGGTCTCTGGTACCCGATCGTCTTTGCGACGATCACGCTGGTGATCGGCCTGATCTTCCTGCCGGAAACGAAGAACAGGGATATCCACGCCATGGATTAAGCGGCCGATTGAGGCCAATCCCTGCTTGAGAAAAAGGCCCGGCGCTCACAAGGCGCCGGGCTTTTCCATATTACAGCCGCGCGTCTTTTCGGACGCGCAAGGACGCTGTAACATTTTGAATTGCTGGAATTATGCAGTGCGAAACAGGCGCTTCGAGAGCGGCCAGCCATCCGGCGCCAACGTGAAGAGCAAGCCGCAGCGGGCAAAGACAATCGCCGTCAGCAGCGAGAACCAGCCGCCGAAGGCAAGGCCGGCGATGACGTCGCTCGGATAATGGGCGCCGACCATGACGCGCGTCATGCCCAGCCAGATGGCGCAAGCGATGAAGGCAACACGGTAGCGCGGAAACAGGAGGGCGAAGGCGGCGAAGAAGGCGCCGACCGTGGTGGAGTGGCCGGACGGGAAACTTTCGAAAGCGGAATGGCCCGAAAAGGGCGTGAAGGAAAACATGCCGTAGTCATGGAAATGATCGGGACGCGCCCTGCCGATCGCACGCTTCAGCAGATTGGCGAGAAGTCCTGAGAAAACGACCGTGGCGAAGAGATAGGCGCCGATCCAGCTGACATAGAGCGCTTGCGCCTTGGAACGCGCTGTCTTCAAAAGCTTGTAACCTGCCCTGCCCTGAAAGAACAGCAGGATGCTGGTGTAGATCAGCCAGGCGGAATCGCCGAAACCGGTCAGCAACTCGCCGAGGTGTTTCACCGGTGCGGGAACTTCGCTGGCGCCGATCGGCGCGTCGAAGAGCAGCATCGAAAGGATCACGGCATTGAGCGTGACGAAGAGGCAGGCCTGCCAGCGCAAAGGCGGCAGGCCAGCATCGCTCCGGCGCCAGCGCCTGTCCAGGGAAGCCCAAAATGCCCGCATTTCGTCGTCCGTTCGAATTTGTCCGCTCGTTAAAATCCGGCGCAAAAATACACGAGATTGTGGCTAGGAATAGTCCGTTTAGGATAATTCCACCAAACCGGTCCGGCGAGCGCTCTCAAGAAAAAAGCCCTCCGCATGCCTCATGCGAAGGGCCGGTACTGTTTCACGTGAAATATCAGGCGGAAAGCGTCTTGAACTCGGCGAGGATCGCATCGCCCATCTCGACGGTGCCGACCTGTCTTGCGCCATCGGCCATGATGTCACCGGTGCGGATGCCCTTGTCGAGCACGTTGGCGATCGCCTTTTCCAGATCGTCGGCTTCCTTCACCAGATTGAAGGAGTAACGCAGGCACATGGCGAAGGAGGCGATCATGGCGATCGGATTGGCGATGCCCTTGCCGGCAATGTCAGGGGCCGAGCCGTGCACCGGCTCGTAAAGCGCCTTGCGCTTGCCGGTCTTGCCGTCAGGCGCGCCGAGCGAGGCCGAAGGCAGCATGCCGAGCGAGCCGGTCAGCATGGCGGCAACGTCGGAGAGCATATCGCCGAAGAGATTGTCGGTGACAATGACGTCGAACTGCTTGGGCTGGCGCACCAGCTGCATGCCGCCGGCATCGGCCAGCATGTGTTCGAGCTGGACGTCGGAATATTTTGCCTTGTGCGTCTCGGTCACCACCTGGTTCCAGAGCACGCCCGACTTCATGACGTTGCGCTTTTCCATGGAGCAGACGCGATTCTGCCGCGTGCGGGCCATTTCGAAGGCGACGCCGGCGATGCGCTCGATCTCGTAAGTATCGTAAACCTGCGTGTCGATGCCGCGCTTCTGGCCGTTGCCGAGGTCGATGATTTCCTTCGGCTCGCCGAAATAGACGCCGCCCGTCAGTTCGCGGATGATCAAGATATCGAGGCCTTCGACCAGCTCCGGCTTCAGCGACGAGGCCGCAGCAAGGGCCGGATAGCAGATGGCGGGGCGCAGGTTTGCGAAGAGCTGCAGATCCTTTCGCAGGCGCAGCAGGCCGGCTTCCGGGCGCACTTCGTAAGGCACGCTATCCCATTTCGGACCGCCGACGGCGCCGAACAGAACGGCATCGGCGGCAAGCGCCTTCTGCATGTCGGCTTCCGAGATGGCAGCGCCATGCGCATCATAGGCGCAGCCGCCGACAAGGCCTTCGTCGGTGACGAAACCGGCATTCATTGCCTCGTTCATATAGGCGATGATCTTGCGGACCTCGCCCATGGCCTCGGGACCGATGCCGTCACCCGGCAGCAGGAAAAGATTGCGCGCTGTCATGAAGCCCTCCTGGGAAAAACAAGTTGCGGTTTCTTAGACCCCGGAAATGGGCATTTCAAGCGACAGAAGCAGTGAATCGGTACGCTTCGCTCTTCGCCGCGACGGTTGCTCCTGCGTCCGCAAACGGATTAGAACGGTGACCCTATCTTTATCCTGGATGGTTCCTATGCTTTTCGCGCCTCTCCACCTCGATACGCCCTTGCTCCAGACGGCGCCTGGCTACAGCGTCAGCGGCAAACCGCTCTGGCTGAAGCTCGATGCGCTGCAGCCTTCCGGCAGCTTCAAGCTGCGCGGCGTCGGCCGGCTTTGCCAGCACGAGGTGGAAAATGGGGCGCGCGAAATCTTCTGCGCTTCCGGCGGCAATGCCGGCATTGCGGCGGCCTATACCGGCCGGGCGCTCGGTGTGCCGGTCACCATCGTCGTGCCGGAGACGACGGCGGCCGACGTAAGGCAGACGATTGCCGCAACGGGCGCGAATGTCCTCGTTCATGGTTCGGTTTTCGATGAGGCCAATGCCCATGCGGTCGAACTCGCCCGGAGCCGCAAGGCAACCTATGTGCACCCCTTCGACCATCCGCTTCTGTGGGATGGCCATGCCACGCTGATCGACGAGGTGGTGGCGAAAGGGGCAAAATTCGATTGCGTGGTCACCAGCGTCGGCGGCGGCGGGCTGCTTGCCGGCATCGTCGAGGGGTTGAAGCGCAACGGGCTCTCCGAGGTACCTGTTATCGCCGTCGAAACGGAAGGGGCGGCTTCACTTCATGCCAGCCTCAAGGCGAATGAGCGTATCACCCTTTCCGCCATTACCTCGATTGCCAATTCGCTCGGGGCGCGGCAGGTGGCGCAGCATGTCTTCGACCTGCCGAAGCAGCATCCGATCGAAAGTGTTGTCGTCAGCGACGCCGATGCCGTTGCCGCCTGCCTGAAATTTGCCGATGCGCAGCGCATTCTGGTCGAGCCGGCTTGCGGTGCGGCGCTTGCGGTTGCCGATGTGCATGCCGGGCTGCTTCAACGCTTCGATCATCCGCTTATCGAAGTCTGCGGCGGCATTGGCGTGTCGCTCGAAAAACTCAGGGCCTGGAAAGAAAGTTTCTTTGATCCACACCCAAGAAAAAGCCGGGCGTAAGCCCGGCTTGATCGGTAACCGATTGGAAGGGCTCAGGCTGCCCAGGGGTGCGAAGCGGCGTTCTTCTTTTCGAAGCTGTCGATCGCCTTGCCCTTTTCCAGCGTCAGGCCGATATCGTCGAGGCCGTTCAGCAGGCAGTGACGCTTGAACTCGTCGAGATTGAACTTGATCGAGCCACCATCGGGGCCGGTGATCTCGAGGGTTTCGAGGTCGACGGTCAGGATGGCGTTGGAGCCGCGCGAGGCGTCGTCCATCAGTTTGTCGAGATCTTCCTGGCTGACCTTGATCGGCAGGATGCCGTTCTTGAAGCAGTTGTTGTAGAAAATATCGGCGAAGCTGGTCGAGATGACGCAGCGGATGCCGAAATCCAGAAGCGCCCAGGGCGCGTGCTCGCGCGAGGAGCCGCAGCCGAAATTGTCGCCGGCAACCAGGATCTTGGCATCGCGATAGGCCGGCTTGTTCAGCACGAAATCCGGGTTTTCGGAACCGTCTTCGTTATAACGAGCCTCCGCGAAGAGGCCGGTGCCGAGGCCGGTGCGCTTGATCGTCTTCAGATAATCCTTCGGAATGATCATGTCGGTGTCGATATTGACGACCGGCAAGGGCGCAGCAACGCCCGTGAGCTTCACGAATTTATCCATGACCCATGCTCCATTTCTGCAAATCTACTTCCTGAATTTGCATCTAGTCCAGTTTTTCGCCGAAATGAAGGAGAATCTTTCTAAAGTGGCGGCCGCGCGACGTTTCGCGCGGCCTGCCATTGTGCGTGTTTGGTTATTTGGACGGTGCGTTCAACCCCCAGAGGACGCCGAACGGATCACGAAGCTGGCCATAGCGGTCGCCCCAGAACATCAGTTCGACCGGCATGACGACTTCGGCGCCGGCGGAAACCGCGCGATCCCACCAGAAATCGATATCGTCGATAATAAGCTGGATGGCGAAGCCTTCATGGCCTTTGAAGGGGCCGAATTCGGGATAGGCATCCGACAGCATGAGGGAGCTGCCGTTGATGTAGAGATGCACATGCATCGTCCGGCCGTTCTCGTCGACCGGCACGCGATAGGCTTCTTCGGCGCCGAAAGCCTTCTTGTAGAATTCCGCAGCTTTCACCGCGCCGCTGACCGTCAGATAGGGCAGCAGGCCGTTCTTGACCGGTGGCATCTTGGTCGGGTTGCTCTCTGTCGTCGCATCCATGCTTGTCCTCCATTCGTTTTTGAACGCCGGCTGAATGCCTGGCTGCTTCAAGGACGTGGCATGGAAGCGTGATCCGACAGTGCCGGCCGAAAATTTTCATCGAACCAAAATTTTCAGCGAAAAGGTGATCAGAGATCGATGATCGTGCCGCGACCGTCGTTCCACACCCGCATCTCGCGCTTGCCATTGTTTGCCTTGGCGCGGACCGGAGCGGGCTTCATCTTCATCGAAAGCGCGCGTCCGACCATGAGCACGGTCAGGATGCCGCCGACGGCAAGCGTCACCGAGAAGGTGAAAAGCAGCATGGCCACGAAAACGGTGGCGCCGGCAAGCATGAGGAAGATGGAGCGAATGTTCTGCATTGGTTTGAGACCTTTCTTCGGAAAGGAATGTGGTCCTTCTCTTTCCTCTCTGCAAGGCAAGCATGGCTTTTTGTTGTTCTGTAGGAGGTTCTGGGGTGGGCTGCTTGCTTCGGCTGTCAAAGCTTGGCACTAATTCGCCATGAGCCGAAACCACATGACCCGCTCCGTCCGCCTGCGCCGTTCGGTGCTGAGCGTGCCTGCCATCAATCCCCGCGCCCTCGAAAAAACCCATGCGGTCGATTGCGATGCGGTGATCTTCGATCTCGAGGATTCCGTGGCGCCGGAAAAGAAGGCGGAAGCGCGGGAAAACCTGAGGAATTTCTTTTTGGCTCGGTCGCTCCAAGGCAAGGAGCGGATCATCCGCATCAACAGTCTGTCCACCGATTTCGGCCTGGCGGACATGGAGCTGGTGACGGCGCTTGGTCCCGATGCCGTGCTGCTGCCGAAGGTCGACGAACCGCAGGATGTCATGGCGCTCAGTGACCTTCTCTCCGAGGCCGATGCACCGGAAGATCTGCGCATCTGGGCGATGATCGAGACACCGCGCGGCATCCTCAATGTGGCGGCGATCGCCGAGGCCGGGCGCACGCCGGGCTCGCGGCTCGATTGTCTCGTCGTCGGGCTGAACGACCTGCGCAAGGAAACCGGCGTGCTGCCGCAGCCGGGGCGGAGCTATCTCGTGCCGTGGCTGATGCAGGTCGTCCTTGCGGTCAGCGCCTATGGGCTCGATGCGATCGACAGCGTCTTCAACGATTTCAGGGACGAACAGGGTTTCGATGCCGAATGTCTGCAGGGCCGGGCCATGGGCTTTGCCGGCAAGATGCTGATCCATCCTGCGCAGATCGAGCCCGCCAACCGCCATTTCGGCCCGGATCCGGCAGCGATTGCGGAAGCGGAGGCGATCATATCAGCCTTTGCCGATCCCGCTTCCGATGGGCTGAACGTCATCAATGCAGGCGGGCGGATGGTCGAGCGGCTGCATCTTGTCCAAGCGGAAAGTCTGGTCCATAAAGCCCGCCTGATCGCAGCCCGCCAGGCTGCAGCACGAAAGACGATGTGATGAAACTCTACCGCTTCCTGACCGGTCCCGACGATGCTTCCTTCTGCCATAAGGTCACTGCCGCCCTCAACAAGGGCTGGGCGCTGGAGGGCTCGCCGAGCTATGCCTTCAATGCCGCAACCGGCGCGATGCAGTGCGGCCAGGCCGTCGTCAAGCAGGTCGAAGGCAAGGATTACAATCCCGAGATGAAACTCTCCGAGCAATAGCGCGTTCTGCCGAACGCGCGGGCTAGAGCGGTTCAGCTTTTAACGGAAACGCAGGACCGCTCTAGCCTTTTGTTTTTACGCAATTCCGGACGGAAAACCGCTTCGCACTTTTCCTGGAATTGCTCTAGCGCTCGGCGGCTTCCTCGGCGCTTGCCTCGATCCGCTCCATGTCATCGTCACTCAGCCCGAAATGATGGCCGATCTCGTGGATCAGGACGTGGGTGATGATATCGCCGAGCGTCTCGTCGTTCTCAGCCCAGTAATCGAGGATGGGACGGCGGTAGAGACGGATGCGGTTCGGCATCTCGCCGGTTTCCACCGTGAAACGTTCGGAAATGCCCCTGCCCTCGAAAAGACCGAGCAGATCGAAAGGGGTTTCCAGGGCCATGTCCTCGAAAACGTCGTCATCGGGGAAATCTTCGATCTCGATCGTGAGGTTGGTCGTCAGTTGGCGGAATTCATCCGGCAGATGGCTGTAGGCCTCCATGGCCAGCGACTCGAAGGTGCTGATCGTCGGTGCATGGCGGTCTTGCCAATCATCGCTCTGGTCTACGCGGGCCATGAATATTCCTTCCTTTGCGGGCCCATATAGAACCTTTATCGCCGATTTTCGAGTGCGGAATCAAAGGCAGGAATATTTTCATAGAAAATGGACGTTGACTCTTCATTAGCTCTCTGGAATCTATAAGAACATAACAGGAACAAGACGGATCGGAGAACGCCATGGCGCAGCACGCCCTGGCGCGCGAGCGGCTTTTTGCGCTCCGCGAAACCATCGCCAGACTGGAGGGAAGGCCCGCGCCGGCGCTTGCTGCAGCGGAACGGGAAGCCCTGGCGGAAGGACGTAAGACCCGCCAGGAGCGCACGCTGCCGCCCCTGCCGTTTGGGGTGGAGTTTCTCGATGGGGCGCTGGAAGGCGGCCTGCCGCTCGATGCGATCACCGAATTCCGTTCGGCTCTGTCTCGTGATGCCGGTGCTGCAAGCGGGCTGGCGATGGCTGTTGCAGCGCGACTGCAAAAGCAGGAAGCGGATGCCGGCCGCCTTCTGCCGTTGCTCTGGATTGGCGATGCCGTCGGCACGCTGGAGGCCGGTCGTCCCTATGCCCCCGGGCTTCGGGATTTCGGGCTGAGCCCGGAGCGGTTTCTCCATGCCGCCCCGCGCAAGCTGGACGAGGCGCTCTGGCTGGCGGAAGTGGCGGTGGAAAGCGCTGCCTTCTCGGCCGTCATCTTCGAAGTGCGGGGCAATCCCGCCCATTTCGGCCTGACCGAAAGCCGCAGGCTCAGTCTCAGGGCGCATGCTGCCCGCTGTCCGCTCTTTCTTGTCCGTCAGGCCGGAGCGGAGGAGGCAAGCAGTGCGGCCTTCCGTCTGCAGGTCGAACCAGCCTCGTCCGCTCTGCGGTCGTTGCCGGATGGATCGAAACTTTCCGGCAGCATCGGCAATCCGATTTTCCGTCTGACGCTGGAGAAGAGCCGAAATCCGGCCCCGCTCTCCTTTCTTCTGGAGTGGAATCCCCATGAACGCGAATTTCTCCCTGTCGCCGAACCAAACCTCGTTCGTCCTTCAGGCGAACAATCAGCGCATTCTGGCGCTCAGCTTCCCGCATCTGCCAACGGACCGCATCGCCCGCAGGCGATGGGGGCTCTCCTGGCGTTCGAAAGGGCGTCCTGAGACGCCGCCTATCGTCTGTTCCGGCAAGCTCAACAATGCCATGCGGCTGACGGCACTGGACGAGTTGGCCGAGAGGCTGGGGTTGAAGAAGGAGCTGGGCGTTGCCGAAGCGCGCGCCATGTACCCGATGCTCGAGGTCGCGGAAGAGGATCCGGCGGCCGACCGCCGGTTGCTGGAGGCAATTGCCGACTGGTGCGACCGCTATACGCCGCTGGTGGCGTTTGACGGCAAGGACGGCCTGTTTCTCGACATTAGCGGCTGCGCCCATCTTTTCGGCGGTGAAAAGGCGCTTCTCAAGGATGTGCTGTCGCGGCTTTTTCATATGGGATTCGATGCCTGCGGCGCGATCTCATCGTCGCCCGGCCTTTCCTGGGCCGCGTCCCGCTTCGGGCAAGGCGGCGTGATCGAGGACGAAGAGACGGAACATGTGCTGACGTCCTTGCCGGTTGCAGCCTTGCGGCTGGAAGGACAAACCGTCGATGCCCTGAAGAAGCTCGGTCTGAAATATATCGGCGACGTTATCGATGCACCGCGAGCGCCGCTGACCCGCCGGTTCGGCCCGGAGCTGCTTCTGCGTCTCGACCAGGCGCTGGGACGTGAAGAGGAGCCGGTCTCGCCCCGGCGTCCTGTTGCCAGCCTCTCGGCCGAAAGCCGGCTGATCGAGCCCATCGGGACGGAAGAGCAGATCCTTGCCGTCACCAGCCAGGTCGCCTTATCGCTGCAGCCGTCGCTGGAGGCGCGGGGGGCTGGCGGGCGGGTGTTCGAACTGGTGCTGTTCCGTGTCGACGGCAGGGTCTTTCGTATCTCCGTCGGCGCTTCTCGGCCGCTTCGCGAACCAAAGTTCATCGCCGGACTTTTTTCCGAGCGATTGCAGGCGGTCTATGACGATCTCGATGCCGGCTATGGTTTCGAGATCCTGCGGTTGAATGTGTTGCGGCACGATCCCTTCAACGAGGCGCAGGGTGATTTCGAGGGCGACCGTCAGGGAGAGATCTCGCTTTCGGCCTTCGTCGACCGGGTTTCGGCCCGGCTTGGTGCGGATTGCCTGCAGAGCTTCCAGCTCCGCGAGAGCCATGTGCCCGAACGCGCCGTCATTACGGTTCCTGTGATGGAGAGCCTTCCCAGGCGGAAGGCCGCGCCGGACATCCAGCTTCCTTTCCGCCAAGAGCGCCCGCTGCGGCTCTTTGCAACGCCGGAGCCCGTCGAGACCATACTTGCCGAAGTGCCCGATGGTCCGCCGCAGATCTTCCGCTGGCGGCGCATGCAGCATCAGGTGGCAAGAAGCGAAGGGCCGGAACGGATTGCCATGGAATGGTGGATCGATGGGGATGATGCCGAGGCGCGTGACTATTTCCGCATCGAGGACGAGACCGGACATCGCTTCTGGATCTATCGTCGCGGCTTCTATGGTCAGGAATTCCATCCTCGCTGGTTCATGCACGGTGTTTTCGCATGAAGAGCGAACCCGCATTTTTCGAGATCGGCACGAGAACGAATTTCTCGTTTCTCGAAGGCGCCTCCGGCCCGGAAGAGATGGTCGTACAGGCCGCTCATCTCAGGCTCGGCGGACTCGGGATTGCGGACCGTAATTCGGTTGCAGGCGTGGTGCGGGCGCATGCACAGGCGGAGCAGCTTGAGGAGAGATACAAAAACAAGGATGCGATTTTAGCCGAGGCGAAGAAGAAAGGAAAAACGGAGGTCATTCTCGATCCTATCCGGGTTCAACCGGGCGCCCGTCTCGTCTTTTGCGATGGAACGCCTGATATCCTCGCCTATCCGCGCAACCGGCGAGGCTGGGCAAATCTCTGCCGTCTGCTCAGCGCCGGCAATCTGAAGGAGGAATCGGTCAAGGGAAGCTGCATTCTGACAGAAGCGGAACTCATGGAATGGGGGGACGAGATGATGCTTGCCCTCGTTCCGGATCGCACCCTTGTCGGTCATCAGGCGGGTCAGTCGACGCTGGAAGATTATCTGGAACGGTTTCGCAGACGCTTCCGCAAGGCTTTTTTTATGACGCTGGCGCCAGCCTATGACGGCCGCGACAGGCAGGTCTTTGCGGTGCTTGCCATGCTTGGTGCCCGAAACCGTGTGCCGCTGATTGCCACCAACCAACCGCTTTACCATCATCCTGAACGCCGGCCGCTTTCGGATGTCGTGATCGCGATCCGGGAGCATGTACAGATAGCGCAAGCCGGATTCCTGCTGGCGCCGAATGCCGAGCGTTACCTCAAGGATTCACGTGAAATGGTCCGGATCTTCCGGGACTATTCTGGTGCGATTGAAAATACGCAGGTATTTTTCGACAGCTTGACCTTCTCGCTGAAGGAACTGGAGCACAATTATCCGCCAGAAAACGATCCCGGCGAAACGCCGCAGGAGACCCTCGAAAGGTTGACGAGAGCGGGAGCCGCAAGACGCTATCCCGAGGGTATCCCTCCCAAGGTGGCACAGCAGATCGATTATGAACTCGATCTCATTCGTCAGAAGAAATATGCCTCCTATTTCTTGACGGTTTACAGGATCATTCAGCATGCCCGCTATGAACTCAAGGTCTTGTGCCAGGGGCGCGGATCGGCGGCAAATTCGGTCATCTGCTATTGCCTCGAGATAACGGAAGTCGACCCTCAAAAGAGCACACTGCTCTTCGACCGCTTCATTTCGATGGATCGCGACGAGCCGCCGGATATCGATGTCGATTTCGAACATGACCGGCGTGAAGAGGTCATCCAGTTCATCTACAAAACCTACAAAAAAGAACATGCCGGGCTGACGGCGGGGGTGACCACCTACCGCACCCGTTCGGCCGGCCGCGAGGTCGCCAAGGCCTTCGGTCTGTCGAAGGATGTTCAGTCGGCGATCAGCAGCCTTGTCTGGGGCTGGTCCGAAGACAATCTCTCGGAACGAGATGCCAAGGCAGCTGGCCTCGATATCAAGGATCCTGTGACACGGAACGTGCTGAAATATGCCTCCGAGCTTCTCGGCTTCCCGCGCCACCTCACCCAGCATGTCGGCGGCTTCGTCATCACACGGGATCGGCTCGACGAGGTGGTGCCGATCATGAAGACGGCGATGCCGGATCGCTACATGATCGAGTGGGACAAGGACGACCTAGACAACGTCAAGATCCTCAAGGTGGATGTGCTGGCGCTCGGCATGCTGACCTGCCTGCGGAAGGCCTTCTCGCTGCTTGAATTGCATTACGACGTGAAGAAGACGCTCGCAGACCTCGGCAACAAGGAGCATGGGGACGAAGGCGAGCCGGTTTACGAGATGATGGGCCGGGCCGATACGCTCGGCGTCTTCCAGATCGAAAGCCGGGCGCAGATGAGCATGCTGCCGCGTCTGAAGCCGACGCTATTCTACGATCTCGTCATAGAGGTGGCGATCGTGCGGCCAGGGCCGATCCAGGGCGACATGGTGCATCCCTATCTGAAGCGCCGGGAGCAGCGAGCCAAGAACATCCCGATCGAATATCCGAGCAAGGAGCTGGAAACGGTTCTGGAAAGAACCCTCGGCGTGCCCTTGTTCCAGGAACAGGCTATGCAGATCGCCATTACCGCCGCAGGCTTCAAACCGGCGGAAGCCGACAAGCTTCGCAGAGCGATGGCGACATTCAAAAGAACCGGTACGATCGGCAATTTCGAAAAGCGGTTCATCGAGGGAATGGTCTCAAAGGGTTATGCCCAGGAATTCGCGCAGCAGTGTTTCAACCAGATCAAGGGCTTCGGCGAATACGGCTTCCCGGAAAGCCATGCCGCTTCCTTCGCGCTGCTCGTCTATGCCTCCTCATGGCTCAAGGCCTATTATCCCGACGTCTTCTGCGCGGCGATGCTGAACTCTCAGCCGATGGGCTTTTATGCACCGGCGCAGCTGGTGCGGGATGCACGCGAGCACGGGGTAAGGATCCTGCCGGTCGATATCAATGAATCGAACTGGGATTGCGGGCTGGAAGAGGCTGTCTTCGATCAGAATGCCGTCGATTTCCGGCATGAGAAGATGCGCGCGATCATCAAGACCCGGCATGCGGTGCGGCTCGGCTTCCGGCAGATCAAGGGCCTTTCGACAGACGATATGGAACAGCTGGTCAGTCATCGAGGCGAAGGCTACAGCTCGGTGCGGGATCTCTGGCTACGCTCCGGTCTGCAGAAGTCGGTCATCGAGCGACTGGCGGATGCCGATGCGTTCCAATCCCTTAAACTATCGCGACGCGACGCGCTCTGGGCGGTGCGGGCGCTGGATGTGAGGAGCGCTACTGAGGAGCTGCCGCTTTTCGAGCGGGTCCGTCATGTCGACCTCCAGGCCGAGCCTGCGGCAAAGTTGCCGGAAATGCTGCCCGGAGAGCAGGTCATCGAGGACTATCGTTATCTCTCACTGTCGCTGAAGGCGCATCCCGTCTCCTTCCTGCGTGAGGAATTGCGCAAGGCCGGTGTGACGCGCAATGTCGATCTGTTGAAGGTTGCGAACGGAAAGAGGGTGACGATCGCGGGCCTCGTGCTGGTGCGCCAGCGGCCGGGTTCGGCCAAAGGTGTGATCTTCATGACGTTGGAAGACGAGACCGGGGTTGCCAATGCGATCGTCTGGAACAAGATATTCGACAAATACCGCTCGGTCGTGATGGGCGCCCGGCTGGTGAAAATCCGCGGCAGGCTGCAAAGCCAGAGCGGCGTGATCCATACCGTCGTCGAGCATATCGAGGACATGACGCCGGCGCTCGGGATCCTGCAACGCGAGGCCCGGCGTTTCGGCGTCTGCGAGCGGGCAGACGAGGTGTTGAGGCCGGGTGCCGATCAGCGGCAGAAAAAGCTTGCGAATGTGCAGGAGAGGGCCGAGCTGGAAAAACGGATTGTTGCCACAGGCCGCCATGCTGGCGCGGCAGAAACCGCCCAAGTGATGCCGCGCGGACGCAACTTTCATTAAAAATGCGTCGCACCGATAAGGACCATACGACGCGCCTTTATTTGCTTATGGCGTCATCATCCTGAAACCGCTGCATAATCCCGGACGATATGCATCGAGATCTCACCGGACACCGCTGTTCAATGATGCAGGACTCGAATTTTTTCTTGACAGCCACCATCTTCTTTAGCAGAAAACACGATAGTCAGTGTCATGTTTGGAATGAAGACGTGCTTGTCTGCAGCTGCAATTATATAACCGATAAAGAAATTCGGGAGGTTATCACCAACCTTCTCGATGAAGACTGTTGGCAGCTTATCGTGCCTGCGAAGGTCTACCACGCCATGGAAAAACGCGGCCGCTGCTGCGGTTGTTTCCCCAACGTCGTCGACATCATTATCCAGACGACCGAGGAATATCACGCCCGTCGCCACTCGACGGAGACCGAAATATTTGATTTCATGTCCCGCTTGAAACAATTCCATGAGGAAAACAGGAGAGCGGACATTGAAAGGCGACAAAAAGGTCATCGAGCGGCTTAACGAGGCGTTGTTCCTCGAACTCGGTGCGGTCAACCAATACTGGGTTCATTATCGTCTTCTTGAGGACTGGGGCTACACCAAGCTCGCCAAGAAGGAGCGCGCCGAATCCATCGAAGAGATGCACCATGCCGACCGGCTCGTTGCACGCATCATCTTCCTCGAAGGCCATCCCAATCTGCAGACTCTTGCACCTCTGCGCATCGGCCAGAACGTCAAGGAAGTTCTGGAAGCCGATCTTGCCGGCGAGTACGACGCCCGCGCGGCCTACAAAAAGTCGCGCGATATCTGTCATGACGCCGGCGACTACGTTTCCATGAAACTTTTCGAGGAGCTGCTGGCGGACGAGGAAGGTCATATCGACTTCCTCGAAACACAGATCGACCTGCTCGAGAAAATCGGCGAGAGCAAATACGGCCAGCTCAACGCCGATTCCGCCAACGAAGCCGAATAAGGTTCGAACGAGATACCGGCCGCCCATGGCGGCCGGGGTTACCTATCGAATTATCCGCTGCCAGCCACCGCGATCGGCTGCATCAAACCGGGTCGAAACCGGTGCCCCTTATTTCATTTCCATCTGCTGAAATCAAAAACGGACCTGATCAATCGCGATCATGCTGTATCAATCAGTCTTCCGATTGTAGGGCTGCTAGATGCTGGAACTCGGCCACCACCTGGTCGTAGACGCCGCGCTTGAAGGGCACGATCAGCCCCGGCAGTTGCTGCATCGGCTTCCATTCCCAGGCATCGAATTCCGGCTCGTGGCCGCCAGGCGGCGGATTGATAGCGATCTCGCTGTCGTCGCCTTCGAAGCGGAAGGCGAACCAGCGCTGCGTCTGGCCGCGGAATTTCCCCTTCAGCCCGATGCCGATCAGTGCCGGTGGCAGATCATAGTTGATCCAGTCTCTCGCTTCGGCAAGCAGGGTTACCGTCTTGATGCCGGTCTCCTCGTAAAGCTCGCGGTAGGCGGCGTCCAATGGATCCTCGCCCTTGTCGATGCCCCCCTGCGGCATCTGCCAGAGCTGCGGCGAGCCGTCATATTCGGAATTGCCGTCGGAGATGCGCCTTCCCGCCCAGACGAGGCCATCGCGGTTCAGGATCATCACGCCGACGCAGGGGCGGTAGGGCAGATCCTCGGCTTTCACGGTCGCCTGGCTCATCTTCTTCTCCGTTCTGGGATTCCTCTCAAGGATCCCTCTCAAGGATTCTTCTCAAGGATTCCGGGGGTCGTTGGAAAGGGCGGCGACGCCGACGATCTCGATGCCGCGCATCGCGGCCTCCTCGCTCCATTTGGCGATGGCGTCAACGCTCTCATCGAAAGCCGAGGCGACGCCGATCGCCTGGCCGTTCTTGCGGGCGATGCGCTCGAGCTCGTCGAGCTTCTTCAGGACAGCGTTGATATCGAGCTGGCTGTCGAGTTGCAGGTCGGCGAAGGCATAGGCCAGTTCGGTTCCCTTGGCGATCGCAGCCGTCTTCGACTGCGCCGATGTGCCGTCGTCGAGAAACAGCAAGCCGCGCTTGCCGATGTCGCGCATGACAGGTTCCATGGCGGCGGGATCAGACAGGAAACGGCCGCCGAGATAATTCATGACGCCGGTATAGTTGGTGATCTCGCCCATCGCCTTGTGCAGGTTTTCGATGTTCCGCGCGGCCGGCTTCGTGGTCAGCAGCGTTTCGGGGCCTGGATCGTTCGCCGGGTAATCAAAGGGTTCGAGCGGCACCTGGAGAAGGATCTCGTGACCGCCGCGGCGGGCTTCCTGCATCCAGCGCTGCAGGCTGTTGCCGCTTGCGGCAAAAGCGAAGGTGATCTCTTCCGGGAGTTCGGCGATGGCGCGCTGCGTTCCGGTCTGGCTGAGCCCGAGGCCGCTGACGACGATGGCGATGCGGACGCCGCGCGCGCCGGACGAGGGACGCGCATATTGATCCATCGGTCGCCGGCCATCGGGGCCGACGATCGGCAGCCTGCCAAAAGGCGTCTCTTCGAGCAGCGCTTCATTGGGCTGAGCTGCCATGCGCGGATCCTGGCCGATCTGCATGGCGTCGACCAGCACCGGCCCGCCGCCGTCGCGCGGGCGGGGACTGTATTTGGTGACGACCGAGCCGTCGCCGGTGACCATCTGCTCGACATTGGCGCCCGAGCGCGGGTCGGCGCGGGGCATGCCGTCTGCCGCTTGGCCCGTAGTGGCCGTCGGCGGCTGAGGGGCGTTGGCAGGCGGCGTTGCGGCTTGTTCGGCCGCCGGCGGTTTGGTGCGGTCGAGCCCATCGCCGCGAAATGCCGTATAGAGCGAAAAGCCGCCTATCGCAAAAAGGCAAAGGCTGGCGGCGATACGGCCGAGGCGCAGGACGCCTGGGCGCCGGCGGCCGGTTTTGCGGTTGCGGCCCAGAGGCGCATGCAGGTCCGTTCCCAATTTTTTGCCCGCTCCAAAACCGGGAAACAGCAGAAAGGCTCAAGGCTGGGCGAGGTGCCCGGCCTTGAGCTGATCGATTACTTGGCGACGACGGCCTTGTCCGGGTTCGGCGGGAAGGCCGGATCGGTCTTCTTGCCGCGCAGAAGGTCGAGCGCGTAGTTCAGCTGAACGTCGTCCTTCGGGTCCGGCGGCACGTAGGCAACGGAGCCCGAACCTTCGTCGGTTTCGCTCTGACCCTTGATGTGGCCGCGCAGGCTGGATTCGCCTTCGGTCACCATCTTGCCCTGCAGTTCCTCCGGCAGCGGCTCCTCGACCTTGATGTCGGGGGCGATGCCGGTGCCCTGGATCGAGCGGCCCGACGGCGTGTAGTAGAGCGCCGTGGTCAGACGCAGCGCGCCGTTTTCACCGAGCGGGATGATCGTTTGGACGGAGCCCTTGCCGAAGGAGCGCGTGCCGAGAACGGTGGCACGGCGCAGATCCTGAAGAGCGCCGGCGACGATTTCCGATGCGGAAGCCGAACCGCCGTTGATCAGCACGATCACCGGCTTGCCATCCGTCAGGTCGCCCGGGCCGGCATTGAAGCGGCGGGTTTCATCCGGATTGCGGCCGCGGGTCGAAACGACTTCGCCTCGCTGCAACAGGGCATCGGAGACGTTGATCGCCTGGTCGAGCAGGCCGCCCGGATTGAGGCGCAGGTCGAGAACATAACCCTTCAGCTTGTCGGCCGGAACGGTGTCCTTGATCTTCTTGATCGCCTTTTCCATGTCAGGATAGGTCTTCTCGGTGAAGGAGATGATGCGGAGATAACCGACATCGTCCTCGACACGCGACTTGACTGCCTGGACGGCGACGACGTCACGAACGATCGTCAGCTCGATCGGCTTGTCGGCACCCTTGCGGATCAGCGTCAGCTTGATCGGCGTGTTGACGGCGCCGCGCATCTTCTCGACGGCGTCTTCCAGCTTCAGGCCGCGCACGGACTGGCCGTCGATCTCGGAGATGTAGTCGCCGGCGAGAACGCCGGCCTTGGCGGCGGGCGTATCGTCGATCGGGGTAATGACCTTGACGAGTTCGTCTTCCATCGTGACTTCGATGCCGAGGCCGCCGAACTCACCCTTGGTCTGGGTGCGCATGTCCTCGGCGTCCTTCGCATTCATGTAGCTCGAATGCGGATCGAGCGAGGAGAGCATGCCGTTGATGGCGTTCTCGATCAGCTTGTCTTCCGCAGGCGGCGTCACATATTGCGCACGCACACGCTCGAAGACATCTCCGAAAACCGAAAGTTCCTTGTAGGTCGAGGATCCGGCCGCTTCTGCCGGCACACCTGCCGAATAAATGACGCTCATTGCGGTCGCACCCATCAATGCGCCGACCAGAACAAGAGAAGCCCTACGAATCATTGCGTGCCTTTCCAGTGTCTTTGGCGGTCCACCACGGCCGGGAATCGACCGGTTTACCGTCCTTTCGAAATTCAATGTAAAGCGTTGGCCGGTTCGTTTCCAGCGCCAATGCAGTTGCGCTTGCCACTCTTTTCGCGCCCATCACGGCAAGCGGCTCGCCGGAGAAAACGAACTTTCCCTGACGGGTATTGATCGTATCCATTCCCGAGAGAACCAGGTGGTATCCATCGCCCGCGTCGAGGATGATCATCTGGCCGTAACTACGGAATGCGCCGGCGAAAACCACCAGACCATCCGCAGGCGCCGTCACCACTGTCTCTGGATTGGTGGCGACCGTCATTCCCATGGCCTCGTGCCCGGTGCCGTCGGCATCGCCGAACTGGCGCAGGATATCGCCCGTAACGGGCACCTCCAATTTCGCCTTCAATTCTCCGAAGGGATATGCGGGCGCAATGCGGTTTTTATCGGGCACGCCGCTGTCGGCAAGCGCCTTGGCCTGGGCGCGCTGCTCGTCCGTCATAAGCTTGCGGTTCTCCTCGGCCTGACGGGCGGCAGCGGCGGCATCCCGCACCGAAGCGATCTCGGATTCCATCGAGGCGACGAGGCCTTCAAGGCTCGTCGCCTTGCCCGCCAGCTCCTCGGAACGTTTCCTTTCGGCCGCGAGTTCGGCAGCGTTGCTGCGGCTGAGCTTGTCGTTTTCGGCAAGCAGCAGATCCATGCGCCGCTCTTCCTCGATGCCGTTGGTCATCGTCGCGGTCAGCGAGGTCTTCTCGGCAGCGCTTGCGGTCTGCAATGCGGCGAGGCTTGCAAGGTCTGCGGCAAGCTTGTCGGTCTCCTTGCGGATGCCGGGCACGACGGCGCCGAGCAGAATGGCGCTGCGCACCGAGGCGAGCGCATCGTCGGGGGTGACGAGCAAAGCGGGCGGCGGGTTGCGGCCCATGCGCTGGAGCGCTGCCAGCACCTCGGCCAGCAGGCCGCGGCGCTCGTGCAGGGAGCGGCGAATGCCATCCTCCTTGACGCCGAGATCGGCAAGCTTCTTCTCGCTTTCGAGGATCTGTTTTTCGAGCGTCTTGCGGCGGGTAGCTGAATCGATCAGCGCCTGGCGGATGCTTTCCGTGCTCTTTTCGAGATCGGCGATGCCCTGCTGAAGCGCGCTCACCTTGTCGGCGGAGAGGCTGATCGTTTTCGACAGGGTTTCGAGTTCGGCACGGGTCTGGTCACGCTTGGCGGCAAGTTCGGCGGCCGGATCGGGCGGCGGCGGCTCGGCTGCCGGCGGAGGTGCGGCCAGCTCGGTCGAAGGCTGTGCCGCCTCGGGGCCGGCTTCCTGCGCCCGGACGCTGAACGGATTTGCCGACACGACAATCGCCGCCACACCGACACCGGCCGCGATAGCCGGCAGGATCATGCGGTGTCGCCTGGTGGATGCTCTCGTCATGCGTGTTGGGGCACTTTCTCAAATCGCGCGGAGACTAAGCTGATTTGGTGCGCTTTGCCATAACGTTTGCAGGAGAACGGGCTGCCTAGCAAAACACGCCTGCGTGACATTGCGATTGTCGACGCATCGGGGCCGACGCGGCATCAGACGCGATGATAGGGGTGGCCGGAAAGGATGGTGACGGCGCGATAGAGCTGCTCGGCGATCAGTGTGCGTACGAGCTGGTGCGGCCAGGTCATTTTGCCCAGGCACAGCGTGGCGTCGGCACGGTCGTAAAGGGAGGGATCGAGGCCGTCGGCGCCGCCGATCGCGATTGTCAGCTCGCGTTTGCCCTGGTCGCGATAGGAGCCGAGCAGGTTTGCGAAGGCTTCGCTGTCGAGCGCCTTGCCGCGTTCATCGAGAAGAATGAGGATACTGCCATCGGCAAGCGATTTGAGAAGCATCGCCGCCTCTTCGCGCTTGCGGGTCTCCGCATTGGAGGCGCGGCTTTCGCCAACTTCGGCAACACGGGTCAGTTCGAGGCCGACGGCAGGGCCGGCCTTGGCGAAACGGTCGAAATAACGGGCGGCAAGATCCTTTTCCGGGCCGGACTTCAGCCGTCCCACCGCAAAAAGACCTATTCGCATTCATCCGCTCCCGCTCATGCAGCACATCGGGCGCACACCACGCCACCGGCCGGCTTATCTGTTGCCGGCCAGCCAATGCCACGTCTCAGGCGCCGGACAGAATGCCGGCTCGCCTGTCAGTGCCGTGTTTCTTCATCCATATCCGGAGCCGCCCACATCTTTTCGATGTTGTAGAACTCGCGGATTTCGGGCCGGAACACATGCACGATAATGTCACCGGTGTCGATCAGGACCCAATCGCCGCCTTCCTGACCTTCGACGCGGGCCGTACCGAGGCCGTCGTCCTTAAGGTCGGTGAGCAGGTGATCCGAGATCGCCATGACATGCCTGTTCGAGCGGCCGGAGACGACGATCATGTAGTCTCCCAGCGCCGATTTTCCGGCAATGTCGATGGTAACGATATCTTCAGCTTTGGAGTCCTCGAGGCTGGCGAGGACGGTTTCTAGGGCACGGGCGGCGGCATCGGCGCCACGTTCCGCACTCTTCGGGATAACGGCGAGCGTTTTTCCCTTGGCGTGTACTGTTGTCAGTGCTTTCCCTTTCCTGGAATGACAAACTATGCACAACACGAGATCCGATCGAGACCGGATCATGGTTAAGATAGGCATCAAACCATTAATGTTTCAAGACATGCTAAGGTACGGAACGGCCGAAAATCCGATCTGCCCTTCGAATTGAAGTATTTGACTGCTCGGGGCGGCCTTGTGCGGGCGGTGTACAGTTTCCCTGCCGCAGCGTAAAGTGCGGCAAATTCCACGATCTCCAGATTCAATGACCGACTCAGCCGCAAAAACACTCGTGCCCGTCCTGCGAATCAGCTTTCCGGACGAGGATCGCCTCGGCCATGGCAAGATGGAACTGCTGGAGCATATCCGCCAGACCGGATCGATCTCGGCGGCGGGGCGGGCGATGGACATGTCCTATCGGCGGGCATGGCTGCTGGTCAGCGAGATGAACCGGATGTTTAACGAGCAGGTGGTGGAATCGCAGCGCGGCGGGCAAAAGGGCGGCGGCGCGGTGCTGACGCCGTTCGGCGAGGAACTGCTCGACCGTTTCCGTCGGATGGAAAAGACGGTGCGGACCAGCCTTGCGGAGGACCTCGCCTGGCTCGAGGCCAAGCGCAACCTGCAGCAAAGCGAGCGCGGCTGATCAGGCCTCCAGGGCAACCGTCTTGATGACGGCGAAGACCACCCTTCCCGGTCGAAGATCGAGACGCTCGCAGGAGAGCGTCGTGATCCGGGAAAGAACGATATCGCCGCCGCAATCGAGCCGGATTTCCACCGTTCCGTCCTCGGTCGACGATATCCCGTCTATCTTTGCTTCCAGGATATTCAGCGCGCTCAGCCCCTCGGGCCTTGCGGTCGCCAGCATGACATCGCGGGCAGGAATGCGGATGCGGACCGATTTGCCGGGCGCAAGGGCCGCACCCGGAATATGGAGCTGACAGGATTTCAGCGCGACCGTCGATAGACAGTGACGTGCATCGAAGCTCTCCACCGTGCCTTCCAGCAGTGCGCCCGCTTCTCGCCGGTCGGAGGCGGCGGAGGGGCGGCTCAATATGTCGATAGCGGAGCCTGTCGCTTCCACTGTGCCGTCACGCATGACGACGACTTGGTTGGCCAGCCGTGCCACCTCGGCGATCGAGTGGCTGACATAGACGATCGGGATGTCGGTTTCGTCGCGCAATCGCTCCAGATAAGGCAGGATCTCGGCCTTGCGCGCCTCGTCGAGGGCGGCGAGCGGTTCGTCCATCAACAGCAGGCGGGGCGAGGAGAGAAGGGCGCGGCCGATGGCGACGCGCTGCTTCTCGCCGCCGGAGAGTTTCGAGGGGCTACGCTCCAGCAGCGTCTCAATGCCGAGCAGGTCGACGATGCGATCGAAGCTCTCGCCGCGCGCCGTTCTCGCCGCGAACCAGCGGCCATAGAATAGATTGGCGCGAACGCTGAGATGCGGGAAAAGCCGCGCTTCCTGAAAGACATAACCGAAGCGGCGGCGATGTTTCGGGACGAAGATGTCGGTTTCGGTTTCGGTCAAGGCCTCGCCGTCGAGGACGACGCGGCCTTCGTCCGGGCGGGCGAGGCCGGCGATGATGCGGATCATCGAGGTCTTACCGGAGCCGGAGCGGCCGAACAGCGCGGTGACGCCTCGCTCGGAGGTGAAGGCGGCATCGAGCGAAAAGGCGCCGAGCCTCTGTTTTGCCGCGACGATCAGCGTCATTCCGGATCGATCCTCCGGCCGGCAAGACGGGCGAGGAATTCGGAGGCGAGCAGGGCGGCCATGGAAATGACGACCGCGACGAGCGTCAGGCGGAGCGCGCCAGCATCGCCGCCCGGCACCTGGGTGAAGGTATAGATCGCCGCCGACAGCGTCTGGGTTTCGCCCGGAATGTTGGAGACGAAGGTGATCGTCGCACCGAATTCGCCCATCGCCTTGGCGAAGGAAAGGATCATACCGGCGATGATGCCGGGCAGGGTCAGCGGCAGGGTGATCGTCAGGAAGACCCAGACAGGGCCGGCGCCGAGCGTTCCGGCTGCTTCTTCCAGCTTGCGGTCGACCGCCTCGATCGACAGGCGGATGCTGCGCACCATCAGCGGAAAGGCCATGACGGCGCAGGCCAGAGCCGCACCGGTCCATCGGAAGGAGAGAACAATGCCGAAATATTGATCGAGCAGGCTGCCGATCGGACCGCGGCGGCCAAACAGGATGAGGAGAAGAAAACCGGTGACCACCGGAGGCAGGATCAGCGGCAGATGAACGACGCCGTTCAGCACCGACTTGCCCCAGAAGCGGCCGCGGGCAAGCAGCAGTGCGACGAGGATGCCGAAGGGCAGGCTTGCCAGCATGGCGACGATCGAGACGCGCAGGCTGAGCAGGATCGCCGTCCATTCCTCATTGCTCAAGCCCAGAGCGTCCAACAAGCGCCTTTATTCCTCTCAAAAGTGAAGGCTTGCACATGCAAGCCGTTTGTTGCCAAATCTTGCTCTTTACTCGGCGTCATCCTCGGCCTTGTGCCGAGGATCTGCTGCCTCTCCAAAATCGACCGGATGCAGATGCTCGGGACAGGCCCGAGCATGACGATAGAGGAGTTAGCGGTCTTCGTCAGTAGACTGAAACATCGTGATGTGAGCCGCAAGTCAGGCACTGACGTGCAAATCCCGCAATCATTTCAGGCCTCGATCATTTCAGGATGGTGAAACCCTGCGCTGTGAAGAAGGCGGCTGCCTTGTCGGATTTCAGGAAGTCGAGATAGGCTGATGCATCCGGGTTCTTGCTTTCGGCGAGGATGGCGATCGGATAGATGATCGGCGGATGGGAATCGGCGGGGAAGGTGCCGACGATGGCGACACTCTTATCGGCTGCGGCATCCGTCTGGTAGACGATGCCAAAGGGCGCTTCGCCGCGAGAGACGAGGGCCAGGGCGGCGCGCACGCTTTCGGCGCCGGCGACCTTGGTTTCGACCGATTTCCAGACGCCGAGCTTTTCGAGTGCGGCCATGCCGTATTTGCCGGCCGGAACCGATTTCGGCTCACCCATCGCAAGCTTGCCGTCACCCAAAAGCCCGGCGAGGTCGAAGCCCTGCTTGATCTCGACCGGCTTTGCCCCGTCCTTTTCCGCAACGAGCACAATCTTGTTGCCGAGCAGGTTGGAGCGGCTATCGGCCTTGATCAGGTTTTTCTTGGCGACATAATCCATCCAGTCGAGATCGGCCGAGATGAAAATATCGGCGGGTGCCGCGTTTTCGATCTGTTTGGCCAGCGCCCCGCTTGCCGCATAGGAGGTGACGGCTTCCTTGCCGCTTTCCTTTGCCCAGGCGGCATTGGCGGCGTCGAGCGCATCCTTGAGGCTCGCCGCCGCAAAGACGGTGAGTTTTTCGGCTGCGGCGGCAGGCGCTGGAAACGCTGCTGCGCCAAGCCAGAGGGCCAGGATCGCGGCGGTTGCCAGTTTCATCCATCGGCGGCGGTTCTGCATGATTTCTCCCCAGGTTTCGAAATATTGCGACGAATATAACGGGCGAGGCATCTTGGCTAGGGATATATCCAGGAAAATATAACCATATTAGGCCGCCATATACGCAACGACCCATGGTTACGCATTGTTGAAGTGCATGGCTTGAACCGCGGCGTGAGATCCATAGGGTGGAAATACCCGAGCGACAGGTTGGCAAACCGCAAGAACTCCCGGCGGCAGAGAATGCTCCGTCGATTCTGCTAAGAAAAACGGCAATGCCAAAGCCACAAGGCTGCACAGGATTGCACGCGATGCATTGCTGCAATGCACCAATCGATATTCATCTTCCTGCGAAATATGGTACAACACACTCATCGAAACGGCTTCTCCTCCTCCCATAGCCGTTCGGTAGGATCGACAACACTCCTCCTCCCAGTTGTCGATCGAGTTTATAAGCCCGACGGATCTCCTCCCCCGTCGGGCTTTCTCGTTTTCGGGATCTTCTGAAATCAGACTGGTGCATGCGTCTTGCTGGGCGCGCGGCGCTCTATTCGGCGTCGCCGTGCGAAGAGCCGTTGCGGATTGCCGTCGAGCTCAGGCCGGAGCGCGGTCCGTGGATGAAGGTCCAGGCCGGCGCACGTTTCTTCCAGAGAACACGGGCGTCATCCTCGTCGACCCGGGCGAAATCGAAGGTCCTTGTCATTTTCGAGGACAGGAAGGACAGCGTCGCGCCCGGCCGATCGATCACCGCGATCGGGAAGGTGCGGGCAATCTCCTGCCATTTCTGCCATTTGTGAAAGCTCTGCAGGCTGTCTGCGCCCATGATCCAGATGAAATGCACATGCGGATTGCGGGCCTTGACGCGGGCAAGCGTGTTGGCGGTGTAGCTGGTGCCGAGCGTCTGTTCGAAGGCGGTGACCTTGACGCGGGGATCGGCGGCAACACGCTCGCTTTCGGCAATGCGTTCGGCAAGCGGAGCGAGCTGGTTGCGGCTCTTCAGCGGATTGCCCGGGGTGACCATCCACCAGAGTTGGTCGAGGCCAAGCCGCTTGAGGGCGATCTCGGCGACGAGCGCGTGGCCCTGATGCGGCGGATTGAACGAACCGCCGAACAGACCGACGACCATGCCGCGCTCGCTGTGCGGCATGCGGAGATAGCGCCGGTCCACATCCTCATTCGTCACGTCAGGGCCGCGTCTGTCCGGCACCGTGCACCCGATATTTGAAGGAGGTGAGCTGTTCGACGCCGACCGGGCCACGGGCATGCATCTTGCCGGTGGCGATGCCAATTTCCGCACCCATGCCGAACTCGCCGCCATCGGCAAACTGCGTCGAGGCATTATGCAGCAGGATCGCCGAATCGACCTCGGTGAAGAAACGCGCGACGACGTCAGGGTCCTCGGCGATGACCGCCTCGGTGTGGTTCGAGGAATATGTCTGGATATGGGCGATCGCGCCCGATATGCCGTCGACGACGGCAACTGAAATGATCGCATCGAGATATTCGGTCGACCAGTCCTCCTCGGCCGCGGGCTTCATGCCGGGTGCAACCTTCAGCACCGTCGGCGAAGCACGGACCTCGCAGCCGGCCTCTGTCAGAACCTCGAGCAGCGGCGTCAGATGCGTGCCGATCGCAGCACCATCGACGAGCAGGGTTTCGACTGCGCCGCAGATGCCGGTGCGGCGCATCTTGGCGTTGACGATGATCTTTTTCGCCATTTCGATGTCGGCCGAGGCATCGACATAGATATGGCAAAGACCTTCGAGATGGGCAAAAACCGGCACGCGGGCCTCGCTCTGCACGCGGGCAACCAGGCTCTTGCCGCCGCGCGGCACGATGACGTCGATTGCGCCGTCCAGGCCGCGCAGCATGGCGCCGACGGCGGCGCGGTCGGTGACCGGCACGAGCTGGATAGCATGCTCTGGAAGTCCCGCCGCCTTCAGGCCCTCGACCAGGCAGGCATGGATAGCCTGCGATGAACGGCGCGAATCCGAGCCGCAACGCAGGATGACGGCATTGCCCGCCTTGAGGCAGAGGGCGCCGGCATCGGCGGTGACGTTCGGCCGGCTTTCGAAGATCACGCCGATGACGCCGAGCGGCGTACGGACGCGCTCGATCTTCAGGCCGTTCGGCCGGTCCCAGGCAGCGATGACTTCGCCGACCGGATCGGAAAGGGCGGCGATGGCGCGGATTCCCTCGGCCATTTCGGCGATGCGCTTGTCGTTCAGCGTCAGCCGGTCGACGAAGGAAGCGAGCATCTCGGTGCCTTCGATGTCCTTCAGGTCCTTGGCGTTCTCGGCAAGAATCTGCGCCTTGTTCGCCAGGATCGCATCGGCCATGGCATTCAGCGCGCTGTTCTTCGCCTCGGTGGACGCAAAGCCCAGCGGTCGTGCGGCAGCCTTTGCTTTGCGGCCGATGTCGTTCATCAGCAGGTCAATGTCAGGGCCCGGCGCAACGGTATCAAGCATAGCTCGCGTCCTTCTTCTGCCTTTCCGATTTTGATCCGATCTGCGCGGTCATCACCATGTCGTCGCGATGGACCATGGCGGCGCGCCCGGCATAACCGAGAATGGCCTCGATCTCCGCCGACTTGCGGCCGGCAATGCGACGGGCGTCGTCGGCATCGTAGCTTACCAGACCGCGGGCGATCTCGCGGCCGGCCGGGCCGATGATCGCCACCGTATCGCCGCGGCTGAAGAGGCCAGAAACGCTGCGCACGCCGGCCGGAAGCAGGCTCTTGCCGGCACCGAGGGCGACGACGGCGCCGTCGTCGACATGCAGTTCGCCGGCCGGCTGCAGCTGCCCGGCAATCCAGGTCTTGCGGGCGGTAACGGGTGTGCCCGACGGCGCGAACCAGGAGGAACGCGCGCCGTTTTCGATTGCCGACAGAGGGTTGTCGGTCTTGCCGGAGGTGATGATCATGGCGCAGCCTGATGCCGTCGCAATCTTGCCGGCATCGATCTTGGTGCGCATGCCGCCGCGCGAGAGTTCGGAGGCCGCACCTCCGGCCATCGCCTCGATCTCCGGGGTGATTGCGGCAATCGTTTCCAGGAACGTCGCGTTCGGGTCGAGATGCGGCGGCGCGGTGTAGAGGCCGTCGATGTCGGAGAGAAGGATGAGCAGATCGGCACCGGTCATCGTCGCGACGCGGGCGGCCAGCCGGTCGTTGTCGCCATAGCGGATCTCGCTGGTGGCGACGGTGTCGTTCTCGTTGATGATCGGCACGGCGCCGATCTTCAAAAGCTGATTGATGGTGGCGCGCGCATTGAGATAACGGCGGCGCTCCTCGGTATCGCCGAGCGTCAGCAGGATCTGGCCGGCGACGATCTCGTCGCGCGACAGGCTTTCCGACCAGGCGCGCGCCAGCGCGATCTGGCCGACGGCCGCCGCCGCCTGGCTTTCCTCCAGCTTCAGCGGACCTGACGGCAGGTCGAGCACCGAGCGGCCGAGCGCGATTGCGCCCGAGGAGACGACGAGCACATCGATGCCCTTGGCCTTCAGGCCGGAGATATCGGCGCACATGGCATCAAGCCAGGCTTTCTTCAGCCCGGCCTTGCGGTCGACGAGAAGCGCGGATCCGATCTTGATGACGATGCGGCGGTAGCGGCCAAGCGGCTTACGGCTGGTCATCGTCCTCGTCCCCACCCTTGTCCTGGCCCTCATCGGTGACGACCATGTCGCGATGGCGCAGCTTCGGCACCTTGGCCGGCTTCTCCTCGGTATTGGCTTCGACGATGATGTCGCGCAGCGCACGCAGCACCTCGGTCATGCCCCTGCCGGTGACGGCCGAAATCTGGAACGGCGTCTTGCCGCAGGCCTTGGCCAATTCCTTGGTCTTCTTCTTCAGTTCGGCATCATCGAGCACGTCGATCTGTGACAGCGCCACGATCTCGGCCTTGTCGGTCAGATCGTTTCCATAGGCTTCGAGTTCGTGCTTGACCGTCTTATACGCCTTGCCGACCTTTTCCTCCTGGGCGGAGATGAGGTGGAGCAGCACGCGGGTGCGCTCGACATGGCCGAGGAAACGGTCACCTATGCCGACCCCTTCATGGGCGCCTTCGATTAGGCCCGGAATGTCGGCAAGGATGAATTCGCGCTCGTCGATGGTGGCGACGCCAAGATTGGGATGCAGCGTGGTGAAGGGATAGTTGGCGATCTTCGGCCGGGCGCGGGTGACGGCAGCCAGGAAGGTCGACTTGCCGGCATTGGGCAGGCCGACGAGGCCGGCATCGGCAATCAGCTTCAGGCGCAGCCAGATGGTTTTTTCCTCGCCAGGCAGACCGGGATTGGCCCAATCCGGCGCCTGGTTGGTCGAAGTTTTGAAATGGGCGTTGCCGAAGCCGCCATTGCCGCCATGGGCGAGGCAGTAACGCTGGCCTTCGACGGTCAGGTCGCAGATCAGCGTTTCCTGATCTTCCTCGAAGATCTGGGTGCCCACGGGAACCTTCAACGTCACGTCGCTTCCATTGGCGCCGGTGCGATTCCTGCCCATGCCATGGGTGCCGATCGTCGCCTTGAAATGCTGCTGATAGCGGAAATCGATCAGCGTGTTCAGGCCGTTGACGGCCTCGACCCAGACGTCGCCGCCGCGTCCGCCATCACCGCCATCCGGGCCGCCGAACTCAATGAATTTCTCGCGTCGGAAGGAAACGCTGCCGCCGCCGCCGTCCCCGGACTTGATATAGACCTTTGCTTCGTCGAGAAATTTCATTTTACTTCCAATATTCAGTGGCAGTTGGACGGCCCGTCTTGGCCCATTCGATATAGGCGGTTCCGACGGAGGTCAAAGACTATCGTGAATTTTGCGAGCTATAACATACAGTACGGCTTCGGTCTCGACGGCAGATACGATCTGGCGCGGATTGCCCGGGGCCTCGAGGGTGCCGATGTCATCGCGCTGCAGGAGGTGACCCGCGGCTTCTCCCGCAACGGTTTTGCCGACATGGTGGCCGATGTTGCAGCCTTCTTTCCCGACTATTTCTGGGTGTATGGGCCAGCCTGCGACATGCATGTCGAAGCGGCCGAAGGCGGGCTCCAGCCGGTGCCGGGTACCCGTTTTCAGTTCGGCAATATGGTGCTGTCGCGATGGCCGATCCTCTCGACCCGGACGCTGCTTCTGCCGCGCAGCCGGACGATCGGCAAGATCAATCTGCAGCGCGGCGCAACCGAGGCGGTGATCGACGCACCCGGCGGTGCGGTCCGCGTCTATTCCGTGCATCTCGACCATGTCTCCGCCGACGAGCGCATCCGCCAGCTGCAATTCTTGAACACGCATATCAATGCCTTCGTCCAGGAGGGTGGGTCGCTGACGGGAGGTGGTGAATTCGACCTGCCTGAGCCGCCGCTGCCGGAGGATTATATCATCATGGGCGATTTCAACATGGAGCCGGAATCGCCGGAATATTGCGCGCTGGCCGGGGCTGGCGGCGGATATTACGGCCGCGTGGCGAGGATCGGCACGCCGGTCGACGCCTTTGCGGCGCTGAAGGCCTACTCCCCGGAGAGCTACAGCTGGATGAATCCCGAAGATCACGGCAAACGCATGCATCTCGATTATTGCTTCGTCAGTTGCGGCCTCGAGGGCCGGTTGAAATCCGCCCGGATCGATACGCAATCCGTCGGTTCCGACCATTTCCCTCTATGGGTCGAGATCGGCGATTGAAGGAGACGCCGCCGGTGCGGCGACGCCTCCTTTCTAGTCTTTGAGCATGATGTTGTCCGAAAACCGCGTACACTTTTCGGCATCATGCTCTATCAGGCAACCTTCCGTGGCTGCAGCATGCCCGGCTGCAGCACGGTTTCGATGTGCGACACCATGGTGTTGCGGGCGAAACAGTAGATTTCGCCGCAACCCGTCATGCGGAAACCGAGCTTCTCCTGCAATCGCAGCGAAGCCGGGTTGTCGGCGAAGACGCCGGAATAGATCGGCGTCTCCGGCATGCGGCGCGAGAAGCGCTCGATGATCGCCGCCACCGCCTCGCTCATATAGCCGCGCCGCCAGTAGTAGCGGTTCAGCCAGTAGCCGAGGTGCCAGCGGCCGTGGCGCAGCTCGATCGAGACGTTGCCGATATGGACATCGTCCTTATCGGTGATCGCCAGCGGCCAGTCGGGCAGGGTGCCCGAGGTGACCGGGACCAGCCAGTCCAGCGCATCCTGCCGGTCGAACGGCGCGGGTACGCGGGACAGCATGCGCGTGACCGCGAAATCGGAGAGCGATTCCGCGATATCAGGCGCATCGCTCAGCCTGTGGGGGCGGAGCGTCAGCCGGGCGGTCGAGATGACCGGCGCGGGGCCGGGCATCATCGGCTTGACCTCGGGCCTTTGCAGCGCAGTCGTGCTCATGCGATGTTCCCCCAGCTTCTGAGGGACATCCAGGTCTTGCGGTCGAGCCTGTACCATTCCACCGGCACGTTGCTGCCGAGCGCCAGCGAGGCGGCGAGCCCCGAACCCTGGAACTGGAAGCCGCACTTCTGGATGACGCGGCGCGAGGCGACATTCATTACCCGGCAACGGGCGTCGATCTGATCGACGTCCTGGCGGGTCCTGAATACCATATCGACCAGGGCATGGCAGGCCTCGGTCGTATAACCCTTGTTCCAATAGGGCTCGCCCAGCCAGTAGCCGATCTCGACGGTCTTGCCGTCCGTCTGCGGTTCCACACCGCAGCAGCCGATAAAGGCGCCGTTTTCGGCCTTGGTGATCGCATAGACGCACTTGCCAATCTCGCCATTTTTCGTGCGACGCACGAAGTCGGCAGCATCATCGGCGGTATAAGGGTGCGGCATACGCGATACCATGGTGGCGACTTTGGCGTTATTGGCGAGATGGGCAAGGGCGTCGATGTCTTCTTCGTGGGGCGCGCGCATGACGAGCCTTTCCGATAACAAGACAGGGCAATCGGTCCTTAACCGTTCCGGCCTCAGCCGCTCCGTGGAAGACCGCTGGTCTTCCCGGGGAGACCTTGATTGGTCTACCCTTAACAATTCGCCTTGCATGGTTCAGTCCTCCTTGAGGGGTAAAGAAAAAGGGGAGATGGCGCCCCATCTCCCCTGTTTTCTAGACTGAACCTGATACGGCCAGCCGGGTCGATGAGACGCCGGCTGTTTTTGAGCGCTACCGGCTTATTCCGCTGCTTCCGCTTTCGGCATGACAGACACGTAGACGCGACCGTTGGCCTTCGTTCGGTAGTTCACATTGCCGGCGGTAAGTGCAAAAATCGTGTGATCCTTGCCGAGGCCGACGTTGGAACCCGGATGCCACTCAGTACCGCGCTGACGCACGATGATGTTGCCTGCGATGACGGCTTCGCCGCCGAACTTCTTCACGCCAAGGCGCTTGGACTGAGAATCGCGACCGTTGCGCGAGGAACCGCCAGCTTTTTTGTGTGCCATTGGAGTTCTCCTTTAAACCTTGTCCCGTTGATCTTACTTGGCAGCCACGATGTCCGTGATACGGACGACCGTGTGATGCTGACGATGGCCGCGCGAACGCTTCGAATTTTGACGGCGGCGCTTCTTGAAGGCGATGACCTTCTTGCCGCGGTTCTGTTCGACGACTTCTGCCTTGACAGAGGCGCCGGTAACGAAGGGCGCACCGATCGCAGCGTCGGCGCCTTCGCCGATCACGAGCACTTCGGTGAATTCAATGGAGTCGCCAGCGGTGGCTTCCAGCTTTTCGATGGTCAGTACGTCGTTGGCTGCCACACGGTACTGCTTACCGCCGGTCTTGATGACTGCGAACATTTTTTATCCTTTCATGTTCGTTCCAGCGCTCCCCGCTAATCCAGCAGGTGGCTGTCTTTTTATCAGTCGAAGTTAAGCAGGGATTTCAGAGGTGTAATCCTCGAACTCGTCCTGCCGGTGAAGCCCCGCGCGAGCGCGGGACGGCCAAGGCGCGGATTTCTCCAAACCTATTGCGCGGTCGAGATACGCGAGTGACAAAAAGGTGTCAAGGCAAAAGGATGGAATGCTTCGACTTTTCGGCTTGCCAGCCTGTCATTTGCCCGTTATGAGAACGCCCGCGCCGAACAAGCGCCGACCAGACCGCGGAGAGGTGGCAGAGTGGTCGAATGCACCGCACTCGAAATGCGGCATACCTGCAAGGGTATCGTGGGTTCAAATCCCACCCTCTCCGCCATAAACATAATTATCATGCAATGGAGCACGTGCGAAAACGTACGGTTGGCGTACGCCACATTCGATTGCAGGGCCGCATCCGCGGCGCGGATGAAGCAACCCGTCCACAAGAGGGGCGACGCAGGCGGTTATGGCCCGTTGATGATGCGATACACGGAAGCATTGCCTTCAACTCCGTGGAGTGAGGAACCAAATTCCACGACATGGTGGCCGGTCAGGAGATGAATGACGCCTGGCGCCGTATAGAGCGCTTCCGAGATACAGATCTCGCCAGCATCTGCCAGAGATTGCACGCGGGCGGCAACATTTACGGTCTGACCAAAATAGTCGAGATTATCGTTTAGCGTGACAGCTATCGATGGACCGCAGTGTGCGCCGATTTTGAGGATGATCCCCGGCTCACCATGTTCGAGATTGAAACGCTCGATTTCCTTTAAGATCTGCAATGCGGCCGAGACTGCGTCTGTTGGGCGACAGAAGACGGCCATCACTGCGTCGCCGATCGTCTTTACGATGGCGCCGGAATGTTGCTGTGCCGTCAATTCGAGGAGAGCAAAATGCTCTCTCACCAAGGCGTAGGCGTTGAGGTCGCCCAGGCGCTCATACAGAGCCGTTGAACCTTTTAGGTCTGTGAAGAGGAAAGTCACTTGGCGAATGCCGAGCCCTTCCCGCTCGTCGACTCGCTCGGACCGGAACAGGCGCCTGAAGGTCTGCCTTGCCAGCAACATCCCGCCGGAGATATACGGCTCGAATTCGAGCTGCGGCTTGATTGTCAGGGCTGCCACCTCGGGCGGCCAGTTTATCAAAAGCAGTGAGCCACGAACGAGTCCTGTATTTTCCACCTCGATAATACAAGGACCCGGCGATAAAACGGCGAGGGTCGGGGAAAAGCGTTGCCCATCATACCTGACCCGCAGCAGCGTCGGCGCTGTGGCCGGCTCACCCGATATCGGCGTCATGAAGGCGGCTTGCGTTTGGACATTCACGCCGGAGAGAACACCAGGACCCAGTTCCGCCCGTAGCGTGACGCTCGAGCTCGGCGGCAGATAAGTGAGGCCTCGGACCAGTCCGCGCAGGTAGTCGAGAAATCGAGCTTGCTGGCCGGGCAGCTTGCCGTCGTTGGCGAAGCGAAGCTTCCAGTGGAAGTCTTCGACCGAGAGCGAGTCGGGATCATGAAACGGCAGCCGCCGAAGATGCGGCGACACGGAGAACGTAACTTCGATGAAGTCATCGAGGTCAGTTTCACCCGATACGTCGCACAAGCCACAGACATAATGGGTCTTGAGCGTGCGCAAGGCGCCAAAGCTGTCGAGCACCATTCCAGATTGGGGACAAAGCACATCCCAAGTCATCTCGAACAGGCCGCATCGGGTGGCATGGAGGAACAGATCAATGGATTCCGTGTCAGTTATCGCGCGGTCACGTGCGAACGCCAGCGGATTGACACGATAAAGGGAGAGATCGTTGCCGTCCCTGATTAGCGCTTCGAACTCAGAGATCACGCGCGGGCTCCAGGATCGAGCCTGCTCGATCTGGATCATCTTACTTTCGAGAAGCCGATCGTCGACGCCAGTCATGGTCAACTTGTCCGAAGGCGTTACGAGCGGAATTTCAGTGCGTCGCCGGGATCGAGTTCCCAATGACCTACATGTTCGAACCTTCACCCGCCGCTGTAGATTGCCAGCCCCAATTCTACCGAATGAACCCTGCTGACACAAGGTCGTGACCGGAGCGGGGGTTTTGCGAATACGCTTCCAGAGGCGCACGATGCAGGTCGTCACCAAGTTATTGGAGACCAGATGGCGGACGATCCGAAAACTCAGAGGCCGCTGGCAAGCCTGGGTCCGGCGGCGTGGCACGCAGCTACATGGCGTTTAGCTTGCGAAACCAGTCTTGAACCAGGGAATAAGCGATTGGGAAGATCGCGACACATGATATTCATGGCGGTCAAGAACTGGCAGCAGACAAATAAGCGGGGGAGGTAGCCTCTGGCACTCGGCCAGGTTCAGTTGCCCAGCGCCTTCATCACAGACTCCAACCTCATCGCCGCTAACTCATGTCGGCTTGAACCAGCCCGTCGATCATGAAGGTCGGCGAGACATGGATGCCAGACTGTCGCGGCTCATGGGCGGGTGATCCTATAGACCAGCAAATCGTCCGAATCCACAAGCTTGGTTGCGGTCTTGTCCAGATAATCGATGACGCCAACATGATGCTCGACGAACCGCAAGTCCTGATGGTCGGTGGCGTTCTTGGTCACCCCGAACAGATCCGCGCCTTGCGCGCGCAGTTCATCGAGCTGCGCGATGGCAGTGGCGTCATCCGCTACGAATTTCGACCAGTCCGCATCGCCTCCTCCAGGCGGGAACACCCAGCCGCGCACCCTGCTGTAGTAGACTGCGACGGGGTCGCCGACGTCGGGTGCGGTGGCGACAACGAGATCGCCCGGTCGCGCCAGCCGCGCTAGTTCCTCGCCAAGCAGCTTGCCGTTCATGGCGATTGGCTTCTTCATTGTCCTGACGAGGGGCAAGGTCGACCAGGCAAGCGCGATGGCCACGATGAAGATCGCGCGAAGCACGACGGCGGGGGTCAGAACCGTTCGCGATGCAAGCGTTGCCAGAAGAAGCCCGCCGCGGCCGCAGAACATCGCGACGGGCACATGGAAGATGTGGAAGTTCCACACATTGCTGGTGATCTCGCCTGCCGCCGCCAGATAGATGATCAAGGCCGCAGCCAGCCACACATAGGGAATGGCCGAAAGGGTGCGTTGCTTCGGGTCTTCGGCGGGTCTGGGCGGCATCCATAAGCCGACCGCGAGCAGCACCATGAACGGATAGCCGTAGAACCACCAGACCGACGTGTTCCACGCCGATTTGAAGTAGAACCTCTGTTTAACGTATGCCCGGAAGCCGTCATCCCAGATATAACCGCCGCCGGCGATATGAAAGGGCGGATAGCTGCGGCCGAGATAAATCGCCCAGATGTAATAAGCGGCGATGATAGCCAGGCTCAGAAGCCCCCACAGGAAGACTGCGGTTGCCTGCTTCTGCTTCTTCTCCAGAATCCAGCAAACCATCAAATAGAAGATAACGGCGCCGGCGACGAGGCCTGGCGGCTTTGACAGTGCGCCGAGCGAGAAGCTGACCGTGGCAAGCGGCAAGAGCCAGGGGCTGCCGCCGGTCCAGTATTTGACGAACAGCCAGACGCCAAGGGTCACCAAGGCGAGCATCGCGGGATCGGGAAGAAACGAGCTGTCGATCATGATCGCCGCCGGCATCAGCGCGTAGGCGAGTGCCGCCGCGTGGGCGTGCATCCTGTCCCAGCATAGTGCCGTCAGCCTGTGTAGCGAAAACACCGTCACCAGACCGAAGAATGCCGCAACCACGCGGCCGAACCAGTCGTGCCAACCGAAGAGTTGGTAGAGCAAGGCTGTGAGATAGCTGACGATCTGGAATTCGCGGCCCTGATAGCCTGGCACGGGCCCGGTCCAGCTGACCTCCGGAAAGAAGATGTTCCAGCTGCGCTGCTGGAAATTGTCGGCCATCATTGCGGTGCTTATCTCGCGCCAGCTGAAGCCGTCGACCAGTGGTAAGGTGATCTTATGAAACCTGAAGACGATGGCAATAAACAGGATCCCCAGCAAGATCGCAGTGTCGAGGCTCGGGTATTTGCGAGCAACCATGTCCCAGTCGCTCGTCTGCTGCTGACATTGCTGACCTTCGGCTCGATTCAATTTCGGGTCGTCGCTCATCTGAACCGTGTCCTTCCCACTGACGCCCGACACCGCGCGATACGCGCCGGCATCTGATCGAGAGGAAGATTTGGTTGAGCGGGATTAGGCCGTCGGCGCTGTCGGCTGCGAAGTGGCTCGTAGGCTTCACCGAGCACCGGTTTGGAAGGCTTGCGGGGCGGCTTTGTCATGATGGCAGTTCATCAGCAATGCCTCAAAAAGCAATTAGCCCAGATTGATTACTGATTCCATCCCCGTACGAACACGATAGGGCATCGGTGAGAGACGGCTCACCTTTTGATAGTCTCTGGCACATGGCCAGCGTCAGCTCCCCAGCGCCTTCTTCACCCAGACTCCGACCTCATCGCCGCTGCTCATATCGGGCTGCACCAGCCCATCTATCATGAAGGTCGGCGAGACATGGATGCCGTTCTGCCTGGCATATTTGCAATGCCATTTGATCTCCCGGTCGAGGTCCGGGATTGCGAAGGCTTCCTTCAGCTTGACGCCGCTGTAGCCTTCCAGGCGCTCGATGATCTGGTTCGGCGTCACATCCATATTCGGGCCGCCGGCATGACGCTCGAATTCGAACTCCTCGCGATGGGCTGCGATGGCGGCCATCACTTTCTTTGCTGTCTGCTTGCCGTCTTCCAGCGTCGAGGCTGCGATGATGCAGCGGACAAGGACGCCGGAATACATGTGCCAAGGTTGTGACTGCAGGCGGATCTTCACGGTGATCTTGTCTTCGCCCGCATGGCTGAGCAGTTCGTCGAGCTTGTTGAACGCTCTGACCGAGTAAGGGCAAGTCGGCTCCAGAAAGGCTTCGAAGATGCGGGGGCCGGTTCCCCAGGTGAGCGGATCGGCGTGCCAGGAAGGGGTCGTCATGGGATTCCTTTCTGAAGGTAAAACATCCGAAGCGACTTAAGGTACCAGTCTCCAAAAGCCATGCTTCTTGCCGTGCCGGCGCTTGAGTTCCGCGACATGGGCGTCATGGGATCTTATGTTGCTGAAGTCATCGATATGAGGCGCAAGCGACGCGCAGTCCGCAAGATGCCTCGCCGCGTGTTTATAGCGGCTGGGCCGGCAGTCATCGAGTGCGAAATCGATCATGGAGCGCAAGACAATGGTCGCTGCGAGCGGATGTTTCTCCGCCAGAGCTTCGGCCGCCGGCGTCATCAGCTCATAGAGATCGCCGTTCAGTTCCGCTTTCCTGATCGCCACCAGTTTTGCCGCCTCGGCAAGTGCCGGCCAATTCAGAAAAAAGACAAGTGCCTGGTGGACGTCCGGGAAAGCCCGGGCATGGGCAAATGCCTTCTCCTCGGCCTCAAGATCGTCGAAATCCGGCAATCGCTTGAGGAAGGCCTTGAGGTGCCCGGCATGCAGCGACCGCTCGAAGCACGCCCATCGATAGGTCTGTGCCTCCTCTGCGCGCCCCAGAGCCTCAAGCGTCTCGACGCGAGCAAGCTGCCATTCGAATGGCATTTCGGCCCAGCCTCTCCTGTCGGCCCCATCCAGCGTCTGCAGCGCTTCCTTCGCCCGCCCGGCCGAAAGCAGACGATTGGCGATGTCGGCCGCAATCATCGGCGCCTTGCGCGTCTCCTCGGGATGCTGGCCAATGTAGGCATCAACATCGCCCTGAGCGTCAGCAATTTGCTGCAAGGCTATGCGCACCGTCAGATCCCGGTGAGTGCCGGCGATCTCATCTTGGTAAATCGCGCCGCCGCTGCCCCAGCCAATGACCTTGCGCTCCTCTTCCGCCGGCTTGTCTTTCGGCTCCTTGGACCATTGGGCGACGAGGGTTTTCAAGCGATCGAGACCATCCTTGCCGAGGGCTGGCACCATCGCGGCAATCAGGTTGTCGTACTGGCCGTAGCTATCGTCCTGCACGGCTTTGAACACCTTATCGGCCAGAACATGGGCATCGATTTTGGCGGACTCAGCAATTGCAGCAGCATCCTCGCAAGCCTGGTGAAAACTTTGGATGAGCGAACCGCCGCGGTCGTTGGACCTCTCAAAGATCGAATCGGCCAGTGCGAGGAACTGCCATATCAGTTCGAAAGCCTCCTGGGGATCATCGGCAGCAACGGTCTCTGCGATCGTTTTGCGCTGCGTTTCCAGATCGCTCTTCAGCGCCTTCACTTTGTGCCAGTTGATGAGAGTGCGAGCCCGGGCAATGCTCGCAAGCCGCTTTCGCACCTCACGCGCCACCTCGGCGCTGCCGTGATTGCCGGCAAGCTCCATTCGAAGCCGTCGCTTGTGGGCGGCACTGCCCATGCTGACCTCGATCAGCAGCTCGGCAAGGCGCTGCGCTCCAAGGGATTCGAGATTTTTCGCATTGAGTGTCGTCTTGGCTGCCATCGTCATCGCTGTCGTTTCTGCGGCTGACCCTACCCTGCAGGCAGTACGAGGCCAAGGTCCGGGAATGTATGCACGGGATAATCCTTCGGCACCTCGCTATTAGCTAAAAACTAACGCTGCCTCGTAACGACTCCTAAAGCCGGTTTTGGCACCTTGGTGCCTGTCGAATATTGCTTCCAAATTTCTCGCTGGGGTTGATTATGAGTCATAATAAAGACGCCTGGGTCAGCCAGCGCGCTTATTCACTATGGGAATCGGAAGGCAGGCCGGATGGCCGCGGGGAAAGCCATTGGGCGCAGGCGTTGAGGGAGTTCGAGCAGCTCGAGCTGACGAAGGCCTCGCCTGACGGAAACGATCTCATCGAGAAGCTGAAAGCAGCCGGGCGGCTGATGCGGATATATGACGCGGGGGCGCCCGCCGTCGAGAACGACCGGCAGATCAAGGCAGCTCGCTAGGCCGTATTTATCAATCCCTGGGTTGCCGAAATATTCAGCGGCATTCCAGGCGGACGATCGGTCTTGCCGGCAGGCGTCTTGCCACTTCGACGAAGCCGGCATCCAGAAACATCGAGAGCGCTCCCGGATAGAGCTCGGCTCCGTTCGAAGTACGGGCTGCCTGATCGACGGGGTAGGCTTCGAGACATTCGGCGCCGTTCGCGCTTGCGAATTCGACGGCGTGTTTCAATAACAGTCGCGACAGGCCCTGCCGCCGGAACGGCTTGCGGACGATGAAGCAATTGATCGACCAGGCCGGCCTGTCATCGACTGGAGCAAAGGGTTTTGAACGGTGCAGCCGGTCGAATACGGCGCGTGGCGCGACACCGCACCATCCGGCCGGCTCATTCTCGTGATAGCCGAGAATGCCCGGCGCGCGCGAGCCGGCGAGCAGGCTTCGGAACCAGTTGCGATTTCCCTCGCCCCAACCTGCCTTGTAGTCGGCATTCGGAAGGTACCAGTAGGCACAGCGACAATTCCGGCCGCCGGAGCAATCGTCGAAGACTGCTTCTATATCGGTCAAGCGGTCGGCAGTGGCGGGAAGGAAAGAGAAGCGATCCGGCATACGGGGAGATTAGGCGCGGGTGGGCGATTGGCAAGACCGCTCCCCCGTTCTCCAACGCTACTGACGGGCGGCCCAACTCAGACCACGCCGCAGGATGAGCGGCATGTAGGGATGGTCGAATTCGGCCGCGACGTGGCCGAGGGCGGAATAGAAGATGCGGCCGGCGCCGAAATGGCGCTTGAAGACGACGGGCATCACCACATTGCGGGCTGCCGGATCGTAGGCGCCGGTGAAGGTGGTGGTCGCCAGGATTTCGACGGTCGGATCATAGTGGAGATAATATTGCTCCGAACGATAGTCGAAGTCCGGAATGCCCTCCATGACGGGATCGTTCTGGCGGGTGACGGCGACGCGGAAGTCGATGATATTGCCGGGGTGAGCGACCCAGGTGACGCCGGAGACATAGCGGAAAGGCGCGCTTTCCTTGAAGGACGTGGCGAGCGCGCCATGATGGCCGGCAAGCCCGAGCCCGCCGCGCACGGCTTCGACGAGGGCAGTGGCATGTTCCTTCTCAAGCTTTTCACCGGTGATGATCGGCACCAGCAGATCGGCTTTCGCCAGCGTCGGAGATCCGAACGCGCCGAGATCGCCGGTCACCTCGACCGTAAAATCGTCCTCGCGCAGCAGATCGGCGACAATATGAGCGCATTGCTCCGGCTCGTGGCCCTGCCAGCCTCCCCAAACGACCAATGCCTTCCTCATTCGCGCTCTCCCTGCCTGATGGCTGTAGACCGTTGATCATCATATGCTGGTGCAAGCCCCTTAGATCGGGCGGCTATGCAAATCACGCGAATAATTCATGAATATTGCCGGCCCGGCACAAGGGCACGGGCGGGCGGCTTCGGCATTTGACGTATTGTCCGTTGACGCCGATCGCAGTTCTTTCTTTTTATTGACGTGTATCTCGTCTAGGTTTCCCTCATCTCTCACGAATAATAGGGTGGTGCATGGCAGGTGAAACGGTTCTTGTCGTCGGCGGTGCCGGCTATATCGGCTCGCATACGTGCCTCGACCTGGCGAACAAGGGCTATAGGCCTGTCGTCTTCGATAATTTTTCGAACGGCCATCGCGAGTTCGTCAAATGGGGGCCGGCCGAAGAGGGCGATATTCGCGATCGCGCCCGGCTGGATGAGGTGCTGGCCAAGCACAAGCCGGCGGCGATCCTGCATTTCGCGGCGCTGATCGAGGTCGGCGAATCGGTCAAGGATCCGGTTTCCTTCTACGAGAACAATGTGATCGGTACTTTGACGCTGCTTTCAGCAGCCCAGGCGGCTGATATCAACGCCTTCGTCTTCTCCTCTACCTGCGCGACCTACGGCCTGCCGCAGAGCGTGCCGCTCGACGAAACGCACCGGCAGGTGCCGATCAATCCCTACGGGCGGACGAAATATATCGTCGAGCAGGCGCTTGCCGATTACGACCAGTACAGGAGCCTGCGCTCGGTGGTGTTGCGTTATTTCAATGCGGCTGGCGCCGATTTCGAGGGCCGGATCGGCGAATGGCATCAGCCGGAAACGCATGCGATACCGCTAGCGATCGACGCGGCGCTCGGTCGCCGCCAGGGTTTCAAGGTGTTCGGCAGTGACTACGAGACCCGCGACGGCACCTGCGTGCGCGACTATATTCATGTGCTCGATCTTGCCGATGCGCATGTGCGCGCCGTCGAATATCTGCTGAAGGGCGGCGATTCCGTCGCGCTCAACCTTGGCACCGGCACCGGCACGACAGTCAAGGAATTGCTGGGCGCCATCGAGGACGTGTCGAACCGGCCTTTCCCGGTCGAATATATCGGCCGTCGCGAAGGCGATTCGCATACGCTGGTCGCCAATAACGACAAGGCGCGCGACGTGCTCGGCTGGGTGCCGCAGTATGATCTGTCCGAGATCATCCGCTCCGCCTGGGACTGGCATGCGAAATCCAACCAGCATTGAAAAGGCGCGTCGGCCGAACATCCTGCTGATCACGGCGGACCAGTGGCGCGGCGATTGCCTGTCGGCCGTCGGTCATGCCTGCGTGAAGACGCCTGGTGTCGATGCGCTGGCGCGCGAAGGCACGCTCTTCCGGCGGCACTATGCCGGGGCGGCACCATGCTCGCCGGCGAGGGCCACACTCTATACCGGTCTCTATCAGATGAACCACCGGGTCTGCCGCAACGGTTCGCCGCTCGATGCCCGCTTCGACAATTTGGCACTGGCGACCCGGCGGGCGGGATACGACCCGACGCTGTTCGGCTATACGGATACGGCACCCGATCCGCGCGGCATGGATGCCGGCGATCCGCATCTGACGAGTTATGAAGGCGTGCTCCCGGGTTTTACCGCCCGCCAGCTTCTGCCAGAGCATGAAAGACAATGGCTCTCCTGGCTCAGGTCCCGCGGCCATGCGGATGCCGTCAGCCGCGATATCCATATTCCTGTTGGTGCTAGAGCCGGAGAAATTTCAACCGCAGCGCCAGCCTATTCGCGTGACGAGACCCAGACGGCGTTCCTGGCCGGCGAGTTCATCCGCTGGATGGGCGAACAGGACGGGCCGTGGTTCGCGCATGTCTCTTTCTTACGTCCGCATCCGCCATTCTCCGTGCCGGAGCCGTTCAACCGAATGTTCAAGCCGGGGGACGGACCGGTTTTTGCACGCGCGGAAGACCGCGAAGCGGAAGAGAACAGTCATCCCTATCTCGCCTATGCCATGCCGCGCGTTGAGAAGGGCAACTTCATCCACGGCGCAACGGGACCGCTCGGCGACTGGAACGCCGAGGATTTCGCCACGATAAGGGCGATCTATTACGGGATGATATCGGAGGTCGATGCGCAGCTCGGCCGCATCTGGCAAGCCCTGAAGGATGCTGGCGCCTGGGACGATACATTGATCGTCTTCACCTCCGACCATGCCGAGATGGCGGGCGATCACTGGACGCTCGGCAAGGGCGGCTTCTTCGACGGCAGTTATCATATTCCGCTTGTCATTCGCGATCCCGCAAGCGGTGCTCGGGGCGGGATCGTCGACGATTTCACCAGTGCTGCGGATATTTTTCCGACACTTTGCCAAAGGCTCGGCATCGACGCGAAGAACGGGCTCGACGGCCGGTCGCTCATGCCGTTCGTCAACGGCGGGAGCGGACAGGGTTGGCGGGATGTGGTATTTTGGGAATTCGATTTCCGCGACATTGCGCATGGCGAGGCCGAGCGGCATTTCGGGCTCCGGTCCAACCAATGCAATCTCGCGGTGATCCGCGACAGACAGTTCAAATATGTGCATTTTACCGCATTGCCGCCGCTGCTCTTCGATCTTCGCAACGATCCGATGGAGCTCGACAATGTCGCGGCGGATCCGGCCTATGCGGCGATACGGCTCGCCTATGCCGAGAAGCTGCTGTCGCTGCGGGCACGGCATCTCGACCAGACGCTTGCCTATACCGAGCTGACGGAAAGAGGGCCGGTGACGCACCGGCCCTGACATTACAGCGCTGCGCGTCTTTTCAGACGCGCAGCGCTGTAACACTTTGAATCACTGCATAATTTTATCCTTAAATCGATTCCGATTTAAGGAATTATGCAGTGGCTCAGCCGAGATAATCGCGCTTGCCGATCGGGACGCCCTGGTTGCGCAGAATGGCGTGAGCCGTCGCGACGTGGAAATAGAAGTTCGGCAGGGCGAAGGTGGCGATATATTCGTCACCGGGGAGTACGATACCGCTCTTCCCCGGCAGGGTGATCTCACGGCTTTCAGCGCCTTCCAGCGCTTGGGCCGAGAAGGTGGCGAGATAGGCTTCGGTTTTTGCCAGGCGCTCGCGCAGGGCATCGAGCGTCGTTTCGTTGTCTTCGAACTTCGGGGCGTCGGTCGCGGTCAGGCGGGCGAGCGCGAATTTGGCGCTGTCGCTGGCGCGCTGATACTGGCCGGAGAGCGGCAGCATGTCGGGCGCAAGGCGAGCGGCGACCAATATGGCAGGATCGATATTCTTTTCCGTGGCATAGGCTTCGGCCTTGTCGAGGTAGGTTTTCAGGCCGGCGAGGCCGCGCTGGAACATCGGAACGGTAAGGCGATAGATCGAAATGGACATCTGTCCTGTCTCCAAAATCTTCAAATGATTGGGCCGCGGCGAGAGATCAAAGACGCCTGCGGCTCTCGGCCTGTCTTCGACCCCGCATAGATGGATGCTCGCTTCGCCTTTCACAACGCAGGAAATGCAGGCGCCGGCGGTGAACGCCCGCGGCATTGCGCTTCATCCGTATCTGGTCGCCGCTAAAGATACTTGACGCCGTTCCCAGAAAATGGAATGAATATTCCGCAGAACAGATTTGACGGTTTGTTTGTTCCGTTTTGCGGAGCGCCGCGGGAGAGGTGGCGCAAGGAATTGCGGCTTCAGAGCAAATGCCTGGAGCTCCGGCGTGAGGAGGGTGCAGCCGGGCACCGCTTTGTGGAGGAAGTAAAATGAAAAAGTTTATCCTGGGCACTGCGATGGCGCTCGTCATGTCGACGGCCGCTCACGCGGAAACCGTCGGCGTCTCGATGGCGAAGTTCGACGACAATTTCCTGACGGTTCTGCGCAACGGAATGACCGATTATGCAAAGACACTGAGCGGTGTGACGCTGCAGGTCGAAGACGCGCAGAACGACGTTTCCAAGCAGCAGAGCCAGATCCAGAATTTCATCGCCTCCAAGGTCGATGCAATCATCGTCAACCCGGTCGACACCGATGCCACCACGGCAATGTCGAAGCTCGCGGCTGATGCGGGCATTCCGCTGGTTTACGTCAACCGTCAGCCGGTCAACGTCGACACGCTGCCGGACAATCAGGCCTTCGTCGCCTCCAACGAGCAGGAATCCGGCACGCTGGAAACCAAGGAAATCTGCCGCATTCTCGGCGGCAAGGGCAAGGCCGTTGTCATCATGGGCGAGCTCTCCAACCAGGCTGCGCGCATGCGCACCCAGGACATCCATGACGTCATCAAGACGGATGAATGCAAGGGCCTGGAAATCGTCGAAGAGCAGACGGCGAACTGGGACCGCACTCAGGGTGCCGACCTGATGACCAACTGGCTCTCCAGCGGCATCGAATTCGACGCCGTGATCTCCAACAACGACGAAATGGCGATCGGTGCCATCCAGGCGCTGAAGGCAGCCGGCAAGGATATGACCAAGGTCGTCGTCGGCGGCGTCGACGCCACGCAGGACGCGCTTGCTGCCATGCAGGCGGGTGATCTTGACGTCACCGTGTTCCAGGATGCTGCCGGCCAGGGCAAGGGCTCGCTCGACGCGGCGCTCAAGCTTGCCAAGGGCGAAAAGGTCGACAAGAAGGTCTACATTCCCTTCCAGCTCGTCACGCCTGAGAACGTCAAGGACTTCGTCACCAAGAACTGAGGCGAAATGCCAAGCAGGATGCGGGCTTTGCCCGCATCCTTTCCGCCTGTCCGTATCCGGAGGAGATGATATGGCCGTCAGCCCGACAACCATGGCCGCCGTGCGCGCGAGTGGTGCAGTTCCGAATGCGGAATATCTCTTGAGCGCCGAGGGCGTTCGCAAGGAATTTCCGGGTGTCGTCGCACTCGACGACGTGCAGTTCCGGCTGAAGCGCGCCTCCGTGCATGCGCTGATGGGCGAAAACGGTGCCGGCAAATCGACGTTGATGAAGATCCTCGCCGGCATTTATATCCCCGACAAGGGCGATATCCGCCTGAAAGGGATCGAGATCCGGCTGAAATCTCCGCTCGATGCGCTGGAGAACGGGATTGCCATGATCCATCAGGAACTGAACCTGATGCCATTCATGACGGTCGCGGAAAATATCTGGATCCGCCGCGAACCGAAAAACCGCTTGGGTTTCATCGATCACGGCCGCATGCATCGCATGACCGAGGAGCTGTTTGCCCGGCTCAATATCGACATTGATCCCGATATCGAGGTTCGGCACCTCTCGGTCGCCAACCGGCAGATGGTTGAGATCGCCAAGGCGGTTTCCTATAATTCCGACGTGCTGATCATGGACGAGCCGACCTCGGCATTGACGGAGCGCGAGGTCGAGCATCTTTTCCGTATTATCCGCGACCTTAGGGCCCAAGGCATCGGCATCGTCTACATCACCCATAAGATGAACGAGCTTTTCGAGATCGCCGACGAGTTCTCCGTCTTCCGCGACGGCCGATATATCGGCACCCATGCCTCGACCGACGTCACCCGCGACGACATCATCCGCATGATGGTCGGGCGCGAGATCACCCAGATGTTCCCCAAGGAAGAGGTGCCGATCGGCGAGGTCGTGCTCTCGGTCAAGGATCTTTGTCTCAACGGCGTCTTCAAGAACGTCTCCTTTGAGGTCAGGGCCGGCGAAATCCTCGGCGTGGCCGGCCTCGTCGGCTCCGGCCGGTCGAATGTCGCCGAAACGCTGTTTGGGGTGACGCCGGCAAGTTCTGGCTCGATCGAGCTCTACGGCAAGCCAGTCACCATTTCTTCGCCGACCGAGGCCATCCGCAATCGGATGGCGTTCCTGACCGAGGACCGGAAAGATACCGGCTGCCTGCTGATCCTCGATATTCTCGAGAACATGCAGATCGCCGTTCTGCAGGACAGATACGTCAAGGGCGGCTTGGTGCAGCAGGGCGCAGTCGAGGCAACCTGCGAAGACATGGCAAAAAAGCTGCGCGTGAAAACGCCCAATCTTTACGAGCGAGTGGAAAATCTTTCGGGCGGCAATCAACAGAAGGTGCTGATCGGGCGCTGGTTGCTCACCAATCCGCGCATCCTCATCCTCGACGAGCCGACGCGTGGTATCGATGTCGGCGCCAAGGCGGAAATCCACCGGCTGGTCGTGGAGATGGCGCGAGACGGTGTGGCGGTGGTCATGATCTCGTCCGAGATGCCCGAGGTTCTCGGGATGAGCGACCGCATCATGGTCATGCACGAGGGGCGCGTGACCGGTTTCCTCAATCGCGACGAAGCAACGCAGATCAAGGTGATGGAGCTGGCTGCGCAGTGATGCGTCGACGGCGATCATCCAAGGGAGGTTTGACATGACTACCAAGGCAGCAGAGGGCGCGGCTCCGCTCGCAACCCGGCAAAGGCGGCGGCGCATACCGACGGAACTCAGCATTTTCCTCGTGCTCGTCGGCATCGCGCTCATCTACGAAGTGCTCGGCTGGATGTTCATCGGCCAAAGCTTCCTGATGAATTCGCAGCGTCTGACGATCATGATCCTGCAGGTCTCCGTCATCGGCATTATTGCCGTCGGCGTTACGCAGGTCATCATCACCGGCGGCATCGATCTTTCGTCGGGCTCGGTCGTCGGCATGACGGCGATGATCGCAACAAGCTTCGCCCAGTCCTCGACCTGGGGACGGGCCGTTTTTCCCTCGCTGACCGACCTGCCGGCTTTCGTGCCGATCGTCGTTGGTCTGCTAATCGGGGCGGCGGCCGGTCTCGCGAACGGCGCGCTCATCGCCTATACGAAGATCCCGCCGTTCATTGCAACGCTTGGCATGTTCGTTTCAGCCAGAGGCGTCGCCAAGTGGTATACGAAGGGACAGCCGGTTTCGGGGATCACCGAACAGTTTCATTTCATCGGGACGAAAGCCTGGCCGGTTGTCGTCTTCCTGGTCGTTGCGCTGATCTTTCATATTGCGCTGCGCTACACCCGTTATGGAAAGTTTACCTATGCCATCGGCGCGAACCCGCAGGCCGCGCGCGTTTCCGGCATCAACATCGAGGCGCATCTCGTCAAGGTCTATGTGATTGCCGGATTGCTCGCGGGCCTTGCGGGTATCGTCACCGCGGCGCGTGCTGAAACTGCACAGGCCAGCATGGGCGTCGGATATGAACTCGACGCGATCGCCGCGACCGTCATCGGCGGCACCTCGCTCACCGGCGGTGTCGGGCGCATCACCGGCACCGTCATCGGCACCATCATTCTCGGCGTCATGACCTCCGGCTTCACGTTCCTCAGGATCGATGCCTATTACCAGGAGATCGTCAAAGGCCTTATCATTGTCGCGGCCGTCGTCATCGACGTCTACAGACAGAAGAAACGCCGCAAGCACTGATCTCTGGCATACGATGGTTTTTGCGGGGGCTTCGGCCCCCGTTTCGTTTTCAGCGCCGATGGATTTCTAAAAAAAGAGGTGGCGAATTCCGTCAGCTTTTCTATTCTGGCCGCTTCATTCGCCCGATCGGGCAGCGCAGGAAGACAGATGCAATTCGTATTTGACGGTCACAACGACGTTCTCCTTCGACTCTGGACACATTCAAAAGACGGCAGCGACCCGATCGCGGAATTCGCAGACGGCACGACGGTCGGCCATATCGATGCGCATCGGGCGAGAGAGGGCGGTCTTTCAGGCGGTCTCTGCGCCATCTACATTCCCTCGGGCGATCTCGTCTTCGCCGATCCGGATGCCGATGGCCGCTATGTGACGCCGATGGCGGCCCCTCTCGATCCGCTGCCTTCCCTTGCCATCGCCAATGAAATGGCGGCCATCGCGCTGCGGCTCGATCAGGCCGGCGCCTGGCGGCTCTGCCGGACGGTGAAGGATATCCGCGGCGCTATGGCGGACGGCATTTTCGCCGCCGTCATGCATATGGAAGGCTGCGAGGCGATCGGCGCCGATCTCGCGGCGCTCGAGGTATTCTATGCGGCAGGGCTGCGGTCGCTCGGGCCGGTCTGGAGCCGGCACAATGTGTTCGGTCACGGCGTGCCCTTCGCCTTCCCGATGTCACCGGACACGGCGCCCGGCCTCACCGATGCCGGCTTCGCGCTGGTCAGGGAATGCAATCGCCTCGGTATCTTGATCGACCTTGCTCATATCACCGAGAAGGGTTTCTGGGACGTGGCGAAGAAGACGGACCAGCCGCTGGTCGCAAGCCATTCCAATGCCCACGCCCTGACGCCGGTCGCGCGCAACCTGACGGACAGGCAGCTCGATGCGATCCGCGAAAGCGGCGGGCTGGTCGGCATCAATTATGCCACCGCCATGCTGCGCGCCGACGGTCGCTCGGACAGTGATACGCCGCTTGCCGATATGATCCGCCACATCGACTATCTCGTGAACCGCATCGGCATCGACTGCGTGGCGCTCGGATCGGACTTCGACGGGGCCACCATTCCCGAGGAAATCGGTGATGCAGCCGGTAATCAGAAGCTGATTGCCGCTCTCAGAGAGGTTGGCTATGCTGACGCCGACCTGGCAAAACTTGCCCGTGAAAACTGGCTTCGTATTCTGGCTCAAGCTTGGCGGGAGGACCACGCCTAAGCCTTTCGTATCCAATCAAAAAACAGGGGAACAGACCATGATGATGACCAAACTCAGCCGCAGTTTTCGCCTGCTTTCGGCGGGAGCCGCTCTTTCGCTCCTGATGATGGCGGCACCCTCGGCCTTTGCCGAGACGCCGAAGGATACGCTGGTCGAAGGCTTCGCCATCGACGACATCATCACGATGGATCCGGGCGAGGCTTTCGAGCTTTCGACGGCCGAAATCACCACCAACAGCTACAGCCTGCTTGTCCGTCTCGACATGGACGACACGTCCAAGGTGAAGGGCGATCTGGCCGAGAGCTGGAGCGTCTCCGATGACGGCCTTACCTATACGTTCAAGCTGAAGTCAGGTCTGAAATTCGCCTCCGGCAACCCGATCACCGCCGAAGACGTCGCCTGGTCGTTCGAGCGTGCTGTCAAGCTCGACAAGAGCCCGGCCTTCATCCTCACCCAATTCGGCCTGACCGGCGACAACGTCACGGAAAAGGCCAAGGCGGCCGATGCCGGCACCTTCGTCTTCACGGTCGACAAGGCCTATGCGCCGAGCTTTGTGCTCAATTGCCTGACGGCAACGGTCGCTTCCGTCGTCGACAAGAAGCTGGTGCTGGAGCATGTGAAGGCGGTGACGCCGGATGCCGAGCACAAATACGACAACGACTTCGGCAATGAATGGCTTAAGACCGGCTATGCCGGCTCCGGCGCCTATAAGATGCGCGAATGGCGCGCCAACGAAGTCGTCGTGCTGGAGCGCAATGACAATTATTATGGCGACAAGGCAAAGCTCAACCGCGTCATCTACCGCTACATGAAGGAAAGTTCGGCCCAACGGCTGGCGCTCGAAGCCGGCGACATCGATATCGCCCGCAATCTCGAGCCGGGTGACCTCGACGCCGTTTCGAAGAATGCCGATCTGGCGACGACGAGTGCGCCGAAGAGCACGATCTATTATGTCAGCCTGAACAACAAGAACGAGAACTTGAAGAAGCCGGAAGTCCAGGAGGCCTTCAAATACCTGGTCGACTACGATGCGATCGGTGCAACGCTGATCAAGGGGATCGGCGAGATCCACCAGACCTTCCTGCCGAAGGGCCAGCTCGGCGCACTCGATGAGAATCCCTACAAGCTCGATGTCGCCAAGGCCAAGGAACTGCTGGCCAAGGCCGGCGTATCCGACGGTTTCTCGATCACCATGGATGTGCGCAACAGCCAGCCGGTGACCGGTATCGCCGAATCGATGCAGCAGACGCTGGCGCAGGCCGGCGTCAAGATGGAAATCATCCCCGGCGACGGCAAGCAGACGCTGACCAAGTACCGCGCCCGTACCCACGATATGTATATCGGCCAGTGGGGCTCGGACTATTTCGATCCGCATTCCAATGCCGATACCTTTACCGGCAATCCCGACAATTCCGATGCGGGCACGGTGAAGACGCTCGCGTGGCGCAACAGCTGGGAAGCGCCGGAGCTCGACAAGCAAGCCAAGGCGGCACTTCTGGAGCGCGACGCCGCCAAGCGCGCCGCCATGTACCAGGATATCCAGAAGAAGTATCTGGCAAACAGCCCCTTCATCTTCATCTTCCAGCAGATCGAGGTGGCCGGCTACCGCAAGAGCCTGAAGGACTTCAAACTGGGTCCGAGCTTCGACACCAATTTCGTCGGTCCGATCGCCAAGGAATAGTCCGGCAGGATTGGTCGCTTGAGCACCGTCGAAACAACACTGGCGGCGCGGCCCCGGAAGGGCCGTGCTAGGGCCTTTGCGAAGGCGCTAGGGCGGTTTCTGTTTGCCGCCGTAACCACCTATCTCGGCCTTCTGGCCGTCACCTTCTTCATCGGCCGCGTCGTGCCGATCGATCCCGTGCTCGCCATTCTCGGCGACCGCGCGCCCAACCACGTCGTCGAGCGCGTACGACAGGAAATGGGCTTCAACCTGCCACTCTATCAGCAGTTTTTTATCTATATCAAAGGCATCCTGTCCGGCGATTTCGGCAATTCGGTGCTGACGACCAATCCCGTCATGGTCGATATCCGCCGGGTGCTGCCGGCGACGATCGAACTCGCAACGGTCGGAACGCTTATCGGTGCTTTCGTCGGTGTGCCGCTTGGCGTTCTCGCCGCGGTGCGTCGTGGCAGCATCGTCGACCAGGTGGTGCGCGTCATCGGCCTCGTCGGCTATTCGGTGCCGATCTTCTGGCTGGCGCTGATTTCGCTCGTCATCTTCTATGCGCAACTGCGCTGGGTGGCCTTTCCCGGCCGCATCGACATCGTCTTCGAATATACGTTCACGCCGATCACCGGCCTCTACCTGCTCGACAGCGCCTGGCAGGGGCAATGGGACGTCTTCTATGATGTCTTCCGCCACATCATCCTGCCTGCCTCACTACTCGGCTATTTCTCGCTCGCCTATATCAGCCGCATGACGCGCAGCTTCATGCTGAACGAACTTTCCCAGGAATATATCGTTGCCGCGCGCGCCAAGGGACTTTCGGAAACGCGGGTGATCTGGGGCCATGCGCTGCGCAATGCCGCTGTGCCGCTCGTCACCGTGATTGCACTTTCCTATGCCGGCCTGCTCGAAGGATCGGTGCTGACCGAGACCGTTTTTTCCTGGCCGGGCATCGGGCTCTACATCACCAATTCGCTGCAGAATGCCGACATGAACGCCGTGCTCGGCGGCACGATCGTTATCGGTACGGTCTTCATCGGCATCAACCTTCTGTCCGATCTTCTCTACCGGACGCTCGACCCGAGGACGCGAAACCGATGACGGCCAATGCCAGCCCATCTCCTGCGATGAGCCGCCGCGAATGGCTGCTTTCCGACCGGCCGCAATCGCGCCTGCAAGCCCGCCTCGGCCGTGCCTACGTCACCTGGCGGCAGTTCACGGCAAACAGGCTCGCCGTCGTCGGCCTGCTGATCATCGTGGCGCTGCTCTTCATCGCCGCCTTTGCCGATGTGCTCGCCACCCACAATCCCGTTGTCGGCGATCTGCGCAATGCCCGCCTGCTGCCGCCCGGGACGGGGGAATTCTGGCTCGGTTCGGACGATCAGGGTCGTGATATCTATTCGCGGCTGATCTACGGATCGCGATTGACGCTGCTCGTCGTCGTGCTCGTCGCCGTCATCTCGGCGCCGATCGGGCTGATCGTCGGTACGGTCTCCGGTTATGCCGGAGGCTGGGTGGATGCGACGCTGATGCGCATCACCGATATCTTCCTCGCCTTTCCCAAGCTGGTGCTGGCGCTCGCCTTCGTCGCAGCCCTCGGCCCCGGCATTCAGAACGCGATCATCGCCATCGCCATCACCTCCTGGCCGCCCTATGCCCGTATCGCGCGCGCCGAGACGCTGACGGTCCGGCGTTCCGATTATATTTCGGCAGTGAAGCTGATGGGCGCCTCGCCTTTCCGCATTATCGTACGCCATGTCATGCCGCTCTGCATTTCCTCGCTGATCGTGCGTGTAACGCTCGACATGGCGGGGATCATCCTGACGGCTGCCGGTCTCGGTTTCCTCGGCCTCGGGGCGCAGCCGCCGCTGCCGGAATGGGGTGCGATGATCGCCTCGGGACGGCGCTTCATCCTCGATCAATGGTGGGTTGCGGCGATGCCGGGCATCGCCATCCTTGTCGTCAGCCTCGGCTTCAATCTGCTTGGCGACGGCCTGCGCGACGCGCTCGATCCGAAGGAGAGCGGCCAATGACGACACTTCTGACGGTGGACAAGCTCAAGGTCAGCTACCCCACGCGCACCGGGGTGATCGAGGCCGTGCGCGGCGTCTCCTTCACGCTCGGCAAGGAAAGGCTGGGCATCGTCGGCGAATCCGGCTCGGGCAAGTCGCAGACCGGCCGGGCGATCATGGGTCTGACGCCGAAACACGGTGTCGTCACGGCCGAGAGGCTTAACTTCAACGGCATCGATCTTATCAATGTGTCTGCCGGCGAAAGGCGCAGGCTGCGCGGCAAGCGCATCGCCATGATCCTGCAGGATCCGAAATACTCGCTCGATCCCGTCATGTCGATCGGACGGCAGATCTGCGAAACGTTGCGCACGCATGAGAAGGTGGGCAAGGCGGAGGCCCGCGAGCGCGCGCTCGCCATGCTGGAAGCGGTGCAGATCCGCGATCCGAAACGTGTCTTCGACCTGCATCCGCACGAGGTCTCGGGCGGCATGGGGCAGCGCGCGATGATCGCCATGATGCTGATTGCCGGCCCTGAATTGCTGATTGCCGACGAACCGACCTCGGCGCTTGACGTAACGGTGCAACTCGACGTGCTGAGGATCATGGACAGACTGGTGTCCGAGCGCGGGATGGGGCTGATCTTCGTCTCCCACGATCTGAGGCTGGTCTCCTCCTTCTGCGACCGCGTCATCGTCATGTATGCCGGAAAGATCGTCGAGGAGCTGGCGGCGGCCGATCTCAGACATGCACAGCATCCCTATACGCAGGGCCTGCTGAACTGCATGCCCGAGATCGGCGCAAACCGTCATCCGCTGCCGGTGCTCGACCGCAAGCCGGAGTGGGCGGCATGAGCGCAGCTCTCCAAGTCGACAATCTCAGTGTCGTCTACGACCATTTTCATGCCTTGAAGAATGTCAGCATCAGTGTCGAACGCGGCGAATCCTTTGGTCTCGTCGGCGAGTCCGGCTCGGGAAAATCGACCTTGCTGCGGGCCGTTGCCGGACTTGCGCCGGTCAGCGGCGGCACGATCAACATCGATGGCGAGCCGCTGAAAGGTTCGAAACGCAGCAAAACCTTCTATCGACGCGTGCAAATGGTCTTTCAGGATCCTTATGGTTCGCTGCATCCTCGTCAGACGATCGACCGGCTTCTGCTCGAACCGCTTGCAATCCACGGCATCGCCGACAGCGAGAAGCGGATCGCCCGCGCGCTTGACGAGGTCGGCCTCGGCAATGGTTTCCGTTTCCGCTACCCGCACCAGCTCTCCGGCGGCCAGCGACAGCGCGTGGCGATCGCCCGGGCGCTGATCGTGGAACCGTCGATCCTGCTACTCGACGAGCCGACATCGGCGCTCGACGCTTCGGTGCAGGCCGAGGTGCTGAACCTGCTGGAAGAGATCCGGCGCGACCGCAAGCTCACCTTCGTGATGGTGAGCCATGATCTCGGCGTCGTCACCCATATGTGTGAGAGGCTCGCCGTGATGCGCAACGGCGCCGTCGTCGAGCGGCTGAGCTCGCAAGAGCTGGCGGGCGGCGCGGTTCATGAGGACTACACGCGAAATTTGATGATCGCGAGCAAGGGTTTCGTCAAAGCCTGAACGGCAATCTTTTCAAGCCCTTGAAAAGGAAAGATCGATTGCGGCGTTAAGGATAATGCTTCGCTAAAAGACGACCATTCAACTAGACTATTGACAGCTGACTTGCTTCTGTCATGATCCCGTTAACGTTTGTTAGCTTTCGTGATCGATGGAGGTTGAAGCATGTTCTTTCTCGGTGGGATGACCATGGGCTACCTCGATCCTCCCGTGAGAACCGATCGCCAAGAGCAGGCTTCGGTATCCCTTCCTGCGGAGAAGGACCGCCGGCTGATCGAGACTTCCTCCAACCCGCCTGAGAATGAGAGTGCCGTCGAGCGCTCGTGGATCTGGGCTTGGCGCACGCTCTGCTAAAAGGGCTGGTTGAATTTTCTCTTCCGTTCGCTCTGGACGGAAATTTATCTCTACCTACTTGATAGAGAAAATAAGAATATAAGCGCGAGCCGCACAACCGGCCGCACGAGAACAACGGAGGCGACATATGGCAGATCTGGGTATTTCGCATACTCACGTGAACCAATACGGTTCCGTGGCGACGAAAAAGCCGCTCACAACGCGTCACCGGCTTCAGACGGTGCTCCATGGAGCAATCTTCACGGCGGCATTCCTGTTCGTCGTGGCGATGGTTTGCGGCGTCGTCGGATAATCCGGTCGATGATAAGCGTCGGCAGATGCCGGCGCTGCGGCGGTTTTCGCCTTTATTGGATTCCGGAACGTTTGATTGTCCCGTCATTCTCCTGACACTCGCCGAATGGAGAGTGGTCATGAGAGCTATCTTGCTCCGGTGGTCGGCATTCCGATCCTCATCGTCCTTCTTCCATATTCTTTTCATACCATCTGAAGCGATCGCATCGAACGTCTTCATGCGATGTGGCTGGGCTTCATATTTCCGGTGCGCACCTGGACGACCGCCATCAGCACTCCTGAGCCCGGCCGGACGAGATAGGTTTTGCCGGTGACGCCACACCCGTTCCTTCCCGAAATCAAAGAGCTGTCGCATTGCCGGAACAGTGCCGGCATTTTGTCAATCCGGCCGCCCGGACGAGCGCGGGGGGTACCGACTCCTGCCTCTTGACTTGAATTATTCCGATGATGGCCAAGTTTTCGCCATGGCTTTCGCGGAGAGGGTATCGATGGTCTCGATCATCCGTTGAGCCGCGCTGAGACCGGGGCTTCGCCCGTTCGCATCGCTGGCCGAAGCGTCATTTATCCCGATTCATCGATCTTCGAAGAATAGGGCTCCGTTCATGTAGCAGTCATGATAAGCAGTGCAAAAGGCTGAGCAAAACAGCCATAACTTCGTTTGGATCCAGAACCGAACCCATGTCTATTTCTCATCTTTCTCCGAGCCTTCCGCGCGAACCCGAGACGAAGCAGATCGATCACAACGGTTCGATCCGCTCGACCTATCTTTCGAACGAGGACATCAAGGCGATGGGCGATGCGGTCGCCCGCAACGGCGTCGACAAGCTGCCGGCTTTCGCCCCCTTTGATTTCTTTGCTCGGCATAAGGAAAACGAGAAGGAAATCCTGCGCGTCTACCGGACCACGGCGACCGACGTCGAGGCCGGCGAGACGATTACGCCGGCGGCAGAATGGCTGCTGGACAACCATTATATCGTCGAAGAGGCGATCCAGGAGGTAAGGCGCGACTTCCCCCGCCGCTTCTATCGCGAATTGCCGACCATGGTCGTCGGCGGCGTCGAGGTGCCGCGCACCCTCGTGCTTGCCTGGCTCTATGTCGCCCATACCCACAGCACGATCTCGCAGGAAAGTCTGACGGCGCTGGTCGACGGCTTCCAGGCCAGCGAGACGCTCAGGATCGGCGAATTGTGGGCGTTGCCCTCTCTCGTACGCTACGTGCTCGTGGAAAACCTTCGCCGTATTTCGAGCCGTGTCGAGGCCAGCCGCCGGCTGCGCCGCCGCGCCAACGAGGCAGCCGACGAATTGGTGCGACTGACCGATCCGGCCGCGGCGGCCGCCTATCTGAAGACGCTGGAACCGCTTGCCGAAGACAATACCTTCTCGACGCAGTTCCTCTATCGCCTGCGCGACGGCTCGCAGACATCGAGCCTGGCGATCACCTGGCTCGACGAGCGGTTGGAAGAGCTCGGCCGCAACACCGAAGAGGCGACGACGGCCGAACACAGCCGGCTCTCTTCCGGCAATGTGACGATGGGCAACATCATCCGCAGCCTTCGCGAGATCGATGATGCCGAATGGTCGGTCTGGGTCGAGCAGGTCAGCCATGTCGACAAGCTGCTCTGGGAGCATTCGGATTACGGCATCCTCGATTCCGGCTCGCGCAACAAATATCGCAAGCAGATAGAGAAGTTGGCCAAGCGCTCGCCGCTGTCAGAAATGGAAATCGCCCAGCTGGCGCTCGACATGACCGATGCCGCCAAGGCCTCCGAGGAGCCGCAGCCGCACGAACCGAATGTCGGCGGCTTCCTGTCGGGCGCGCAGCGGCCGAAGCTCGAGGCGCGGGCGAACTATCGCCCGACGGTCACCCAGCATTTCGTGCGCGCCGTGCGCCGGTTCAACTGGCTGGCGATTGCCGTGCCCGTCATGCTGCTGACGGTTATGGCCATGGCGATCGTCGGCAAGTTCATGGCGAACGCCGGCATGGGTGCTTTTGAAATCGCCCTGCTGCTGATCATGTTCTCAGTGCCGGCGTCGGAGGGGGCGACAGGCCTCTTCAACACCTTGCTGTCCTTCTTCGTGACGCCGGCGCGCCTCGTCGGCTATGAGTTCAAGGAAGGCATTCCGGAAGATGCGCGCACGCTGCTCGTCGTGCCCTGCCTGATCTCGAACCGCGACAGCGTCGACGACCACGTGCGCAATCTCGAGGTCCATTATCTCGCCAATCCTCGCGGCGAGATCTATTTCGCGATGCTCAGCGACTGGCCGGACAGCGACGTCGAGGAAACGCCCGCCGATCTCGAGGTTCTCGATTATGCGCGACGCGAGATCGCCAATCTCTCCGCCCGCTATGCCTATGACGGCAAGACGCGTTTCTATCTGCTGCATCGCCGCCGCCTCTACAATCCCTCGGAAGGCGTCTGGATGGGTTGGGAGCGCAAGCGCGGCAAGCTGCACGAGCTGAACATGCTTCTGCGCGGCGACCGCGACACGACCTACCTGCCGGGCGCCAATACTGTGCCGGCCAATGTGCAATATGTCATGACGCTCGATGCCGATACGCGCCTGATGCGCGATGCCGTCACCAAGCTGGTCGGCAAGCTCTATCATCCGATCAACCGCCCGGTCATCAATCCGAAAACCGGCCGCGTCGAAAGCGGCTACGGCGTGCTGCAGCCACGTGTCACGCCGTCGCTGACGACGGGCAAGGACGCGTCGGTCTTCCAGCGCGTCTTTTCGATCAACCGCGGCCTCGATCCTTATGTCTTCACCGTTTCCGACGTCTATCAGGACCTCGCCGGCGAAGGCACCTTCACCGGCAAGGGCCTTTACCATGTCGACGCCTTCGAAGCGTCGCTCAAGGGCCGGATCGACGAGAACTCCGTGCTCAGCCACGATCTTCTCGAAGGCTCGATGGCGCGCTGCGCGCTCGTCACCGATCTCGAACTGGTCGAGGATTTCCCGATCCGCTATGAGGTGGAAACCTCGCGCCAGCATCGCTGGGCGCGCGGCGACTGGCAGCTTCTCCCCTACATGTTCAATCCGAAATACGGCGTCACGGCACTCGGCCGCTGGAAGATGTTCGACAATCTGCGCCGCTCGCTGACGCCGATCGCCTGGTTCTTCGCCTCCGTGCTCGGCTGGTATTTCATGGGTCCGCTCGGCGCACTCATCTGGCAGATTCTGCTGATCTTCTGCCTCTTCGTCGCGCCGACGCTGTCGCTCATCAACGGCATCATCCCGCGCACCAGCGATATCATCGCCCGCGCCCATCTCTATACGGTCTGGTCCGATATTACCGCCGCCAACGCGCAGGTTGCGCTGCGCATCGTTTTCATCGCCGATTCGGCTTGCATGATGGCGGATGCGATCGGCCGTTCGCTCTACCGCCTGTTCGTCAGCCGCAAGCTGATGCTGCAGTGGCGGACCGCCGCCAGCGTTCAGGCTGGCGGCCAGGGCACGCTGATCTCCTATTACAAGGCGATGTGGCATGCACCGGTGCTAGCACTGCTGGCGCTCGGTTTTGCTGCCCTTCCCGGCGACAACGCCTTCCTCGTCGGCATTCCCTTCGCGCTGCTGTGGATCCTGTCGCCGGTTGTCGCCTGGTATGTCAGCCAGTCGGCGGAGACCGAGGACCGGCTCGAGGTCGCCGATTCCGTGTCGAGCGAACTGCGCAAGATCGCCCGGCGCACCTGGCGGTATTTCGAGACCTTCACGACCGCCGAGCAGAACTATCTGCCGCCGGACAATGTCCAGGAAACGCCGCATGTGATCGTCGCGGCGCGCACCTCGCCGACCAATATCGGCGTCTATCTGCTTTCCGTCGTTTCCGGCCGGCATTTCGGCTGGTTCTCCTTCGAGGAGACGCTCGAGCGGCTGGAGCAGACGATCGCGACGATCGATAGAATGGAGAAATTCCGCGGTCACCTGTTCAACTGGTACCACACCGATACGCTGCAGACGCTTGGCCCCCGTTATGTCTCCGCTGTCGACAGCGGCAATCTCGCCGGCCATCTGATCGCTATTTCGTCGGCCTGCCGCAACTGGGCCGAGGCGCCGTCCGCCCATATGCAGGGCAATCTCGACGGCGTCGGTGACACGGCCGGCATTCTCGGCGAAGTGCTGGCGGACCTGCCCGACGACCGCAAGACCGTGCGCCCGCTGCGCCGGCGCCTGGAGGAGCGCATCGTCGGCTTCCAGAACGCGCTTGCCGCCGTCAAGCGCGAGCACGAATTCGCCTCGATCCGCATCATCAACCTCGCCGTTCTCGCGCGCGACATCGAGAAGCTCGCCGCCAATCTCGACCATGAGGTCAAGTCGAAGCAGAGCGAAGAGGTCACCCTGTGGGCGGCATCGCTGGTGAAGGTCTGCGAGGCGCATATTTCCGACAGCACCTTCGACCTTTCCAAGGTCGATGCGTTGAGGCCGCGGCTGGTGGCGCTGCGCGACAAGGCGCGCGATCTCGCCTTCTCGATGGATTTCGGATTCCTGTTCCGGCCGGAGCGGCGTCTGCTGTCGATCGGCTACCGCGTCGAAAGCGGTGAACTCGACCAGGCCTGCTATGACCTTCTCGCCTCGGAATGCCGCCTGACCAGCCTCTTCGGCATCGCCAAGGGCGATCTGCCGACGGAACACTGGTACCGCCTCGGCCGCCAGGTCGTGCCAGTCGGCTCGCGCGGTGCGCTGGTTTCATGGTCCGGCTCGATGTTCGAATATCTGATGCCGCCGCTCGTCATGCAGGAGCGCGGCGGGGGGATTCTCAACCAGACGAACAATCTGGTCGTCGTCGAGCAGATGAATTACGCCCGCAAGCTCGGTATTCCCTGGGGCATTTCGGAAGCGGCCTTCAACGCCCGCGACCATAACCTCAATTATCAGTACACGAATTTCGGCGTGCCGACACTCGGCCTGAAGCGCGGTCTCGGCCACAATGCCGTCATCGCGCCTTACGCCTCGCTGCTCGCTGCCCAGTACGACCCGCCGGGGGCGCTTGAAAACCTGCAGAGGCTGCGTAAGGTCGGTGCGCTCGGCAAGTTCGGCTTCCACGACGCCGTCGACTTCACGCCGACGCGCGTGCCGGAAGGCAAGAAATGCGCGGTGGTCTACAATTATTATGCCCACCATCACGGCATGTCGATCGCGGCAGTCGCCAACGTCGCCTTCAACGGTCATCTGCGCGAGCTCTTCCACGCCGATCCCGTCATCGAGGCAGCGGAGTTGCTGCTGCAGGAAAAGGCGCCGCGCGACATTCCGGTCATGAGCGGCAAGCATGAATCCGATACGCCGGCCAGCATCCAGGACGATCTCCTGCGGCCGGAGATCAGAAAGATCAGCGATCCGGCGTCGCGCGACCGAGAAGTGGTGTTCCTGTCGAACGGCCATTATTCGCTGATGCTGACAGCAACGGGCGCCGGCTATTCCCGCTGGAACGGCCTTGCCGTTTCGCGCTGGAAAGCCGATCCGACCGAAGACCGCTGGGGCAGCTTCATCTTCCTGCGCGATACCGCCACGAATGAATGGTGGTCGACGAGCGCCGAGCCGAAGGGTGTCGAAGGCGAAAAGATCAAGGTCGAATTCGCCGACGAGAAGGCGCAGTTCACCAAGACGGTCGGCGACCTCACAAGCGAGGTGGAGTGCATCATCGCGACCGAGCATGATGCCGAGGCCCGCCGCGTCACCCTGCTCAACATGGGCACGGAAGACCGTTTCATCGAGGTCACCTCCTATCTCGAACCGGTGATTACCTCCGACGATACCGACAATGCGCATCCGGCATTCGCCCGCATGTTCGTCAAGACCGAGATCGGCAAGCGCGGCGACGTCATCCGCGCCGAACGCAACAAGCGCGATCCGAACGAGCCGAACATCAGCATCGCCCATCTGATCGTCGACAATGCCGGCGACACCCGCCATACCGAATTCGAGACCGACCGGCGCAAGTTCATCGGCCGTGGCCGCAGTCTTGCCGATGCGGCCGCCTTCGATCCGGGTGCTACGCTTTCCGGCAGCGACGGCTTCATGCTCGATGCCGTCATGTCGCTGCGTCGAACCGTCCGCGTGCCGGCCGGCAAGAAAGTCAGCGTGATCTTCTGGACGATCGCTGCCCCAAGCCGCGAAGAAGTCGACAAGGCGGTCAATCGCTACCGTCATCCCGATGCCTTCACTCACGAGCTCGTCCAGGCCTGGACACGCACGCAGGTGCAGATGCGCCATGTCGGCGTCACCTCGCAGCAGGCGGCGGCCTTTCAGCATCTCGGACGCTATCTCGTCTATCCCGACATGCAACTGCGCAAGGACGAGGCGACCGTTGAGGCCGGCCTGCAGTCGCAATCGGCGCTTTGGCCGCTGGCAATCTCCGGCGACTTCCCGATCTTCACGCTGCGCATCAACGACGACATGGATCTCGAGATCGCCCGCGAGGCGCTGCTGGCGCAGGAATATCTGCGCTCGCGCGGCGTCACCGCCGATCTCGTCATCATGAACGAACGCGCTTCGTCCTATGCGCAGGACATGCAGCATGCGCTTGACGCCATGTGCGAAAACGTGCGCCGCATGGGCCAGGCCGACGGATTGCGCCAGCATATCTTTGCGGTTCGCAAGGACCTGATGGAGGAAAGCACCTACCATGCGCTGATCGCGGCCTCCCGCGTCACGCTGCATACCAAGAACGGCAAGGTGGTCGACCAGATCAACCGCGCCGTCGCGCTGTTTGCACCCTCCAAGGAGGAGCTGCAGGAGATGGAACGGGCCGAGCGCAACAAAGCCCCCGTCAAGCGTATCGCGCCGGTGCCGCCACCTGTCGTGCCGGCCGTCGTCATCGAGGAGGAAGGCGATCTCGACTTCTGGAACGGCATCGGCGGCTTTGCCCGCGACGGGCGCGAATATGTCGTTCGGTTGCCAGGAGGTCATGCGACGCCGCAGCCTTGGATCAATGTCATCTCCAATGACAGATTCGGCTTCCATGTGTCGGCCGAGGGCTCGGGCTTCACCTGGAGCGCCAATTCGCGCGACTATCAGCTGACCTCCTGGTCGAACGATGCGGTGGTCAACCGTTCGGGCGAGGCATTCTATCTCACCGATCTGGACAGCGGTGCCGTCATGACGCCGTTCGCAGCGCTTTCCCGCCGCCCGGACATCCGCTTCGAAGCCCGCCACGGGCTCGGTTATTCCGTCTTCTCCAGCGTTCAGCACGAGATCGCGCTCGAGCTGACGCAGACGATCCACCGCGAAAAGCCGGTGAAACTGCAGCGCCTACGCCTGCGCAACACCGATTCGGCCAGCCGTAAGCTGCGTCTCTACGGTTATGTCGAATGGGTCCTCGGCAGCAATCCGGCCCGCACGGTGCCTTTCATACTGTCGAGCCATGACGAGGAGACGGGGGCGCTGTTTGCCACCAATCCCTACAGCATCGATTTTTCCAACCGCACCGCCTTCTTCGCGGCGAGCGAGACGCTTTCGAGCTTCTCGGCAAGCCGGCGCGAATTCATCGGCAAGGCGGGAACGATCCAGACGCCGCAGGCCGTCACCTCCGCAGCTGCCCTTTCCGGTACGACCGATCTCGACGGTGATCCGGCCGCGGCTGTTGCAATCGACATCGAGCTCGGCGCCGGCGAGGAGCGCGACTTTACCTTCTTCCTCGGCGACACGCCGACGGAAGAAGAAGCGCGCGGTGTCATCGCCGATATTCGCAAGGCGTCGTTCGACGATGCCGTCGAGGCGAACCGCGCCTTCTGGCGCGACTTCACCGGCAGGCTCCAGATATCGACGCCGGATCGCGGGATGAACAATCTCGTCAATACCTGGCTGCCGTATCAGAGCCTCGGCTGCCGCATCATGGCCCGCACCGCCTTCTACCAGGCAAGCGGCGCCTTCGGCTTCCGCGATCAGCTGCAGGACACGCTGGCCTTCGTGCTGCACGAACCCTCTCTTGCCCGCCGGCAGATCCTGAATGCCGCTTCGCGACAATTCCGCGAAGGCGATGTACAGCATTGGTGGCTGCCCGGAACGGGTGCCGGCGTGCGCACGCTGATCTCGGACGACGTCGTCTGGCTCAGCTATGCAATCCATCATTATTGCAGCGTCACCGGCGACAAAGACGTGCTCGACGAGGAGATCGCCTTCCTGGAAGGGCCGGCCCTGCTCGAAGGCCAGCACGACTCGTTCTACAAGCCGGAGATCTCCGAGGACAAGGCGACCGTCTACGAACACGCGGCGCTGGCGCTCGATCTCGCCATCGCCCGCAAGGGGACAAACGGCCTGCCGCTATTCCTTGGCGGCGACTGGAACGACGGCATGAACCGCGTCGGCATCGGCGGGCGCGGCACCAGCGTCTGGCTCGGCTGGTTCCTGGCGGGTGCATTGCGCTCCTTCATTCCCTATGCCGAAGAGCGCGGCGACACGGCCCGTGCGGAGCGCTGGTCGGCGCATCTTACCGAGCTGAAGAAGGCGCTCGAAACTGCGGCCTGGGATGGCGGCTACTATCGCCGCGGCACGTTCGACGACGGTACGCTGCTTGGCTCCCTCGAAAGCCCCGAATGCCGGATCGATTCGATCGCGCAGTCCTGGAGCGTTCTGTCCGGCGAAGGCGACCCGGCCCGCGCCGTCAAGGCGATGGATGCAGTGCTCGATCAGCTGGTCGATGAGGATGCCCGCATCATCCGGCTGTTCACGCCGCCTTTCGCCAATTCCGCCAAGGATCCCGGCTATATCAAGGCCTATCCGCCGGGTGTGCGGGAAAACGGCGGGCAATATACCCATGCCGCAACCTGGGTGGTGATGGCGCTGGCGGAGCTGAAGCGGGGCGACGATGCTTTCCGCTGCTTCCAGATCCTCAACCCGATCACCCATGCGTTCGACAAGGCTTCAGCGGAGCAATACCGCGTTGAACCCTATGTCGTGGCAGCCGACGTTTACGGACATGAGCCCTATGCATCGCGCGGCGGCTGGACCTGGTATACTGGGTCAGCCGGCTGGCTCTACCGCGCCGCGGTCGAGGGCATCCTCGGTATCCGGCTGAAGGATGGCCGGCTCTATGTGCGCCCGTCGCTCCCTTCGGAATGGGACGGTTTTGCGGCAGAGGTGGAGCAAGGCGGCGGCAAATACCGCATTTCGGTCTCAAAAGCGTCCAATGATAGCGGCTACACTCTGTCGATCAACGGCTGCGAAGTCACCGATCCCGAAGAGGGATATCCGCTCGGATAACAGCGTTCTCCACGCTGAAAAACACGGCGATTCGCGACGGCCAAAAGGGAACCCTTTTGGCCGTCGTCGCGTTTGCAAATCGGATAATAAGGAGAGATCAATGGCAAGCACGCCGACCGAAGCCATCGCCACGGGGCGCAGTTCCCTATCCGTAGCTGCGCCAGTGCGTGACACGAGGCTCGACGTCTTGCGTGGCGTGGCCCTGATCATGATCTTTATCAATCATGTTCCCGGCCAGATCTTCGAATATGTAACGACGAAGAATTTCGGTTTCTCCGATGCCGCCGAAGCCTTCGTGCTGATCTCGGGCATTGCCGTCGGCCTTGCCTATGGATCCCGATTCCAGCCGGGTAACCGGCTCACGGTGGCGATCAAGGCGGTAAAGCGCGCCTTCACGCTCTATCTCGCCCATATGATCACCACCTTCATGACGCTCGCGCTCTTCATCTGCGGTGCCTGGCTGTTCCATCGGCCGGGATTGCTGGTAGAAATCAATATCCTGGCGGTTCTGATGAACCTGAAGGAAGGCATTCCGGCACTGCTCCTGCTCGGCCACCAGATCGGCTACAACAATATCCTGCCGATGTACGGCGCGCTGATGCTGATGGTGCCGATCATCCTGCTGTTGAATGCGCGCAGCCCTTGGCTGGCGCTCGGCGTCTCGGCCGCGGTCTGGCTGCTTGCGGGCATCTACCAGGTGGCGCCGCACAACATGCTGATTGAAGACTATTGGTTCCTCAATCCGCTCTCCTGGCAGTTCCTGTTTACGATCGGCATCGTCTCGATGCTGCATATCAAGCGCGGTGGTGCGATCCCGCGCCATCCGCTGCTGCTTGCGGCCGCTGCCGGTTACGTCATGCTGTCCTTCATCTGGGTGACCGGCCATCTCTGGATCTGGGGCAATTCTCTGGCGGCACTCGGCCTGCCGACGGTCATCACCGGTTTCGACAAGACCTTCCTGTCGCTGCCACGGCTGCTGCATGTGCTGGCGCTGACCTATCTCGTCATCAGCATCCCGGCGCTCTCACGCATCCTGCGCCGTCCTGCGGACCATCCGCTGACGATCCTCGGCCGTCATTCGCTGAACATCTTCGTCGCCGGCACGATCCTCGCCATGATCGGCCAGGTGGTGCTCTACATCACCAACAAGGATCAGCTGGCCGGTCCGCTCTTCGTGATTGCAGGGATCGCGATACAATTCGCCTATGCCTATTATCTCGAGCGCAAGCGCCAGCAGGGCAAGGTCAAGGGGAAACTTGTCGCCGATACCGCCACTATCCCCGTTCCCGTCCGCATTGGCGGGACGGTCAATGCCTATCGCCGGAACGATCGGAAATAGGGTTCGGATTTTCCCGACATGAAGGAGCCGGTGGCCGATGGTCGCCGGCTCAATTTTTATGCACGAGGATGTTCACCAGCTTGCCGAAGGGATCGCGCACATAAAAGCGTCTGACGCCCCAAGGCTCGTCGGCCGGGCCGTACTCGATCGGGAAACCTGAGGCCGACATCGCCTCGAAAGCAGCATCGAGGTCGTCGACCTCGATCGAGAGGGCGGGCACCTCCGTTCCGGAACCGCCTTGACTGGCGATGCTGAGCTGAACGTTCATCGAGAGCGCGGTGCCGAACGTTGTGATCCAGCCGTGATCCATGATGACGTCAAGACCGAGGATATCCTGATAGAAGCGCCGGGCCAGAGTGATATCCGCTGCCTGGATATTGGCGACGATGCGCAGGACCTTCATGGTTTGCTCCCTATGCTCGTTGACTGGCGAAGGTTAGGGAAGATCGGCGGGGTGATCAATCCGCCCTGGGAAGCGGAGACGTTGCTGCGTGTGATACCCCCTCTACCCTGCCGGGCATCTCCCCCACAAGGAGAGAGATCGGCAAGGAGCTTGCTCCCCGTGAGGCGTCAACCGCTCCGGTTGGCGTGCCAAATCCCTTTCAGTTTAGATTCATGTGACGGCTAGTTGTTTGGGGAAGCCGTCGCGCCCATCCAATCTCCCCACCTGTGGGGGAGATGCCCGGCAGGGCAGAGGGGGGTGTCACACGGTAAGGCGCCGCTTCCAGGGCTCAGCCAAACAAAAAGGCCGGAAGGAGTTACCTTCCGGCCTTTATCTTCAAACCCGAACCGATCAGGCGGCTTCGGTGGTGTGGGCCTTGCGGACCTCTTCGTCCGTCAGGATGCCGCTGGCGCGCAGCAGGGCGGCGAAGCGGCCGTTGCTGTGGCTGAGTTCATCGAAGCTACCCTGTTCGACGACGCGGCCGTCATCCAGGAAGAGCACCATATCGGCTTCGCGGACCGTCGACAGGCGGTGTGCGATGATGAAGGTGGTGCGGTTCTGGCGCAGATTGTCGATCGCGGCTTTGACGCGGGCTTCGGTTTCGACGTCGAGCGCCGAGGTCGCCTCGTCGAGCACCAGGATTGGCGCGTCCTTGAGGATGGCGCGGGCGATCGCGATGCGCTGGCGCTCGCCACCGGAGAGCTTGTTGCCTCGTTCACCGACATGCGTATCGTAGCGATCCTCGCGGGTCTCGATGAAGTCGGCAGCGGCGGCGGCTTCGGCCGCACGGCGCATTTCCTCTTCACTAGCGCCCTCGCGGCCAAGGCGGATATTGTCGCTGATCGAACGGTTCAGCAGCCCCGCATCCTGGAAGACGGTGGCGATGTGGCGACGCAGCGACTTGCGGGTCACCTTGGTGATATCGGTGCCGTCGACGAGGATCTTGCCGCCCTGGGCATCGTAGACACGCTGCAGCAGGTTGACGAGCGTCGTCTTGCCGGCGCCGGTCGGGCCGACGATCGCGACCGTCTGGCCTGCTTTCACCGAGAAGGAGACGTTGTGCAGGCCCTGCGAGCTGTTGCCGAAGCCGAAGGACACGTCGCGGAACTCGATCGCACCCTTGACGTCCTTGATCTCGCCGTTGCCGGCAGGCTCTTCACGTTCACGCACCGAGTCTTCCAGCGCATAGAATTCCTCGAGCTTGGAACGGGCCTCGAAAATCTGCGTAGCGAACTGGCGCATCAGGTCGAGACGGCCGATCAACAGGTTGGCAAAGCCGATGAAGGCGATGACGTCGCCGACGCGCAGCTCGCCGGCCTGGACGAGCATGGTGCCGATGATCAGGACCACCATCATCGCGATGGTCGACGCCATGCGGTTCAGTGCGCTGGCGATCGCCCACCAGTCGAGGACCGGATACTGAGCTTCGAGCAGACGGTCGGCGAAGGATTTCAGCGCCCTAGTTTCGGCCTCGATGCGGTTATAGCTGTGCAGGACCGAAACGTTGCTGATCGAGTCGCTGACATGCGAAAAGACGGTATGATAATGGTTCTCGACCGAAGCCTGGCCGTCCTTGGTGCGGCCCATGACGACGCGGCCGATCAGCCAATAAGCGATGGCGAGCACCATGAGCACGGCGGAAAGGCGCAGGTCCATCGACATTGCGGTCGGTATCAGAAGAGCAAGCGCGATGACCGTCGAGAGGTGGTTGCGCATGAATTCCAGCCAGAGGCCGAACAGCGTCTCGCAGGCGCGCAGCAATGTATGCAGTGCGTTGGAAGTGCCGCGCTGATGGTGCCAGCCGAGCGGCATGGAAATGATGCGGCCGAAGGCTTCCGTCAACAGCGTCGCCCGCCGGCCATGGGCCAGCCGGTCGGCCTCGCGGGCCACCAGAACGAAGGCAATGGTGTTGAAGACGGCGAAAGTCGCCCACATGAAGAGGATGGGCTTGACCTCACCCTTGCCCGAAATCGCATCGATGATGCGACCGAACAGGATCGGCTCCGCGATGGTGATCGTCGCAAGAACAATGTTTGCGACAACGACCAGGGATACGCGCAGCTTGTAGGCGCCAAGATAGCGCAGAGCTCTTGCATAGACCTTGAATAGCGTCACGTGGAACCTCTTGTGCATCTGCGAAAAACGGGATGATGCGATGCTACAAAAGGCTACCTGAACGGGCGATTAACGGAGTATTCAGGCTTCAACCGGTGTGATGATTAATACGATCATACTATCGCAGGATGCGACGAGATGGGCATGGCGCGGAACTTGCCGTTCGGCTATATCCCGCAACAATTTGCGCTTGCATTTTATTAAATGTTTAGCGCAGCATTAAATTACAGACTGCATTTATTGAAGACCGTTTCGCGGCCAGTTCGACCAGCCGCCGACGGCCTCATGCGGGCATCAGGTCCGGGCAAGGGGCATTTTTGTGAATATTAATTCGTTAATTCAATTACTTGTAATTCTGGAAGAATGCTCAAATCCTGAAGCCGTCGTCACCGAGCTGGAGCAGATCCTCCGCGGTTGCGGCTTCGAATATTACGGCCTGCTGCGCCATGTGCCGCAGAACCCGTTGCAGCAGAATCCGGACCCCTGGGCTGCGGCGCTTGCCGGCCGCTGGCCGGAACAATGGCCACAGATATATACCGCGAAAAAATATGCTCTGATCGATCCGATGGTGCGCTATCTCGCTCATGCGCAGCGGCCTTTCCGCTGGCGGGAGGCGATGGCGGCCTTCCACAAGAACGCACATGAGCGCCGCATGGAGCAGATGATGGTCGATGCCTTCGGGCATGGATTGGAGGATGGCTACATCTTTCCGATCCACGGGCGCAACGGCATTCTCGCCAGCCTTAGTCTCGCCGGCAAGCCGATCGAGCTGTCGCCGGTGGAGATCGCATTGTTGGAGGCGGTGGCGCGCAGGGCCTTCTGGCGGTTGCTCGATCTGAAGGGCGAGGCGCAGGCACTGGAAACCGTGCTGCTGGCCGACACGCCGCTGACGCGGCGCGAGATGGAAATCCTGCACTATCTCGCCGAAGGCATGACTTCGATGGAGATCAGTAAGATGCTGAAGATCTCAAACCACACCGTCGACTGGTATATGAACGGCCTGCAGGACAAGCTGAAGGCGAAAAACAGGCAGCAGGCGGTGGCACTTGCCTTCCGTCATGGCCTGATAAGTTAGAGCAATGCCGCTTCTCATCGAAGCGGAATTGCTCTGGTTTTTTGTTTTTGCGCAACTCCGGACGGAAAACCGTTTCGGACTTTTCCTGGAGTTGCTTCAGAATGTCGAAAAATTGCATTTCGCAGTCGCAAGATAAATTGAACTTCTTGTGACAAGAAGTTAAGAATTTCCTTCGCGGGTGCAGCATTCCCGCGTCTGAACGTCTGAGGAGACCGTTTTGCCCATTTCCAAGATTCTCGTTGCCAACCGCTCTGAAATTGCCATCCGCGTGTTCCGTGCGGCCAACGAACTTGGAATAAAAACGGTGGCGATCTGGGCGGAAGAGGACAAGCTGGCACTGCACCGCTTCAAAGCGGACGAGAGCTACCAGGTCGGCCGCGGCCCGCATCTTTCCAAGGACATGGGCCCGATCGAGAGCTATCTGTCGATCGAGGAGGTGATCCGCGTTGCGAAACTCTCCGGGGCCGATGCCATCCATCCCGGCTACGGCCTCCTGTCGGAAAGCCCCGAATTCGTCGATGCCTGCAACAAGGCCGGCATCATCTTCATCGGCCCGAAGGCCGATACGATGCGCCAGCTCGGCAATAAGGTCGCAGCGCGCAACCTGGCGATCTCGGTCGGCGTTCCCGTAGTGCCGGCCACCGGGCCGCTGCCGGAGGACATGGCCGAAGTGGCGAAGATGGCGGAAGGGATTGGCTACCCTGTCATGCTGAAGGCTTCCTGGGGCGGCGGCGGGCGCGGCATGCGCGCGATCCGCGATCCAAAGGATCTTGCCCGCGAGGTGACGGAAGCCAAGCGCGAGGCGATGGCGGCCTTCGGCAAGGACGAGGTCTATCTGGAAAAGCTCGTCGAGCGCGCACGCCATGTCGAAAGCCAGGTTCTCGGCGATACGCATGGCAATGTCGTGCATCTCTTCGAGCGCGACTGCTCGATCCAGCGCCGCAACCAGAAGGTCGTCGAGCGCGCGCCGGCGCCCTATCTCTCTGAGGCGCAGCGCCAGGAACTCGCCGCCTATTCGCTGAAGATCGCGGCGGCGACCAATTATATCGGCGCCGGCACCGTCGAATATCTGATGGATGCCGATACCGGCAAATTCTACTTCATCGAAGTCAATCCGCGCATCCAGGTCGAGCATACGGTGACCGAAGTCGTCACCGGCATCGATATCGTCAAGGCGCAGATCCACATCCTCGACGGCTTTGCGATCGGCACGCCGGAATCTGGCGTGCCGCGCCAGGAGGATATCCGTCTCAACGGCCATGCGCTGCAGTGCCGCATCACCACGGAAGATCCGGAGCATAATTTCATTCCGGATTACGGCCGCATCACCGCCTATCGCTCGGCGTCCGGTTTCGGCATCCGTCTCGATGGCGGCACCTCCTATTCGGGTGCGATCATCACCCGCTTTTATGATCCGCTTCTCGTCAAGGTCACGGCGTGGGCGCCCAATCCGTCCGAAGCGATTTCCCGCATGGACCGGGCGCTGCGCGAATTCCGCATTCGCGGCGTGGCAACCAACCTGACCTTCCTCGAAGCGATCATCGGCCATCCCAAGTTCAGGGATAACAGCTACACGACACGCTTCATCGACACGACGCCGGAACTCTTCCAGCAGGTGAAGCGCCAGGATCGCGCTACGAAGCTCCTGACCTATCTCGCCGACGTCACCGTCAATGGCCATCCCGAGGCCAAGGATAGGCCGAGGCCGCTGGAAAACGCTGCCGAGCCGATGGTGCCCTACGCCAACGGCAACACCGTCAAGGACGGCACCAAGCAGCTCCTCGACACGCTCGGCCCGAAGAAATTCGGCGAATGGATGCGCAACGAGAAGCGCGTGCTCTTGACCGACACGACGATGCGCGACGGTCACCAGTCACTGCTCGCCACCCGCATGCGCACCTATGACATCGCCCGCATTGCCGATACCTATGCACATGCGCTGCCAGGCCTTTTGTCGCTCGAATGCTGGGGTGGCGCGACCTTCGACGTCTCCATGCGTTTTCTGACGGAGGATCCGTGGGAACGCCTGGCGCTGATCCGCGAAGGCGCGCCGAACCTTCTGCTGCAGATGCTGCTGCGCGGCGCCAACGGGGTCGGCTACACCAATTATCCTGATAATGTCGTCAAATATTTCGTCCGCCAGGCGGCCAGGGGCGGCATCGATCTCTTCCGTGTCTTCGACTGCCTGAACTGGGTCGAGAACATGCGCGTCTCGATGGATGCCATAGCCGAGGAGAACAAGCTCTGCGAGGCGGCGATCTGCTATACCGGCGATATCCTGAACTCGGCCCGTCCGAAATACGATCTGAAATACTATACCGACCTTGCCGTCGAGCTCGAGAAGGCCGGGGCGCATATCATCGCGCTCAAGGATATGGCAGGCCTCCTCAAGCCTGCGGCTGCGAAGGTTCTGTTCAAGGCGCTGCGCGAGGCGACCAGCCTGCCGATCCATTTCCACACGCATGATACATCGGGTATTGCGGCCGCGACCGTTCTTGCCGCCGTCGATGCCGGCGTCGATGCCGTCGATGCCGCCATGGATGCGCTTTCCGGCAATACTTCGCAGCCCTGTCTCGGCTCGATCGTCGAGGCATTGCGCGGTACGGAGCGTGATCCGGGCCTCGATCCGGAATGGATCCGCCGCATCTCCTTCTATTGGGAAGCGGCGCGGAACCAATATGCCGCCTTCGAAAGCGATCTGAGGGGGCCGGCATCCGAAGTCTATCTGCACGAAATGCCGGGCGGCCAGTTCACCAACCTCAAGGAGCAGGCCCGCTCGCTCGGCCTCGAAACCCGCTGGCATCGGGTGGCGCAGGCCTATGCCGACGCCAACCGGATGTTCGGCGATATCGTCAAGGTGACGCCGTCTTCCAAGGTCGTCGGCGACATGGCGCTGATGATGGTGTCCCAGGACCTGACGGTCGCCGACGTCGTCAGCCCCGACAAGGAAGTCTCCTTCCCGGAATCGGTGGTCTCGATGCTGAAGGGCGATCTCGGCCAGCCGCCGTCAGGATGGCCCGAAGCACTGCAGAAGAAGGCGCTGAAGGGCGACAAGCCCTATACCGTGCGCCCCGGCTCGCTGCTCAAGGAGGCCGATCTCGATGCGGAGCGCAAAGTCATCGAAACGAAACTCGAGCGCGAGGTCAGCGACTTCGAATTTGCGTCCTACCTGATGTATCCGAAGGTCTTCACCGACTTCGCGCTCGCCTCAGATACCTACGGCCCGGTCTCGGTGTTGCCGACGCCCGCCTATTTCTATGGTCTCAAGGACGGCGAGGAGCTGTTTGCCGATATCGAGCGTGGCAAGACGCTCGTCATCGTCAACCAGGCGATGAGCGCGACCGACAGCCAGGGCATGGTGACCATCTTCTTCGAGCTCAACGGCCAGCCGCGCCGCATCAAAGTGCCGGACCGGGCCCATGGGGCGACGGGTGCCGCCGTCCGCCGCAAGGCCGAACCAGGCAATGCCGTTCATGTCGGCGCGCCGATGCCGGGTGTCATCAGCCGTGTCTTCGTCTCGCCCGGCCAGGCCGTCAATGCCGGTGACGTGCTCGTCTCCATCGAGGCGATGAAGATGGAAACGGCGCTGCATGCGGAAAAGGATGGGACGATTTCCGAAGTGCTGGTGCGGGCCGGCGATCAGATCGATGCCAAGGACCTGCTCGTCGTCTACGCAGGCTGAAGAGCTGCCATCTTCGCAAAGGCGCCTATCAGCCGACTTTGCGAGCGGGCTCCATTCACTCGATTGTGTATGATCGGCCTGTCAAAAAGCTGATTTTTCGAAGCCTTCGCGCCTTGCCCGGCGCGGAGGCTTTCTCATAAAGTTGCGCTCCCATCATCCGCCCCCAAGACCAATCAGGAAATGATATCCATGAGCAAGTTGAAGATTGCCGTCATCATCGGCAGCACGCGTATTGGCCGTTTTGCCGAGCATCCGGCCAAGTGGATTGCCGCTATCGCTGCAGAGCGCCAGGACATCGAGGTCGAGGTTCTCGACTTGCTCGAATACCCCATGCATTTTTTCGGTGAGCAGCGTGCCACGACCGCTGAAAGCGAGACGGCAGAGCGCTGGAAAAAGAAGCTGCGTGAATTCGACGGCTTCATTTTCACCGTTGCCGAGTACAATCACGCTCCGACGGCGGTTCTGAAGAACGCCATCGACCTCGGCGAGTTCATCCACAAGCCGGTCGGCTTCGTCGGTTACGGCGGTGTCGGCGGCGCACGCGCAGTCGAGCATCTCCGGCTGATTTTCGTGGAAATGGGCGCGGCTTCGGTGAAAACGGGCGTGCATATCGCGCTTGGCGAATATCTCGGCGTCCTCAAGGAAGGCAAGAGCCTCAGCGACTACGCGCATCTCAACGAAGCGGCGAAGAACCAGCTCGACCAGCTCACCTGGTGGGGCAATGCGCTGAAGGCGGCGCGCTCGGTCGTCACGGCCTCCTGATTGGCGTTCCAGCCAGCCGGGATGTTCGCATCCCGGCATTGGCTCAGATATCGTAAGTCTCAGATATCGTAAGTATGGGCGGCGTTGATCGTCGAGATGAAGCGCTTGGTGCGTTCGCGCTCCGGTGCGCTGAAGATCGCTTTGGCGCTGCCCGTTTCCACCACGCTGCCGGCTTCCAGGAAAACGACGTCATTGGCGATCTTCGAGGCGAGCCGGAGATCGTGGGTCGCCATCACCATCGTCGTGCCTTCGCTGGCCAAACGGCCGAGCACATCGACCACCTCGGCCGAAAGCTCCGGATCAAGCGCCGAGGTCGGCTCGTCGCAAAGAAGCACGCGCGGCGACGGCGCCAGCGCCCGGGCAATCGCCACACGCTGCTGCTGGCCGCCTGAAAGCGTCGAGGGCCAGGCGTTCGCCTTTTCGGTCATGCCGACCTTGGCCAGCAGCTCCATTGCGCGCTCGCGGGCCTTTTGCCGTGGCCATCTCAACACCGTCACCAGGCCTTCCATGACATTCTCGATCGCGGTCTGATGCGGGAAAAGCTGGAAGTTCTGGAAGACCATGCCGGTCTGGCGGCGGATCTTCTGGATCGCCGGCCAGCTCGTTCGTTTGCCCGGTGCAAAGGCCAGCGTTTCCTCTCCGAGGCGGATGGAGCCGGCGGTCGGAATTTCGAGCAGGTTGATGCAGCGCAGCAGCGTGCTCTTGCCGCCGCCCGAAGGCCCGACTAGCGCGGTGACGCTGCCTTCGGGGATGCGGATGCTGATATCCTTGAGGATGACGGCGTCGCCGAAGCGCTTTTCGATGTTGGAAAGCTCGATCATGCATTTGCCTCCAGCATGCCGCCGTACCGCGCGAAGCGGCGCTCCAGCCGTACCTGCAGCTGCGAGAGAACGGAGCTCAGGACGAGATAGATCAGCGCCGCTTCGATATAGAGGATCAGCGGCTCATAGGTGGTGGCGACGATGCGCTGCGCCGCCTGGAAGAGCTCGGGCACCGTGATGGCAGCGGCAAGCGAGGTGTCTTTGACCAGCGAGATGAAGGTGTTCGACAAAGGCGGCACGGCGACGCGGGCCGCCTGCGGCAGGATGGTGCGGCTCATCGCCTGGCGCCAGCTCATGCCGATCGAATAGGCGGCTTCCCACTGGCCCTTCGGCACCGAGGAAATGACGGCGCGGATGATCTCGGAGCTATAGGCGCCGATATTCAGGGTGAAGCCGATGAGGGCGGCCGGAAAGGCATCGAGTAGGATGCCGATGCTCGGCAGGCCGTAGAAGATGACGAAGAGCTGGACGAGCAGCGGCGTGCCGCGGATGACCCAAACATAAAAGCGGGCAATGGCTGCAACTGGCTCCGGGCCGAAGAGACGTCCGATTGCGGTGGCCAAGCCCAAGATCAGGCCGAACGCGAAGGAAAGCAGGGTCAAGGGGATGGTGAAGATCAGCCCTGCCCAGAGGAGCGAGGGAAGCGATTCCGCCATCAGTTGGAGCCAGTGCGGCAAGGGCGTTTCCTCAAGAAAAGACGCGTCCGGCGAGGTTTCGCCGAACGCTTTTCCATGCAGCTATAAATGATATGACGGCAGTGGGAAACCGCTGGTGTCAGGGCTTACTTCGAAACGTCCTGGCCGAAATATTTGTCAGCGATCTTCTTGTAAGTGCCGTCGGCCTTGATGTCGGCAAGCGCCTTGTTGATTTCGGCCAGAAGCTCCGGCTCGTTCTTGCGGATGATGACGCCGGAATAGTCGGCGTTTTCCTGCTCGGCGACGATCTTTACCGGCGCGTCCGGCTTGTGCTTCTTGAAGTCCAGGAAGGAGAGGCTGTCGTTGATCGTGGCGTCGGCGCGCTTGGTCAGCACCAGCTGGATCGACTGATCGAAACCGTCGGTGCCGACGAGCTCGGCACCGGCTTCGGTTGCGAGCTTGCCGAAGTTGCTGGTCAGCGACTGGGCGGCCTTCTTGCCCTTCAGATCGGCGAAGGACTTGATGCTGTCGTCGCCGTCGCGGGCGATCAACACGGCCTTGGAGGCGATATAGGGCTCGGAGAAATCGTATTTCTGCTTGCGGGTTGCGGTGATGCCGACCTGGTTGATGACGGTGTCGTAGCGCTTGGCGTCGAGGCCGGCGATCAGGCCATCCCACTTGCCTTCGACGAACTCGGCCTTGACGCCGAGCTTGGCGGCGATCGCTTCGCCGATCTCGACATCGAAGCCGACGAGCTTGCCGCTTTCGTCATGATAGGTGAAGGGTGCATAGGTGCCCTCGGTGCCGATCTTGAAAACGCCAGCCGATTTGATGGCGGCGAGGTTTTCGCCGGCATGGGCGGGCAGAAGGGCCGCAGCCTGAATGAGGGCGGCAGCGGCGACGGTTTTCAGCCAGTTCATTGTTGTATCCATCCTTGGGAGGTTGTCATCGGATGAGGGATAGTTCGCAGAAAATTAGGGCGCGGGAAGCGTAAAAAACTGCGAATAAAAGCAGCAACTGCAAATATTTTTCTCAAGCTACCGGTTGAACCGTGAATCTCTTGGAAAATTCGCATCAAACAGCGATGCGACGGCGCAGCCTTTCGCTGACGATGATGATCAACCCGGCCCCGAGGATCATGCATGCGCCGGCGATGACATTATGCGTGGGGACATCTGCCCAGATCAGGTAGCCGAGGAGGAAGGCCCAGACGAGAGACGTATATTCGAATGGCGCAAGCACGGAGACGGGCGCCCGGCGCATGCCTTCGAAGAGGGCGAACTGCGCCGAGCCGGCAACAACGCCGGTGGCGACGAGCAGCGCCAGCTGCGTCATGTCAGGCGTCCGCCACGTATAGAGAACGGCAACGCCGGTCATAACAAGGAAAAAGACATTGGAGACCGCAAGCTGGACGATGGTCTTCTCGTGCAGTGAGGTCTTGCGCAGCAATACCATGGCGGAGGCCCAGAGAACGGCGGCCTGCAGCGCCAGATAGACCGGCCAGGAGATGGTAAGACCGATGGGGTTGCAGGCGATCAGCACGCCGACGAAGCCGACGCCGACGGCAAGCCAGCGCACCGGCGTGACCTCCTCCTTCAGGATGAGCCATGCAAGCAGGGTGCCGACGATGGGTGCGGCGTAATAAAGCGTCGTTACTTCAGCCAGCTGCAGGCGGCTTGCGGCGGAATAATAGGAAAGCCAGGCAGAGAGAAGAAGGATGCTGCGGACGATCATCGGCTTGATGATCGGCGATGTCATCGTTTGATGGACGAGCTTGCCGCGGCCATAAGCGAGACAACCGACAAGGATGGTGAGACTGCGGAAAAACAGGATCTGCCAGACCGGGATGGTGACCGTCAGGATCTTGATGATCGCGTCATGGAAGGTGAACGCCATATAGGCGACGCTCGTGAGCAGAATGCCCAGGCTGACGGAGTTTTTCACGGAAATGCACCAGATGGCGGATATGCCGGCGGGAATCGAGAATATGCGATCGGTAACCCCGGCCCTCGGGCCGGTCAATAGGCCATATTTCGCTCCGGTAGTGGGAGCTTTGTTTCATAACGTCAGAAAACGTGTGATCGTGCATATTGCCTGCACGGTTATCAGCGTTTATGCACGTTTTCATGTCTTATTTATAGATCCGGTAGAAACATGCAGGATTTTTTGTTGCGAGAGCGCCAGGCGCTGATTTCCGAGAGGCTGCGGCTCAATGGCCGCGTGCTGGCGGCGGAACTTGCGATGGAATTTGGTGTCTCCGAGGATACGGTGCGGCGGGACCTGCGCGAGATGGCCGCGGCCGGGCTCTGCGAGCGGGTCTATGGCGGCGCCTTGCCGGTTTCGCCGGCGCATGGAAGCCTGACGCAGCGCATCGGCTTTGCCGCTGACCGGAAACAGGCGCTGGCGCGCGCTGCGGCAAAGCAGATTGCCGCCGGTTCGACCGTGTTTTTCGATGCCGGCAGCACCAATCTGGCGATTGCCAACGCATTGCCGGCCGAACTTGCGCTCACGGCTGCGACGAATGCGCCGGCGATTGCCGCAGCGCTGATCGACAAGCCTGGCGTCAACGTCATTCTGATCGGCGGGATGGTCGACCGGCAGACGGGCGGTTCGCTCGGCGCCAAGGCCTTGCGGGATATGGAACAGATTTCGCCCGATCTCTGCATTCTCGGCGCCTGCGGCGTCGATCTCGAAGCCGGCATCACTGTGTTCGGCTTCGAGGATGCGGAGTTCAAGCGGTTTGCGACGTCCAGGAGCAGAAAAGTGCTGGTGGCTGCAACCTCGGAGAAATTCGGCACTGCGGCCCCCCATAGCATCCTGCCGGTTGCCCATTGCGAATGCCTGGTCGTCGAGCACGATGCCGATCCGGCCATTCTCGCCCGTTATCGCGAGCGCGGATGCAGAACTGTTCTCGCCGAGAAAACGAACTGAGGCGACGTCACAGAGTTTAGGGAAACCGGGCGTGAGCAAGCCCGGCAATGAGGAAAGACGGAAAATGGACAGTCATGTAAGTGCGCCACCCGGAGCCCGGAGCGGCTTCATTACCAGAAGCAGGGCTGCAGTTTCCCTGCTCTTTCTCATGAATGGTTTTGTTGTCGGCTGCTGGGCGCCGAAGATCCCGGATTTTGCCGAGCGTCTGGCGCTGACCAAGTTCGAGCTTGGGCTGATGATCCTGGTCTTCGGGGTCGGCTCGCTGGTCATGATGCCGATCGCCGGTGCGCAGATTGCCAAACACGGCTCGCGCATCGTCGTTCAGGTCCTGGCTGCCTGCGTGCTGCCATTGCTATTGGCTTTGACGCTGGCGCCAAATGTGATCACCGGGGCGATCTCACTCTTCCTGTTCGGCGGCTTCATCGGCGCAATGGACGTGGCGATGAATGCCAATGCGGTGTCGGTTGAGAAATCCATGCGTCGCGCCATCATGTCGTCCTGCCACGCTTTCTGGAGCCTTGGCGGACTGATCGGCTCAGGTCTCGGCGGCATCGTGATCTCCAAGCTCGGCATTCTCGGCCATGCGCAACTGGCGACGGTGCTGGCGGCGATCTTCCTTGCCGTCGCCTGGCCGATGATCCTTGCCGATCCGCCGCATCCCGACACCAAGAAGGAAAAGACGAAGCTGCCGATGGTGCCGCTGCCGTGGCTGCTCGGATTGATGGCGCTGTTCAGCATGGTGCCGGAAGGCGCTGTTCTCGACTGGGGCGCGCTCTATCTTCGGCAGGAAATGGATGCGTCCGTGGCACTTTCCGGTCTTGGTTTCGCAGCCTTTTCGGCCACCATGGCAATCATGCGCTTTGCCGGCGACCTGGTGCGTGACCGTCTGGGCGGCGTCAAGACGCTACGCATCTGCACTTTGTTTGCCATTGTCGGCATGCTGCTTGCAGGCTTGGCGCCTAATGCCGAGCTTGCCATCCTAGGCTTTGCCTTTTGCGGTATCGGCATTTCCAACATGGTGCCGATCGCCTTCTCGGCGGCGGGCAACATTCCCGGCCTCAAGCCCGGCATCGGTATTTCGGTGGTCACGACCATGGGCTATTCCGGGATGCTGGTGGCACCATCGTTGATCGGCTTCGTCGCAGAGCATATCGGTTTTGCCGTCGTTTTCATGGCGCTGCCGGTGCTGCTGCTCGTCGTTCTGCTGCTTTCCAAGCTGGCCCATTATGCCGATGAGACCTCCGGAGGCAGTCACTGAGCCGCCTCCCAACAAAAGTGATATCAGGGGCGGTTGACAAGAAAGCGGTCATGATCCACCTGAAAGGCACTGTTTTTAGGGGTGAAAAGCGCTTCATGTTGTCAGCCGCCGATTTTGATCCGAAACCGCGCCGCGCTTCCGTTGCCGTCGATGTCGGCGGCGTCATCGTCGGCGGCGGGGCGCCGGTCGTCGTGCAGTCCATGACGAACACCGATACGGCCGATATCGATTCCACCGTCGCGCAGGTCGCCGCGCTGTTCCGGGCGGGCTCGGAGCTGGTGCGCATCACCGTCGACCGCGACGAGAGTGCGGCCGCTGTGCCGAAGATCCGCGAGCGGCTACTGCGCCTCGGCATGGACGTGCCCTTGATCGGCGACTTCCATTATATCGGCCACAAGCTGCTTGCCGATCATCCTGCTTGTGCCGAAGCGCTGGCGAAATACCGCATCAACCCCGGCAATGTCGGCTTCAAGGACAAGAAGGACAAGCAGTTCGCCGAGATCATCGAGATGGCGATCCGCTATGACAAGCCGGTGCGCATCGGCGTCAACTGGGGTTCGCTCGATCAGGATCTGCTGACAGCGCTGATGGACCGGAACGCCGAGGCTGGGTCGCCGCTTTCGGCCCGGCAGGTAACGCGCGAGGCGATCGTGCAGTCGGCGCTGCTGTCGGCAGCCCTTGCCGAAGAGATCGGCCTGCCGCGCAACCGCATCATCCTGTCGGCCAAAGTCAGCCAGGTGCAGGACCTGATCGCCGTCAATTCCATGCTCGCCGAACGCTCCAATCATGCGCTGCATCTCGGCCTGACCGAAGCCGGCATGGGCACCAAGGGCATCGTCGCCTCGTCGGCGGCGATGGGCTTCGTGCTGCAGCACGGCATCGGCGATACGATCCGCGTGTCGCTAACGCCCGAGCCGAACGGCGACCGCACGCGCGAAGTCCAGGTGGCGCAGGAAATCCTGCAGGTCATGGGCTTTCGCCAGTTCATACCTGTCGTTGCGGCCTGTCCCGGCTGCGGGCGCACGACGTCGACGGTGTTCCAGGAGCTTGCCCAGAACATCCAGAACGACATCCGCAAGAACATGCCGGTCTGGCGCGAGAAATATCCTGGCGTCGAGGCACTGAACGTTGCCGTCATGGGCTGCATCGTCAACGGGCCGGGCGAAAGCAAACATGCCGATATCGGCATTTCGCTTCCGGGCACTGGCGAAACGCCGGCCGCTCCCGTCTTCATAGACGGCCGGAAAGCGCTGACGCTGCGCGGTCCCAATATCGCCGCCGATTTCGAGGCGCTTGTCGTCGACTATATCGAGAAGCGTTTCGGCCAGCGGACGGCGGCGGAATGACCGACCGCCACTTCGGATGAGCCAGTACTGGTCGCCAATCGTCAGCAAGCTTCAGCCCTATGTCGCCGGGGAGCAGCCCCGTACCGCCGGCTTGGTCAAGCTCAATACCAACGAAAATCCTTACGGGCCGTCTCCGAAGGCGCTCGAGGCGATCCGGGAAGCGGCGGACGATCGTCTGCGGCTCTATCCAGACCCAACTGCCACGGAATTGCGCGAGACGATCGCGGCCCGTTTCGACGTGACGGCTGAGGAAGTATTCGTCGGCAATGGCTCCGACGAGGTTCTCGCGCATGCATTCCAAGCGCTCCTGAAACATGAGCGGCCGCTTCTCTATCCCGATGTGACCTACGCCTTTTATTCGACCTATAGCCTGCTATACGGCGTCGAAGCGATCGAAGTACCTGTCGATGACAGGTTCCGGATCCGACTGGCGGATTACGACAGGCCATGCGGCGCGATCATCACCCCCAATCCGAATGCGCCGACCGGGATCGGCCTGCCGCTTGCCGGGATAAAGGCACTTCTTGCCGCCCATCCGGATGCAGTCGTCGTCATAGACGAGGCCTATATCGATTTCGGCGGCGAGAGCGCCGCCGGGCTCGTTTCAACCTATCCCAACCTGCTGGTGATCCAGACCCTGTCGAAGTCTCGTTCGCTTGCCGGTCTGCGCATCGGCTTCGCACTGGGGCAGCGGCCGCTGATCGAGGCGCTCGAGCGGGTCAAGGACAGCTTCAATTCCTATCCGCTCGATCGCCTGGCGCAGCTTGCCGCAACGGCGGCGATCAAGGACGAGGCGTGGTTCGAGACATGCCGGAGGAAGATCATTGCCAACCGGCAAAGCCTTGTTGGGGAACTAGAGGCGTTGGATTTCGAGGTTCTGCCGTCCCAGGCGAATTTCGTTTTCGCGAGGCACCAAAGCCAGTCGGGCGCGGCGCTTCTCGCCGCTCTGCGCGAGCGGAACATTCTCGTCCGGCATTTTGCCAAGCCGCGTATTTCGGACTTCCTGCGGATCAGCATCGGCACGGATGAAGAGTGTGCCCGTCTGGTTTCCGCTCTCAAGGAGATACTGGCAGCCTGACCTGCCGCTTCAGCTCTTCCGGTCGGCGATGAAATGCGCCGCAGCAATGAGGATCGAAGCACGGGCGTCGTAGGGGGCAAGCAGCGCCTCGGCATCGCGGACGTGCTCACGGAGCTGGGTCTCGGCCCATTCCATGCCGCGCAGGGCGACGAGTGTTCCCTTGCCGCGGGCCGCATCCTTGCCGGTCGCCTTGCCCATGGTCGCCGCATCCGAGGTCAGGTCGAGAATGTCGTCGGCAAGCTGGAAAGCAAGGCCGATCTTTTCGCCGAAGGCGCGCAGGCGGCGGCGATCTTCCGGCGGGCTTGCCGAGATGACGGCGCCGGCTTCGCAGGCGAAGCGGATCAGCGCGCCTGTTTTCATCGCCTGCAGGCGGATGATGCCGGCCGCGTCGGGCGCCTGCTTTTCCGCCGCGAGATCAAGCGCCTGGCCGCCGGCCATGCCGCCGAGACCGGCTGCGCGGGCAAGGGCCAGCACGAGCGCTACCTTGCTCGTATCGGGAAGGGCCGTTTCCGGCGCGGCTATGATGTCGAAGGCGTAGGTCAGCAGGCTGTCGCCGGCGAGGATCGCCGTCGCTTCGTCGAACTTGATGTGGACCGTCGGTTTGCCACGGCGCAGATCATCATCGTCCATGGCGGGCAGATCGTCATGCACGAGCGAATAGCAGTGGACGCATTCGAGGGCTGCGCCGACACGAAGGGCCGCCTCGGCGTCGCCGCCGAGAAGAGCGGCACTTTCGACGACGAGAAACGGGCGTAGCCGCTTGCCGCCGTTCAGCACGGCATAATGCATGGCATCGCGCAGCGTCTCGGGCCTGGCGATTTCATCGGAAAGGGCACTCGGCGAAAGCAATAGGTCGAGCAGCGCCTCGATGTCGCGGGCGTTGTTCTTCAGCCTCGTCTCGAAAGTGTCCCGGTTCGCGTCCATGGGCGCTGTTTGGCATGAGCGCCCCCGGGCTTGCAACGGAATTGTCGATGGCGGCAGCAAGATTCGCCGCGCACTCTGGCATAAGCTCCGCACAGGCGTTATGAGAACGACAGGAGCGAAATCGGACTGGGGACATTGGATATAGCGCCAGAGAGAGAGGACAGCGTCGACATGCCGGCTCGTCGGCGATGGTTCGAAGACCGGCGTATATTGAAACGCATTGTTCTTGCCGTGCTGATCATGCTGATCCTTCCCTATGCGCTGATCTTTTTCTATCTGCTGCCCTTCATTCATCCCGTCTCGACGCTGATGCTGCGCGATCTCGTGCTGCTGCGTGGTTACGACAGGCAATGGGTGTCGCTGGACAAGATCGCCCCGGTTGTGGTGCAGTCGGTGATGATGTCGGAGGATGGACAATATTGCTTTCACGGCGGTGTTGACTGGGCGGAAATGCGCATGCTGGTCGAGGATACGCTGAAAGGTCAGGCGACGCGTGGCGGCAGCACGATCCCGATGCAGACGGCGAAAAACCTCTTCCTCTGGAACGGCCGCTCCTTCGTGCGCAAGGCGCTGGAACTTCCACTCGCGGTGACCACGGATTTCGTCCTGTCGAAACGGCGGCTGATGGAAATCTATCTCAATATCGCCGAATGGGGTCCCGGCATCTACGGCATCGAGGCGGCGGCCCAACACCATTTCAAGGTGCCGGCCTCGAAGCTGACGCGGCGCCAGGCATCGCTGCTTGCCGTCTCGCTGCCGAACCCCATCGACCGCAATGCCGGCAAGCCCGGACGAGGTCTTCGCCGGCTCGCCGGCGTGATCGAGAGACGTGCACAAGGTTCGGGCGATTACATCAAGTGCATCTATGATTGAGATCAGAACTTGTCGTTGGAAGCAGTGACCGTCATCTGACATTCGTGGTTCTGCCATATGGGCGAATGCCGCCCCAACCAGAGCCGCGAGTCGCCCATGAACATCACGACGTTTTCGCCCGAGCTTCTCTTCTACTCGAAGACGCACAATCCGAACCCGCCCACGCATCTCGGCAGCCGCTATCGCAAGGTCGGCGGCTTTCTTCCGGAAGCCGGCAACACCATCGTTTGCCATGCCGAGAAAGGTTCGCAGACGCAAAAGGTGCTGATCGAGGCGCGTGAGACATATCTGGCGATGCCCGAGGCCTCGCAGTTCCTCTTCACGCCGATATCAAGCATTCACATGACGCTTTTCGAAGGCGTGATCGAAACCAGGCGCCGGCAGGATTGCTGGCCGGGCGATCTGCCGCTCGATACACCGATCGACGACATGACCGAGCTGATGGCGGCCCGGCTCGAAGGTTTCTCGGTGTTCGATCCCTTCAAGGTCGCCGTCGTCGACGCTCGCCCGTCGGGCCTGCTCGTCGACGGAGCGAGCGAGAGGGACCGCAAGGTCATGCGCGCCTGGCGCAATGCGCTGGCCGAGCTTCTGGGCTATCGCCAGCCGAACCATGACGACTATAAGTTCCATATGACCTTCGCCTATGCGATTGAACGGCTGGAGGACGAAGCCTTGCCGCGCTGGCAGGCAATGCTCGACAATGTGGCCGACGATGTCCGCCGCAAGGCCCCTGTTTTCGAGCTGACCCCGCCGGCATTCTGCGTATTCGAGGACATGAACCATTTCCACGAATTGCTGATTTTCGATTTCGAAGCCTGAACGGGAGAGGCCCATGGATAGACCGACGCTCTACATCGCCAACAAGAATTATTCCTCCTGGTCGTTCCGGCCGTGGATGGCGCTGACGGGGGCCGGCGTCGATTTCGAGGAGGTCCTGATCCCCTTCGACTATCCTGGTGGCAATCCCAATATCAAGGCGATTTCGCCGACCGGGCGGGTGCCGCTTCTGCAGCACGGCGTTTTGAAGATCTGGGAATCGCTGGCGATCATCGAATATGTCGCCGAGCTTTATCCGGACGCCGGCCTTCTGCCGAGGGATCGCGCCGAGCGGGCGCTCGCCCGTTCGGTTTCGATGGAAATGCTGTCGAGCTTCCGGGCGCTGCGCAGCGCCTGCCCGATGAATATCCGCCGGCCGAAGGGCAGGATCGCATTGCCGGATGGTGTCGACGCCGATATCAACCGCATGGAGACGATCTGGCGCGACCTCCTGCAGCAATCCGGCGGACCGTTTCTGTTTGGCGCGTTCAGCGGGGTGGATGCGATGTTTGCGCCTGTCGTCAACCGGTTCGACATTTATGATCTCGTCAGCCAAAACGATACGCTGGCCTATATGGAGACCATGAGGGCGCATCCGGCCTGGCGGAAATGGGAAGAGGCGGCCCGCGCCGAGCCTTGGATCGTGCCGGAAGACGAAGTCTGAGCCGGGAATCATCGGCTTCGCAAAAAATACGCATGGGGACTGGTCAAGGTCACCCCTTGCATGTATAAGCGCGCCAAATTCCGAAATCGCGACATGTCCGTTTCGGCCGCCAGTCTGGCCGTGGGAATGTTTTGCCCGCAAGTGGAGTAAGAGAAATGGCTGTACCGAAGAGAAAAACAAGCCCGTCCAAGCGCGGTATGCGCCGTTCGGCAGACGCCCTGAAGGCTCCGACCTACGTCGAAGACAAGAACTCCGGCGAACTGCGCCGCCCACATCATATCGACCTGAAGACCGGTATGTATCGCGGCCGCCAGGTTCTGACGCCGAAGGAAAGCGCATAATTTCCCGATCCGGCTTGTCCGATCGAAGTTTCAAGGCCGGCGTCATGCCGGCCTTTTGCGTTTCGACAATATAATATTTGCAATGACTTGCGGTGGGGCAAGGGTTTGCGGCAGTATTCTTCCATGATGCGCTGGGAGATTGCCGATGATAGCCGCCATGCCCCTGATGATTATCCCGTTTATTCTTTACAATCTTGCGATGCTGGGCCTGATGGGCGACGGCGGCATTCCGGCACTGCAACATGATATCATCGTGCTGTCGATGATCTCGGGCGCGATCTGGAGCATGGCGCTCGGCGATCTTTTCATCGTCATCGCACTTGTCGTGCTGTTCTTCGAAATTCTCAAAGCCACCAGAACCGGTCCCGGCAATCTCGTCAACCACATGCTGTCGATGCTGGTGTTCATCGCCTTCCTGGTCGAGTTTTTGCTCGTCCGGGATGCTGCGACACAGGTCTTCTTCATTTTGATGACGATCGCTCTGATCGATGTCATCGGCGGTTTTGCCGTGTCGATCCGGAGCGCCGGGCGGGACGTCTCGATCGGTTTATAGGTTGTCGAGCTTGTTCTGAAGGGCGCGGAGCTGTTCCTTCAGCTCATCGATATCCTTGGCCTCGGCCTTGCGGCTTTCCTTGGCAGGCGGCGTCATGAAGGGTGAGAACATCTGCATCGCCTGCTGAAACAGCTCGGTGTTGCGGCGAACATGGTCCTCGACCATCTGCAACGGCAACTGCAGGTTCTTGCCGAGCGGCGTTTCGCCGAAGGCGCGGTTTACCTGCTCGCGCATCTGGGCCTGTTGTTCGGTGAAGGAGCGCATCGAATGTTCGAGAAAGCTCGGCACGACCATTTGCATCTGGTCGCCGTAATAGGTGATGAGCTGTCGCAGGAAGGAGATCGGGAGCAACGTGTTGCCGGTCTTCGATTCCTGTTCGAAGATGATCTGGGTCAGCACCGAATGGGTGATGTCATCTCCGCTTTTTGCATCTTGTACGGTAAATTCTTCGCCCTTCTTCACCATCTCCGCCAGGTCTTCCAGCGTCACGTAGGTGCTGGTGCCCGTGTTGTATAGGCGGCGATTGGCGTATTTCTTGATAACGATCTGACCCTCATGCTTCGCCATATCAGTCTCCTGAACCCCCGTCTGATTTATGGATATTCCTCCATTTGAGACTGTAAACGCAAAAGAAGCCCGGTGACAATCTCTTTGTGCGATGCGGCAAACCTTTAACAGAGCAGATGAATCGGGGTTTGACGGGCGCTGCCTAAAAATGACGGCAGCCGGTCTTCGCGTTTGACTTGTGCTCCAAGCTTTGCCAGTTTCCACTTATGTAAGTGAGACGAAAACGAGGAGCGTCCCCATGAGCAATTCATCCATCGTCATCGCCAGCGCAGGGCGAACAGCAGTCGGCGCCTTCAATGGTGCTTTCGCGACAGTCCTCGCGCATGAGCTCGGGGCGGCCGTCATCAAGGGCGCGCTCGAGCGCGCCGGCGTCGATGCCGGCGAGGTGGATGAGGTGATCCTCGGCCAGGTGCTTGCCGCCGGCGAAGGCCAGAACCCGGCTCGCCAGGCGGCGATGAAGGCCGGCATTCCGCAGGAAGCGACGGCCTGGGGCGTCAACCAGCTCTGCGGCTCGGGCCTGCGCGCGGTCGCGCTCGGCATGCAGCAGATCGCCACCGGCGACGCCAAGATCATCGTTGCCGGCGGCCAGGAATCCATGTCGATGGCGCCGCATGCCGCGCATCTACGCGGCGGCGTCAAGATGGGCGACATGAAGATGATCGACACGATGATCAAGGACGGCTTGACCGACGCCTTCCATGGCTACCACATGGGCATCACCGCCGAGAATATCGCGCGCCAGTGGCAGCTTTCGCGCGACGACCAGGATCAGTTCGCGGTCAGCTCGCAGAACAAGGCGGAGGCGGCGCAGAAGGCCGGCCGCTTTACCGACGAGATCATCCCCTACGTCATCAAGACACGTAAGGGCGACGTTACGGTCGATGCCGACGAATATATCCGTCACGGCGCGACGATAGAGGCGATGGGGAAACTGCGGCCGGCCTTCGACAAGGATGGCACGGTCACGGCCGCGAACGCGTCCGGCCTCAACGACGGTGCCGCTGCGGCGGTGCTGATGAGCGAAGCTGAGGCAGTCCGGCGCGGCATCCAGCCGCTCGCCCGCATCGTTTCCTGGGCAACGGCGGGTGTCGATCCGCAGATCATGGGTACCGGACCGATCCCGGCTTCGCGCAAGGCGCTCGAAAAGGCCGGCTGGTCGGTCAACGATCTCGATCTCGTCGAAGCCAACGAGGCCTTCGCGGCGCAAGCCTGCGCCGTCACCAAGGATCTCGGGTGGGATCCGTCGATCGTCAACGTCAATGGCGGAGCGATCGCGATCGGCCATCCGATCGGCGCCTCGGGTGCGCGCGTTCTCAACACGCTGCTGTTCGAAATGAAGCGCCGCGGCGCCAAGAAGGGTCTCGCCACGCTTTGCATCGGCGGCGGCATGGGTGTGGCCATGTGCTTTGAAGCGCTTTAAATAGCATACGATCCATATTCGATTGAAGATCCCGCCACGAGCGGGCGAAAACACAAGGGGAGCGGAACATGAGCAGAGTGGCTCTGGTCACTGGGGGTACGCGCGGCATCGGCGCAGCAATATCCATGGCGCTGAAAAACGCCGGATACAGGGTTGCAGCCACTTATGCCGGCAATGACGAGAAGGCCAAAGCCTTCCATGACGTCACCGGTGTTGCGGTGTTCAAATGGGATGTTTCGGACTACGCTGCCTGCGGCGAGGGGATCACCAGGGTCGAACGCGAGATCGGGCCGGTCGAAATCCTCGTCAACAATGCCGGCATCACCCGCGACGCGATGTTCCACAAGATGACGCCGCAGCAGTGGCATGAGGTGATCAATACCAATCTCACCGGCCTCTTCAACATGACGCATCAGGTCTGGACCGGCATGCGTGACCGCAGCTTCGGCCGTATCGTCAATATCTCGTCGATCAACGGGCAGAAGGGCCAGATGGGCCAGGTGAACTATTCGGCGGCCAAGGCGGGCGATCTCGGCTTCACCAAGGCGCTGGCTCAGGAGGGTGCTGCCAAGAACATCACCGTCAACGCTATTTGCCCCGGTTACATCGGAACCGAAATGGTGCTTGCCGTGCCGGAGAAGGTGCTGAACGAACGCATCATTCCGCAGATCCCGGTCGGCCGTCTCGGCGAACCGGAAGAGATCGCGCGCTGCGTCACCTTCCTCGTCTCCGACGACGCCGGCTTCATCACCGGTTCGACGCTCACGGCCAATGGCGGACAGTTCTTCGCCTAGGTATTTCTGTCTTCGAGTCGACGGTAGAGATTAGATTCAAAGCGATAGCGCGTCCGGCAGGACGCGCTATCGCTGTTTTTTGAACGTCTCGTGATGCCGGTTGTGGCCGGTGTAGTGGTGCGTTTTCGGGAAGATCAAGAGCGGCGGTCTGTGTTCGGACGTCGCTGTGGCCGAGCTCTGGCCGGCACTTTGCGTAGCGAAGGATCATCGGTGCCGAGGGCTGATATCGCGGTCGTCAGGAAAGCCGACGCGATGAGAACGGCGACGAGGGAACTCAGCAAAATCTGAATCATGGAAGCGTTTCCTTTCCGGTGCGCCGGGCGGCTGTGCCTGCCCGTTGCGCTCTGAAGGAAATATGTGCCTGCCCGTTGGGCGGTGGTAGGTTTGACTTTCGTAACCGATTGTCAACGTCTCGTTGACGGATGCGACCGGCAAAAGAAAACGGGCGCCGAAGCGCCCGTTGGGAGTCCGATATGCTTTGCCGATCAGTAGCGGCAACGGGCCTCGTAGCGGCGGCCGTAGCGGTCGCGATAGACGCAGTAGCCGCGGCGTTCGACCGACTGGCCGATCAGCGCGCCGGTCAAACCGCCGGCAACGGCGCCGACGGCGGCACCACCCCAGCTGTTGGTGACGGCACCGCCGATAACCGCGCCGGTGCCGGCACCGATCGCCGTACCTTGCTCGGTCGCTGTGCAGGATGCCAAGGCGCCGACGAGGGCACCAATAAGAACAATCTTCTTCATCATGTCGTAACTCCCCAGGTTAGTTGGGCTTTAGATGCGGCCCATTAGTACAAGGATAATGATAATCACGAGAACTAGCCCCAAACCACCAGAAGGTCCATAGCCCCAGCCACGGCTGTAACCCCAATTCGGCAAGGCTCCGATCAAGAGCAGAATGAGGATAATAAGAAGTATCGTGCCAAGCATGGTGTGTTTCCTTCATTTCATCCGCAATTTGGATGGACGAGAAACACGTATTGGCGATTTTTGTTCCCGGTTAAGCTCCGGAAATGTGTCGAAGCCTGATTCACGGTTTAATTTCCGTCATCTCGTAAAAACGCCGCTATGGTTAAAAAGACATTTAAATACAATATGTTGCGGTGAACAAAGTGGGAAAATCGCGATGTCGCCGATTCGTCAGCGATTCGTTCCGTTTTTGATCGGCGCGCCACAATTGGCCGCCCTGACTTAACGCTGTCTGAATCCGGCGCCTGAAAGATTAATGCTGATACGACGAGGCGGAGCGAGGCGATCTGCCGCCAATGCGCATCTAGGGCCTGGACCTGATAAGGCTACCAGATGTGGCCGTGAACGAAAGGCGAAAATGCCAGCGTCAGCGATTCGTCTCCGATTCGTTCCGGCTTTGGTCGAGAGGTTAATTTCGGGCGGATTTTCGCCTGTTCGAGATCGGGCGAAGATCGTCACTTACGACGGCGAAAATGGGAAGAGGAGAGAGTTTCGCGATTCAGCATCTAGTGGGAAAAAGTGATTCAAAATCAATACTTAGCCGTGAACAAAAGCTGAATCAGCCGGAGTCATCGATTCGTCGCTGATTCGTTCTCACGCTGTTCCGAATCGGAAATTCGGCCGTTCCGGGCGACTCGCAAAGGTCGCAATCCCCGAGGCATTTTGAAATCTGCCCTTGCGTTTGCGGCGGCAGCTGTCCATGTGTTGTCCAGCTCCCATCGAGGAGCCGAGATTTTCCTGGGGCCACCCCGCCTCATTTGCATGGACCCATGACACTGACTTCGCAGCCGATGATTCTGAGTGGGCGCGGTGTGACCGCGGTGCTCGGGCCGACCAATACCGGCAAGACCCATTATGCCATCGAGCGCATGGTCGCGCACGGGACGGGCGTGATCGGCCTGCCGCTCCGGCTGCTGGCGCGCGAGGTCTATACGCGGGTGGTCGAGAAGGTCGGCGCACAGAATGTGGCGCTGGTCACCGGCGAGGAAAAGATTTCGCCACCCAATGCGCGTTTTTCCGTCTGCACTGTCGAGGCGATGCCGCGCGAAACCAGAGCCGCCTTCGTCGCGATCGACGAGGTGCAGCTCGCCGGCGATCTCGAGCGCGGCCATATCTTCACCGACCGCATCCTGCATCTTCGCGGCCGCGAGGAAACGCTGCTGCTCGGCGCGGCGACGATGCGGCCGATCCTGCAGCAGCTCCTGCCCGGCATCACTATCGTCGAGCGGCCGCGGCTTTCGCATCTTTTCTATGCCGGGCAGAAGAAGATCACACGGCTGCCGCAGCGCTCGGCCATCGTCGCCTTTTCCGCCGACGAGGTCTATGCCATCGCCGAGCTCATCCGCAGGCAGCGCGGCGGCGCGGCGGTCGTGCTCGGCGCGCTCAGCCCGCGCACCCGCAATGCTCAGGTGGCGCTCTATCAGGCCGGCGACGTCGAATATCTGGTGGCGACCGATGCGATCGGCATGGGCCTCAACCTCGATGTCGATCACGTCGCCTTTGCCCAGGACCGGAAATTCGACGGTTACCAGTTTCGCAATCTCAATCCGGGCGAACTCGGCCAGGTCGCGGGGCGCGCCGGGCGGCATGTGCGGGACGGAACCTTCGGCGTCACCGGGCAAGTCTCGCCCTTCGACGAGGAGCTGGTGCAGCGCATCGAGGGCCACGAGTTCGACAACGTCAAGGTTTTGCAGTGGCGCACGACCGAGATGGACTTCTCTTCAATCGCATCGCTGCGCGCCAGCCTTGAGACGGGACCGCGCGTGCCGGGGCTGACGCGGGCGCTGCCTGCGGTCGACCAGCAGGCGCTGGAACAGCTTTCGCGTTATCCAGAGGTCATCGATCTCGCCGACAGGCCGGCGCGCGTCGAAAAACTTTGGGAGGCTTGCGCACTTCCCGACTATCGGCGTATCACCCCAGCACAACATGCCGATCTTATCTCGACCCTCTTTTCCGATCTCGTCCGCTATGGCACGGTGAATGAGCAGTTTCTTGCGGAGCAGGTTCATCGCTCCGATCGAACAGATGGCGAAATTGACACGCTTTCGGCGCGAATCGCGCAGATAAGGACCTGGACCTACGTTTCGAATCGGCCCGGTTGGCTTGCCGATCCGACACACTGGCAGGAAAAGACGCGGGAAATCGAAGATCGATTGTCCGACGCGTTACATGAAAGGTTGACGAAACGCTTTGTTGATCGCAGGACATCTGTGCTCATGAAGCGCCTGAGAGAGAATGCGATGCTGGAAGCTGAAATCAGTGTGAATGGCGATGTCTTCGTTGAAGGACATCATGTAGGGCAGTTGAGCGGATTCCGTTTCACGCCGGTGGCGGGAACGGACGGGCCGGATGCCAAGGCGGTTCAGGCTGCGTCGCAGAAGGCGCTCGGGCTCGAGTTCGAAGCCCGCGCGGCCCGGATGCATGCCGCCGGCAACAGCGATCTGGTGATCGGTTCGGATGGGCTGATCCGTTGGCTGGGCGACCCGGTGGCGCGGCTTTCGGGCAGCGATCACATCATGCGTCCGCGCGTGATTCTGCTGGCCGACGAGCAACTGACGGGCAATGCCCGCGATCATGTTGCCGCCCGCATCGAGCGCTTCGTCAATCATCATATCAGCACGGTGCTGAAGCCGCTCGACGATCTGTCGCGTGCCGAAGACCTGCAGGGTCTCGCCAAGGGGCTTGCCTTCCAGCTCGTCGAGAATGTCGGGGTACTGTTCCGCCGCGACGTGACCGAGGAGGTGAAGTCGCTGGACCAAGAGGCCCGTGCCTCCATGCGCCGCTACGGCGTGCGTTTCGGCGCCTATCATATCTTCGTTCCCGCACTTCTGAAGCCGGCGCCGGCCGAGCTCATCACGCTGCTCTGGGCGCTGAAGAACGACGGTCTCGACAAGCCGGGCTATGGCGATCTCATTCCCGTGCTTGCCGCCGGCCGCACCTCCGTCGTCACCGATCCGAGCTTCGAGCGGATGTTCTACAAACTCGCCGGCTTCCGTTTCCTCGGCAAGCGTGCCGTGCGTATCGACATCCTGGAACGGCTTGCCGATATTATCCGTCCGCTGCTGCAATGGAAGCCTGGTCAGAACAACCGTCCGGAGGGTGCTTATGATGGCCGCCGCTTCACGACGACGACGGCGATGCTGTCGATCCTCGGTGCGACGCTCGAGGACATGGAAGAAATCCTCAAGGGTCTCGGCTATCGCGCCGATGCCGTGAAGGCGGAAGAAGCATCGGTCCATCTTGCGGCGCAGGATGCGGCCTCAGTACCTGCCGCCAGCGCGCAAACGCCTGCGGAAGAGACAGCCGAAAAGGCCGATCACGACGATGCCGATGGCGCCGCGGAAGAGACTGCTGCCGAGCCATCCGTAACCGAGGCGGCTTCGGCGGTTGCCGACGCGCCCGTGGCGGAAGCGGTTGAAAGCCCCGCTCCGGCCGAAGCGATCGAGGCATCTGCTCCGGCGGAAGCCTCTGTTTCCGGGGAAACCTCCGCTCCTGTGGAAGCGGTATCGGCTTCCGGGGAAGCAGGATCTGCTCCTGGGGAAGCCGGCGAGCCGGCGGAACCGAAGCCGGTTCTTCTGTGGCGTCTTGGCGGTCGCAACGACAATCAGCGCCAGGGGCGCGGCGGGCATGGCGAACGCCGTGGCGGCCAGGGCCAAGAGCGCGGTCAAAATCAGGAGCGCGGCGACCGCAATCGCCGGCCGGGCGGCGGTGAAGGCGGCGAGGGCAATCGCGGCGGCGACGGCCGCGACAACAATCGCCAGAACCGCGGCAAGGAAGGCGGCGGTCGCGATGGTGGCCGGCCGCAGCAGGCAAGAGGCGACCGCAACAACCAACCGCGTGGCGACCAGCCGCGCGGCGACCGGCAGGACCGCGGCGATCGCAAGGATCGCGGCGAGCGTAACGATCGCAACGACCGCAACAACAATCGTGGCGGCTCGCAGCCGTTGCGCTTCGAGGCCAAGCCGCCGCGCAAGGAGAAGCCGATCGATCCGGATTCGCCCTTCGCCAAGCTCGCAGCTCTCAAGGAGCAGATGAAGAAGTAATCATGAGCGGGGAGACACAGCCGACAAGCGGTTCGCGCCAGCGCATCGACAAGTGGCTGTTCTTCGCGCGCATGGTGAAGTCGCGCTCGCTGGCGCAGAGCCATATCCAATCAGGCCATGTGCGCATCAACGGCGAGCGTTGCAACCATCCAAGCCAGATGGTCAAGCCGGGCGACCGTATCGACCTGACGCTGGAGCGGCGCGATGTCGTTCTCGTCATGCGCCTTGCCGGCGAACGGCGGGGGCCATACGAGGAGGCGCGCCTGCTCTACGACGACCAATCCCCGCCGCCCGATGAGACAAAACGTCTCACGCCCTACGAGCAGGCGATCCGGGCCACCGGCACCGGCCGTCCGACCAAAAAGGAAAGACGTGCAATCGACAGGCTGATGTCGGACGAGGATTAGAAAACTCTGTCTGCGGTGGCGGCTTTTGCAGATCGTTTATCCTTGAAATCCGGCGCCAAAGCCGATAGGTCACTGACAACCTGCCGGAAGCGTGCTTGCCTCCCAAGCCTGCTCACGCTTTTCTTCCGGCACGGGGATAGGCGCGACGTTCCAGGTTGCCCGGCCCCATCCGCATGGAAATCCTGGAGTTCTTCATGACCTATGTCGTGACCGACAATTGCATCAAGTGCAAATACACCGATTGCGTGGAAGTCTGCCCTGTCGACTGCTTCTATGAGGGCGAGAATTTCCTCGTCATCCATCCCGACGAATGCATCGATTGCGGCGTCTGCGAACCTGAATGTCCCGCCGAGGCGATCAAGCCCGATACCGAGCCGGGCCTCGACAAATGGCTGAAGATCAATACCGAATATGCCACGATCTGGCCGAATATCACGGTCAAGAAGGACCCGTTGCCCGAGGCCAAGGAAATGGATGGCGAGACCGGAAAATTCGAGAAGTATTTTTCGGAGAAGCCCGGTTCCGGCGATTGAGACAGCGCCCACATTCGGCCCCCGGATTCGGGCGACCGCGGCGCGAAACGTTTTAAAAGCTGCGTGAGGCATATGGGTGACATGTGTTGCTCGCATGACTCAAGCGAAGCAAATTATTGATTTCCTCATATTTTTATGATAGGTTTCGTCTACTGTTCCATTTGTGGCATAACGCATGCCCAAAACCATCACGAAAGCAAAACAAATCCGTACACGGTTTCCGTGACATATCAACGCTTTGAGCGCCGGGTCCCAAGATCGTGCGCAAGAAGTCTTTGCTTTTGCCCGATGGGACCAGAGTGAAGTCACCCGACGGATACTACCGTCTCACCCGGGCCTGACTGACCCGGCTCCGGCCGCCGCCGGAAGCGTAACAGGGAGTTTTTGAATAGAATGACGACTCAGCAGAAAAAGCCTTCTACAGCACGTCACGGCTTCAAGACCGGTGAATCGATCGTCTACCCCGCTCATGGCGTCGGTACCATCACCGCTATCGAAGAGCAAGAAGTTGCCGGCATGAAGCTCGAACTTTTCGTTATCGATTTCGAGAAGGACAAGATGCGTCTGAAGGTTCCGGTCGCGAAGGCGATGAGCATTGGTATGCGCAAGCTTTCGGAAACGGATTTCGTCGAGCGTGCTTTGAAGGTCGTGCAGGGCAAGGCGCGCGTCAAGCGCACCATGTGGTCCCGCCGCGCCCAGGAATATGATGCCAAGATCAATTCCGGTGACCTGATTTCCATCGCTGAGGTCGTGCGCGATCTGTATCGTGCCGAGAACCAGCCTGAACAGTCCTATTCCGAGCGCCAGCTTTATGAGGCTGCACTCGACCGCATGGCGCGCGAAATCGCCGCCGTCAACAAGATGTCGGAAACCGAAGCCGTTCGCCTCGTCGAGACCAATCTCAACAAGGGTCCGAAGCGCGGCAAGGCGATCGAAGAAGACGATTCACAGGACGAAGCCGCATAAAGCGACCCTGATATTTTGTAAAAAAACCCGGCCTTTGCGCCGGGTTTTTTTATTGGAACTTTTTCCCGGCTGCCGCGTTTATCACACGTAATTGCGGACTGCTCGTCGGGCAACGGCCTCAACGGGCGAACTGCTATTCCGTCAATGTTCGATGAGGAGCGGATCATGCCTTTTCTAGATTGCCCATCCGGCAAACTGAAGAAACAGGTCCAGCCCGGCCGTCTTACCGGCACATGATGAGAAATAGAGCCTTCCCCTGAAAAGTCCAGGGCGAGGCTTTTATGCATTCAGAACCCATTCAATCCGGACAGCGATGTTCCGGAACATGAGTTTTATTGTTCATTTCAGGGCGAGAGGCCTGTTCAGGAGATCGAAATGAAGAACATGTCTGCAGATCGGCGCATGATCAAAATCGCGATGGCCGCTCCTTATCTCGCCCGCCAGGAAGAGCACGATCTCGCCACCCGTTGGAAGGATCACGAAGACCGCGGCGCGCGCAACCAAATCGCCATGGCGCATATGCGCCTCGTCATATCCATGGCCGGCAAGTTCCGCAATTTCGGCCTGCCGATGAGCGATCTGGTGCAGGAAGGTTATGTCGGCCTGCTCGAGGCCGCCGCCCGCTTCGAGCCGGAACGCGACGTGCGCTTTTCCACCTATGCAAGCTGGTGGATCAGGGCGTCGATCCAGGATTATATCCTGCGCAACTGGTCGATCGTGCGGGGCGGCACGAGCTCGGCGCAAAAAGCGCTGTTCTTCAATCTGCGCCGTCTGCGCGCCAAGCTCGCCAAGGGCGACACGCAGCTGACGCTGCAATCCATTCACCAGGAAATCGCCGCCGCTCTCGGCGTCAGCCTCTCGGATGTGCAGACGATGGATGCCAGGCTTTCCGGCAACGACGCCTCGTTGCAGGCGCCTTCAGTCTCCGGCGATGCCGAGAGTGCAGAGAAGATGGACTTCCTCGTCAGCGACGATCCCCTGCCGGACGAGCAGGTGTCCAACATGATCGACGGCGAGCGCCGCCGCATCTGGCTCGCCTCGGCGCTGAAACACCTCAACGAACGCGAGATGAAGATCATCAGCGCCCGGCGTCTGGCGGAAGACGGTGCCACGCTCGAAGAACTCGGTGCCGATCTCGGCATTTCCAAGGAGCGCGTGCGTCAGATCGAAAGCCGGGCGATGGAGAAGCTTCGCAGCGCGCTCGTCAGCGCCGATCCGCATATGGCGGCCTACGCCTGAACTTAAAGTGCGTCTCGACCTTAGATTCGCTTGTCGCGATTTAGGTCATTGTCGCAAAACCGCCGCTCAGTTTTGCGCGAGATGTTTTATCCCCTCCAGCAGCACAGACTGGCCCGGCGCAAGCCGGGCCTTTTTTATTCGGCGATGATCTTGACGCGATCGCCTGTTGAAACGGCTGCGCCCGTGGGCAGGGCGTTGATGAGCTTGAAGAGATCGAGCTTGCGGTCTGTGCCCATCATGCGGGCGGCGAGTGTCGAGATGTTCTCACCCGGCCGGACGGTGACGACGCGGATCCGCAGCGGCTTCAGCGAGGCGGCCTCTGCCGGCGTCATGCGACGGAAACTTGCCCGCAGCACATTGGCCGTCGGCTCAAGGGCGCCGCTGCCTTTCGGCACGGCGGTCAGGAAACGGAAGATCTGCGAATTGTTGCGGATCACGGTCACATCGAAATCCCAGCGGTCGGCGCTGGCGCGCGCGGTGGCTGCTTCCATGCCGTTGATGGTGATCGGCTGGATGGTCGATGGGTCGAGGCCGGTCACCCAGCCGCTGGATATATAGTTGGTGAGGCTCTGGTTCTGATTGTCGGCGACGCCGTCGAAGCGGACGGCAATGTCGTTCGGGCCGGTGGCCATCACAGCTTCGACCTTGTTGTCGATGTGGAAATCCGGCGGCACGTCGAAGCGGATGCCGAGACCGCCATGCAGGAAGGTCTGGCCGCGCACATAGCCTTCCTCCGGGCTATCGCCGTAGAGCAGTCCGTCTATGCCGTCGAGATAATAATTGCGACCCTTGTCGCCGACCGAGCCTTCCTGGCCGAAGGCGCGGGCGTGGGTGCGGGCTAGCTCTATGCGCTGGGCCGAATTCGGATGGCTCGACAGGAAGTCGAGACTCTGGTCGGCTTCGGGATCAACCGACATGAAGCGACTGTAAGCCGCCATCGAATCGAGGAACCGGGCGGCGGCATAAGGGTCGTAGCCGGCTTCGCCGAGCATGCGCACGCCGATGACATCGGCCTGCAGTTCCTGCTGGCGGGAAAAGGCGGCGAGCCGCAGCTTGCCGCGGGCAAGCGCCTGCTTGCCGGCGATGTCGCTGGAGAGGACCTCGGCGACGACACGGCTGGCGATGACCTCAGCCTCTTCGCGCTTCTGCCGCTCGATGCCGTGGTTTGCCGTCACATGGCCCATTTCGTGCGACAGCACGGCGGCGACTTCCGAGGCGTCGTTGGCAAGGGCGAGCAGGCCGCGGGTAACGTAGAGATAACCGCCCGGCAGCGCGAAGGCGTTGATCGCCGGCGAATTCAGAATGGTGATGCGGTAGGACTGGCTCGGATTTTCCGACACCGCCGTCAGCGCGCCGGCGATGCGGGCGACGAGGCGCTCGGTTTTGGCGTCCTTGTATTCGCCGCCGTAGCTCGCCACGATGCGCGGATGCTCACGGGCGCCCATCGCTGCGCGCGGATCGTTCTTCTGCACCTCGTCGACGATCTGCGGGTTGGAAGAAGGAGAGACACTGGGCTGATAGGATTGGTCGATCAGCGATTGACAGCCATTCAGCACCATTGCGAGTGCCGAAAGCAGCATCAGGCGACGCGCGAAGCGCCGTGGCGCGGAGATGGCATCACTGGAAAGCGCGGGCGAATTCCACGTCGTCAAGCTGTCCAGTCTGATTCTCCGCATCATGTCGCTGTTTTGCCGGTTTGCCGCAGATTCGGACCGACCGTGGCAAGGGGAACTCAACAGGTGCGCACCCCTGATCTCGCGCTGCACAATCGGCCGATACAAGTCGTTGCTGTAGCTGATTTACGCATCGGTTGCATAGCGAGACTCTGTTTAAATGTGGCGCCGTTGCATTTTAGCAAGCCTCAGGCATTAAGGCTTCCCTTCGCTCGGATGAAATTATGGCGAAAGTTCCGTCACAAAGCGGAGATTCGTCGACGGTGCGGAAAAAGAACGGCCCGATTGAAGCAACCGACTCGATAGCGACAGTCCAGCGGGAAAATTGCAACCCTTGATACAGGCATCGAGAGGGAACGCCTCCTGATGAAGCATTCTCTCGCAGTAACGAGTCGACTATTCGGCAGCTTCCGCGGTCGCCGGTTGCGGCTTTGTCGTCTCGCCGGCGCGGGGCAGCTGCACGGGTTTCAGCATGATGGCGGCGGCAAGGCCGATCAGCGCAATGGCGCAGGAGGTCATGAAGAGCGGCGAGAAAGCGGCGGCATAGGTATCGGCGACGGCCTGACGGCTCGCTTCGGGAAGGGCGGCCATCATTTTCGGCGTCAGCTGCTCGATATCGGCGACGCCGGGAATGGAGACGCCGACCTTGCCGAGCTCGGAGGCGATGATGGCGCCATAGATGGAAATGGCGATCGAGGCGCCGCCCATGCGCGACAGCGTCACCGAGCCGGTGGCGGCGCCGACGTCGCGGGCGGGTGCTGCATTCTGTACGCCGATGACGGGAACTTGCTGGGCAAGGCCGATGCCGATGCCGTGCAGCATCATGACCGCACCGATGAAGGCGATCGGCGTTCCCGCATGGATCTGCGACATCAGCGCAAAGGCGATGGCGCTGCAGGTGAGGCTTGCGATGGCGAAGGGCTTGTAGCGCCCCGTCTTCGAGATGATGCGGCCTGCGGAAAGCGACCCGCAGACGAGGCCGCCGGTCAGAAGGATGAAGAGCAGACCGGCGGCCGACGGCGAAAGGCCGGTCGTGGTCTGCAGGAAGAGGGCGAGATAATTGACCATGCCGATGGCGATGGCGCCGCCCATGATCGAGATCACCAGGAGCAGGCTGAAGGTCGAATTGCGAAACAGCTGCAGGGGAACAATCGGCTCCGGCGCGCGGCGCTCGACGAACACCCAGGTGACGGCGCAGACGAGGCCGAAGACAACGATGCCGATGCTCTCAGGCGAAATCAATGCACCGAACAGTTCGCTGCTGTCGGTGGCAAGCACGATGCTTGTCGTCGTCATGGCAAGCAGAAGCGCACCGGCATAATCGATCTTGGGGCGGCGATGCGGTTTGCGGTACGGCAGCATGAAGGCAAGGCCGGTGAGCACGATAAAGCCGATCGGCACGTTGACGAGAAAGATCGAACGCCAGCCGAAGAGATCGCTCATCGTCCCGCCGAGCACCGGGCCGATCGCGCCCGATGCCATCAGCACCAGGCTGGAATAGCTTTGATAGCGCGCCCGCTCGCGTGGCTCGAATAGGTCGGCGTTGACGGCGAAGATCGACACCATGATGCCGCCGCCGCCAAGGCCCTGCAGCACGCGGGCGGCGATCAGCGTATTCATCGAAACCGCAAGACCGCAGACTGTCGATCCGACGGTGAAGATCATGATAGCCGTCATCATCACGTATTTGCGGCCGAACAGATCGCCGAGCTTGCCGTAGAGCGGCATGACGGCGCTCAGCGACAGGAGATAGGCCGAGCCGATCCAGCCGAAGCGCTCGAGATGGCCGAATTCGCCGACGATCGTCGGGAGCGCCGTGGAGACGATTTGATTATCAAGCGTCGCCATGAACATGGCGGTCATCAGGAAGAAGAAGAGGATAAGCCGGCGACGAGGATCCGTCACGAGCGGCGCAGGCGCGAGTTGCATGTCCATGGAGGCATCGTTCCGGGTTGAAGTGCTTTTATGTGCTAACAGCATATAATTGTCAATGGCACATTAATGACATCAGCATATTCAATTTTTGAATCGGCTCTGTTATGGTCCTGTGATGAGCGACGTCCTGACCAAGACCCCTTTTGCGGAGCCGGCCGAGCCGGATCGTGAAAACGTGCCGCGTATCGGCCGGAGCATGGCGCGCATGCGGCTGATGACCGGGCGGCGGCTGATCGGCCGGCTGGCGATCCAGAGTGCTGCACCGGGCCTTGAGCTTTCGCATCTCGACGTGCTCGATGCCGTGCGGAGGGCGCAGCCTGCCGGCGAGGTCACGGTCGGCATGATCGCGGAGATGCTGCGCATCGATCCGTCACGGGCAAGCCGGGTGGTGGCCGACATGGTCGGGCGCAACGTGCTGCGCCGCGAGGCCTCGCAGGCCGATGCGCGGCGGATCGTCGTCGTCATGACCGAGGTCGGCCAGGACCTGCTTGCCGAGATCGTCGCGCAGAAGCTTGCAATCATTTCCGAGATCGTTTCCGACTGGCCGCAGGAAGATGTCGAGCGTTTCGCAGCGCTTTTCGAGCGCTTCATCGGCGGCTACGAGGCGGTTTTCCTGTCGCGCGACAAGGATACACCGGGCTGAGGCAGACGCCGTAGTTCGCCGGCCCTTCCCCTCGACCCCTCGTTTGCGCTAAGGGCAATGCCCATGAGCCAATCCACATTCACCATTCTCCTTGGCGGCGAACTCAGCCTGACGGAGCGCCTGCGCGATGCCATCGAAGACAGCCGCTTCATTGCGGCCGATGGCGGCATGCGGCATGCGGCAGCACTCGGTATTACGCCGGAGCTCTGGGTCGGTGATTTCGATTCGACGCCTGATGATCTCGCGGGTGCATTTCCCGATGTGCCGAAACAGCCCTATCCGGCAGCGAAGGCGGCGACGGACGGCGAAATCGCAGTGGCGGAAGCAATCGCGCGGGGTGCCCGGCGGCTCATCCTCGCCGGTGCGCTCGGCGGTGAACGTTCCGACCACGCGCTTCAGCATCTGCTGTCGGCCGTCAGCATGGCGGAAGAGGGTTTCGACCTGCTGCTGACCTCGGGCAAGGAAGAGGCCGTGCCGCTGGTGGCCGGTACGATCGAACTGGACCTTCCCAAAGGCAGCCTGTTTTCCGTGCCCGGATTCAGCGAGCTGAGAGGGCTTACCATCGAGAATGCGCGTTATCCGCTGGTGGATTTCCATCTGCCTTTCGGCTCGTCGCGCACCATTTCCAATGTTGCGGAAGGCAAGGTTCGCTTTTCGCTCCGCAGCGGCCGGGCAATCGTGCTCGCCCGGCCCTATGATCTTTCCGGAGTCTGATTTTTGGCCCCTCCCATTCTGAAACTCGACGATATCTTCCTGAGCTTTGGCGGTGCGCCGCTTCTGGCCGGTGCTGGCCTGCAGATCGAGCCCGGTGACAAAATCTGTCTCGTCGGGCGCAACGGCTCGGGAAAATCGACGCTGCTGAAGATTGCCGCCGGCCTGGTCGAGGCGCAGTCCGGCGAGGTCTTCCGCCATCCGTCCTCGACGGTGCGTTATCTCGAACAGGCGCCGGATTTTGCCGACTTCACCACGGTGCAGGCCTATGCCGAGGCCGGCCTCGGGCCAGGCGATGACCCCTATCGTGTCACCTATCTCCTCTCCCATCTCGGGCTGACCGGCGATGAAGACCCTAAAATGCTGTCCGGTGGCGAATCGCGGCGCGCAGCCCTTGCCCGGGTTATGGCCCCGGAGCCGGACATTCTGCTGCTCGACGAGCCGACCAACCATCTCGACCTGCCGACCATCGAATGGCTGGAAGGCGAGCTGCAAAAGACACGCAGCGCCTTGGTGCTGATCTCGCACGACCGGCGTTTCCTCGAAAAGGTGTCGACGGCAACCGTCTGGCTCGACCGCGGCACCTCACGCCGGCTCGACAGAGGCTTTGCGCATTTCGAAGCCTGGCGCGACCAGGTGCTGGAGGCCGAGGAGCTGGAGCAGCACAAGCTCGGCAAGTCGATCGAGCGCGAGGAGCACTGGCTGCGCTATGGCGTCACGGCGCGGCGCAAACGTAACATGCGCCGTCTCGGCGAGCTGCAGACGATGCGCTCGAACTATCGCGGCCATAAGGGGCCGCAGGGCACGGTGCAGGCGACGGTTTCGGACGCGCAGGAATCCGGCAAGCTGGTGATCGAGGCCGACAAGATCACCAAGAGCTTCGGCGAGCGGGCAATCGTCACGACGTTTTCGATCCGCGTGCATCGCGGCGACTGCATCGGTCTGGTCGGGCCGAACGGCGCCGGCAAGACGACGCTGCTGAAGATGCTGACCGGGCAGCTTTCACCCGATAGCGGCATCGTCAAACTCGGCACCAATCTGGAGATCGCGACGCTCGACCAGAAACGCGAGGATCTCGATCCCGAGGATACGCTTGCCAACTATCTGACGGATGGGCGCGGCGAAAACCTGCTCGTAAACGGCGAACAGCGTCATGTCACCGGCTACATGAAGGAATTTCTGTTTCAGCCGGAACAGGCGCGTACGCCGATCAGAAACCTCTCCGGTGGCGAACGCGCCCGGCTGATGCTGGCGCGCATCCTTTCGCGCCCAACGAACCTTTTGATCCTCGACGAACCGACCAACGACCTCGATATCGAAACGCTCGATCTCCTGCAGGAAATTGTCGCCGGCTTTCCCGGCACCGTCATTCTCGTCAGCCACGACCGCGATTTCCTCGACCGCACCGTGACCTCGACGATTGCACCCGCCGTTCCGGATGCGCCGGACGGCCGCTGGATCGAATATGCCGGCGGCTATTCCGACATGCTTACGCAACGCAAGGGCGCGCTTGAGGAGCGCAAGAGGGCAGAGAAGGCAGCGGAGAAGCCGAAGACGCAGGAGGCAGCGCCGTCCGCGGGAAGCACGAGGAGCAAGCTCTCCTTCAAGCAGAAATTCGCACTGGAAAACCTGCCAAAGGAAATGGCGAAGGCCGAAGCCGAAATCGCCAAACGCGAACAGGTGATGGCAGATCCCAATCTTTTCACGCGCGATCCCGCAGCCTTCAACCGGCTTGCCGGCGAGATGGAAAAACTGCGCGCCAGCCTGACGGAGATGGAAGAAGAGTGGCTGGAGCTCGAAATGCTGCGGGAAGAGCTGGAGGGCTGAGATTTTCTCGAGGCTGAAGGCTCACTTTTCCTTGATTCGTCAGTGTGCCGTCCTGCGGCATAAGGTGCCGTCCGGCAGCCGGGGATATTGCCGATCGCAATGGCGACAAGGAAAAGTCATATGTCTCGCAAGCCTCATTCCCGTTTTCTCACAGCACTTACTGCCGGCAGCCTCGTGGCGCTTGCCCTGTCGCAAGCCGCACAGGCGCAGGATGCCCAGCGCATTCGTGTTCGCGGCGCAATCGAAAGCCTCAGCGGCGATACGCTCGTCGTCAAGACGCGCGAGGGCAGCGATGCGACGGTCGCGCTGAAAGCCGGCTGGAAGGTCGGCGGTATCAGACAAGCTTCGGTCGAGGATATCAAACCCGGCGATTTCGTCGGCGTCGCTTCGCTTCCGAAGGGCACCGGCCCGGACGGCGCGATCGAGGTGCTGATCTTTCCGGCGTCGATGAAGGGAACCGGTGAGGGCAACCGTCCCTGGGATGCGCAGCCAAACAGCCAGATGACCAACGCGACCGTCAGCAATGCCGTCAAGTCCGTCGACGGCCACACAATCACGCTGACCTATCAGGGCAAGGAAAAGACCATCTCGATTGCCGATGGCACGCCGATCGTGACGTTGGCGCCTGCGACCAAAGATGATCTGAAGCCCGGCGCCGGCGTCGTCGTCACCGGCGAGAAGGCGGCGGATGGCAGCATCTCGGCCAGCCAGATCGCCGTCGGCCTCAACGGCGTCATACCGCCGATGTGACCAGCGGCTTAAATCCTCATCTTATGCATGCCGTTATACCAAAACCGCTCCACACTTTTGGGCGGCATGCATTAAAGCGCCGGCGCAGGCACGGCGGCAGCGCCCGCACTGGCGCTGGCCCCGGTCTGGACGACAGGCGGCTCCTCGGATTTTGACGGCAGCGCTTGTAGATGCAGCACGCGCGGCTTCAGCGCCTCGAGATAGGCCTCGGAGCGGCCGATATAGATCATGCCGCTTTCGGGCATCGAGGTGAGCAGTTTAGCCATCGTTTCCTGCAATTCCGGCTCCATGCCTTCCAGCACTTCGTCGAAGATGATCCAGCGCGGGCGCACAAGAAGCAGCCGGGCGAAGCCGATCGCTTTCTGCTGGTCGCTGTCGAGCAGCTTGTCCCAGCGGGCACGGGTCTCGAGCCTTGCGATCAGCGAATGGAGACCAACCTTGTCGAGGGCCGCCTCCACGTCGGCTTTCTCGTAGGCTTCGGGACGTTCGGGAAAGGCCAGCGCCTCGCGCAGTGAGCCGCCGGGGACATAGGCGAGCTGGGGAACGAAGAGCATGTCGTCGATTGGCGGCAGGCCCATCGTGCCGCTGCCGCACGGCCAGAGGCCAGCCATCGCCTGGAAGAGCAGCTTGCGATTGACGCTGTGATCGCCGTTGATCATGACTTTTTCGCCGGCCTTGATCACGACATTGGTTTCACGCAGACGGAAACCGCCGCATTCCTCGATGTCTTCGCCGACCTTGGCGACGATCACCACGTCCTTCAGCGTCAGCGTGTCGGGCGCGGCGTTTTCATAGGCGATGCTGTCCTTGAGGTCGAAGTCGTCTTCCATGTCGACCAGCGCCTGGCGGAAATCGGTGACGCGCATCAGCGTGGCGCGCCATTCGGCGATCGGGCCGAAATTGGACACATACCAGCGCAGCGCGGTGTTGACCTGGTTGAAGGCACCAACGGACATCATCAGCTGGCCGAGGGTGAGACCGCCGGAGAAATAGGCGGGGGCGGCAACGATGATCGGGATGACGATCACCAGCCAGCCATAACCGGCCGAAACCCAAGTGAGATTGGTATTGGCCATGGCAAGCCGCTTGACGACTGTCAGGACCGAACTGATGTCGGTGTTAATGCGCCGGCGCTCGTTCTCCTCGCCGCGGGCAACGGTAATTGCCGGCATGTTCTCATTGGCATGCATCAGCGTGAAGCGAAGCTCAGCTTCTTTCGAAAAACGGTCGGCATTGAGCTTCACCAGCTTGCGACCGACGACCTGGCTCAGCACCGAGGCAGAAGCGGCATAGAAAATCGCCGCCCAGACCATGTAACCCGGAATGGAGAAGCTATGGCCGCTGATGCGGAAGATGAAGCCACTCGAAAGCTCCCAGAGAACGCCGATGAAGCTCACCAGAAGAATGGTCGACTGCAGCAGGCCGAGAACCAGCCCTGTCGTGCTTTCGGCGAGGTTGCGGGAATCCTCGTGCAGGCGCTGGTCCGGATTGACGCCGATCAGGCCGCTGGAGGCAAGCCGTAGCGCCCGCTTGCGCTTCAGCCACTGGTCGACCAGATCGCGTGACAGGCCTTCGCGCATATAGAGCGCGGTCATCTGGTTCAGCCAGGCCTGCAGCACGTTGAGCAGCAGCAGTGTGCCGGCGATCATCGCGAAGATTTCGAGCTGGTGGAAGAATTCGCCAAGGTCGCGGCGCTCCAGCGAGTCGTAGAAGGGAGCATTCCACTCGTTCAAAATGACCTGGCCGTAGGATGTCGCCAGGATGACGAGGATCAGCACGGTCGCCAGAAACAGCACCTTGCCACGCACTTCCGAATTCCAGAATGCTGAGAACATCACCCCGAGGCGATATGTCAGGCTGAGATCATACCCTACCCTATCCTGCCTCCGGATTCCTGGCCTCCCCTCGGTCTTATCTGCCATTACGCTTTTCCAAATCGCCCATGCCCTATAAATAACATGGTGGCGTTACGGGTCTATCAACAGATTCTATCAGTCATTAAACTGTGATGATGCTTGCATGAGTCTCTCCTGCATGCATTCGCCAGTTGATTCGCAATCAGACTGGGTCTAATTAAGGCCTCCGTGGTGATTTGGCCGGCCGGCTTGCAGCCACGTTAAAAAAGTCGCTAAAGGGCCGCGTGCGGACCGGTAGCGATTTTTGTCGCCGCCGGTTTTTGTTTTTGATCGAGTGACCGCAATGCCCATCAAGATCCCCGATACGCTGCCCGCCTTCGAAACCCTGGTTCAGGAGGGGGTGCGGGTGATGACCGAGACGTTGGCGATCCGTCAGGATATCCGACCGTTGCAGATCGGGCTGCTCAACCTCATGCCGAACAAGATCAAGACCGAACTGCAGATGGCCCGCCTCGTCGGCGCCTCGCCGCTGCAGGTGGAGCTGTCGCTCATTCGCATCGGCGGCCACAAGGCGAAGAATACGTCCGAGGATCATCTGCTAGCCTTTTACCAGACCTGGGAGGAGGTAAAGCACCGCAAGTTCGACGGCTTCATCATCACCGGGGCGCCGATTGAGCTTTTACCCTATGAGGACGTCACCTATTGGCCGGAGATGCAGGAGATTCTCGACTGGACGGAAACAAATGTCCATTCGACGATGAACGTCTGCTGGGGTGCGATGGCGGCGGTCTATCATTTTCACGGCGTTCCGAAATACGAGCTGAAAGAGAAGGCCTTCGGCGTCTACCGCCACCGGAACCTGAAGCCTTCCTCGATCTATCTCAACGGCTTTTCCGACAATTTCGAAGTGCCGGTGTCGCGCTGGACCGAAGTGCGCCGCGCCGATATCGAGAAATCCGAAAGCCTGGAGATCCTGATGGAGTCCAGCGAAATGGGCGTCTGCCTCGTGCACGAAAAGAGGGGCCGGCGGCTCTACATGTTCAACCATGTCGAATATGATTCCACCTCGCTTTCCGACGAGTATTTCCGCGACGTCAATGCCGGCGTGCCGATCAAGATGCCGCACAATTACTTCCCGCATAACGATCCGGCGCTTGCGCCGCAGAACCGCTGGCGCAGCCATGCGCATCTCTTGTTCGGCAACTGGATCAACGAAATCTACCAGACGACGCCCTTTGATGTGGAAGAGATCGGCACCGATCTCTGACCGTTGCCGATCACGCCGCGAGCCGATGTCGCTGCACCGCTGCTGCGGCTTTTCTTTCCGATCTGCCGGTTGCGGATCGGAGCAAATGCGGGCAGGTTCCTGTCCCGAAGCCTACCACACCGCGCGTCTTCGTCGGACGTGCAATGCACACTTTGAATCGCTGCAAATCCTCAAATCGATTCCGAATTGAGGAATTTGCAGCAGGGACAGAATGGACGGTTGATCATGTCGGATAAGTTGGAGCGGGACGTTTTCGGGCAGACGCAGGCGGGCGAGACCGTCTATCGCGTCGTGATCAAGGGCGGCGGGCTGACGGCCAAGATTATCAGCTGGGGCGCGGTCATCCAGGATCTGCGTCTCGAGGGACATGATGCACCGCTGCAGCTCGGCTTCGATGATTTCGACAGCTATCTCCTTTATTCGTCCTATTTCGGCGCGACGCCCGGCCGCTGCGCCAACCGCGTCGGCGGCGGCAGGTTCACGCTTGACGACAAGGACTATCAGCTCGAACTGAATGAAAACGGCGTGACGCATCTGCATGGCGGCAGCGACAATATCGCCAAACGCAATTGGACGATCGTCGAGCATGACGTCGACCGCGTGGTGCTGAAGATCGTCGATCCCGATGGCCGCGCCGGCTATCCCGGCAATTGCACCATCCAGGCGACGTTCCGGGTGCATGGCAATGGTGAACTGTCGATCACCTATGAATCGACCAGCGACCAGCCGACGCTCGCCAATGTCTGCCAGCACGCCTATTTCAATCTCGACGGCCGCGAAGATGCACTTGGCCATGACATCATGATAGCTGCCGATCATTATCTGCCGACCGATGAGAAGCAGGTGCCGACCGGTGAGATCCGTCCCGTCGAGGGCACGGAATTCGATTTCCGCGAGATGGCGCCGATGAAGCGTTTCGTCGGCAATGAACAAGCGTTTTACGACCATAATTTCTGCCTGTCGGGCGAGCGTACTGCCAAGCGGAGCGTCGCGCTTGCCCGCAGCCTGTATTCCGGTGTGTCGCTGGAAGTGCGCAGCACGGAGCCAGGTGTGCAGTTCTATGCCGGCTTCAAGCTCGATGTCGGGGCTCCCGGCATCGGCGGTCGCAAATACGGCCCATTCGCCGGCTTCTGCCTGGAGACGCAGGTCTGGCCGGATGCCGTCAATCACCAAGGTTTTCCGAATGCGGTCCTGCGCCCCGGCGAAGTGCTGCGCCAGGAGACGGATTATATCTTCACCAAGAACTGAGCGTCTACGGACGCACGACCGTCAAATTTGACCGTTATGAAACCCTTGCTGGTCCGCCGGCGAGGGTTTTTTCGTTCCGTGTTCGATTCTGCCTTGCCGATTGGTTCTATATAGGTTCTATTGCGTCCCCATGGATAGAACCAGTCTGATAGCGGAACTGAATAGCCGCGGCCTGCGTGACGAGGCGCTGACCGGGCCGCTTTACAAGCGGCTGGCGCAGACGCTGACCGGCCTCATTCAGGAAGGGCTACTGAAGCCCGGCACCGCACTCCCGGGCGAGCGCGACCTTGCCGAGGCTCTGAAGCTCGGCCGTGTCACCGTACGCACCGCCTATCGCGATCTGATGGCATCCGGCGCACTGGAATCGCGCCATGGAAGCGGTACTTTCGTCTCGAGCAGGGTGGAACGCATGGAACAGTCGCTGTGGCGGCTTTCCTCCTTCTCCGCCGACATGCGCTCGCGCGGGCGTCTGCCGGCCGCACGGATATTGTCGCGGTCGGTCAATACGCCGTCGCCGGAGGAATCCTTCCTGCTCGGCCTCGGCGGTGACGAGCCGGTGCTGAGACTCGACCGCTTGCGCCTTGCCGACGGCCTGCCGCTGGCGATCGAACGCGCCGTGGTGCCGATCAAGTTCCTGGGGCACGATGCCGGCGGCGAGGGATCGCTCTACGATGCGCTGACGGCCAGTGGCCACAGGCCCGTGCGCGCGCTGCAGCGGCTGACAGCGGTCACGCTCGATCCGTCCTCCGCCGCGATCCTGAACGTCAAGGCCGGCGCGCCGGCGCTTCTGATCGAACGTGTCTCGCGCCTGGAAGACCAGCGCGTCGTCGAATACACCCGCTCGCATTATCGCGGCGATGCCTATGATTTCGTTGCCGAATTGAGAATCGGAGATGACCTATGAATGACAACCAGTCGCTGATGCTGCAGGAAGCCGGCCAATCGCCCGAGGTGGTCGCCACGCTGCTCGAAAAGGAAAAACCGGTCTTTGCCGAGATCGCCCGGTTGTTTTCGTCCGCCCGCCCGAGCGTGGTGACGACGGCAGCGCGCGGCTCCTCGGACCACGCCGCCACTTTTTTCAAATATCTCTTCGAGATCACCTGCGGCGTTCCGGTCGCCTCGGTCGGCCCGTCCATCGCTTCGGTCTATGGTGCGGCGCTGCATCTGAAGGGCGGTGTCCATTTCACCGTCTCGCAGTCGGGCGCCAGCCCCGACATCGTCGCGCTGCAGGATGCGGCGAAGAAGGGCGGCGCGACGACGATCGCCGTCGTCAACGTTACCGACAGCCCGCTTGCCAAACAGGCCGATATCGTTCTCGGCCTCAATGCCGGCGCGGAAAAGAGTGTCGCGGCGACAAAATCCTTCATCGCCTCGGTTGCTGCCCTTTCCGGGGTAACGGCTGCGATCGGCGGCGCGTCCGATCTGCAGGCCGCGCTCGGCAAACTGCCGGAGGCGCTTTCGGCAACTGCCGGCATCGACACGGCGGCAGCCGAGGAGGTGCTCTTCAACGCGACCTCGCTCTATACCGCCGGCCGCGGCCCGGCTTTCGCGATCGCGCTCGAAGCGGCGCTGAAGGCCAAGGAAACCTCCGGCCTGCATGCCGAAGCCTTCTCGCTGGCGGAACTGATGCATGGCCCGATGCGCCTGGTGCAGCCGGGCTTCCCGATCGTCGCCTTTGCGCCCGACGATGCGGCCTTCGCCAACAATGTCCAGGCGCTGGAGCGCCTGCAGAAACTCGGCGCCACCACCGTCGGCTTCTCGACGCAACCGCTTTCCGGTGTCCATCTACGCGTGCCGACGACGGGCAACGGCCTCGTCGATCCGCTGGTCTCGCTGCTTGTCTATTACCGGCTGATCGAGTCGGTGACGCGCCGTAAGGGCTTCGATCCCGACAAGCCGGCAAACCTGCTCAAGGTGACGGAGACGGTCTGATGGTCCGCAAGATCTTCCTCGGCGCCCGCATCTTCGACGGCGAGCGCTTCCATGACGAGAAAGCACTCATCGTTGCCGATGGCCGCGTCGAAGCGATCGTCGCGAGAAACGACCTGCCGGATGGCGAGGTCGTGACGCTTGCCGGCGGCGTTCTGTCGGCCGGCTTCATCGATGCGCAAGTCAATGGCGGCGCCGGGCGGATGCTGAACGACGAGCCTTCCACCGCCTCGATGGACATTATCGCCGGCGGGCACCGGCCTTATGGCACAACGTCGCTGTTGCCGACGCTGATTACCGATACATCAGAAGCATCCGCTGCCGCGATCGAGGCGGCCAAGGAGGCCGTGAAGGCGAACCGCGGGGTTGCCGGCCTCCATCTTGAAGGCCCGCATCTGGCGCCTGCGAGGAAGGGCGCGCATCTGGCCGAACTGATGCGGCCGGTGGAGGACCGCGACGTCAAGGCTTTCATTGCGGCGCGCGAGGCGATCGGCACGCTGCTCGTCACCATGGCCGCCGAGCAGGTGACGGTTGCCCAGGTGCGCGAGCTTGCGGAAGCAGGCGTCACCATCAGCATCGGCCATTCCGATTGTTCGAGCGAGGCGGCGGAAGAACGTTTCGATGCCGGGGCGCGGGGCGTCACGCATCTCTTTAACGCCATGAGCCAGCTCGGACACCGCACGCCCGGCCTCGTCGGCGCGGCGATCGATCATCCTTCGACCTGGTGCGGCATCATCGCCGACGGCCATCATGTCGATCCGAAGGCCCTGCGCACGGCGCTGCGCGCCAAGCGCGGCGAAGGCAAGCTGTTTTTCGTCACCGACGCGATGTCGCTCGTCGGGTCGGAGAAGGATTCGTTCACGCTGAACGGGCGCACCGTCCGGCGCGAAAGGGGCGGCTTCTGCTCGAAGCTGGTGCTGTCAGACGGCACGCTGGCCGGTTCCGATGTCGATATGATCTCGACGATCCGTTACGGCGTCACCTATCTCGACCTGACGCTCGCCGAGGCTTTGCGCATGGCGACGCTTTATCCGGCCCGGTTCCTCAGGCTTGCCGATCGCGGCCATCTCTCGCCGGGTACGCGTGCCGATCTCGTGCATCTCACCGATGCGCTTGCCGTCACCGCCACCTGGCTCAGCGGCGAAGCGGCCTGAAATCAAGGAGAAGTGGGATGACCGACATTACCGATGCCTATTTCTCCAATCTGATCGGTCGGCTGGAGGAACTGAAGCAGACGCTTGCCCAGCCGATGGCGCAGGCAGCAGCCGTCATCCTCGATGCCGCCCGCGGCGACAAGCGCGTCTATGTCTTCGGCACCGGCCATTCGCATATGCTGGCGGAAGAGGTGCACTATCGTGCCGGCGGGCTCGCCTTCACCGTGCCAGTGCTCGTCGGCTCGGCCATGCTGCATGAGGGTGCGGTCATCAGCTCCGTCTATGAGCGCACACAGGGCCTGGTGCGGCCGATGCTGGAGCGTTACGGCATGCAGCCCGGCGATGTCATCATCATTGCCTCCAATTCGGGCGTGAACGCCGCGCCGATCGAGGCCGCCGACTATGCGCGCGAAATCGGCGCAAAGGTGATTGCCATCACTTCAATCGCCTATTCCTCAGCGATCGCCAATGGCCGCCGGCGGCTCGCCGACGTCGCCGATGTGGTGCTCGATAACGGGTTGCCGCCGGGTGATGCCGTTGTCGATCTCGAAGGCACCGGACTTCGGGTTGGGCCGGTCTCGACGGCGGTCGGGGTGACAGTGATCAATGCCATCTTCGCGGAAGTTGCCTCGGAGCTTTCGAAATCCGGCGATGCACCGATCTATCTCAGCGCCAACATGCCGGGTGCCGCCGAGATCAACCAGAAGCTCGTCAAGAAATACCGGCCGCGCAACCCGCATCTTTGAAGGTGGCGGACACAAAAAAGGCCGGGATGAGCCGGCCTCTTCGATCGGCTGAAACCAGGGATCAATCCTTGGCGCGTTCGACGTAGGAATTGTCTTCCGTGGCGATGACGACGCGAGTGCCGGCATTGATGTGCGGCGGCACCATGGTGCGCACGCCGTTTGACAACATGGCCGGCTTGTAGGAGGACGATGCCGTCTGGCCCTTGACGACCGGTTCCGTCTCGGTGATTTCGAGCGTGACATGGCGCGGCATCTGGATCGCCAGCGCAATGCCTTCATGCATTGACAGAACGCAGGTCATGCCTTCCTGCAGATAAGCCTTGTCGTCACCCATCGTCTCGACATCGACGACGACCTGATCGTAGTTTCCAGGGTTCATGAAGTGAAAGCCTTCGCCGTCCTCGTAGAGGAACTGATGGTTCACGTCCTCGACGAAGGCGCGCTCGACCTGTTCGGTGGTGCGCCAGCGCTCGGAAACCTTCACGCCGTCGACGATGCGACGCATGTCGACCTGGGTGACCGGCGTGCCCTTGCCCGGATGAAAGTTCTGGGCGGTGAGAACGACGTAGAGCTTGCCGTCGACATCGAGAACGTTGCCCTTGCGGACCGAAGAGGCGATGACCTTGACCATAAGACTTCCTTGTAACTCGGCTTTCGGCGTCGTAGATGACTGTCGAGACGCCCGAAGACGCAAATGTTTTTCTTTGGGGCGCAACTAACCTAAAATCCGGGAAATAGCCACCCCCCATACCGGCTTCTCCGGCGAAGAAAGCTTGGAATGAACTCTTCGGCGAAAGCGTCCCCCTGGTGGACCCCGTCTGTGCATGCCGACCGCCGTCCGTTCCTGATCGGTCGCAATGCGATCCAGGCAGCGTTGCGCGGGTTTTTCGCGCGCGAGGATTTCATCGAGGTGGATACGGCGGTGCTGCAGATCTCTCCCGGCAATGAGGCGCATCTGCATGCCTTCGCCACGGAAGCACTGACGACGGATGGGCAAAAGGCGCCGTTCTACCTGCATACCTCGCCGGAATTTGCCTGCAAGAAGCTGCTTGCGGCGGGCGAGGAGCGCATCTCGTGTTTTGCCCATGTTTATCGCAACCGCGAGCGCGGGCCGCTGCATCATCCTGAGTTTACCATGCTCGAATGGTATCGGGCCGGCGAAAGCTACGAGAGCCTGATGATGGATTGCGTGCGGATCCTGGCGCTTGCGACTGAGACGGTAAAGACCGGCAAGCTTGCCTATCGCGGCGCCGAGAGCGATCCCTTTGCCGGGCCGGAGCGGATCAGTGTTGCCGAAGCGTTCGAGCGTCATGCCGGCATTGATCTTCTCGCCTCGGTCGCAGCCGACGGTTCGACCGATCGCGACCATCTGGCGGCCGAGACGACGCGCGTTGGCATGCGTGTTGCCGATGACGACGGCTGGGCCGATCTCTTCAGCCGGGTGCTGGTCGAAAAGATCGAGCCGCGTCTCGGTTTCGGCCGCATCACCATCCTCGACGAATATCCGGTCTCGGAGGCAGCCCTTGCGCGTCCCTCGGCACGCGACCCGAGGGTTGCCGAGCGTTTCGAACTCTATGCCTGCGGCGTCGAGCTTGCGAATGGCTTCGGCGAACTCACCAACGCTGCCGAACAGCGGCGACGGTTCGAGATCGAGATGGCCGAGAAGGCGCGGGTCTACGGCGAGACCTATCCGATCGACGAGGATTTCCTCGCCGCGCTGTCGCTGATGCCTGACGCAAGCGGTATCGCGCTCGGCTTCGACCGGCTGGTGATGCTGGCGACGGGAGCATCGCGCATCGACCAGGTACTCTGGGCGCCGGTTGCGGAGTATGGAACATGAATGTCGTCAAACCGATCAAGAGTGTCGACGATCTCGTGAAGGCGGGGCTGGTCGCACCTGCCGATCGCATAGCGCTCGAGGAGGTGGCGGCGCGTTACGCGGTTGCGCTGACGCCTGCGATCAGCAAGCTTATTGATCGAGCCGATCCCGATGATCCGATTGCTCGGCAATTCGTGCCCGATGCGGCTGAACTCACGATCGCCCCGGAAGAGCGCGCCGATCCGATCGGCGATCATGCCCATAGCCCGGTCGAGGGCATCGTTCATCGCTATCCTGACCGCGTGCTGCTCAAGGCCGTGCATGTCTGCCCGGTCTATTGCCGTTTCTGCTTCCGACGCGAAATGGTGGGGCCGCAGGGCCTCGGCACGCTCGATGCCGCGGCCATGCAGGCCGCTTTCGATTATATCCGCGGTCATGAGGAGATCTGGGAGGTCATCCTCACCGGCGGTGATCCGCTGGTGCTTTCGCCGCGCCGGCTCGGCGAGATCATGGAGGCGCTTGCCGGCATCGCGCATGTGAAGATCGTGCGTTTCCACACGCGCGTTCCGGTCGTCGATCCCGAGAAGATCGATGCGGCGCTGATCGCCGCGCTGAAGGCGAGCGGCAAGACAGTCTATCTGGCGCTGCACGCCAACCATGTCAGCGAACTGACGCCGGAAGCGCGGGCCGCCTGCGGCCGCCTCGTCGATGCCGGCATCGCCATGGTCAGCCAGTCGGTCCTGCTCAAGGGTGTCAATGACGATCCCGACGTGCTCGCGAAGCTGATGAAGGCCTTCGTCGAAATCCGCGTCAAACCCTATTACCTCCATCATCCGGATCTGGCGCCCGGTACCAGTCATTTCAGAGTGACGATCGAGGAGGGGCAGGAGATCGTCGCGGCGCTGCGCGGCCGGATTTCCGGTCTCTGCCAGCCGGCCTACATCCTCGATATCCCAGGCGGTCACGGCAAGGCCGTCGTCAGTGGGAGCGCGATCCGGGCGACAGGCGACGGATGTTATTCCGTCACCGATTATCGCGGTGGCGCGCATTCCTATCCGCCGGCCGGTTGAGGCAAAACGCGGCGTTTTGCGTGTCATTTCTGTACTCGCCACTTCAGAAACCAGAGTGTGTCGCAGCGTCCAAATTACCTTAAGCCATTGATATAAGGTGGTTGTTTACGACGGCTCGGGAAGGATCGCTAAAATCCTAACTATGAGCCTCAGTCATATTTAACGCAATAAATTAGCGGAATGTTCTGTTTTCCGCACTAAAAGAACGCTCATGACAAGGCGATGAACGCCGGTTCGGGATCATGAGAATCTTGGAGTGATGGGATGAATAAGGCAATTCGCGACCTCGTAGCCAAATTCGGCAAGCTTCCTGGGTCGATCGACCAGGTCGCCGACGACGCCGATCTTTATGCGGCAGGTTTGACGTCCTTTGCTTCTGTGCAGTTGATGCTTGGCCTAGAAGAGGCCTTCGACATCGAATTTCCCGACAATCTCCTGAACCGCAAATCCTTCGCGAGCATCTCGGCCATCGCCAGGACCGTCGATCTCATCAGGGACAGCCGGAAGGTCGCCTGATGAATTTCCCCGTCAAGATCATGCAGGACGGTCTTGTCACAAGGGTGGCCCGTGTCGCCGAAATTGCGGCGAAACACGCGGATACCGTTGATGCCGAGGCCCGCTTCCCCCGGGAAGCCGTCGATGCGATGAAGGCTGAAAGGCTGCTCGGCATCCAGGTGCCGCGCCATCTCGGCGGCGAGTCCGCCTCGATCACCGAGATCGCCGAATTGTGCTCGATGCTCGGCCAGGCCTGTGCCGCAAGCGCCATGGTCTTCGCCATGCACCACATCAAGCTGTCGAGCCTCGTTGAACACGGCGTCGACAGCGAATGGCATCGTGGTTTCATGCGCCGCATCGCAGCCGAGCAGCTGCTGATCGCATCCGCCACCACCGAAGGCGGTATCGGCGGAAACCTGCGCAACAGCATCTGCGCGGTCGAGGTCGATGGCGACACGTGCCGCCTCGAAAAGGATGCGACCGTCATTTCCTACGGCTCGCACGCCGACGCCATTCTCATCACCTCGCGTGCCCACGCGCAGGCCGCTTCCTCCGATCAGGTGCTGACGGCCTTCCTCAAGGACCAGTACACGCTCGAGAAAACGCATGTCTGGAATACGCTCGGCATGCGCGGAACCTGCTCCGACGGTTTCCTTTTCAAGGGACAAGCGCCGGCTTGCCAGATCCTGCCGAAGCCTTTCGCGGAGATCGCGGCGCAATCCATGCTTGCCTCCTCACACCTCTTGTGGAGCGGCGTCTGGTACGGCATCGCCGTCGATGCCGTTGTGCGTGCCCAGGCTTTCGTGCGTGCCGCCGCCCGCAAGGCGCCGGATGCCCAGCCGCCGGGCGCGCTGCGCCTCGCCGAGGTTTCGAACCTGCTGCAGATGGTCAAATCCAACGTGGTTGCCGGCCTCAGGGCCTATGAGGATGCTAAGGCCGATGCCGACAGGCTGTCTTCGATGGGATTTGCGGTGGCGATGAACAACGTCAAGATCGCCTCGTCCGAGACGATCCTGGAGATCGTCAACCATGCCATGCTGATCTGCGGCATCATGGGCTACAAGAATGGCACGCCCTTCAGCCTCGGACGCCATCTGCGCGACGCGCATTCCGCACAGCTCATGATTTCGAATGACCGCATCCTCGGCAACACGTCGAGCATGCTTCTTGTCCATAAGCAGGACACTAGCCTACTGGGGTGACAGTCATGGATATGCAGACCTCGTTTCTGGACCGGCTTTTCGAATCCGGTCTGCTGATCGATACCGGCATCGACGGGCTCTACGGCCGCAGCGGCCAGTTCGAAGATGTGATCGCTGCCTTCGAGCGCCTGATCGACACGTTCGGCGGCGCCGATGGTGCCGAAGCCATGCGCTTTCCGCCCGGCATGAACCGCGCCTTCTTCGAGAAGAGCGGCTACATGAAGAGCTTTCCGCAGCTCGCCGGCACGGTGCACAGCTTCTGCGGCAGCGAGCTCGATCATGTCAGCCTGCTGCAATGCATGGAAGTCGGCGAAGATTGGACCAAGGGACAGGAGGCGACCGACATCGTGCTGACGCCGGCGGCCTGCTATCCGCTCTATCCGACGATCGCCAAGCGCGGCAACCTGCCGAAGACGGGCGGCCTCTTCGACCTGCAATCCTATTGCTTCCGCCATGAGCCGTCGAAAGACCCGGCCCGCCAGCAGCTGTTCCGCATGCGTGAATATGTCTGCATGGGCACTGAGCTGCACGTCACGGATTTCCGCCAGCGCTGGATGGATCGCGGCGTCGAGATGATGAAGGCCGTCGGCCTCGAGGTGACGATCGACGTCGCCAATGATCCGTTCTTCGGCCGCGCCGGTAAGATGCTCGCCAATAATCAGCGCGACCAGAACCTGAAGTTCGAGCTGCTGATCCCGATCACCTCGGCTGCCAATCCGACCGCCTGCATGAGCTTCAACTACCATCAGGATGCCTTCGGCACGAAGTGGGGTCTCAATCTCGAAGACGGCAGTGTCGCGCACACCGCCTGCGTCGGCTTCGGACTGGAGCGCATCGCCCTTGCCCTCTTCCATCATCACGGGCTCGATGTGACGCAATGGCCGGCCAGCGTCCGGAAAGCGCTGTGGGGCTGAGCAAATCGATGACATCGGTATTTTCGGGGGTATTTTCGGGAATCGACCCGGAAACCTACCGGGCGCATGCGCTGCATTCCGGTGAGCGCGCCTGGCCGGAAACCAATTGCTATGTCGATCTCTGGATCGAAGTTCTGGCGACATCAGGCGTTGCGCCGGAGGCGATGCTGGGTTTTACCCTGACGCAGGATTTCGAGGGCGACCAGTTCACCTTCTTCAAGGTGCCGCTTGAGGATCTCGAAGCGCTCTACGGCATTCGTGCGACCGAGCTTGCCATCTACGACAGTGTCGAACGCCATGTCGAGGTGCAGATCGCGCGGGGCCGTCTCTGCCTGATCGAAATGGATTCCTTCTACATGCCGGATACGCGCGGCACTGCCTACCGGCAGGAGCACGGCAAGACGACCGTTGCGATCAACCGGCTTGATGTTGCGACCAAGCGCGTCGATTATTTCCACAATGCCGGTTATTTCCGACTCGAAGGCGAGGATTTCGACGGTCTGTTCCAGCTGCAGCTGACGGAAAACGACCCGCCCTTCCTGCCCTATACGGAATTTGCCCGGTTCCCGGAAAGGCCGGCAGATGAAGCGCATCTGCGCGCGACCGCGCGGCGGCTTGCCGGTTTTCATTTTGCCCGGTGTCCCCGCGAAAACCCGATCCGCGCCTTTGCAAGCGTCTTTCCGCAACAGGTCGAAGCGGTGGCGGAACGCCCGTTCGGCTTCTTCCACAAATACGCCTTCAACACGCTTCGCCAGGTGGGCGCCAATTTCGAGCTGGCGGCCGATCACCTCACCTGGCTTTCCCCTGGTGAATTCGCTGCTGCCACTGAGCATGCCAGGCGCATTTCGGAGGTGGCGAAATCGGTGCAGTTCCAGCTTGCCCGCGCCGTCACCCGCAGGAAGTTCGAGCCGTTGCAGGCAGCTCTTGATCCGGCCGCCGATGCATGGGATTCCATGATGGCGTCGCTTGCGGGGCGAATCTGAGGCCGGAGATCTAACCATGCGGGGGCGTTTGGCAAGCATCGGTGCCGAGGAAAGTCTACTTTCCGAAGGCTGGAACCTGATCCTGACGGAGCCGGGCGCCTGCGCCGTGCCGCATGACATCCCGCTGTCGGCGCAGTTCATTCCAGCACCCGTTCCCGGCACCGTCGCCGCAGCCCTCGAAAAGGCCGGGCTCTTCGATCGGGAAAATCCCGAGCCGCTGAACACGCGGGATGCCTGGTATCTCTGCCGGCTTTTCGATGCCGAGCCCGGCGATGCGATCCTGCGTTTCGAAGGGCTGGCGACGCTCTGCCATGTCTTCCTGAACGGCCAGGAAATCCTGTTTTCCGAGAGCATGTTCACGGCGCACGAGATTCCGGTGACGCTTTCGGGCGGCGACGAACTGGCACTGTGCTTCCGGGCGCTCGGCCCCCGTCTGTCCGAGCCAGGCCCGCGTGCGCGCTGGCGGCCGCAGATGATCACGCCGGCGGGCTTGAAGAATTTCCGCACGACGCTGCTCGGCCATATGCCGGGCTGGTGCCCCGATATCCATGCCGTCGGGCCATGGCGGCCGATTTCGATGGTACGGCGTCATCCCGTCTCGATCGACAATGTCTCCATACGCGCCGTATTGGAGGAGAGTGGTATCGGCCGCCTCAGCGTTTCCCTGCACAGCAATGCCGAGGATCCGGCAATGCTGCTGCGCTGCGGCGGGATGGAGCAGCCCTTCGAGAAGGTCGGCGACAGTCATTACTCGGCTATCCTGAAGCTTTCCGACATCGAGGCCTGGTGGCCGCATACGCATGGCGCTCCGCGTCTCTATGAGCTAACGCTGGTTTCCGACGGCGTGGAATATCCGCTCGGCAGGACCGGCTTCCGGCGCATCGACGTCGACCGCGGTGCCGATGGCGATGATTTCGCGCTCCTCGTCAACGGCGAACGCCTCTTCTGCCGCGGCGCGGTGTGGGCGACGGCCGATATCGTGCGATTGCCGGGCGGGCGGGCGGATTATGAGCCGTTCCTGCGGCTTGCCGCTGCAGCCGGCATGAACATGATCCGCATCGGCGGCACCATGGCCTACGAAACGCCTGATTTCTTCGCGCTCTGCGACGAGCTCGGTCTGCTCGTCTGGCAGGATTTCATGTTCGCCAATTTCGATTATCCGCGCAACGACAAGGCTTTTCTCGGTCACGTGCATGCGGAGGTCGAGGAGTTCCTGCACGGTGTGCAGGCGGCGCCTTCCCTCGCGGTGCTTTGCGGTGGCAGCGAAATCCACCAGCAGGCGGCCATGCTCGGCCTGCCGGCGGAATTCTGGAGCGGGCCGGTCACCGATGAAATCATCCCGGCGGTCGTCGCGCGCATGCGCCCCGACGTGCCCTATGTGCCGAACTCGCCATATGGCGGGGCAATGCCCTTTTCGCCCAATGCCGGTATTGCGCATTATTACGGCGTCGGCGCCTATATGCGGCCGATTGCCGATGCACGCCGCGCCGATGTGCGTTTTGCTTCCGAAAGCCTCGCCTTCGCGCATGTGCCGCAGCAAAGGACGCTGCAGCGTCATCTCGATGTGCCCGCCGTCCACAGCCCGCTATGGAAGGCCCGCGTGCCGCGCGACCGCAGTGCATCGTGGGATTTCGAGGATGTTCGCGACTTCTACCTGCAGCTTCTCTACGGTTTCGATCCGGCTGAGCTGCGCCGCGAAGATCCGGAACGCTATCTCGATCTCTCCCGCGCCGCGACCGGCGAGGTGATCGAGGAGGTTTTTGCCGAATGGCGGCGCAGGGGCTCCGCCTGCAATGGCGCGCTCGTCTGGACACTGCAGGACTTGCTGCCCGGCCCCGGCTGGGGAGTGATCGACTCCACCGGAGAGCCGAAGCCGGTCTGGTATGCGATGCGCCGTGCATTCCGGCCGGTGCAAGTGGTCTTCACCGACGAGGGAACGAACGGTCTCGACCTGCATGTCGTCAACGAGACGGATGCAGCACTCGATGTCGAGCTCGAGGTTGTCTGCCTGCGCGGCGGAAAACAGCAGGTCGTCAGCGGCAGCAGGGCCTTCAAGCTGGCGGCAAGGGACACGGAGCGCCTTGCCTGCACCGCGCTGTTCGGCGCCTTCTTCGATACGACCTATGCCTTCCGCTTCGGGCCGCCGGCGCATGATGCAAGTGTGGCGCGCCTGCGCTCGCTGGCGGACGGCGCCATTCTCGCCGAGAGCTTCCACTTCCCGTGCGGACGGGGGAAGGCGCTTCATGATGCAGGGATCGAAGCATCACTCACCAGAGACGGCGTCGACTGGTTCGTTGACATCAGGACCGACCGGCTGGCGCAATCTGTGCATATCGACGTCGAAGGCCATCGGGCCGAGGACGACTGGTTCCACCTTGCCCCCGGCGCGATGCGGCGTGTGAAGCTCCACGCGCTGGCCGGCGTGGACAGCGATATTCCGCCTGCGGGCGAGGTCAGAAGTCTAGGCAGTTCGCATCGCGTCGCGTTCTAGAAAAGAAAGAGCATGCTGTCGTCCGAAAACCGCGCACACTTTTCGGCATCATGCTCTGGGGCTGACGCGCTGCGAAGGATGATGCCGATCCATTGGGAAAGACCGTGATTTGAGAACAATATACCGCTTTCTGCGCGCCCATGTTCTGCAGCGGCTGATCCCGCGGTCGCGTCTTGCCTTCAATCCGCGCAGGCCGGTGGAAATCGTCGGCTATCTCTCGATGGCGGTCGGCGTCGGCGAATCGGCAAGGCTCTGCGCCGGCGCATTGACGGAGGCGGGGCGGGCGATTTCGCTCTCCGACGTCAGCACGCATCCTGACGAGAATTCCTTCGCCGGATGGATGCCGTCGCATCTCTCCACCGAACCTGTGGGGAGCCGGATCTGGCATCTCAATCCGCCGCTGCTGCCGCGCGCCATCCTGAAGAAGGGCGTTGCCAATTTCACCGGCGCCTTCAACATCGGCTATTTCGCCTGGGAGCTCCAAGTCGTGCCGGCCGAGTGGCGCAATGCGATGCATTACATGAATGCCGTCTTCGTGCCGTCGGAATTCACCAGGCGGGCGATAGCGCCCCTCACTGCGGCACCGGTCATCGTCGTTCCGCATCCTGTCACCGAGAAGCCGGCGACGGAAGGCATGCGCCAGAAATTCGGCATCGAGGAAGACGCCTTTCTCGTCAGCTTCATCTTCAGCGCCGGCTCCTCGATCAACCGGAAGAATCCGCAGGCCGTCATCGAGGCCTTCCGGATATTTGCCGCCGAATGCCCCGGCGCCTTCCTGTTGATGAAGGCCAGCGGCGATATCAACAAGGACGAGGGCCTGCGCGAATTGGTCGCCTCGGTCGCGGGCAATACCCGGATCAGGATCGTCACCGACAGGATGTCGGATTCCGATATCAATGGCCTCATCCGCAGTTCAGACGCTTATCTTTCGCTGCATCGCTCCGAGGGTTTCGGGTTGACGGTAGCCGAGGCGATCATGCAGCGGACGCCGGTCATTTCCACAGGCTGGTCGGGCACGGTGGATTTCTGCGATCCCGACAATAGCTGGCCGGTTGCCTCTCCCCTCATTCCGGTGGTCGATACCCATCCCGAATTTGCCGGGCTCGAAGGCGCGGTCTGGGCCGATCCCTCTCCAGAAGCAGCCGCCGCGCACCTGCAAGATATCTTCCGCACACCCGAGCGTGCACGAGAGAAGGCCGAGAAGGCGCGAGAGTTCCTGCTGCGTTACCTCGCGGAAAACAGCTACGAGAAGGCGCTTCAGACGCTGGCGGCGATGCAGGCGAGCTAAGCTGAGGTCGTCACTCCGCTTTATTTTAACATTTTCGCATTAGAGATGGCGGGTATGCGGCTTTAGAGCATGTCGCGCAAAAGTGTGCAGCGGTTTTGCGATAACGACATGCGTAAAAACAAAAACCTAAAGTGCGAGGAGCGATCTGAAGATCGCGACGCGCTTTAGGCCGATCCTGACGGATGGACAGATGTCGAAGGGTATTATCGCAAACTCGGTGATGAACGCAGCGGCAGGCATGCTGCTGCTTCTGACGGGCTTTGTTTCATCGATCATAACCGCGCGGCTGCTCGGGCCGGAAGCCAACGGCATCGTCGCCTTCTCGCTCTGGCTGGTGGTGACCGGCGCCTCGATCGCCGAGCTCGGCTCCAGCATCACGCTGCTGAAGACGTTGCCGCAACTTTCGGCGGAAGGCTTCGACGCGCGCCGCCGACGGGGTTTTGCCGCCATCCTCGTCAGCTTCATGATGTTCTCGACCGTCGTGCTGCTAGCGCTCTATGCGCTGTTCTTCCTGACTTCCGAAAAGATGCATTGGGCCGATACCGCGCCATCCGTCGCTCTGGTCACGGGCGTGCTGTTTTTCATCCAGGCGATCGGATCCTTCGTCAAATTCTACCTGATCGGCGAAAAGAAGCTGGGCGCCTTCTTTAAGCTGACGGTTGCCGTCTCGATCGTGCAGCTTGCCGGCGTTGCCGTCGGCGCCGTTTTCTACGGCGTCGAGGGCGTTCTCGTCGGCTATGCGCTCGGCCAGCTCGTGCTGTTTTTCGCCACGCTGCCGATCCTTCTGGCGCGGCGCGACTGGTGCGGGGTCTCGCTGAAATATCTCGCCTCCTCCTCCGTCATCCTGTCGATCCAGTTCATCATCGATTCCATTTTCCTCAACCGGCTCGAGCTTCTCTTCCTGCAGCAGTTCTGGTCGGTGGAGATGGTCGGCTATTATGCTGTCGGCCTGTCGATCGCGAATATCGCGCTGCAACTGCCGATCCAGATGACCGGCAGCCTGCTGCCCTATTATTCCGAGCGGCGGCACAGCAGCGACGATTCGACATTGCCGGTCGAGGTCTTTACCGCCGTTACCCGCAGCATGGCCTATATCGTGCTGCCGATGAGCCTGGGGCTTGCCGCGATCTCCAGCGAACTGGTGCTCGTGGTGTTCGGCGAAGCATTCCGCCGCAGCGGGACGGTGGTGGCGCTGCTTGCGCTTGTTGCTCCCGCCTATACCTTCATGCAGATCCTTAGCCTCTACCTGCTGTCGATGGACAGGGCCCGCTCCCGCCTGAACATCAGTGTGATAGGTGGCCTACTGATGGTAGCGGGTTGTTTACTGATCGTACCTAGGCTTGCCGCCGAGGGTGCCGCACTCGTGCGCATCCTCGTATTCGTTGCGATGTCGGTGATGATGATCAGACAGACAGGATTCGGATCCCAGCTTTCGGGTCTCTACGCAAGCTTGACGAAGGTGACGCTCGCCTCCGTCCTCTGTGCTTGCGGAGCGACTTCCGTGTTGGAATTCGTCCAGGGGCCGGCCGGATTGGTCGGCGCGATCATCGCCGGCGCATTCGCCTATTTCGCAGCTCTCCGGGTGCTGCGCGCCGTGCCGGGCGAAGATGTCGAAGTCATGCTCTCCATTCTCGACAAGATGCCGTCCCTGCTGCGGCGACCGGTTGGTCATGCGATCAATTTCATCGCGCCGCGGCTTCCGGGCGATCCCGATCGCGCCAAGGTCGCGCCCGGCGAATTCTCGCTCGAACCGGCCGAAGGTGCGGGACGCAGTGCTGCCCTGCCTGTCGTCTTCGACGGCACGATCGGGCTGTTCATGCCTGAAAATCCTCTCGCCCAGAAACGGTCGGCCGCCGTGCTCTTCGTCAGTCCCTGGGGTTTCGAGGAGATGTGCAGCCGTAAATTCTTCCGCGTCGCGGCGGAGCATTTCTCGGATATCGGCGTGCCGAGCCTGCGCTTCGACTATCGCGGCACCGGCGACGCGCTCGATTTCGACGCACTGCCGGCGAGGCTGGAAACCTGGGAAGATTCGATCCGTGCGGCCGCCGACAAGCTGAAGTCGCTCTCCGGCTGCGACCGCATCATCCTCATCGCACAGGGCCTTGGTGCTACGCTTGCCCATCGCGTCGGTTCCTCGATCGAAGGCGTCGACAGCCTCGTCATGCTGGCGCCGGTGCTGAGCGGCCGGGCCTATCTGCGCGAACTCAACATGTGGTCGAAGATCATCGATGCCGATCTCGGCCTCGGCAAGGAGCATGTCCAGACTGCGAAGGTGCAGATCGCCGGGCTCGTCATGCCCGAAGAGATCGCTGCCGAGCTCGGCAAGCTCAGCATTGCCTCGCCGCAGGGGCTTGCGGCCTCCCGCTATCTGATCCTCGAACGTCCTGCCAAGGCCGAGGATACCGGCTTTGCCGACGCGCTGAAGGCGCTTGGCGCCGATGTCGAGCAGACGGCTTTCGAAGGCTATGACGAGCTCGCCACCAATCCGCTGTTTGCCAAGACGCCAATGGCTGTCGTCGCGCTGCTGACGAAGTGGCTGGAGGCAACGACGACAGAGACATCCGCCGCCCATTCGCCGGCGGCGATCGACAACCCGCCGCTAGCCGGCGATGGTTTTGCCGAAACGCCGGTGCGTTTCGGAAGCCACAATCATCTGGTCGGCGTCGTCAGCCGGCCGCTTGGCGAGATCAAGGGCAATGCCGTGCTCTTCCTGTCGACGGCCTATGACCGGCATGCCGGTTGGGGACGGACGACGGTTGATATGGCGCGCGAGCTCGCCCGCCAAGGCGTCGTTTCGCTGCGCTTCGATTCCGCCAATGTCGGCGACAGCCCGCCGCGGCCGGATGCGCCGGAACAAGTGCTTTATTCGGATACGCAGACCGCAGATGCTGTCGCCGCACTCGATCTGCTCGAAACCGTCGTCGCCGGCCCCGTCATGGTCGCCGGCCGATGCAGCGGCGGCTATGTCGCCTTCCGCGCCGGCGTCGCCGACGAACGCTTGAAGGCAGTCGTGTCGATCAATCCCTTCGTCTATTACTGGGATCCTGACATGCCGGTGCGCCGCGAGCATGTCGTTTCCGTCCCGCGTAGCCTTGATGATTACAGCCAGCGCCTGGCGCGGCTCGACACGCTGAAGCGGCTGTTGCGCGGCCAGGTGGACGTCGTTGCAGCGCTGCAGAATATCATCATCGCCGCCGGCCGCCGGCTGTCGCCGTGGATCGCGCCGCTGCTCGAGTTGCTCCCCGACCGGCGCCATATCGCCCGCGAGGTCCGGCACTCATTCGCGTTGTTCGGCAAACGCAAGGTGCCGCTGACGCTGATCTACAGCGAGGGCGATGTCGGGCTCGACCACGTCTATTTCCACTTCGGGCCGCGCGGCGCCAGGCTTTCCCGCTACCCGAACGTGCGCCTGCTGATGCTGGCGGATGCCGACCACAATCTGACGCCGCCGCAATCGCGCAAATTCGTGCTCGAGGAGATCATTCGTCTGGCAAGAGCATAACCGGCGATGCTACAGCGCCGCGTCGTTTCACACGCGCAATGCTGTAGTTTATGCGGCAGGAAGACGGGATCAGATGCTTTCCGCGGCGACGACATCAAGCGATCTGTAGAGATCGATATAGCGTCCGGCGACGATATCCCAGGAATAGCCGCGGGCGGCGTCGAGAAGCTCGGCGCGAACGGTGTCCGGTTGGCGCGAAAGGTGTTCATAGGCCGTTTCGAACGCCGTGGCGGCACTCTCAGGATTGGTGAAATCGGCAAGCATGAGAACGGGATGCCGGGCGGCAAGCGTCGCAAAGGCATCGTTGGCGTTCAGCACCGGCAGGAGGCCGGCGCTCATCGCCTCCAGCGCGACCAGGCCGAAACCTTCATATTCCGAGGCGGAAGCGAGAAGCGAGGCTTCTGCGATGATGCGCCGGATGGTGTCGTTCTCGGGCGACACATGCAGGGTGACGCGGCCGGACAGATGACGGCTTTCGATGGCGCTGTCGACATCCGCCCGGTTCAGGTCGGACTCGGCGCCGACGATGTCGAGATGCCATTCCGGATCGCGGGTCCTCAACATGGCCATCGCATTGAGCAGGTGGTCCAGCCGTTTGTTCACCGAGAACCGGCCGATCGTGACGATGCGGCGCTTCGCCCGGCGTGAAGCGGTGTCGGCAAACTTGCCGATATCGGCGCCGTTTTCGATCAGCAGGCTGTCGGGCACGATTTCTGAAAACTGCTTGTGGTCGGAGGCGCTGCAGCAGACGACGCGACGATAGGCCATCGCCGAAGCGCGGGTCAGCGTCCGGAACCAGATCTTCTTGATCGCCGCGTATTTCCGCGTGTGGAAGAAGCCGCCATGGGTGGTGACGATCATCGGTTTTCCGTGCAGCAGCCGGCCCCAGGCGAGCGCGTCGAAGAAGAAGTCGATGGCATGGACATGCACGAGATCGGCATCGGCGAGATGGCGGAAAACCTGCGGTGCCAGTGGATAACGGCTGGTGCCAAACCAGGGAATGCGCACCACCTCGATGCCGTCGATATCTTCGCGAAGTGGCAGCTTGTCTTCAGGCGCGGTGAAGAGCGAATCCAGCGTGACGACGCGCACGCGATAACCGCGGCGTACAGTCTGGCGGGCGAGATTGGCGACCACGTCTTCCAGGCCGCCGCGATTGGGCAGGAACTGGCGTACGACATGGACGATCAGCGGAGCCGTTTCCAACTGCGGCTTCGCGCGCGCCCTATCTGCCTCGACGATCGACATTTTCCACCTATCGCTGCACGTGCCGGCCCGCGCTGATGCAGGCCCCGTGATAACAACGACCAGATATGCCCGGCGTTAAGGCGCGGTTTAGGCGACGTCCTGCGGGGGCGATTCTTCGCGAAAAAGGTTAACCGTGTCTGACGGGAATTTCAGAGCGTTTCCGTTTTTCTCGAATCACGGAAACGCTCTATCTCTTTTGTTTTCACGCAATTCCGGACGCAAAACCGCTGCACACTTTTGCTGGAATTGCTCTAAAATGCCTTGAAGGTCAGCGTCGTCAGCGAGCGGACGATGCCGGGAATATTGGCGATGTTGTCGTTGATGAATTTGCCGATATCCTGGCCTTCCTCGATATAGACCTTCAGCAGCAGATCGTAGTCGCCGCTGGTCGAATAGAGCTCCGAGACCAGTTCGGTCTGGTAGATGGCGTCGGCGACATCATAGGTCTTGCCGGGTGCGCATTGGAGCTGGACGAAGATCGGCTTCATGAAGATTTCCTGCAAAGTTGTTTGGCGCGCATAATGGTCGAAAGCGCCCTTCCGATGCAAGCCGTTCGTCACGCAGTTGGGTTGGTAGTGGCTTCCGCGACGATCCACTCGCGAAAGGCGGCAAGTGGCGCATAATCGGCGCGCTCGGGCGGAAAGGCGAGATAATAGCGCTCGCGACTTTCCATTTCACGGTCGACAGCGGCGACGAGATCGCCGCGCTTGATCTCCTCCTGCATCAGGAATGTCGGCAACAGGGCGACGCCGAGGCCGGCGATTGCCGCCTGCGCAGCGGTGGCGAACTGGTCGAAAAGCATGCCGTGTACATTTTCGAAGGAAACGCCGTTGCCGGCGAACCATTGTTCCCAGGCGTCAGGACGCGTCGTCAGGTGCAGCAGCGGAACGGCGAGCAGATCCTCCGGTCCTGAGATCGCATATTGCTTCAGAAAATCCGGACTGCAGGCCGGCACCGTGCGCTCCGACATCAGAAGGGCGAGTTCGGCGCCCGGCCAGTGCGGATGGCCGAAATGGATGGCGGCGTCGATCGAATCGAGGCGGAAATCGAAGGGCGAAAGCCGGGTCACCAGATTGATGGTCACGCCGGGATTGGCGGCGAGAAAGCGTCCCAGGCGCGGCGCCAGCCATCGTGTGCCGAAGGTCGGCAGGATGGCGAGATTGATCGTGCCGCCATGCGGATTGGCTCGCAGGTTCAGCGAGGCGCTCGATATCCGCCGCAGCGCCTCGCGAATCTCGCGGGCATATCCGTCGCCGGCAAGCGTCAGCCGCATGGTCTGGCGTTCGCGCAGGAAGAGCTCGACACCAAGCTGCTCCTCGAGCGCGCTTACCTGACGACTGACGGCGCTCTGCGTCAGATCGAGTTCGCGCGCTGCTGCCGTCACGCTGCCGGTGCGGGCAACCGCCTCGAAGGCGGCGAGATGCGAAATCGATGGCAGAAAACGTCTAGACGTCAGCATGATCATTCCGTTTCAGAATGGGCTATTTCCGAAATAGCGATATTTGCGGCTTTGTCGCGCGTGTAAAGGGGTTCATCCTGCAAAAGCGGAATGAGCCGGAGTTTCCCAATGCCCCAAGCCTTCGTTTCCCCAGACCGCATCCGATCGCTGTTCACCGAGGCGATGTCGCAGATGTACCGGGCGGAGGTGCCGCAATACGGCACGCTGATCGAGCTGGTGGCGGATGTGAATGCCGGCTGCCTCGAGAATGATCCTGACCTGCGCGAACGTCTGGCTCAAGCCGGCGAGTTGGAGCGCATCGATGTCGAGCGCCACGGCGCCATCCGGCTCGGTACGGCCGACGAGCTCTTCACCATTCGCCGGCTGTTTGCGGTCATGGGCATGCAGCCGGTCGGCTACTACGATCTTTCGGTTGCCGGTGTGCCGGTTCATTCCACCAGCTTCCGGCCGATCGACGAGGTGGCGCTCAACGTCAATCCATTCCGCGTCTTCACCTCGCTGCTGCGATTGGAACTGATCGAAGACGAAGGGCTGCGCCGCGAGGCCGAAGCCATTCTGGCGAAACGGCGGATCTACACGCCGCGTGCCGTCGCGCTGATCGAGCGCCACGAGCAGAACGGCGGCCTGAGCGAGGCGGAAGCGACGGAATTCGTCGCCGAGGCGCTGGAAACCTTCCGCTGGCATGGCGAAGCGACAGTCAGCGCCGAAACCTACAAGCGGCTGCACGATGCACATCGGCTGATCGCCGACGTCGTCAGCTTCAAGGGGCCGCACATCAACCATCTGACGCCGCGCACGCTCGATATCGACGCCGTCCAGGCCCGTATGCCGGAACGCGGCATCACGCCGAAGGCGGTCATCGAAGGGCCGCCGCGCCGCCATTGCGATATCCTGCTGCGACAGACGAGTTTCAAGGCGCTGGAGGAAACGATCGCCTTTTCCGGTGAAAACGATGGCGCGGTTCGAGGGACACATACCGCCCGCTTCGGGGAGATCGAACAACGCGGCGTGGCGCTGACGGCGAAGGGCCGGGCGCTTTACGACCAGCTGCTCGCCTCGGTTCGCGGCGAGGTGCAGGTGGGCGCCGGCGGCGCCAAGGCCGGCGCCTACGACGATGAACTTGCCACGCGTTTCAAGGCACTTCCGGACAGCTGGGATGAGCTGCGCAACGAGGATCTGGCCTTCTTCCGCTATGCCGCGACGCCTGCAGGCATTGCCGCTGCGGCCGGCAGCATGCTGCCCGGTGATCCGGAGGCACTGATCGCCTCGGGTTACCTCACCTTCACCCCGATCGTCTACGAAGACTTCCTGCCCGTCAGCGCGGCCGGCATCTTCCAGTCGAACCTCGGCACCGACCAGCAGCAGAACTACGCGACTCGCTCGAACCGGGACGCCTTCGAGGCAGCACTGGGCGCGACCGTTCAGGACGAGCTGGCACTTTACGCCGAACGCCAGGCTGCGTCGCTGGATTCGGCACTGGCCGCGCTCGGCCTTACGGCTCTGCCGCTGAAGACGGTTGCGTGAAATGGCAGGTTCAACACTTTCTTTTATGCATTAGAGTATCCGCGATTTCGCTCCGATCGGACTGAGCCATGCTGAATGATCCGCGCTCCCACGGTCTCTGGGAAAAGACAGCGCCCGAAGCGCCGACGACCTCGCCTCTCGATGGCCCAGTATCGGCCGATGTCGTCATCGTCGGCGGCGGTTACACCGGCCTCTCTTCCGCGTTGCATCTTGCCGAAGCCGGGTCGAAGGTGGTGCTACTGGAGGCCAAGGAGATCGGCTTCGGCGGTGCCGGGCGCAATGTCGGGCTGATCAATGCCGGCATGTGGGTGATGCCGAACGATCTGCCCGGCGTGCTCGGCCCGGTGCATGGCGAACGTCTGCTCGACCTGCTCGCCAATGCGCCGAAGCTCGTCATGGAGCTGATCGACAAACATCAGATAGCCTGCGAACTCGAACGGAACGGCACGCTGCATTGCGCGGTCGGCGCGGACGGGCTGAAGGAGATCGAGGATCGCGCGGCGCAATGGTCCGCCCGCGGCGCAGCCGTGACGCTGCTCGATGCGACGGAAACGGCCAAACGCATCGGCAGCGATGCCTATGCCGGTTCGCTGCTCGACAAACGCGCCGGAACGCTGCAACCGCTTGCCTATGCCCGCGGCCTTGCCCATGCCGCCGTCAAGACCGGGGTCGTCATTCATACGTCCAGCCCGGTCGTTGCAACGGAGCAAAACGGCAGCCGCTGGATCGTGAAGACGGCAAAGGGCGAGGTCAGCGCGGACTGGATCATCGTTGCGACCGATGCCTACAGCACCGGTCCTTTCGAGCAGGTGCGCAACGAACAGATCTATCTGCCCTATTTCAATTTCGCCACCGTGCCGCTCGGCCATAATCTGCGTCAGTCGATCCTGCCGGGGCGGGAAGGCGCATGGGATACCAAGGAAATCCTCTCATCCTTCCGCATGGACCAGGCCGGGCGTCTCGTTTTCGGCAGTGTCGGGGCGCTGCGCAATACCGGCCTTTCCGTACACAAAGGCTGGGCGAAACGCGCATTGAAGCGGCTCTTCCCTGTCATCGGCGATGTCGAATTCGAGTGCGAATGGTATGGCCAGATCGGCATGACCGACAATGCGCTGCCGCGCTTCCACAAATTCGCCCCGAATGTCGTCGGCTTTTCGGGTTACAATGGCCGCGGCATTGCGCCCGGCACGGTCTTCGGCCGCACGCTGGCGGAGCATATCCTCGGCCGGCTTCCGGAAGCCGATCTGCCACTACCGCCGACGGCACCCAGCGAACCGAGCTTCCGTGCGCTCAAGGAAATATGGTACGAAGCCGGCGCTCAGGTCGCCCATTTCGCCGATGCCCGCTTCTGAGAAAATTAGATTGGAACCAAGACAATGACCATCGCCGTCCTCGATCTCGCCACCGAAACCGCCAAGCTGCTCGCCGAACTCGGCGTCGATGCCGGCCGCTATCACGGCGGCACGCTTTCCGTCACCTCGCCGGTCACCGGCAAGGAAATCGGCAGGCTCAGGGAACATTCCGTTTCCGAGGCGAAGGCGGCAATCGAAACGGCGCACCAGGCCTTCCTCGAATGGCGTGCCGTGCCGGCGCCGAAGCGCGGCGAACTGGTCCGCCTGCTCGGCGAGGAACTGCGCGCCTCCAAGGCATCACTCGGTCGTCTCGTCTCGATCGAGGTCGGCAAGATCACCTCCGAGGGTCTCGGTGAAGTGCAGGAGATGATCGACATCTGCGATTTCGCGGTCGGCCTCTCCCGCCAGCTCTACGGCCTGACGATCGCCACCGAGCGCTCCGAGCATCGGATGATGGAAAGCTGGCACCCGCTCGGCGTGATCGGCATCATTTCCGCCTTCAACTTTCCTGTTGCCGTCTGGTCGTGGAATGCAGCCCTTGCGATGGTCTGCGGCAATTCCACCGTCTGGAAGCCCTCGGAAAAGACGCCGTTGACGGCGCTTGCCGTGCAGGCTCTGTTCGAAAAGGCGCTGAAGCGTTTCGTCGCCGAGGGCGGTAGCGCACCGGCCAACCTGTCGACGCTGATCATCGGCGGCCGTGAGGTCGGCGAAGTGCTGGTCGATCATCCGAAGATCCCACTCGTTTCCGCCACGGGCTCGACGGCCATGGGCCGCGCCGTCGGTCCGCGCCTGTCGCAGCGTTTTGCCCGCGCCATTCTCGAACTCGGCGGCAACAATGCGGCGATCGTCTGCCCGTCGGCCGATCTCGACCTGACGTTGCGCGGCGTCGCCTTCTCCGCCATGGGCACGGCCGGCCAGCGCTGCACGACGCTGCGCCGTCTCTTCGTCCATGAGAGCGTCTACGACCAGCTGGTGCCGCGCCTGCAGAAGGCCTACGGTTCCGTCACCATCGGCAATCCGCTCGAGGCCGGGACGCTTGTGGGACCGCTGATCGACGGCCAAGCTTTTAAGAACATGCAGGCGGCGCTGGGCGAGGCGAAATCGGCCGGCGGCACCGTAACCGGCGGCGACCGCGTCGAAACCGGTTCGACCGAGGCCTTCTACGTTCGCCCGGCGCTTGTCGAAATGCCTGATCAGACCGGCCCGGTCGAGCACGAGACCTTTGCGCCGATCCTCTATGTGATGAAATACAGTGACTTCGACGAGGTGCTGGCGCTGCACAATGCCGTGCCGCAGGGGCTGTCGTCGTCGATCTTCACCAACGACATGCGCGAGGCCGAAACCTTCGTCTCCGCACGCGGCTCGGATTGCGGCATCGCCAACGTCAATCTCGGGCCATCGGGCGCCGAAATCGGCGGCGCCTTCGGCGGCGAGAAGGAGACCGGCGGCGGCCGCGAATCCGGCTCGGATGCCTGGAAGGCCTATATGCGCCGCTCCACCAACACGATCAATTACGGCAGGACGCTGCCGCTGGCGCAGGGCGTCAAGTTCGACGTCGAATAAGCTGGCTGCAAAGGCTGCAAGAGAGAGGCGGCGCTTGCAGAGCGTCGCCTTTTTTGACCGAGTTGAGATTTATTCCCTGTAATATGAAATATTTAGTCAAGATATTGTGATGTCTTTTCTGGGCAAGCCAAACTTGAAATTGGTAGTCAGGAAAAATATACGCCTCTGATCGCCCTTGGAGAGCTCGGGTGACATCGCTACGGAGGCCATCATGAACACTGCTCTTAACCGTTTTTCCCTCGCGCTTGCCGCTTCGCTTCTTTCCGTCACCGCGCTTGCAGGCAGCGCCAATGCGCAGGATGAAGGTCTCGTCGTTTACAATGCCCAGCACGAAAGCCTCGGCCGCGAATGGATCGATGCCTTCACCAAGGAGACCGGCATCAAGGTCACCATGCGCCAGGGCAGCGACATGCAATTCGCCAACCAGATCATCCAGGAAGGCGACGCCTCTCCGGCTGATGTCTTTCTGACCGAGAATTCGCCGGCAATGACGTTGGTCGATGGCGCGGGCCTTTTCGCTCCCATCGAAAAGGAAACGCTGGATCAGGTTCCGGATCAGTATCGCCCGGCTGACGGCATGTGGACCGGCATTGCCGCCCGCACCACGGTTTTCGCCTATGATAAGACCAAGCTCACCGAAGACAAGCTGCCGAAGTCGTTGCTCGACCTCCAGGATCCGGTCTGGAAGGGCCGCTGGGGCGCGGCACCTGCCGGCGCCGACTTCCAGGCTATCGTCGCAGCCCTGCTGCAGCTGAAGGGCGAAGATGCCACCAAGGCATGGCTGAAGGGCCTCAAGGACAACGCCACCCCCTACAAGGGCAACAGCGTCGCCATGAAGGCCGTCAATGCGGGCGAAGTCGAGGGCGCGGTCATCTATCACTACTACTGGTTCGGCGATCAGGCGAAAACCGGCGAGAACAGCAAGAATGTCGGCATGCATTACTTCAAGAACCAGGATCCGGGCGCTTTCGTCAGCGTTTCGGGCGGCGGCGTCCTGAAGTCCACACAGCACATGAAGGAAGCCCAGGCTTTCCTGAAGTTCGTCACCGGTAAGGCCGGCCAGGCGATTCTCAAGGACGGCACCTCCTATGAATATGCCGTGGGCAAGGATGCGCCTTCCAACGACAAGCTCACTCCGCTTGCCGATCTCAATGCGCCGAAGGTCGAAGCTTCGACCCTCGACAGCAAGAAGGTCGTCGAACTGATGACGGCCGCCGGCCTGATCTAAAGCGTGGCGCGCCACACTTTAGATCTTTGGTTTTCCGCATGTCGTCGTCGCAAAGCCGCGGCACAGTTTTGCGCGACATGCTTTGACCTTTCTGCCGCAGGCGTCTTCCGGCCAAAACTGTTGCTTTTGGCTCAAGAAAACCTTAGGGCATGACGACATCCGGCAACCGCCTTTCAAAGGCGGTTGCCTTCCTTTTTCAGCGTGTAAAGGCATCGGCCTTGCTGCAGGACAACAGATTGCTCGCATCCGGCAACGAGGCGCCGGTCGCGCCGAGGGTCGCGCGAATGGTTTTGCCGCGCGGACGCATGCCGGACGCTTCAGTGATCCTGCTTGCAACCCTCGTCGCGATCTTCAGTCTCGTGCCGCTCGGCTTCATCGGCTGGGTCACCTACGATGTCGGCTGGGAAACAGTGAAGGCCCTGGTCTTCCGGCCGCGCGTCGGTGAACTTCTCGTCAACACGGTTCTGCTGGAATCGATCACCATCCCGCTGTCGATCGCGCTTGCCGTGACGCTTGCCTGGCTGACGGAGCGGACGGACATTCCTTTTGCGCGGCTCTGGGCCTGGCTGGCGATCGCCCCGCTCGCCGTGCCCGCCTTCGTGCACAGCTATGCCTGGGTCAGCCTCGTTCCCGGCATGCGTGGCCTGCAGAGTGGCGTCTTCGTCTCGGTCATCGCCTATTATCCGTTCCTCTACCTGCCGGTCGCCGCAGCGCTGCGGCGTCTCGATCCGGCCATCGAGGATGCCGCGGCCTCGCTGGGCCTTAATCCCTGGCGGGTCTTCTTCCGCGCCGTGCTGCCGCAGCTCAGACTCGCCATCTGTGGCGGTTCGCTGCTGATCGCGCTGCATCTGCTGTCGGAATACGGGCTGTTCGTCATGATCCGGTTCGACACGTTCGCGACGGCGATCGTCGACCAGTTCCAGTCCTCCTACAACAGCCCGGCCTCCAACATGCTCGGCGGCGTGCTCGTCGCCTGCTGTCTTTTTCTGCTCGGGTTCGAGGTGCTGGTGCGCGGCAATGAACGTTATGCCCGCGTCGGCTCCGGCTCGCCACGTCCGGCGGACCGCCGCCGGCTGGGCTGGTTCGTGGCGCCAGCCATGTTGCTGCCCGTCGTCCTGGCGGCGCTGACGCTCGGCGTGCCGCTGGTGACGCTTGGCCGCTGGCTCTATCTCGGCGGCACCGATATCTGGCGCATCGAAGTCGGCAGCGCCTTCCTGCAGACGATCGTGCTCGCAGTTGCCGGCGGCGTGCTGGCGACGATGGCCGCAGCACCGATGGCCTGGCTTTCCGTGCGGGCGCCCGGCCGCTTCCAGCGTGTGCTTGAAGCCTGCCATTATTATGTCGGCTCGCTGCCGGGCGTCGTCGTGGCGCTGGCGCTGGTGACGATCACCGTGCGTCTCGTGCTGCCGCTCTACCAGACCTTCGCAACGCTCATCGTCGCCTATGTGATGCTTTTTCTGCCGCGCGCCATGGTCGGGCTGCGCGCCAGCATCGCCCAGGCCCCGGTGGAGCTGGAGCGCGCCGCGATGGGTCTCGGCCGCACCCCGGGTCAGGCGGTGCGGCAGATCACCATGCGGCTTGCAGCACCGGGAGCGGCCGCCAGCGTCGCGCTGGCTGCACTCGGCATCACCAATGAACTCACGGCGACACTGATGCTGTCGCCCAACGGCGTCGATACGTTGGCGACGAAATTCTGGTCGCTGACCAGCGAGATCGATTATGTCTCGGCCGCCCCTTACGCCTTCATGATGGTCGTGTTGTCGCTGCCGCTCACCCTGATGCTTTATACCCAATCGAAACGGACCGCCGGCCAATGACGCTGCTCACGATCGAAAACATCAGCAAGCGTTATGGCCCGGTCCAGGCGCTGAAGGATATTTCGCTCGACGTCGTGGCGGGCAGCCGCACCGCCGTCGTCGGCCCGTCCGGTTCGGGCAAGACGACGCTGCTGCGCATCATTGCGGGCTTCGAGCAACCCGATGTCGGCAGGGTGACGCTGGATGGCGACCTGCTCGCAGACGGTCCGGCGACGGTACCGGCGCACAAGCGCGGCATCGGCATCGTTTCGCAGGACGGCGCCCTGTTTCCGCACTTAAGCGTTGCCGAGAATATCGGCTTCGGCTTCGAACGAGGGGCTGCGGATCGCGAGAAGCGCGTGCTCGAGTTGCTCGACATGGTCGAGCTCGACCGCGGCATGCTGGTCCGGCGCCCGCATCAGCTTTCCGGCGGCCAGCAGCAGCGTGTGGCGCTAGCCCGCGCGCTCGGCCGCAAGCCGCGGCTGATGCTGCTCGACGAACCTTTCTCGGCGCTCGATACCGGCCTGCGTGAAAATATGCGCAAGGCGGTTGCGCGCGTGCTGCAGGCAGCCGGCATCACCACCATCCTCGTCACTCATGACCAGGAAGAGGCGTTGACCTTTGCCGATCAGGTGGCGGTTTTGAGAGAAGGGCGACTGATCCAGGCTGGGTCGCCGCAATCATTATATCTGCATCCGCGCGATCGCGAGACGGCACTGTTTCTGGGCGATGCCGTGCTGCTTCCCGCCATCATTCGCAACGGTTTGGCAGACTGCGCCCTCGGCCGTGTTGCCGTCGAAGGCAGTCGTCAGGGCAAGGCGGAGATCATGCTGCGGCCCGAGCAGATTCGTGTCGTCGCCGATGAAAGCGATCGCGATTATGGCGGGCGTGTCGTTGAGGTGGAATTCGGCGGCGCGATCTGCACCGTTGCGGTTTCGCTAGACGGCGTTGCGCTGCCGCCGATCCTGATCAAGACCTCGAGCGTCGCGCTTCCGGCGCGAGGCGACCTCGTTCGCCTCGATATCGCCGGCAAGGCGCATGTCTTCGAGAGCTGAGTTAGAGCCCCGCGGGGCTCTATCTTTGCTTTGCGCAATCCCGGACGCAAAACCGCTGCGCACTTTTGCTGGAATTGCTCAGCCGAACTTGCGCACCACTTCTTCCGGCTCGATGCCTTCGAGCCAGCCGCCGGTAAAGCCGGCGCGTTCGAGCCCGAGGCGGATGACCGGTGATTGCCGCATCAGTTTCCAGATGAAATCCGAACGGTCGTTCTCGATGGTCATGACGACAAGACCCTGGTCGATGCCGACGGTGCGGTCGTCGACCCAGCCTTCCGGCCGCTTGGTCTTGACGGTCGGATTGAAGCCGCCGGGAAAGCCGCCTTCCAAGAGCAGGTTCGGATAGGTGGTGAGAAGCGCCTTGGTGCCGTCGAGAGCCGCCAGCCGGTCGTAGGGCAGGCAGGCAAGTGCCGCCCAGGGTGCGATCGTGCCGTCATCGGGGCCGAGCGGTGCGCCGCGGGCGGCGTAACCCAGAACCTTCGGCTGGCGACCGCCGCGCATGCGCCGTGTCGGGGGCGGGCCGTCACAGGCGGAGAAACCCCAGATATTCCTGTTGTAGCCGACGAACTGGCCGGGATTGCGCTCGGCATAGTCACGCTGGACGTTGATCATCACCTGCGTATTGCGGAAATAATCCCAGTTCCGCTCCGCCATCGGCTTGTCCTGAATGGTGCGGAAATCGATCCAGGCATGCGAGAAGAGGTGGATGAAGAGCGGCCCGGCATAGAGATAGGACTGCTCGCCATGCAACATCCAGGAATAGCTTGACGTAAAGGCGTCGTAGCTCGATTGCGGAATGGGATGCGTCGGCGAGGCGAGCGCCAGCGTATAGAGGATGATCGCCTCGTCGAAGCCGTGATAGCGCCAGCGCAGGAAGCCGGAAGAGGGCTTCCAACCCATGGCAATAGTGTCGCCCTTGTTCAGCGCCCAGCGCCAGTCGACGCGCTCGTAGATGAAGGTCGCGAGTTGACGGATTTCCGTCTCCGTCTCGTCGTCTTCGCGATTGAAATACTGTGCGGCCGTCAGAATGCCGGCGACGAGCAGCGCCGTGTCGATGGTCGAAAGCTCGCTGTTCCAGGCGCGATGGCCGGTATCCATGTGCAGGAAATGATAGAAGAAACCGCGATGGCCGGTCGCGTGGCGTTCCTCGCCCTGACGCGCCTCGGCGAAGAAACGCAGCGTATTGACCGTACGCTCGGCTGCTTCCTCGCGGCTGATCCAGCAACGCTCGACACCGACAGGATAGGAGGAAAGCGCAAAGCCGACGGCTGCGATACTCGCCGGCACGCCGCCGATCGAGGTATCCGCCACCAGGCCATTTTCGGGATTGGTATATTTCAGGAAGTACTTGAACGCCGAATGCTGCAGCCTGTCGACGAGTGCTGCATCAATGTCTTCAATCCGTTGCAGCATAGGCTCCTACCCAACTGTTGCATCGCCCCATGCTTCAACATGGGGGCCGTCCCCGGGCAAATCAAACCTTTTTGATTCGCAAGGATAAGAGAACACAAAAGGGGGGAATCGGTCGTTAATAATTATCGGTAAAATAATATCTAGCAGAAGTCATATAAGCGGTGCAGCAAAAAAGACGGCCCGCGCGCCACCGGCACGGGTTATTTTCCCGCAATACTTGTTTATCGGATGCTCCAGAGAGTGCGTTTTCACGTTCAGGCGGCTTCGTCGAGCCGCACCAGATGACCTGCCGACACTTCCCGATATCGGCGAGGCGGCGCGACGTAGCCGACCGGGCGAACCGGGCTCTTGAGCTCGTCGGTCCCGAGGTTGCGCTTGATGCCGCGCCGCGCGGGATCGGGCACGGGCACGGCTGCCATCAGCCTCTTCGTGTAGGCGTGCTGCGGATTGCTGAACAATTCTGCGCGTGGGCCGATCTCAACGATCTCGCCGAGATACATCACCGCGACCCGATGACTGACGCGCTCGACCACCGCCATGTCGTGGGAAATGAATAGGAAAGCGAGGTTGAGGCTTTGCTGCAGGTCCATCAGCAGATTGCAGACCTGTGCCTTGATCGATACATCGAGGGCCGAAACGCTTTCGTCGGCGACGATCACCTTCGGATCGAGTGCGAGCGCCCGGGCGATGCAGATGCGCTGGCGCTGACCGCCGGAGAATTCGTGCGGATACCGTTTCATCATATCGGGTTTCAGCCCGACGCGTTCGAGGAGATCGGCCGCCTTGTCGCGGGCCTGGGCGCCGGTGCCGAGGCCATGTTCGGTGATGGGTTCGGCGACGGCGGCGCCGACGGTCATGCGCGGGTTGAGGCTGGCGAAGGGATCCTGAAAGATCATCTGGATGCTGCGGCGCATCCGTCTGAGACTAGCCGCGTCAAGGCTCAGCACGTCATAGCCGTCGAGGCTGACGCTACCGCCGTTCGGCTGGACGAGGCGGGTGATGGAGCGGCCGGTGGTCGACTTGCCGCAGCCGGATTCGCCGACGAGCGACAGCGTCTCGCCCTGGAAGAGATCGAAAGAGACATCTTCGACCGCATGGATCGCGCCGGTCTTGCGGCCGAGCAGCCCGCCGCGGATGTCGAAACGGGTAACGAGGTTCTTGACTTCGAGGATTGGCGTCCGGCGGCGGTCGACGGTATCGGCCACCTCGATCGGCTCCCGGCGTTCGCCGGTCGTGGTATCGACGACCGGAAAACGCAGCGGCCATTTCCGGTCGGCCATCGAGCCGAGGCGCGGCACGGCCGAGAGCAAAGCGCGGGTATAGGGATGCCTGCCGCGATGGAAGATGGCGTCGGTCGTGCCGGTTTCCACCGCTTCGCCGCGATACATGACGATGGTGCGGTCGGCGATTTCGGCGACGACGCCCATGTCGTGGGTGATGAAGAGCACGGACATGCCCTCTTCTTCCTGCAGCATCTTGATCAGGTCGAGGATCTGGCCCTGGATCGTCACATCGAGCGCCGTTGTCGGTTCGTCGGCGATCAGCAATTTCGGCCGGCTGGCGAGCGCCATGGCGATCATCACGCGCTGGCGCATGCCGCCTGAAAACTGGTGGGGATATTCATCGAAGCGCGAGGCGGCGTTGGGGATGCGGACCTTTTCCAGCAGGCGCACGGTTTCGGCCCGCGCCTCGGCCTTGCCGATATCGCCGTGGCAGGTGAGCGCTTCGGAGATCTGGCGGCCGATGGTGAAGATCGGGTTGAGGGATGTCATCGGCTCCTGGAAGATCATGGCGGCGTCGTTGCCGCGCACCCGGCGCATCTCCTTTTCCGAAAGGGCGAGAACATCCTTGCCGTTCAAGGTGATGGCGCCATCGATGCGGCTCGATCCCTTGGCGAGAAGCCGCATGATCGAAAGGGAGGTGACGCTCTTGCCCGAGCCGCTTTCGCCGACGATCGCCACGGTCTCGCCAGGTGTGACGTCGAAGGAGACGTCGCGCACCACCGGCTTCCAGTCGCCATCGACGAGGAAGGAAGTCGTCAGGTTCCGGACGGAGAGAACCGGAGAGGCGGAGGCTGAAGAAACATCACTCATGTCGTTCCCTTGGTCTTATCTGGTTCACGTCTTCAAAGGCGTGGCGAAGGAGGCGGAAGGCCTGCCTTCAGCGATGCGGGCCGCTTCCAGCGCCGCGATCTTTTCATCGATCTCGCGCCTGTCGGTCATGCCGTTCGGATTTTGTCGCGTCGCCATCGTCTCGGCGACATGCAGGTAGCGTTCACCCGCCACTGCATGGAGGCGGACAAGTTCGTCGAGTGGATCGGGATGATCGTCGGCGCGGAGGCTCAGCCAGGGATAATCCTGGTCGCGATGGATGACGAGGGCGGCAGACTGCCTGCCGCGCTTATCACCGCCGGCATCTTCGCCTGCCTGCATCGCCAGCAGCAGGCGTTCGGCCAAGGGCTTGTCCATCGCCTTGTTGTAGGTGGCAAGCGTCTCAGTGATGACGTCAGGACCCACGAGCATGTTGCCGGCGACCGAGACGTTTTCGTCGACCAGATGCCCCGCCCAGTCGATGCATGCCCCGCCGGTGAAGGCGGCGTTGCGCCCCTTCGCATCGAGGAGGTGCAGCTGCCGCTGATTGCGGCCGGCGTCACGCGTGGTCAGCTCGGCGATGATCTCCTCCGGCGCCTTGTCGGCGGCAAGCAGCGACAGGCCATCGACGCCGTAAAGCGGGCTGACGAAGGCCTGCGTGGCGACGGCGCCGATGCCGCCGCGAATATACGGCACGAGAGCGCCGACGGCGAAGAAGCGGCTCGCGACGGCAATACCGAGATGACCGGTCAAGGGATCACGGGCGACGATCGACCAAGTCATGACTATCTCCCGATCGCATAGGCCTGCATCAGGCGCGGGGTGGCCGCTGCGCGCAGCAGTCCATCGGCATCGCGTCTTGCGGCGGTCAGCCGGCCGATCGTCCAGGGATCGGCGACCGTCAGCTTGTGGCCCTTGCGGCGCAGGGCATCGAGGACATCGGGGCCGAAATTCGCTTCCGCCATCAGGCTGCCGGGTTCGCGGGTGCGCGGATAGAAGGAGCCCGGAAAATGCGAGGTGTGGAACAGCGGTTGGTCGATTGCCGCCTGCAGGTTCAGCTTGTGGTGGGCGTAGCGCAGGAAGAAGGAGAGCTGCCACTGTTCCTGCTGGTCGCCGCCGGGTGTGCCGAAGGCGAGCGTCGGGCGGCCCTCATAAAGGCCGAGCGAAGGCGTCAGCGTCGTGCGCGGCCGTTTGCCGGGGGCAAGCGACGTCGGCAGGCCTGGTTTCAGCCAAAACATCTGGGCGCGGGAATTGAGGCAGAAGCCGAGGCCGGGCACGGTCGGCGAGGATTGCAGCCAGCCGCCGGACGGGGTGACGGAGACCATGTTGCCGTCGCGGTCGATCACATCGATATGCACGGTATCGCCGCGTTTTTCGGAAAGATGCGCCATGGTCGGCTCGTAGACGGCGCCCGTCTTCGAATCCGCGCCGAGCATCGTCATCGTCAGATCATGCTGCGCTTCGAAGCCAGGCACGATGCCGGGGCGAAGATCGAAGGAGGCGTCTGCGCCGACCAGCTTGCGGCGCTCGGCGGCATAGGCCTCCGACAGCAGATGCGCGACAGGGATCTCCGAGAAATCAGGATCGCCGTAATAGACTTCTCGGTCGGCGAAGGCGAGCTTCATCACCTCGACGACGGTATGGACGAAATCGGCGCCAGCGGGATCCATCGCGGCGAGATCGAAGCCTTTGAGGATCGACAGGGTCTGCAGGAAGACCGGACCCTGGCCCCAGGGACCGATCTTTGCAATCGTCCAGCCGTGATAATCATAGGTCAGCGGCTCCTCGATCGTTGCCGACCAGTTTGCCATGTCGTTGGCGGTCAGGACGCCCTTGTGGCGGTTGCCGCTCGCATCCATCACCTCGGCGGTCTTCAGATAGTCGTCGATCTTCTCGGCGACGAAGCCGCGATAGAAAGCGTCGCGGGCTGCCTGCACTTGCGCTTCCCGGCCGCTTTTCGTCTCGGCCTCGGCGATGACGCGCTTCCAGGTCTCGGCAAGCACCGGATTTCTGAAATTCGCATGCGCTTCGGGGGCGCTGCCGCCCGGCAGCCAAGTCTCGTAGGAGGTCGGCCATTCCTTCTCGAAGAAGGCGGCGAGCCCTTTGATGGTGGCGGAGACGCGCGGCAGCATCGGGTGGCCGTGCTCGGCGTAATAGATCGCCGGTTCCAGCACATCGCGCACGCTCATCGAGCCATAATCGCGCAGCATCAGCATCCAGCCATCGAAGGAGCCGGGGATGACGGTCGCAAGCAGTCCATCGCCGGGGATCAGGCTCAGGCCTTCCGCCGTATAGTGTTCGATCGTCGCTCCGGCGGGGGCGGGTCCCTGTGCGCAGATGACCTCGACCTTGTCCTTCTTTTTCGAATAGATCACCGCCGGCAGATCGCCGCCCGGACCGCAAAGATGCGGCTCGACGATCTGTAGCACGAAGCCCGTCGCCACTGCCGCATCGAAGGCGTTACCGCCTTTTTCAAGAATGCTCATGCCGACGGCTGAGGCGATCCAGTGCGTGGAGGTGACGACGCCGAAAGTGCCGAGGATCTCGGGACGGGTCGTGAATGCGGTCATGTCAAATGTCCTTTCGAGAAATCATGTTTCGCGCGGATCGAGCGCATCGCGCAGGCCGTCGCCTAAGAGATTGAAACCGATGACGACGAGGAAGATCGCGGCACCCGGCCACATCGCCATCCATGGCGCCTGGGAGAGGAAATTCTTGGCGACGTTCAGCATCGAGCCCCAGCTCGGCGCCGGCGGCTGCTGTCCGAGGCCGAGGAACGAGAGGCTCGCTTCGGCGATGATCGCCGTTGCTATCGTCAACGTTGCCTGCACGAGGATCGGCGCGAAGACATTCGGCAGGATGTAGCGGGTAATGATGCTCGATGACCGGAGCCCGATCGAGCGGGCGCCCTCGACATATTCTTCGGTCTTGACCGAAAGCACCTGGCCGCGCGTCAGCCGCACGAAGACGGGCATGGCCGAAAGGCCGATCGCAATCATCGCATTGGTCAGGCTCGGGCCGAGAAAGGCTGCAAGCGCAATCGCGGTGATGAGGAAAGGCATGGCCAGAAAGGCTTCGGTGATGCGGGAGATCACCATGTCGATCCAGCCGCCGAAATAACCGGAGATAAGGCCGAAGGGCACGCCGATGACAACGGCGATCGCCACCGAAAAGACGCCGGCCATCAGCGAGGCCTGCGCCCCCCAGATCATCCGGGAAAGAATGTCGCGGCCGATGTCGTCGGTGCCGAGCCAATGGGCGGCGGAGGGCGCCTTGCGGATCGCCGACCAGCTTGTGGCGTTCGGATCGGGAATCGGAAGAAGGGGCGCGGCAATGGCGAGGATCGCGAAGAAGGCGATGATCGCAAGGCCGACGAGGGCGCCCTTGTTGGCCTTCAGCTTGCGCCAGGCACGGCTCGGCGTGCGGTCGATCGCAGAGGGAATGCCGGTCTCCCCAATCGCGGTCATAGGGCGGCCCTCATGCGCGGATTGAGCAGGACATAGAGAATATCGGCCAAGAGGTTCATCAGGATGAAGCCGATCGCGGTGCAGATCACCACACCCTGGACGACGGCGTAGTCGCGGTTGAAGACGGCGTCGACGATGAGCTTTCCAAAACCCGGAATGGTGAAGATCTGCTCGGTCAGCACGGCGCCGGCAAGCAGTTCGCCGAAGAGCAGCGCGGTCAGCGTCACGATCGGCAGCATTGCGTTGCGGAAGCTGTGTTCGAGCACGACAGTGCTTTCCGGCAGTCCCTTGGCTCGGGCGGTGCGGATGTAATCGGCGCTCAGCACGCTCAGCATTGCCGAGCGGGTATGGCGCATCAGGGTCGCCGCCAGCGCATTGCCGAGCACGAAGGAGGGCATCAGCATGGTTTCCAGAGAACGCAGCGGGTTACTGAAGAAGGGTTCGTAGCCTGATGCCGGCAGCCAGCCGAGATTGACCGAAACCAGGAGGATCAGCATGATGCCGAGCCAGAAATTCGGGATCGACAGGCCGGTCAGCGCGATGATGTTGGCGAGATAGTCGATCATCGTGTTCTTCTTGACGGCTGCCAGGATGCCCATCGGCACGCCGATCGCAAAGGCGAAGATCATCGACATGATGGCGAGCTGGATGGTGACCGGCAGCTTTTCGCCAATGAGCTGCAGAACCGGCTGGTTGGTGCGCAGCGAGATGCCGAGGTCGCCTTGAAGGGCGGCACCCAGCCAACGCACATATTGATAGGGCACGGGATCGTTCAGCCGGTACTTCTCGCGCAGGAATTCGAGAACCTGCGGGTCGCGTTCCTCGCCGGCCATGGCAAGGATCGGATCGCCGGGCAGCAGCTTCTGCAGCGAGAAGACGAAGATCGAAATGATCAAAAGCGTCGGTATGGCGACCAAGAGCCGTTTGGCGATGTAGGTATACATGGGCGATCCTGACACGACTAAAGCATGTCGCGCAAAAGTGTGCAGCGGTTTGGCGATAACGACATGCGTAAAACAAAAAGCTAAAGCGCGTGAAGCGAATCTGAAAGATTGCGACGCGCTTTAGAATCATGCGGCGGAGGGTTTCCGCCGCATGATTTGCCTCTAATCAGCCGGCCTTCTTGACACCGACGAGACGGATCATCCCATCCGGCGAGGGAACGAAGCCGGTGATGTTCTTGTGCAGCGCCCAGATCCAGGACTGATGGCCGAGATAGATGATCGGCAGATCATCATTGAGGATGACGGCGGCGGCATCGTATTTCTGCTTGCGCACGGCATCGTCGGTCGATGCACGGGCTTCGTTCAGCAGCTTGTCCACCTCGGGATTGCAGTATTTCGTGTCGTTGATACCGCCCTTGCAGGTGATGAACTGATGGATGTTGCCATCGGGATCGACGCGGCCGGACCAGTCGGAACGGCTGAGCTGATAGTTGCCGGCCGTCTGCTCGTTCAGCAGCGTGGCGAATTCCGTCGATTTGAGGCTGACGTCGAAGCCGGCTTCGCCGACCATCGACTGGATGATCTGCATCATCTGCATGGCGACGGGATTATTCGGGATCTGCAGCTCGATCGGCACGCGGTCGAAGCCGGCTTCCTTGATCAGCGCCTTGGCCTTGTCGAGATCGCGGGCGGGGACGGGAATATCCTTATCGAACCACGGGCTGCTCGGCGGGAAGGGCTGGTTGCCGGCAACCGCCGTGCCCTCATAGACGATCTGGTTCACGGCATCGCGGTCGATCGCCAGCGAGAAGGCCTGGCGCAGGCGCTTGTCCTTGCCGAACGGATTGTCGGCGCGCGCACCATTGCTGATATTGGTGTAAAGCGCCATATAGCCGGTGCCGACGGCGTCGGCATAGACGAGACTCGAATCCGCCTTCACGGCTTCAGCGTCGGTCGCCGCCAGGCGCTCGATCATGTCGAGATCGCCGGACCGCAGGTTGGCGAGGCGCACCGTCGTATCCGGGATCGGCAGATAGGTGAGCTTGTCGATGAAGATCTTGTCCTTGTTCCAGTAGTCCTGGAACTTTTCGAGCACGATGCGATCCTGCTGGACGCGCTCGACAAACTTGAACGGGCCGGCGCAGACCGGATGATCGCCGAACTTGGCGCCGAGTTCCTTGGCGGCCTTCGGCGAGACGATCATGCCGGCGCGGTCGGAAAGCTGGGCAAGAAGGGTGACGTCAGGCGCCTTGAGGGTGAACTTGACCTCGTATTCGCTCGTCGCCTCGACCTTTGCGACCGAGCTGAGCTCGCTCTTGCGGCGTGATTCCGGCAGGGTGATGTTGCGCTCGATCGTGGCGACGACCGCTTCGGCGTTAAAGGGGGTCTCGTCGTGGAACTTGACGCCCTGGCGCAGCTTCATGGTGAGCTCTTTGCCGTCGGCCGACCAGCTCCATTCGGTGGCAAGCTGCGGCACGATCTTCAGATCCGGTGAGACGTCGACCAGCTTGTCGCACATGGCGGTATAGACGATGCGGCCGACGAAGGTGCGCGACTGCGCGGGATCGAGCACGTCGGCATCGTCCTGCAGGCCGATCTTCAGGTCGACGGCGAAGGCAGGAAGCGCAAACAGCGCGCCGGCAACGGTGGCGGTCAGCAATTTGGCGATCTTCATTCCATTCTCCTCTGTTCTGTTTTTGCTTGGTTTTTGCTTCCATTCCGGCGGTTATGGCCCGCCTGTCTCTTTTCTCTGTTCGCCTCCCAGTTCAGGCGAGGGTCTTGTCGACCTCCGTTTCGCTGTGATCGAGCGAGGTGATGCGGACGAGGCTTTCCTGCAGCGTCAGCAGATGCTGGCGCATCGCCTCGCCGGCCCTGGCCGGGTCATGCGCGGCGATCGCATCGACGATCGCCGTGTGCTGGTTAAAGGTAACGGGCCGCGTCCGGCTGGCGCTGCGGGCGCGCTCGCGGATCGTCTGCCAGGCCTCGTCCTGGCGCACCCGGTTGATGACGTCGAAGATGGTGAGGAAGAAACCGTTGCCGGCGCATTGGGCGATCTGGCGGTGCAGCGCCCCGTCCCAGAGTTCGCGCCCGTCGGCGTCGGTGCTTTCGTAGATCTTCTTCACCAGATCATACATGCGCTCGATATCAGCGGCCTTGGCGCGCATGGCGGCAAGCTGGGCGAGCTGCGGCTCGATGCGCAGGCGCACTTCCATGACTTCCATGAGATCGGTGCCGGCAACGATCGAGCCGACATGATCGCTCCAGCCGTCGGGGCGCGGGCCGGCATAGGTGCCGGAGCCCTGGCGGCGCCAGATGCGACCCTCGGCCTCCAGCACTTCCAGGGCGCGGCGGACGGCACGGCGGCCGACGCCAAGCATTTCCGAAAGGGTGCGCTCGGTCGGCAGCTTGCCGTCGGCGTCGAGAGTGTCGGACCGCAGCAGAGCCCTCAGCCTCTCCAGCGCATAATTGGAATTGCCCTGCGTCTCATCCATCGGCATTCGCTTAAATGGTCCGTACCAATTTTCTATTGGTTCAGTGCAAACCAAATCGCGCCGACCGTCAAGCGCTTTTTTGTGCAAACCGAAATCTGCCCGTTTTTTGCTCAAATCCCGCTATTGTCGCGATACGGAAAACAGTCGATCGCGGCGACAGGGTGGCGCCGCGATCGACACTAATCATCCAGACAAACGCAATTGGTTCAGGTGAAGCTCAGGCCGGCGTCGAGCGTGCGGAGAGAAAGACTTGCGGCTCGAAGGCAAAATCCTTGTCGAAGGGGTAGGTCGGATGCTGCTTGCGCAGCCGCGGCAGGCGCTCGACAAACTGATCGACGACGCCTGTTGATAGCGCCATCAGATTCGGATTGGCGAGCGGCGCCAGTTCCGGCGAGAGATAGCCCGATTTGACGACGATGATTTTCGCCTGGTGCGGGTCGAGTCCGAGCCGGGTGAAATCGGCGATATTGTGATAGGGCCGGCGCTTGGCGGAAAGCACCAGATCGATGCCGCCGGTCGAAACGACCGCCTGGCGGTCGGCGGGATCTGATGTCTCATGCAGGAACTTGACGGTGAAGCGGGCGATGACCGGCTTGCTACCCTTGGTGTCGAGCGAGGCGCCGACGCTGAGCTCCAGTTCCGCGCCGATGCCGGCAGCACAACAGGCCTCGGTCGCCGCCTTGTCGGCGATGCCAGCAAAGACCACGCCGGTGGCATCCCTGGCGATCAGCTCGGCCAGCACATCGGCCCGGTCCCCGACGCCGCCGCCGGTCGGGTTGTCGCCGGATTCGGCAAGCACCACAGGGGCGGTCGGGCTTGCGATTGCTCTCGCGACGCATTCTTCGAGCGAGCCGGTCTCGCAGCCGAAGACGAAGTCTTCGCGCACATCCCAATAAGCCCTCGCGAGACGTTTGGCCTCGCGCTCCAGCACAGTGCGGTCGGTGCCGGTCATGATGGCGGCGGCGGTGGCGCGCGGCTCGTCGGCCCAGACATAGCCGACCATCAGCGATGCATCCCAGACGCCATCGATCGCATCGATCCCAGGTAGCAGGTCATAGAGGCTCTTTGCCGGCTCATCGACGGTGCTGGTGCGCTCGCCGGGCAGCACGACGGGGATCGGCGCCCAGAGAACGACCGGCCGCTCGCCGGTTTTGAGGCTCTTCACAAGCATGGAGACGGAGCGGCGCATCGTCTCCTCGACATCGATATGCGGCGCGGTGCGATAGGTGGAATAGATATCGAGCGCATCGATGATGCGCTGGGTGACGTTGCCGTGCAGGTCGTAGCTTGCCGAAACCGTACAATCCTCGCCGACCAGCGCCCGGGCCGCACTGATCCAATCACCTTCGGCATCCTCCATGCCCTCGACATACATGGCGCCGTGCATGGCGAGGTAGAGACCGTCGAGCGGCAGCATCGGCTTCAACCGCTCGAGGAATTCACCCTTGAAGGCTTCGTAGGTGGCGCGCGAAACCGGACCGCCGGCAATGGCCCGGGCATGGATCGTCGGCAGGAACTCGGCATCGTAATCCTTGAGGAAGCCGAAATACGGCGCTTTCAGCAGCGCCTCGCCGCGCACGACGCGAAAATCCTTCTCCTCGTTCAGGACGGGATTGTATGTGCTGCATTCGATATGAATGCCACCGACGGCGATGCGCATAGGAAACCTCAGTTGATGTTGGGAGCAATCAGGAAGTTATGGGTGGTGGCGGCACCGTGGCCTGAGCGCCGGCGTCGTCGCGCTGCGTGCGGATCGGTGTCGCCCAAAGGAACTCGCGTTGCGATAAGCTGAACATGAAGGTTCCCTATTCAAAGACGCGTCCATTTTGCCCCGACAATAAATTTACAATCGAACCAATCAACCAAAATAATTACGAGCTTGATTGGGGGGCGCAGGCGAGTGGGTGGTGTGGTGCCTGTGCAGCCAAAACGGATATGTTATACGACGATCATGGGATTAGGGGTTTTCATCCGCCGCTCAGATTCGATCTATGACGACAGCCCGGCGGAGCAATATCAGTTTCCCAGCCAGTATCTCCATCGTGTCCAAGCATGCGTCGGCGACTGGATTATTTACTACGAGCCTCGAAAGGTCTCCGAGACTCGAGGTTATTTTGCTGTAGCGAAGGTGCAGCAAGTCGTTCGAGATTCCACCACATCGGGCATGTATCTAGCGCTGATCGAACCTGGAAGTTATCTCGACTTCGTCCCCCCAGTTCCCTTCAGCGGTGCCGACGGTGTCGTCGAGCGCGGTGTGCTAAACGCGGAAGGTCGGATTTCCGGCCGCGCGCAGTCGGCGGTTCGTCCAATCTCGACGGACGACTTCAGCCGCATCGTTGCGCTGGGCCTCGATGATCGCGAACCATTGTTGCCACGCGTCGATGCGAGGGCATCGCCTCCAGGTTTTGGGGAAGAGCAAGCGCCTTTCCAATTCGAACAGAGCCGCGACCGAGTGAGCTATATAGCGTCCCGAATTGTGCGGGATCGCGTTTTTCGCCAAGTCGTTTTGAGCGCCTATGATAAGCGCTGCGCAATTACCGGGCTCAAGTTGATCAATGGCGGAGGGCGGGCAGAAGTCGATGCGGCGCATATTCGGCCGGTCGAGGCGAACGGTCCCGATATCGTCAGCAATGGGATTGCTCTATCCGGCACGGCCCATTGGATGTTTGACCGAGGATTGATCGGGCTCACCGACAATCTGGAGATTCTGATTTCACGACAGGTCAATGATCCCGATGCAGTACGGGGTTTTATCAACAAAACCGGTCGCGCGATTGCGCCCCGAAGAGCATTTGAGCGACCGCATGCGCATTTTCTGCAATGGCACCGCGAGCACTGCTTCAAGCAGTAAATATGTCGCCGTTATTTTCGGCAATCGCGCAACCAGGAAGCCGCACCTTGACAAGCATGTGCGAGCTACGAGCGCCCGAACTAGCGGGACGGACATCGTGCCGTCCATGTATCCAAGCTGAACAAGTCGGGAGAAACTGGAGCGGGCGAAGGGATTCGAACCCTCGACCCCAACCTTGGCAAGGTTGTGCTCTACCCCTGAGCTACACCCGCTCAATCCGCATCGGTCCGGGGTAGTTGTTGGACCGTGGGCGCCGCCTCGCGGCGACCGGCGCTATATGGCCTAACGGGTTTTCAAATGCAACAGGGAAATGACGGAGAGGCGAAGAAAAATTCTGGTGTTCGCAGAGCCCAGGCGGAAAGGCCGCAAATGCGGGGCAAAGCGTCGGTCGCAAAGATTGCCAAACGATGTGGACCGACTTAATCAGGACGCCTCGCTTTTTCCCTTCCCGTCCAATGGATTGTCCCATGTCCGAAAATGCCCCGAAGACAAGAGAAGAATTGTTTGCCTTTCTCGATGGGCTCGGCATTGCCCATAAGACGATCTATCATGCGCCGGTCTTCACCGTGGCGGAATCGGTCGCCCTGCGCGACGAGATCCCCGGCGGCCACACCAAGAACCTGTTCATCAAGGACAAGAAGGACAGGTATTTTCTGCTGACCGTGGAGGAAAATGCCGAAGTCGATCTCAAGCAGGTGCATAATTTGATCGGCGGGTCCGGCCGGGTCTCCTTCGGCAGGGCGGAAAAGCTGATGGAGTATCTCGGTGTTGCTCCGGGTTCGGTGACGGCCTTCGGCGCGATCAACGATAGTGCAGAGAATGTCACCTTCGTGCTCGATGCCGATCTAATGGCGCACGAGATCGTCAATTGCCACCCGCTATCCAACGATGCGACGACCTCGATTGCGAGCAGCGACCTTATCCGCTTCATGGAAGCGACGGGACATAAGCCGCTTGTCTTGAAAGTGACGTCCTGACATACGATTTTAGCGTTAAAGCGCGTCGCGATCTTTTAGATTCGCTTGCCGCGCTTTAGTCTTTGGTTTTGCGCATGTCTTTATCGCAAAACCGCCACACAGTTTTGCGCGACATGCTTTAGCAAAGACGCCGGCAGGATCGGCGCGGCGGGAGATACCTATGAGCGGCAGCGACAACCCCTATAACGGTTCCTTCGGAAATCAGATGACGGCGACGACAAGCTTTAGTGCTGCGCCGGAACCCGCGGCTGCGGCCGGCAGCTATATCACGGATACGACGACCGCGAGTTTCGCCAAGGACGTCATCGAGGAATCGCGCAAGCAGCCGGTGCTGGTTGATTTCTGGGCGCCCTGGTGCGGTCCGTGCAAGCAGCTGACGCCGGTCTTGGAAAAGGTAGTCAACGAAGCCAAGGGCCGCGTTCGGCTGGTCAAGATGAATATCGACGATCATCCCTCGATCGCCGGCCAGCTCGGCATCCAGTCGATCCCCGCTGTCATCGCCTTCGTCAACGGCCGTCCTGCCGACGGTTTCATGGGCGCGGTGCCGGAAAGCCAGATCCAACAGTTCATCGACCGGATCGCCGGTCCGGCCGGCGCCGACGAGGCGGCCGAAATCGAAGCGGTGCTTGCGGAAGCGGCGGAACTGCTTGCCGCCGGCAATATCAACGAGGCCGCTCAGCTCTACGGCGCCGTCATGCAGGCCGATCCCGAAAATGCCAAGGCGCTTGCCGGCATGGCCGAATGCATGATCGCCGCCAACCAGCATCAGCGGGCACGCGAAATCCTGACGGAATTGCCGGAAGAGCTGGCGAAAGACGCCGGCATCCAGGCCGTGCTGATGAAGCTCGAGCAGATCGAGGAGGCCCGCAAGCTCGGCGATCCCGTTGCGCTCGAGCGCGAACTGGCCGCCAATCCCGACGATCATGAGGCACGGATCAAGCTTGCCAAGATTCGCAATGTCGAAGGCCGGCGCGACGAGGCGGCCGACCATCTGCTGCTGATCATGCGCAAGGACCGCGCCTTCGACGATGATGGCGCCCGCCGCCAGCTGCTGCAGTTCTTCGAGGTCTGGGGCTTCAAGGATCCGGCGACGGTTGCAGCGCGCCGCAAGCTTTCGGCGATGCTGTTCTCGTAGGGCGCCCGCGCGTCCGACAGGACGCGCCATGGACGAAAGTCGATTCCGATTTTCGGGGTATTCGCCACTGCAAATTCCTTAAATCGGAATCGATTTAAGGATTAAATTATGCACCGATTCAAAGTGTTACAGCGTGTTTTGCGCGTCTAAAAAGACGTGCGGCGCTGTAAGTTCGAGCATCGGCCCTTGCGTTTTCGGACGAGGGCACCACATTCTCGTCAGGACGGGCAAGCCCGTTACAAGAATGCGGGACGGTTACATGCAAGTCGGGAATGCCAGATACCTGAAGCCGGGCGATCTGCCTGATGCGATCGCTGTCTTCCCCCTGACCGGCGCCCTTCTCCTGCCGGCCGGGCAGCTTCCCCTCAACATTTTCGAGCCGCGCTATCTGGCGATGCTAGATGCGGCCCTGACCGGAAACCGGCTGATCGGCATGGTGCAGCCGGCGCTCGGCGAACATGAGGACAAGGGCGGCGAGCCCAATCTTGCTGCTGTCGGTTGCCTCGGCCGCATCACCTCCTTCGCCGAGACTGGCGACGGCCGCTATATCGTATCGCTGACCGGCGTCTGCCGCTTCCGGCTGCTGGAGGAGAAATCGACCAGCGATCCCTTCCGCATCTTCCGTATCGCCCCGTTCATCGCCGATCTCTCGGCCGCAAACGAGGAGGAGGCGGTCGACCGCGCAGCGCTTCTCACCGCCTTCAAGGCCTATCTCGATGCCAACAAGCTGGAGGCCGACTGGGAGAGCGTCGAGCGGGCGAGCAATCTGACGCTCGTCAATTCGCTGGCGATGATGTCGCCCTTCGGGCCGGCAGAAAAACAGGCGCTGCTGGAGGCGCCCGACCTGAAGACGCGGGCCGAGACGCTGATCGCGATTACCGAAATCGTGCTGGCGCGCGTCTTCGGTGACTCCGACACGGTTCTGCAGTAGACTTCAGCGATGGATGAAAAACTCAGCCGCGTCGATCCAAAGCTGCTCGATCTCCTGGTCTGCCCGCTCTCCAAGGGCCGGCTTTCCTATGATCGCGAGCAGAATGAGCTTGTCTCGGAAAAGGCGCGGCTTGCCTATCCGATCCGCGACGGCATTCCGATCATGCTGGTGTCCGAAGCTCGCCGTCTCGACGATTGAAGCAATTCCAGGAAGCGCTGTTGCCGGGAATTGCGTAAAGGTTAAATCGTCTCTCCGGCAAGCAGGCGCGGATTGTCCTTTGCCGTCGTTCCGGCCGCCTGGCCGATGAAGAAGGATTTGAGACGCGGCAGCCGGTCGACGATGCCGAGGCCGACGTCGCGGGCGATGCGGATCGGCGTCGCGTCGTTGGAGAAGAGCCGGTTCAACACGTCCGTCGTCACTCCCATGCGGAAAGTGTCGAAGCGCCGCCAGGTCTGGTAGCGCTCGAGAATGTTGATCGAGCCGATATCGAGGCCGAGGCGGTCGGCCTCCACCACGGTCTCGGCGAGTGCCGCCACATCCTTGAAGCCGAGATTGAGGCCCTGACCCGAAATCGGGTGGATGCCGTGGGCGGCGTCGCCGGCCAGCGCGAAACGCGGCGCGACGAAGGCGCGGGCGAGGGTGAGGCCGAGCGGGAAGGCGCGCTTGTCGCCGATCACTTTCAGGTTCCCAAGCTTGTGGCCGAAGCGGCGTTCGAGCTCTTCCTCGAAGATCAGGTCGTCGGCGGCGACCAGCCGGTCGGCATCATGCGTGCGCTCCGTCCAGACGAGCGAGGAGCGGTTATTCTTCAGCGGCAGGATGGCGAAGGGACCGGCCGGCAGAAAATGTTCCTCGGCGCAGCCGTCATGCGGCCGCTCGTGTTCGACCGTCGCAACGATGCCGGACTGGCCGTAGTCCCAGGTGACGGTCTTGATGCCGGCGAGATCGCGCAGCGTCGAGCGCACGCCGTCGCAGGCAACCAGCAGCCGGGTTTCCAGCGCGCTGCCGTCCGAAAGCGTGACGGTGACATGGGTGTCATGGGTCTTCAGCTCCGTGGCGCCGAGCCCGTGGCGGATGTCGATGCCGAGCCGGTCGCAGGCGCCGCGGAGTGCCGCGACCATCGCGACATTCGGGATCATATGGGCGAAAGGCCGGCCGTCGGCCACTTCTCCATCGAAGGTCAGAAAAACCGGACGCACCGGATCGGAGGTCTTGGAATCGGTGACGATCATTTTGGTGATCGGCTGGGCTTCCGGCTCGATCTCGTTCCAGATGCCGAAGACCTCGAGCATCTTTGCCGCCGCCGCGATGATGGCGGAAGCGCGCGTATCGTTTTTCCAGACATGTTCGGGAGCCGCCTCGACGACGGCGACATTCAGATGCGGGGCGGCCTGTTTGACCGCGACAGCGGCGGAAAGGCCGACGTAACCCCCGCCCACAACCAGCATGTCCAGCATCGCGCCGCTCCCGTACCTTGTGCCTCAGATGTGCTCTATATAGATCATCGCAACTTCACTTCCTACCGCTGGGAGACATAGAAATGACGGGCGAGACATCAGGGCCTTCGGCGATGGAGACGCTGCTTTCGACGCTCGACCTCGAGCCGATCGAGGTCGATATCTTCCGCGGCCGCAGCCCCAAGGTCGGCTGGCAGCGGGTCTTCGGCGGCCAGGTGATCGGCCAGGCGCTGATGGCGGCGCAGCGCACCATCGAGGGCGAGCGTTTCGTCCATTCGCTGCATGCTTATTTCATGCGCCCCGGTGATCCCACGGTGCCGATCATCTATCAGGCAGAGCGCATCCGCGACGGATCGAGCTTCAACACGCGGCGTGTCGTCGCCATCCAGCACGGCAAGGCGATCTTCGCGCTGTCGGCCTCCTTCCAGGTAGAGGAGCCGGGTTTCGAGCACCAGATCGCGATGCCCGAAGTCGAGATGCCGGAGGCGCTGCTCGGCGAACAGCAGATCAAGGAACAGTATCTCGCGCACGCCCCGGAAGCGATCCGAAAATACTGGCAGCGCGAGCGGCCGATCGAGATCCGTCCCGTCTCGTTGACGCATTATTTTTCCGACAGGAAGCTCGATCCCAAACAGGACGTCTGGGTGCGCGCCACCGGGCCGGTTCCCGACGACCGGCTCTATCAGGCGGCGGTGCTTGCCTATCTTTCGGACATGACGCTGCTCGATACGTCGCTCTATGCGCACGGAACGTCCATTTTCGACCAGAGCCTGCAGGTGGCGAGCCTCGATCACTCCATGTGGTTCCACAGACCCTGCAAACTCGACGACTGGCTGCTTTATACGCAGGACAGTCCGTCGGCTTCAGGCGCCAGAGGATTAACCCGGGGGTGCTTGTTTACACGATCGGGTAGCTTGATCGCATCGGTCGCGCAGGAAGGCCTGATTCGGAAAAAGGCAAATGAATAAAAAGTGTGCAACTTTATAAATTTGCGCGTTATTTGTGCGCTTATTGGCCGATCATTTGCCTGTTTATTGGCACTATTTATTATAACCCTTACTTTTCAATAACTTACGAACTGCCTCGAATCTGGCACGCCCCTTGAATGTGTATTGGCCGGTCGCTGTTCAGGAACGTCAGCGGCAAGGAGAGTCGGCTCCGCGCCGAGGATAACGAAGGATGGGAAACCAGATGAAAATTGTGATGGCCATTATCAAGCCGTTCAAGCTCGATGAGGTCCGCGAAGCCCTTACGGCGATCGGTATTCAGGGGCTGACCGTAACCGAGGTGAAGGGTTACGGGCGCCAGAAAGGGCACACCGAAATCTATCGCGGCACCGAATATGCAGTCAGCTTCCTGCCGAAGCTCAAGATCGAAATCGCGGTTGCATCGGAACTCGTCGACAGGGCGGTCGAAGCCATCGCGGCAGCGGCCAAGACCGGTCAGATCGGTGACGGCAAGATCTTCGTCTATTCGATCGACCATGCCGTGCGCATCCGTACGGGCGAAACCGATTCAGAAGCGCTGTAAGAACGGCAGATCAAGGAGCTTTTTCCAATGTCAATTTCGAAGTTTTCTTCCACCTTTGCGCGTCTTTGCGCAGCTTCGGCCGCCCTTTTGGCGCCGGCCGTCGCTTTCGCGCAGGAGGCTGCACCAGCCGCCACTGCCGCTGCTGCTCCTGCTCTCACCATGGACAAGGGTGACAATACCTGGATGCTCGTCTCCTCGGCGCTCGTCCTTCTGATGACCATCCCCGGCCTTGCGCTTTTCTACGGCGGTCTCGTCCGTGCCAAGAACATGCTCTCGGTGCTGATGCAGGTCTTCATGATCACGGCCGTCGTGGCGCTGATCTGGGTGACCTATGGCTATTCGCTCGCCTTCACCGACGGCGGTTCGCTGAACAGCTTCGTCGGAGGCTTCTCCAAGGCCTTCCTCGCCGGCGTCAACACCTCGTCGCTCGTCGAAACCTTCTCGAAGGGCGTCGCCATTCCGGAATACACCTTCATCGTGTTCCAGATGACCTTCGCCTGCATCACGCCCGGCCTTATCGTCGGCGCATTCGCCGAACGCATCAAGTTCTCGGCCGTCATGCTCTTCGTCGTGCTCTGGGTGACTTTCATCTACTTCCCGATGGCACACATGGTCTGGTTCTGGGGCGGTCCGAGCTCCTACACCTCGCCGGCCGGCCTGATCTTCTCCTACGGCGCAATCGACTTTGCCGGCGGCACGGTCGTTCACATCAATGCCGGTATCGCGGGCCTCGTCGGCGCCATCATGCTCGGCAAGCGCACGGGCTATAAGAAGGAAATCATGGCTCCGCACTCGATGACGCTGACCATGGTCGGCGCCTCGCTGCTCTGGGTCGGCTGGTTCGGCTTCAACGCCGGCTCCAACCTCGAAGCCAACGCCTATGCCTCGCTTGCCTTTATCAACACCTTTGTCGCAACGGCTGCTGCCGCTGTGTCCTGGTGCATCGTCGAAAGCCTGACCCGCGGCAAGGCTTCCATGCTGGGTGGCGCTTCCGGTGCGGTCGCCGGTCTCGTTGCCATCACTCCGGCGGCAGGCTTTGCCGGCCCGATGGGCGCGATCGTTCTCGGCCTCATCGTTTCGCCGGTCTGCTACTTCTTCGTCGACGTCGTGAAGAACAAGTTCAACTACGACGACAGCCTCGATGTCTTCGGTGTCCATTGCATTGGCGGCATCATCGGCGCTCTCGGCACCGGTATCCTCGTCAACCCGGCACTCGGTGGTGCAGGCATCGTCGACTATTCCACAGCCGACTTCGCAGCCTCCTATGCTGGCACGGCAACCCAGGTCTGGAACCAGGCCAAGGGCGTGCTGACGACGCTGCTGTGGTCCGGCATCGGCTCGGCGCTCCTCTACAAGATCGTCGACGTCATCATCGGCCTGCGTGTCACCGTCGAAGCCGAACGCGAAGGTCTCGACCTTTCGACCCACGGCGAAGCCGCCTACCACTCTTCCTGATCACAGGGTTTGCGGCGCCCGGCAGAAGGGCGCCGCTTCACAGCCCGTCGCGGCCTATTTAACCATAGACCGCATTTGGCCCGGACCTTTCAAGGTTCGGGCTTTTTTCATTTCTCGGTTCGGAATGCACGTCCAGGCATGCATGGTTAACATCGCTTTAACCCGGCTCTGATTAGGTAGAGCGGACGCATTTTGGCACCGAAGCTTCAGCGATTCGCGTGTCCTCAGGCATTGGACGGGTTAGACACATGGCAAGAAGCACGTCGCCGGCGATGGATGGCCGTCCGGATCGGTTCTCCTTCTCGGCATTCATGCTGCGGCAGATCCAGGCGCTCATCGGCTTTGCGATCTTTCTGCTGCTGGCGTTCTGCGTCGCGGCACTGGCGACATGGAATGTTGCGGATCCGAGCTATTCCTATGCGACCGCCAACCTGCCGACGAATATTCTCGGCTATAGCGGCGCTGCCTTTGCCGATATCGTCATGCAGTTCCTCGGCCTTGCCAGCGTCGTTTCGATGTTGCCGATCGTCGCCTGGGCGCTGACGCTGATCTCGGGCCGCCGCTTCAGCCGTATTCCTGCCCGTACCGGCGCCTGGTTCGGCGGTTCGGTGCTCTCTTGCGCCGTCCTTGGCTGCTTTCCGCCGCCGCTCACCTGGCCGATCCCGAACGGCATCGGCGGTGTCATCGGCGACATGATCCTGCGTTTTCCCGCACTCTTCGTCGGCGCCTATCCGACGGGCACCTTCGCCATGGTCGTCGGCTGCATCTTCGCCGCGCCGACCGCCTGGCTGATGCTCTTTGCATCGGGGCTCGTCGGCCGCAGCGACGCCGACGAGGAGATCGAGGAAGACTACGTCGATACGCGTAGCAAGGCCCGCGTCGTCGGAGACGAGGACGAGGAGGAAGACGAGTCCCGCTGGGTCGCTCTCAGCGGTGCCGTGACGCATGCCTGGTACATGGGCCAGGGCCGGCTGCGTCGGCTCTTCGGCATGGGGCCGCGCAAGCGGCGCCAGGGCGATTACGAATCACCTTATGATTTCAACGATGACGAGTTCGGCACACTGAACGAACCCGTCCGCGCCAAGGCGCCGACCGTCCGAGGCGAGCGCATGGAGCCCTCGATGGAGCCATCGATGGGGGCAAGGACGGCTTCGCCGCGGCGCATCGTCTCCGCGCCATCGTTTTCCATCGATGACGATGACGATAATGACGACGACCTGCCCTTCGATAACGACATGCCGCCGCGCCCGGCCGATATCCTGCCCGACGACGATGACGACGACTGGATGATCCGCGCGCCGGCAAAGGCGGCCGGCAAGCCGGAACCGCGCGTCGTCCCCGTGGTCGCGCGTCCGAAGCCCAGCGCCCGCATCGAGCGGGAGGCGCAGGGCTCGTTCATCCGTCCCGAAGGCTTCCAGCTTCCCTCGATGCATCTGCTCGCCGAACCGAAGAATGTCGTGCGCGACTCCACGCTTTCGGCCGATGCGCTGGAACAGAATGCCCGCATGCTCGAAGGCGTGCTCGAAGATTTCGGCGTCAAGGGCGAGATCATCCATGTCCGCCCCGGCCCTGTCGTCACGCTTTACGAATTGGAGCCGGCCCCCGGTATCAAGTCGTCGCGCGTCATCGGCCTTGCCGACGATATTGCCCGCTCGATGAGCGCCATTGCCGCCCGCGTCGCCGTCGTGCCCGGCCGCAACGCGATCGGCATCGAATTGCCGAATCAGACGCGCGAGACCGTCTATCTACGTGAACTCATCGCCTCGCGGGATTTCGAAGGCAGCAAGGCGAAGCTCGCCATGGCGCTCGGCAAGACGATCGGTGGCGAAGCCGTCATCGCCGATCTTGCCAAGATGCCGCACCTGCTCGTCGCCGGCACCACTGGCTCGGGCAAATCGGTCGCCATCAACACGATGATCCTGTCGCTGCTCTACCGCATGACGCCGGAGCAGTGCCGGCTGATCATGATCGACCCGAAGATGCTCGAACTCTCCGTCTATGACGGCATCCCGCATTTGCTTTCGCCTGTCGTCACCGATCCGAAGAAGGCCGTCGTCGCGCTTAAATGGACCGTGCGCGAGATGGAAGAGCGCTACAAGAAGATGTCGAAGATCGGCGTGCGCAACATCGACGGCTTCAACACCCGCGTCGAGCAGGCGCTGTCGAAGGGCGAGGCGATCTCGCGCACGGTGCAGACCGGCTTCGACCGCCATACCGGCGAGGCGATGTACGAGACCGAAGAATTCGATCTGCGGCCGATGCCCTATATCGTCGTGATCATCGACGAGATGGCCGACCTGATGATGGTCGCCGGCAAGGATATCGAAGGCGCCGTCCAGCGTCTGGCGCAGATGGCGCGTGCCGCCGGTATTCACGTGATCATGGCGACACAGCGTCCCTCCGTCGACGTCATCACCGGCACGATCAAGGCGAACTTCCCGACCCGCATTTCCTTCCAGGTGACCTCGAAGATCGACAGCCGTACCATTCTCGGCGAACAGGGCGCCGAACAACTGCTCGGCATGGGCGACATGCTCTACATGGCGGGTGGCGGGCGTATCCAGCGCGTGCACGGTCCGTTCGTTTCGGATGTCGAGGTGGAAGAGATCGTCTCCTACCTGAAGACCCAGGGCTCGCCGCAATATCTCGACGCGATCACCGCCGATGACGACGAAGATGGCGACTACGGCGGTGGTGGCGGCGGTCCGGCCGGCACGTCCAATCTTTCCGAATCGGAAGATCCCTACGACCAGGCGGTCGCCATCGTGCTGCGCGACGGCAAGGCGTCGACCTCCTACGTCCAGCGCCGGCTCGGCATCGGCTATAACCGTGCGGCCTCGCTCGTCGAGCGTATGGAGAAGGAGGGCATCATCGGACCGGCCAACCATGCCGGCAAACGCGAGATTCTCGTTCCGACCGAAGGCGACATCCTCGACCGTTGACATTACAGGCATATATTTCCGATGCAGCCGCTTTTGCGGAAACCTGATAGCATCGAAGCCGTTACCTCTCGCAGGCCGATCGCAACGCCTTGAAGACGCCGCCTTTCGGCAGCATGCAGATCGCATAAAGGAGATTTAGATGAGTCACTCCGATACCTTCCTCTCCGGCCTGACGGTAACGCGCCGCCACCTTCTCGGCGCCTTTGCCGTCGCGGCGATAGCGAGCGCCATTCCCCTCGGTGCTTACGCGCAGGCGGCAGCTCCCGCCTCCGGCACCGCGCAGGCGATCGCCGATCATTTTTCCGGCGTCACGACGATGCAGGGCGAATTCGTGCAGTTCGGCCCGCGCGGCGAGCAGACCGGCGGCAAGTTCTTCATCCAGCGCCCCGGCAAGCTGCGCTTCAACTATGACGATCCGTCGCCGATGCGAGTGATCGCCGACGGCAAGAACGTCGCCATCGGCAATATGAAGCTGAAGACCTGGGATCTCTATCCGCTCTCCAAGACCCCGCTCAGCCTGCTTCTGGCGCAGCGTATCGATCTGTCGGCCGGCATGGTGAAGGGCGTGAAGGAAGAGTCTGACCTGACGACGATCGCACTCGGCAACAATACGGTGTTCGGAAACTCGACCATTACCATGATGTTCGACCCGAAGACCTACGACCTGCGTCAGTGGACGATCACCGACAATCAGGGCAAGGACACCTCGGTGATGATCTTCAATGTCAAAACCGGCATGCAGTTCGACGATCGCGTCTTCCGCGTGCCCTATGAGACCATTCCAGGCACGCCTCAGTCGCGCAACTGAGGGCTTTTCGGTTGATCGGCTGCTCCTTTTACAAGATCCGGATGTTTTCAGGCCGGCTTGGCTTGAAAACATCCGGATCTCTATCAAAGATTTGAGCATGATGTCGTCCGAAAAGCGCTCACACTTTTCGGCATCATGCTCATGGCCGGTTCCCTCGCGTCTGCCTTTGTTTTAAAGCCCTTTCATGAAAGCGTGAAAGGGTTTGGGCATGGGTTTTTCGATCACCACCTGGAATATCAATTCGGTGCGGCTGCGCATGCCGATCGTCGAGCAACTCGTTCTCAAGCACAGGCCCGATATCCTCTGCCTGCAGGAAACCAAGGTGACGAACGAGCTGTTTCCGGCGGCACCACTCAGGGCGATGGGCTACAATCACATCATCATCCATGGCCAGAAGGGCTATCACGGCGTGGCGATCGCCTCGCGCATTCCGTTGACCGAGGATCACCGGCAGGATTATTGCGGCGTCGGCGATGCGCGCCATATCTCGGCGATCTTCGAGCACGGCAATCGCCGCGTTCGGCTGCATAATTTCTACGTCCCAGCCGGCGGTGACGAGCCGGATCGCACGATCAACCCGAAATTCGGCCACAAGCTCGATTTCATCGAGGAGATGAAGCTGCTGAAAGCCAATGGCGAGGCCAACACCTCGGCCATCCTCGTCGGCGACCTCAACATCGCGCCGCTGGAGCATGACGTCTGGTCGCACAAGCAGCTTCTGAAGATCGTCAGCCATACGCCTGTCGAAACCGAGGGGCTGCTCGAGGTGATGAAGCGCGGCGCCTGGCTCGATCTGATGCGCCAGCATGTGCCTGAAAACGAGAAACTCTATACCTGGTGGAGCTACCGCGCCAAGGACTGGGAGGCCGCCGACCGCGGCCGCCGTCTCGACCATATCTGGTCGTCGTCAGATCTCGGGCCGCATCTCAAGCGGATAGAAATCCTGAAGGAGGCGCGCGGCTGGGACCGGCCCTCCGACCACGTACCGGTCACGGCGCATTTTGATTTCTAAAACGATGCGGTTCAGCTTTCCTAAAGCGCAGAACTGCTCTAACCGGGATCAGTTGAAGCGGTAGAACTGGCTTGCGGCCTTTGCCGCGAGTTCGGCAAGATTGTCGCGGATCCGGTTCTCGATCAGCCGGGCTGCGTCCGGATATTCCTCGATCAGCCGGTGGAAGAGGGCGCGGGTGATGCGGATGATGCTGGTATCCTCGCGTGCTACCGCGGTGAACTTGCGCTCCACCAACGTCACCAGCGCCAGCTCGGAAACCAGGGTTCCCGGACCGGCGATCCCCCCTGTCCTCTGCATGCCGTCGCTGCTCGTCGCGCTCAGCTCCAGGCTGCCGCTGAGGATGACATAGGCGCTCTCGGCGGGCGAGCCCTGGCGAAACAGCATCTGGCCAGCGGCAATCATGCGCCGGTCGGCGCCGAAGGCGATCAACCGCAGCTGATCCTCGTTCATGTCCTTGAACAGAGGAAGCTGCGCGAGCATGTGAATGTCGTCGGTCAGCGCCATGCGGGCTTTTCGCCTTAGAGCAATTCCAGCAAAGTGCCTGGCGGTTTTGCCAGGCAAAGCGTGAAACGCTTTTGCCGGGAATTGCGTGAAAACAAAGAGATAGAGCACTTCCGTTATTCAGGGAAAAACGGAAATGCTCTAGGGTATGATCTTGTAGCCGCCGTTTTCCGTGACGAGGATTTCGGCGTTGGAGGGGTCGCGCTCGATCTTCTGGCGCAGGCGGTAGACGTGGGTTTCCAGCGTATGCGTCGTCACGCCGGAATTATAGCCCCAGACCTCTTCGAGCAGTATGTCGCGGGTGACGACCTTTTGTTCGGCGCGGTAGAGATAGCGGATGATCGCCGCTTCCTTTTCCGTCAGCCGGATCTTCTGGCCGTTATCGGTGGTCAGGAGCTTCTGGCTCGGCTTGAAGAGGTAGGGGCCGACGGTGAAGGTCGCGTCCTCGCTCTGCTCATGCTGGCGCAGTTGCACGCGGATGCGCGCGAGCAGCACGGCGAACCGGAAAGGCTTGGTGACATAATCGTTGGCGCCGGCTTCGAGACCGAGGATCGTGTCCGAATCGGTATCGTGGCCGGTCAGCATGATGATCGGCGCCTTGAAACCGCCCTTGCGCAGCAGCTTCACTGCCTCGCGGCCGTCCATATCGGGCAGGCCGACATCCATGATCAGCAGGTCGATCGGCATCGAGCGGGCGGTCGCGACACCTTTGCCGGCGTTAGCTTCCTGCAGAACCGTGAATTCCTCATACAGCGACAATTGCTCCGTCAGCGTCTGTCGAAGGTCATCGTCGTCATCCACCAGAAGAATGGTGCGTGCGGTCATGCCGTTTGCGTCCTCATGTTAAGTCCCCTAGTCCTACGCCAAATTCCTGGTTTGGCAAGGATCGGGCAGCGGGCTGTTGCCGGGTCGGTTTCGATATGATTTCAATCGAAGCCCCAGACAAGGCACGACATGCGAGAAAAATGGAAAAAGCAAGGCAGAGGCGAGGTATGACGCCGTCGACGATCATGGTGCGTCCTGCGCCGGGGCGCAAGAGCCGGGCGATCGTCCAGCTTGGCGCCATCACCGTGCCTGCTGCGATCGGCCGCTCCGGCCGCACCGTGATGAAACGCGAGGGCGACGGCGCCACGCCGATCGCCTCGATGAGGTTGATATCCGGCTTCCGGCGCGGCGAGCGGAACGGCCGGCTCGTCACTTCCCTTTCCATCCGCCGCATCCGCCCCGACATGCTCTGGTGCGATCAGTCTGGCAATGCCAGCTACAACCGCCTCGTGCGCGCGCCGTTCAGCGCAAGTCACGAGGAGATGTGGCGCAGCGACGGGCTCTACGATATCTGCCTGGTGATGGACTGGAACATTTCCTCGCGTGCGCGCAATCGCGGCTCGGCGATCTTCTTTCATCTCATCCGGCCAGGCTACGAGCCGACGGCGGGTTGCGTGGCGGTAAGCCTGCGCGACATGCGCCGCCTGCTGCCCCACCTTCGAAAGGGAACGATTGTCCGCGTCGTCTGATTGTCTTCCGGATGCGGCCGCCTATATGTTTTCGGTGACCGAACGCTCGGGCTGAAATGCGTTCAGGGACGCCCCATAGGGGCGCAACTCATGCCTCGTCCAATTCTTCAAACTCCCGGAGATATATTGTGACCGCTCAACCCATCATCACTTTCCATGACGGACATTCCATTCCACAAGTCGGCCTTGGCGTCTGGCAGACGCCGCAAGATATTGCCGCTCCCACCGTGCGCACGGCGATCGCCGCCGGCTATCGTCACATCGATACCGCTTCCGGTTACGACAACGAAGAGGGCGTCGGTGAAGGCATCCGCTCTTCCGGCCTCGACCGCAAGGATATCTTCGTCACCACCAAGCTCAGGAATACCGATCAGGGCTATGACAATACGCTGCGCGCCTTCGACGGCAGCCTGAAGAAGCTCGGTTCCGAATATGTCGACCTCTATCTCATTCACTGGCCATCGCCGCATCGCGGCCTTTATACCGAGACCTGGAAGGCTTTCGTGCGCATCCGCGAAGAGGGCCGCGCCCGCTCGATCGGCGTGTCGAATTTCTACCCTGAACATCTCGAGCGTATCATCGGTGAAACCGGCGTTGTTCCCGTCATCAACCAGATCGAGCTGCATCCCGATTTCCAGCAGAAAGCGGCGCAGGAGGCTCATCAGAAGCTGAATATCGCCACCGAATCCTGGAGCCCGCTCGGCCAGGGCAAGTTCATCTCGAACGCGGTGATCGGCGAGATCGCCAAGAAGCATCAGAAGACGCCGGCCCAGGTCATCATTCGCTGGCACATCGACACCGGCCTCGTCGTCATCCCGAAATCGGTAACGCCGTCGCGTATCGAGCAGAATTTCCAGGTGTTCGACTTCAAGCTTGATGCCGACGATATGGCCGCGATCGCTAAACTCGACAGCGCCGGTGCCCGCATGGGGCCGGATCCGCACACGGCGACCTTCTGATCGTCGTCTCGACTATCGGCAAGTCAATGGTCGTCCCGCAAAAGACCGCATCTGGTGGCCGTCGCAAAAGCGATTGAGGCGGGGCGGCATAAAACGTGAAAGCCCACCGATGCGCAGGGGCATCGGTGGGCTTTTGATTATCATCCGTTTTGACGGATCAGTTCCACTCGCGGATATCGACGAAGTGCCCGGCGATCGCGGCTGCGGCTGCCATTGCCGGCGAGACGAGGTGCGTGCGGCCCTTGAAGCCCTGACGGCCTTCGAAGTTGCGGTTCGAGGTCGAAGCGCAGCGTTCGCCCGGCTTCAGGCGGTCGTCGTTCATGGCAAGGCACATGGAGCAGCCCGGCTCGCGCCAGTCGAAACCGGCGGCCTTGAAGATCTTGTCGAGGCCTTCGGCTTCCGCCTGTTCCTTGACGAGGCCGGAGCCCGGCACGATCATCGCGTCGACGGTTGGGGCAACCGTCTTGCCTTCGACGACCTTGGCGACTTCGCGCAGATCCTCGATGCGGCCGTTGGTGCAGGAGCCGATGAAGACGCGGTCGAGCGTGATGTCGGTCATCTTCGTGCCCGGCTTCAGACCCATATAGTCGAGCGCGCGCCACTTGGAGGTGCGCTTGGTTTCGTCCGGAATGTCGTCCGGGTTCGGAACGATGCCCTGGACGGAGATGACATCCTCGGGCGAGGAGCCCCAGGAAACGATCGGCGGCAGGCTGGCGGCGTCGAGCACGACGACGCGGTCGTAATGAGCGCCTTCGTCGGTCTGCAGGGTCTTCCAATAGGCGATCGCCTGTTCCAGCGCCTCGCCCTTCGGCGCGCGCGGCTTGCCCTTGATATATTCGAAGGTCTTTTCGTCCGGGGCGATCAGGCCGGCGCGGGCGCCGCCTTCGATCGTCATGTTGCAGATGGTCATGCGGCCTTCCATCGACAGCGCGCGGATCGCTTCGCCGGCAAATTCGATGACGTGGCCGGTGCCGCCGGCCGTGCCGATCTCGCCGATGATGGCAAGGATGATGTCCTTGGCGGTGACGTGCGGCGGAAGCACGCCGTCGACCCGCACCAGCATGTTCTTCGCCTTCTTCTGGATCAGCGTCTGGGTCGCCAGCACATGCTCGACCTCGGAGGTGCCGATGCCGTGTGCCAGCGCGCCGAAGGCGCCATGCGTCGAGGTGTGGCTGTCGCCGCAGACGATGGTCATGCCGGGCAGGGTGAAGCCCTGTTCCGGACCGACGATGTGGACGATGCCCTGGCGCTTGTCGCTTGCCGAATAATATTCGACGCCGAATTCGGCGGCATTGGTCGCCAGCGCTTCCACCTGGATGCGGCTTTCCTCGTTCTTGATGCCGAGATGGCGGTCGGGCGAGGTCGGAACGTTATGGTCGACGACGGCGAGCGTCTTTTCCGGCGCGCGAACCTTGCGGCCGGTCATGCGCAGGCCTTCGAACGCCTGCGGCGAGGTGACTTCGTGGACCAGATGGCGGTCGATGTAGAGAAGACAGGTGCCGTCTGCCTGTTCGTCGACCAGATGATCGTCCCAGATCTTGTCGTAGAGGGTACGCGGTGCGCTCATGGCGTAAGTCCGTTTTTCTAAAGCTTTTGGAAAATCGAGAATGCGGATCAGGCTCCGCGGCCGTCATTCGATCAACGAAGTCGGCTGTTGAGCGCACCGGACACGCACGCAAAAAACCGCGCCGGCAGGCGATAATGGTCCTGCAGCACGAAAATATGCGCGCCAATGCATCTGAACTTGGATTCCATGGCCCTGCATATAGCGATTTTTCGCGGCGGCTTCAATTTGAATCATCAGCAGACGCTCTGCGGCCTCTCAGCGGCGCGGCGGGTATTGATTGCTTACCGCGACTTCATCCATTTCTCCGTCCGCCGCAGCGCCAGCGACAGGCCGATCGTCAGGATCAGATAGATATAGGTGACGATCGAATAGGTCTCGAAGAAGCGGAAGGAACCGGCGGCATAGACCTTGCCCATCTGGGTGATGTCGGCGACGCCGAGCACCGAGACGAGCGAGCTGTCCTTCACCATCGAGACGAAATCGTTGGAGAGCGGCGGGAAGATCACCCGGATCGCCTGCGGGAAGACGACGGAACGAAAGCGCCGGTAGCGCGACAGGCCAAGCGCCTTGGCCGCCTCGATCTGGCCCAGATCGACCGACTGGAAACCGGCCCGGAAGATTTCGGCGATGAAGGAGGAATAGCCGACCGTCAGCGCGATGATCGCTCGCCACATCAGCGAGAGATCGCGCACCAGGATGGGCTCGGCCACGCCTGATGTCACCAGCGGTGAAATCAGGAAATTATAGCCTGCAACCAGAGCCGGCGCGCCGACGAAGGCGACGTAGAACAGCAGCACGAGGATCGGGATGCCGCGGATGATCTCGATGTAGAATCGCGCAATCTGCCGCAACACCTGGCTGTCGGCCATGCCGAGCAGGCAGATGCCGAGGCCGAGCACGGTGGCGAGCACGAAGGCGACCAGCGTGACGAAGACGGTGATGCCGACACCGTTGACGACGGTGCGGAAGACCTGGGCGTAGATATCGTTGGCAACGATGACGGCGGCAAGGATGATGCCGATCGCGACAAGCGCGACCAGCCACCAGGGATAGTCATCCTTGACGTATCTGTCGGGAGATGGTCGCAAGGCCATCAGCAGCAGCTCGGCGTCATTCGCCCATCTTGTAGTCGAGGAACCACTTCTTGTTCAGCCCATCCAGCGTGCCGTCGGCCTTGAGCGCGGCGATGGCGGCATTGACCGGGGCGACGAGCTCGGAGCCCTTCGGGAAGATGAAGCCGAAATCTTCGGTGCCGAGCGGTTCGCCGATCAGCTTGAGGGCGCCGTTCGAGGCATCGACATAGCCCTTGCCGGCGGTGCCGTCGGTCAGCACGACGTCGACATCGCCGGCCTTCAGGGCCTGGACGGTGGCGCCGAAGGTTTCGAAGAGCTTGATGCGCGGGTTCTGCTCGTTGCCATCAAGCACTTCATAGACGGCGGTGTAGAAGGGCGTGGTGCCGGGCTGCGCGCCGACCAGGCCATCCTTGAATTCGCCGAAGGACTTGGCATCGGTGAAGCGCTTCTCGTCGCCGCGCACCAGCATGAACTGCTGCGAGCGCATATAGGGATCGGAGAAGTCCACCTTCTGCTTGCGGTCTTCCTTGATGGTGATGCCGGTCATGCCGATGTTGTACTGGCCATCGGACACGGCCTGGATCATCGCGTCCCAGCTGGTGTTCTGGTATTCGACCTTGAAATTCAGCCGCTTGGCGATCTCGTTCATCGCATCATATTCCCAGCCGATCGCCTTGCCGGATTTCGGATCGACGAATTGCAGCGGCGGATAGGCATTCTCGGTGACGACGACGACGCTCCTGCCGCCGAGATCGGGCAGCTCGGCGGCCGATGCGGCGAGGGGTAGAAGACCAAGGGCGGCGAAGCTCGCAAGAACGGTACGGCGAAACAACATTGAACGGTTCCCCAAAATTGAACGGCAAAAACTGTCACGGAAGGCCTGCCGAAGGCAAGGCCGCCCGCTGCGTGCCCGAGCAAAAAATAGAAAAGGCGACCTGAAGGCCGCCTTTCCAAGCAAAGAAATTTGCGTAGCGCAGTTCTTATTCTGCTGCCGGTTCCGCTGCAGCGGCGGCTGCTTCTGCGGCGGCCTTTTCAGCAGCGGCTTTGGCTTCCGCAGCTTCTGCTGCTGCCTTCTCGGCGGCGAGCGCCTGAGCGGCTGCGACCTTTTCAGCTTCGATGCGTGCCTTTTCCTCGGCAATGGCGGCGCGCTCGGCGTCGTTAAGCTTGCGGGCGCGGACGCCGGTGTCTTCAACGATACGGGCAGACTTGCCGCGGCGGTCGCGCAGGTAATAGAGCTTGGCGCGGCGGACCTTACCGCGACGAACGACGTCGACGCTTTCGATCATCGGCGAGTAGACCGGGAATACGCGCTCGACGCCTTCGCCGTAGGAGATCTTGCGGACCGTGAAGTTTTCCTGCAGGCCGCCGCCGGAGCGGGCGATGCAGACGCCTTCATAGGCCTGAACGCGGGTACGGGTGCCTTCCGTGACCTTCACGTTGACGCGGACGGTGTCGCCCGGGGAAAATTCGGGAAGCGTGCGCTTGGCTTCGATCTTGGCGGCCTGTTCGGCCTCAAGCTGCTGAATGATGTTCATCGTCTTAACCTTTGGTTCTTCTGAAACAGCCAGAGCGCTCAACACTGATCCTTCGGAACTGGCCTCAGGACTTTGCCCGTCAAGGGCGGGAGCGGATTCGCCATTCTTTGTTTGCTGGCAGACGGGGATAAACCCCATTTCCGCGTGCGCCAATACACGAAAGGCCAGGGCTTGTCATCCCTTGGACGGCATTTTTGTGAAAAGGGCTGCGAAATCAGCCGTTTTTCTCACTTTACAGCGCCGCGCGTGTTTTCAGACGCGGAAAGGACGCTGTAACGTTTTGAATCTACGCATCGTGCTTTCCGAAATTCGATCCCGATTTTCCGGGCGCTGCGCCAGCCTTTTCCAGCAGATCCGGCCGCCGCTCCCGCGTCAGCCGCACCGCTTCCTGATGCCGCCATTTGTCGATGGCGCCGTGGTTGCCCGAGGTTAGGATCGCGGGGATTTCCCGGCCTTCCCACTCCTGCGGCCGAGTATAATGCGGATGTTCCAGCAGTCCGCCTTCGAAGCTTTCGTGCAGACCGGAAAGATCGTTGCCCATGACGCCAGGCAGGATGCGGATTATCGCATCGAGGACGATCAGCGCCGCCGGCTCGCCGCCGGACAGCACGTAGTCGCCGATCGAGACCTCTTGCAGTCCGCGCGCCTCGATCACCCGCTGGTCGACGCCCTCGAAGCGGCCGCAGACGATGATGACGCCGTCGCCGGCCGCGAGCTCGCGCACACGCTCCTGCGTCAGCGGCCGGCCGCGCGGGCTCATCAGCAGCCGCGGGCGGGTATCGTTTTCTGAAGCGCTGTCGATTGCGCGGGCGAGAATATCGGCCTTCAGCACCATGCCGGCGCCGCCGCCAGCCGGGGTGTCGTCGACGGTGCGATGTCTGTCGGTGGCGAAGTCGCGGATCTGTACCGTGTCCAGCGACCACTGCCCCCGCTCCAGCGCCCTGCCGGCGAGCGAGAAGCCCAGATGCCCCGGAAACATTTCCGGATAAAGTGTGAGCACGCTCGCCCGGAAAGCCATGGCGTCACTTCTTCTTTTTCGGCTTGTCGGGAGTGAATTTCGAAAGTTCTTCCGGATCGTCGGCCAGACCCGCCGCCAGCGGATCGATCAGCAGCGTGCCGGCCTCGAGGTCGATCTCCAGCACCGAGGCTTCGGAGAAGGGGATCAGCACCGGGCGTTTGCCCGGACCTTTGAGTTCCAGCAGGTCGCCGGCGCCGAAATCGAAGACGCCGGTGACCGTGCCATAGCTGACGCCCTTGTCGTCGCGCGCCTCGAGCCCTTCGAGATCGGCATAGTAGAACTCGTCGTCCTCCAGCTCCTCGTCCGGCAGGTTGTCCCGCTCGATATAGAGTTCAAGCCCGTTCAGGGCCTCGGCGGCATTGCGGTCATTGACGCCGCGGAAACGGACGACGACGACATTCTTCATCTCGCGGATTTCGAGGACTTCGAAGCTGCGGCCGTCCATGCTGTGCAGATGGCCGTAGTCGCCAAGGGCGCTCGGATCGGCTGTATAGGCCTTGGCGCGCACCTCGCCCCGGAGGCCTTGTGCGCCACCGATCGTCGCCATCAGAACGGGGTTTTCAAGCTTTGTCATGGGTTCCTTCATGTGAAGCCGAAAGACAGGTTTCTCATAAACGAAGTGCGGGCGATTGGAAACGAAAACGGGCGGCATGTCGCCATGCCGCCCGCTCGAAGGGAAAGTCGCGATTATTCCGCGGCGTCGGCAGCAGCAGCTGCGGCGTCGGCAACCTTCTGAGCCTTTTCGGCGGCGCGTTCCTGGGCGCGCTTGCCAGGCTTTGCCTTGACCGGGTTGTTCTTGACTTCGCGCTTGGCAACGCCGGCCTCATCGAGGAAGCGCAGAACGCGGTCGGTCGGCTGGGCGCCGTGTTCGATCCAGTGCTTGATGCGCTCGGCGTTCAGCTGAACGCGCTTCTCATCGTCCTTGGCAAGCATCGGGTTCCAGGAACCGAGGTTTTCGAGGAAGCGGCCGTCACGCGGGCTGCGCGCATCGGCGAGAACGACGTGGTAGTACGGACGCTTCTTGGAACCACCGCGGGCGAGACGAATTTTCAGTGCCATGTTGTTTACTCCTTGGGCTTTTCTTGACCGCTTCGTTAAGCGGTACGGTTATCGGGCTGCAGCGCTTTGTTCAGCGTGATCAGCAGCGATCTGCTCATGATGCCGGATGACTTCCTTGATGACGAAGTTCAGGAACTTCTCGGCGAAATCCGGGTCCAGATGCGCATCTTCGGCAAGCTGACGAAGACGGGCGATCTGGTATTCCTCGCGCGCCGGATCGGCCGGCGGCAACTTGTACTTGGCCTTCAGCACGCCGACCTCTTTGGTGCAGCGGAAGCGTTCAGCCAGAATGTGGACGAGCGCCGCGTCGATATTGTCGATCGACTGGCGGTAGCTCGAAAGCTGGGCTTTGACGTCTGGATCAATCATGGGGCAGGCGATCCTTTCACTTCTTCTTGGGCAATCCGGGCAGGCCCGGGAAACCACCACCAAGGCCCGGCAGCTTTGCGCCGCCAAGACCGGGCAATCCGCCCGGCAAGCCTCCGCCTAGACCGGGCATACCCCCACCCGGTTTTCCGAGACCCGCGGCTTCCGCCTGCTTCTGCAGCGCTTCGAGCTGCTTCGGGTCAATATTCGAGAGATCGGGCATGCCGCCCATGCCGCCGAGGCCCCCCAGCCCCATCTTGCCGGCAAGGCCGCCCATCATCTGCTTCATCATGCCGCCTTTGCCCTTGCCGCCCATCATCTTCATCATGTCGGCCATCTGCCGATGCATCTTCAGAAGCTTGTTGATGGCGGCGGCATCGGTGCCGGAGCCGGCGGCGATGCGCTTCTTGCGCGAATGCTTGAGCAGGTCGGGATTGGCGCGCTCGGCCCTGGTCATCGACTGGATGATGGCGATCTGGCGGCCGAAAAGCTTGTCGTCGAGGCCGGCTGCGGCCATCTTGTCCTTCATGCCGGCCATGCCGGGCATCATGCCCATGATGCCGCCCATGCCGCCCATCTTCTGCATCTGGCGCAGCTGGTCGGCCAGGTCATCGAGATCGAACTTGCCCTTGGCCATCTTGGCGGCCATGGCCGCCGCCTTCTCGGCGTCGATGTTCTCAGCCGCGCGCTCGACGAGCGAGACGATGTCGCCCATGCCGAGGATGCGGTCGGCGATGCGGCGAGGATGGAATTCCTCCAGCTCGCTCATCTTCTCGCCGACGCCGATCAGCTTGATCGGCTTGCCGGTGACGGCGCGCATCGAAAGGGCGGCACCACCGCGGCCATCGCCATCCATGCGGGTCAGCACCAGACCGGTGATGCCGACGCGTTCGTCGAAACTGCGGGCGAGGTTGACGGCGTCCTGGCCGGTGAGGCTATCGGCGACCAGCAGGATTTCATGCGGGTTCGACCGCTTCTTGATGTCGGCCATCTCGACCATCAAGGGCTCGTCGATATGCGTGCGGCCGGCGGTATCGAGGATGACGACGTCATGGCCGCCAAGCTTGGCCGCCTGCACGGCGCGGGCGGCGATATCCGTCGGCGACTGGCCCGATATGATCGGCAGCGTGTCGATATTGGCCTGCGCGCCGAGCTGGCGAAGCTGCTCCTGGGCTGCCGGACGGCGCGTGTCGAGCGATGCCATCAGCACCTTCTTCTTCTCGCGCGTCGACAGGCGATGGGCAATCTTGGCCGATGTCGTCGTCTTGCCGGAGCCCTGCAGGCCGACCATCATGACGACGACGGGGGCGGCCGCATGCAGGTCGATGCCGACGCCTTCGCCGCCCAGCATCTCGATCAGTTCGTCATGCACGATCTTGACGACCATCTGGCCGGGCTTGATCGACTTCAGGATCTCGGCGCCGACGGCCTTTTCCCGCACGCGGTCGGTGAAGGAACGCACGACGTCGAGCGCGACGTCGGCCTCCAGCAAAGCACGGCGAACCTCGCGCAGCGCTGCGGAAACATCGGCTTCCGAAAGCGCGCCACGGCCTGTCAGTCCATTCAGAATGGATCCAAGACGGTCCTGGAGGTTTTCAAACATCGGCTCTTCCTTGATACGTTTCGGGCGGGTTGGGATATGCCCGGAAACGTCGTGCTTTTCCTTGACGAAAACAAGACGCAAAGCCAAAAAGCACCCGAGGGCGCATCGCGCTGTCGGGTGTTGACCTCCGGGATCTCAGGTCCCGGTCGGCGGCTCGGAGTCGTGTGGCTCGTCGCGGATTGGGCGCGATAAACAGGAAAGCCGCGCGAAAGTCAAGGCAATGCGGACAAATGACCGCATGCCCGACTTCTCAAAAGCTGTGTGACGAGAGGGCGCTAGCGTCTCATCCAGTGGTTGCAGCGAAAGTACATACTTAAACAAAGCGATGTATTGGCTTCGGCAATCCGCCAGTGTTTCAGGTTTTGCCCATAAATATTGCCACTCGGGCGGCTGAATTCGCTGTCAACGCCAGTTGCAAATTATTCTGCTTATGATTCTACTTTCTACTTAAGTGCGTCCTGTAAAATGATTCGTGAATATCCTTGATGCCGAATGAATCGGCGGAGATATCGAATGCTAAATGCTGATATTGAGAGCTGGGCGCTGGCGCGGGCCCATCATATTGTTCTGAATGAAGGCTTGAATCTTGCAAAGGCGGCACAGGATCTGGATCGCAAACGGTCCCGCTCGCTGGTCTACGAGCTGAGAAAGGTCATCACCGCAGCTATTGTCGAAGCCCATGCTGCGTCCTTCGATCCTGACGGTGCACAGCGGTAAAAGCCTAACTGCTGCTTGAAGGAGTGAGCGGGCCGCAACGCCTGCCCGGCACTCACCCACTGGTAATTCCTTCGCATTTCCGCCATATACACCGGAAAGACAGACGGAATGATACCTATGAGCGCAACGGTCGAATTCGCGAGGATGAACGGGCTTGGCAACAAGATCCTGGTCGTCGATATGCGCGGCCGACCGGACAAGGTGACGCCGGCGGCGGCGGTGGTGCTCAATGCCGATCCGCAGACTGAGTTCGATCAGATCATGGCGATTCATGATCCGAAGGCCGAAGGTACCGATGCCTTCATCGATATCCTGAATTCCGATGGCTCGAAGGCGCAGGCCTGCGGCAACGGCACACGTTGCGTCGTGCAGGCGCTTGCCGCAGAGACCGGCAGGAAGGTCTTTACCTTCCAGACGGTCGCCGGCATCCTCAACGCCGTCGAGCACGAGGACGGGACGATCTCGGTCGATATGGGCCGGCCGGTCTTCGATTGGGACAGGATCCCGCTGGCGGAAGAATTCCACGACACCAGCCGCATCGAGTTGCAGATCGGCCCGATCGACAAGCCGGTGCTGCATTCGCCTTCGGCAATGTCGATGGGCAATCCGCATGCGATCTTCTGGGTGGACAGGGACGTGATGTCCTATGATCTCGCCCGCTTCGGACCGTTGCTCGAAAACCATCCGATGTTTCCCGAGCGCGCCAATATCACGCTGGCGCAAGTGACGTCGCCGACATCGGTGACGACGCGTACCTGGGAGCGCGGCGCGGGACTGACGCTTGCCTGCGGCTCGGCTGCCTGTTCTGCTGCCGTCAGTGCTGCGCGCACCGGCCGCACCGGCCGCAAGGTGACGATCAATGTGGCAAGCGCCAAGCCGCCGGCCATGCTTTCCATCGAATGGCGCGAGCGCGACGATCATGTCATCATGACCGGTCCGGCCGAATGGGAATGGTCCGGCAGGGTCGATCCTTCGACCGGTCTCTGGTCGCGCGATGGTACCCGAGAGGCGGAGGCGCAGTGAGCGGCGTCGAGGTCATTACCTTCGGCTGCCGCCTCAACACATATGAATCCGAAGTGATGAAGGCGCAGGCTGAAAAGGCCGGGCTCAACAATGCCATCCTGGTCAACACCTGTGCGGTGACCGGCGAGGCCGTGCGCCAGGCCCGCCAGGCGATCCGCCGGGCGCGGCGCGACAATCCGCATGCCCGCATCATCGTCACCGGCTGCGCCGCGCAGACGGAAAAACAGACCTTTGCCGAAATGGCGGAGGTCGATGCTGTGCTCGGCAACGAGGAGAAGCTGACCAGCGCCTCCTATCGTAGCCTGCCGGATTTCGGTGTTTCGGCCGAAGAGAAGCTCCGGGTCAACGACATTATGAGCGTCAAGGCGACGGCGCCGCAGATGGTCAGACATATCGACGGCCATGTGCGCGCCTTCATCCAGGTACAGAACGGCTGCGATCACCGCTGCACCTTTTGCATCATTCCCTATGGCCGCGGCAATTCCCGCTCCGTGCCGATGGGAGCCGTCGTCGACCAAGCCCGCAAGCTCGCCGACGGCGGTTATCGCGAAATCGTGCTGACCGGCGTCGATGCCACCAGCTATGGCAGCGATCTGCCGGGCACCCCGACGCTCGGGCTTTTGGCCAAGACCCTTCTGAAGCAGATCCCCGATATCCGCCGCTTGCGGCTTTCCTCGATCGACAGCATCGAGGCCGATGCCCACCTGATGGATCTTATCGCCGACGAGCAACGTTTCATGCCGCATCTGCATCTTTCGCTGCAGCATGGCGACGACATGATCCTGAAGCGCATGAAGCGCCGGCATTTACGCGCCGAGGCGCTGCGTTTCATCGAGGATGCGCGCCGCCTCCGTCCCGAGATGAGCTTCGGCGCCGATATGATTGCCGGCTTTCCCACGGAAACCGAAGAGATGTTCGACAATGCCGTGCGGCTGGCGGAAGAAGCCAACATCGCCCATCTGCACGTCTTCCCCTACAGCCCGCGTCCCGGCACGCCGGCCGCCCGCATGCCGCAGCTCGACCGGTCGCTGGTCAAGGATCGCGCCGCAAGACTGCGCGCCGCTGGACATAGGCTGCATCAATCCCATCTCGATCAGATGATCGGAACCCGGCAATGGCTGCTTGTTGAAAACAACGGCCTGGCGCACACGGAGAACTTCACGCTGGTCGCAGCCCCCGGCCTTCGTCCCGGCGAACTTGTGCCGGTCACGATCACCGGCCACAATGGCAAGCATCTCGACATGCAATTGACGGCCGCAGCCGCGGCCTGACTTTCACGGAATCCTCATGGCGCTCAGTTTCATCAAAAAGGTCTTCACCTTCGGCAAGCCGGCTGAAGAACCTGTGCCTGCGGCCGTGGAAAGGGAGCTGGAGCCGCGTTCGCGCGACGAAGATCTGCCAATCGCGGATGATCCTGTTCTTCCGGAAGAAATGGACACGGCCGGCGGACCGGCTGCCGATATCGGCGAGGCCGGGGTCGAAGCACCGTTTGCAGACGATGATGTCGAACCCTCAATCCTGCCAGCTGCAGACCAACTCCTCGATATGGGTGTCGTACCGCTTTCATTGCTGGAAGCCGAGGCAGCAGCGGAGGCGGAGACTGAAATCCAGGCGGTCGCCGAAACCGTTGCGGAAATACCCGCTTCTGTCCCTCTGAGACATCTCCCTCACGAGGCGGGAGATCCTGTGGAGACCGGAGCGCTAGAACAGCCGGCTGACCTCGAAGAGATCGTCGAAAAGCTTCCGGAAGAGATTCCCACTGAGCCGGAAGAGATTCCGGCTGAGGATGATGCAGGGCTGGATTCGCCCTTCCAGCCAATCTCCCCACTTGTGGGGGAGATGCCCGGCAGGGCAGAGGGGGGTAGCCCCCCGGCAGAACCGGAGACCGGCTCTCCCATCCTCCCCAAAGGCTTCGCAACAGGCCCGAAGGTCGTCGAACCGGGGCCCATTGCCCCGCAACCGAAACTCAGCTGGTTCCAGCGCCTGCGCAACGGCCTTGCGCGCACGTCCTCGCAGCTGACCAGCCAGATCACCGCGCTTTTCACCAAGCGCAAGCTCGATGACGAGACGCTGCAGGATCTCGAAGACCTGCTGATCCAGGCCGATCTCGGCGTCGAGACCGCCATGCGCGTCACCGATACGCTCGCTTCCGAGCGCTATGGCAAGGATGTCACCGGCGAGGATGTCAGCCGGATCATGGCGTCGGAAATCGCCAAGGTGCTGAAGCCGGTCGCCAAGCCGTTGCAGCTCGACCTTTCGCATAAGCCGCATGTCATCCTCGTCGTCGGCGTCAACGGCACCGGCAAGACGACGACGATCGGCAAGCTTGCGGCGAAGCTTTCCGGCGCCGGGCTGAAGGTGATGCTGGCTGCCGGCGATACTTTCCGTGCGGCGGCGATCGAGCAGCTGAAAATCTGGGCCGACCGGACGAAATCCGAATTCATCGGCACCAAACTCGGCGCCGATGCCGCAGGCCTCGCCTATGACGCCTTCGAGCAGGCGAAGGCAAAAAAATGCGACGTGCTGATCGTCGATACCGCCGGCCGCCTGCAGAACAAGGCAGAGCTGATGGCCGAGCTCGAGAAGATCGTCCGCGTGCTCGGCAAACTCGATCCCGATGCGCCGCATACCGTGCTGCAGACGCTCGATGCCACGACGGGGCAGAACGCGCTCAGCCAGGTCGAGATCTTCCGCAACGTCGCCGGCGTCAACGGGCTGATCATGACCAAGCTCGACGGCACGGCGCGCGGCGGCATTCTTGTTGCCATCTCCGCCAAGCACAAACTGCCGGTCTATTTCATCGGCGTCGGCGAGGGCGTCGAGGATCTGGAGCCGTTCGAGGCCGAGGATTTTGCCCATGCCATTGCCGGACTTGGGCAATGATGCCACAGATATGCCGCCGAAAGCCTGCAGGGCAGGGCCGGAAACAGGTTTCCAGGAAAACAGGTTTGAAGAACGCATGAGCACCGAAAGCGATATCACCCCGTCTGCTGCCGACCGGCATCACCCGCTGCTGAAACTGGCGCTGGAACTCGGGCCGCTGATGATCTTCTTCTTCGCCAATCTGCGCGGCCAGTGGCTGGTGGAGACGTTTCCCGCTCTTTCCGAATTGGGCGGACCGCTGTTCGTCGCGACCGGGCTCTTCATGGCGGCGACGATCATCTCGCTGATCGTTTCGAAGATCGTGCTCGGCCATCTGCCGATCATGCCTTTTGTATCCGGCATCGTCGTCGTCATCTTCGGCTCGCTGTCGATCTGGCTGCAGAACGAGACCTTCATCAAGATGAAGCCGACCATCGTCAACGCGCTCTTCGGCGTGGCGCTGCTCGGCGGGCTGGCCTTCGGCAAGTCGCTGCTCGGCTATGTCTTCAACGCCGCCTTCCAGCTCGATGCCGAGGGCTGGCGCAAGCTCACCATCCGCTGGGGCATCTTCTTTCTCTTCCTCGCGGTGCTGAACGAAGTCGTCTGGCGCAATTTTTCCGACGGTACCTGGGTCGCCTTCAAGGTCTGGGGCACGATGCCGATCACCATCATCTTCACGCTGGCGCAGATGCCGCTGGTGCTGAAACATAGCGTCAACCTGGAAACGGAAGGCGAGAAGTGAGCGCGGTCGATGTAGAATCTCGCGTAAGACACCAGAACTTCTGGTTTGTCGCCTGCCTTGTGGTCCTGGTCATTCAGATCGCTGCCGAATTTATGATGGGCCGCGTGCCGATCTGCGCCTGCGGTTATGTCAAGCTGTGGGAGGGCGGGGTCAATACCAGCGGCAACTCGCAGCATCTGTCGGATTGGTACACGCCGTCGCACATCATCCACGGCTTCCTGTTTTACGGGCTCGCGCATCTCATCCTGCGCGGCAAGCCGTTGGCGGCAAGGCTGCTGCTGGCGCTCGTCATCGAATCCGGCTGGGAGCTGCTCGAAAACTCCCCTCTCATCATCGACCGCTACCGCACGGCGACGATCGCGCTCGACTATTACGGCGACAGCATCCTGAATTCGGCGATGGACACCGTCTTCATGTGCGTCGGCTTCTTCTTCGCGCGGCGCGCGCCGGTGGCGCTGACGGTGGCGATTGCCATCTTCTTCGAGATTTTCACCGGCTACATAATCCGCGACAACCTGACGCTCAACGTCGTGATGCTGATCTGGCCGGTTGAGGCGATCAAGGTCTGGCAGGGTGGGCTTTAACGCTTCTTTTCCGTTAAGTCCCCTGCCACGAGTTAGTCCCTCCCCATTGTGGGGAGGGGTCTTTGTGGAGTAATCGCTACGAAACCGGCTTGCCGAGCGCCTTTTCCATCGCTGGAAACAGCCCTTCCTTCAGGCTGATATCGTCGAAAGGTCCGACGCGCTTGTAGAGGATGGTGCCGTCGGGACCAACCAGATAGCTTTCCGGAATGCCGTAGACACCCCAGTCGATCGCTGCCTTGCCGTTCGGATCGACGCCGATCGCCTGAAAGGGGTTGCCGAGCTCGCTGAGGAAACGCAGGGCGTTGTCGCCCTGGTCCTTGTAATTGATGGCGACGACGTTCAGGCGTCCGTCTTTTGCCAGTTCCTTCAATAGCGGATGTTCGTCCCGGCAGGGGAGGCACCATGAGGCGAAGACGTTGACGAGGGTCAGCTTGCCCTTGATTGCCGCGTCGGTCAGCGCCGGAAGGTTGGCGCCGTCGAGCGGCGGCAGGTTGAGCGCCGGCGCCTTGGTGCCGATCAGGGCGGAGGGAATTTCGGCGATGTTCTTGCCGTGGAAGTCCTGGTCGTAGAGCATCTTTGCCGCCGTGGCCGCAATGCCGCCGAAGACGACGAGCGGCAACAGCGCCAATGCGTAACGGCTCAGTCCGCGCGGCTTGGCTGCGGTGTTTTCCGGCGTGTCGTTCATTCGCCATCCCCCACACTATCCTTGGGGCGCGCCGAACGGCGGCGGATGCCGGCAGCCTCAAGGGCTGCAAGCTCCCTGCGGCGGGCGCGGCCGTCGATCCAAGTCCAAGCGGTGACGGCGACCGTCACCAGGGCGGCAAAGCCATAGGAAGCGTAGACGTAGAAGGCATGAGTCACGACTAATCCTCCCGGCTCGCCATGCGAGCGGCAAGACGGCGCTGGGCGGCAATGCGGCGGCGCCAGATCTCGTTCCTCATCGCCATGATGTGCAGCGTGAAGAAGAGCAGGGTGAAGGCGATCGCCATGACGAAGAGCGGCCGCAGGAATTCCGGATCGATCGCCGGGCCGTCGAGGCGCAGCACGCTTGCCGATTGGTGCAGCGTGTTCCACCACTCGACCGAGAATTTGATGATCGGGATGTTGACGAAGCCGACGAGAATGAGCACGGCGCTGACGCGCGCGGCCTTCGACGGATCGTCGATGGCGCGGCTGAGCGCAATCAGCCCGAGATACATCAGGAAGAGGACGAAGACGGAGGTCAGCCGCGCATCCCAGACCCACCAGGTGCCCCACATCGGCTTGCCCCAGAGCGAACCGGTGACAAGTGCAAGCAGGGTAAAAGCGGCGCCGAGCGGGGCTGCGGCCTTGGTGGAGACATCGGCCAGCGGATGGCGCCAGACCAGCGTGCCGATCGCCGAAACGCTCATGATCGTATAGCACATCATCGAAAGCCAGGCTGAGGGCACATGCACATACATGATGCGCACGGTCTCGCCCTGCTGGTAATCGCCTTCGGTGACGAAGCTCAGATAGAGGCCGACGATAAAACAGAGGGCGGTGATGCCGGCCAGCCACGGAATGGCGCGCGCCGCCAGCGCCAGAAACCGCGTCGGGTTGGCGAGATCACTGAATTTGCTGATGGCAAGGCTCGTTTCGCTCATGTCCGCTTCCTTACCTTGATCCGGCTTTTCCCGCAATCGAACGGCCCATCAATCCGCTGTGTTTCGCAGCGCCAGGGCGGCGGCTGCCGGGCCGATGACCGCGAAGAAGAGTGTCAGCGCAATGAGGATCAGGAAGGGCGGCAGGAACGGGGCGGGATCCTCGACTGCGGCATAGGTGGCGCTGACGCCGAAGATCAGCACCGGAATGGTCAGCGGCAGCACGAGGATCGAGACCAGCAGGCCGCCACGGGGCAGCGCCACGGCAACGGCAGCACCGACGGCGCCGATGAAGGTGATGGCGGGCGAGCCGACCAGCAGCGTCAGCATGGTGGCAGCAATCGCCGTCTCGTCCATGTTCATGAAGAGGCCGAGCAGCGGCGAGGCGATGACCAGCGGCAGGCTGGTGGCCGTCCAATGGGCGAAGCATTTGACCAGCACGGTGAGGACGAGCGGCGTTTCCTGTATCAGCATCAAGTCGAGCGATCCGTCATCGCGTTCGGCCTGGAACAGGCGGTCGAGGCCGAGAAGGGCGGCGAGCAGGGCGCCGATCCAGACAATGGCGGGGCCGATGCGCGACAGCAGTTTGAGATCGGGACCGACGCCGAAGGGAATGACGGCGACGATGGTCAGGAAGAACAGCACGCCGATCAGCGCACCGCCGCCGGCGCGAATCGAGAGTTTCAGGTCGCGGAAGAAGAGGGCGGTCATGCGCGGCGGCTCTCTTCCGGTGTGGTGGCCGGGGCACCCCCCTCTGCCCTGCCAGGCCCGGGGTCGAGCCACAGGTCTCGACCCGTCCTTCGGACCCCCACGAGGGGGGAGATCGGCAAGATGCACTGGCTTTGCGAAATCTTGATCGCGCGCCAAGCAGCTGCGGCCATCTGCGACGTTTGATCAGGGCAAGAGCACGACCCCAGCCGATCTCCCCCCTTGTGGGGGAGATGCCCGGCAGGGCAGAGGGGGGTAACTACACCGAGAAACATCAACCCCACACCCCCTGATCCACGCCGGCAAAGCCCGTCATCTTCAACTCCCGTGCATTCTCCAGCCCCAGCGGCTGATGTGTTGCCGCCAGCACCATGCCGCCCTTTGCCAGATGCGCCGCGATCAAATCGGCAAGCAGCCGGTCGGCGCTGGCATCGAGTGCCGCGGTCGGTTCGTCGAGGATCCAGATCGGCCGGTGAGCGACGAGCAGTTTGGCGAAGGCTATCCGGCGCTGCTGGCCGGCGGAGAGATACCCGAAGGGAAGGTGGGTGATTCCCGAAAGACCGACCGCTTCGGCGGCGTCCCCTACGGAGAGGGCGTCAGCGCCGCCTGTGTTGCCGAGAAAAGCACGCCAGAAATCGAGGTTCTCTGCAACCGTAAGTTCATTCTTCATCGCATTTCTATGGCCGAGGTAGTGGCTGACCTCGCCGGGATGTCGGTCTTCCCTGCCCTCTCCGTCGCGGAAGATGACAGTGCCTTTTTCCGGCCTCAGCAGGCTGGCGGCGACACGCAGTAAAGTGGACTTTCCCGATCCATTTCTGCCAGTCAGGACAAGCGCCTCGCCGGCCCCCAAGTGAAAGGAAATGTTAACAAAAATGAGATCCTCACCGCGCCTTGCAGCCAGATTTTCGGCGGTGAGATGCATGCGTCGGCTCTTTCCTGGTTTCGGCTTGCGGCGGGGTCAAAAAATGTCCGATTTTGACCGTGCTCGGGTATGGCAAGTTTTTAGGAAATTATCTATAAGACCTGCAACCACGCCAGCGGTCGGCGTGAATTTCATCCTTGCGCCGAACTTGGAGCGTCTGTTCCACGTGCGGACAGCGGAAATGGCCGTACCCGCATCCTGATGTGCATTAAGTGCATAGGCGTTCGCACGACTGTGTTGGCTATCAGAAACGGGGTATCTCGTGTCTAAATCTCTTGACAGTTTCAATTGTCGTTCCACGCTTTCCGTCAACGGGAAGGACTATGTCTATTACAGCCTGCCCAAGGCTGAGGCAAACGGTCTGGCCGGCGTGTCGAAGCTTCCCTATTCGATGAAGGTGCTGCTCGAAAACCTGCTGCGCTTCGAAGACGGCCAGTCGGTCACCAAGGAGCACATCCTGGCCGTTGCCGAATGGCTGAACAATAAGGGTGCGGTCGAAAACGAAATCGCCTATCGCCCGGCGCGCGTGCTGATGCAGGACTTCACCGGCGTTCCCGCCGTCGTCGATCTTGCCGCGATGCGCGACGCGATGGTGTCGCTCGGCGGCGATCCGGAGAAGATCAACCCGCTCGTTCCCGTCGATCTCGTCATCGACCACTCCGTCATCGTCGACGAATTCGGCACGCCGCAGGCTTTCGCCAGGAATGTCGAGCTGGAATACCAGCGCAACGGCGAGCGCTACCGCTTCCTGAAGTGGGGCCAGCAGGCCTTCAAGAATTTCCGCGTTGTGCCTCCCGGCACCGGTATCTGTCATCAGGTCAATCTCGAATATCTCGGCCAGACCGTCTGGACCAAGGAAGAGGACGGCGAGACGATCGCCTATCCCGATACCTGCGTCGGCACCGACAGCCACACGACGATGATCAACGGTCTCGGCGTTCTCGGCTGGGGTGTGGGCGGTATCGAAGCGGAAGCTGCGATGCTCGGCCAGCCGGTGTCGATGCTGCTGCCCGAAGTCATCGGCTTCAAGCTGACCGGCAAGCTCAAGGAAGGCGTCACGGCGACCGACCTCGTCCTCACCGTCGTGCAGATGCTGCGCAAGAAGGGCGTCGTTTCGAAGTTCGTCGAATTCTTCGGCCCCGGCATGGACAACATGCCCCTCGCCGACCGCGCGACGATCGGCAACATGGGCCCGGAATATGGCGCCACCTGCGGCTTCTTCCCGGTCGACGGCGAAACCATCAATTACCTGACTATGTCCGGCCGCACGCATGACCGGATCGCTCTCGTCGAGGCCTATTCGAAGGCGCAAGGGATGTGGCGCGAAGGCGACGGTTCCGAGCTGGTCTTCACCGATACGCTGGAACTCGATCTTAGCGACGTCGTGCCGTCGATGGCCGGCCCGAAGCGTCCGGAAGGCCGCATTTCGCTTGAGCACATCGCGACCGGTTTTGCCGGCTCGATGGATGCCGACTACAAGAAGCCCGGCCAGCTGAACAATCGCTACGCCGTCGAAGGCACGGATTTCGATCTCGGCCATGGCGACGTGGCCATCGCTGCCATCACCTCGTGCACCAACACCTCCAACCCGTCAGTACTGATCGCCGCCGGCCTTCTTGCCCGCAACGCCGTTGCCAAGGGCCTGAAGACGAAGCCATGGGTGAAGACCTCGCTGGCGCCTGGATCGCAGGTCGTCGGCGAATATCTCGCCAAATCGGGCCTGCAGGCCGACCTCGACAAGCTTGGCTTCAACCTGGTCGGCTTCGGCTGCACCACCTGCATCGGCAATTCCGGCCCGCTGCCGGCGCCGATCTCGAAGACGATCAACGACAAAGGCCTTATCGTTTCCGGCGTTCTCTCCGGCAACCGTAACTTCGAAGGCCGCATCTCGCCCGACGTGCAGGCGAACTACCTCGCATCTCCGCCGCTCGTCGTTGCTTATGCGCTTGCCGGCACGGTGCAGAAGGATCTGACCAAGGAGCCGATCGGCGAGGATGAGAGCGGCAACCCGGTCTATCTCAAGGACATCTGGCCGACCTCTAAGGAAGTCCAGGAATTCATCCTGAAATACGTGACCCGCGAACTCTACGAAAGCAAATATGCCGATGTCTTCAAGGGCGACGTCAACTGGCAGGCCGTTCAGGTCCCGCCGGGTCAGACCTATGCCTGGGACGACAATTCGACCTATGTGCAGAACCCGCCCTACTTCGTCGGCATGGGCAAGAAGGGCACCGGTGTCTCCGACATCAAGGGCGCCCGCGTTCTCGGCCTGTTCGGCGACAAGATCACCACCGACCACATCTCGCCGGCCGGTTCGATCAAGGCGGCATCGCCGGCCGGTGCCTACCTCATCGGCCATGACGTTGCCGTTGCCGACTTCAACCAGTACGGCACGCGCCGCGGCAACCATGAAGTGATGATGCGCGGCACCTTCGCCAATATCCGCATCCGCAACCACATGCTCGGCCCGAACGGCAAGGAAGGTGGCTACACCATCCATTACCCGTCGAAGGAAGAGACCTCGATCTACGACGCCGCGATGCAGTACAAGCAGGAAGGCGTGCCGCTCGTCATCTTCGCCGGTGTCGAATACGGCAACGGCTCCTCACGCGACTGGGCTGCCAAGGGCACCAACCTGCTCGGCGTCAAGGCAGTGATCGCTCAGTCCTTCGAGCGCATCCATCGTTCGAACTTGGTCGGCATGGGCATCATCCCCTTCGTCTTCGAAGAGGGCACGACCTGGCAGAGCCTCGGCCTCAAGGGCGACGAACTCGTCACCATCGAAGGTCTGGAAAAGATCAAGCCGCGCGAGAAGAAGATCGCCAGGATCACCTATGGCGACGGCACCGTGAAGGAGGTTCCGCTGCTGTCGCGCGTCGATACGCTCGACGAGGTGATCTACCTCAACAATGGCGGTATCCTGCAGACGGTTCTGCGCGACCTCGCTGCCTGATTTTTAAGAGACTCCCATGATAATGGCCGCCGGAGAGCAATCTCCGGCGGCTTTTCTTTGGTGCGACGATAGTATTTGGACGGGCTCACGATGATTTGTTTTACGCAAGTTCCGGTCGAGCTGCGTCTCACCCGTTCGTGACTTTTCGTTTGGACCCGGAAGGATTATTCGTACGTTCATATGTCAGGGCCGCCGGTTCAAACATGCCGTCGGCGCTGAAAAAGAGGTGCAGGTGAATGTCCCCCCGTTTTTTGCTTCCGCTAATCGCCGGCGTTGTTCTGTCGGGCCCGCTGCAGGCCGAAGACGGCACGCCGAAAGGTGTCGTCGAACTCTTCACGTCGCAGGGCTGCTCCTCCTGTCCTCCGGCTGATGCCGCGTTCCGCAAGCTGGTGAACCAGGGCGATGTCATCGCGCTCGCCTATCATGTCGATTACTGGAACTATCTCGGCTGGGCCGATACGCTGAGCTCCAAGGAAAATACCGAGCGACAGTATGGCTATGCCAAGACGATGGGCCGTAGCAACGTCTACACGCCGCAAGCCATCGTCAACGGACGCGACCATTTGGCCGGCGCCGATCTGAATGGCATCAACACCAAGATCGACACCTATAGCAGCGAAGGCAATGGGCTGACCGTTCCGATCAGCGCCGCGATGCGCGGCGACGAGCTGGAGATCAAGATCGGCGCGGGACAGGGCAAAGCCAATGTCGTGATGGTCTATTTCGATAAGGAAAAGACGATCGACGTCGAAAAAGGCGAGAACAGCGGCCAGAAGCTCTCCTATCTGCACAGCGTCACCAATGTCGAAACCGTCGGCATGTGGGACGGCAAGGCAACCAGTCTGACGCTGCCGGCCAGCGTCCTGCAGCGGCCGCAGCTCGAGGGCTGCGCGATCCTGCTGCAATCGGCGACCGCAGACGGCGATCCGGCCGCGATCCTTGGCGCGACCGTGGTGATGGCTGGCAAAAATATCTGAGATTCCATCCGGTACGGATGAAGAACCGGGCGGCCCGGCTGAGCGTATTCGGGGCTGGGGTTAAGGTCGATACGCTCCGCCGGGCCCTTTGGCGCGCTGGCGCCAAACCGGGGATTCATAATTCTCCTGCAAATGAGGCGCTGTTTTGACTGAAATGCGGCGCTGCGGAGAAAGCGGTAGCGCTATCAGCTGCGGCCGAATGTGACGGGCGGTACTCTTGCAATTTGCGGCGGCTCGGGCAAACTGTCACCCTCCTGTCACACGCGGAGGCCTTGTGAGACTGATGACAGATCAGCCGGATTTGCGACACGGCGAAAGCCGTTCCGTCGACCATAGTTCCTCAGTCGTCGTCGATCTCAAGGAATACAAGCAAAGCAAGGACCCGCTTCCGGTGACCTTCCATCGGCGCGAACTGGATGCGATCCTCTGGATCTACGGCCGGATGGTCGGTGATGGTGAATGGCGCGACTACGCTATCGATCACTTGAAGGACAGGGCGGTCTTTTCCGTTTTCAAGCGTTCCGGCGAAATGCCGCTGTTCCGCATCGAGAAAAACCCGAAACTCGCCGCCAAGCAGGGTGCCTATTCCGTCATCAACACCAACGGTACGATCCTGAAGCGCGGTCACGAGCTGAACCAGGTGCTGAAGGTGTTCGACAAGGCCCTGAAGCTCGTCGACAAGTAAGCCGGATTACAGCGTGCCGGGATAGACGGACGGGTCCGGATCGGTGCTCATGCCTTCGCCGAGCGCGCGCTGCATGAACATCGTATCCAGCCAGCGGCCGTGTTTGTAGCCGGTGCCCCTCATCAGACCGACCTCTTCGAAGCCGGCCGTGCGATGAAGCGCGATCGATGCGGGGCTGGCGCCGCCGATGACGGCCGCCATCTGACGGAAGCCGAGGGTGGTGCAGCGGATGATCAGTTCGGCGAGCAGCGCCTTGCCGATGCCGCGGCCGCGGGCTTGCGGCGCCAGATAGATCGAATCCTCGACCAGCCAGCGATAGGCAGGGCGCGTACGAAAGGCTGAGGCATAGGCATAGCCGAGCAGAGTTCCATCCGCATCGGTTGCGGCAATATAGGGATATTGCTGGCCGACGATCGCCGAAAAACGCAGTGCCATCTCGGCCTCGGAGGGTGGGACGATCTCATAGCTCGCGACGCCGTTCAGGACGGATTCGCGATAGATATCGGCAATGGCGGGAATATCGGCGTTCGAAGCATCGCGCAGGAGGAAGGACATTCGGCAGTATATCCATAAGGGCGGCAAGGGCTTTCTAAAACCATTCCGTGAAAGCCCGCGCAACAAAAAAGGCGGCCGAAGCCGCCTTTTCCATCTCAGTCTGCCCTGCTTATTTACGGTTGCCCATGAACTGCAGCAGGAACATGAAGAGGTTGATGAAGTCGAGATAGAGCGTCAGCGCGCCCATGATCGCCTTGCGGCCGGCCACGGCGACGTCATCGGCTTCCAGATACAATTCCTTGATCCGCTGCGTATCGTAGGCGGTAAGGCCTGCGAAGATCAGCACGCCGAGTACCGAGATCGCGAACTGCACGGCGGACGAGGCCAGGAAGATGTTGACCAGCGAAGCGATGATCAGGCCGAAGAGACCCATGATCAGGAACGAGCCCATCGCCGACAGATCACGCTTCGTCGTGTAGCCGTAAAGCGACAGCGCGCCAAAGGAGGCGGCGGTGACGAAGAAGGTCTGAACGACGCTCTGGCCGGTGTAGATCAGGAAGATCGACGAGAGCGACAGGCCAACGAGCGCCGCGTAGACCGCAAAGGTCGTCTGGGCGGCGGCCACCGTCATGCTATGGATCCGGAAGCTCAGGAAGAACACCAGAGCCAGCGGCGCCAGAATGACCACCCACTTCAGCGGGCTCACATAGATCGCCTGACCGAAAGCGGTCAGCTCACCATTGGCGAAGGCGAATTGGAACGACAGATATGCGGCCACACCGGTGATCGCCAGACCCAGCGCCATCAGGTTGTAGACCTTGAGCATATAAGCGCGCAGGCCTTGATCAATCATCTCGCCGGTCTGAGCGCGGCTTTGATAGTTACGAAGATCAGCCATAGTTTCCTCTTACAAGCTCCGATGGAGATACGGTGTCGGGGTTTTCGACCCGGGCGCCGCTGCGGAGCTCCAGCATGCCTGCGGATAATATGAGGCTTTCGCCCTTTGCAAACAAGAGGCTTGCAAAGGCTCTGTCGGTTAAATCGCCGTAAGGTGAAGGGTTTGGGTGCCGCTGCCCGGTCAAAGCTCGCGCAAGACGGGGGCTGCCTTCTGTCCGAGGATGCGCCAGGTGCCGATCAGGCCGATGCCGACGGTGAGTACTAGCGCGGTCACAAGCGTCAGTCCCGCCACGTCGGGCAGAAAGGTCGACGGCAGACGCATGATGCGGGCGACGATGAACCAGGCGGCGACGCTACCGGCGATCAGCGCGAAGATTGCGGTCGCAAGCCCGAGGATCAGATATTCGTAGCTGAAGGCGCGGATCAGCATGGCGCGCGTGGCGCCGAGCGTCTTCAGCACCACCGCGTCGTGGGTGCGCGCCCGGTTTCCGGCGGCAAGCGCGCCGGCAAGGACGAGAATCGAGGCGATGAGGGCGACGGAGGCTGCGGCGCGGATCGCGGTCGCAAGCTGTGCGACCAGCTGGTTGACGATATCGATCGCGTCCTTGACGCGCACACTGGTGATCGTCGGATAGGTGTTGGTGACGGATTTCAGGATCGCCGCATCTTCGGCCGGTGTCGAAGAAGGATCTGTCAGCGTCGCCAGCCACGCATGCGGGGCGCCGCGGAAGGTATTCGGCGAGAAGACCATGACGAAATTGATCGACAGCGATTCCCACTCGACGCGGCGCAGATTGGCGATCTTCGCCGTGATGTTGCGGCCGAGCACGTTGACGGTCACCGTATCGCCGAGCTTGAGGCCGAGTTCATGCGCCTCTTCCGAGGAGAAGGAAACGAGCGGCTCGCCGCTGTAATCCTTGTCCCACCATTTGCCTTCGGTGAGGGCAGCGTTTTCCGGCAGGGTTTCGGAATAGGTGATGCCGCGATCGCCGTTCAGCACCCAGCGGCCAGCGGCCGGCACGTTCATCTTGCTGACGTCCTCGCCGTTGAAGGCGATGATCCGGCCGCGCAGCATCGGCACTTCGACGAGTTTGCCCTGCGGCGCTTGGCCTTGGACGAGATCGCGGAAGGCGCCGACCTCGGCGCTCTGGATATCGACGAAGAAGAAGTTCGGCGCACCCTCGTTCATGCGGCCGGTCAGTTGCTGGCGCAGGTTGCCGTCGATCAGCGTCAGCGTCACCAGCAATGCCAAGCCGAGGCCGAGCGAGAGCACGACCGAGGGGGTCAGGGCGCCGGGGCGGTGGATGTTGCCGATCGCAAGCCGCAATGCCGGCGAATTGACGCGCGGGCTGCGGCGCGCAAGCCAGGCGATCAGCGCGGCGACCAGGCGCAGCGCGACGAAGGCGAAGACAATCGCGCCGACGAAGACGACGGCGATGAAGCGGTCATAGGCGGTGAGGATGGCAAGCCCGGCAAGGCCGGCCATGAACAGGGCGGCAAGCAGGATGTAGGGCCAGGAGGGCAGGTGGCGGGCCTCGAAGCCCTGCTCGCGGAAGAGTGCGGTCGCCGGCACTTCGCGGGCGTGGCCGAGCGGCAGGATGGCGAAGGCGAGCGTCGTCAGGATGCCGAAGAGCGTGGCGAGCAGCAGGGCGCCGGGATAGAGGGGCGGCGTCGTCGAGACCGGCAGGAATTGGGCCAGGAATTGCGCGGCTAACATCGGCGACAGGGCGCCGATGACGAGGCCGATCAGGATGCCGCCGAGGGCGATGATGGCGATCTGGAAGAGATAGATCAGGACGACGACCTGCGCCGGCGCACCGAGACATTTGAAGGTGGCGATGGTGGTGCGCTTGGCATCCAAGAACGCGCGCACGGCATTGGCGACGCCAACGCCGCCGACGATCAGCGCGGTGAGGCCGACCAGCGTCAGGAACTGCGAGAAGCGGGTGATGTTTTCGGTGAGCGAGGGTGCGGCACGGTCACTGGTGCGGATCGCCCAGCCGGCGGAGGGGAATTCCTTGGAGGCGCGCGCCTGGATGCCCGACATCGCGGCCTTGTCTTCCAGCCGGATCTTATAGGCATGTTCGACCAGGCTTCCCGTCTGGATCAGCCCGGAGGCCTCGAGCGCCTGGCGGCTGACGAGCAGACGCGGCGCAAAGCCAAAACCTTCCGACAGCGCATCCGGCTCGGTTTTCACCGTGCCGGTGATGCTGAGCTTGACGTTGCCGAGCAGCAATTCGTCGCCGACCGCAAGCCCGAGCCGATCGAGAAGCAGTGGGGCTGCGACCGCACCATAGGTGCCGCCTTGGCCCGAAAGCAGTGCCGCAAGCGGATAGTCCGGCTCGGCCACGAACTTGCCGTAGAGCGGGTAGGCGTCATCGACGGCCTTGACCTCGACCAGCGCCTGATCGGAACCATCGGGCTTGCGGGCCATCGAGCGCAGGCCTGTCGACACCGAAACCGTGCCGAGGCCTTCAAGGAAACCGATTTCCTGAGGGGTGGCTTCGCGGTTGTTGAGTTCGAAGCGGACGTCGCCGGCCAGCAGTTCTTGCCCCTGCGAGGCGATCGTGTCGGTGATCGACTGCGAAACGGAATTGACGGCGGCAATGGCGCCGGTGCCGAGCGCGATGCAGGCAAGGAAGATGTAGAAGCCGCGGATGCCGCCGCGCAACTCGCGCAGCGCCAGGCGAAAAGCGAGCGAAACGCGTGGCGTGATGATCCTCATGCGATCGCCGCTTCGCTGCGGCGGGCGGCGGCGCTGTCGCCTTCGATCCTGCCGGAGCGGGCCCGAATCTGGCGCGAGCAGCGGTTTGCAAGCGAGACGTCATGGGTGACGAGAAGCAGGGTCGTGCCACGTTCGGCCTGCTTGGAGAACAGGAGGTCGGCGATCTGGCGGCCGGTCTCGGTATCGAGATTCCCGGTCGGCTCGTCGGCGATCAGCAGCGCCGGCGAGGGGGCGAGCGCCCGGGCGATCGCCACGCGTTGCTGTTCGCCTCCGGAAAGCTGGCCGGGATAGTGGTTCAGCCGTTCCCCAAGGCCGACCGATTTCAGCTCGCGATGAGCGATCTCGAAGGCGTTGTCGACATTGGCGAGCTCGAGCGGCACGGCGACGTTTTCCAGCGCCGTCATGTTGGCGATCAAATGGAAGGACTGGAAGACGATGCCGATGTTGCGGCCACGGAAATCGGCGACCTGGTCCTCGCTGAGGCTATGGAGCGGTGTGTCGTTGATATGGATCTCGCCGCTGTCGAGTTTCTCCAGCCCCGCGAGCACCATCAGCAGGGTCGATTTGCCGGAACCGGAAGGACCGACGATGCCGACGGATTCGCCGGCATCGATATCGAGATCGATGCCCTTCAGCACATGGACGGAGGCGGCTGCGCTGCCAAGGGTCAGATCGGCGCCCTTCAACTCGATAATGGTTTTTGCCAACAGAAATCGCCCTATATAAGTCGGTAATCGAAAGGCCGCATAACGGCACCTCGCCAATCTAGGGAAACCAGGATGAGATTTAAAGTTGCCGCCCTTCAATTCACCGTCATCGCCGTCTCGCTGATCTTTGCCACTGCAGCAAATGCCCGGACGATCAATCTCGTCGGTTTCGGGGACAGTTTGATGGCGGGCTATCAGCTGCCGCCCGGCGACGGCTTTCCGGAAAAGCTGCAGGCGGCGCTGAAAGCGAAGGGGCTCGACGTCACCATCGCCAATGCCGGTGTCTCCGGCGACACGACGACGGGGGGGCTTGCGCGCATCGACTGGTCGGTGCCCGACGGCACCGATGGTGTCATTCTGGAGCTTGGCGCCAATGATGCGTTGCGCGGCATCCCGCCGGAGGAGAGCGAGAAGAATCTCGATCAGATGATTACCCGGCTAAAGGAGCGTGGGATTGCCGTGCTGCTCGTCGGTATCATAGCACCGCCGAACATGGGGGCGGATTATGCCGCACGATTCAACCCGATTTATCAGAAACTCTCGGAAAAACATGGGCTTCCCCTCTATGCCTTCTTCCTTGACGGCGTTGCGCTGGAGGCCGGGTTGAAGCTTGAGGACGGCATGCATCCAAATGCGAAAGGGGTCGACGTCATGGTCGAAAAGATGGAGCCTGCTGTCACAAATTTCGTCGAAACGATTTCTTCTGTGAAGAAATAGGGGCTTGCGCGGTTGTTGATTGCGTGATTCCGTGTGAGCACCTGCAAAAGATTCGGGGAGTGCTCGTGATGCCGAGACTGTTTACCGCCCTCGAAATTCCGCGCAATGCGGCGATGAGCCTTTCATTGCTGCGCGGTGGCCTCCCCGGAGCACGATGGATCGATGTGGAGAATTACCACATTACTCTGCGCTTCATCGGTGATGTCGACGGCCGCACGGCCGATGAAATCGTTGAACGCCTCGACCGGATCGACCGGCCGGAATTCCAGTTCCGGCTTGAAGGCATCGGTTCGTTCGGCTCGAAGAAGCCGCATTCGGTCTGGGCCGGCGTCTCGCAATCGCCTGAAATGTATGCCCTGCAGGGCGAGATCGAGCGGATCTGCCAGCGCATCGGCCTGCCGCCGGATCCGCGCAAATTCACGCCGCATGTGACGCTGGCAAGGCTCAAATCCTCGCGGCTCGACGATGTCGTGCAATATCTGGCGGGACGCGGCAACTTCCACACCGCGACCTTCACCGCACCGCGCTTCGTGCTGCTTTCGTCACGCGAATCGGTCGGCGGCGGGCCTTACCTCACCGAGGAAGTATTCCCGTTGCACGAGGCGCGCTCGACGCCCAGCGTTTCGAGCAGGCTGTTGCAGCCGGTCAAGAGCCTGGTATAGACCAGCTCGAAACCGCCCGGGCCACCATAATAGGGATCGGGGATCTCCTCTCCGGTTCCCAGCGCGATGTCACCAAAGAGACGGATATTCGCCCCAGGCGGTGCGCTCTTGCTAAGCGCCGCTAGGTTGTCGCGGTCCATGGCAAGGATCAGATCGAAATCCCTGAAATCCCTCGGCTGGACGCGGCGGGCGCGCTGTCCCGATATGTCAATGCCGTGACTTTTCGCGATGGCGATCGAACGCCGGTCGGGGGGCTCGCCTTCATGCCAGCCGCCGGTGCCGGCGGAATCGACCGTAAAGCCGCCGCTCAAGCCTGCCTCGGCGACGAGATGGCCAAAAATTCCCTCCGCGAGCGGAGAACGGCATATATTGCCCATGCAAACGAAGAGGATGCTGATGCGTTTCATCGGTAAACCTGTCGGAAGATGAGAGGACCATGGCATGAAAATGGAAAGACTGGAACGGGCAGCGGTTGAGGCGCAACTGGTCGAGCTTGCGGGCTGGGTGCTCAATGATGCGGGTTCTTCGATATCGAAGACGTTCAAGTTCGCAAATTTCGTCGAGGCTTTCGGCTTCATGACGCAGGCAGCGCTCGCAGCCGAGAAGCTCAACCACCATCCCGAATGGTTCAACGTCTATTCCAGAGTGGATGTGACGCTGAACACGCATGATGCCGGCGGACTGACGGAGCTGGATTTCAAGCTCGCCAAAGCCATGGAGAAGGCTGCGGCGCGACGTGTCGTTTGACAGTGGGGACGATTGAAAGCCGGTCCGCCATCACCATATGTTCGCTTGGACGAAAGGGATGCAGGGATGGACGAGGTTAAATTCGGGGAAATCCTGTTGCCGGGCGACGAAGATACCCAGAGCCGGCGCGAGAAAACCGTCAGACAGAAATTCTGGCCGACGTTCCGGCGGGCGGTGCGGCAGATCCCGTTCTCGCGCGATGTGGTCGCCGGTTTCTATTGTGCGCTCGATTCGCAGACGCCAACGAAGGTGCGCGGCGTGCTGCTTGCGGCACTCGCCTATTTTGTCATGCCGGTCGACATGATCCCGGATATTTTCGCCGTCATCGGCTTTTCCGACGACATCGCCGTGCTTTCGGCCGCTTTCGCCATGGTGCGCGGTCATATCCGGCCGGGCCATTACGAAGCGGCCGACCGCGTTCTTGCCGACCGGCCCGAAGAAGCAATGAAGACGATTTAGGCGATTTCGCGTTCCAGCACCTTGCGAAGCTTGCCGAAGGCAAGCCGGATGCGCGACTTCACCGTGCCGAGCGGCAGCCCGGTTGATTCGGCGATCTCCGAATGCGATTGGCCGAGGAAGAAGGCGGCGCGCAGCATGTCGCGCTGCTCCTCCGGCAATTGGCCGACGGCGGCGCGTATCTTGGCGTCGCGATCGTCATTGGCGATGATTTCTTCCGCGCCGATATCGGCCGGCGGCTGCAGGGCCGGATCGGTCTCATCGAGGATGCGGGTGTTGGCGCGGCGCTGCATGTCGATGCGGCGGTTGCGGGCAATGCGGAAAAGCCAGGTCGAGAGGGATGATCGCGTGGCATCGTAGAGCTCTGCCTTGTGCCAAAGAACGATCATGATCTCCTGGACCAGTTCCTCGGCCTCGCCTGATGTCATCCTATGGCGCATCAGCCAGGCCTTCAGGCGGGGTGCGAAATAGTCGAACAGGATGGAAAAGGCCTGCTGGTCGCGATCGTCCGCGACGGCCTTCGCGAGGGCAGCGAAACGCTGTCTTTCCTCGGCATCCATATCTCCTCACCAGCCCCCTGCGGCAATAATTTCGTCCCGGATTTCCAAGTCTTACTGAGGTACAACGGATTTGGGAAAGGTCAAACTCTTGCCTGAATCTTTGTGTCTTAAATTCAGCCGAACGGACGGCCAGTGCCATTGGGGCACGGTGTCGCGGTCGATACCGTCAAAGGGGCGAAAATTGACACTCGAGCTGAAATGACACAGGCAGATACAAATCGCAGCTATTGTTGACCATTTGGTAACCTGAATTAAGTCAAAATAAAGCAGATCGTGATTATGCGGCGCCCGCTATGATCGCTTCGGGCCTTGAATCGCAAGAACCGGCAGGAATCCATGTTTGTAAAAAGTATCGTATCCGCTCTCGCACTCACCCTGACCATGGCCGGAGTTGCGACAGCGCAGCAGGCTGCGCCGAACCGCATCCAGCAGTTCCAGGCATGGGGCGCCTACTCCTACAAGTCGGGCAACAGCACCGTCTGCTACGTGCTGTCCGTTCCGACGGCAAAGCAGCCGGCAAGCGTCGACCACGGCGACAATTTCTTCATCGTCTCCCAACGTCCGGGCCAGAACATCTCCTACGAACCGCAGGCGATGATGGGCTACACGGTCAAGGAAAATTCGAAGATCAACGTCGTCATCGACAACAAGACCTTCGTGATGTTCACCAAGGACAAGGCTGGCTGGGTCGAGAATGCTGCCCAGGAGCCGGCCCTTGTCGCCGCGATGAAGACCGGTCATTCGATGACGGTCAATGCCGTTTCGCGCAAGGGCACCGGCACCTCCTACAGCTATTCGCTCTCGGGCATTTCGGCTGCGCTGAAGCAGATCGAAACCTGCAAGTAAGCTTTTTTGTTCGCAGAGCTTCGAGGGCCGGCCTTGCGCCGGCCCTTGTCATTTCCATCTATAGTGACGCGCGGGCAAAATGATGCTAAAGGCCGCGCAACAGCGGACAGATCGCGATATCCGTCGCCGTTCCGCCATTCAACTTCTGCCGATGTGCTGTCATGCGCCCGCAGGTCTTCCGGCTTACCGCTGAAGTCCGCGGGGTTGCGAGGAGCAGCTACATGTTTGAATTCGGGATGAATGCCTATGTCCGTCATGGATGCGATCGTTGTCACCAAGCCGCAGGCGGGCACGTCCGCCAACCTCGAGAAGCCGTCGTTGATCGGCATGTCGCGCGAGGAGATGGGGGCGGCACTCCGGGAAAAGGGTGTGGCCGAGAAGCAGATCAAGATGCGCGTCTCGCAGCTCTGGAACTGGATCTATGTGCGCGGCGTCTCCGATTTCGACCATATGACGAATGTCGCCAAGGACATGCGCGAGATGCTGAAGCAGCATTTCACCATCGCACGTCCCGAGATCGTCGAGGAGCAGGTTTCCAACGACGGCACGCGCAAATGGCTGCTGCGCTTTCCGCCGCGGGGCGCCGGGCGTCCCGTCGAGATCGAGGCCGTCTACATTCCGGAAGAGGGCCGCGGCACGCTCTGTATCTCCAGCCAGGTCGGCTGCACGCTCACCTGTTCCTTCTGTCATACCGGGACACAGCGTCTGGTGCGCAATCTGACGGCGGAGGAAATTCTTTCGCAGCTGCTGCTTGCCCGCGACCGGCTTGGGGACTTCCCGGACCGTGAAGCGCCGCAGGGTACGATTATGCCTGCCGAGGGCCGCAAGGTCAGCAACATCGTCATGATGGGCATGGGTGAGCCGCTCTATAATTTCGATGCCGTCAAGCAGGCATTGCTGATCGCGACCGATGGCGACGGCCTGTCGCTGTCCAGGCGCCGCGTGACGCTTTCCACCTCCGGCGTCGTGCCGGAGATCTTCCGCACCGGCGAGGAAATCGGCGTCATGCTGGCGATTTCGCTGCATGCGGTGCGCGACGATCTGCGCGACATTCTCGTGCCGATCAACAAGAAGTACCCGCTGAAGGAGCTGATCGAGGCCTGCCGGACCTATCCTGGCCTTTCGAACGCGCGGCGCATCACCTTCGAATATGTGATGCTGAAGGATGTCAACGACAGCCTTGAGGACGCCAAGGGGCTGATCAAGCTCCTGAAGGGCGTGCCGGCGAAGATCAATCTCATTCCGTTCAATCCCTGGCCCGGCACCAATTACCAGTGTTCCGACTGGGAGCAGATCGAGAAGTTTGCCGATTTCATCAATTCGGCAGGTTATGCCTCGCCGATCCGCACGCCGCGTGGCCGCGACATCCTTGCCGCCTGCGGCCAGCTGAAATCGGAATCCGAACGCATGCGCAAGACCGAACGTCTGGCCTTCGAAGCGATGATGATCGCCAATCACGGCGCCGACGACTGATCAGCAAGTTTGATCCTCGCTACAATTCTCCGCGATTGATTTCAGGGGGCGCTTTTCCTAAAAGTGCCCCCAAAATCATTCAGGAGGATCCCCATGCGCCCGATTTTGCTCGCTCTTGCCGCCACTTTGGCCCTTTCCCTGCCCGCGAAGGCCGATGACGTCACCGTCGCCGTGACGGCGATCGTCGAACATCCGGCGCTGGATGCGGCGCGCAAGGGCGTTCTCGATGCGCTGACGGCTGCGGGCTACAAGGAAGGCGAGAACCTGAAATTCGTGTTCGAATCGGCGCAGGGCAATCCGGCCACCGCTGCCCAGATCGCCCGCCAGTTCGCCGGCGACGAGCCCAATGTCATCGTGCCGATCTCGACGCCATCAGCCCAGGCCGTGGTTTCCTCGACGCGTGACATTCCTGTCGTCTTCACGGCCGTGTCCGATCCGCTCGGCGCCCAGCTCGTCAAGAACATGGACAAGCCCGGCGGCAATGTCACCGGCCTTTCCGATATGTCGCCGGTCGCTGAGCACCTTGCGCTGATCAAGGAAATCCTGCCTGATGTGAAAACCATCGGCTACCTCTACAATTCCGGCGAGGCGAATTCCGTTTCGCTGCTCGCCGTGTTGAAGGCTGAAGCCGAAAAGGCTGGCCTGAAGGTGGTCGAATCGGCCGCCACCAAGTCGGCCGAGGTTCAGGGTGCGGCACGCGCGCTCGTCGGCCGGGCCGATGCGATCTACATTCCGACCGACAACACGATCATCTCCGCGCTCGAAGGCGCCGTCGCGGTTGCCGAAGAGAGCAAGCTGCCGCTCTTTACCGCCGATACGGATTCGGTTTCGCGCGGCTCGATCGCCGCCCTCGGCTTCAACTATTATGATGTCGGCAAGCAGACCGGCGATATCGTCGTGCGTGTGCTGAAGGGCGAGAACCCGGGCGACATCGCGGTCAAGACGGCCGCCGGCAGCGACCTCGTCGTCAACAAGGCGGCGGCCGAGAAGATGGGGGTCACGCTGCCGCAGAGCGTGCTTTCCCGCGCTACCAAAGTCATCGAATAGTCGGCCGGTACTTCTAACGCTTCATCGAATTCAGCCGCTCTCGTTTGCACGGGAGCGGTTGTTTGTATTAAAAGGCTCCGTTTCGCGACGGGCGGAACGGACACAAAAAGGGGCTGAAAGCCTTGAGCCAAATTGCATTCTGGGGGGCCGTCGAGCTCGGCCTGGTTTATTCTTTCGTCGCTCTCGGCGTCTATCTCGCCTTTCGAGTTCTCGATTTTCCCGACCTGACGGTCGACGGTTCCTTTCCGCTTGGCGCGGCGGTGACGGCCGTGCTGATCATTGCCGGCGTCAATGCCTGGCTTGCGGCGCTGATCGCCATGGCGGCCGGCGCCGCCGCCGGCATGGTGACGGCGCTGCTCAACGTACGCTTCAAGATCCTCAATTTGCTCGCCTCGATCCTGACGATGATCGCACTGTTTTCGGTCAATCTGCGCGTGATGGGCAAACCCAATGTCGCCCTCATCAATGCCGACACGATGATCAGCCCGTTCTTCGGCCATGGCCTTCGCGATTTCTACGTGCGGCCGCTCTTCGTCGGTGTTCTGGTCGTCATCGCGCTCATCCTGGTCTGGCGTTTCCTGGAAAGCGATGCCGGGCTGGCAATGCGGGCGACCGGCGCCAATGCAAGGATGGCGCGGGCCCAGGGTGTCGATACCAGCCGGCAGATCTATCTCGGCATGGCGATCTCCAATGCGCTGGTGGCGCTCGGCGGCGCGCTGTTTGCCCAGACAAACGGCTTTGCCGATGTCACCTCGGGCGTCGGCACGATCGTCGTCGGTCTGGCTGCCGTCATCATAGGCGAGACGCTGCTCGGGCGGCGCGGTCTGTTGATCGCGCTTGTTGGATGCGTGCTCGGCTCGATCCTCTATCGCATCGCCATCCAGCTGGCGCTTTCGAGCGACGTCATCGGGTTGCAGGCATCCGACCTCAATTTCGTGACGGCGGTGCTGGTGACCGTGGCGCTCATCCTTCCCCGCCTTCGCGGAGGTGCCGCATCGTGATCAGCGTCAAGGACATCAAGGTTGTTTTCGGGCGCGGCACGCCGCTGCAGAAGCAGGCGCTGAACGGCGTCAGCCTGACCATTGAGCAAGGCTCCTTCGTCACGGTTATCGGCTCCAACGGCGCCGGCAAATCGACCCTGCTCGGCGTGCTCGCCGGCGACGTCATTCCGAGCGAAGGGCAAGTGCTGATCGGCAAGCACGAGGTCACACGCAAATCGACGGCGGCGCGCGCCGGTCTGGTTGCGCGCGTGTTCCAGGATCCGCTGACGGGAAGCTGCGGCGCCCTGTCGATCGAGGAAAATCTCGCTCTGGCTGCCCGGCGTGGAGAGAAGCGCGGACTTGTATCGGCGCTCGGCAGCAAGCGGCGCGACTATTTCAAGGAACGGATCGCCGAGCTCAATCTCGGTCTGGAGAACCGCCTGAAAGACCGCATGGATCTGCTCTCCGGCGGGCAGCGGCAGGCCGTTTCTCTCGTCATGGCGACGCTGGCGGGATCGGAAGTGCTGTTGCTCGACGAACATACGGCAGCACTCGACCCCGGGATGGCTGAGTTCGTCATGAACCTGACGCAGAAGATCGTCGCCGAGCGCAAGCTGACGACGATGATGGTGACGCACTCGATGCGGCAGGCGCTGGACTACGGCCATCGCACGATCATGCTGCATGGCGGCGAGATCGTTCTCGATGTGGCAGGGGACAACAGAAAGAACCTGCAGGTCGAGGATCTGATCGCGATGTTCCGCAAGATGCGCGGCCAGACGCTGGATGATGATGCGTTGCTGATCGGTTAGCGGGCAGGTGATCGTTTCACGCCCGGCGGATCGATCAATCGACCGCGGGCGGATCGATCAACCGACCGCGGGCGAATTGCTGCTGAAACACGAGCGGCGCTGCGATCCAAATATCAGATCTTCTGCTGAAAGAAGATGATATCAGTGATCATATGCCGCTCGTCCTCGGCGGGCCGTCATCAAGAGCAGACTTCCACCAGCACGCGATGGCCGTACTGGTTGGGCCATTCCGGCTGGCACTGTTCCGGGTAATAGTCGTCATCGCCGAAGAACAGACGATTTCTATCATGGAAGGCGAAACGGCCGTCGCGGTGTCCGCCGAAATGGCTAGCTCCGCCGAAATGATGCGCTCCGAAGCCGCGATCGGCGAAATTGCCGCCGCCCATATGCGTACCACCGCCGAAGTGGCCGCCGTCACGCGAGAAGCCGCCACCGCCATGGCCTCCGCCGCCGTGAGCTAAGGCAGGTGTTGTCGCTGTAAGGGAGTGGCGGCAAACGTCAGCGCAACAACTCCTGCTGTTATGATATTGCGGAACGTAATCATGGGCTTATCCTTTCAAGGTAGCTCTTCGTGAGCCGTAAAGGATATGTGGGCAGCGAAGGTGGCGTGGCCTAGCCACAATTGCCGACTTACGATCATATGTTGATCACAAGTAATCGCGCGAAAGGCATGGAATAATTTTGGAAGACGACGAAATTCGCGGTCACTGCCTGCTCCGGCATGGCGTCTCGCGAATATTGGCATAGCTGGCGGCGGATCATTTCACGACCGCGGGCGGATCAATAAGCCGACCGCGGGCTTACCTCGCCTGGGTGAGCAGGATTTTCGCGGCGAAGATCGAGAAGACGCCGGCGAAGGTGTAGTCCATGCCGCGCAGCACTTTCTTGTTGTTCTGCAGCCAGGAGGCCAGCCAGTCGGCGGCAAAGACGACGCTGGCATTGACCGGCATGCCGATCAGGATGAAGCAGAAGCCGAGAAAGAGCAGCTTGTGGGTGACGGCCGGATCGCCGGCGCTGACGAATTGCGGCAGGAAGGTCATGAAGAAGATGATGACCTTGGGGTTCAGAAGATTGACCCAGAAGCCTGACGAGATGTTCGAAAGGGCGGTGCCCTTTTGCTCCTCGACCTTGGCGACGGTGAGCTTCGAGCCGAAGCGGATCGCCTGCACCGCCAGCCACAGCAGATAGGCGGCACCGCCGGTCTTCAGGATCAGGAAGGCGGTCGGCGAGGCGGTGATCAGCGCCGAAATGCCAAAAGCGACCAGCATGGTGTGGACGACGATGCCGAGGCTGGTGCCGACGACAACGAAGAGCGCCGCCTTCTTGCCCTGGGCCAGCGCGCGGCTGATCGACAGCGTCATATCGGGGCCGGGGGTTGCCGCAAGCAGCAGCGTCGCGGCCGCAAAGGCGAGAAGGGTCGGAAGGCTGGGCAGGAAATCCATGACACACTCTGAAAGCCGGAAAGGATCTGGGGATCTCTTACCCGGCTTTCAGAAAATTACCAATCAAACCTTCTGATGGCGCCGATTACTTCTGGTCGAGGAAGGCCTTGAACTTGTCGGCGTAGTCCTTGTGCCAGCGCGATAGTGGCGGACGGTTCTCGATGATATCGCCGACTGCCCAGGCCATCCGGCGCTCGTCGACCGGACGCGCCACGTCATTGTCGGGGCAGAGAATATAGAAATCGCCGCGTTCCAGGCTTTCGACCATGAAATCGACGGTCTGTTCCGGCGTCCAGGCGGCAGCCGGTTTTTCCGCGCGGTCGCCCTTGGTGAGGCCGGTGAAGACAAAGCCGGGGATCAGAAGGTGGGCGGAGATTTTTCCGCCTTCGGTGTTGCGAAGCTCATGCTGCAACGCTTCGGTGAAGACTTTCACACCAGCCTTGGAGATGTTGTAGGCGGGGTTGCCGGGCGGCGTGGTGATGCCCTGCTTGGAGCCGGTGTTGATGATCAGGCCCGGCTCACCATGCGAGAGCATCTTAGGGCCGAAAGTGCGCGTGCCGTTGATCACGCCCATCAGGTTGACGGCGAAGATATGGTCCCAGTTCGCCTGCGGGCTGAAGATCGAGGTTTCCGGGCCGATGCCGGCATTGTTCATCAGCACGTGCACACGGCCGAAACGCTGGAGCACGGCGCGTTCGAGCGCCTCCAGAGACTCCTTGACTGCGACGTCGGTCTCGACCGCCATCACATTTTCCTCGCCGGCAATGGCCTTGAGTTCATTGGCGGCGTCGGCCAGCCGATCGCCGCCGAGATCGGCGATGGCGACGCTCATGCCGCGTCCGGCGAAGTATTTCGCCGCGGCAAGACCGATGCCGGAGGCGCCGCCGGTGATGACGGCAACATTGGATTTTTTGAAAATGTCTTGAATATTCGTCACGGGGCAGCCTCTCCTCGAGCATTTGCGAACGCTGGGGAATATGGGCTCCGCTTTCGCGCTGTCAAACGGTATCGGCACCATCGCCGTCGCACTTGGCCTTGCGTCACGCGTCAATCTCGCTAAAAGTGCCGCGACACCGGGTTTTGCCGGCCTTTTATGCAACGGACCTCATCATCATGGCATCATACAAAGACGTGAAGAAAGTCGTTCTCGCCTATTCGGGCGGCCTCGACACCTCGATTATCCTGAAGTGGCTGCAGACGGAGCTCGGCGCCGAAGTCGTCACCTTCACCGCCGATCTCGGCCAGGGCGAAGAGCTGGAGCCGGCGCGCAAGAAGGCTGAGATGCTCGGCATCAAGGAGATCTATATCGAGGATGTGCGCGAGGAATTCGTGCGCGATTTCGTCTTCCCGATGTTCCGCGCCAATGCCGTTTATGAAGGCGTCTACCTGCTCGGCACCTCTATCGCCCGGCCGTTGATTTCCAAGCATCTGATCGATATCGCCCGCAAGACCGGTGCGGACGCGATCGCCCATGGCGCGACCGGCAAGGGCAACGACCAGGTTCGTTTCGAACTGTCCGCCTATGCCCTGAACCCCGACATCAAGATCATCGCGCCGTGGCGCGACTGGGCGTTCAAGAGCCGCACCGACCTGCTCGCCTTCGCCGAACAGCACCAGATCCCGGTGGCCAAGGACAAGAAGGGCGAAGCGCCGTTCTCGGTCGATGCCAACCTGCTGCATTCCTCTTCCGAGGGCAAGGTTCTGGAAGATCCGGCGCAGGAAGCTCCGGAATATGTGCATATGCGCACCATCTCGCCGGAAGCTGCCCCCGACAAGGCGACCACCATTAAGGTCGGCTTCCGCAAGGGCGATGCGGTCTCGATCAACGGTGTCGAGATGTCGCCGGCCACGCTGCTCGCGACGCTCAATAATTACGGCCGCGACAACGGCATCGGCCGCCTCGACCTGGTCGAGAACCGCTTCGTCGGCATGAAGTCGCGCGGCGTCTACGAGACGCCCGGCGGCACCATCCTGCTTACGGCGCATCGCGCTATCGAATCGATCACGCTCGACCGCGGTGCCGCCCATCTCAAGGACGAGATCATGCCGCGTTACGCCGAGCTGATCTATTACGGCTTCTGGTTCTCGCCGGAGCGCGAGATGCTGCAGGCGCTGATCGACAAGAGCCAGGAGCATGTCGAAGGCGAAGTGACGCTGAAGCTCTACAAGGGCAATGTCATGGTCATCGGCCGCGAAAGCGACAAGTCGCTCTATTCCGACAAGCTCGTCACTTTCGAGGACGATCAGGGCGCCTACGACCAGAAGGATGCGGCCGGCTTCATCAAGCTCAATGCGCTGCGCCTGCGCACGCTCGCCAAGCGCAATCTCGTGAAGTAATCGCGGTTCACCTTCGAACCGGATACGAGCCCGCCGGCATTGCCGCGCGGGCTTTTTCGTGGAGTGAGGTGGCAAACGCCCGCCTCTTCTGCTCACCGTGGCAGAGCTCGAAGAGTCAGTTGCGGGGCTGCAGCAATGCCAGAACGATAGTCGATAACGCCAAGACGGCCGTAAGTGTCAATGGCGCTGACGCACCGTAGTGATCGACAACGTAGCCGCCGAAAAGCGCACCGATGCTGATGGCGACCTGGAAGGAAACGACCATCAGGCTGCCAGCAGCCTCCAAGGCATCCGCTGCGCCGCGAGACAAGTTGGTAGGTAGTACCACCGGAGCCATCCCAAAAGCGAATCCCCAAACTGTAACCAGAGCAAACGCGATGCCGCTAAATGCACCCCAGAGTACGAGAGCAAACGCCGCAAACGCCATCAATGCGGCGGTCACAGCGAGTGCCGTACGGATATTGGCGTCTGCCAGTCGGCCTCCGGCGACATTGCCAATCACCGCGGCGATGCCAAAACCGAGAAGCGCCAAGGCAATCGGCCCCGTGCCAAGCAGGGTTACTTGTTCGAGGAAGGGTCGCACGTAGACTGAGCCGGCAAAATGTCCCGTCATCAGCAAGAGGATGGCAAGCATTCCCAGTTGAACAGTGCGCCGTTTGGTCAGCCGGAAGACGTCAGAAAGACTGTTACTTGTGTTTGCGGGTAGAGTCGGCAAGCTGAGAATCTGCAGCAGCATCGCAATCACTGCGAGGCCTGCGGTCATGGCCGTGGCGGCACGCCAGCCAAGCCAATCGCTGATCAAAGCACCCATGGATGGTGCAGCTATAGTGGCAAGAGAGACGCCCAGAGTGACTATTGCCATACCCCGCCCTGTCGCATTGGCGCCAACCAATCTCGCCACCACGGCAACTGAAAGTGCCCAGAAGCCACTTAAGGCGATGCCCAGTCCGGCTCGGCCCAATAACAATAGCCAAAAATCCGTCGCGAGGGCGGCCACGAGATTGGAGCCGATAGCCAAGGCGCTTAGGCCAACAAGGACAGTCTTCCGGTTCAATTTGCCGATGAGAACATTACTAAGTAAGGCCGTTACCGCGCCAACAGACGCGGTTGCAGTGACAACCTGACCAGCTGTTCCCTCGCTGATGCCAAGGTCACGCGCCATCGGCGTCAACAGGCCCGCGGGCAGGAATTCAGCTGACACAAGCGCAAAACTTGTGGCTGCCATTGAAATAACGGCAAACCAGGTGGTGGGGCTCCATGAACTCGGAACGGTAGAATCGAGGGCGACCGCGGTGCCGTCGAGCTGTGATGTTGTATCCGTCATTGAAATACCTCCAAGGTTTGGAGGACTTCATAGCGGAGTCTTTCAGGATGATATGTATCCTAAAGTCCGAATTCTATGTCCGTTCGTCCGGAAATGGTGCGACGCACAACGCCAGGTGAAACGCTGGTAATACGTTTAAAGGCGCGCGCGAACGAAGCTTCAGATTCATAGCCCAGTTGAGAAGCGACCTCCGCAACCGACATATCTTGACCGAGCAACTCTCGTGCAAGCTGCATACGCAGACGGGTGAGATACCGTGCAGCGCCTTCCCCCAGGATGGCACTGAAGCGTTCCGCGAAGATCGAGCGCGATTGGCCTGCCACGCCGGCAAGGGTCTCCAGCGTCCAGTCGCGGCCGGGATCTCGGTGCATTGCTGCCAGCGCTCGACCGATATGAGGATCACGGATCGCAGCGAGCCAGCCGCTGGTCGAGGCTCCGCTGCAATTGACCCAGCAACGAATGAGCCGCGCGACGAGTACGTCGGCCATGCGTGACAAAACCGTGGCGCTGCCTATCTGGGGCTGTGACGCCTCTGCTGTCATGGCGGCGAGAAGGGGGCCGACGACCGGATCATTGCCAGCAACATCACAACCCCTGATAATCGGTGGCATCAGAGCGATCAATGGGTTGAGGGCGTTCGCATCTAAAGCCATGGAACCGCAGAACAGGGTGCTCGTCGCTCCTGTTCCTTCCTGCACCACTTCGCAGACATTGCCTCCAAACTTGGTAACCTGGCAGCTCTTAAGCGAGTCTCCGACAACATCAGGCTTGCTGGCCAACCGGTGTTCGACACCCTGCGGCAACAACACCAGATCGCCGTGTTGCAACTCCTGCCATCCCTGGGCTTCGGTATGGATCCAGCATGGTCCCTCACTGACGAAATGAAAGCGAAGCAGTTGTTGCTGCGGAAAGGCGATGCTCCATGGATCGCGGAGCTCACATCGGCCGTAGTTGACGCCGCTCAGGCGAAAGTCCTGTAGAACTTCGCTTAGTGCGTCCGTGGGAACAGGCGTCGAAGATTGGGATGAACGATCAACCATTGGGCCAATTTATATGCCAGGCGTCCGGCATGCAAGTATGGCATCTGTTGTCGTGGCCGGCTCTGAGATCATCAATGGGAATGGGCGCAACTGCTCCCTTTTATTGTAGAAATCCATGTCTCAGCCTAGCTGACACTGCGACCCCGGCTCGCCAATGGCACAAAAAGCCGAGCCGGGGCTTAATCCAAACGCTGTCCGGCGGGGTGCAGCTCCTCGTCGGCTTTGTCTGAATTGAAGTCGACGACCTACATTGCTGCACGGATGTCGTTACGAACTCCGGCCGCTTTAGGGCAGCAGCATCCACTGCCGCGATGGCCGATATGAGGGCGCATTGCTGCCGTGGTCGAGGTCGCATATCGGCCCAAAGCGCACAAGAGGTTGCTCTGTCGTCCCTGCTGGCGGGGCTCGTCCATTCGAATTCTGGACGTCAAACTAGCCACCTAGCCTATGGTTCCGCGGAGTTCGTCGTTGCGCCAGGCGCTAGAAAATCTTCTCGGTGGGAAGTCCGAGCGCGAATGAACCCGCGTATTGCGCCTGGGCTCCGGGCTGCATCGGATGATAGCGAGCGCCCTGTATGTCACGGAAGCAGCGCTCCAGCCCGTTCTCTCGATAGAATGCCGCGCCGCCTGCGACCTCCATTGCAAGCTCCGTCACCTCGATAGCGTGCCGTGCGACCAAGGAACGGCCGATCATAACCTCGTTGACGGTTTCCGCGGACGGTTCGTTTCGAGCAACTACCTCTAACATCCAGCGATGCGCGATCTGTGCGGCCCTCAGAGACGTTTCCATGCGCCCGACCAACCCGATCACATGATCGCTGTTGGCCTTGCTACGGATCATCTTGACTGCGATGTCGCGGGCGCTCTCGGCGACGCCAAGATAGACCGCGTAGATCAGAGGAAACGCGATCATGGCGATGACTTGAAATACTGGATGCCATTGCCCCGCGCTTCTGGAAAATGCGACACTCGCATCCGGCACGAAGAGGTTTTCGATGATGATATCGTTTGACCCGGTTCCCCTCATTCCAAGTGTTCGCCAAGTATCCTCTATCGAAACCTCTGGCGATGCCATCGGAACGCCGAAATGAATGACGGAGCGCGCGCCGTCCTGTTCTTCATAAACGGCACCGGTCATCAGGATGTTTCCTGCCGCCGCGCCGGAAGTGAAGCGTTTACGCGCGGTGATCCGGTATCCGCCATCAACTTTCATGGCCTTGCCCGATCCGCCGATCCAGTCCGATCCGCCGCTCGAGAGCAATATGATTTGCTCCGATGCAACACGTCTCAGAAGCGGCTCCACCGCGGCCACCTTTTGATGACGCCAGCGCCAGGCGGGGATGGCGACTTGATGGGTATGCATGGAAAAGGCAAGCGCAGTGGACCCACATGCATGAGCAATGGATTTGAGCATCTCAGAAAGTTCGGGCACTTCCGCGCCCAGCCCGCCCAATTCGATTGGAACGCCTGCCCGCACGAGTCCAGATTCCTTTAGAAGTGCGTAATTCTCGCCGACGAAGGTGTTGCTCTCGTCGATCGATGCGGCGCGTTGCGCGATGGTGGGCAGGACCGAATTGGTTAGTTCGACAATGGTCCGACCGCCGGCAAGGTTCTGTTTTGGTTCTGTAAGCCCGAGCATAATCAATGCCTCCTATCTCGTGAGGATTGAGACTCTGCGCTCGTTTCACAATTGCGGCTAGTACACGAACTGTACTGAACGCCGCCGGACGTATGGCCAGGCAAGGAGCATTTGGCGGACCGGTTGTTTTGCAATATTGTGCCTGATCCAGACCGGTGGAGGTCCCTATGGTAGAGCGTGACGGCTACGGGCAATTCTGTCCAGTATCAATGGCGTCGGAAATCCTCTGCTCGCGGTGGACGACCTTGGTCGTCCGCGAATTTCTTTGCGGATCGACGCGCTTTAATGAGTTGCGTCGCGGTCTACCAAAAATGTCTCCGGCACTCCTATCAAAACGACTGAAAGAACTGGAACAATCGGGCGTCATCACGGTGACAAGGAGTGCGAACGGCATTACCGATTACCAACTCACGGCAGCGGGCGAAGAATTGAGACCTCTGATCATCGGTCTCGGAAATTGGGCTCAACGGTGGATGGAATCGCGACTTTCCTTGAACAATCTCGACCCTTCTCTGCTCATGTGGGACATGCGGCGGAGCCTCGATACAAGAAGACTTCCGACCCGCCGTTGTACGATACAGTTTCTGTACCCGGAACTTTCGGCCGCGCAAAAGAGCTGGTGGCTTGTGGTCGAAAACGGAAAAGTCGATCTCTGCAACTTCGATCCGGGCTATGATGTAGACCTTCTCGTTGAAGGGTCGCTCCGTTCGATGACCGCAATTTGGATGGGCCTCACGACCATACGTCAGGAAACCGATGCAGAAACGCTGAAACTTGAAGGGGACAGGGTCCTCGCGCGCGACATGCAGGAATGGCTCGGTCTTAGTGTGTTTGCCAAAACCCCCCGGATGAGGGCTTGAACCATCGAAGGCGAGTGGTTCTGACGGATACAGCCCAGCAACGAAGACCCGTCACCCAGCCGGAAAATTGGCACGCATTCCTGCAGAAGCCGATGCCCGCTCTTGGCGCATAGCCGCTCAATCGACTGCTAAACCGGAATGAGCCGCCGCGGGCAGCAGCTTTCGGCGTAGACGATCTGGCTCTTGGATGACGGAATTGCGGGCGCGCAAAGCAGCCGCATCCTTCAACAACGAACAGATGTCCGCCTCGGGTCGAACGCCGCCTCCGGTAGCGTTTGCTACCTGATCCCACTCTTCGTGGCAGTGCACCACCCTTGACGGACGGCCGTGATCGCTTAGTCTGTTGTCATCATCCTCCGGAGCATTTCCATGACGCAGTCCTTGCTCTTCGGCGCCTTTCTGGCGGCGCTCTTTTACGTGCTCATTCCGGGACCCGCCTTTTTGCAGCTGCTCGGCATCGGCGCCGGGCAGGGCCGCAAGGCGGGCGCCTTCTTCATGATGGGGCATCTGGTCGGGGATCTTATCTGGTCGTCGCTGGCGCTGATCGCGATCGTCGGGGCAAAGACGATCGGAACCTACGTCTTCGACCTGCTCGGCCTTGCCTGCGGCTTCTACCTCGCCTGGATCGGCTGGAGCGCCGTCAATGCCAAGCCGAAAGCGGAGGGTCAGGCGTTGGTGGTGGTCGAGCGGCCGTTTCGTCGCGGTCTGATCTTCGGCGTCACCAATCCGAAGGGCTATCCGGTGGCGCTCGCCACCTTCACGGCGCTGGTTGCAGGCTCGGCGGGCGCGCTCGATTTCGAAGCGTTGCCGGTGCTGCTCGTCGTGTCGTTCGTCGGTTTCGTGACGGCCGACATCATCCTGATCGGCATCATCGGCGCCGGTACGGTGCGCCGCTTCTATCGTGCCCATGAACGGCTGATCGTGCGCTGCTCCGGCGTGCTTTTCATGGGATTTGCCGCGCAGGCGCTCTGGCACGCAACGCCCGGCCTGCTCGGCTGGCGCAAGGCCTGATTAAAGCGCGTCGCGCCAAGCGTGCGCGACGCGCTTGTTCTTGGATTTATGCGTGCGTGAGGTCAGGCATTCAGGAAGCTGACGATCGATTTCAGCGTCTGGACCTCTTCAGAATCGCCGATCGACATGGCGATCTGCAGCTGGTTCTTGTAGTAATCGAGGAAATTGAAGCTGGTGCCGTCGGTGACGCTGGAGAGATCGATGATGTTGCCGAGCGGATCGATCGCATGCATCGGCAGCGGTTCGGAGATCGCGGCGTAGGTGTTTTGATCAATCAGGCCACTGTCGAAACCCTGGCGTGCGTAATTGCGCAGTTCTCCCGGGCTGACCGCGGTGAAATCCGGGCCTTCGCCAACATCGTCTTCGATCTGGAACGAGGCCGGGGCGGGAGCTCTGGTCTCGATTTGAATATCAGAGGTCTTCGAACTTTTTGCGTTATTAGGATTGTTTTTAAAAAGCAAACTCTGAGAAGACCGCACAGAAAAAATTTCCATGGCGCATGTCCCCTTACAAGAAGATCACCTGGAAACTAGCGCTTGCGCGTGATTCGCGTCAATCGTTAACGATTGGTTAATTTTCACGTATCAATTGTTGTCCACCAGATTTGGAGGGCGCCCGCCAAATTTGCCAGGCGGGGCAAAAGGTCCCTCCCGGCAACATACCAATTCTACGACGGCTCTCCTATATTGACGATCCATCTGCATGCCAAAAGGGAATTCTCCGATGCCTTCTCCACATGATTTCAATCCGGCGCTGGTGACCTGGGACGGTCTTCACGGCCTGCCGCGTTTCGATGCGCTGGATGATGGCGATTTCGCCGCCGCCTTCGAAGCCGCGCTTGCCGCGCATGAAAAGGAGATCGACGAGATCGCCGGAAACGGCGATGCGCCGACATTCGACAATACGGTCGTGGCGCTGGAGATTGCCGGCGATGCGCTGTCGCGTGTCTCCGCGCTGTTCTGGAACAAAGCCGGCGCGCATACCAATGATGTGATCCAGGCGCTGGAGCGGGAGATCTCGCCGAAGATGTCGCGCCACTATTCGAAGATCGGGATGAATGCAGCGCTTTTTGCCCGCATCGACACGCTCTGGGAGAACCGCGGGACGCTTGGCCTGACGCTCGAACAGACACGCGTGCTGGAACGCCACTGGAAAGGCTTCGTCAAATCGGGCGCCAAGCTTGACAAGGCCGAGCAGGAAAAACTCGCCGCGATCAATGAAAAGCTTGCCGGCCTCGGCACGCAATTCGGCCAGAACGTGCTGGCCGATGAAAAGGCCTGGGCACTGGTCCTTTCGGACAGCGCCGAGCTCGAGGGCCTGCCGGAATTCCTTCGCGACGCGATGGCGGCAGCAGCGCGCGAACGCGGCGAGGAGGGCAAATATGCAGTGACGCTGTCGCGCTCGATCATCGAGCCCTTCCTCACATTCTCGGAGCGTCGCGATCTGCGCGAGCAGGCTTTCAAGGCGTGGGTGGCGCGCGGCGAAAATGCCGGGGAGACGGATAACCGCGCCGTCATCAGGGAAACGCTGGCGCTGCGCCATCAGGTGGCGACGCTGCTTGGCTACGGCAATTTCGCCGAGCTGAAACTCGACAATACGATGGCGAAGACGGCGGATGCGGTGAACGGCCTGCTCAAGGCCGTCTGGGCGCGGGCGGTGAAACGCGCCGGCGAGGAGGAGATCGATATCGCGGCACTGATCGCCGAGGAAGGCCGGAACCACGAGGTGATGCCCTGGGACTGGCGCCACTATGCCGAAAAGATCCGCGCGCGGAAGTTCGATTTCTCCGAAGCCGAGCTCAAGCCTTATCTGCAGCTCGAGAAGATCATCGAAGCCTGCTTCGACGTGGCCGGCCGGCTGTTCGGCATCCGGGCCGTCGAGAAGAAGGGCGTGGCCGCCTATCACCCGGATGTCAGGGTGTTCGAAATCAGGGATCGCGAGGACAAGCTCGTCGCCCTGTTCCTCGGCGATTATTTCGCCCGCAGCTCGAAACGATCCGGCGCCTGGATGAGCTCGCTGCAATCGCAGCACAGGCTGGAGCTGAAGAACGGCCGCCACGGTGAATTGCCGATCATCTATAATGTCTGCAACTTCGCCAAGCCAGCGGAAGGCAAGCCGGCGCTGCTGTCGCTCGATGATGCCCGCACGCTGTTCCACGAATTCGGCCATGCGCTGCACGGCATGCTTTCGAACGTCACCTATCCCTCGGTTGCTGGCACCGGCGTTTCGCGCGATTTCGTCGAGCTGCCGTCGCAGCTCTATGAGCACTGGCTGACGGTGCCCGATATTCTGAAGCGCTATGCCGTGCATGTCGAAACCGGCGAGCCGATGCCCCAGGCCCTGCTCGACAAGGTGCTTGCCGCCCGCACCTTCAATGCCGGCTTCAATACGGTCGAGTTCACCTCGTCGGCGCTGGTCGATATGGCGTTTCACACGAGAACGGCCGTCGAGGACCCGATGGCGGTGCAGGCGGAGGTGCTGGCCGAGATCGGCATGCCGAAGTCGATCGTCATGCGCCATGCGACGCCGCACTTCCAGCACATCTTCTCCGGCGGCTATTCGGCCGGCTATTACTCCTACATGTGGTCGGAGGTGCTCGACGCTGACGCCTTTGCCGCCTTCGAGGAGACGGGAGACGCCTTCAACGGCGAGATGGCGCGCAAGCTCAAGGACAATATCTATTCCGTCGGCGGTTCGGTCGATCCGGAAGACGCCTACAAGGCCTTCCGCGGCAAGCTGCCGAGCCCGGCTGCGATGCTTGTCAAAAAGGGACTTTCGACCTTCGAGGAATTGACAGGCAGCGACGCCTAAGACAATTTGATGACACGCTATGATGCGGCGGGGCGACAGCCCTGCCGCAGCTTTTGCGCGTTCCCCCCTTTCGCAAACGCAAAAAAAACTGTATGGACGCCCCAAACTAATAGGCGCGTCCTCTAGAGCGTGCGCCCCAGCCTCAGAGATTTCACATATGGCACTTCGCAATATCGCGATCATCGCGCACGTTGACCATGGCAAAACGACCCTGGTGGATGAGCTTCTCAAGCAGTCCGGCTCGTTCCGCGAAAATCAGCGTGTCGCTGAACGCGTGATGGACTCGAACGATCTCGAAAAGGAACGCGGCATCACCATTCTCGCCAAGGCGACCTCGGTGGAATGGAAGGGTGTCCGCATCAACATCGTCGACACCCCCGGCCACGCCGACTTTGGCGGTGAAGTGGAGCGCATTCTCTCCATGGTGGATGGCGCGATCGTTCTCGTCGATGCCTCCGAAGGCCCGATGCCGCAGACCAAGTTCGTGGTCGGCAAGGCGCTGAAGGTCGGTCTTCGTCCGATTGTCGCGATCAACAAGATCGATCGTCCGGACGGCCGCCACGAAGAAGTCATCAACGAAGTCTTCGATCTTTTCGCCAATCTCGACGCGACCGACGAGCAGCTCGACTTCCCGATCCTCTACGGTTCCGGCCGCGACGGCTGGATGAACGTCAATCCGGAAGGTCCGAAGGATCAGGGTCTTGCGCCACTTCTCGACCTGGTGCTCAAGCATGTTCCGGAGCCGACCGTCCACGAAGGTCCGTTCACGATGATCGGCACGATCCTCGAAGCCAACCCCTTCCTCGGTCGCATCATCACCGGTCGTATCAATTCCGGCTCCATCAAGCCGAACCAGGCCGTGAAGGTTCTCCACGCCGACGGCAAGACGATCGAAACCGGCCGTATTTCCAAGATCCTCGCCTTCCGCGGCATTGAACGTCAACCGATCGAAGAAGCGCATCAGGGCGATATTGTTGCGATTGCCGGCCTTTCCAAGGGCACGGTCGCCGACACCTTCTGCGATCCCTCGATCACCGAGCCGCTGCAGGCGCAGCCGATCGATCCGCCGACTGTCACCATGTCCTTCATCGTCAACGATAGCCCGCTGGCGGGCACCGAGGGCGACAAGGTGACGAGCCGCGTCATCCGCGACCGTCTCTTCAAGGAAGCGGAAGGCAACGTCGCCCTGAAGATCGAAGAAGCCGAAGGCAAGGATTCGTTCTACGTGTCCGGCCGCGGCGAACTTCAGCTCGCCGTTCTCATCGAAACCATGCGTCGCGAAGGCTTCGAGCTTGCCGTGTCGCGTCCGCGCGTCGTGATGCACAAGGATGAAAACGGCCAGCTTCTGGAGCCGATCGAGGAGGTCGTCGTCGACGTCGACGAAGAACATTCCGGCGTCGTCGTGCAGAAGATGTCCGAGCGCAAGGCCGAAATGGTCGAGCTGCGTCCGTCGGGCGGCAACCGTCTTCGCCTGCGTTTCTACGCACCGACCCGTGGCCTGATCGGCTACCAGTCGGAACTGCTGACCGATACCCGCGGCACGGCGATCATGAACCGCCTGTTCCACGACTACCAGCCCTACAAGGGTGTGATCGGTGGCCGCGTCAACGGCGTGCTGCTCGCCAACGCTGCCGGCGAAGCCGTCGCCTATGCGATGTTCAACCTGGAGGATCGCGGCCCGATGATTATCGAGCCGGGCGAAAAGGTCTATGCCGGCATGATCATCGGCATCCATTCGCGCGACAACGACCTTGAAGTCAACGTCCTGAAGGGCAAGCAGCTCACCAACATCCGCGCCGCCGGCAAGGACGAAGCGGTGAAGCTGACGCCGCCGATCCGCATGACGCTTGATCGCGCGCTCTCCTGGATTCAGGATGACGAGTTGATGGAAGTGACCCCGAAGAATATTCGTCTGCGCAAGATGTATCTCGACGCAAACGATCGCAAGCGTTTCGAAAAGACCAAGGCGGCGCTCTGAGCGCCACTCAAAGCGCTACAGCGGCTTGGGTCTCTCAAAAAGAGGCGCGGCGCTGGAGAGTAATCCTTCAAAACCCCGGCCTTCGCGCCGGGGTTTTTTTATTGTGCGCCGCGTCGATTCCATCTTGTGACAATCGTTAAAAAAGCGTTAACTTTTGACCATCGTCCACATGTTAAGTCTGTGGGCAATGGACCGGAATGCGGTATCGCATATGGTTAATTGCCTCTGGCGGGACCAGAGTAAGCGTTATGAAGACGTTGTCGATCGATGTCCGGCGGGCCGAGCCGCAAGATGCCCGAGCCATATCGGAAACACACAGGCTTGCCTGGCAACACACCTATGCGGGCATCATTCCGCATCGTGCACTGACGCAGATGATCGAGCGGCGCGGCGAAAGCTGGTGGCGCAAGGCAACGCGCGGACCGGCGACGCTGCTGGTTCTCGATGTTGCCGGAACGGTCGCCGGCTATGCGACGCTCGGCCTCAACCGCGCCCGCGCTCTGCCGCAGGAAGGTGAGATTTACGAGCTTTATCTTCGCCCCGAGTATCAGGGCATCGGCCTCGGCAGAATGCTGTTCGGCGAGGCGCGCCGGCTCTTGAAGTCGCTCGGCTGCAACGGGCTGGTCGTCTGGTGCCTTGAGGATAATGAGACCGCCAGCCACTTCTACCGCAATCATGGCGGTGTCGATTTCTGCGAAGGCATGGAAAGTTTCGACCACAGGCAATTGAAGAAGATCGGCTTCATCTGGAGCTGAACGGTCTACACACAATTCAAAGTGCCACAGTGTCCTTCGGCGTCTGAAAAGACGTGTGGGGCTGGAGTCAGTGGTCGCCTATCTCCTCTTAGAAACTTTTGATGTGAATGTGGCCCGGTGCAGTCAAGCATTGGTGCTGTGCCATGTTGCGTTGCCACATGAAACTGATTATCTGGCTGCCAGCACATTCAACCTCGCGGGAGTTTCTTATGCGCATCGACGCCATTTCAATCGGTAATAATCCACCTGAGGACGTCAACGTAATCGTCGAGGTTCCGGTCGGCGGTCATCCCATCAAGTATGAGATGGACAAGGAAGCCGGCACGCTGGTGGTCGATCGTTTCCTCTATACGCCGATGACCTATCCGGGCAATTATGGTTTCGTGCCGCACACGCTGTCGGAAGACGGCGACCCGATCGACGTCCTGATCGCCAGCACCCGCCCGCTGGTTCCCGGCTGTGTCATCAATGTGCGCCCGATCGGCGTCCTGAAGATGGAAGACAATTCCGGCAAGGACGAGAAGATCATCGCCGTGCCGTCGCCGAAGCTGACGCTGCGTTATGAGAAGGTGAAGGACTACACCGATCTTCCCGAGATCACGCTGAAGCAGATCGAGCATTTCTTCGAGCACTACAAGGATCTGGAACCCGGCAAGTGGGTGAAGATCTTCGGCTGGGGCGACTCCAAGGAAGCCGGCGCACTCATCCTCGAAGCCGTCGAGCGCGCCAAGAAGAAAGGCTGATCGCTCAGCCTAAAAATATTTCGAGCTTTTTTACCAAATCCTCCGGATCGCCGTCGATCCGGAGGATTTTTTTGCGCGCGGTCTCACCCGAGACGAGGCTGACGCTGGATTTGGGAATGCGCAGGGATTTTGCGATCAAAAGCATGAGCGCCTTGTTGGCCTTGCCTTTCTCGGGCACGGCAGTGACGCGTGCCTTCCGGAACGCTTCACCCTCGCCGTCGGCCTCAACGCCGTCGAGAGCATCACGCCCGCCATTCGGCGTCAGCCGGACGGCGAGGCGCAGATGGTCACCGAAAAGGCTCCAGGGATGGCTCAAGCGACCAGCGGGTACAGCGTGGTCCAGAGCAGGGTGCGCAGGAAGAAGATGATCAGCAGCAGGATGATCGGCGAAATGTCGATGCCGCCAAGGTTCGGCAGCCGGCGGCGGATCGGCTTCAGCACCGGTTCGGTGACATTATAGAGGAATGTGCCGACCGAATTGACGAACTGATTGCTGGAATTGATAACATTGAAAGCATAGAGCCAGGAAAAAATGGCACTGGCAATCAGGATCCAGGTGTAAATATTCAAAGCCAAATCAATGGTTTGAAACAGCGCAAACATCATCGTCTCCAATTCGTTGTTGACAGACATGTAGACATTGGCGACTAAACGGGCAAGTGCCGTGTGGAAACGCACGGTGAATCATGTTTAACGGGCGGCTTTGCAGCTATTCCGGCGTCCGTCTCCTCGGAAAACATCCATGTCGTTTTCGCCCACCGGAGACCGTTTTGCCGCGTTCCGGCATTCGTCCTACACGCGGTTCTTCTTCGCGCGCTTCCTGCTTTCCTTCTCGCAGCAGATCGTCAGCGTCGCGGTCGGCTGGCAGATGTACGACCAGACGGGCAGCGCGATCTATCTCGGTTTGATCGGTCTCGTGCAGTTCCTGCCGTCGCTGCTGCTCATCCTCGTCACCGGCTCGGTGGCCGACCGGTACAATCGCCGGGCGATCGCCGCCCTCTGCTCGCTGGTGAGCGCGCTCTGCACGCTGGCACTGCTTGTCATGACTTTGATGGGAAGCTTTACGCCGCTGCCTGTCTTCGCGGTGCTTTTGATCTTCGGCATCGAGCGCGCCTTCATGTCGCCGGCAGTGCAGTCGCTGGCGCCCAATCTCGTGCCGGAGGAGGCACTCTCCAATGCGATCGCCTGGAATTCGTCGTCCTGGCAGCTCGCGGCAATCACCGGGCCGGTGCTCGGCGGTCTGCTCTACGGTGTCAGTGCGCCGACTGCCTATACGGTGGCGGTGATCTTTTCCGTGCTCGGTGCCGCCCTTCTCTACATGATCCCGAAACCGGTGCAGAAGACGACGGGCGAGACCAAAAGCTGGGCGATGATCCTCGGCGGCTTCAGTTTCATCCGTGCCGAAAAGGTGGTGCTCGGGGCGATTTCGCTCGATCTCTTCGCCGTGCTGCTCGGCGGGGCCACGGCGCTGATGCCGATTTTTGCGCGCGATATCCTAACCCTCGGTCCCTGGGGCCTCGGACTGCTGCGCGCCGCACCGGGACTTGGCGCCATCGTCATGGCGATCTTCCTTGCCGCCTATCCGCTCAAACATCGCGCCGGCATCTACATGTTCATCGGCGTCGCCCTGTTCGGCGTCGGAACGATCATCTTCGGCGTCTCGACCAACACCGAGGTCTCGATCGCGGCGCTGGCGCTGATGGGGGCGGCCGACATGGTGTCGGTCTATGTGCGTGAGAGCCTGATTGCACTCTGGACGCCGGATCAGCTGCGCGGCCGAGTTAATGCGGTCAACATGGTCTTCGTCGGCGCTTCGAACGAGCTCGGGGAATTCAGGGCGGGCACGATGGCGGCGATCTTCGGCGCGGTGCCGGCGGTCGTTATCGGCGGAATCGGGACGCTTGTCGTGGCGGCGATCTGGGCGTCGAGTTTCCCCAAACTGCGCCGGATCGATACGCTCGACGCGCCCGGAGCCTGACGACGATCTGATCGATTCTTGGGTTATGCGCGAAGGACGATAGAAGACGTCGCCTTTGCTGTCTTTCCTTCGAAGACGGTGTCGAGGAATTCGGTCAGCCAGGCTTTCAGCGGCGCGTCGAACAGCATGCGGCCTTCGAGATGTTCGCGGCCCTGCTGGGCATTCGGCAGGATGAAGCGATGGGCGCCATGCACGACCCAGCGATGCATCATCGCCCGGGTCAGTTCGGCATGGAACTGCAGGCCCCAGGCGTTGCCGTCGTAGCGGAAGGCCTGGTTCGGATAGGCATCGCCCTCGGCCAGCAGGTCGGCGCCGTGCGGCAGCTCGAATCCTTCGCGGTGGAAATGATAGACCATTTTCGGCCAGTGCATCAGCAGGCGGCCCTTCTCGGTCGGGTGCAGCGGATACCAGCCGATCTCCGTCGAGCCGTCGGCATTCGACTGCACCTTGCCGCCGAGATGACGCACCAGCATCTGCGCGCCGAGGCAGATGCCGAGATAGGGGCGTTTTTCCCGCAGCGGAATGTCGATCCAGTCGATCTCCTTCTTGACGAAGTCATCGGGATCATTGGCGCTCATCGGCCCGCCGAAGACGACGACGCCGGCATGGTCTTCGAGCGTCGTCGGAAGCGGCTGGCCCAGAACCGGACGACGGATATCGAGGCGATAGCCCTTTTCGACAAGCAATTGGCCGACACGGCCGGGGCTCGACCGCTCCTGATGCAGGACGATAAGAATCGGGCGGCCGTCGCGGTTCGGGTTTTGCTCAGTCGGCATCATCTTGCGCAACCTGGACGTCTGTCACCCTGGCGGCGGCCTCCTGCCGCTTCTGGATGCGCTCGCGCGAGGAGACGCCGAGCAGATCGGCGATACGCCAGATCACATGGTCTTCCATCTCGCTGCGCTCGCCATCGGCATAGACGATGTCCCAGAGGATGCCGATCAGCTCCAGCCGTTGCTCGGTATTGAGATGGCGCTTCAGGTCGGCGGTGAAGCGATAATAGTCGACGGCGGAGCTTTCGGCCTCGAGGCCGGCGGCCATCAGAGCATCGAGCTGCTTGCCGTCGAGCGCATACTGCTCCTTCAGGAGCTTGCGCAGCCGTTTCTTCTCGCTGGCTTTGATCTGGCCGTCGGCCTCCATGACCTGCATGCAGAGCGCTGCCACTGTGATGCGCGGATCATCAGGGGCAAAGCCTTTCTTCGGATTGTCGGCAGTGAGCTTCTGGAAGAATGCCTGAAAGCGTTCGAACATGCGGTTTTCGTTCCATTTCAAAAAAGGCGGAGCCGTGTCTTGGGTTCCGGTTCCACCCTGGGATCGCGAACGCCGGGATCATCCGGCAGTCCGCCAAAGAAAGGTTTTGCCTCGCTTGGCGCCGGCGCTTTATCGCCCGCGGCTGGTTCGACGGGTTTCGGTTTTGCCGGTGTCGGTGCCGGCGTGGGGCGCACAGCCTCAGCAATCGTCGCGGCGCGTTCAAGCTCAATGATGCGATGGTCGTTGACCGGGCTTTCCGGCTTAACGTCACGCAGTGGCGGCAATGTCTTCAAAGCGGTTTCGATCGAGGCTGGCGCCGAACCGCCTTCGAGTGCACCCTCGATCTGGCCGAAGGGCGCCTTCCATTCGAAGGCGTCGAGGCGGCCGGTCACCGGCGATACCGGCAGCCACTTGTCCGATACGAAGCCGTCTGCCACCCAGGCCGGATCGCGCGGCGCCTTGAGCGCCTGGGCCAGCCAATGGCGCACGCGGCCCTGGTCTCCGGTCTCGGCTTCCTCGATGTCGGCCAGAAGCAGGTAGGCTGCTTCACGCGGCTGCATGCGCGCCGCTGCCTCCGCTTTGGCGCGAGCCTTGGCAAATTGCTGCGCATCGAGGGCTGCCTGGGCGACGACGAGCAGGGATTCGACGTTGTTCGGACGCTGCCCTTCCAGCCGCTCGGCGCGCTTCAGCCGGTCGAGCGTGGAATCGCCGCTGCGGGCCCTGACATAGGCTTGGCCGATCTCGGGATGAGGGGCCGATTTCCATGCCTGTTCAAGGATCGAGGCGGCCTTGCGCACGCCGCCTTCGCGGAACAGCGCCTTTGCGGCGATGAGGGCTGCCGGAATGAAATCGGCGGCAAGCTTCAGCGCCTGCAGAGCGTCGTCGCGGGCACCTGTCGGGTTGCTTTCCAGCTTCTCACCGGCGCGCGCCGTCAGGAGGACGGCGTGCAGACGGTTGGCTTCGGCCTTTTCGACGACGCGGGCGGCCTTCTGCTGTTCGAGCAGGCGGATCGCATCGTCCCAGCGGCCGGCCTGGCTGCGATATTCGAGCGTCGCCTGCGCGGCCCAGGGCAGATATGGCGCGTTGTCGGCAGCCTTTTCGGCATATTGGCGGGCGGCCTCGTTGGCCCCGAGACGGCGGGCTTCCAGATAGAGGCCGCGCAGACCGAGTTCGCGCGTCTCGGGATCGTTGGCCATGGCCTCGAACTTGGCGCGCGCCTCATCGTGGCGACCTTCGATCAGGGCGGCCTGGGCCTCGAGCAGGTTGATCAACGGTTCCTGATCGGCGCGGATCAGGCCGCGCGAACGCGCGGCCATCTTGCGGGCAAGCAGCGCGTTGCCGGCGCCGGCGGCGATCAGGCCGGTCGACAGCGCCTGATAACCGCGGTCCCGCTTGCGGGCGCGGAAATAACGCGTCACCGAATGCGGCGAGGTCCAGACCAGGCGGACGAACCACCAGGTGATCATCACGGCGGCGACGAGGGCGATGATCGCGCTGGCGGCGACGATCAGCTTCGTCTGGTAGATCTGGCCCTCCCAGATCAGCGAGAGGTCACCGGGACGATCGGCAAGCCAGGAGAAGCCATAGGCAAGAAGCAGCACGAAGAGGGCGAAGACGACAAGGCGGATCAGCATGGTCTCATCCCTCCTTGCCGGTGCCGGAGACCGCTTTCGACAGCGCTCCGCCGACCAGTTCCTCGACGCGGATGCGCGCTTCGAGCGATTGCTTGAAGGCAGCGGACGCCTGTTTGCCGAGGGCCGGCAGATTGTTCCATTCGGCGGAAGCGCCGGGCAGGTCGCCGTTCTTCACCTTCTCCTCCATGCGGGCGGCAATGGCCTCGACGCTTTCGCCCTCGATATTGCCGACGGGACGCACCGTCACCAGCGACTTGGCGCTCGACATCAGCCGGTCAGACCAGCTCTGGTTCGGATCCGGCTGGTTGACCGCTTCGACGATCGCGGTGGCGACATCGGGAACCTGGCCCACCAGCTCGGTGCGGGAGGGAATGCCGGTCTCGGCAAAGGCTTTAAGGTCGGCGACGGCTGGATCGTCGGGGGCGACGCCGGCGAAGGTGTCGAGTTCGGCCAGGAACGGGCCACCGCGATCGATCGCCGCCTTCAGGGCGGCAGCGGCGATCGCCCGGGCAACGGCAACGTCCTCGCGCGGCTCGTTCAGCTTCTTTTCGGCTTCCTCGAGGCGCTTGGCGATATCGGCGCCGTCCGTCGTCTGCTGCTCGGAAGACTGGGCAAGCGTTGAGCGCAGCTGGTCGACCTGACTGGTCAGTTCCGCAATCTTCTGGTTGAGTGCCTCGACGTTAGCAGAATCGGCTGGTGCGGCGACTGCGGGGGCCGTTGCAGCCGTTTCCAGCGCAGCGACGCGTTTCGCAAGCTCGCCGTCGTCCGTGCTCGCCGGATTGGCGGCAAGGTTGGCGACGGTCTGTTTCAGGCCGTCGATCTCACCGGCAAGATCGGCCGTCTCCGGCGATGTCGTCTGCGGCGTGGAGGAGCCTGGGAGGTAACCGGCATACTGGATGGCGCCGGCGCCAAGCAGCGCCACGAGGCCGCCGAAGATGCCGGCGGCAATGAGACCAGAGGTGCCGGCGCTCTTCGGCGCGGGCTGTTCGGGAGGAGGGGTGAAGGAAGGTTCCTCGGCTACCGGTTCCGCCTCCGGAGCATCCATCGCAGGCTTCTCTTCATATTCGGCATGCGACGAAGTCTCGGTTTCGGGCGGCAGGCCTACATCGGCTGCAGCGGTGCCGTCGGCGTCGGCGGTTTCATTGTCTACCGGTTTTTCGGTATCGGCTGCAGCGGCGAATTCCTGTGCATCGAGGTCGATCGTGACCGGCTCGTCGGCGCTCTTCGAATGGCGTGGCGGGTTTCCCGATACCATGACGTCCTCTTTATTCTGCATTGCAACGAAACTAGACAGTGATGCCAGTTAAGGGAAGAGGTTAGATCAAATTTGCGCTGCTAGAGCCTTCGAAGCAGCGACAAAAGGCTTTTCTCATCCGGCATCGACGAAATCGCTACGTTTTTTCGGAGCACCGCCGGAACGGCCTCCGCCACCGCCTCGCTAAGGCAGAGAAGGCGGATTCCACTGTGTTCCGGCCCGGCTGATAGGAGTTCCGGCATGCGAAAGAAATCCTCAGCCGTCCGGCGGGAATAGAAGAGGATGGCGTCCGGGTAACCGTTAGCGAAGATCGCGTCGATCTCGGCGAGATCGGGGACGGTCGGCTGCATGCGATAACATTCGGCGACGGAAAAATGGATGTCGAGTTCGCGCAATCGCCTTTCAAAGGCCTCGGCGCGCGGTGTGCCGGCGAGGTAGAGCAGCGAGCCCGGTTTCTCCGCCGCGACGAGATCGGCGAGATCGCCGCCGTTGCCCCGGGATGAGGCAACCGATCGGAAGCCGAGGCTGCGCGCCTCGTCCGCCGTCGTTTCGCCGACCGCAAAAAGCGGGCGGGCAAGATGCGGGTGAAGTTGCTCGCCGAGCGCGGAGAGGACCCTGATGGCTTCGGCGCTGGTCACCGCGATTGCGCCGCTGGTGGTTGCAAGCGCGACTAGGGCGGCGGCGCTGTCATGCAGCGGCTGACGCAGCGGCAGCAGCAGCGGCTCGTGACCCATATCGCGCAGACGTTGTGCGGTTCTCGTCGCCGAATGCGCGGGGCGGGTGACGAGCACGCGCATGGCCGCTTCAGTGCCAGTCGTCGAAAAAGGCGCTGCCGGCCCTGGCGCGCACGTCCTGGCCGGCGCGGGTGCCGAGTGCTGCCGCATCGCGGCGGTGGCCGTCGGTCGTCACCGCATGCTGGCTGCGGCCGTCGGGGGTGATGATGAGGCCGGAGAACCGGATCAGGTCGCCTTCGCAGACAGCATACCCGCCGATCGGCGTGCGGCAGGAGCCGTCGAGTGCGGCGAGGAAGGCACGTTCGCAGGAGACGGTGTCGAAGGTCGGGCCGTCGTTGACCGGCGCCAGCAGATCGTCGACCCTAGCGTCGCCGATGCGGCTTTCGATGCAGATCGCTCCCTGCGCCGGCGCCGGCGGGAAGGTGTCGGGGTCGAGAATATCTGTCAGCACGTCTACCTTGCCGAGACGCTTCAGACCGGCAAGCGCCAGCAGGGTCGCATCAACCTCGCCCGCTTCGAGCTTGCGCAGGCGCGTTTCGACCAGGCCGCGGAAGGTGACCACATTGATATCCGGTCGCATCCGGCGGATCAGCGCCTGGCGGCGGAGCGACGAGGAGCCGACGGTGGCGCCATGCGGCAGGTCGATCAGTTTGCGCGCAGTGCGACCGATGACGGCGTCGCGGATATCTTCACGCGGCAGATAGGCAGAGAGATAAAGCCCCTCGGGCAGCTTCGTCGCCATGTCCTTGGCGGAATGCACGGCGAAATCGAGCTCGCCGGCGGCAAGCTTCTGTTCGAGCTCTTCGGTGAACAGGCCCTTGCCGCCGATCTCGGCCAGCGACCGGTCGGTGATGCGGTCGCCCTTGGTGGTCAGCACGACGATCTCGAACATGTCCTCGGGCAGATGATGCGCCGCCATCAGCCTGTCGCGGGCCTCATGCGCCTGGGCAAGCGCCAGCGGGCTGCCCCGCGTGCCGATCCGGAAAGGTTTTGTTTGCATCCGCTCTATTCCGTTGTTACCGGAGTTCTCGTAAACGGGTTTCCATCCCATCGCAATCAACGAACAGGCTTCATGGTTCCCTTTCTGCGTATTCTTGGCATCGAAACGAGCTGCGACGAGACCGCCGCCGCGGTTGTCGAGCGCGATGCGAAGGGGCATTCCAACGTGCTGTCGGACGTCGTGCTTTCCCAGCTCGACGAGCATAGCGCCTATGGCGGCGTGGTGCCCGAGATCGCCGCACGCGCCCATGTCGAAGCGCTGGACGAGCTGATCGAGGAAGCGCTGAAGCGCGCCAATGTGTCGCTCAACGATGTCGACGCCATCGCCGCCACCTCGGGGCCGGGGCTGATCGGCGGGCTGCTGGTCGGGTTGATGACCGGCAAGGCGATCGCCAGAGCCGCCGGCAAGCCGCTCTATGCGATCAACCATCTCGAAGGCCATGCGCTGACGGCGCGGCTGACGGACGGGTTGTCCTTTCCCTATCTGATGCTGCTCGTCTCCGGCGGCCATACGCAGCTCATCCTGGTGCGTGGTGTCGGGCAGTATGAGCGCTGGGGCACGACGATCGACGATGCGCTGGGCGAAGCCTTCGACAAGACGGCAAAGCTGCTCGGCCTGCCCTATCCCGGCGGGGCGGCGGTGGAGCGGATGGCGCAGGCCGGCAATCCCGATCGCTTCGACTTTCCGCGGCCGCTGGTCGGCGAGGCGAGGCTCGATTTCTCCTTTTCCGGTCTGAAGACCGCGGTACGGCAGGCGGCGCAGGATATTGCGCCGCTCAGCGATCAGGACGTCGCGGATATCTGCGCCTCGTTCCAGAAGGCGGTTTCGCGGACGCTGAAGGACCGTATCGGCCGCGGCCTGCAGCGATTCAAGACGGAATTTCCAGCGACATTCCCAGCGACTGGCGAAAAGCCGGCGCTCGTCGTTGCCGGCGGTGTCGCCGCCAATCTCGAACTGCGCGGCACGCTGCAGGCGCTGTGCGACAAGAACGGCTTCCGCTTCGTCGCGCCGCCTCTCAGGCTCTGCACCGACAATGCCGTGATGATCGCCTGGGCGGGACTGGAGCGGATGGCGACCGGTGCTGCACCGGATGCGCTCGACGTGCAGCCGCGGTCGCGCTGGCCGCTCGATTCCAATGCGGAAACGCTGATCGGTTTCGGAAAACGAGGGGCCAAGGCATGAGCGAAAATATCGCCGTCGTCGGATCGGGGGCTTTCGGCACGGCGCTTGCCGCCGTCATCGCGCTTGCCGGCCGCAGCGCCGTGACCCTCGTCGGGCGCGATCCGTCACTGATTGCCGATCTGAAGGCCGAACGGCTGCATGATGCGGTGCTGCCCGGCATTCTCCTGCCCGATACGCTGGAATTTTCCGCCGAGGCGGATGCGATAACCGGCGCCTCCATCGTGCTTTTTGCAATGCCGTCGCAGGCGCAGGCCGATGCGGCGCGGCAATACGGACCTTATCTTTCCAAGGATGCTGTCGTCGTTACCTGTGGCAAGGGCATCGAGCGGGCGACCGGTAATCTTTTGACCGACATGCTGGAACGGGAACTGCCGGACCATCCAGTCGCTGTGCTCTCCGGTCCGGGTTTTGCCGCCGATATCGCCAAGGGCCTGCCGACGGCGATGGCGATTGCTGCAGCCGACATGGAAATTGCGGAGCGGCTCGCTCAGGCGATTTCCGGACGGACCTTCCGGCTCTACGCTTCCAACGACCGGATCGGCGTGCAGCTCGGCGGTGCGCTGAAGAATGTGCTGGCGATCGCCTGCGGCATCGTCGAAGGCCGTGGCATCGGCGATTCCGCTCGCGCGGCGCTGATTGCACGCGGTCTTGCCGAGATGTCGCGTTTCGTCGTCGCCCAGGGCGGGCAGGCGGATACGGTGCGCGGGCTTTCCGGCCTCGGCGATCTGGTGCTGACGGCAACGAGCCATCAATCGCGAAACCTGCGTTTCGGCATCGCGCTCGGGCGCGGTGACAAGACCGATCCGCTGCAGGGTGCGTTGGTGGAAGGCGCGTTTGCCGCCTCGGTCGCCTCGCGGCTTGCGGCGGAATTGAAGGTCAGCATGCCGATCACCGATGCCATTTCCGCCATCATCGACGGCAAGCTCGATATCGCAGAGGCGATAGAGCAGCTGATGACGCGTCCGATCACCACCGAATAGGAGACAGACATGCTTTTCGCCCTTCTCTGCAAGGACAAACCGGACCATCTGAACGTGCGGATGGATACGCGTCCGACGCATATCGAGTATCTGAACAAGCTGAATGCGGAGGGCACGCTGAAGATCGCCGGCCCGTTTCTCGATGACGACGGCAAGCCCTGCGGCAGCCTGATCATTGTCGAAGCGGAATCGAAAGAGGCGGCGCGTGCGCTTGCCGATGCCGATCCCTATGCCAAGGCCGGGCTGTTCGAAAGCGTCGACGTGAAGGCCTATAACTGGGTCTTCAACAAGCCGGAGGCGTGAGCATGGCGCATTGGCTCTATAAATCCGAACCCGCCTCCTGGTCCTGGGAGCAGCAGAAGGCTGCCGGCGAAAAGGGCACGGAATGGACCGGCGTCCGCAACTATCTGGCGCGCAACAACATGCGGGCGATGCAGATCGGCGACAAAGGCTTTTTCTATCATTCCAATGATGGACTGGAGATCGTCGGCATCGTCGAAGTCTGCGCCCTGTCGCATCCCGATTCTTCCGCCAAGGGCGATCCGAAGTGGGATTGCGTCGATATCCGCGCCGTCATGGACGTGCCGAAGCCGGTGACGTTGAAGGACGTCAAGGCGAGCGAGAAGCTTGCCAAGATGGCGCTCGTCACCTCGATGCGGCTTTCGGTGCAGCCAGTGACCGAGGAAGAATATCTCGAAGTCTGCCGCATGGGCGGATTGGACAATCCGCCGCGTTGAAGACCGACCCGCAAGCCTTCATCCGCGCCAATACCAGCCTGATGCCGCCGCCGCATGTGCCGGAGATTTCGCTCTATCTGGCGAGCGAGGCGCATGAGCTCTGGCTGAAGACCGAGGAGGAGTTGGAGGCGATCGGCCTGCCGCCACCCTTCTGGGCTTTTGCCTGGGCGGGCGGGCAGGGACTGGCGCGCTACGTTCTCGATCATCCGGAAATGGTGCGCGGCAAGCGCGTGCTCGATTTCGCCAGCGGCTCCGGCCTTGTCGGCATTGCGGCTGTGATGGCCGGTGCCCGGGAGGTCACGGCCGCCGATGTCGATCCCTGGACGGAAGCCGCAGTCCGGCTGAATGCCGCAGCCAACCGCGTTTCGCTCGGATTTACCGGTGTCGATCTGATCGGGCAGGCCGTCGATGCGGATATCGTGCTTGCCGGCGACGTCTTCTACGACCGCACTTTCGCCGATGCGCTCGTTCCCTGGTTCGCCAAGCTGGCAGCCGACGGCAAGTGGGTGCTGGTTGGAGACCCCGGACGCAGTTACCTGCCGCGGGATCGGCTGGAATTCTGCGCGGTTTATGAGGTGCCGGTGACGCGGGCGCTGGAGGACAGCGAAATCAAAAGGACGACGGTGTGGCGCTTCGCTCCTTAGGTCGGACCGACATTCAGGTTTCGACCATGCGCAATCAAGCCTTTTCGAAGAGCGGCGAGATCACCATTTCCGGCACCAGCACCAGGCCCTTGTCGGTTATCCGGATTTCCGGGATGACCGACAGCGGGATGAGGTTGAAGCCCATATAGGCGATGGTGCAGCCTGCCTTTTCCCATTCGAGCTTCAGGGCCTTTACCTCGTCCGCGACCTGGTGCACGCGTTGGTCGGACAAAAGCCCGGCGATCGGCAGCGGCACCATGGCCGTCACCTTGCCGTCCATGACGACACAGACGCCACCCTGTCTTTCCTCGATCGCGTCGAGCGCCACCTGCATGTCGGCGGCATTGGTGCCGGCGACGATGATGTTGTGGCTGTCGTGGCCGACCGAGGATGCGACCGCGCCTTGTCTGAGCCCGAAGCCGTTGAGCAGTCCGTGGGCGACATTGCCGGCAGACTTGCCGTGACGTTCCACCACCGTCACGAAGCAGAGGTCGTGCCTGTCGAAATGCGCCTGCCAGTCATTGGCCGGCTCCAGCGTGACGGTGACATGGCCGAGGGTAATGCCAGGCAGCTCCGTCTTGATCGTATGAGCGACGACCGTCTCCGTTGGTAGTTCCGGCGTCAGCTTGAGATTTTTTTGCAGCTTGATCGTTTGGTAGGCGGCATCCGGATAGCGGTACGGTTTCGACAGGGCTTCGTCGAGGATCGGCGTGATCTTCTTGCCGTCGACGACGAGTTCGCCCCCATACCAGGTGCTGACCGGCGTAAGGTCGTCGCTGAGAAGCACCAGGTCGGCGCGGCGTCCGCCGCCCAGACCGCCGATTTCGCCTTCCATGCCGAACCGCGTCGCGCCGTGCAGCGAACCCATCGCCCAGGCCTGTTCCGGCCTCATGCCGTATTTCACGGCTTCGCGCGTTACCCAGTCCAAGCCGAAGGCGAGCAGATCTTCGGCATCACGGTCGTCGGTGCAGACGGCGACGCGCTTGTGGGAGGCGCCGAGCTCGGTGATCGTCTTGATCGCCTGCGGCAGCGAATGCCAGGGAGTCGTCGGCGGGCCGCCGCGCAGGAAGATCCATACGCCGGCTTCCAGCAGGTCGTCGGCAATGTCGCGGTCGATGGCTTCATGCGTGTCGGTGACGCCGGATGCGGCATAGGCGGCAACGAACTCCCGTCCGTAGACATGGCCCGACACCGGCCTGCCGCGCCCGAGTGCTGCAGCCAGGATCGCATGGCTGCGCTCGTCGCCCATCGCAACGGGGACGAAATCCATTTTCTCACCGAGAGCCACGGCTTCCGGCCATTTGTCGAACAGGGCGGCGATCTTGTCCGGCGTCAGGTCGCCGCCGGCTGTTTCCAGATCCGGCGTCGTCGCCGGCACGGTGCTTGGCACGGTCAGGAAGATCGATAGCGGCGCCTGCCGTGCATCCTCGAGCATGGCCTCGACGCCGGCGACGTCCATGACATTGCCGATCTCATGGCTGTCGCAGAAGATCGTCGTCGTGCCGTTGAGGAGCGCCGCTTCCGCATAGGCGCAGGCCGTTACCATCGAGGATTCGATATGAATATGCGGATCGACCAGGCCCGGGGCGATGATGCCGCCCCTGGCGTCGTAGAGCTTAGCGCTCCCGCCCCTGTAGCTGCCGGCCGGCTTCACGGCCGCAATGCGGCCCCCCAAAATCCAGACTTCCCGTCCATCGAGAAGGCGCTCCGAATAGGTGGATAAGACGCGCGCACCCTGGATGACCAGGTCGGGTTCGCGACGAGCGGAGGCGACATCGGCAAGTCGGCGGGTCATGGTCGAGAGCGGCTGAACGGAGAAGCGGGTAAGCGTGCTCATGTAAACCTCATTTCCAAGGCTCGGGGGAGGACTGGCGAGATTGTAGGGAACGCCGTCGGGGGAAGGAAGCACGAATAGCTCTTGTTTCTGGCGCAGGTCCAGGACAAGTGGAGCAGGGCGACAGGCGCGTTCCGATCATTCGCGATCGCCCGGACCCAAAGACGTCAGCCGGCGATCGAGGCGGCTTCATACACCATCGTCGCGGCGGCAAGATCAGCCAATGCCGTTCCGACAGCCTTGTAGAGAGTGATCTCGCCGTTGGACGCCCGCGCTGGAACATCCCGGCGACACAGCTCGCCAAGTGTCGCACGCACCGCATCCGCAGCAATGACGCCGGCCCTGATCGGCTGAGCCAGATCGCCGGCTTCGTGAAGGGCTTCGTGCGTGTCGATATAGACAGACGAGCGCCGAAGCGCCTCGTCATCGGCCTCGCGCATCGCCGGGGTGAAGCCGCCGATCAGATCGACATGGGTGCCCGGCCGCAGCCATTCGCCCCGGATAAGCGGTGCTGTCGCCAGCGTCGCCGCGCTGACGATATCGGCTCGCCGCACTGCTGCTTCCAGATCCGTGACGGCAGTGGCCTGGAGCCCACGTTGCCGGAGGCTCTGCGCCAGCCGTTCGGCGCTGGCGGGATCAATATCCCAGATATCGACATCGGCGATCGGCCGGACGGCGCGGTAGGCATCGGGTATGAGGCTCGCGACGCGGCCCGCGCCGATCACCAGCAGACGGCGTGCATCTTCTCGAGCAAGATAATCCGCGGCAAGGGCCGATGCCGCTACCGTGCGGCGCGCCGTGATCGTATTTCCGTCAAGTAGTGCAAGCTGCATCCCGGTCCGGCCATCATAGAGCATGTAAGTCGAGGTCAAACCGGGAATGCCGCGCACCGTGTTGCCGGGAAAGACGGTGACGATCTTGATGCCAAGGTAGCGCTCCGACCGGTGCGTTTCATGCCAGGCGGGCATCAGAAGCAGCGTCGCATCCGGCTCGCCGCTATTGGCTATCGTGTGGTGATGCCGTACCGGCACGACACAGCCTTCGGCAAATGCTTGCCGCAGGGTCGCGACCAGCGGGCCGAAAGGGAGGAGCTCGCCCGTTATCCGGGCATCCAGTATACGGATTTGTGTGTCGGTCATTGAAACGATCTCCCAGTAAGTTCTGACTGCTGGATAAAGCGAATTCTCTGTGATTGAACGAGAGCCGCGTCGCCGCTGCGCGGCGTACCGGCTTTTCAACCGGCATCGGCCCTTTGGACACGTCGTTGCGAGGGAATGCGGAGCATTGAGCACCGCTCAGCCAAACGCCGCTTTCTTCTCCAGAAATCTAGCGTATTGCGTCAGCGGATAGCACAGGGCGAAGAAGATCACCGCGACGAGACCGTAGACCTTGAAAGGTTCGAAGGTCGCGTTGTTGATGGCGTTTGCGGTTTTCAGCAGTTCGTCGAAGCCGAGGATCGAGGCCAGTGCGGTGCTCTTGATCAACTGGACCAAGAACCCGACGGTCGGCGCGCGCGTGATCCGAAAAGCCTGCGGCAGGATGACAAGGCGAAGTTCGAGGAGACGATGCAAGCCCAGGCCGGCTGCGGCGTCCCATTGCCCGCGCGGCACCGCCTCGACGCCGCTCCGCCAGATTTCGGCAAGGTAAGCGCTGGCGTAGAACGTCAGGCCGCAAACGGCGGCGGTCCATGACTCGATCCGGAAGCCGAGCATCGGCAGGCCGAAGAACATCAGAAAGAGCTGCATGAGGAGCGGCGTTCCCTGAAACAGGGCAATGTAGCCGGACGCGAAGCTGCGCGGCCAGCGCGTTTTCGATATGCGTGCAGACAAAATCGCCAGGCCGACGATGGCGCCGCCGGCAAAGGCTGCGAGCGAAAGCAGCAGGGTCCAGCGTGTCGCGAAGACAAGATTGCGCAGAATGTCCCAGAAGGTGAACTCAATCATGCCAGACCGGCTCCCAGAAAACGGCGCTTCCCGGCGAAAAGGAGCCGGCGAAGTGCGGCGGACATCGAAAGATAGATCAACGTCGCCACCAGGTAGGTCTCGAAGGAGCGGAAGGTGCGCGACTGAAGCAGATCGGCCTCCTGCGCCAGCTCGCGGACGGATATTTGCGAAACAACCGCCGATTCCAGCATCATGATGATGATCTGGCTCGTCAGCGCCGGAAAGATGATGGCGATCGCTTGCGGCAGGATGATCTTGAAGAACACCAGCCGAGGCCTGAGGCCGAGTGCCTGCGCCGCCTCTTTCTGGCCTCTCGGTATGGCGTCGAGCCCGGCCCCGACCACCTCGATCGTGTAGGCCGCCATGTTGAGGGTCATGGCAAGGACGGCGGCAGTGATCGGATCGAGGCGAATGCCGAGGCTAGGCAAGCCAAAGAAGATGAAGAACAGCTGCACCAGGAATGGCGTGTTGCGCATGATTTCCACATACAGGCCGACGGCCTTGCGCAACCAAGGATAAGGTCCCCGGCGCGCAGCCGCGCCGAGAATGCTGAGAACGATCCCGAGGACCGATGTGGAGATCGTCAGTGCAAGCGTCGTGCCTGCGCCATAAGCCAGAGCTCCCATGCCGTCCCAAAGCCAATTGAAATCGAGGCTGTATCTCATCGCTTGTCCTTTGGAGCCGGATGATCCGGGCCGGGTCGGCCCGAAATCCCGATCCGCCTCTCAACCAAAGAATTGAAGCATGATGCCACCGCAATCGCTTGCAGTTTTCGGCATCATGCGTTGGTGAGTGGGAGGCGGTGCTCGTCAGTCCTTCAGGTTTTCAGGGTTGAGCGGCGCTTTCAGCCAGCTCTTCGAGCTTGCGTCGAGCGAACCATCGGCGATCATTGCGGCGACGCTGTCATTGACAGCCTTCTTCAGGCCTTCCTCGCCCTTGCGGAGCGCGATGTGCGAGGGGGAGCTGAGGAGCTGGAACTTCTGCTCCGGCTTCAGCTCGTCCTGTCGTGCCAGGACCTGCGCACCGACATCGTTGCCGACGACCATCAACTGGGTCTGGCCGGATATGAAGGCCTGGATGACCGAATTATAGTTCTCGAAACGCTGGATCGCAGCCGAGCCGGGGGCGACGGCCGTCAGCGACGTGTCTTCGAGCGTCCCACGATTGACGGCAACGGTCTTGTCGGCGAGGTCTTCCTTGCCGCTCACCTTCAGCGCAGCCGGACCGATGACGGCGATATAGTAGGGGGCGTACGCGGCGGCAAAATCGATAACCTCGGCACGCTCCTTCGAATAGCCGACGCTCATCAGCAGGTCGACACGGTCGTCGTTCAGGTAGGCGATCCTGTTCTGGCCGGTAACACTGACGAGATTGAGTTTCACGCCGAGCCCGTCGGCGATCTTCTGGGCGACGTCGACGTCATAGCCCTTGATGCTCATATCGGCGCTTGCCGAAGAGAAGGGCGGGAAATCGGAGAAGATGCCGATGTTTATCTCGCCTGCGGCCTTGATATCGGCAAGTTCGTCGGCCTGCGCGGCCCCTGCCAGGATGCCGAATACGGCAATTGCCGCGGTGGCGGTGTAGCGCAATTTCATAAGAGCAGTCATGTCGTTCCCCTTTTTGAGACGTGTTGTGCGACAGGTGATGGATGGCAGCGGGCACGAGGCACGCTGCCGTTGTGGAGCTGGTTCTCAGGTCACCTTTGTCCTGACCGCGGGACTGAACATCGCGAGGCACAGGAGTTCGAAAAGGACCTGCGCGGCGATCTGCGCGGTGTTGGTGGTGTTGTCGTATTGCGGCGCGATTTCCACGACGTCGCCACCGACGAGGTTGATGCCCTTGAAGCCGCGCAGCAGGGTTAGGGCCTCCCTCGGCTGAAGCCCGCCGACTTCTGGCGTGCCGGTTCCCGGAGCGAAGGCCGGATCGAGGCTGTCCACGTCGAAACTGAGATAGGTCGGACCGGCGCCGACAACCTCCAGAGCCTTTGCGATCACGGCCTTGAGCCCCATCTCCGCCACCTCTTCGGCGTGAATGACGGTCATGCCGGAGGCAAAGGAGAACTCCCAGAGATATTCGGCGCCGCCGCGGATGCCGATCTGGATCGTCCGCTTTGGATCGAGCACGCCTGCCAGAACCGCCTCGCGGAAGGGCGCGCCGTGATGGAACTTGGAGCCCTCATAGGGACCAGCGGTGTCGCAATGAGCGTCGATGTGGATCATGCCTACCGGCTGGCTGGCCGCCAGGCCCTTGAGAATGGCGCCGGAGATCGAATGGTCGCCGCCGACCGACAGCGGGATAACCCCGGTTGCCGCGATCATCCGGTAGCAGGCCTCGATGTCGGCATGGCACTCGGCCAGGCCGAACCGGCTGCGCATCGGCACGTCGCCGACATCGGCGACCCTTAGCCCTCCCATCGGCGCGACACGCAGAACATGCTCGTAAGGCCCCACACGCTCGACCGCCCGAACGGCCCGCGGGCCTAGCCGCGCGCCGGCGCGATTGGTGACGCCGAGGTCCATCGGCACGCCGATCAAAGCCACGTCAAGCGCCTCAAGCACCTCGGGCCGCAAACCGTTCTCGATGAAACGGGCATCCAGAAAGGTCGCAGGATCGGCGAAGGGCCATTTGCGGCTGTCGCCGTCCTTGAATACGCTCGCCGCCACGGCGCGGAAGTGCGGATCTTCCATCTCCCCGCCTGCAGCGTTGCCGAAGCGCTTTCTCAAGTCTTCCAGAAAATCCCGGTCAATGGTCAAGGCAGGCTCCCACGGTATTGATGCTGCCATCATCATCGGCGCCGCCCGCTTTTCTTGGAACCGCGAAAATTCGAGAGGGGATATAACGATTCTTGATAGACTAGGTCTGCCGAGGCTCCGCGATGCGGCTAGCGCGTCCATCGGTATATTCAGAAAACTTTATAACCCGGCGAGAATTTTCCCACTACCGCGGTTGGTAACCTCCAAGCAGTCTGCCGACGTCGTGACACTCGGTGCCTTCAGGCATGTCGTTCTGGACCTCGTCAGTGGCGACCGCATAATCTCGGCTTGCCCGAACCGCGCAGACATAGCCTTCGCTCGCGGGCAGGAGATCAGCGTTTCCATTCCGCCCGAGGCATGCGTTCTCTTCGCGCGATAAGCTGGCATTGATGGGGCCGCAGCCTGCACTGCGCCCGGGGGCTAAGGGTCACCAGTTGCCGGAAGGACATGGTTCGTCCAATATCCACTTACGGGCAGAGAGGCCCTCGGCTCTCGAGCGCCACAAAGTATGGAATGCGGCTTCTGATGCTTGATCTTGATTCCTATCTGCTTCGTGCATTTCTGACCGTCGCGGAGATCGGCACCGTCAATGGAGCAGCCGTCAAGCTGAACAGAACGCAGGCGGCCGTGAGCATGCAGATCCGCAAGCTGGAGGAGCTTGTCGGCGTTACGCTGTTTTCGCGTTCGTCAAAAGGCCTCGAGCTGACGAGCCATGGGCAGATCATGCTGGCTTATGCCCGCGAAATGGTCGCCCTCAGCGACGAGGTCGGGAAAAGGCTGACAGGCAAGATGATCGAGGACCGCATTCGCCTCGGCGTCGTTGAGGACTTCGCAGCCGGCCACCTGATCGACATTCTTAGTGACTTCCGAGCCCAGAACCCGAAGGTCGAGATCGACATCATTGTCGAGCCGAATCGCCGCCTCGCCAAACTGTTTGAAGACAGGAAGCTGGATCTCGTGGTTTGCGACATCACCTGCCTCTCGCGAAAACCGACCCTGATCTGGACCGAATATTTGATGTGGACGGTCAGATCCGACTTCGTGGTGGATGCAGAAAAACCGCTTCCCATCATTATGTTCGAGGAGGAGTGTCCCTGGACGCTCCCGACGATTGCGGCGCTGTCCCAGCGGAACGTCAAATGGAAGACGGCGTGTGTCGCATCGACGCTGGTCGCCATGGCGACCGCGGTTCGCGTCGGTATCGGTATCGCGCCAATGATGCTCACCACGAAACCGGAGGGCTGCCGGACGCTTGACAGATCGGCGGATCTGCCCGGTCCGGTGCGCATCGAGATCGGTCTCTATGCTCAACCCGATACGGCCGAAGGCGCGCGCTACCTTGTGGACTTCATTTCGCGGCATACGGCCATATTGTCCAGCTAGAGCATGATGCCGAAAAGTGTGATCGGTTTTCGGAGGACATCATGTTCTAAAGCGCGTCGCGATCTTTCAGATTCGCTGTCGCGCTTTAGGTCTTTGTTTTTACGCATGTCGTTGTCGCAAAACCGCTGCACACTTTTGCGCGACATGCTTTAGGAGCGTTCAGCTTCCATTATATCGGGTCAATTTAATTCCCTCTACCGGAGTGGCCAGCGAAGCCCCACAGTGATCCATGAAGGGTCGACGGCCCAATCTCGAGCATTGATGGAAGTCTGCGAATACGATGATGGGGCAAGCCAAAGTTGACGAAACTCTCCTCGCGGATGCCGCCTATCTGCCTGGCCAAGTTGCAAACCTCACGCGGGGAGCGAGCGTGACGGCGCAGACCAACGAAATACTGGAGCGCATCGATGACATGCTGCTGCGCGAAGGTACCGACAAGTCAGAAATCATTCTCGCCAACATCTGGCTCAGGGATCTTGCCTCATTCGAGGAAATGAACAGAGCCTGGGATGCTTGGATGCCGGATAGCGGAACGCCACGGCGGGCGACGTTTGAGGACACGAATCTCCCGCCGATGTGCGCCATCCGTATTGACGTAGCCGCGTCACGAAAGAGTGGGGCCGGGCACATTTGAGCCGCCTATGTTCGTCATCGTGCCCTAAAGCGCGTCGCAATCTTTCAAATTCGCTCCTCGCGCTTTAGGTCTTTGTTCTCACGCATGTCGTTGTCGCAAAACCGCGGCACACTTTGCGCGACATGCTCTAAGGCCGGATGACGCAGACATTGGCCTCATAGGCACAGGGATCGTCCTGCACTGCAATATCGATGACTTTCGCTTTCGGGGCCAGCGGCTCAGGCCGCGCGGGAGGATAGAAGCCATAGCGCTCGCCACCGACATAGGTTCCGCCATCGGCCTGATAGACGTAAGACGTACCAGCATAGGTGTCGCCGCGGTCACTCTGCGCCTGGGGTACGACGACGATGATATTGTTGCGGGTGACGCGATTGGTCGCCGGCGATGAAAACTGTTTCAGGAACGGCATCCGTTCTTTGCGGTTCCGATATCGATAGGCATTGTCGAAACGGATGCCGCGATTGCGCCAGTTCACACGTTCGCCGAGAAGCAGTCCGCCATGAAAAGCGTGGCGGTGGTCGGAAAAGCGACGATCATGACGGCGGTCGCCGGCTTCGGCGGGAAGTGCAGCGAGTGCGGACAGGGCAAGCAGGGCGACTGCGGACAGACTGCGAAACATGGGTGGCCGGCCTCCGGAATTCCGATCCCTAACAAATCGTTAACGCCAGATTGCGCCAAAAGGCGGCGCTTGTCCATTCAGGTCCGACAACCGGCACAAAATTTGAGCGGAAGAGACCAGTTTCTTTAGCCTGCAAACTTCCCGGTAACGCGAATCGATTAAATTAAAAGCAGACAGCGATTGTGCTTGTCGTCGGCGTTCCCGGTGATTAAACGTCGCAATTGATGCAACGCACACAGAGAATTTTGTCATTCGTGTGGTTGACTGAGCATGCTCCGAAATCCGGGAGCGCAGAGAAGCCGCCGCGAGGTTCTGATGGCGAACGTGACAAATAACCGGCCCCTATCGCCGCATCTGCAAATCTACAAGCCTATTCCCACCATGGTCATGTCCATCGTCCACCGCATTACCGGCGGCGCGCTCTACGTCGGCACGCTGCTCGTCGCCTGGTGGCTGATCGCGGCGGCAAGCGGCCAGGGCTCCTATGACTGGGCCAACTGGGTGCTCGGCAGCCTTCTCGGCAAGCTCGTGCTTCTCGGCTATACCTGGGCGCTGCTGCACCACATGCTCGGCGGCTTCCGCCACTTCATGTGGGATCTCGGCTATGGCTTCGGGAAAGAATTCTCGACCAAGCTCGCCATCGCCAACATCATCGGGTCGCTCTGTCTGACCGTGCTGGTCTGGGTGATCGGCTTCCTCATTCGCTTCTGAAGGTCCTCTCATGGATATGCGCACCCCCCTCGGCAAGGTTCGCGGGCTCGGCTCCGCCAAGGACGGCACGGACCATTTCTGGCGCCAGCGGCTGACGGCCGTCGCCAATGTTCCGCTCATCCTGTTCTTCGTCATCTTCATGCTCGCCTATGCCGGCGCGCCCTATGCGGATGTGGTTCGCGCGCTGTCGAACCCCTTCGTCGCGGTCGTCATGGGGCTGATGGTGATCTCCGGAGTCATTCACATGAGGCTCGGCATGCAGGTCATCATCGAGGATTACGTGCATGGCGAGTTCGGCAAGATCGCTCTCCTGATGCTGAACACGTTCTTTGCGATCCTGATTGCCGGCCTCTGTCTCTTCGCCATTCTGAAAATCGCATTCGTAGGATAGACTGACATGGCACCGACTTCACCCGCCCAGAATGGCAAAGCCTACAAGTATGTCGATCACTCCTACGACGTGATCGTCGTCGGCGCCGGCGGCGCCGGGCTGCGCGCCACGCTCGGCATGGCCGAGCAGGGTTTCCGCACGGCCTGCATCACCAAGGTCTTCCCGACCCGCTCGCACACGGTCGCGGCCCAGGGCGGCATCGCCGCTTCGCTGCGCAACATGACGCCGGATAGCTGGCAGTGGCACCTCTACGACACCGTCAAGGGTTCCGACTGGCTCGGCGACGTTGACGCCATGCAATATCTCACTATGGAAGCGCCGAAGGCGGTCTATGAGCTCGAGCATTACGGCGTGCCGTTCTCGCGCAACGAGGAAGGCAAGATCTATCAGCGCCCGTTCGGCGGCCATATGCAGAATTACGGCGAAGGCCCGCCGGTACAGCGCACCTGCGCCGTCGCCGACCGTACCGGCCACGCCATCCTGCATACGCTTTACGGCCAGTCGCTGCGCAACAATGCCGAATTCTTCATCGAGTATTTCGCGCTCGACCTGATCATGTCGGAAGACGGCAGCCGCTGCATCGGCGTCGTCGCCTGGTGCCTCGATGACGGCACGATCCACCGCTTCGCCGCCAAGATGGTAGTGCTGGCGACCGGCGGCTACGGCCGCGCCTATTTCTCGGCAACATCAGCCCATACCTGCACCGGCGACGGCGGAGGCATGGTGGCGCGCGCCGGCCTGCCGCTGCAGGACATGGAATTCGTCCAGTTCCATCCGACCGGCATTTACGGTTCGGGCTGTCTGATCACCGAAGGCGCGCGCGGCGAAGGCGGCTATCTCGTCAATTCCGAGGGCGAGCGCTTCATGGAGCGTTACGCGCCTTCGGCCAAGGACCTTGCCTCGCGCGACGTCGTTTCGCGCTGCATGACTCTGGAAATCCGCGAGGGCCGCGGTGTCGGCAAGGCGAAGGACCACATTTTCCTGCATCTCGATCATCTCGATCCGGCCGTTCTTCATGAACGCCTGCCGGGGATTTCCGAGAGCGCTAAGATCTTCGCCGGCGTCGACGTCACGCGCGAGCCGATCCCGGTTCTGCCGACCGTTCACTACAATATGGGCGGCATTCCCACGAATTATTGGGGCGAAGTGCTGAACGCCGACGGTGCCAATCCGGAACGGATCATCCCCGGTCTGATGGCCGTGGGTGAAGCCGGCTGTGCCTCGGTGCACGGCGCCAACCGCCTCGGCTCCAACTCGCTGATCGACCTCGTGGTCTTCGGCCGGGCCGCTGCGATCCGCGCCGGCGAGGTGATCGACCGCGCTGCGCCGATCCCGCATCTCAATGTCGCAGCCTGCGACAAGATCATGGACCGCTTCGACGGTCTGCGTCATGCCAGCGGCGGCACGCCGACGGCGGAACTGCGCGAGAAGATGCAGCGCGCCATGCAGGAAGACGCCGCCGTCTTCCGCACGCAGGAATCGCTGGAATCCGGCTGCCAGCGTATCTCGGCGATCTGGGGCGAGATGAAGGACATCAAGGTCACCGACCGCTCGATGATCTGGAACTCGGATCTGGTCGAGACGCTGGAGCTGCAGAACCTGATGGCCAACGCCATCACGACGATCTACGGCGCCGAGGCCCGCAAGGAGAGCCGCGGTTCGCATGCACGCGAAGACTATACCGAGGGTGCATTCGCCGGCCGCGACGACGTCAACTGGCGCAAACACACGCTCGCCTGGGTCAACGAGGCAGGCGACGTCAAGCTCGACTACCGGCCGGTTCACACCGAGCTCATTGCCGAAGGCATCGATCCGCACAAGATCGAGCCGAAGGCACGTGTATACTAAAATGAAGAAAGCTGTCTTTCTCTCGATTGTCGCGGTTACCTTGATGGTGTCGTCCTCTGCCTTGCCGGCCGATCACTACAAGTTGCGAGCTCCAGGCGGCGTCGGTGCCGCCACAAGTAACGAAGTTGGAGTTTGGAATTCGGCCAAAGCGGCTAAGGCTGCCCACGATTCCCTGGTTGTCGGCAATCAGTTCATGTCCAAGTATCTCGCTTGTGTGGTTCGACCCGGAACTAAAGCAGATGTTTTGGAACGTTCTGGTGCAGTGGCCTTCGTTCGTGCCAGCAACGCTGTGTTCGGCGGTTGCAAGGGTTATGTGAAGACAGAATTCCTGTCGGCAAACTAGGATCTTACTATGGTTGAACTCGCTCTCCCCAAAAACTCCCAGATGCGCGAAGGCAAGGTCTGGCCGAAGCCGGCGGGTGCGACGAACACCCGCGAGTTCCGCGTCTACCGCTGGAGCCCGGACGACGGTCAGAACCCGTCGATCGATACCTTCTACATCGATGTCGACGATTGCGGCCCGATGGTGCTCGACGGTCTGCTCTACATCAAGAACAAGATCGACCCGACGCTCACGCTGCGCCGCTCCTGTCGCGAGGGCATCTGCGGCTCCTGCGCGATGAATATCGACGGCACGAATACGCTCGCCTGCACCAAAGGCCTCGACGATATCAAGGGTGCGGTGAAGATCTATCCGCTGCCGCATCTGCCCGTCGTCAAGGATCTGGTTCCGGACCTCACCAATTTCTATGCCCAGCATCGTTCGATCGAGCCGTGGCTGAAGACGGTGTCGCCGGCGCCGGCCAAGGAATGGAAGCAGAGCCACGAGGACCGGCAGAAGCTCGACGGCCTCTATGAATGCATCCTCTGCGCCTGCTGCTCGACCTCTTGTCCGAGCTATTGGTGGAATGGCGACCGCTATCTCGGTCCGGCCGTTCTGCTGCAGGCCTATCGCTGGCTGATCGATTCCAGAGACGAGGCGACCGGCGAGCGCCTCGACAATCTCGAGGACCCGTTCCGCCTCTATCGCTGCCACACGATCATGAACTGTGCGCAGACCTGCCCGAAGGGCCTCAACCCGGCCAAGGCGATCGCCGAAATCAAGAAGATGATGGTCGAGCGCCGCGTTTGATCAGCCTCGGTACCGATGGCGGGGATAGACGGCTTCGATCCCGAAGCCGTCACCGAGATCAGGTCGTGGCTTGCCTCGGTGCGCGAACAAGGCCTCTGCATCGGTGCTGGTGCAATCCCTCTGCAGGGTGCGCTGGAGCGCCATTCCGGGATATTGGGTGAGTTCGACAGGGATCCTGACAGAGATGAACGCGCGCACCACCTTGCTGACAAATTCTATGTGCAGGAAGTTTTGCAGCGGGACAGTTGAACTGTATCGTTTTTTGGTTAGTTGTTGTCACGGGCAATTTATGCCGCCCGACTTGATTAACCAAAGCGAATTACGATAATCGGACTTGTCTCACGCCCGTTTCTCTACGGCGATGGCCGAATTCAGGAGTATGATGATGCAGTTGCGATATGCGATGACAGGTCTGGTGGTGGTTCTGTCGCTAGCCGGTTGTCAGCGTACGGCATATGATTACAGCTCCAACGCCAGTGCCGGCCCGGCGCCGTTGACGGCGCAGCCCGTTCCCTCGGTGCAGGGCGGGCAGCTTCCGCCGCCGACCGGCAGCTCGCAGTTTCCGGCCGCGCCGACGGCGACGGCGCCGATGCCGGGCGCTCAGCCCGGCGCAATGGCCGCGAATGCGCTCGATATCACCAAGGAATCGATGGTCGGAAGCTGGCGTGTCAACGGCAGCTGCGACATGTTCCTGACGCTGACCAATCTCGGCAGCGGATCGCGCGGCGGAACGCGTGGCTGCGTCGGCGAGCTGACGGCGATGGGCTCCTGGGAGGTCGCCGGCAAGCAGGTGCTGCTCAAGGACCGCTCGGGCAACCAGCTCGGCAGCGTCTACAAGACGGCAGATAACCGTTTTGAGGGACAGACGAGCACAGGCCAGTCGATCAGTCTCAGCCGGTAAATGTTCCGGCGGGTCTCCGCCGTTGACTGACAGGCGGATATGCCCTCATGCAACCAATGCCGGATTATGCGCTCAGCGTCTGCGAACAGCTTAAAGCGCTGACCGCATCGGGCGCGCTCCAGGTCGATTCCGCTCAATTAGACGTGGCAAAGAGCCTCGACCGGGTGCTCGCCGGGCTGAAGCAGCGGCGGCCGGCGGCAAAATCGAGCGCGCTCGGCTGGCTGTTTGCCGCCAAGAAGAAATCCGCCGACGGCATCAAGGGGCTTTATATCCACGGCAGCGTCGGGCGCGGCAAGACCATGCTGATGGACATGTTTTTCGCCATGGCGCCATGCCGGAAGAAACGCCGGGCGCATTTCCACGAATTCATGGCAGATGTGCACAACCGCATCGCGGCGCACCGGCTGAAGCTCAAGAACGGCGAGACCAGGCAGGCCGATCCGATGCCGCCGGTCGCCGCAGCGCTCTACGACGAGGCAGAACTGCTCTGCTTCGACGAGTTCACGGTCACCGACATCGCCGATGCGATGATCCTGTCGCGGCTGTTCTCCGAGCTTTTCGCGCGCGGATGCGTGCTGGTCGCGACCTCGAACGTCGAGCCCGACAATCTCTACCGGGATGGTCTCAATCGCGGCCTCTTCCTGCCCTTCGTCGACTTGCTCAAGCAGCATGTCGATGTCGTCACCCTGGATTCGCCGACCGACTACCGGATGGAGAAGCTAAGCAGCCAGCCGGTCTATCTGGTCCCGATCAACGAGCATAACGACATGGCAATGGATGCGTCCTGGACGCAGGCGCTGCATGGGCGCAAGGCGCAGCCGCTGGATATTCCGATGAAGGGGCGCCACATCCATGTGCCGCTCGCCGTCGACCGCATGGCGCGCTTTACTTTCGCCGATCTTTGCGACAAACCGCTCGGGGCGGTCGACTTCCTGGCCATAGCCGAGCGTTTCGATACGGTCTTCCTCGATCACATTCCGTTGCTCGGGCCGGAAAAGCGGAACCAGATCAAACGGTTTATCATTCTTGTCGATACGTTCTACGATCATGCCGTGCGGCTTTACATTTCCGCGGCGGCCATGCCGGAGGAACTGCTGCTGCACCGCCGCGGTACCGAGGGCTTCGAATTCGACCGCACGGCATCGCGACTGTTCGAAATGCGCAGTGCGGAATATCTTGCGCTGCACCATGAAAAACGCGCCGCAGAGTAACAATTTGGTGACAGAATACCTTACGTTTACGTAAGAATTTTTGTATCTAAACGATTGAAAATGCTGCATCAAAATTAATGGATTGCCATTTTTAGGCTTTGGGTCTATGCGATTGCGTCATTGGGCGGTGCCTTGCGCGTCCGTTCGTCGAATTTGATCGCAAAGGAAACAGCGAAATGGCGCGTAACAAGATCGCACTCATTGGTTCTGGCATGATTGGTGGCACGCTGGCGCACCTCGCCGGCCTGAAGGAACTGGGCGACATCGTTCTCTTCGACATCGCGGACGGCATTCCCCAGGGCAAGGGTCTCGATATTTCCCAGTCATCGCCGGTCGAAGGCTTCGACGTCAATCTGACGGGCGCCAGCGACTATTCCGCGATCGAAGGCGCTGACGTCTGCATCGTCACGGCGGGCGTCGCCCGCAAGCCCGGCATGAGCCGCGATGACCTTCTCGGCATCAACCTCAAGGTCATGGAGCAGGTCGGCGCCGGCATCAAGAAATATGCCCCGAACGCTTTCGTGATCTGCATCACCAATCCGCTCGACGCCATGGTCTGGGCGCTGCAGAAGTTTTCCGGCCTTCCGGCCAACAAGGTCGTCGGCATGGCCGGCGTTCTCGACTCCTCGCGTTTCCGTCTTTTCCTCGCCAAGGAATTCAACGTGTCCGTCCAGGACGTCACGGCCTTCGTTCTCGGCGGCCACGGCGACACGATGGTGCCGCTCGCCCGCTATTCGACGGTCGGCGGCATTCCGCTCACCGATCTCGTCACCATGGGCTGGGTCACCAAAGAGCGCCTCGAAGAGATCATCCAGCGCACCCGTGACGGCGGCGCCGAAATCGTCGGCCTGCTGAAGACCGGCTCGGCCTATTACGCGCCGGCCGCCTCGGCGATCGAGATGGCCGAATCCTACCTCAAGGACAAGAAGCGCGTTCTGCCCTGCGCGGCCCATCTCTCCGGTCAGTACGGCGTCAAGGACATGTATGTCGGCGTTCCCACCGTCATCGGCGCCGGCGGCGTCGAGCGCATCATCGAGATCGATCTCAACAAGACCGAGAAGGAAGCCTTCGACAAGTCCGTCGGCGCCGTCGCCGGTCTCTGCGAAGCCTGCATCAACATCGCGCCTGCCCTCAAGTAGTCGCTGGGCTGAAGTAATCGAAACAGGGATACACCCATGAACATTCATGAATATCAGGCCAAGGCTCTGCTGAAGGGCTATGGCGCGCCGGTTGCCGAAGGTGTGGCTATTCTCAAGGTTGAAGAAGCCGAGGCTGCCGCCAAGTCGCTTCCCGGTCCGCTTTACGTGGTCAAGAGCCAGATCCATGCCGGCGGCCGCGGCAAGGGCAAGTTCAAGGAGCTCGGCCCTGATGCCAAGGGCGGCGTGCGTCTCGCCAAGTCGATCGACGAAGTCGTCGCCCATGCCAAGGAAATGCTGGGCAACACGCTGGTGACGGCGCAGACCGGCGAAGCCGGCAAGCAGGTCAACCGCCTTTACATCGAAGACGGCGCCGACATCGCTCGCGAGCTCTATTGCTCGCTGCTGGTCGACCGCTCGGTCGGTCGCGTGGCTTTCGTGGTCTCCACCGAAGGCGGCATGGACATCGAAGCTGTCGCCCACAACACGCCTGAGAAGATCCAGACGATCGCCATCGATCCGGAAGCCGGCGTGACGGCTGCCGACGTTGCTGCGATCTCCAAGGCTTTTCAGCTCGAGGGTGCTGCCGCCGAAGACGCCAAGACGCTTTTCCCGATGCTCTACAAGGCCTTCGGCGAGAAGGACATGGCTCTGCTGGAGATCAACCCGCTGATCGTCATGAAGGACGGCCACCTGCGCGTCCTCGATGCAAAGATGTCTTTCGATGGCAATGCGCTCTTCCGTCACGACGACGTCAAAGCGCTGCGCGACGAGACCGAAGAAGACGCCAAGGAGATCGAGGCCTCGAAGTGGGATCTCGCCTATGTCGCGCTCGACGGCAACATCGGCTGCATGGTCAATGGTGCAGGCCTTGCCATGGCGACCATGGACATCATCAAGCTCTACGGCAAGGAGCCGGCTAACTTCTGCGACGTCGGCGGCGGCGCCGGCAAGGAGAAGGTTGCTGCAGCTTTCAAGATCATCACCGCAGACCCCAAGGTCGAAGGCATCCTCGTCAACATCTTCGGCGGCATCATGAAGTGCGACGTCATTGCCGAGGGCGTGATTGCCGCGGTCAAGGAAGTCGGCCTCAAGGTTCCGCTCGTCGTGCGCCTTGAGGGCACCAATGTCGAGCTCGGCAAGAAGATCCTGAACGAGTCGGGTCTGGCGATCACGGCGGCTGACGACTTGGACGATGCGGCCAAGAAGATCGTCGCGGCGATCAACGGCTAATTTTGAGGGATCTGAAAGAATGTCTATTCTCGTCAATAAAGACACCAAGGTCCTCGTTCAGGGGCTGACCGGCAAGACCGGCACGTTCCACACCGAACAGGCGCTTGCTTACTACGGCACGCAGATGGTCGGCGGTATCCATCCGAAGAAGGGTGGCGAAACCTGGACCGGCGCAAAGGGCGAAAGCCTGCCGATCTTTGCAACCGTTGCCGAGGGCAAGGAAAAGACCGGCGCCAACGCGACGGTCATCTACGTTCCGCCGGCAGGAGCCGCTGATGCGATCATCGAAGCGATCGACGCCGAGATCCCGTTCATCACCTGCATCACCGAAGGCATACCGGTCATGGACATGGTGCGGGTCAAGGCTCGTCTCGACCGCTCCAAGTCGCGCCTGCTCGGTCCGAACTGCCCGGGTATCATGACGCCGGAAGAGTGCAAGATCGGCATCATGCCGGGTTCGATCTTCCGCAAGGGTTCGGTCGGTATCGTTTCCCGCTCGGGGACGCTGACCTATGAAGCCGTGTTCCAGACCTCCAATGAAGGTCTCGGCCAGACGACGGCCGTCGGCATCGGCGGCGACCCAGTCAAGGGCACCGAGTTCATCGACGTCCTGGAAATGTTCCTGGCCGATGAAGCGACCCAGTCGATCATCATGATCGGCGAAATCGGTGGTGCGGCTGAAGAAGACGCAGCGCAGTTCCTCAAGGACGAAGCCAAGAAGGGCCGCAAGAAGCCGATGGCCGGCTTCATTGCAGGTCGTACGGCGCCGAAGGGCCGCACCATGGGCCATGCCGGCGCTGTGGTTTCCGGCGGCAAGGGCGATGCGGAATCGAAGATCGCGGCGATGGAATCGGCAGGCATCAAGGTATCGCCCTCTCCGGCCCGCCTCGGCAAGACGCTGGTTGAAGTCCTCAAGGGCTAAGCCACCTATATAGACCGGGCGGAGGAACGGCATCTGCGCCTTCCGCCCGGCCTCGACAACACGAGACAGCAGATGCGCCGCGGACAGGCGGCAATCGGAATGCGACAGCCGGCCGTCAAGCCGGCAAATTCATCAAAGTCAGGAGGCGGACGGAAGCGTCCGCATATCACCATGGCACGGCAAGAAGCCAACGAGCAGTTTCAGATCACCTCGTTTCTGGATGGCGCCAACGCTGCCTATATCGAGCAGCTTTACGCGCGGTACGAAGAAGATCCGGCATCGGTCGACGATCAGTGGCGGTCCTTTTTCAAGGCGCTGGAGGAGGATCCCAGCGATGTGAAAAGGGCGGCCAAGGGCGCTTCCTGGCGCAAGAAGAACTGGCCGCTTCAGGCAAGCGGCGATCTCGTCTCGGCGCTCGACGGTGATTGGGGCATCGTCGAAAAGGTCATCGAGACCAAGGTCAAGGCCAAGGCCGAAGCTGCAGGTAAGCCTGCCGACAGCACCGAGGTGCTGCAGGCGACGCGCGATTCCGTGCGTGCCATCATGATGATCCGTGCCTATCGAATGCGCGGCCACCTGCACGCCAAGCTCGACCCGCTCGGCATTGCTGCCGCGGTCGAAGACTATCACGAGCTTTCGCCCGAAAATTACGGCTTCACGGCCGCCGACTACGATCGCAAGATCTTCATCGATAATGTGCTTGGCCTCGAATATGCGACGCTCCGCGAGATGATCGAAATCCTCGAGCGCACCTATTGCTCGACCCTCGGCGTCGAATTCATGCACATCTCCAATCCGGAAGAAAAAGCCTGGATCCAGGAGCGCATCGAAGGACCGGACAAGGGTGTGGCCTTCACGTCGGAAGGCAAGAAGGCGATCCTTGCCAAGCTCGTCGAAGCCGAAGGCTACGAACAGTTCCTCGACGTCAAGTTCAAGGGCACGAAGCGTTTCGGTCTCGACGGCGGCGAATCGCTGATCCCGGCGCTGGAGCAGATCCTCAAGCGCGGTGGTCATCTCGGCCTCAAGGAAGCCGTGTTCGGCATGGCCCATCGCGGCCGCCTCAACGTGCTCTCCCAGGTCATGGGCAAGCCGCACCGGGCGATCTTCCATGAGTTCAAGGGCGGCTCGGCTGCTCCTGATGAAGTCGAGGGCTCGGGTGACGTCAAGTACCATCTCGGCGCCTCTTCCGACCGCGAATTCGACGGCAACAAGATCCACGTTTCGCTGACGGCGAACCCGTCGCATCTCGAAATCGTCGATCCCGTCGTCATGGGCAAGGCCCGCGCCAAGCAGGACATGAATGCCACCGTCTGGGACGGCGACATCATCCCGCTTTCGGAACGCGCCAAGGTGCTGCCGCTGCTGATCCACGGCGACGCGGCCTTTGCCGGCCAGGGTGTCATTGCCGAAATCCTCGGCCTTTCCGGTCTGCGCGGCCACCGCGTTGCCGGCACCATGCACGTGATCATCAACAACCAGATCGGCTTCACCACGAACCCGGCCTTCTCGCGCTCGTCGCCCTATCCGTCCGACGTCGCCAAGATGATCGAGGCGCCGATCCTGCACGTCAACGGCGACGATCCGGAAGCGGTGGTTTATGGGGCGAAGATCGCCACCGAATTCCGCATGAAGTTCCACAAGCCGGTCGTGCTCGACCTGTTCTGCTACCGCCGCTACGGCCACAATGAAGGCGATGAACCGTCCTTCACGCAGCCGAAGATGTACAAGGTGATCCGCGCCCACAAGACCGTGCTGCAGCTCTATGCGGCCCGCCTCGTCGCCGAGGGCCTGCTCACCGACGGTGAAGTCGAGAAGATGAAGGCCGACTGGCGCGCCCATCTCGAGCAGGAGTTCGAAGCCGGCCAGCACTACAAGCCGAACAAGGCCGACTGGCTGGACGGTGAGTGGTCGGGCCTGCGCACGGCCGACAATGCCGACGAGCAGCGCCGCGGCAAGACCGCCGTGCCGATGAAGACGTTGAAGGAGATCGGCCGCAAGCTCTCTGAGATCCCGGCGGGCTTCAACGCGCACCGCACGATCCAGCGCTTCATGGAAAACCGCGCCAACATGATCGCTACCGGCGAGGGTATCGACTGGGCGATGGCCGAAGCGCTCTCCTTCGGCGCGCTCTGCGTCGAAGGCAGCAAGATCCGCCTCTCCGGCCAGGATTGCGAACGCGGCACCTTCTCGCAGCGTCACTCGGTTCTCTACGATCAGGAAACCGAAGAGCGTTACATCCCGCTCGCCAATCTTTCGCCGACGCAGGGGCGCTACGAAGTCATCAATTCGATGCTTTCGGAAGAGGCCGTGCTCGGTTTCGAATATGGCTATTCGCTCGCCCGTCCGAATGCGCTGACGCTCTGGGAAGCGCAGTTCGGCGATTTCGCCAACGGCGCGCAGGTGGTCTTCGACCAGTTCATCTCGTCGGGCGAACGCAAGTGGCTGCGCATGTCGGGCCTCGTCTGCCTGCTGCCGCACGGCTATGAAGGTCAGGGTCCGGAACACTCCTCGGCCCGCCTCGAGCGTTTCCTACAGCTTTGCGCGGAAGACAACATGCAGGTCGCCAACGTCACGACGCCGGCGAACTACTTCCACATCCTGCGCCGGCAGCTGAAGCGCGACTTCCGCAAGCCGCTGATCCTGATGACGCCGAAGTCGCTGCTGCGCCACAAGCGGGCGGTCTCGACGCTTGCCGAAATGGCCGGCGAATCCGCCTTCCATCGCCTGCTCTGGGACGATGCCGAGGTGATCAAGGACGGCCCGATCAAGCTGCAGAAGGATAACAAGATCCGCCGCGTCGTCCTGTGCTCCGGCAAGGTCTATTACGATCTTCTCGAAGAGCGTGAAAAGCGCGGCATCGACGACATCTATCTCCTGCGTGTCGAACAGCTCTATCCGTTCCCGGCAAAGGCGCTGATCAACGAGCTGTCGCGCTTCCGCAATGCCGAGATGGTCTGGTGCCAGGAAGAGCCGAAGAACATGGGCGCATGGTCGTTTATCGACCCCTTCCTCGAATGGGTGCTCGCCCATATCGACGCGAAGTACCAGCGCGTCCGCTATACCGGCCGTCCGGCCGCCGCCTCGCCGGCGACGGGCCTGATGTCCAAGCATCTGTCGCAGCTCGCCGCATTCCTCGAGGATGCATTGGGCGGTTAAAACGAGGGGGGCGCAATGGCTTATTTCTTTCTGAGACTGCAGCCGCCGCGCCCCACTTTCCCGCATGACGGGACCGGGGAGGAAATGGCGGCGATGAAACGCCATGCCGAATACTGGCATCGGAACGCTCTTGCGGGATCGGCGATCATCGTCGGCCCCGTCTTCGAGGGTGAAGGCGCCTGGGGCATGGCGATCGTCGAGGTCGAGGATCAGGCGGCGGCGCAGGTTCTTGCCGACGGCGATCCGATCATCGCTTCCGGTTTCGGTTTCCGCTTCGATATCCTGCCGATGCCCTCGATCATCTCGCGGCCGCCCGCCGTCTGAAACGCATAAACGAAAACACACGAAATCAGGATCTGAACAATGGCCACAGAAATCCGCGTTCCAACTCTCGGTGAATCCGTCAGCGAGGCAACCGTCGGCACCTGGTTCAAGAAGGTCGGCGACGCCATCAAGGCCGACGAGCCGATTCTCGAGCTTGAAACCGACAAGGTGACCATCGAAGTTCCGGCACCCGCCTCCGGCACGCTTTCGGAAATCGTCGTTGCCGCCGGCGAGACCGTCGGCCTCGGCGCTCTGCTCGGCCAGATCGCCGAAGGTGCTGCCGCTGCTGCGGCGCCGGCTGCTGCTGCACCGGCCGCGGCGCCTGCTGCTTCCGCTCCCGCCCAACCGGCCGCCGCTCCGCCCCAGCCGGCGGTTGCCGCTGCTGCTGCGTCGTCATCGAGCGCCTCCGTCTCCACCATGCCGCCGGCACCGGCAGCTTCGAAGATGCTTGCCGAAAACAACCTTTCCGCCGATCAGATCGACGGTAGCGGCAAGCGCGGCCAGGTGCTGAAGGGCGACGTCATCGCCGCCGTTGCCAAGGGCATTTCCGCTCCGGCGGCCGCACCCGCGGCGACGCCTGCCGCCGCGCGCGGCCCGTCGACGGTCGAGGATGCCTCGCGCGAAGAGCGCGTGAAGATGACGCGCCTGCGCCAGACGATCGCCAAGCGCCTCAAGGATGCGCAGAACACCGCCGCCATGCTGACCACCTACAACGAGGTGGACATGAAGGCGGTCATGGATCTGCGCAACAAGTACAAGGACATTTTCGAGAAGAAGCACGGCGTCAAGCTCGGCTTTATGGGCTTCTTCACCAAGGCCGTGACGCATGCGCTGAAGGAACTGCCGGCCGTTAACGCCGAAATCGACGGCACCGACGTCATCTACAAGAACTACTGCCATGTCGGCATGGCCGTCGGCACCGACAAAGGCCTCGTCGTTCCTGTCATCCGCGACGCCGACCAGATGTCGATCGCCGAAATCGAGAAGGAACTCGGCCGTCTTGCCAAGGCAGCCCGTGATGGCTCGCTCTCCATGGCCGACATGCAGGGCGGCACCTTCACCATCACCAATGGCGGCGTCTACGGTTCGCTGATGTCTTCGCCGATCCTCAACGCACCACAGTCCGGCATTCTCGGCATGCACAAGATCCAGGAGCGGCCGGTTGCGATCGGCGGTCAGGTGGTCATCCGTCCGATGATGTATCTGGCGCTGTCCTACGATCACCGCATCGTCGACGGCAAGGAAGCGGTCACCTTCCTCGTGCGCGTCAAGGAAAGCCTGGAAGATCCGGAACGCTTGGTTCTCGATCTCTAAGGGAGCGCTTTCGATGCGGAACCGGATCATGCGAGCGGCGCGCCTTCTTCTTTGCGCTGCCGCCGCGCATGTCCCGGCCTCCGCATCGGCCGCCAGCTGGGATATCGGCAAGGCAAGCAGCAATTTCGAGCTGGTGGCGCTTGGTGATGCCGAACTCTCCGGGCGGTCGATCGACGTGATCCACATGGGCAATGTCGAGCTGACATCGGGGCGCATCGTTGCCGCCGACCCGCTTGCCCAACCCGACCGTCCGGCGCTCGCAAGAACGGTTGCGCCAGGCGACTATCCAGTGACGCTCTACCAGGCCTTCGGGCGCGTCGCCGCCGCCAGCATGCGGTTTGCCGAGGGCAAGCCGGATCATTGGGAGCTTGCGGTCCTGCCCGGGCAGGACCCGGCGACGCTGAAGGACGGCGAGATCTTCGGCTACCCCGTCGATGCCGGCCTCGGCTGCTACATGGATGCCGATACGCTTGGTTTGATCGGAGAGCGCGAAGTGCAGGTGCAGGCGCAGAAACCGGATTCCGACGTCAACTATTACGACGACGTGCTGGCGTCGGACCTCGACGCCAACAAGGGCATCTATGCGCTGCACCGGCCGGTCACCGGCAGACGAGGCAATGTCGCGGTGTTCTGGAGCGGCTGGGGCGACGGTTTCTATCCGGTCTTCTCGGGGCTTGACAGGGATGGCCGCGCGCTGGTGCTGCTGACGGATTTCAGCGTTGTTGAGAATGCCGACGGCCGGAAGGAGCCGAAGCTGCAATGAGCGGAAGGATGGGGATCGCGGCGAGACGGACAGGCGTGGCTGCAATCGCAGCCGCCGCGTTTTTCGTCGCGCCGGCCTCCACCTTCGGTGCCGAATGCAAGCAGGAGCAGGCCGTCTACGCCGATCGCGACGGTGCCTATGAATTGCGTTTTGCACCGCTGAATTCTCCATCGGCTGCCGCCAGCAACCAGTTCAAGGTCAGCGCACTCAGGACACCCGTCGTGATGGACGGTTATGTCATGCCGTCGGAAGATCCGGTGCGCGCCATCGGCATCCTGATGTTCAACTGCCCCGAAGGCGACGCTACCGGCGCCGATCTCGATGCCTGCACGGTCTGGCAGGGCGCCGTCTATGGCATGGATGCCGAGGGCGAGATGGACAACCTGCAGCCCGAAGGGGCTGCGGCGGCCGAAAAACTCGTTCTCCCCGGCCTTGGTCCCGCCATTCGCGAATCCAGCGCCTGGGGCGAGGGCAAGGCTACGGTGGCACCCTGGGACGTGCTGACATTTAAGGAGTGTGCGACATGAGCGATGCACCTGTTGTTCTCGTTACCGGCGGAAGCCGGGGTATCGGCGCTGCGGCCGCGCGGCGGCTCGCCGCGCGCCAGGGCTGGCGTGTTGCGGTGAATTACGCCGCCAACCGCCAGGCCGCCGATGCCGTCGTCGCGGCGATCGCTGGGGATGGCGGCGAGGCCGTGGCGATCCAGGGCGATGTCGGCAATGCTGCGGATATCGTCTCGATGTTTACGGCAGTCGACCGGCATTTCGGCCGGCTCGACGGGCTCGTCAACAATGCCGGCATCGTCGACTATCCGCAGCGCGTCGACGAGATGTCGGCAGAGCGGATCGAGCGCATGCTGCGCGTCAACGTGACAGGCTCGATACTCTGCGCCGCGGAGGCCATACGCCGCATGTCGAGCCGGCATGGCGGGAAGGGTGGGGCGATCGTCAACATCTCGTCGATGGCGGCGATTCTTGGTTCGGCGACGCAGTATGTCGATTATGCCGCTTCGAAGGCAGCGATCGACACCTTCACCGTCGGGCTGGCACGCGAGGTCGCTGCCGAAGGTGTCCGCGTGAATGCGATAAGGCCAGGCGTCATCGAAACCGACCTCCATGCCTCCGGCGGTTTGCCGGATCGGCCGCGCGAGCTGGCGCCGTCGATCCCGATGCAGCGCGCGGGCACGCCCGAGGAGGTGGCGGATGCGATCCTCTATCTTCTGTCACCTTCGGCTTCCTATATAACCGGCGCGATCCTCAATGTGAGCGGCGGCCGCTAGACCGACAGAGCGAAAAACAGCATGCAGTATATTCTCGAATTCCTCGGCCTGATGTCGCGCGCGGCCCATTAAACGAAAAATCCAAAGGGAAAGAAGCAATGTCCTACGATGTGATCATTATCGGAACCGGCCCGGGCGGCTATGTTTGCGCTGTGAAGGCAGCCCAGCTTGGCCTCAAGGTCGCCGTCGTCGAAAAGCGGGCGACCTATGGCGGCACCTGCCTGAACGTCGGCTGCATTCCGTCGAAGGCGTTGCTGCATGCCTCCGAAATGTTCCATCAGGCCGGCCACGGGATGAGCGCGCTCGGTATCGACGTGCCGGCGCCGACGCTCAATCTCGGCAATATGATGGCCCACAAGGATGCGACGGTGAAGTCGAATGTCGACGGCGTCGCCTTCCTCTTCAAGAAGAACAAGATCGATGCCTTCCAGGGCATCGGCAAGATCGTCTCGGCCGGCAAGGTCTCCGTCACCGCCGACGACGGCAAGGTGCAGGAGATCGAAAGCAAGAACATCGTCATCGCCACCGGCTCCGACGTCGCCGGCATTCCCGGCGTGCAGGTCGAGATCGACGAAAAGACCATCATCTCATCCACCGGCGGCATCGCGCTGGAGAAGGTGCCGGAAACGCTGATCGTGGTCGGCGGCGGCGTCATCGGCCTCGAGCTCGGTTCCGTCTGGTCGCGCCTCGGCGCCAAAGTCACCGTCGTCGAATATCTCGACACCATCCTTGGCGGCATGGACGGCGAAGTCTCCAAGCAATTCCAGCGCATGCTCGCCAAGCAGGGCATCGATTTCAATCTCAGCGCCAAGGTCACAGGCGTCGAAAAGGGCGACAAGGGCGCCAAGGTCACCTTCGAGCCGGTCAACGGCGGCGACAAGGTGACGCTCGACGCCGAGGTCGTGCTGATTGCCACCGGCCGCAAGCCCTATACGGCAGGTCTTGGCCTCGAAGAGGCCGGTGTTACGCTCGACAATCGTGGCCGTGTCGAGATCGACGGCCACTACAAGACCAATGTCGACGGCATCTATGCGATCGGCGATGTGGTCAAGGGTCCGATGCTGGCGCACAAGGCGGAAGACGAGGGCGTGGCGCTTGCCGAAATCCTCGCCGGGCAGCATGGCCATGTGAACTACGAGGTCATTCCGAGCGTCGTCTACACCCAGCCGGAAATCGCTTCCGTCGGCAAGACCGAGGAAGAGCTGAAGGCGGCGGGCGTCGCCTACAAGGTCGGCAAGTTCCCGTTCACGGCGAACGGCCGGGCGCGTGCCATGCTGGCGACCGACGGCTTCGTCAAGATCCTTGCCGACAAGGAAACCGACCGGGTGCTCGGCGGCCATATCGTCGGCTTCGGCGCCGGCGAGATGATCCACGAGATCGCCGTGCTGATGGAATTCGGCGGTTCGTCGGAAGATCTCGGTCGTACCTGCCATGCGCATCCCACAATGTCGGAAGCGGTGAAAGAGGCTGCGCTCGCAACCTTCTTCAAGCCGATCCATATGTGATTTTACATATTCGCAACAACGCATGCAGCCGCTTGCCGTGAGGCAGGCGGCTGTTTCATTGGATGCGCGTATCGGCGCTGTCGGAAAGCAGCGTGCTCGGCCGAATGATGACCAGCTGACCGCCGGCGGCCTCAGTTCACCGCAGTCACGGTGAAGCCCTGCTGGCGCAGCAGTTCGATGACGCCGTCCTTGCCGGGCAGATGCAGGGCGCCGACGGCCATGAAGACGTTGCCGCCGTCGAGGATGGGCGCTGCGCGCTCGGCCATCACCTTGTTGCGGTCGAGGATGACGCGCTGTTCGAAGGCGGCATAATCGCTGTTTTCGCCTTCTTCCTCCGGTGTCACGGTTTTCAGCATCGGCATGGTCATGCCGATGTCGCCGGAGAGGTAGAGGTCGGTCATCGTCTCGACGACGTCGCTCATCTTGTCGCCGAGTTCCAGCGTCTCGATCAGCGATTTCAGATGAAATTCGACCGGCAGATCGGCCATGGCCTGGATCTGCTCGGCAAGGGTTTCCAGCCCCTTGACCTGCTTGCCTTCGGCAATCGCATCAGTGGCGATCTTCTGGTCGAGGAACTGCGCGCCTTTTGCCTTGCGGGCGATTTCGCAGGCCGGCAGGGCGACGGCGCTGGAAATCATCCAGGGTCGCATCCGGGAAACGGCGCTGATCGGGATACCGCGCTGCTTGAGGCCGGTTTCGAGACGCTTGTAATCCTCGGGGGAAAGCAGTTTGTCGATCGTCGTGCCGTCGGTGAACATCGTCAGCTCCGGCTTTGCGAGCAGGGCGGCGGTCGCCTTCCGCTCATCGAGGATCTCGTCGGATTCGATGATGATCGTGTCGGCGGCGTCGTGGGCTGCCTGGGCGCGCGGCGGCAGGGCAAGCACGCGCGGATCGGTGACATGCATGCTGCCGAGCAGCCACGAGGCTGCAAGTCCCGGCTTCTCGATCTTCCAGAATATGCCCCTGCCGTTCGGCGTGGCGCCGGCTTCCTTCAGCGCCTCTGCGTAGCGGGCAGGGTCGTTCTGCTGCAGCTCGACCATCAGGTTGCGGCCGGTGCAGGCCACGTCTTCGGCCGCTGCCGGCCTTGCAGTCAGGAAGGCGGCAAACAGAGCGGCAAGAAGCAGCATGTGAAAGGCTGCGATCAGCCAGAGCAACAGATTGGCCGGCACTGCGAGGTAAGACGTCCGGCGGCCGATTGATGTCGTCATGATGGGTGTTCCGATCACATGCCTTGTGCGTTTCATGCTCTACGCCCGGCTTGCGCATATTCCTTTAAGAGAATGCGTTAACGAAACTTAAAGCGCATCACATCAAATCGGATTCATGGCACTGCACTTTAAATCAACGCATCGTGCTTTCCAAAAATCAATTCCGATTCCGTGCCGATGCGCTAGGCGCGCGGATGCGCTCGATCATACACCTCGAGCAGCCGCGATGCATCGACGCCGGTATAGACCTGTGTTGTGGAAAGGCTGGCATGCCCGAGCAATTCCTGGATGGTGCGCAGATCACCGCCACCGGCAAGCAGATGGGTGGCGAAGGAGTGGCGCAGTGCATGGGGTGTCGCCGTCTCCGGCAGACCGAAGGCGCTGCGCATCTTCTGCATGGTGCGCTGGATGATCGCCGCCTGCAGCTTGCCGCCGCGGGCGCCGCGAAACAGCGGTTCTCCGCTTGCGAGATGGTATGGGCAGAGCGCTCGGTATTTCTCGACGGCATCGAAGACCACAGACAGCAGCGGCACCAGCCGCGTCTTGTTGCCCTTGCCGGTGATGCGCAGCGTCGTCGCGCCCTTCTGCAGGGCGGCGGGAGTAAGATCCAGCGCTTCGGAGATGCGCAGGCCGCAGCCGTAGAGCAGCGTCATGACAGCGGCGTCGCGCGCCGCAATCCAGGGTTCGTCATGGAGTTGGGCGTCGTCGCTGACGACGGTGATCGCCTGGGTGTCGGACAGCGGCTTGGGCAGTGATTTCGGCTGTTTCGGCGAGCGCACCGCGCCGGCGCCTGCGGCGTTGACCAGGCCCTTCTTTTCGAGGTGGCGCAGCAGCGAACGAAGACCGGCGAGATTGCGGCCGAGCGATCGGGCACCGGACCCCTGCTTGCGCCGGGCCGCCAGGAAGGCGCGGAAATCGGCGGAGCGCAACTCCCTGATATCGCCAAGCGTAGCCGGGCCGGCGAGATGGCCGGTCAGAAAGGTCAGAAACTGGCGGGTATCGCGCTCGTAAGCGTCGAGCGTGTGCTCGGAAAGACGGCGCTCACTGGCGAGGTTTTCGAGCCACGCGGCCCGTTCCGCCATCAGGCGCTGATCGGCGATAACAAGCAGTTCGTTCACGTTGCTGGCCTTGATTTTGCCTTCAAGTCCGCCAATTTGGAGCAGGAACAGTTATGGAATTGCTAATGCCGGCCAAGCCTTTGTCATCCTTCGATCATATTCTACTGCGATAGCTTATTCCCCATAGACAGGATCTTTCATGGCACGGCGCGATTCCATGACGGCTTTCGGACAGCTCGCGGAAGCGATCGCTCTCGTTTCACAGGGAAAGCCCGGTCATATCGTCGATACGCTGATTGCCGAACGCGGCCAGAGGATCGTGAAAAATCCGCTCTGGCCGGTCATGCGACCATTCCTCTATACGCTGCTGCGCTACAACAAGGCGCTCGAATTCGCCAATGCGGTCGCCAAAATGCCGGGCTTCCAATCGTTCGAATATCTGAGCGACGTGCTGAAGCTCGACATCGGCATCACCCATGGCGAACGCATTCCCGATACCGGCGGCTTCATCCTCGTCAGCAACCATCCGACCGGCATCGCCGACGGCGTTGCCGTGTTCGATCTTTTGAAAACGCGCCGGCCGGACATGATGTTCTTTGCCAATCGCGATGCCATCCGCGTCAATCCGCGGTTTGCCGAGATGATCATTCCCGTCGAATGGCGGGAGGAGCATAAGAGCAAGCTGAAAGCGCGCGAAACGCTGCAACTGACCAACCATGCGGTGAAGGAAGGCAAGGCGACAGTGCTCTTTCCCTCAGGCCGCATCGCCTATTGGGCGAACGGCCGGCTGAATGAACGTCCGTGGAAGACCTCGGCTGTCGGGTTGGCACGCAAATACAATCTGCCGATCCTTCCCGTCCATGTGACGGCGCGCAATTCCGGCCTGTTCTACTGGCTGGCGAAATGGTCGACGGAGCTTCGCGACATGACGGTCTTTCACGAACTGCTGAACAAACGCGGCGACCGCTTCGATTTCGTCATCGGCAATCTCATTCCGGCCGAACAGCTGGACGGCGATCTCAACGAGGTGACGAAGGCGCTGGAGAAACATACGGTGCATGACATGGCTAGAGATGGTGACGCGAGTTTCGTGCCGGTCGGCCTGCCGGTTGCGGCGCCGCGCAGCGAGATGCCGGTTCCTGCAATCTAACCACCGGCATTGCCATGACGATCGACATCCGCCGGCTCCGCGATCGATTGCCGCAGGAGATCGCAGATCTCGAAAGCGAAGCTCGACAGGAAGGCTATCGCCATGTCGCCCGCCTTATCGACGAATGGTCGAGCGGCGATAACAGGTTCGAACATCACGGCGAAAGGCTGCTTGGCGCCTATGTCGATGACGCGCTCGTCGGCATCGGCAGCATGACCGTCGACTCCACCATATCAGGGGCGCTGCGGATGCGGCGTTTCTACGTTCGTCCCGCAATGCGTGGGCGCGGCATTGGCCGGATGCTTGCCCTGGCTCTGCTCGAACATGCGCGTTCGTTCTGCACCGTCGTCACCGTTCATGCGGGTAACGATGGTGCGGCGAGGTTCTGGGAGTCGCTTGGGTTTCAGCCTGACGGACGAGACGGACATACGCATCTGCTCGCGCTGCAGCGCCATAGCGATGATCCAGCGGTTTCGGATTTGCGGCGCCGGTGTGTTACGCCCCGATCTCCTTGAGGCGAATGGCCTGGCGCGCCAGCAACCGCTCGACATCGGCAATATCGAGCGCTGAGAGCTTGGCACCCGGCTTGCGCAGGGTGGCGGACTTGATCACGCCGCGCTTGGCAAGCACGTATTTGCGCGAGGCAAGGCCGATGCCCTGCTGCTGTTCGTAGCGGGCGAGCGGCAGATAGGCATCGAAGATCGCATGGGCACGATCGGGATTTCCGGCTGCATAGGCCTCGACGACGCCAACCATCATCTCGGGATAACAAAAGCCGGTCATGGCGCCATCGGCACCACGGCCCATCTCTTCGGGCAGGAAAAGCCCGCCATTGCCGCAGAGGATCGAGATGCGCCGCATGGTGCCCTTGTCGCTGGCGGCGCGAAGTGCTGAGATCTTCGACAGACCCGGCCAATCCTCATGTTTGAGCATGACGCAGTTCGGCACCTCGTTGACGATGCGCTCGATGACCTTGGGCGCGATCGTCACGTTGGTGGTGAGCGGATAATCCTGCAGCACGAAGGGCGTATCGCCCAGGGCCTCGCCGACCGACTGGTAGAAGGCGAAAGCCTGATCGTCGGTCTTGACGGTCCAGGGTGGCGCGACCATGACGCCGGCGGCACCCTCACCCATGACGGCTTCGGCGAGTTCGCTCATCGGCGCAAGCCCTGGCGCCGAAACGCCGACGACGACGGGAAGCCGCCCGTCGAGGCGCTTCAGCACTCGTTCGACGACTGTTCGCGATTCCTCGGCGGTCAGCTTCGGAGCCTCGCCGAGCTGACCAAGCACCGTCAGGCCGGTGACGCCGGCACCTTCGTAGAAATCGACCATGCTGTCGATGCTGGCGAGATCGAGCGCGCCGTCATCGGTGAAGGGGGTTACGGCGATCACATAGACGCCCTTGGCATCTTCAGTCAGTCTGGCCATCGGTGCTCTCCAATTCAGCGGCCGAAGAACAGCGCTTCGGCATTTCGAACAAAAATCTTTTCAGCAATCGCGGGGTCGTCGATGGCGGCCTGCATGGTCTCTACCAGCTCCGCGTCATCGGGCATGCCGTCCCACAATTCGGTATGCGGCCAATCGCTGCCCCAGAGCAGCCTTTCCGCATGGCTGGCGGCAAGGGCGCTGCCGACCTCGGCAAAACCGTCGTAATTCACGTCCTTCGTCAGACGATAGGGCGCGGTTACTTTGACGTAGGCCTCGGCTCTGTCCATCAGTCTTTTCAGGGCATCGACATGCAACGATCTCGTCTCTCTGGCAAGCGGAATGAAGCCGAGATGGTCGATGACGATGGGCAGGCGGATACCGGACAGCGTTGCTGCAATATCGGAAAGTTGTTCGGGATTGATCTGCAATTGCAGCGACCAGCCGAGAGGAGCAATGTTTTCCGCCAGTGTCTTCGCGGCGGCGAGCGGGAGGCCGCCCTTGTTGCGCGTATTGATCCGCACGCCGCGCACGCCGAGCCGGTCGAGCCGCTCTATCTCGGTTTGTGTGGTTTCGGGATCGATGACGACGATGCCGCGCAGACGATCTGGATAGGCGGCAAGCGCCTCGAGCAGCACCCTGTTGTCGAGGCCATAGACGCTTGGCTGCACCAATACGCCCTTGGCGATGCCAAGGCTGCCGGAGAATTCGATCCAGTCGGAAATCGTCGCGATGTCAGGCGTGTAGCTGCGTGGTGTGTTGAGCGGAGCGCCGGCGCGAAAGACGTGGAAATGCGTATCGACCGTGCCTTGCGGCAGTGCCGCCCGCGGCAGCCGCGTCAGCGGCCGGCGGGGCAGGCAAAGTGGTGCCTCCAAATCAGCGGCGCTCATCGCGCATCGAGCTCCTCGCTTTGCAGGAAATCGAAGTCGGCGCCTTCGTCAGCCTGGAGCACGCGCTCCTGATAGAGCTTCGCATAGCCGCGCGACGGGGCAGGGGAAGGCCGGTTGACGACTTCAAGCATGCGGCGATCGAATTCCGCCTGGTCGATATCGAGATCGATACGCCGGCCCTCGACGTCGAGGCGAATGCGATCGCCGGTGCGGACGATCGCCAGAGGGCCGCCATCGGCGGCTTCAGGCGCGATATGCAGGATGATCGTGCCGAAGGCCGTGCCGCTCATGCGGGCATCGGAAATCCGCACCATGTCCTTCACGCCCTGCCGCGCGAGCTTGCGGGGGATGGGTAGATAGCCGGCTTCCGGCATGCCGGGCGCACCTTTCGGCCCAGCATTGCGCAGAACCAGGACGTCATCGGCACGGACGTCGAGATCGTCGCTGTCGATGCGCAGCGTCATATCCTCGACGGAATCGAAGACCACCGCGCGTCCGATATGCTGGAGCAGTTCCGTGGAGGCAGCGGATTGTTTGATGACGGCGCCGCGCGGCGCAAGGTTGCCGTACAAGACGGCGATCGTTCCGATCGGCTTCAACGGTTTCTCGACGGTGCGGATGATGGTCTGGCCCGGTTCGTCGACGACATCGTCGATGATTTCGCCGATCGTTCTGCCGTAGACCGTCGGGGCGCTGCCGTCGATTTCATGGCGCACCGCCTTCAACAGAGCCGGGACGCCGCCCGCCTCGTGGAACTGCTCCATATAGTGCTGGCCGGAGGGCTGCAGGTCGACGAGCAGGGGAATGCTTCGGCCCAGCCGGTCGAGTTCGGCCATGTCGAGGCGCAGGCCGAGGCGGCCGGTGATTGCGGCAAGATGGACGACGGCATTGGTCGAGCCGCCCATCGCCTGCAGCGCGACGAGACCGTTGCGGATTGCCTGCGGCGTCAGGATATCGCGCACGGTTGGGGAAGCCTCATCCATGGCGAGACGCGCGGCGATGCGGCCCGTCTCCTCGGCGAGGCGGACACGTTCGGATTCGACGGCGGGCGCCGAACCGGCGCGGGGAAGGCAGAGACCCATGACCTCGGTCAGGTTCGCCATGGTGCTCGCCGTGCCCATCACCGTGCAGGTGCCGATCGAGCTGGCCAGCTTGTTGTTGACCTCGGCGATCTCGGCCTCGTCGATCTCTCCGGCGCGGAAGCGTCCCCAGAAGCGGCGGCAATCCGTACAGGCGCCAAGCCGTTCGCCCTTGTGGTGGCCGACGGCCATCGGGCCGGTCGGCAGGAAGATCGCAGGTATCTCGCTGCTGGCGGCTGCCATGATCTGGGCCGGCAGGGTCTTGTCGCAGCCGCCGATCAGGACGACGGCATCCATCGGCTGGGCGCGGATCATCTCTTCCGTTTCCATCGCCATCAAGTTGCGCAGATACATCGAGGTCGGCGATGCAAAGCTCTCGTGGATCGAGATCGTCGGAAACACCATGGGCATCGCACCCGCCAGCATGACGCCGCGCTTGGTGGCCTCGATGAGTTGCGGCACATTGCCGTGACAGGGATTGAAATCACTATAGGTATTGGCGATGCCGACGATCGGACGGTCGAGCGCATCGTCCGAATAACCCATGGCCTTGATGAATGCTTTGCGCAGGAAAAGGGAGAATCCCTGATCGCCATAACTCGTCAGCTTGCGGCGAAGACCGTTCGACAAACCTGTTCCTCCCTCGCCAAATTGATCCATGGCCGTGGCGGCAGGGTAGAGGGATACGAAGGATTGTCAATAAATAAGATGGCGCCACTGTATCGTATTTTTGGATTTCGTCGGCAATCACCATAAAATACAATGGGAATCTCGAAATTCGTGCTTTCGATTATCAATCAACCGATTGGCTTTTGCGAAGAAACAGGATAGATTATTGATAAAATGGGATTGAATACAGAGGAAGCGCGATGATGGGAACGGAACGACGGCGTATCGGCATTGTCGGTGCCGGCTGGGTCAGTGCCTACCATCTGCCTGCATGGATGCGGCAATCGGAAAGAGCCGAGGTCGTAGCGATTGCCGACCCGTCGCCGAGCGCCATCGAAGCCCGGCTTGCCGCCTTCGATATCGCGCGCAACTATACGAGCGCGCAGGCGATGCTAGATGCTGAGCAGCTCGATGCCGTTGATATTTGCGCGCCGCGGGAATTCCATGTCGAACTGGTCCGGCTGGCGGCAGCAAAGGACCTCGACATCATCTGCCAGAAGCCGCTCGCACCCTCCTACGACGAGGCGGTCGACCTGCTGGAAAGCCTTTTCGGCAGGGGCAGGCTGATGATCCACGAGAACTGGAGATTCCGCGCTTATTATCGGCGGCTGAAGGCGTGGCTCGACGAGGGGCTTGCCGGCGAGATCCGCCAGGTGCAGTTCGAATTCCTGTCCAGCGGCATGATCGCGGATGCGGAGGGAAGAAGGCCGGCGCTGATACGCCAGCCGTTCTTCCGGACGCAGGAGCGGCTGCTGGTCATGGAAGTCATGATCCATCATCTCGATACGCTGAGATATCTTCTGGGCGAGATGCAGGTGGTTAGTGCACGGCTTGAGAGGAGCAATCGTGATATCGTCGCGGAGGATGTCGCAAGCGTCGTCCTGCGCCGGACGAGCGACGGGGTTCTCGTCACCATCAATGCCAATCTCGCCGCGCATGGCGCGCCGCCGACGCCGTGCGATCACCTGCGCATCTTCGGGGCGCGCGGCACGGTCGAACTTAACGGCAATCTGCTCTCGGCTGAGGGTGCGCAGCAGCGCCGGGAAAGCTTCGATCCCGACGTGATCTACCAGGGCGCCTATGACGCGACCATTGCGCATTTCCTCGACAGCCTCGATGGAAAGGTCGCGATGGAGACATCGCCGGGCGATAACATCAAGACGCTTGCGCTTGTCGAGGATATCTATCGCCTGAGCCGGTTCGACCCGGAACGCGATCCACTGTAACATGGCCCGCCGCCGTCAGAGGAGATGACATTGCAGACGCTCAACGAAAGCCGCGAAGACGGCATCGAGCATGATGATCTAAGCATTGCCCGCGCGTTGGAGGAGGACATTATTTTCGGGCGGCTTGTGCCCGGAACCCGCCTGACCGAAGACACGCTCCTTGCCCGCTTTCATGTCACGCGCCATTTCGCCCGGCAGGCGATCGTGCAGCTCGAGACGATGGGCATCGTTGTTCGGGAGCGCAACAAGGGGGCGACGGTCCGTTCGCTGACTGCTCGCCAGGTTCAGGAAATCTACGATGTGCGTGAGTTGCTGCAACGGCAGGCAGCGCTGTGGATAAAGCTGCCGGCGCCAGAGGCATTGATCGCGGAGCTGCTGGCGCTGCACGAGGAGCATGGCCGCCACGTCGAATCCGGCTATCTCAGGGGTGTGCACGAGGCCAACGACAAATTTCACCTGACGCTCTTCGGCGCCTGCGGTAATGCCCATCTGGTGCAATCGATCGAGCTCTATATGCGGCTCAGCCTGCCGGTGCGCGCCAATTCGATGTCGAGCAAGGAGTCGCTACGCATCTCGCACGAACATCACCGGATGATGATCGAGATGCTGCGCGGTGAAGATAACTGGGTTCTCGCCCAGCTCTGCGTCGACCATCTGCAGCCGAGCAAGAAACGCTATCTTGCCTATGTCAGCGAGAATTGACCGGTCGTTTGAAAGGGAGCGCAGACTTTCGATCGAGCTCCCTTCGCCTAACGGCTCACCAATCAAGGCGCAGGAGAGACACGCCCTGACGCGGTAGGGAGACCTTGAGGGCGATCCTGCCGTCATCGACCTTGACCGACGCCTCACCGTCGATCTCGGCGAGCTTTCCCGAGGCTTCCAGTCTGGCATAGTCTTCGCCGGCCGGATTCTGCGGCTTGCCCATCGCCTTCCAGACGCCAAAGGCGTTGGAATGCTCCTCGTCCATCCTGAAATGCTTGAGCGAGGCGGACTTGTCGCCCCAGCCGTCGAGATTGACCGTGATATTGGCGGTCGGCCCGGCTTCATCATCGTCGTGATAATGCCAGAGGAGAATGGAAACGCCCTTGTCGTCGCGGGTCGCCACGACATTGACATCGGGCTTGCCGCGAACGCCATGGCTCATGATATCTTCGATATCACGGCGATAATCGCTTTCCGATTCCAGCCAGTCGCCGCCGAGTTTGCCAAGCATGCGGAAGCCGTTGAGGACAGCCTCGTCGACGCCATTGGTTGCAAGATCGCGGAAGCCGTCGAAATAGGGCTGATCGTCGAAGAGGAAGGCCCAGGTGACCGCGCCTTCGATGTGGATGTTGGCGCGTCGTGCAAGCTCATAGGTGCGGATCATGCTTTCGACGACATAGACGCCGTAGAGCGGGCCGTTGCGATAGCCGTTCTGGGGATGAACGCGTGCGGAGCAGGCCGCACAGCCTTCCGGATCGGATTCGCCGATCACCACGGGCAGGTGCCGGAGTTCCGGAAACTCGTTGATGATGGCAAGGTTCGTCTCGATGTCGCGGAGCTGCTTGTGCAAGCCCATCCGGACGTGACCCTCGTAGATCACAGGATTGCCCTTGGCGTGGAAGGCGAGGAAATCGATCGGCGACTTGTTGTCGACCACATGCTTGAGGAAGGCGCGCAGAAAGGTCTGGGCCTTTTCGTTGGCAAAGGCGCCGCAGGTGTGCGGCCCGCCGACGCGGGCCTTCGGAAGCGCGCGTTTCAAGGCCTTGGCGCTGACGTCATACATTTCGCAAAACTGCGGGATGGTGCCGGTCCAATAGTGACCGTCCGGCTCGTTCCAGACTTCCCACGGCCAGCTGGAAACGACGTCTTCGCCATATCTTTCGGCAAGATGGCGCGCCCATGCTTCGATGAGGTCGCCCCATTTCTTCAGGTCGTTTGGCGGGGCCGTCCAGCCGGTGGTGATCGTTGCGTATTTGTCGGCCGGCTCCCATTGGTGGCGATAAGGACCGTCGAAATCGGAGAGCGCTTCGGGCGTGAAGCCGATCTGGATGAGCGGGATGTTGCCGGCTTCGACATAGGTGTCGAAGATCTTGTCGATGATTGTCCAATCATAGACAGGATTGCCGTTCGCATCCTCGGTATAGGCATTGGTCGAACCCCATTTGAGGGCAGGCAGGCCATCGCCGCTGGTCAGAAGATTGTGCGCGCGGATGCGCGGCGGCTCGGGGCTGAGCTCCGTCAGTTCCTTGAGCAGCTTCCTGCCGTGCGGGGAGTAAGTGTAGTTCGGCTCGTCGTATCCGAACCAGTTCCATAAGGGTTCGTATTTGCCGGTCGGCCGGTTGGCGTGAACGGAAATTGTCACGTCATAGGGGCTGCTCATCCTGGTGTCCTCTTGAACGGTCATGCCAAAGCCTCCTCCCGAAAGCAGCTGACCTGTCTGGTGATGAAGTACGGCCTCTTGGGAGGGCGCCGCGCTCGCCGCAAAAGCTAAGCCAAACGCTCACTTTGTCAATAATATAAAAAAGCGCATCACTGCCATACGCCAAAACTGCCTGAAAATGCGCAATTTTTTATAGTCTGTAGAAATTATCAGTTGCCGTTTCTCAAAAAATTGTCGATAACTATGGCGTGAGTTCTCCCGCCGCCGAGGAGTGCATGTGCCCTGCGGCACGCGCAGGCAGGGGTTCGCTGGACGCCATCGTCAATTGATTACGGGAAGCGCTCGCCGTGGCGAGTTGAGGAGGAGGAACATCCGATGAAGTTCCGTAAATATGCAGCCATTGCCTTATTGTCGCTCATGGCCCTTCCGGCATTTGCGCAGGATTTCATTGCCGGCATACCGCGCAACGAAACGCTGATCATCCAGGGTACGCCGCAGCAGAATGCCGACTGGTTCAACCTCTGGGCTCCGGGCGGCGGGGCGGCGGCAAACATCAACGGCCTGCAGCAGCTGACTACCGATACGCTGTGGTTCATCAATCCCGAGGGCGGCAAGGATGCCTGGCAGAATGCGCTGGCCAGCGAGCCGCCGAGCTACAACGCCGATTTCACCGAGATGACGGTGAAGTTGCGCAAGGGCATCTTCTGGAGCGACGGCGTCGAATTCACCAGCGATGACGTGGTCTATACCGTGCAGACGCAGATCGACCATCCCGGCATGGCCTGGAGCGCGCCCTTCACCGTCAATGTCGCGAGCATGGAAAATCCGGATCCGCAGACGGTCGTCTTCCATCTGAAGAAACCGAACTCGCGCTTCCACACGCTTTTTACCGTGCGCTGGAATGCCGCCTGGATCATGCCGAAGCACGTCTTCGAGAAAGCCGCAGATCCGCTGTCCTTCAACAATAATCCGCCGGTTTCGCTCGGCCCTTACCAGCTGCAGAGCTATGACAAGGGCGGCAACTGGACGATCTGGAAGCTGCGCGACGACTGGCAGCGCACGTCGATCGGCCTGGCTGCATCACAGCCGCCCGAGGTCAAATACGTCGTCTATCGTGCGGCCGGCAATCCGGAGGCCCGCGTTATCGAACAGCGCAACCACAATCTCGACGTCATCAACGACATGGCGCCCGAGGGCATGTTCTCGATCATGCGCGACAGCAAGAGCACGGCCTCTTGGCTAAAGGGCTTTCCTTTCGCGCATCCGGACCCGACGCTGCCTTCCGTTCTCTTCAATACGAAGAAGGCACCCTTCGACAACAAGGACGTGCGCTGGGCTCTCGCTCTGCTGATCGATATCCGCGAAGTGGCGCTTGGCTCCTATCGCGGCGCGGCCAATATCGCCGCCCTTGCCACGCCGCCGACGGGTTCTGCCCCGGACGATTATTACGCACCAATGCAGGACTGGCTGACGAATTTCGAACTCGACACCGGTTCCCGCAAGATCAAGCCCTACGATCCCAATATCTCGTCGCAGATCGCCAATATGGTGCGTAGCCAATGGGCCGATCAGATCCCGACCGATCCGGCCAAGCTGCAGCGTACCTTCGGCTTCGGCTGGTGGAAGAAGGACGTTGAGGCTGCGACCGAGCTGCTGCAGAAGGCAGGCTTCAAGAAAAGCGGCCGCCAGTGGGTGAAGCCCGACGGCACGCCCTTTACGATCCGCCTGCAGGTGGAAGGCGATGCCATCCCGACGCTTGCCCGCGCCGGCACGGTGATTGCCCAGCAATGGTCGCAAGCCGGCATCGCCACCAAGGTCGACGTCGCCGGCCCGACCAATGGCCAGCGCCTCAGCACCGGCGATTTCGAGACCGCGATCTACTGGAGCATCGAGACCTGGGGCGGTCATCCCGACCTCTCCTTCTTCCTCGACAGCTATCATTCGGAGTTCATCAAGCCGGTCGGGCAGATCCAGCCGCCGCGCAATCTGCAGCGCTGGCAGGATCCGCGTCTCGACCAGCTGATCGAGAAGAACCGATCGATCGCCTTCGATTCGCCGGATGTCGCCAAGCTCGGCCAGGACTTCCTGAAGCTTGCCGTCGAGGAAATGCCGATGATCCCGCTGATGGCCTACAACAAGTTCGCACCGCTCGATACGACCTACTGGACCAACTATCCGAGCGCGGACAACCCCTATTCGGCCTCGGGTCCGAACTGGTCGAACATCCGCTACATGGTGGTCGGGCTGAAGGCCAATCCGGATGCGCCGAAGCCTTGATCGAGGCACAACAAAGGAAACAGCCGGCCGCCGGCTGTTTCCGTTCTGCTATTGAAGGGTCGATGTCATGAACGGCTTTCTGATCTATGCGGCAAAACGCTTTCTGCAATTTCTCTTCGTGGTCTTCACCGGCATCACGCTGGCCTTCCTGATCGCGCATTTTTCGCCGGTCGATCCGATCGAGCAGACCGTGTCGCTGTTGACGAGCTTCGGCTCCACCGATCCGCAGGCCGTCGAAATCCTTCGCGAATCGCTGCGTGAACTTTACGGCACCGGCGGCCCGCTGCTCGACCAGTATTTCACTTTCTGGGGTCGCGTCCTGACCGGCGATTTCGGCCCGTCGCTTTCCTCTTTCCCGACCCCCGTGATGACCGTTATCGGCCGGGCATTGCCCTGGACGGTCGGGCTTCTGACGCTCGCAACAATCATCTCGTGGATCATCGGCAATTTTCTCGGCGCGCTTGCCGGCTATTTCCGCCGCAGCAAGCTGCTGAAGGTTGCCGGTATCATCATCATGGCGTTGCAGCCGATCCCGACCTACATCATCGGCCTCAGCCTGGTGATCCTCTTCGGTTTCATCTGGCCGATCCTGCCGATCAGCGACGGCGCGCAGGTCAATCTCGCGCCCGCCTTCAACTGGGCCTTCATCAGCTCAGTGATCGAACACGGCATCCTGCCGGCCCTGACCCTCGTGCTCGTCGGCATCGGCGGCTGGTTCATCTCGATGCGCTCGCTGGTTTCCAACATCGTCACCGACGACCACGTCGTCTATGCCGAACTTGGCGGCGTGCGCTCGCGCAGCATCTTTTCGCAATATGTGGCGCGCAACGCCATGCTGCCGCAGGTCACCGGCCTGGCACTCAGTCTCGGCAACGTCTTCGGCGGCGCCGTCATCGTCGAGTTCGTCTTCAATTATCCCGGGATCGGCAAGCTTCTGATCTCCGGCATTTATTCCGGCGATTACAGTCTCGTGCTCGGTGTCACCACAATTGCCATCATCGCGGTTGCCGCCGCGGTCTTCGTGATCGACATCATCTATCCGCTGATCGATCCACGCGTGAAACTGGGGTAATCCGTGATGTTCAAAGTCCTCAGAGACCTGCTGCGCTACAACAAGGAGTTCCTGCTCGGAACCATCCTGATCGCTATCATCCTGGCGCTGATCGTGGTGTCGTTCTTCTCGCCCTATGACGAGAATGCCATCTATGTCGTTGCGCCCGACATGCCCCCTTCGGCCGAATTCTGGCTCGGCACCACCTCGCGCGGCCAGGAGGTTTTCTGGCAGATCGCAGCCTCGATGCGCAATACGCTGTTCTTCGGCATCATCGTCGCCTTTGTCAGCCGCATCATCGCCATCGCCGTCGGGCTGATCTCCGGCTATATCGGTGGCCGGACCGACCAGATCATCATGGCGGTCAACGATACGCTCGGCGCACTACCGAACATTCCGATCCTGCTGCTTCTGGTCTTCGTGCTCCGCGACCAGATGACGTGGTTCATGCTGGCGATCACCGCAGCGCTGCTCGGATGGACGCATGACAGCCGCCTGATCCGTTCCGTCGCCCTGTCTCTCCGGCAGCGGGAATTCACCCGGCACGCGGTCTTCTCGGGCATGCGCACACGGCAGATCCTCATCCGCGAACACCTGCCCTATGTCATGCCGATCGTCTTCTTCACGACGATGAACAATATGATCTGGGCGATCGGCCTCGAGGTGACACTCTCGGTGCTCGGATTTTCCGACATCAACCGGCCGACGATCGGCGGCATGATCTACTGGGCCAATGCGCATTCCGCGATGGTATCGGGCATATGGTGGTGGGTCGCCTTTCCGATGCTCTTCGTCGTCATCCTATTCCTTGGCCTGTTCATGCTCGCCATGTCGGTCAACGAATATATCGACCCGCGTTCGCGGCTCGCCCGCATGGGAGCTTGAGGAGATGCAGAACCTGATGAGGACGCAGCCTTTGACCCTTGCTGAAAACGCCATGGACGCACTGACGATCGACGGGCTGAAATGCTATTACGTCAATGACTATTTCGGCGTGCGACGGGAGATCCGCGCGGTCGACGATATCAGCCTGACCATCCGCAGGAATGAGATCTACGGCATTGCCGGCGAATCCTCGAGCGGCAAGACATCGCTGATCAAGACGCTGGCCGGCGCCATCCGGCCGCCGATGCGCGTCGTCGGCGGAACGGTGAAATTCAATTTTGCCGACGGACCGATCGATGTCTACGGCGAACCAAACAAGATGAAGGCGGCACGCTGGCGTCATCTTTCCTACATCATGCAGGGCTCGATGAACGTGCTGAACCCGGTCAGAAGGGTCAAACACGCCTTCACCGATTTTGCCTCCCGCCATATGAACCTCGATCCCGCCGCCTTCCGGGCGCGCGTCGAGGCGCATCTTGCCAGGCTACATCTCGATCCGCATGTGCTCGAGGCCTTTCCGCATCAGCTTTCGGGCGGCATGCGCCAGCGTCTGACGATTGCTCTCGCCACTGTCTGCGAGCCGGAATTCATCATCGCCGACGAGCCGACAACGGCGCTCGACGTGCTCGTGCAGCAGGACGTTCTGGCGCTGATCAAGGAAGTGCAGGCCCGCATGCAGTCCTCGGTCATCTTCGTGACTCACGACATGTCGGTGCATGCCGCCATCACCGACCGGCTGGCCATCATGTATGCGGGACGGTTGGCTGAGGAGGGGCCGACGCAGGCGATCTTCGACAATCCCCAGCATCCCTACACCGTCCACCTAATCGGCAGCCTGCCGCGCATCGGTGATGTCTCGACGCGAAAGAGCCTCAGGGGCAAGCCGCCGGCACTTTCGGATCCGCCTTCGGGATGCCGTTTCCATCCACGCTGTCCGATCGCGATCGACAAATGCGCACGTGAAGTGCCGGCCATGCTGCCGAGCGCGACGGGCGGGCGAGTCGCATGCTTCCGTGCCGGGGAGTACCAGATCCAATGAGCAGCAATTTCCTTCTCGAACTCGACCATGTGACCAAGCTCTTTCCGATCGGCGGTTTCTTCTCGCGTGAAAAGATGAAGGCGGTCGACGATGTCAGCTTTGCGCTCAGCGCCGACAAACCCGAGATATTCACGATCGTCGGCGAATCCGGCTCCGGAAAATCGACGCTGGCGAAAATGATCCTCGGCAGCGAAAAGGCCGATCGGGGCAGCATTCATTTCGACGGTACGGATGTGAAGGCCGTGCGTTCCCGCAAGGATCGCGAGGCTTTTATGGCCAAGGTCCAACCGGTCTTTCAAAATCCGTTCGAAGCTTTCAATCCGCTGACGCGGATCGACGAGTACCTGCTGGCCACCGCCCATCGCTTCAAGGGCGCGAAGAGCCGCGCCGAGAAAGAGGCGCTTGCCGACGTTGCCCTCCAGCGCGTCGGCCTGTCGATGGCGGAGATAAAAGGCCGCTTCTCGCACGAGCTTTCAGGCGGCCAATTGCAGCGCATCGCCGTCGCTCGTGCGCTGATACCCGAGCCGAAGCTGATCGTGGCGGACGAGCCGGTGTCGATGGTCGACGCATCGCTGCGCATGTCGATCGTCAATCTCTTCCGGGATCTGCGTGACGCTCTCAACGTCTCGATCGTCTACATCACCCATGACCTTGCGACGGCCTATTACATTTCCGACCGCGTGGTGATCATGCGCAAGGGCGTGGTGGTGGAGAGCGGAGATGCCAGGGACGTGCTCGAACATCCGAAACACGCCTATTCGATCGCGTTGAAGAACGCTGTCCTGCCGCCCAATCCGCGCGAGGCATCGGCGATCCTGCGCCTGCGGCAACGCAATGCCGAGACAAGTGAAGCCTATTCCGGCAGTGGCGACAGCCTTGCCAGGTGAAGCGCAGTTTCTGGGCTTCACCCTTTAAATCGTCGCGACGACCCGGAACGCGTCGCTCCCTCTTTGCGGTTCCAATTCGATCGATTTGCGGGCATGGTCTCGCGCGATGAGCACAGATTCGTCCGATCTCTTTGGCGCGCTTTTCGAGGCACCGCCCGCGAACCGAACGGTTCCCGTGCTGGTGCCGATGCCGGCGCCGAAACCCTATTCCTATTCGGTGCCGGATGGCATGGCGGTCGAGCCCGGTTCGGTCGTGCAGGTGCCGCTCGGCCCGCGGCAGGTGATCGGCGTCGTCTGGGACGGCGGCGAGGACGGCGTCGATCCGAAGAAGCTTCGGCCGATCAGCCATGTCTTCGACTGCCCGCCGCTTTCGAGCGAGATGCGGGATTTCATCGATTGGGTGGCGACCTATACGCTCTCGCCGCCCGGCCTCGTCGCGCGGATGGCGCTCCGGGCGCCGAACGCCTTCGAGCCGGAACCGATGGTGGAGGGGCTGAAGCTCGTCGGCGGCGAACCGGAGCGGATGACGCCGGCGCGCGCCCGGGTGCTTGATACCGCCTCCGACGGCTTTTCATGGACACGCAGCGGCCTTGCGCATGCGGCGGGCGTCTCGACGAGTGTCGTCGATGGGCTGATCACGCTCGGTATCTTCGAGACTGTATTCCTGCCGCCGCCGCCGGTCGTTGCGATGCCGGATCCGGATTTTGCCGCCGCACGTCTCGAAGGGCCGCAGAAGCAGGCGGCCGAAGAGATCGTTTCCGATGTCGGCAAGGGCGAATTTTCGGTGTCGCTGATCGACGGGGTGACCGGCTCCGGCAAGACCGAGGTTTATTTCGAGGCGATTGCCGAGACGCTGAAACGTGGCAAGCAGGTGCTGATCCTACTGCCGGAGATCGCGCTGACGGCGAGTTTCATGGAGCGTTTCCAGGACCGTTTCGGGGCAAAGCCGGCCGAATGGCATTCCGATCTTGCGCCGCGCATGCGCGAAAAGGTCTGGCGCCAGGCGGTGACCGGCGAAGTGCGCGTCGTGGCGGGCGCCCGCTCGGCGCTCTTCCTGCCCTTCGAGGATCTCGGCCTGATCATCGTCGACGAGGAACACGATCCCGCTTACAAGCAGGAGGATCGCGTCTTCTACAATGCTCGCGACATGGCTGTCGTGCGCGGCCGCATCGGCGATTTTCCCGTCATCCTGGTATCGGCGACGCCGTCGGTCGAAAGCCAGGTCAACGGCCAGAGCGGACGCTACAGCACCGTCCACCTGCCGACGCGTTTCGGCGATGCAGCGATGCCGGACCTGCATCTGGTCGATATGCGCAGGCACGCGCCGGAGCGGGGCGGCTTCCTGTCGCCGGTGCTGATCCGGGCGATCGGCAAGACGGTGGAGAAGCGCGAACAGGCGCTGCTCTTTCTCAATCGGCGCGGGTATGCGCCGCTGACGCTCTGCCGGGTCTGCGGCCACCGGTTCCAATGCCCGCAATGTTCGAGCTGGCTGGTGGAGCATCGTTTCCGCAAGCAGCTGCAATGCCATCAATGCGGCCATGCCGAGCGCACGCCGGAGGCGTGCCCGGACTGCGGCACACTCGACCATCTCGTCGCCTGCGGGCCAGGCGTCGAGCGCATCGCCGAGGAGGTCGAACGGCATTTTCCGGAGGCGCGGACGATCGTTCTCTCCTCGGATATCATGGGCGGGGTGAAGCGGCTGCGGCTGGAGCTGGAAGCGATCGCCAAGGGCGAAGCCGATATCGTCATCGGCACCCAGCTCGTGGCCAAGGGCCACAATTTTCCGCTGATGACGCTAGTCGGCATCGTCGATGCCGATCTTGGCCTTGCCAATGGCGATCCGCGCGCGGCCGAGCGCACCTTCCAGCTTTTGTCGCAGGTGACGGGCCGGGCCGGGCGCACCGGGCTTAAGAGCCATGGGCTGCTGCAGACCTATCAGCCGCAGCATCCTGTCATGCAGGCAATTGTCTCCGGCGATTCCGACGCCTTCTACGAGCGCGAGATCACCGAACGCGAACGCGCCCTATTGCCGCCCTTCGGCAGGCTCGCCTCGATCATCGTTTCGGCTGAAACCCGCCATGATGCTGAAAACCATGCGCGCGGCATGCGCAACGCCGCACCGCAGGTGTCGGGTATCTCGGTGCTCGGCCCGGCCGAAGCGCCGCTTGCGCTGGTGCGCGGCCGCCACCGCTTCCGTCTTTTGGTCCACGGGAGGCGGAACTCGGACATGCAGGGGTTCCTGCGGGCGATGCTGTCGCAATCGCCCAAGGAGCGCGGATCGGTGCAGGTGCAGCTGGATATCGATCCGCAGAGTTTTCTCTGAATGATGACGCCACCATTCCCTCCTTTTTCCGCCCATGCCATAAAACACTGATTCATCCGGGTGATTTGGGGCTGATGCATGGAGTTTTACTTTCCGACCGAGCTTGGCGAACAGCTTGCCTTTTGCTCCGCCGCTTTCACGGCACTCGCCGGCTTCATCATGATGTTTGCGCCGGGCCATACTTTCCGTCTTCTCGGTCTGCAGGCGCAGGAGGGGCGGCCGGAAGGCTTCGGCGAGGGACGCTCGATGGGTGGTTTCTATCTCGGTTTCGGGCTGTCGGCGATCATGCTCGCCCAGGACTGGATCTATATGGCGCTCGGCGCCTCCTTCGCGATGGCTGCCTTTGCCCGTGTCATCTCGATCCTGTCCGATAAGGGGAGTAATCTCGTCAACTATTTACTCCTGGTTGTGCAGATCGCTTTGGCCGCGCTACCGCTGCTCTACGTTTTCGGCTTCACCCAGACGTGACGCTCGCTGCCGGCAGATGGCTTCTTCGGCCTGCTTTCAGGCCATTGCGCGATTTTGCAGACAGAAATTCATGTGAAAGGCGTATTCGGGCATTACGCGTGTTGCGAGTCCGAACATCCTATGTTAGACGGACCCCGAATTTCGGAAGAAGCAAGAGGCTTCTCTTGTGATTTCTGGGGGAAATCAAAACGAATTCAAGGTCATAGGTTCGGCGCCCGCCGAGAGCCGGATTTTGGGTTGAAATCAGGGAAATTTGTGCCAGTGGCAGACACGTCCCAGCTTACTTCTGGTGTTGCAGAACGCTATGCCTCGTCGCTTTTCGAACTGGCGCTCGAGCAGGGCGCCGTCGACAGCGTAACCGCCGATCTTGACCATTTCCAGGCTATGCTGGATGAGAGCGCCGACCTGAAGCGCTTCGTCGCAAGCCCGGTTTTTTCCGCTGAAGACCAGCTGAAGGCGATTGTCGCCATCAGCGAGAAGGCTGGCATCAGCGGTTTCTTCGCCAATTTCCTGAAGGTCGTGGCACGCAACCGCCGCCTGTTTGCCCTGCCGGGTATGATCAAGGCCTTCCGCATCATCGCCGCGAACCATCGCGGTGAAATCTCCGCCGAGGTCACCTCGGCACATGCGCTTTCGCAAGCGCAGGAAACCGAATTGAAGGTGGCACTCAAGAGCGTTACCGGCAAAGACGTGACGATTGCCGTCACGGTTGATCCGTCAATTCTTGGTGGTCTGATCGTGAAGGTCGGGTCCCGCCAGATTGATACGTCTCTTCGTACCAAACTCTCTACCCTTAAGCTCGCATTGAAAGAGGTTGGCTGATGGATATCCGCGCCGCGGAAATTTCCGCAATTCTCAAAGACCAGATTAAAAATTTCGGCAAAGAGGCAGAAGTCTCGGAAGTCGGCCAGGTTCTCTCCGTCGGTGACGGTATCGCTCGTGTCTATGGTCTGGACAATGTCCAGGCCGGTGAAATGGTCGAGTTCCCGGGCGGCATCCGCGGCATGGCGCTGAACCTCGAATCCGACAATGTCGGCGTCGTCATCTTCGGCTCCGACCGCGACATCAAGGAAGGCGACACCGTCAAGCGGACCGGCGCCATCGTTGACGTTCCGGTTGGTCCGGAACTGCTCGGCCGCGTCGTCGACGCGCTCGGCAATCCGATCGACGGCAAGGGCCCGATCAACGCGACGCGCCGTTCGCGCGTCGACGTGAAGGCTCCCGGCATTATTCCGCGCAAGTCGGTTCATGAGCCGATGTCGACCGGCCTCAAGGCCATCGACGCGCTGATCCCGGTTGGCCGCGGCCAGCGCGAGCTGGTCATCGGTGACCGCCAGACCGGCAAGACCGCGATCCTTCTCGATGCCTTCCTCAACCAGAAGGCCATTCACGACAACGGTCCGGAAGGCGAAAAGCTTTACTGCGTCTACGTCGCCGTCGGTCAGAAGCGTTCGACCGTCGCCCAGTTCGTCAAGGTGCTCGAAGAGCGCGGTGCACTGAAGTATTCGATCATCGTTGCCGCCACCGCTTCCGATCCGGCGCCGATGCAGTTCCTGGCTCCGTTTGCCGGCTGCGCCATGGGCGAATATTTCCGTGACAACGGCATGCATGCGCTGATCGGCTACGACGACTTGTCCAAGCAGGCCGTGTCCTACCGCCAGATGTCGCTGCTGCTGCGCCGCCCGCCGGGCCGCGAAGCCTATCCGGGCGACGTTTTCTACCTGCACTCGCGCCTGCTCGAGCGCGCTGCGAAGATGAACGACGACAAGGGCGCCGGTTCGCTGACCGCTCTGCCGGTCATCGAAACGCAGGGCAACGACGTGTCGGCCTTCATTCCGACCAACGTCATCTCAATCACCGACGGTCAGATCTTCCTTGAAACCGACCTGTTCTATCAGGGTATCCGCCCGGCCGTGAACGTCGGTCTGTCGGTTTCCCGCGTCGGTTCGTCGGCACAGATCAAGGCGATGAAGCAGGTTGCCGGCTCGATCAAGGGCGAGCTCGCCCAGTATCGCGAAATGGCCGCCTTCGCCCAGTTCGGTTCGGACCTCGACGCTGCGACACAGCGCCTGCTGAACCGTGGTGCACGCCTGACCGAACTCCTGAAGCAGCCGCAGTTCTCGCCGCTGAAGACGGAAGAGCAGGTCGCCGTGATCTTTGCAGGCGTCAACGGCTATCTCGACAAGCTGCCGGTCGCTTCGGTCGGCAAGTTCGAGCAGGGCTTCCTCTCATATCTGCGTTCGGAAGGCTCCGCCATCCTCGACGCGATCCGCACGGAAAAGGCAATCAGCGACGATACCAAGGGCAAGCTCACCGCTGCTCTCGATAGCTTCGCAAAGTCTTTCTCGTAATCAGGCCCTAAGTTAGGACGGATCACGGATGCCTTCACTTAAGGATCTGAAAAACCGGATCGCCTCCGTCAAGGCGACGCAGAAGATCACCAAGGCGATGAAAATGGTCGCCGCGGCGAAGCTTCGGCGTGCGCAGGAGGCGGCCGAGGCCGCCCGGCCTTATTCGCAGCGCATGGGTGCGGTTCTGGCGAACATTGCCAAGGCCGTCACCGATGCCGACGGCGCACCGACGCTGATGACCGGCACCGGCCAGGACAAGGTCCATCTGCTGGTGGTCTGCACGGCCGAACGTGGTCTTTGCGGCGGTTTCAACTCGCAGATCGCCCGCTTTGCACGCGAACATGTCCGCAAGCTGCTTGCCGAAGGCAAGACGGTGAAGATCTTCACCGTCGGCAAGAAGGGTCACGACATCCTTCGCCGCGAATTCTCGTCGCTGATCATCGAGCGCAAGGAATTGCGCGACGTCAAGCGCGTCGGCTTCGAGAATGCGGACCAGATCGGCAAGCGCATCATCGAGATGTATGCTGCCGGCGAGTTCGACGTCTGCACGCTGTTCTATTCCGAGTTCAAGTCGGTGATCAGTCAGATTCCGACGGCGCAGCAGCTCATCCCGGCTTCAACGGGAGCTGTGCAGACCGAAGATGCCGTACATGCAGGCGCCGTCTACGAATACGAGCCGGATCCGGCATCGATCCTCGAAGATCTGATCCCGCGCAACATCTCCGTCCAGATCTTCCGCGCGCTCCTTGAGAACGTCGCAGGTGAGATGGGCGCCAAGATGAGCGCTATGGACAATGCGACGCGTAATGCCGGTGAGATGATCAACAAGCTGACGCTGAGCTACAACCGCCAGCGTCAGGCGCAGATCACCAAGGAACTCATTGAAATCATTTCGGGCGCGGAAGCGCTCTGAGGCTAGGAAAAGAGGGTCAGAAAATGGCTGAGGCAGCTACCCCCAAGATCGGCTCTGTCGGCAGAGTCACCCAGGTTATCGGCGCCGTCGTCGACGTTGCTTTCGAAGGCGAACTGCCGAAGATCCTGAACGCGCTGGAAACCACCAACCACGGCAACCGCCTGGTTCTCGAAGTTGCGCAGCACCTTGGCGAAAACGTCGTCCGTACCATCGCGATGGACTCGAGCGAAGGTCTCGTCCGCGGCCAGGAAGTCGCCGATACCGGCGCTCCGATCATGGTTCCGGTCGGCAACGAGACGCTCGGCCGCATCATGAACGTCATCGGCGAGCCGGTTGACGAAGCCGGTCCGCTGGTCACTGCTCACAAGCGCGCCATCCACCAGGATGCGCCGTCTTATGTCGAGCAGTCGACGGAATCGCAGATCCTCGTCACCGGCATCAAGGTCGTCGATCTTCTGGCTCCTTACGCACGCGGCGGCAAGATCGGCCTGTTCGGCGGCGCCGGCGTCGGCAAGACCGTTCTGATCATGGAACTGATCAACAACGTCGCCAAGGCGCATGGTGGTTACTCGGTTTTTGCCGGTGTCGGTGAACGCACGCGCGAAGGCAACGACCTCTATCACGAAATGATCGAATCGAACGTCAACAAGCATGGCGGCGGCGAAGGCTCGAAGGCGGCACTTGTTTACGGTCAGATGAACGAGCCGCCGGGCGCCCGCGCCCGCGTCGCCCTGACCGGCCTGACGGTCGCCGAACACTTCCGCGACCAGGGCCAGGACGTTCTGTTCTTCGTCGACAACATCTTCCGCTTCACGCAGGCAGGTTCCGAAGTGTCGGCTCTGCTCGGCCGCATCCCGTCGGCCGTCGGTTATCAGCCGACGCTCGCAACCGACATGGGCCAGATGCAGGAACGCATCACCACGACGACGACCGGCTCGATCACCTCGGTTCAGGCCATTTACGTTCCGGCCGACGACTTGACCGACCCGGCGCCGGCGACCTCGTTTGCTCACCTTGACGCAACGACGGTTCTGTCGCGCTCGATCGCTGAAAAGGGCATCTATCCGGCGGTCGATCCGCTCGACTCCACCTCGCGCATGCTCGATCCGATGGTCGTCGGCGAAGAGCACTACGAAGTCGCCCGTAAGGTCCAGTCGACGCTGCAGCGCTACAAGGCCCTGCAGGACATCATCGCGATCCTTGGCATGGACGAACTGTCCGAAGAGGACAAGATCGCTGTCGCGCGCGCCCGCAAGATCGAGCGTTTCCTGTCGCAGCCGTTCTTCGTCGCCGAAGTCTTCACCGGCTCGCCGGGTAAGCTGGTTGCTCTCGAAGACACGATCAAGGGCTTCAAGGGCCTCGTCAACGGCGAATACGATCATCTGCCGGAAGCTGCCTTCTACATGGTCGGCTCGATGGAAGAAGCGGTCGAAAAGGCCAAGAAGCTCGCAGCTGCTTAATGAGCGATGCGCTAGACGAGATATTCTGCTGCGACTCCCTGAAAGGGGTCGTGGCGGATCTTCCGGAACCAGCAGCGCCGACTGTCTATCGCGCCGATAATGGCGTGCTGATGATGGTGGTGGGGTTGGTCCAGAGCGAGGAAGGCCTCGGTTATCTCGATCAAGCGATAATGCACTGCCCGTTCTGCGGGACTAAATTGCAAGATGCGAAAGCCATAGCCGAGAAGGTAAGTCACTGATGGCTGACAATTTCAACTTTGAGCTCGTTTCGCCGGAGCGTCTGCTGCTGTCGGAGATGGTGACCGAGGTCGTCATCCCCGCGACTGAAGGCGAGATGACGGTCATGGCAAACCATGCGCCGACGATGACGACGATCAAGCCGGGCGTCGTGAGCGTGCGTTCGGCCTCCGGTAAGAAGCAGGACTACGTTGTGTTCGGCGGTTTTGCCGATATCCTGCCGACCGGCTGCACATTGCTTGCCGAATCCGCGGTTCCGGTCGAGGAACTCCACAAGGACGAACTGACCCGTCGCATCGAGGCCGCCCGCAAGGAACTCGAACATGCCGAGCTGCACGAGCACAAGTCGAAGCTCGAACACTTCATCATGGAACTGACGCATCTGCGCGGCGTCGTCCAGCAGGATTGATCGCAACCGACTGCGACGATCAAAGGCGGCTTTAACAGCCGCCTTTTTTGTGTCTGTTCACCTGTCGGAATACGGCAGAGAGTGTCCAGCGGGCGGCTTGAAATGAAGAAGCGGCCGATAGGGCCGATGTACCAAGATGCCGGCTTCGGCTCAGAAGCCGGTGCCGCCGCGCAGCTCGATGACGACCGTCTTGAACAGTATCTTAAGATCGAGCAGCAGGCTGAAATTCCTGACGTAATAGATATCACAGGCGATGCGGGCGCGGGCTTCCAACGGTCGTGCCGTCGGGCCGCGCCAGCCGCGTGTCTGGGCAAGACCGGTAATGCCGGGTCGCATGATATGGCGATGGTGGTAGTCCGGCACCAGTTCCTCGTAGAGCTGGCCGGCTGCCCGCATATTGATGGCGTGGCAGCGCGGGCCGACCAGCGACATGTCACCCTTGAGGACGTTCAGCAGCTGCGGCAGCTCGTCGATATTGGTCTTGCGGAGCACCGCGCCGATGCCTGTCACCCGGCTGTCGCCCTTGACCGTCTGTTGGATGCCGCTGGGATCGCAAGCTTCGGCGCGCATCGATCGGAATTTGAAGACCGTGATCTTCTGGCCGTTCAATCCCCAGCGGATCTGGCGGAAAAACACCGGACCGCCGTCGTCGAGTTTGATGAAAAGCGCGATTGCCAGAAAAAGCGGCGCCAGCACGATGAGGGCACTGACTGAGGCGACGATATCGATCAAACGCTTCACACCCAGCCGCACAGCCATTTTTCTTTCGACAAGGGAGAAGCTATCCGGCTGGCGAATGTTGGAGTTCGCTATAACCAGGGTCTTGGTTTTGTCCTGACGCTGAGATGGATCGAAGCGCGAATTCGTCTTCGAAGTAAAAGCATTCATTACGCAAGGTCCACAAGTTTAGATGCGATACTGAACAGCAAGGAGACAGATACATCGTCACGTATCGTTTGTCATCGGTATAAATAAGAATTCCGTAACCCTAAAGACGCCAAAAATGGGAGTATTTCGCGTTAACCTTAACGCCTGTAGTTGCGCTATCCGGAAACTTATACTTTGAAAGGAGTAGCCCGATTGGATTGGCGGGATGTCAGTCGATTTCCGACGTCGATCGCCGGTTTTTCCAGCAGGTGGTAGCTGAGGCTTGCTACCAGAAGGATGAGCGCTGCCGCCAGCCCGCAAGATTGCAGCCAGCCGGTGACGACATTTTCCGAGGAAACGCCGAACGAACCCGGGTCGAGCCTCTGGATCAATAGCAGGATGATCTCCTGCCAAATATAGATGCCGAAGGAGATCTTTGCGATATAGCGGACAGGAGCGTTGTCGAGCAGCCTGCCTAGATGTTGCGAATGGCTGAGCGAAACGAGGGCGGCCCCGACCGCCAGCGGGAAGACCGGAAAGCCATAGGGGATTTCGAGCCAACCGTAACCCTCGGCGGAGCCGCCGGGCGATATGACGAGGCGGTAGCCGGCAATGGCGAGGGCGAGCAGCGCTGCGGCATCGAACCAGGAGGAACGCCTCCCTGGGAGCATGGCCTCGACGCCAGCGGCAAGCGCACCGAGCGCGAAGACGGCGAAAAAGCCGATCGGATTATATCTCGGCATCCATTCCTTCGCCCCGCCCTGCAGGCCGTACTGCCAGCCGCGTCCGATGTCGTTGAGCGGAAACAAGGTGAGGATCAGCAAATGAGCCAGGAGTACGGCTGTGATGACGCATAACCAGGCGAAGCGAGCAAACAACGGGCGCTGCCTGAGGACGGGCACACGAAAAAGCAGGAGAAAGCAGACCGGCAGAAGCACATAGCTGGTGACCTCGAAGGGAATGGACCAGAGCGGCCCGTCGGCTTCGACAGGAAAGAAGGTGCGCCAATGCCACTGGCTCATGAACAGCAGCCCGGAGACGTAGCGGAGCGTAAGCTCCTGGGTCAGCGGCAGGGCAAGCAGCGTCAGGCTGAGGGCGAAGCTGACGGTGGCGGCGAACCAGAAGCCCGGAGCGATGCGCGCCATCCTGCGGATCGTGTAATGCCGCAGGCTCGGCATGTCGCTGCCCGCGTCGAGCGCACGCCAGAAGGGATGAGCAAGAAGAAAGCCGCTGAGCACGAAGAAGATGGCAACGCCGAAATTACCGAAGCGGAGGATGTTTGCGGTCGGTCCGAGTTCGTCAGGGATTCTGCGCATATCCAGCCGCAGCGCGAAGTGGTGGGCAAGCACCAGCAGACAGGCCGTCGCGCGCAGAAAGTCCGCTCCGGCCAATCTCTCCTGTTGTCGCATCTTATCCCCCGCCCTGCCCGGAGCATGATGCCGAAAAGTGTGAGCGGTTTTCGGATGGCATCATGCTCCGGGTCTCGGACTTTGCAGCGGAAAGCCGCGACGGGCAAGGCAGGCGTTGGGCTCAGTCGAGAAGTTCGTTGGTATAATAGGTGGAAAAGTCCGGCTTCTCCTTGAGTGCGGCGCCATTCGCATCGACCAGAATGCCATTCTCGAGCAGGAAGCCGCCGAGGGCCTCGGCCTTTGCCGGGTCGAGCGTACCGATCACGCCGGCCTCGGATTTCAGAAAGTGCCCCTCGATCAATGCCTTCTGAGAAGCCTTTACCAGTTCCGCATTCATCAGCGCGCCGTTGCTTCCAGAGATCAGCAGGTCGCAGGCTTCGTCGGGATGGTCGACGGAGTAGGCATAACCCTTTCGTGTCGCCTGGATGAAGGCGCGGGCGTGTTCCCGGTTTGCCGAGAGATAGGCGTCGCTGGAGACGATGACCGTTGTCTGCTCGTCGGGAATGCCATAATCGGAATAGTGGAAGCGGCCGATCTTCCGGTTTTCCAGTTCGGCCGCGATGCCTTCCCAGGTGTAGATCTCCAGCGTGAAATCGATCGAGCCATTGTCCAGCGCCTCGTAAGCGGAGGTGCCGAGGGTAACGGTTTTGACGTCGCCTTTGCCGCCGTCATTGCGGATCATCGCGGAGATCAGCGCGCTCTCCCAGGTTCCGCCAAAGCCGCCATAGGTCTTGCCGTCGAGGTCTTTCGGGCTCTTGATGTCGTCGCGTCCACCCTTGAAGATCAGGCGTGCGGTTTCCGTCTGGACGACGCCGTAGACCATCTTCACGTCACCGCCGCCGGCGCGCTGCGTGAGGGTCTCGATCTCACTGCTGATGCCGAAATCGGCAACGCCGTTCGACACCAGCGTTCCGGCGCTGGTATCGGTGAAGGGGAGAATCTCGACATCGAGCCCGGCCGCCTCATAGAAGCCCTTCGCCTTGGCGACATAGATGCCGATATGGTTGGTGTTGGGTGTCCAGTCGAGCGCGATGCGAACCTTTGCGGGCGCCGATTGGGCGAAGGCGGTGTGGCCGGCGAGGCTTGCCGCGATGGCGGCGAAGATCGTCTGGCGGCGGGTGAGAAGCAGCATGGTGACCTCCTCAGGTCTCTAGAGCATGATGCCGAAGTGTGAGCGGTTTTCGGACGACATCATGCTCTAACTCTTTAAATTAGAACAGGATTCAGATTTTAGGCCGGCCGGCCTAAAATCATCCTGTTCTAGCGGATGAAGCAGGGTTTGCAGGATTTCGGTTTCGATCGCCTGGGCCGCCGGCGAGCCGAGATCGGCGATGCTTCTCGGACGGGGCAGGGGAACGCGGAATTCGCGGATAATACGCGCCGGACGGGCCGAAAGCACGTAGATCCGGTCGGAGAGGAACACGGCCTCGCGAACATCATGGGTGATCAGCAGCGCCGTCCAGCGGTGCTCGGTCCACATGCCCTGCAGCCATTCCTGGATCTGCGTGCGCGTCAGCGCGTCTAGCGCGCCGAAAGGCTCGTCGAGCAGCAGCATGTCCTGGGTCTGGACGACGGTGCGCAACAGCGCGGCGCGCTGACGCATGCCGCCGGACAGTTCGGAGGGATAGTGGTGTTCGAAGCCGGCAAGGCCGAAGCTCTCGAACAAAGGCGCCACAGTGGCGCGGGCCGCGCGGCGGCTCATGCCCTTCACCTCGAGGCCGAGTGCCGCATTGTCGATGATCCGGCGCCAGGGCATCAGCGCATCGCGTTGCGGCATGAAGGCGAAGGAATGCGGCGCCTGTTCCAGCGGCGCGCCCTTGAAAAGCATGGCGCCGGAATCGGGTCGAAGCGCCTGTGTCAGCAGTCGCAACACCGTCGATTTTCCGGAGCCGGACGGGCCGACGATCGAAACGAACTCGCCGTCTGCGACAGCGAGCGAAATATCGCCCAGCACCCTCATGCCGTCGAAGGATTTCGAGATGTTGCGCAGTTCAACCATTGCATCGCTCATCGGCGCCGCTCTCCGGATGGTTGCCAAGGCATGACGAGGCGCTGGATCATCAGCGTCAGCCCGAACAGGCAGAGTGTCAGCACGGCGCTGACGACGACGGCGGCGAGCACGAGATCGGGACGGAAATTGTTCTTGGCGTTGAGAATATAAATGCCGAGGCCGCGGGCGGCGCCGGCATATTCGGCAAAGATCGCGCCGACGACAGCATAGGTGATCGAGATCCTGAGGCCGGCGAAGAAATAGGGCAGCGAGGAGGGAAGCCGGGCCAGGCGGAAAATGCGCCAGCGGCTCGCCTTCATCGAATTCAGCAATTCGGCGATGTCGCGGTCGGTCGATTCATAGCCCTGCAGCAAGGCGACGAGCAGCGGAAAGAAGGTGACGAGCGCCACCAGCAGGACCTTCGGCAACAGGCCGAAGCCGAACCAGAGGACGACGAGGGGCGCGATCGCCACCAGCGGCAGGGTCTGGCTGGCGATGAAGATCGGCAGCAATGCCCGGCGCATGAAGGGCATGAAATCCATAAGGATCGATGAGACGAAGGCGAAGGCTAGCGACAGCGCGAAACCGCCGACTGTCGCGCCGAGCGTCGGCCAGGTGTTTGATATCAGCGCCTCGCGGTTCAGCCAGCCCTGAATGACGATGCGTGACGGCGCCGGCAGGATGGAAGGTTTGATGCCGGAAAGATCGACATAGAGTTCCCATGCTGCCAAGAAGACGCAGCCGGCGAGTAAGGCAGGTATTCCCCGGTAGAGAGCCGCGCGAAGCGCGGCAAGGCGCGAAACCAATGGTGGTGACGGTGTCATCGGCGTTCGATTCACGCTTTCGTCGGGCTATTGGCAGACATCGTGATGTCGAGGGTCACATGCCCGTCGGGGTCGCCGAAGCGATAGAAGGCCTCGCGAATGGTTGCGAAGACGGCGCCGGCATCGCCAGAAAGCCTGGTGCAGAAATTCTTGGCGCGGTCGAAGGTGCCGGAACGTTTCAGAAAGTCGATGCAGCCATAGATCTCGTCCATATGGCTGCCGGTTCCCATGACGTAGAGCGAGAATTGCGCAGCGGTCGGCTGCCCGGTCTCGGCGGTGGTTTCAACGGCGGCAAGTGCGGCTGTTATACGATCGGCAAGCGGTTCTGCTTGGCCAAGGGAGGGGTTGCTGCCGCAGATGGCGTCGTCGGGCTCGCCCGGGCAGCCGCGTGAAACAGCAGCGGACAATACGCAATGCTCGCCGGTTTTTGCGGCGGCGACGAAAAGATCGTGCATGGCGGCGAAGAGAATGTCAGGCGGGCCGACCAGCAGTGTGGAGATGTCGTCGATCTCGATGCGCAGCCGGTCGCGATAGGGATCCAGCGCCTTGACGGCATCGAGAATGATGCCGACGAAATTGTCGGACATCGGATAGAGTGACACTTGTGCGCCTGAGAACATCTGAACCTCGCTCCGCTGGCATTACCCAGATCAGCTTTGAAGGGTCCAGAGGCTTGCGCCTCACATCTCAGCCCCGGCAATACGGAGCTCCCCTGTTATTTGCGCGGAAACTATCACCGGGGTTTTCTCCCCGCAACCGCAAAATCGCGATCCCGTCCGTGCGGCCGGAATGAACCGGATGTGACGGAAAACACCCGGGCGGAGGATCTGCCCGGGTGTTCCCAAAGGTTCCGTACCTGCCGGGAACGGAACCGGAGCCCTTCGTCTCAAGCGGCGATATCGGCGTAGGGATGATCACCGCGCGCGGCAATGAGCGCCCGCGTCCACCATTCCAGCCGCGCCATCATCCGGTCGAGCGTGTGCAGAGCGTCGCTCGGATCGTCAAGCCGTCCGGCGACGTCGAAGCGGCTCCATGGCGCGGAAAAGCTGACCGAATCGCGGACGGTGACGGCATGGAGTTCCGCAAAGACGAGCCGTAATTGCTCGACCGCGCGCAAGCCACCGGAGATGCCGCCATAGGAAACAAGGCGACCGGCTTGCCCTGCCAGGGCTCGAAAAACAGATCGATGGTCGATTTCAACGCGGCGCTGAAGCTGTGATTGTATTCCGGCGTGACGATGATGAAGGCGTCGGCCATGCCGAGCCGCCCGGCGAGCCTGTCGATTTCGGGGTGCGCCATGTCACGGTCGGGCGGCAGCGCAAAATCCAGTGGATCGATGATGTCGATATCGAATTGCGGGAAGCGGACGAGCTCCTGCGTCAGCCATTTGACCACCCGGTCGCAGATGCGGCCCTTTCTTGTGCTTCCGTAGATCACCGCCAGCCTGATGGATGTTTTCATGCGCCGCTCCTTCTCGCGATTGGGCTTTACGATTGCTGGAGCAAGGCTTATAAAACCTCAACTAATCTTGAGGTCAAGAGGTAATGGATACAATTCCGGCAACGCCGCTCGGCAAGCTCCTGACGGTCGGCGAAGTGGCGGAGCGCAGCGGCCTGGCCGTCTCGGCGCTGCATTTTTACGAGACCAAGGGGCTGATCTCGAGCATCCGCTCCCGCGGCAATCAACGGCGCTATGGGCGCGATGTGCTTCGCCGGCTCGGCATCATCAAGGTGGCGCAGCGTGTCGGCATTCCGCTTTCGGAAATCCAGGCGGCGTTCGAGTCCCTGCCGCAGGGGCGCACGCCGACCGTCGCCGATTGGCAGACGCTGTCGGCGCTGTGGAAGGATGATCTCGACGCGCGAATCAGGCGGCTTAGCCTGCTGCGCGACCGTCTGACCGGCTGCATCGGCTGCGGCTGCCTGTCGATCGAAAGCTGTCCGTTGCGCAATCCCTGCGACCGGCTCGGCAAGGAAGGGCCGGGCGCGCGGCTTCTGGAGACCGAAAACTAACCCCTGGCCTCACCAGGAAAGATCGATACGCGCCTTTCTTTCAGTCGGCGCGCTCATATGTTAAGGGCGAATGACACAACCGGCGGCACTGTCCGCGAGGAGGACGGCTTCGTGTTCCATCCCAGACTGTTCGAAAATCGCAATGTCGTAGTGACTGGCGCCGGCCGCGGCATCGGCCTTGAAGTGGCCCGGCAGTTCCTGGACTGCGGCGCGAAGGTGATCGTCCATACCGGGCGCAAGCCGGGACGCGACCTGCCGGATTTCCTGCTGACGGCTGAATCCGAAAGACGGGCGCTGCTGCTTAATGCCGATTTCTCCGCGGTCGGTGGGGCAGCGCAATTTGCCGAGGATGCTCTCGCCTTCTTTGATAAGGTCGATGTGCTCGTCAACAATGCCGGCACCATGCTTGGCCGTTTTCCCGCTGCCACGCTCACCGACGCAGAATATGAGGCGGTCGTGCGGCTCAACCAGACATCGGTCGTGGCGCTGACGCGGGCGCTGTTGCCGGCATTGAAGGCGGCTGAAGGCGCAGCCATCGTCAACACGGTTTCGATTTCGGCGCTGACCGGCGGCAGCCCCGGCTCTTCGATCTATTCGGCCTCGAAAGCCTTCGTTGCAACCTATTCCAAGGCGCTTGCCCGTGAGCTTGCACCGGACGGAATCCGCGTCAATTGCGTGTCGCCAGGAACGATCGAGACGGATTTCCATGAGCGCTATTCCTCCCGCGAAAAGCTGGAGCAGACGAGAAAGTCCATCCCCCTGCAGCGGCTCGGCACGGCGGAGGATTGTGCTCCCGCCTATCTGTTCCTGGCGGCTCCCGCCCTCTCGGGTTACATCACCGGACAGGTGATCGAGATCAATGGCGGTCAGCTTATCTGCTGATTTACTTGGACCTTTTTTGGCATTTCTTCATTTTGACCAATTCGCTTCTGCGAATATGCTATTGTGCTGATCTACCTCATCGCCGTCCTTCCGAGATACCGAATGCCGTTGCCCAAACCCAAGCCGGGGATGACCGGCCACGAATTGCACACACTCGCTGGAAAAGCCCATGAAGCGAGCGACCTGCTGAAAGCGCTAGCGCACCAGACCCGGCTTCTGATCCTCTGCATACTGGCGAACGAGGAGCGGACGGTGAGTGAAATCGAAAATATCCTCGGCATACAGCAGGCAATGGTCTCGCAGCAACTGGCGCGGTTAAGGCTCGAAGGCCTGGTCCATACGCGCCGTCAGGGCAGGCTGGTCTATTACAGCATCGGCAATGTCAGCGTGCTTGCCTTCCTCGAATCGCTGTTCGATCTTTTTCCGGCTGCAGAAAACAGTTAGAGCATGATGCCGAAAAGTGTGCGCGGTTTTCGGACGACATCATGCTCTATTTCTTTGATTTAGATCAGGATTCAGATTTTAGGCCGATCGGGCCTGAAATCATCCTGATCTAGAGATCGCCCTTGCGGAGCACGGCTGCTGCGTCAAAGATGAACTGACCCGGATGATGTCATGCCGGATCGGGAGACCGGATGATCGACAAGCTGGAATTCTTCATCGCCCTTGCCAATGAAAAGCACTTTGGCCGCGCCGCGGAGGAGTGCGGGATCTCGCAGCCGACGCTTTCGGCGGCCATCCGGCAGCTCGAGGATCAGCTCGGCGTCATGCTGGTGCAGCGCGGTTCGCGGTTCCAGGGACTGACGCCGGAGGGACAGCGCGTGCTCGAATGGGCCCGGCGCATCGTCGGCGATGCCCGCACCATGCGCGAGGAGATGCGCGCCGCGCGCCGCGGCCTTTCCGGCCACATTCGCCTCGCCGCCATTCCGACCGCGCTCGCCATGCTGTCGCGCATCACCACGCCTTTTCAGGAGCGGCATCCCGGCGTGACCTTCTCGATCGTCTCGCGGAATTCGCTGCAGGTGCTGAGCATGCTTGAAAACCTCGAAATCGATGCCGGCATCACCTATCTCGAAAACGAGCCGCTCGGCCGCGTCACGACCGTTCCCCTCTATGCCGAGCGCTATAATCTGATCACGGCTGCCGGCAGCCCGCTGTCGGATCGCGACAACGTGACCTGGCGGGAGATCGGCGACCTTCGGCTTTGTCTATTGACTGCCGACATGCAGAACCGCCGCATCATCAACCGCCACTTGACGGAAGCAGGCGCCACGGCGCATCCGACGCTTGAATCCAACTCGATGATAGTGTTGTTCTCGCATGTCAGGACCGGACGCTGGGCGAGCATCATGCCGCGCAACGTTGCAAAATCCTTCGGATTTCCGGTCGAAATTCGCATGATCCCGATCGTCGAGCCGGAGGCGCATCATCTGGTCGGCCTTGTTGCGCCTTATCGCGAGCCGTTTACGCCGCTTGTCTCGGCTTTGCTGCATGAAGCGAGAGTGCTCGTGCAAGATGAAGAACTTTGATAGAAAAAAGCTATCAAGCAACGAGATAGCTTTATTGATCGCCGGCTGCTTCCCTGAGATGGTGGTGACGGAATAGCGCTCGGCTGGGGGAGGCCCGCTATTTCGCAACGAGCAAGCCGCTGGGAGGGCTGCCTTATGACCATTCATATCGCCGAAGGCGATATTGCAGCACGCACCCGAGCCATCGTCGCCGATCTTCGCTTTCTCGAAGGGCCGCTGCTTCCCATTCTGCACGAGGTTCAGCAAGAATTCGGCTATGTGCCGCAGGAAGCCATGCCCGTCATCGCGGAGGAATTGAACCTCTCCCGCGCCGAGGTGCATGGCGTGGTGACCTTCTATCACGATTATCGCGACCATCCCGCTGGCCGGCATGTGCTGAAGCTCTGTCGCGCCGAAGCCTGTCAGTCGATGGGCGGCGATGCGCTGGCCGAACGCGTCAAGGCGCTGCTCGGCATCGATTTTCATCAGACGACGCTCGATGGCAGCGTAACGCTGGAGCCGGTCTACTGTCTCGGGCTCTGCGCCTGCGCGCCGGCGGCGATGCTCGACGGCGAGGTCTATGGCCGGGTCGACGATCGGACGGCGGCCGAACTCGTCGCGGAGGCACGCCGATGACAGTCAGGATATATGTTCCGCGCGATGCCGCAGCGCTGGCGCTCGGGGCCGAAAAGGTGGCAAAGGCGATTGCCCAGGAAATCGCCGCCCGCGGCTTCGATGCCGAGATCGTGCGCAACGGCTCGCGCGGAATGTTCTGGCTGGAGCCGCTGGTCGAGGTCGAGGTTGCCGGGAAGCGCATCGGCTATGGATCGGTGAAGTCAGAGGATGTGCCTGAACTGTTCGATGCCGGGATGATTGATGGAGGCGAGCATCGGCTCTGTCTCGGGGAGGTTGAAGACCTCCCGTTCCTCAAGGAACAGACCCGCCTGACCTTCGCCCGCTGCGGCGTCACCGATCCGCTTTCGCTTGGTGATTACGAGGCGCATGGCGGTCTTGCCGGGCTTCGCCGCGCCGTTTCGATGACATCAGCCGATATCGTCAAGGAAGTCACCGATTCCGGCCTTCGCGGCCGCGGCGGCGCCGGCTTTCCCACCGGCATCAAGTGGAAGACCGTTCTCGATGCCGTCGGCGACCGCAAATATATCGTCTGCAATGCCGATGAGGGCGACAGCGGCACCTTTGCCGACCGGATGATCATGGAGGGCGATCCCTTCGTGCTGATCGAGGGCATGGCGATTGCCGGGCTCGCCACCGGGGCGAGCAAGGGTTTCGTCTATACGCGTTCGGAATATCCGCATGCGATCGCGGCGATGACCGAGGCCGTCGGCATCGCGCGCCAGGCCGGCATTCTCGGACTATCGGTGCTCGGATCCGGCCGCGCCTTCGATATCGAGGTGCGCACCGGCGCCGGCGCTTATGTCTGCGGCGAGGAGACGGCACTGCTCAACAGTCTCGAGGGCAAGCGCGGCGTCGTGCGCGCCAAGCCGCCGCTGCCGGCGCATAAGGGATTGTTTAACTGTCCGACCGTCATCAACAATGTGATCTCGCTGGCTTCGGTGCCCATCATCATGGAAAAGGGTGCGGCCTTCTATCGCGATTTCGGCATGGGCCGCTCACGCGGCACAATCCCGCTGCAGATTGCCGGCAATGTCAGATACGGCGGCCTCTATGAAACGGCCTTCGGTCTTTCGCTCGGAGATATCGTCGACAGGATCGGTGGCGGTACAGTGACGGGACGGCCGGTCAAGGCCGTGCAGGTCGGCGGACCGCTCGGCGCCTATTTCCCGCGGGCACTGTTCGACACGCCGTTCGACTACGAATCCTTCGCCGCCAGGGACGGACTGATCGGCCATGCCGGCATCGTCGTCTTCGACGACACGGCCGATATGCTGAAGCAGGCGCGTTTCGCGATGGAATTCTGCGCCGTCGAAAGCTGCGGCAAGTGCACGCCCTGCCGCATCGGCTCGACGCGCGGCGTGGAGACGGCCGACAAGATCGCACACGGGATCGAGCCGGAGAAGAACCGGGCGCTGCTTGCCGATCTCTGCAACACGATGAAGTTCGGCTCGCTCTGTGCGCTGGGTGGGTTCACGCCCTATCCTGTCATGAGCGCCATGACGCATTTCCCGGAGGATTTTTCGCCGGCACCTCTGGTGGAGGCGGCGGAATGACGCGTTTTTCATGGAACGCCTGCGCTGACCTTACCATCTCAAGCAAGGAGACCAATCATGTCTCTCATCCATGAAATCGACTACGGCACCCCTGCTTCGAAATCCGAGGCCATGGTGACGCTCACCATCGATGGACGGCAGATCAGCGTGCCGGAGGGCACCTCGATCATGCGCGCCTCGATGGAGGCCGGCATCAAGGTACCGAAGCTCTGTGCCACCGATATGGTCGATGCTTTCGGCTCCTGCCGGCTCTGCCTCGTCGAGATCGATGGCCGCAACGGCACGCCCTCCTCCTGCACGACGCCGGTGGCGGCAAACATGGTGGTGCACACGCAGACGGGGCGGCTGAAGGATATCCGCCGCGGCGTGATGGAACTCTATATTTCCGACCATCCGCTCGACTGTCTCACCTGCGCGGCCAACGGCGATTGCGAATTGCAGGACATGGCGGGCGCCGTCGGCCTGCGCGATGTGCGCTACGGTTATGAGGGCGACAATCACGTCAAGGCGCGCAGCAATGGCGAGATCAATCTGAAATGGATGCCGAAGGACGAGTCCAATCCCTATTTCACTTATGATCCCTCCAAGTGCATCGTCTGTTCGCGCTGCGTGCGCGCCTGCGAGGAAGTGCAGGGAACCTTCGCGCTGACGATCGAGGGGCGCGGTTTCGGTTCGCGCGTTTCGCCCGGCATGCACGAGAACTTCATCGAATCCGAATGTGTCTCCTGCGGCGCCTGTGTCCAAGCCTGCCCGACGGCGACGCTGACGGAGAAGTCGGTGATCCAGATCGGCCAGCCGGAGCATTCGGCCGTGACGACCTGCGCCTATTGCGGCGTCGGCTGTTCTTTCAAGGCGGAGATGCGCGGCGAGGAACTGGTGCGCATGGTGCCGTGGAAGGACGGTCAGGCCAATCGCGGCCATTCCTGCGTCAAGGGCCGCTTCGCCTATGGCTACTCCACCCACAAGGATCGCATCCTCAATCCGATGATCCGCGAAAAAGTCAGCGATCCCTGGCGGGAAGTGAGCTGGGATGAGGCCTTCGCGCATGTGGCGCTGGAGTTCCGCCGCATCCAGTATCAATACGGCCGCGAGGCGATTGGCGGCATCACCTCGTCGCGCTGCACCAATGAGGAAACGTATCTGGTGCAGAAGCTGATCCGCGCCGGCTTCGGCAACAACAATGTCGACACCTGCGCCCGCGTCTGCCATTCACCGACCGGTTACGGCCTCGGCCAGACATTCGGCACGTCGGCGGGCACGCAGGATTTCGACAGCGTCGAGCATTCCGACGTCGTCATCGTCATCGGCGCCAATCCGACCGACGGGCATCCGGTGTTCGGCTCGCGGCTGAAGAAGCGGCTGCGCCAGGGTGCCAAGCTCATCGTCATCGATCCGCGCCGCACCGATATCGTCCGCTCGCCGCATATCGAGGCCTCCTATCACCTGCCGCTGAAGCCCGGCACCAATGTTGCGGTCATGACGGCGCTGGCGCATGTGATCGTCACCGAAGGGCTCTTTGACGAGGCGTTCATCCGCGAGCGCTGCGACTGGTCTGAGTTCGAGGACTGGGCGGCCTTCGTCGCCGAACCGCAGCACAGTCCCGAAGAGACCGAGATCTTCACCGGCGTGCCGGCGGCGGATCTGCGCGGCGCGGCGCGGCTCTATGCGAAGGGCGGCAATGGCGCGATCTACTATGGCCTCGGCGTTACCGAACACAGCCAGGGCTCGACCACGGTGATCGCGATCGCCAACCTGGCGATGGCGACCGGCAATATCGGCCGTCCCGGCGTCGGCGTGAACCCGCTGCGCGGCCAGAACAATGTGCAGGGCTCCTGCGACATGGGTTCCTTTCCGCATGAATTGCCGGGCTACCGGCACATTTCCGACGATGCGACGCGCGATATCTTCGAAAAGCTCTGGGGCGTGAAGCTAAACAACGAGCCGGGCCTGCGTATTCCGAACATGCTGGATGCGGCGGTCGACGGCACCTTCAAAGGCATCTACATCCAAGGCGAAGACATCCTCCAGTCCGATCCGGATACCAAACATGTCGCGGCCGGGCTTGCGGCGATGGAATGCGTCGTCGTGCAGGACCTGTTCCTCAACGAGACCGCCAATTACGCCCACGTCTTCCTGCCGGGCTCGACCTTCCTCGAGAAGGACGGCACCTTCACCAATGCGGAGCGCCGCATCAATCGCGTGCGTAAAGTGATGTCGCCGCGCAACGGCTATGGCGACTGGGAAGTGACGCAGAAGCTTGCCCAGGCGATGGGGCTCGACTGGAATTACAGCCATCCGTCGGAGATCATGGACGAGATCGCCGCGACGACGCCGAGCTTCGCGATGGTCTCCTACGACTATCTCGAAAAAATGGGCTCGGTGCAGTGGCCCTGCAACGAGAAGAACCCGCTCGGCTCGCCGATCATGCATGTCAACGGCTTCGTGCGCGGCAAGGGCAAGTTCATCCGCACCGAATATGTGGCGACCGACGAGCGTACCGGTCCGCGCTTCCCGCTGCTTCTCACCACCGGCCGCATCCTCAGCCAGTACAATGTCGGGGCACAGACGCGGCGGACGGAGAATATCGCCTGGCATGCAGAAGACCGGCTGGAAATCCATCCGCACGATGCCGAGCAGCGCGGCGTTCGCGACGGCGACTGGGTGAAACTCGGCAGCCGCTCCGGCGACACGACGCTGAGGGCGCTGATCACCGATCGCGTCGCGCCGGGTGTCGTCTATACGACCTTCCATCATCCCACGACGCAGGCGAACGTCATCACCACCGATTTCTCCGACTGGGCGACGAACTGCCCGGAATACAAGGTGACGGCGGTGCAGGTCTCGCCTTCCAACGGGCCAAGCGAATGGCAGCTCGAATATGACGAGCAGGCGCGGCAATCACGCCGCATCGCCGGCAAACTCGAGGCGGCGGAGTGACGATGCGGGGGCGATCTGGTGTGGCTTCCCCTTCTCCCCTCGGGGAGAAGGTGCCCGAAGGGCGGATGAGGGGGCGGCTCGACAAATGCGAACTCGCTTTGGCTCGTTCGTTCGCGCCTATCGTCGCTCACCCCCTCATCTGCCCTAACGGGCATCTTCTCCCCGCTGGGGAGAAGGGGGAGTTTGCATCATGACCTTCACCGTCACCGCCCGTGCTCCCGAAACCGCCCGCCGCAACGGCATCCTCCAGACCGGTTCGCGCATCGTGCCGGAAGAGGTGCCGATCGCCTTTTCCTATGGCGGCAGTTCGCATGCGGTGATGATGGCTACGCCTGATGATCTCGAGGATTTTGCGATCGGATTCAGCCTGACCGAAGGGATCATCACCGGGCCGGCGGAGATATCAGGCATCGAGGTCGTCGAGGGCGAGCAGGGGATCGATGTGCAGGTGAGCCTGGTCGATGACGTCGCCGATCAGCTGCGGGCACGACGCCGCAGCATGGCGGGACCGGTCGGCTGCGGGCTCTGCGGCATCGAATCGATCGAACAGGCGGTCCGGCCGGTGCCTGATGTTTCAACATCGCCGTTGGCGCTGTCGCATGCGGATATCGTCCGCGCCGTTTCGCTTCTGAACGAGGCGCAGCCGCTGCATCTTGAGACGCGGGCGGTGCATGGCGCCGGGTTCTATCTTCCCGGCAGGGGGCTGATTGCCGTGCGCGAAGATGTCGGCCGGCACAATGCGCTGGACAAGCTCTGCGGCGCCGTCATCCGCGCCAGTGAAAGAGGCGGGGACGGCGCCGTCGTCGTCACCAGCCGGCTCTCCGTCGAGATGGTGCAGAAGGCGGCGATCCTCGGCAGCCCGGTGCTCATCGCCATTTCGGCGCCGACGGCTCTCGCCATCCGCACGGCCGAAGAGGCCGGCATGACGCTCGTTGCGCTGGTGCGTGGCGAGGATTTCGAAATTTTCACCCACCCGCACCGCATCTCGCCCGGAAGCATTGCCGATGTCGCATGATACCAAGACCAAGCTCGTTTATATGGCAAACCAGATCGCCACCTTCTTCAAGAGCCAGCCGGAAAGCGAGGCCGCGCAGGGGGTCGCTACCCATATCAACAAATTCTGGGACCCGCGCATGCGGCGGCAATTGTTCGAAATTCTGGAGAATGAGGAGAACGGCCTGGACGCGCTCGTGCTTCAGGCCGTTCCTCTTATCCGAAAGCCGGAGCCGGCAACACACTAAAGCGCGTTCCTCGCGCTTTAGGTCTTTATTTCAATGCTTTAGTCCTAAAAACCAGGATCGATCCGTGCGGGAGGGGAGGCAGGAGCAACCTGCCTGCGCATGTGCCGGTGACCAGTAAAAGCTGAAATCAAACCCGATTTGAATCAAGGAGGAGTTTTCATGACTGCAGCGGAAACACGTACAGACGGGGCGTTGGCGGGCCTGCTCGATCGGGAAAGGATCGTCGCAAGGCCTGGGTTCAATCGGTGGCTGGTGCCGCCGGCAGCGCTCGCCATTCATCTCTGCATCGGCATGGCCTATGGTTTCAGCGTGTTCTGGCTGCCGCTTTCCAAATCGCTCGGGATCACGGCCTCGACAGCCTGCCCTGATCTGACACTCGCCTCGGCGCTGTTCACCACGACTTGCGACTGGCGCGTTGCAGACCTCGGCTGGATCTATACGCTGTTCTTCGTCCTGCTTGGTTCATCCGCCGCCATCTGGGGCGGCTGGCTCGAGCGGGCCGGTCCGCGCAAGGCCGGCGTCGTTTCCGCCTGCTGCTGGTGCGGCGGCATCATTCTTGCCGCGATCGGCGTCATCACTCATCAGCTCTGGCTGATGTGGCTGGGTGCCGGCGTCATCGGCGGCATTGGTCTCGGCCTCGGTTACATCTCGCCGGTCTCGACGCTGATCAAATGGTTTCCCGACCGGCGCGGCATGGCGACCGGCATGGCGATCATGGGCTTCGGCGGCGGTGCGATGATCGGCGCCCCATTGGCCAACCTGCTGATGAATAATTTCAAGACCGACAGTTCGGTCGGCGTCTGGCAGACCTTCATCGTCATGGCGGCGATCTATTTCGTCTTCATGATGGGCGGCGCCTTCGGCTATCGCCTTCCGCCGGCCGGCTGGCGTCCCGAGGGTTGGACGCCGCCTGCAGCCAAGAGCACGATGATCACCACCAAACATGTGCACCTGCGCGATGCCCACAGGACAAAACAGTTCTGGCTGATCTGGGCGGTGCTTTGCCTTAACGTTTCCGCCGGTATCGGCGTTATCGGCATGGCCTCGCCAATGCTGCAGGAAATCTTCGCCGGTTCGCTGATCGGCCTGCCGGATGTCGGCTTCGCCCAGCTCGACGCCGGGCAGAAGGCATCGATCGCCACGATCGCCGCCGGTTTCGCCGGTTTGCTGTCGCTCTTCAACATCGGCGGACGGTTCTTCTGGGCGTCGCTCTCCGACAAGATCGGCCGCAAGAATACCTATTATTGCTTCTTCGTCCTCGGCATCGTGCTCTATGCGCTGGCGCCCACTTTCGCGGGCATGGGCAACAAGGCGCTGTTCGTTCTCTCCTTCGGCATCATCCTGTCGATGTATGGCGGCGGCTTCGCGACCATCCCGGCCTATCTTGCCGATATTTTCGGCACGCAGTTCGTCGGCGCCATCCACGGCCGGCTGCTGACGGCCTGGGCAACGGCCGGCATCGTCGGGCCTGTCGTCGTCAACTATATCCGCGAAGCGCAGATCGCCGCCGGCGTGGCACCCGGGCCAACCCTTTATACCGGCACCATGTATATCCTCGCCGGCATGCTGGCGCTCGGGCTCATCGCCAATGCGCTGATCAGGCCGCTTTCGGACAAATGGTTCATGTCCGATGACGAGGTCGCCGCGTTGCAGGCGAAGTCGGCGGCCGTCAATGCCGGGCCGACGGGTTCCTTCGGCATCGGCACTGGCGGGTTGGACGCCAAGGCGATGCTTGCCTGGGCCGTCGTCGGCATTCCGCTGCTGTGGGGTGTCTGGGTGACGCTGAGGGCGACTTTCGCGCTGTTCGGATGAGCAAAAGTGCCGCCTCCTGGCGGCACAACCAATCCAGTGAGGCTGCCGTTTTCCTGCAGCCTGCTGCTTGTTCCGCAATAAAAAACCGCCCGTTGCCGGGCGGTTTTCGAATATCCGAATTGTATCGACCGGATCAGGCGGCCAGTTCGTCCGTTTCGTTTTCCTTGAACATCTTGGCGAGGTTCAGGAAGCAGATCATGCCATTTTCCGAAGCAATGATGCCTTCGCAATAGGCGCGGTCGAAGGAGGCGGTCACCTCGGGCACCGGCTGGACCTGGCTGGACGAGATGGTGAGAATGTCCGAGACGCGGTCGACCAGCATGCCGATGACCATGCTGTGAACTTCGGCGACGACGATGGCGCTGCGCTCATTGGCGACCGTGCTCTTCATGCCGAGCTTGAAAGCAAGATCGATGATCGGGATCACCGAGCCACGCAGATTCATGACGCCGATGACATCGGCCGGCGCATGCGGGATCGGCGTCGACGGCGCCCAGCCGCGGATTTCGCGGATGGTCGTGGTCTTGACGCAGAATTCCTGGTCATGCAGGCGGAAGGCAATAATTTCGAGCGTATCGCCGCTGAAGTTAGTCGAATTGATCGTGGCCATTAGAATTCTTCCCAACTATCGTAAGCCAGGGCAGAAGCGGATGCGCCACCATTGGCGCGGACAAGCTTTGCCTTCATACCACGCGATGGCTTTGCGCTCGGCGAAGCATCGTTACGGTTATCGATGACTTTAGCGAAAGAGTGTTGCCCAAATCTAAATTGAAAGACCAGATTGAGAAGGTTTTTAAGCTCGGATGAAGGGAGGCAGTTTTGCTGCCGATCTCCTCCAGCCGATATTTTTGCAGCAATTCAAAGTGCTACAGCGTCCTTCGCGCGTCAAAAAAGACGCGTGGCGCTGCAGTCGGGATCCTAAAGAAGAATTTCGCCGATTTACTCAGCTTATCGTTTTTTCGATCTGGGAGACTGCCCAATCGACCTGCTCTCTTGATATGACCAATGGCGGAGCGAGGCGAATCGTGTGGTCGTGGGTGTCCTTGGCGAGAAGACCGCGCTCCTTCAACGCATGGCAATATTGCCGGGCGCCGCCGGCTTCGGGTTCCAGCTCGATGGCCATCATCAGACCGCGGCCACGCACGTCCCTGACGATGTTTGAGCGGATCGACCTGAGGCCTTCGAGGAAGTAGTCGCCCATGACAGCGGCGTTCTCGATCATGCCCTCTTCCGTCAGCACCTTGAGTGCTGCGCGCGCCACTGCGCAGGCGAGCGGATTGCCGCCGAAGGTCGAGCCGTGTTGACCTGGCTTCAGCACCCCCAGAACTTCGGAATTCGAAAGCACGGCCGACACCGGATAGAAGCCGCCGGACAGCGCCTTGCCGATCAGCGTCACGTCGGCCTCGATGCCTTCGTGCTCTTCGGCCAGCAGCTTGCCGGTACGGCCGAGGCCGGTCTGGATCTCGTCGAGGATGAGGGTGACGTTGTTTGCCGTGCAAAGCTCGCGGATGCGGGTGAAATAACCCGCCGGCGGGATAATGACGCCGGCCTCCCCCTGGATCGGCTCGATCAGGGCGGCCACGGTATTGCCGTTGATTGCGGCGGCGAAAGCCTCTGCATCGCCGAAGGGAATGATGCTGAAGCCCGACGTGTAGGGGCCGAAACCGCTGCGGGCATCGGGATCTGTGGAGAAACTGATAATGCTCAGCGTGCGGCCGTGGAAATTATCGGCGCAGACGATGATCTCCGCCTTGCCCTCCGGCACACCCTTGACCTCGTATCCCCATTTGCGCACCGCCTTGATGGCGGTCTCCACCGCTTCGGCACCGGAATTCATCGGCAGGATCTTGTGCGATCCGGTGAGAGCCGCGAGCTCTTCGTAGAGATAAGCGAGCTGATCGTTGCGGAAGGCGCGGGAGGTGAGCGTCAGCCTGCCCGCCTGCTCGACCATGGCGGCGAGGATCTTCGGATGGCAATGGCCCTGGTTGACGGCGGAATAGGCCGAGAGGCAATCGAGATAACGGTTGCCGTCGGTATCCCAGACATAAACACCTTCGCCGCGCGTCAACACCACGTCGAGTGGTTTGTAGTTGTGGGCGCCGAGCCGCTGTTCCGTGGCGATCAGTTTTTCCGAAGTGTTCATGGCCGTTCTCCCTCTAATCTTATTTCAAGACATGTCGTTTTCGCAAAACCGCTGCACACTTTTGCTCGACATGCTCTTATGCGGCGCGTGTCGGGCGATCGAAGATGCGCCGGCCGAAGAGGCTTGCCGTCAGCTCCACCAGGATGCGGGCGCTCTTGCCGCGATCGTCGAGAAATGGATTGAGCTCGACGAGATCGAGCGACGAGACGAGGCCGCTGTCCGAAAGCATTTCCATCACCAGATGGGCCTCGCGAAAGGTCGCGCCGCCAGGCACCGTCGTGCCGACGCCGGGGGCAATCTCCGGATCGAGGAAATCGAGGTCGAGGCTGACATGCAGCAGGCCGTTCGCCTTGGTGACGACATCGAGGATCTCACGCATGATGGCGCCGATGCCCTGCTCGTCGATTGCCCGCATGTCGAAGACATTGACGCCGTGTTCGTGGATTTCCTCGCGCTCGCGCGCATCGACCGAACGGATGCCCACCTGGAAGACATTCTTCGGATCGACGAAGGGGCGGTCCTTCGGCAGGATCTCGGCGAACTCCGCCTCGCCGCAGAAGAAGGCGACCGGCATGCCGTGAATATTGCCGGAGGGCGAGGTGGCCGGGGAATTGAAATCGGCATGGGCGTCGAGCCAGAGCACGAAGAGCGGGCGGTCTTTGCTGGCGGCATAACGGGCCATGCCGGAGACGCTACCCATGGAAAGGCTGTGGTCGCCGCCAAGAATCAGCGGGAAACGGCCGGAGGCGGCGACGTCGTGGACGCTGCTTTCGAGGGCGCGCGTGAAGGCGCCGACGATCCTCAGATTGTGGGCTTTCGGATGGTTCGGCAGATCCATTGCCGGCACGATGCGCAGATCGCCGATATCGGCGACGTCATGGCCAAGCTCGATCAGCGTCTGGTCGACGCCGGCAATGCGCAGGGCCGCGGGGCCCATGGCAGCCCCTCTGCGGCCGGAGCCTTCTTCCAGCGGCGCGCCGATGAGGGTGACAGATCGCGATTGGGCATTCATGTGGAGGGCTCCGTGTTGAGGCCTGTTTCGGCCGATAGTGGGATAAAGGGCTGGCGGCAAAAAGATGGAAAAGTGTCAGAAATGGACTATGATTGCGCAGATTGATAAACCTATTTTGACAAAGTGATCAGCGTGGATGATCTCGACACCGAACTTCTGAGTGCGCTTCGCCACAACGCCCGGATTTCCGTCTCTTCGCTTGCGGCGATGACGGGTGCATCACGGGCGACGGTCGCTGCCCGGATCGACCGGCTGGTCGCCAGCGGCACGATCGTCGGCTTCACCATCCGTACCGGTCATGAGACGCGCTCCGCCGGCGTGCGCGCCATCGTCATGATCGAGGTGCTCGGCAAGCTCGCCGACAGGGTGGCCGATCAATTGAGAGGCCTGCCGCAGGTGCGCGCGCTGCACAGCACCAACGGCAAATGGGATTTCGTCGCCGAACTCGAGGATCGCGACCTTGCCGCCTTCGACGAGACGCTGCGCCGCATCCGGCTGATCAACGGCATCAATTCGACCGAGACCAACATCCTTCTCAAGACCAGCAAGACCGGTTTCTAAGCCGGCTTAAAGCCCATGCTGTCCTCAAACTGCTGCACAGCTTCGGGCGAGATGCATCAGTATTCGCGTTCGTAGACAATGCCGGCTTCGCCCTCACCGTTGCCACCGGCCCCTCCGCGCAGCTTGACGCCGCGGCCGACATCGAGGTTGATCACCGCCTTGGCGCCGGCCGAGCCGCCCTGCTGCAATTCGAAATAGGTGCGGTCGTTGAGATAGCGGCCGACGCTGACGCTCGTCTGCCCCTTGGAATCGGTGCTGACGTCGAAATCGTCGACGCCGAGCTGGTTGCGCAGGCCTTCGAAAAGCGAGGTGGAGCGGTTGCCGGCAAGCTGACTGACGGCGTCGGCGAGCTGGGCGATCTGCACCGGTGAGAGCTTCGACATCGACTGGCCGAAGATCAGCTGCGCCAGCACCTCGTCCTGCGGCAACTGGGGTGAGGAGGAAAAGGTGATCGCGGGGTCGGTGGCGAGGCCCGCAACGTCGACGGTCAGCGTCGTCGAGCCGGAGGCCGAGGTCGCTTCCATATCGAGCGCCGGCGTCAGATCACCGGCAAAGGTGATCCTGCTCTTGTCGGAGAAATCCAGACGGCGGTTGAGAATGGTCATGCGGCCGCGGCGCATGGTGAAACCGCCGGTCACGATGGGTGCAGCCGCCGTTCCGCGGATCGTCACCAAGCCGCCAAGCTCGGCATCGATGCCGCGGCCGCGTACGAAGATATGCGAGGGCGCATCGATTTCGAGATCCAGCGTGATCACGGAGGATTTCTCGCCGGGTTTTCGCTCGCCGTCATCGCGCAGCTGCGCAATGACGGCCCGCGGCGCATTCTTGTGCCGGATGTCGATTTCTCTCAGCGAGGTCGGCAATTTTTCCGGGACCGTGATCGAGGTCTTGTCCAGCCGAAGCTTGCCGCTCAGCGTCGCATTCATGATCGGCCCCCGCAGGCCGACCGCGCCATTGACGGTCGAGACGACAAGGGTTCCATCGACATAGACCGCCTTGTCGAGCTTGATCGAAATATCGGCGGGAAAGCCGCCCGCCGGCTGGATGCCGATGGTGCCGATGGCGGAAATCGTGCCGCCGCCGCCAAGGTTGCCGCTAAGGCGCGATATCACGGCCTGGCTGCCATTGAAGGTCACGGTCGCCGTCAGATTGTTGACGGCCATATTGCGCCGGACGTCGACGAGCTTGGCGCCATTGGTCGAGACGGTGCCGTTGATGACGGGTGCTGCGGCTGTCCCGCCGATCTGCAGGTTGACGGTGGCGACGCCGTCGGCGACGAAGCCTTGTTGCGCAAGCGGGGCGCCGAGCACAGCGAAAGGAAGATTGCCTGTGAAGCGCATGTCCATGGCGCGATTGCCTGAAATCACCACGCTGCCGCCGCCCTTCAGCGACATGCCGGCATCACCGGCAAGGCTGGTGTCGACCGTCAGCCTGTTTCCGGCAAGTTTGCCCGATGCGCCGATGGTGAACGGCGAAAGGCCGGCACCTTTTGTCTGGCTCGTCGCCGCGTTCTTCCAGTCGACCTTGAAGTCGACGGAGGGCGCCGATAGCGCGCCGGTGGCCTTTGCGGTCGCTGAGACCGCACCCTCGGCGGCAAGACCGGGAACGAAGCCGTTGGCGATGCCGGCCGGAACATTGGTGGCGTTCGCCGTGACGTCGACCGAGCGGATCGACGTACCGGCGATGGCAAGATTGCCGGCAGCTTTCACCGCGATGCCGCCGCCACCAGTAAGGTTGGCGTCGAAATCCAACCTGTCACCGGCGTATTTTCCCGTCGCCGCCAGCGCAAGGCGGGACAGGCCGGCAGCCTTGGTATGACTGGTTGCGGCATTCTTCCAGTCGAGCTTGAAATCGACGATCGGATTTGCCGGCGTTCCCGACGTTATGGCGCTTGCCGAAAGCGTGCCCTCGGCACCGAGGCCGGGAACGAAGGCATTTGCGATATTTGCCGGCAGCGCCGGAATATCGGCATTGATCGAAAGGTCCCGGATGACCGTTCCCGCGATCGTGACGCCGCCCTTCGCCTTGGCCAACACGCCGTCCTTGCCGGCGAGATTAGCGTCGAAATCGACCCTGTCATTGGCGAATTTGCCGAAAGCCGCAGCACTCAGGCCCGAAAGGCCGCTGCTCTTGGTCTGGGCGGTCGCGGCGTTCTTCCAGTCGAGCTTGAAATCGACCGCCGGCTTCGGAAGCGCGCCAGAAGCGGATGCCGTTCCCGAGACGGTGCCTTCGGCGGCAAGACCTGGGACAAAGCTGTTGGCGAGGCCTGCCGGAAGGTTGACGAGATCGGCCTTGACGTCAAGATTGCGGACCGACGTGCCTGAAATCCCAACATTGCCGGCGGCCTTCAGCGAGAGGCCGTCCTGGCCGGCGAGATTGGCATCGAAATCGAGCCGGTTGTCGGCGAAGCGTCCCGATGCGGCAAGTGCGAGGCCCGAGAGACGCGCGCTTCTGGTCTGGCTGGTCGCAGCATCCGCCCAGTCGAGCTTGAAGTCGGCTTTCGGTGCGGCGGGTGTGCCGGCTGCGGACAGGGTGCCGGAAATCGTGCCGCCGGCCGCCAGATCGGGAACGAAGGCATTTGCGAGACTGGCCGGAAGCTTGGCGATCTCGGCATCGACCTTGATGCTGTCGATCGCCGTACCGGCCAATGCGACATTGCCCGTGGCCTTCAGCGAGAGGTCTTTGTCGCCGCTGACTGCCGCATTGAAATCAAGCTTGTTGTCGGCAAATTTTCCCGATGCGGTCGCGCCGATCGCGGCAAGGCCGGCACGTTTCGTGTGGCGCGTCGCAGCATTTTTCCAATTGAGATCGAAATTGGCGGTCGGGGCGGAAAGAGAGCCGCTGGCCGAGACCGTTCCAGAGATCGCGCCTTCGGCGGCGAGATCGGGGACGAAGTTGTTTGCGATATTTGCAGGGATATTTGCCAGCGCGGCGTCGACTTTGACATTGCCGACTGTTGTGCCGGTGACGGCGATATTGCCGTTAGCCTTCAGCGAGACGCCGTCGGCGCCGCCGATCACGGTGTCGAAATCGAGCTTGTTGTCTGCGAATTTTCCCGATGCCTTCAGGCCAAGATCCGCAAGGCCGGCGCGTTTCGTCTGGGTCGTCGCAGCGTTTTTCCAATCCAGATCGAAATTGGCAGTGGGAGCAGCGAGCGAGCCGGAGGCCGCTACCCTTCCTGAGATCGTCCCTTCGGCGGCGAGATCGGCGACGAAGCTGTTTGCGATGCTTGCCGGAACATTTGCCAGCGCGGCGTCGATCTTGACGTTGCCGATCGTCGTGCCGGTGATGGTGACATTGCCGTTTGCTTTCAGCGAGAGGCTGTTGGCGCCGCCGATCACTGTATCGAAATCGAGCTTGTTGTCGGTGAATTTTCCGGATGCCTTCAGGCCAAGATTCGCAAGGCCGGCGCGTTTCGTCTGGCTCGTCGCGGCATTCTTCCAATCGAGATCGAAATTGGCGGTGGGTGCAGCGAGGGAGCCGGAGGCCGCCACTTTTCCTGTAATCGTGCCTTCGGCAGCGAGATCGGGAACGAAACCATTAGCGATACGGGCAGGCAGATTGAGGATATCGGCGTCGACATCCAGCACGGGTGCCTTCGGGTCGGCGAGCGCGACATTGCCGGCAGCCTTCAGCGAGAGGCCGTCATTGCTGCCGACCGTGGTGTCGAAATCGAGCTTGTTATCGGCGAATTTGCCGCCGGCGGTGATGCCGAGCGGTGCTAGGCCCGCCCCCTTGGTCTGGCCGGTCGTCGCGTCCTTCCAGTCGAGCTTGAAGTCGGCGACCGGTGCTGCCGGCGTTCCGGTCACGGCAATGGTTCCGGAGATCGTGCCGCCGGCTGAAAGGTTCGGCACGAAACCGTTGGCAAGTGCTGCCGGCAGCTCGCGGATGTCTGCATCGATCTTCAGCGTTTCGCCGGCGGAACCGGTGACGGTCACCGAACCGGTGCCGGTCTTCAGCGTCAGTCCGTTCAGGCTGGCGGCGCCGCCGCCGATGGCGGCCTGCGTCGGTGCGGCAAGCTCGATCGGGATATTGCGGGGGCTTGCCGAGAAGCGATCAAGGTTCAGGTGCATCGTGCCGCCCGCCGCTTCGATATTGCCGGCGGCCAGCACGGGATTGCCGTCATAGGCCGCATCGAGATCGAAATCGGTATGGTCTTGCTGCTTGGTAAAATCGAGCGAAAGGCCGGCGAGCCTGTTCGTTCCGGCACTCACCTCTTCAGCCTTGACCGTGCCGTTTGCCGCAAGGGCTTTGAGATCGCTGACCGTGACATCGATATCCGGCTTGACGATCGCAAGCGTATCACGGCGGATCGAGTCGCCGGTCGCAAGCAGCTTGAGCGCAATCCTGCCGCCATCGCTGCTGACGCCGAGCGACCCCTTGAGATCGCCTTCGGCCTTCTGTCCGCCGAGTGCGGCGAGCAGGCCGACATTGGGGAAATCGAAGGTCAGTGCGCCTGTCGGCTCCAGGGAGGACGAGAACTCCACATCGCCGGTCAGCCGGTTGCCGCCGATTTCGGCGGTCAGCGCCGGAATGCTCGTCTTGCCGTCCTGCGAACTTATGTCGCCGTTGATGCTGATCGGCTGGCCGTCGATCGTGCCGGTGGCGGCGATCCTGCCCTGCGGGGCCTTGGGATCGGCGAGACCCGACAGGTCGATATTGAGGTTGCCAAGCACGCGGTCGGCCATTTCAAGGCTGGGCGCCTTGAGATTGGCCGTGACGGAGATTGCCGGGAGCTCACCTCCCACTCTCAACGCATAACCCGCCCCACCGCTGGCGCCGGGGATGAGCTTGCCGATGTCAGGCAACCGGCCGGAGAGATCGGCGTTCAAGATCCCGCCGTCGAGCGCAACGTTGCCGGCGGCTTCGAGCGTGCCGGACTTCAGGACGAGGTTGGACAGCGCGAATTTCGACGGAATGGTGCCGACCACCTGGCTTTCGAGCGAGATCGGTCCGTCGAACCTGCCTGTTGCCGCAGCCGGCAGAGCTGCCGGGTTGATGGTGAGTTTGAGGTTGCCGGTCAGCGCTTGGTCTGTCAGCCGATAGGAGCCGTTGAGGCTGCCGTTGATATTGGCGCTTTCGACGGTGGTGCCGTTGAAGCCGATACCGGAAGGCGAGATCTGCAGCGGTGAGGCGATCGTGACCGGTCCTTGGATGGCGCGATTGAGGTTCGACTCGGCAAAGCTCATGTCACCGGCAACGAGGCGCAGCTGGACGCTGCCGGAACGGGCGGCGAGATTGAAGGCGTCGCTCTTGGCCGTCAGCTTGACGTTGCCGACATCGGCCTGCGGCAGGGTTGCGGTGTCGAGCGAGCCGCTGACGTTCAGTCTGGCGGTCTGCGCATCGCCGGTCAGTGCCAGGTTGAGACCTGATATAAGGAAGCGCGCTTCGCCTTCGGCGAGCGGCCAGCGGAAATCGACAGGCCCCGACGTGCCGAGCAGATTGGCGTTCAGGCTGTTGTTGCCGGCCGGATCGAGGGTGCCCGAGGCGGCGATTACGACGCTGCCGGTGGCGATATTGCCGGTCTGGATATCGATCTTGCCGTGATTGTCGAAGGTGGTGGCAAGATCGATATTGGTCTGGCCGGCAAAAAGCGGCCGGAATGCCGATGGAAGCAGCGAGCTCAGGTCACCGCCGCCCTTGAGGTCGAGGTGGTGCAGCCCGTCTTCCGTAATCTGATGGCGGGCTTCGATTGCGGCGCGCTGCTGCCCGTCGAGGGCAGCCTGCAATTTGCCTTTCCAATCGGATATCGGCCCCTGGCCGTCCAGGTCGATGTTGACGGCCGGGCTGTCCGGCAGGCCGAGAAAGCCTGCCAGCAGCCCGCCCTTCGGCTCGGACAGCTGCGCCTTCAGCCGCAGCCGGTTTTCGGCTGGCGCAAAAGCGATGTCGGCAGCAAGCCGCGCGTCCGGCACTGCATGACGGCTGACATTGACGACGGCCTCGCCGCCATCGCCGTTCGCCGAAAGGCTGCCTTCGGCGGCGAGCGCAAAGGCGCGGCCGGCCAGCGGTGCGGCAAGTTTGATATCGGGCAGCGCGATGCGGTCTATATCGACCTTGATCGGAAGGCTGAATCCGCCGGAATTTTCAGCTTCGGGCCGCGAGGGCAGGGTGCGTACCGGCTTGCGCAGCACGTTGATCGCTTCGATCTCGAAGCGTTTGGCATGGAAGGTTCCGGTCAGCAGCGCAAGCGGATTCCAGTCGATCGCGACGCCATGAATTTCCGCAAAGACACCCCTGGTGTCGGAAATGGAGATCTCGGCGGCGCGAAGCCCGCCGGTCAAAAGGCCTTGCGGTTCGCGAACCTCGATCGTCATGTCGCGGTTGGACAGCGTGGAGGCTATCTTTTCGGTGACGATGCGGGCGCCAAAACTGGTGAAGCCGAAGATCGCCAGTGCCACGACCGCGAGAATCAAGGTGGCGCCGACGACATAGCCGGTGAGCCGTACGACCCAGTTGACGATTTTTGTCAGCGTTTGCATCGGCGCGGACACTACCCCGTTTTCATGACGGCCCACAGATCGGAACACAGCGGAATCGGCAATCCTAGAAGGATTGGCCGATACCGGCGTAGATTCCGTAATCTGTGCCATCTTCGTACTTGTTCAGCGGCATGGCAAAATCAAGCCGCAGCGGGCCGAAAGGCGTTGCATATCGTATTCCGGCGCCGGCGCCGGCGCGGATATCGGAAAAACCCGGAAAGGTGCTGTCCGATACGGTGCCGACGTCGATGAAGGGCACGATGCCGATCGTATCGGTGATCTTGATGCGGGCCTCCAGCGAACCGGTCACATAGGAACGGCCGCCGGTGGGATCGCCATCGTCGTTGTAGGGCGAGATTTCCTGATAGCTGTATCCGCGCACGGAGCCGCCGCCGCCGGCAAAGAAGCGCTGTGTGGCGGGAATGTCCCCAATGCTGTCGCCGCCGATCAGGACGCCGGCGGCAACCTTGCCGGCAAGCACCAGGCCGTCTTCCTGGCCGAACGGCAGATAGCCGGAAATCGAGCCCTCGAATGCCGCATAGGGCGTGGTGTTGAAGATCTCGTAACCGGGCTTTGCCGACAATGTTGCGCGATAACCCTCCGTCGGGTTGAACTTGTCGTCGCGTGCGTCGCGGTCATATTGGATCGGCAAGGTGAAAGTCAGATAGTCGTTCGTGCCGAAGGCGTCGTCGTCGCGCTCCCAGCTGAGCTCGCCGCTTGCCGAGACCGTGTCCTGGTCGGTTAGTTCGTAGGAAAGGCCGAGCGAGGCGGTGACGAGCGTGGCGTTATAGGCATCCGGATTTTCGGTCTTGGCGACGATGCCGGCCTTCAGCGTGGCGGCGGGGAAGAAGGCGCCGGGCTTGGTGAAGAGAATGCCGGCGGAATAGTCGAGGCTGCCGACATCCGTCGTTTCGCCAAGCCGCGAGACCGATCCCTCGATCCTCAGTGTTTCCGCCTCGCCAAACAGGTTGCGGTGGCCCCAATAGCCCTGAATACCGAAGCCGTCGGTGGTGGAATATTGCGCGCCGACGCCGAAGTAGCGCCTCTTGCCTTCGGAAACCTCGATCGTCATCGGCAACGTGCCGTCCGATGCCAATGCATCTCCTTCGTGGATGGTGACGCTCGAAAAGACACCGAGGGCGCGAAGGCGCTCGCCGGCTTTCTTCAGCGTTTCCGGCGAATAGGCTTCACCCTTGTTCAGCCGGGAATAACGCTGGATGAAAGCTGGCCTGACGGTCTTCTCGCCGGTGACGCCGACATCGCCGATCGGAGCGATGGGACCGCCCTCGGCAGCAAGGACGATATCGACAGTGTCGCTGTTGTGATCGGCAACGACCTTGCGTTCGGTCAACTTGGCGAAGGGCCGGCCTTCGCTCTTCAATTGTTCGACGATCTTGTCGCCGGCCTTGATGATGGCGAGCGAGCCGGCCTCAGCGCCCGGGGCAAGATCGTAATCGGCGGGATTATGGTTTGCGGCATCGCCGCCGAACTGGACCTCCCTGACCTTGAAAACGGGGCCGGGAGCAATGTCGACGGTGACGGGGATCGGCCCTGACCGGTCGAATGTCGGATTGGGCGGCAGGTCGTCGATATTTTTACCGTCGATGGTAATCGTCACCAGGCCGCCATAACGGGCCTTTTCATACAGAGTGGCGATCAGCCGCTCTCGATCGTCGCGCGCCTTGACGACGACGCCGAGATCGCCGGACACCGGCAGTTTCTGGTCACTGAGGAGACGGGAACTGTTTTCCAACGCTTCTTTCAGGTCGGGATCGGCGGTATCGGCTTTGAGGTCGACGTGGTAGCGCACCGGATCGGGCACCTGTTCGCCTTCGTCTTCTTCTTTGCCGAAAATGGTGATGCCGAAAAGCTTGAAGGCGTAAGCGTCGCCGATCAGGACCGGTGAGAACGCAGCTGCCGCTGCGACCACCATCATGGTGCCTGTTCGCCGATACGCAGTACCTGTTTTCGGGCTTGTCCCTCTGATCCGCATCCGCCGCTTTTGGTTATGCCTACAATGAAGCTTCGTTGCCCAGCCATGAACAGCTTAGCGACAAAATCGCGCGGGGTGTACCATTTTAAATTGCCAACGCGCTAATTTAGCACAAAAAATCCCGGACCTGTGTCCGGGATTTTCTGAATTTGCCGATTTCAGAGCGCGCTCAGCGCGGGCAGGTATCGATATAGCGGCGGCCGTAACGGTCGCGATAGTAGCACTGGCCGGGCTGTTCGGCGACGCTGCCGATGAGGGCGCCGGACACACCGCCGATAGCGGCGCCGACTGCCGCGCCACGGACGTTGCCGGTGACTGCGCCGCCGATGACGGCGCCGGATGCAGCGCCGATGCCGGCGCCCTGCTGCGTCGGCGTGCAGCTTGCGATCGACAGGCCGATCAATGCGAGTATGACAACTTTCTTCATCTTTTCTCTCCGAGGTTGTTGCCCAGCGGGCAAAGGCCGTCCCTTTTATTTTTTTGTCAGGCTAGACCGAAAACTATGTCGGAAGAAAGGGTTGTCCACTGCTGCGCCGATTTTTTTGCAATCGGGCTGTCGTCGCCTTTTGCACGGTCCGCAAACTCGGGTGCCTTCTACGGCATCAATTTCGTTGATCGCGGCTCGCATATTTTTTATCTGGAATCATTCAAAAATATGGGCCTTTTGCCGCAGTTGATGTTAAAGCAAAGGGTAAGCATTGACGCGCGGACGTCCAGTCATCAAGAACATTCGCGCGATACTGGAGCATATGATGGATTTCGAAGCGTTTTTCAAAAACGAGCTGGACGGGCTTCATACCGAGGGCCGTTACCGCGTTTTTGCCGATCTCGAGCGTCACCGCGGCAATTTTCCCCGGGCGACGCGCTACACCGCGGATGGCCAAAAGGAAGTCACGGTCTGGTGCTCCAACGACTATCTCGGCATGGGCCAGCATCCGAAGGTGATCGAGGCGATGAAGAACGCCATCGACCACTGTGGCGCGGGTGCGGGAGGCACCCGGAATATTTCTGGCACCAACCATCATCACGTCATGCTCGAGCGTGAGCTTGCCGATCTGCACGGCAAGGAAGCAGCGCTGATCTTCACGTCGGGCTATGTTTCCAACTGGGCGGCCCTCGGCACGCTCGGCGCCAAGATCCCCGGCCTCATCATCTTCTCCGACGCGCTGAACCATGCCTCGATGATCGAGGGCATCCGCTATGCCAAGTGCGAAAAGGTGATCTGGAAGCACAATGACGTGGCCGATCTCGAAGCCAAGCTCAAGGCCGCCGATCCGAAGGCACCGAAGCTGATCGCCTTCGAGAGCGTCTATTCGATGGATGGCGATATCGCTCCGATCAAGGAGATCTGCGACCTCGCCGACAAATATGGCGCGATGACCTATCTCGACGAAGTGCATGGCGTCGGCATGTATGGCCCGCGCGGCGGCGGCATCGCCGAGCGCGAAGGGTTGATGGACCGGCTGACCGTCATCGAAGGCACGCTCGGCAAGGCTTTCGGGGTGATGGGCGGTTATATCGCCGCTTCGACGGCACTTTGCGATTTCATCCGCTCGTTCGCTTCCGGCTTCATCTTCACCACGGCGCTGCCGCCGGCGCTTGCCGCCGGCGCCGTCGCCTCGATCCAGCACCTGAAGGTCAGCCAGTTCGAGCGCGCCCGCCATCAGGACCGTGTCCGCAAGCTGAGGGCGCTGCTCGACCAGAATGGCATCCCGCATATGCCCAATCCGAGCCATATCGTGCCGGTGCTGGTCGGCGATGCGGCCAAGTGCAAGTGGATCTCCGATCTGCTGCTCGACAATTGCGGCGTCTATGTCCAGCCGATCAACTATCCGACCGTGCCTAAGAAGACCGAGCGGCTGCGCATCACGCCGACACCGCTGCATTCCGACGCCGATATCGCCCATCTGGTCGAGGCGCTGCATTCGCTCTGGTCGCGTTGCGCCCTCGCAAGGCACGTCGCCTGATTTTTCGATGATCGCTCGGTTCGAACCGTAGTTCAGGGCCTCCACTTGGAGGCTCTGACAGCGATCGGTCTTGCTCCCGCAAGGCGCTGCAGCAAACCTCCCTTGCTCGTCCAAGATCATCCGCTCTGCGCTTGGTCTTAACGCCTCTGACACATCGCAATCGGCCTGACCGATTCGCGTGAATCTTTTCCCTGTGTTTGCCTCCTGCCGCAATTGCGAGCCTCGGGTGTCAAGTGAGAAAACCTTTTCTCACTTGACATAAGGATTGGTAAAAGCTTTTCTCAGATCACTTCAGAAGGAGGGACGTTCTGAACATATCGGGAGGAAAAAGAGGCAGGATCACCATCCACGAGGTGGCGGCGGCGGCTGCTGTGAGCATCTCGACGGCGTCGAAAGCTCTCAATGATACCGGCCGGATGGGAGCGGAAACGCGCGAGCGGGTGAAGCGGATCGCCGGCGAAATCGGATATCGGCCGAATGCGCTGGCGAGAGGTCTTCTCAGCAAGCGCAGCTTCACCATCGGGCTGCTGACCAACGACACCTACGGCCGTTTCACGCTGCCTGTCATGGCGGGTATCTCGGATGCTCTCGTCGATCACGGCGTTTCGGTCTTCCTGTGCGCCATCGAAGACGATCCGGCGCTCGCCCAGATCCATGTCGACGCGATGCTGGACAAACAGGTCGACGGCATCATTGCGACGGGAAAACGCCTGGATCGGCGCCTGCCTGTCGATCTTTCGAATTTGCATGTGCCTGTCGTCTACGCATTCACGGAGGGGACGCAGAACAGTGTCACCTTCCGTTCGGACGACGAACAGGGTGCGCGGCTGGCTGTGGAATGGCTCGTGAAGATCGGACGGCGGCGGATTGCGCACATCACCGGGCCGGAGGACTTCTTCTCAGTGCGGGAACGTGCCGGCGCCTATCACGAGGTGGCAGGTCACCGTGAGCCGGTGCTCTACGGCGTCTGGTCGGAAAGCTGGGGGCATGATGCGGTCGAACAGCTTTGGAAGAGGTCGGGAGAAAAACCGGATGCTCTCTTCTGCGGCAATGACCAGATCGCCCGCGGCGCGGTGGATGCGTTGCGCGAGCGCGGCGTCAAGGTGCCGCAGGACGTCTCGGTCATCGGCTTCGACAATTGGGAGATTGTTGCGGCCCAGACGCGACCGCCGCTGACGACGGTGGACATGGAACTGAAGGAGCTCGGGCGGCAAGCCGGATTGACGGTGCTTGCGCTTGCGGAAGGACGGCCTGTCGAACCGGGAGTGAGGAAATTGCCGTGCCGGCTGATCGTCCGGCAGTCATGCGGGGGTGAAGCCCCCTAGGAATGAGAACAAGAGAATGAGCAAAGGCGCGAGGAGATGCGCCATATCGGGAGGAGAGTCATGATCAAGCGTCTATTGGCGGCGACCAGCATCGCTACCTTGTGCCTGTTTTCGGCCGCGTCAGCCGCCGAGAATGTCGAAATGTGGGTTCGTACGGGGATCGGCGACGCCTTCAAGAAGGTCGTCGAAGCCTATAATTCTGGTCACGAGAACAAGGTCGTGATGACGGAGGTGCCGTTCTCCGAACTAGTGCAGAAATATGCGACGGCGATCGCCGGCGGACAGGCGCCGGACGCGCTTTCGATGGATCTGATCTATAACCCTGCCTTTGCTGCGGCCGGCCAGCTGGAAGACCTGACGGACTGGGCAAAATCCCTGCCCTATTTCAACTCGCTTTCGCCATCACATGTTCGCCTCGGCACCTATCAGGACCGGATTTATGGCCTGCCGCTTTCGGTCGAGACCTCCGTCTTTGCCTGGAATAAGGATCTCTACAAGAAGGCCGGTCTAGACCCGGAAAAGGCACCGGCGAACTGGGACGAAATCACCGCCAATGCCGAGAAGATCCGGGCGCTGGGTGACGATACCTACGGCTTCTATTTCTCCGGCGGCGGCTGCGGCGGCTGCATGATCTTCACATTCACGCCGCTCGTCTGGGGTGCGGGCACCGATATCCTGTCGGCCGACAGCAAGACGGCGACGCTCGATACGCCGCAGATGCGCAAGGCCGTCGATATCTACCGCAACATGGTCAAGAAGGACCTCGTCCCGGCAGGAGCCGCCAGCGACAACGGCGCCAACTTCCTGACCTTCACCAACGGCAAGATCGGTCAGCAGAGCCTTGGCGCCTTTGCCATCGGCACGCTGGTGACCGAGCATCCCGATATCAACTTCGGCGTAACGCTCATTCCTGGCGTTGACGGAAAGCCTTCGTCCTTTGCCGGCGGCGACAACTTCGTGATCACCAAAGGCACCAAGAAGATCGACGCGGTGAAGGAGTTCCTCGAATATGTATATTCGATGGACGGCCAGAAGATCATGGCGAAGTATGGCAGCCTGCCGACGCGCGGCGATATCGCCGACAAGGTGCTTGAGGGCCTTGATCCGCGCATGCAGGTCGGCCTGAAGGCGATCGGTGTGGCCAAGACCCCCTATACGCTGCAGTTCAACGACTTGATCAACAGCGCCAACGGGCCATGGGCAAGCTTCACCAACGCCGCGATCTTCGGCGACGACGTCGACGGCGCGTTTTCGAGTGCGCAATCGGAAATGCAATCGATCATCGATAGCGGCCAGTAAACTCTCCCTCGGCCGCGGCCGGGGAGCGGTGGCAGCTTCCCGGCCAAATTCAATTGACAGATGCGGAGCGTTTGATGACCGGTTCCGGTTCAGAGACCCTATTGCCTCGACGCAGGCGACGGCGCAGATCGAACTGGCGCGGCCTCGTCTACATCGCGCCTGCTATGGCGCTGGTCATCGTCTTCTTTATCATGCCGGTTCTCTTCACCGGATGGATGAGCCTGCACAACTGGCCGCTGATGGGGGCGTCCCGCTGGATCGGCTTCAACAATTATTTCCGCATGGTCAACGATACCCGTTTCATGACGGCACTGAATTTCACGGCCTATTACACCGTGATCGTCACCATCGCGATCTTTGCGATCGCCTTTCCGCTGGCAATCTTCGTCGAAAAGGAACGGCAGTTCGTCGGCGCCTACCGGACGATCATCTTCCTGCCCGTCGTCGTCGGCCTTGCGACCGCCTCGCTGCTTTGGGTCTGGCTCGCCAATGTCGATAGCGGCTTCATCGGCCCGGCCTTGAAGGCGCTCGGCCTCGTCGAAAAGAGCCCCAACCTGCTTGCGACCTTCGACACCGCCTTTCTGACGATCGTGGTGATGGTCGTCTGGAAGATCGCCGGCTTCACCATGATCATTCTTTTGACCGGGCTTCAGGCCATTCCGTCCGAGCTGACGGAGGCCGCCCGCATCGACGGCGCCGGCCGCTGGCAGCGTTTCCGGCATCTGACGCTGCCGCTGATGCGCAAGACGATTGCGCTGGCGCTGATCGTCTCCGTCACCGGTTCGATCCTCGCCTTCGACCAGTTCTACATCATGACGTCAGGCGGACCGCAGAACAAGATGATCTCGGTGGTCTACTACATCTTCAATCAGTCCTTCGTGTCGTTCAATCTCGGCTATGGCGCAGCGCTCTCGATCGTGCTTCTTGCCATCCTGGTGGCGATCAGCATCGTGCAGCTCTGGCTGCTTCGCGTCGGGGAGGAGCGTCCATGACCACCTCAAGGGAGCGCCGCGCGCGCAAGGCCATCCGGACGAAGTCGGCCTATCACCTGACCGGCATCGCTATCTCGATCTTCTTTCTCGCCCCCTTCGTAATCACGCTGTTGTCGTCCTTCCGGCATGGCACGGAGGCCAGCCTGCCGCCCTTGCCGCCATGGCCGACCTCAGGCGTCAGCATTGATTCCTACGCACTGCTCGATACGTTCGGCGCCGGCATCTGGCGGCACATGATCAATTCGCTGTTCGTTTCGGTCGCCACCGTGGTGCTCACCGTCGCCGTCAGCCTGCTCGCCGGTTACGGCTTCTCGCGCTATCGATTCCCGCTGAAGAACGCGCTCTTCGTGCTGATCATCGCGACGCTGATGATCCCGTTCCAGTCGATCCTGACGCCGCTCTTCATCATCCTGGCAAAGCTCGGCCTCAACAATTCGCTGCTTGGGCTGACGCTGGTCTATGTGACGCTGCAACTGCCCTTCTCGGTCTTCATGATGCGCAACGCCTTCGATGCCGTGCCGAAGGAGATCGAAGAGGCCGCGCGCATCGACGGTGCACGCGACCTCAGGCTCTTGGTGCGCGTTCTTCTGCCGTTGGTGCTTCCCGGCGTCGCGACGGTCGCGATCTTTGCCTTCCTCAATGCCTGGAATGAGTTTCTCGCCGCACTCGTGCTGCTCTCCAGCAATGAGAAATACACCCTACCGGTGCTGATGACGGCGGTTCGCGCCGGACGGCTCGGCGCCATCAATTGGGGAGCGGTCCAGGCCGGTGTCGTCGTCATGACGATCCCTTGCCTGATCGTCTTCCTGCTCCTGCAACGCTACTACATGCGCGGGCTGATGGCCGGCGCCGTGAAATGATCCCAAGAAGGTAGAGCCCATGACCAAATCAACCAATGACCGCCAGTTTCGTCCCGTCGCCGTTCCCGATGTGGAGCTCGGCGGCTTCTGGGGCAAATGGCAGGACGCCGTCTGCAATTCCACGGCCGAAACCCTGCTCGACCGCTGCGTCGAGGCCGGCATGCTGAAGGCGATCGATGTCGACCAACCGAGCCCGGGGGTCGTCATTCCCATTCAGCCATGGGGCGGGACGACGCAGATGTTCTGGGATTCCGACCTCGCCAAGTCGATCGAAACGATCGCCTATTCGCTCTATCGCCGGCCGAACCCGAAGCTCGAGGCCCGCGCCGATGAGATCATCGATATGTATGAGAAGCTGCAGGACGAAGACGGCTATCTGAACGCCTGGTTCCAGCGCGTCGAGCCTGCCCGCCGCTGGACCAATCTGCGCGACCATCATGAGCTCTATTGCGCCGGCCATCTGATGGAAGCAGCGGTTGCCTATTATCAGGCGACCGGCAAACGCAAGCTGCTCGACATCATGTGCCGCTATGCCGATTACATGATCAAGATTTTCGGCCATGGCGAAGGCCAGATCTCAGGCTATTGCGGCCATGAGGAAGTCGAGCTGGCGCTGGTCAAGCTCGCCCGCGTGACGGATGAGAAGAAATATCTCGACCTGTCGAAATACTTCATCGACGAGCGCGGTACCGAACCGCATTTCTTCACCGCCGAGGCAAGCCGCGATGGCCGCGATGTCTCCGAATACCACCAGAAAACCTACGAGTATGCGCAGGCGCACCAGCCGGTGCGCGCGCAGACAAAGGTCGTCGGCCACGCCGTGCGCGCCATGTACCTCTATTCGGGCATGGCCGACATCGCCACCGAATACAAGGACGATAGCCTGACCGCGGCGCTGGAAACGCTCTGGGACGATCTGACGACCAAGCAGATGTACATCACCGGCGGCATCGGACCGGCGGCCTCCAACGAAGGCTTTACCGATTACTTCGATCTGCCGAACGATACCGCCTATGCGGAGACCTGCGCTTCGGTCGGCCTGGTGTTCTGGGCGAGCCGCATGCTTGGCCGCGGTCCGGATCGGCGCTATGCCGACATCATGGAGCAGGCGCTTTACAACGGCGCGCTGCCGGGGCTTTCGACCGACGGCAAGACCTTCTTCTATGACAATCCACTCGAAAGTGCCGGCAAGCACCACCGGTGGAAGTGGCACCATTGCCCCTGCTGCCCGCCCAACATCGCCCGGCTGGTGACCTCGATCGGCTCCTACATGTACGCCGTTTCGGATAATGAGATCGCCGTGCACCTCTATGGCGAGAGCACCGCGCGGCTGAAGCTTGCCAACGGCGCCGAGGTCGAACTCGAGCAGACCACCAACTATCCGTGGGAAGGTGCGGTCGCCTTTACCACCAGGCTGGAGAAGCCGGCGAAGTTTGCACTGTCGCTGCGCATTCCGGACTGGGCTGATGGTGCAACCCTCAGCGTCAATGGAGAGATGCTCGATCTCAATGCCAATATGCGCGATGGATATGTCAGGATCGATCGTGAGTGGGCCGCGGGCGATCGTGTCGCCCTCTACCTGCCGCTGGCGCTTCGGCCGCAATATGCCAACCCGAAGGTGCGCCAGGATGCCGGCCGCGTCGCTTTGATGCGCGGCCCGCTGGTCTATTGCGTCGAAACCACGGACAATGGCGAAGACCTCAACGCCATCGTCCTGCCGCGTGAGCTCTCCACAGCCGAAACCGTTGTGCTGAAGGATCTCAATGACGCCGTTGCCCTCAATCTCAAGGTCGAGCGCGAGGAAACCTCGAACTGGGGAACAGCGCTCTACCGCAAGGCGCCGGCCGAAAGGCAGGTCGCCACCGCGCGTTTCGTGCCCTATCATCTCTGGGACAACCGCGCGCCCGGAGAGATGCTCGTCTGGGTCCAGTCGGACAGATAGGTCTTTTTGGGGATGACGAACGGTATGGGTAACAAGAGCGTCGTGCTCCAGGACGTGCGAAAAAGCTATGGCAATCTGCAGGTGGTCCACGGGATCGACCTGACGATCGCAGAGGGCGAATTCGTCGTCTTCGTCGGCCCTTCCGGCTGCGGAAAATCGACGCTTCTTCGCATGATCGCCGGCCTGGAAGACGTGACCGACGGGGAGGTCGAGATCAAGGGACGTATCGTCACCGATCTCGATCCATCCGAGCGCGGCATCGCCATGGTCTTTCAGTCCTACGCGCTCTATCCGCATATGAGCGTGCGCGACAACCTAGCCTTCGGCTTGAAGATGGCGCGCACGAATGCCGCCGAGATAGAGACCCGCGTCAAGGCCGCCTCCGCCATCCTGAAGATCGATCATCTTCTGGACCGGCGGCCGGGACAGCTTTCAGGCGGCCAGCGGCAGCGTGTGGCGATCGGCCGGGCGATCGTGCGCAAGCCCGACGTCTTCCTGTTCGACGAACCGCTGTCCAATCTCGATGCGGAACTGCGCGTTTCGATGCGCATCGAGATCGCCCGCCTCCACCGCGAACTCGGCAACACGATGATCTATGTCACGCACGACCAGACGGAGGCGATGACGCTCGCCGACAAGATCGTCGTGCTGCGCGACGGCCGCGTCGAACAGGCGGGAACGCCGCGGGAAATCTACGAGAATCCCTCGAATACCTTCGTGGCGGGCTTCATCGGCTCGCCGAGGATGAACCTGCTCAATGCCCGCTGGGGTGAGGGGGGCCTGGTCGAGGTCGCCAGCCGGCAGATCGAAAGCGGCCTGCCGCCGGCAGACAGGCCGGTTGGTGGCGCGGTGACGCTCGGCCTGCGGCCGGAGCATCTAAAGGTGGCATCCGACCTATCAGGCAGCCTGACGGCCAGGGTGGATTTTTCGGAGTATCTCGGGGGAACGCAATATCTCTATTGCCAGCTTGCCGATGGCCAGTCACTGACCGTCGAACATCGGTCACCGATCAGTATTGCGGCGGGCGAGCAGGTGAGCCTGCTGTTTGAACCGTCGGATTGCCGATTGTTCGACGAGGGTGGGAACCGGTTGCGCTAATCGCGGGCGTCAGGATCACAGGCGGGCGACCACTCGGCGATCGGCCCGCCTGAATTTCACTCGGCGATCGCGAGTGTCATGAGCTCCGCCGCCCTTTGCCGGGCTTCCCTGTCGGCGGCGAAGACATCGTCCATGCCGGCAGCCGGCGGCAGGCCGGCGAGGTCGTCCATGACCCTTTCGGTGACCTCGGCCATGGCGAGGAAGGACAGCCGCCCTTCGATGAAGGCCTCGAGCGCCACTTCCTTGGCGCCGTTCAGCACCGCGCCCTGAACACCGCCGCGGGTCATCGCCAGGCGCGCGAGCCGCAGCGCCGGAAACCGCACCTCATCCGGCGCCTCGAAATCCAACCTGGCGAGCTTGGCGAAATCCAGCCGCTCGACCGGCAGGTTCGGCCGGCGCGGAAAGGACAGGGCATAACCAATGGCCGTGCGCATATCGGGCGCGCCGAGCTGGGCCAGCACCGACCCATCGGTATAGCCGACCATGGAATGGATGATCGATTGGGGATGGAAGATGACCTCGATCTGTTCGGGTCTGAGGCCGAAAAGGTGCCGGGCTTCGATCATCTCCAGCGCCTTGTTGAACATCGAGGCGCTGTCGATCGAGATCTTCAATCCCATCGACCAGTTCGGGTGGGCGCGCGCGGTTTCCACCGTCACATCCGCCATGTCTCGCAGCGAGGCGGTGCGGAAGGGACCACCCGACGCCGTCAGGATGACCCGCTCGACGGCGTGGCGCTGGTTCTCTTCCAGCACCTGGAAGATCGCGTTGTGCTCGCTGTCGACCGGAAGCAGCCTGCCGCCGCCTTCCCGGATTGCTGCGATGAACAGATCGCCGGCCGATACCAGGCATTCCTTGTTGGCAAGGGCGATATCGGCGCCGCGGCGGGCGGCGGCAAGGGTCGGTGCCAGGCCTGCAGTGCCGACGATTGCCGCCATTACCCAGTCAACTTCGCGGTCCGCGGCTTCCATCAGCCCGGATTTTCCCGAAGCGACCGCGATGCCGGTGCCGGAAAGTTCGCTCTTCAGTGATTCGTAATGCCGGTCGTTTGCCGTCACCGCCAGCCGCGCGCCGGATGATTTCGCTTGCCGGGCCAGCAATTCGACGTTGCCGCTGCCGGTCAGCACGGAGATTTCGAAGTTCTCCCGTCCGCCCAGGTGATCGACGACATTGAGTGTATTCTGGCCGATCGAACCCGTCGAACCGAAGATGCTGAGGCGCCGCGGCGCGCTTTTGCCGGTCATCATGTAGAATTTCGCGAAAATTTCTCTCGTAGGCTCAGGCTCTACTAGGCTTTGGAGGGGGCGGCAAGTGTGCGGTGCAGCAGATTTCAACCCCTGAGGGGTTTACAGAACAGCGGCCGGATGTGATCCTTATAACATTGCTGGCGGATTCGCTTCCGCCGCGGCCGGTGATGGTCGCATGGCAAGTCGGGGCGCCGCGGCGTCCATCGAAGAACAGGCACTCGGTGCCGCCGGCCTTTTGGCCATACATTAAATCGAGGATGAAACCGGGATGAGCGGCTTGGCCGTGATCCCTCATCGCGTTCGCTGCGAGCGCTTCTGTGCGCTGCTGCTTCGGTTTCGGAGCCGCAGCCCTGTGTCAGGCAAAACGTTCTGCTTCATGACGACATTCAAAATAGCATGCATTCTTTTCGCCATCGTGCCCTCGCTCACTGCCGCAGCCAGGGCGGACGACCTGCTGATCTGGTCGCCGGCCAAGCTGTCGGACCGGTCCTACAAGGCGACGATGGGTTTTCGCCTGCCGGCGGAATGGGAGACGAGCGCTGGCGCCGACATCGCGCTTGCCTCGACCAAAGGCGGGGCGCTGTTGCCCGATTCCGAACAAGCAATGCTTTGGGGCAGTATCACCAGGACGAGCGTCACCCCGGCAAGCCGGTCACAGCAGGGTGCCAGCGTCAGCGTCGATACGCTGCGCGGCAGCGGCGCGCTGACCCTCAGCCGCTCGCGCAGCTGGATCCTGTCCGATTCGCTCGATATGCAGTCGAGCCGATCCATCAGCGTGCAATATGACGCGGTCGAGGCTCGGCAGGCTTCGGTGACGGCATCGCAGGCGCTGAAGCTGATCCATCCCTGGACGGGAACCTCGCTTTCGGCAGGAACAGGTGTCAGCAATGCCAGCGGCGACTTCTCGAGCACGGTGGGGGTCAGCCAGGCCATTCTGCCGAACCTCAATCTCGATGCTGCGGTGAGCAACCCATTTTCCGCGGGTGAGGCGGGCAGCGTCAATCTCCGCTATCGCGTCAACTGGTAGTGGGTGCTGAACCAAACTCCGCCGATCAGCGTTTCCTACGAGGTTTCACGGAGGAACGGATCATGGTTTTCAAGGAGCAGACATTTCACGGGCTCGAACCCGAGATGGAAATAGAGATCGCCAATCGCGCATCGGTCGAGGCGGCTGTCGCCAACGCGCTGGCGATCGCCGGCGGCATCGATGCGTCGGATGTCGAGGTGACGATGGAGAACGACCAGATTGTGTTGAGCGGCACCGTTGGCACGGTGGGCGAAATCGAACGGGCAACCGCGGTCGCCAAGGCGGTCGAGGGCGTGCATGCGGTGCAGAACCGGATCCTGCTTGGGGGATCTCCGCTCGACGGCCCGCATTAACCAACGACGGGCCGCTCCGAGCCCGGCCCCCGCCGGGCGAGGACTATTTCCACAGCATCGCCTATAAGCCGGTCAACCGGCGAAGCGTTCGACGAGGAACGACGAGCCGGCCAGACGATCCGTTTTCTGCGCAGCGCCTGATCCCTGCGGCTGGTAAGCGATGGCGAGCAGCAGGACGCTGACGGCGACATAGGCGATGGCCAAAAGAGTCATCTTGATACGCATGATGAATACTCCTGTTTCGCGATAAACGCGGCTGTTATGGCGAAGTTCCTCATCGGCGAGATCAGAAGAGAAGCCCGGCCGGGGAGGATCGGCCGGGCTTTTCCTGCATGGATTGCCTTATCGGCACATCCGGGTTTCTTTGACGATCGTATGACCGTGGCGGCGGATCTTTTCCGTCTTGGTGAAACAACTGCGGGAAACGTGCCGCGCCCTCATGGGATGGCGGTAATCGGGCCGTTCTGCATGCCGGTAATGGGGACGCGCGTCATCTGTGGTGATCGTCACACTTGCCGCCTGGGACGGCATTGCTGAAAAGATGGACGCAGCAGCGAGCGTGCAGGCAAGGATAATCTGTTTCATGACAAGCCTTCTTTCTGAGTTGGTCATTCTGGGTTGGTCAGGGCATCAACTCACCGGAAGCGCCGCCGGTTCAATCACATAGAGTTACCGATTGTCTCGACGGCAGAAACCTTTCCGGCCGCGGATCGTTAGCGCAGGGGATAGCCGGAGGCATCGATCATGGGACCGATTGCAAGGATCATCACCATCGTCGCCGGGCTTGCCAGCGGCACGGTTTTTTCGCAGGCACCGGAATTTGCGCAGCAATACCGACAGCGGATCGGCGGGGCGATCGACGAACTGCGCGTCATCGTCGAGGATTTCAATCGCCAAGCCGCCGAGCACGATCTCGATCGCCAGCAGGCGCTGAACGCCTATTCGCAATCATCCGACGATTTCCTGCGCGATCGCGGCGTCTCGATGCAAAGCACGATCACGCGCTACGAAACGCTGCTCTCGCAGCAGCTCCGCCTCGGCACCGCCGCCCCCGTCGCCAAGCCCTTCGTGCTGATGCGGAATGCGGATGATGTGGTTTTCGCCAATACCTGGCGGGACTTCGTGCCTGGGGTGCCGGTGAGCTTCGCCGGCCTCGTCTGGGGCGTAATCGGTTTTGTCGGCGGATGGGTTGTGGCAGCGCTGCTGGGGTTGGGCGCCCGTCGAGCTTCGCGAAGACGGAAGGGCGTTCGTCAAGCGAGCTGACCGGGCGGCGAGCGCAGCCTGCGTGTCCGTATAGCTCTCACGTCCACAAACATCGAGGGCGCTTTAAGCCGGCCGCCTTTCGCATGCATCGTTCATCCTTGACTGCCAGCCTTTGCCAGTGGCCTTGTAGAGCTAGATAATATCGGCATCGAGGCGGATGTTCAGGGGTTGCTTCGGATTATCCAGTTTGGGTCGACCGGCGATCGAAACATCTCGATGCTCGGCCGCCGATGTGGTGATAAGCGTTCCCAGGCGAGCCTATAGACTTCTCGGATATTGCTTTCACCATCTTCAAGCTTTTGGTATTCTTGCAGGGAAAGGCCATGACCTTCGCAACCTGCGTCTGGGTCATTTGCATTTTCTTGCGCATAGAAACCAGTTCTTGGGCTGTCATTGAAAGCGCTCCTTTGATTTGGGTTTTTACGCACTTTGTACACATTGCCAGCCGCTCCGTTACCGCCGGGCGGCTTTTGCCATCTGGGGAATGAATGCCAGCTCTCTAACGCATCCATCAAAGGTACGGCCATGATCGAATCCATTCTCTGGCTGGCGCTTATGCTCCTCGCCGTCCATTGGCTTCTCGATTATCCCCTGCAGGGCCAGTTCCTCTCCGACGCCAAACAATCAGGCCCGCTGCGCGTTTATCACCTGATCGCTCACTCCGGCATTCAAGGCGCCGGCGTCGCAGTGGTCACGGGCAACATGTGGCTAGGTCTTCTCGAATGGCTGGCACACACGACGATCGACGAGGCGAAGGTGAGGGGGAAGACGACTTTCGCCCAAGACCAGGCCTTGCACATCATCTGCAAGGCCATCTGGCTCGCCTACCTCGTCTTGTTCGCAACGCTCTCGTATGGTGCGTCTATCTCGCTCTGGTGGCGCTGACGTTCGGTCTGGCATCTCTACCAGGATGGTGGCCTTTATGAGCGGGAAGATCGAGCGAGGCACGCTGCTGGTCATTTGCGTCTGCGTTGTACTCGCGCTGATATGGATGTTCTGGCCGTGATCCGACCCCTGCCGCCTGACGACATGATCAAAGACACCGGCATCCGCTTCGAACCCGCCCATGATCTTCTCGAATGGCGCGGTCATCGAGGGCCAAAGGCAAGCCGGCTGATGACCGATCGCTCCGCGGCAAAAGGCGGCGCAGAGTTCCTGCTTAGGCTTCTGATCCTGTTCATCTGGAACAAGCTCGACGGTCACGTCAAAACATTTGAACACGGAGGCAGGCAATTAGGGATCTACGTGATTGAAAAGAATGGTGATCCCGGCGCGATTCGAACGCGCGACCCCCAGATTAGGAATCTGGTGCTCTATCCTGCTGAGCTACGGGACCACTTGAGTGCCATGCATACAAAAGGCTTGGCGCGAAGCCAAGCCTTAATTGTTGCCAGAGCATGTCGCGCAAAAGTGTGCAGCGGTTTTGCGCCAAGGACATGCGGAAAACAAAGACCTAAAGTGCGGCAAGCGAATCTGAAAGATCGCGACGCGCTTTAGAGACCGAGGCGTTGTTCGGCAAGTCGGACCCAGTAGGAGATGCCGTGGGCGATGGCTTCGTCGTTGAAGTCGTAGGCCGGGTTGTGGAGGCCGGCGCTATCGCCATTGCCGATGAAGATGAAGGCGCCGGGGCGGGCGTTCAGCATGTAGGAGAAATCCTCGCCGCCCATCATCGGATCGATCTCGGCGTTGACGTTTGCCTCGCCGGCGATGGCGCTGGCGGTGGCGACCGCATGCTCGGTCTCATCCGGGTGGTTGACGGTGACGGGATAGTTGCGGTGGAAGCTGATTTCGGCCTCGGCGCCGTGGGCCGCGACCAGACCCTCGATGATCTGCCGGAACCGCGTCTCGGCGAGCGTGCGCACCTCGGGGTCGAGGGTGCGAACCGTACCGGCGAAGGTCGCATCGTTCGGAATGACGTTATGAGCGAAGCCGGCATTGAACTTGGTCACCGAGACGACCACCGAGCGCAGCGGATCGGCGGTGCGCGAGGCGATCATCTGCAGATTGGCGACGATCTGGGCGCCGATGGCGATCGGGTCGATCGTCTTATGCGGTTGGGCGGCATGGCCGCCGCGGCCCTTGATGGTGACGGTGAATTCGTCGGTCGCCGCCATGATCGCGCCCTTGCGGGTGGCGAACTGGCCGACAGGCAGGCCCGGCAGGTTGTGCATGCCGTAGACCTCTTCGATATCGAAGCGCTCCATCATGCCGTCCTTGACCATCAGATTGCCGCCGCCGCCGCCTTCTTCGGCAGGCTGGAAGATGACGGCGACATTGCCGTTGAAGTTGCGGGTCTCGGCCAGGTATTTCGCGGCGCCGAGCAGCATGGCGGTGTGGCCGTCATGGCCACAGGCATGCATCTTGCCCGCCGTCTTCGAAGCCCAGGGCTTGCCGGTGATCTCGGTGAGCGGCAGGGCGTCCATGTCGGCGCGCAGGCCGACCGTGCGGCGGCCTTCGCCCTTGCCCTTGATGAGGCCAACGACACCGGTGCGGCCGATGCCGGTGACGATCTCGTCGACGCCGAATTCCTTGAGTTTTTCGGCGACGAAGGCGGCCGTATTTTCCACCGCGAAGAGGAGTTCGGGCCGGGCGTGGATGTGGCGGCGCCATTCCGCGACCTCGTCCTGCAACTCCGCGGCTCTGTTCAAAATCGGCATATCGGCGTTCCTGTTATGAAATCTCGACAATCTTTCATCGCATCACAAGGGTGTGAGGCTCGTGGAAATTACTTAGTCAATGACCTTTGCCATGTCATAGCCATATAGGCTAAATAGGGGAAGATTTCGAGATTTTCCTGATATCCGAAGGACGAACCGTGTCGACGAGCCACTTCCGTTTGTTTGCTGCCTTGCGGCCGCTTTCTTTCGTGTCAGCGGCGACTGCCGTGTTTCTGGCTTCCGTTCCGCTGGCCCATGCCAATCCGCACATTCTCGTCGATGTGCAGACCGGCCGTGTGCTCGAGCATGAAGAAGCCTTCCGCAAATGGTATCCGGCCTCGCTGACCAAGCTGATGACTGTCTACACCGTGTTCGATGCGATCCGCGCCGGGCAGATCAGCCTCGATACGCCCATCGTCATCAGCAAACGCGCCGCCGCGCAGCCGGCCGCCAAGATGTATTTCAAGCCGGGGCAGAAACTGACGCTCGATAGCGCATTGAAGATCCTGCTGGTGAAGTCCGCCAATGACGTGGCGGTCGCGGTCGCCGAAGCTATCGGTGGCACGCAGGAAGGCTTCGTGACGCGGATGAACGGCGAGGCGCTGAAGCTCGGCATGACGGATTCGCACTTCGTCAATCCGAACGGCTTGCCCGGCAAGGGGCAGTATACGACGGCACGCGACCTTGCGGTGCTGACGGTGGCGCTGCGCCGCGATTTTCCGCAATATGCCGGTTATTTCGCACTGGAGGGTTTTACCACCGGCCAGCAGAACGTGCCGAGCCTCAACATGTTGATCGGCCGTTTCGCCGGCGCGGACGGCATGAAGACCGGCTTCATCTGCGCTTCGGGCTTCAACCAGATCGGGTCGGCGACGCGCAACGGCCGCACGCTGGTCTCCGTCGTGCTCGGCACCGACAGCCTTGCAGCCCGCGCCGATGCGACGGCGAACCTTTTGCAGAAGGGCTTCACCACCCAGCCTGCCAGCAACGACACGCTGGGTTCGCTGAGACCCTATGGGTCGGGGCAGGACCAGGTGACCGACATCAGCGCCGATATCTGCAGCGCCAAGGGCGCCAAGGTGCGCAGCGAAACGCGCGACGAAGTCGGCCGCATGAAGGTGCAGTCACCCTATATCCAACCGATGAACCACGATCCGCAATTCGTCTTTGCCGGCCTCATTCCGGGCCAGGATCCGCAGCCGGCCGCGCAAGCCGAAAAAATGGCGCGCGGCGATACGGCGGGCGCGATCGCCAACGTGCCGGTGCCAATGCCGCGCCCGACATCCTTCTGAGCTTTAAGGTAAAATAACATGAGCGCGTTCAACGACAGGATTCCGGTCACCATCCTGACCGGCTTTCTCGGCGCCGGCAAATCGACGCTGCTCAACCGCATCCTCAAAGATCCGGTGATGAAGGATGCGGCCGTCATCATCAATGAATTCGGCGATGTCGGCATCGACCACCTGCTGGTCGAAAGTTCCGGCGATTCGATTATCGAGCTGTCCGACGGATGCCTCTGCTGCACCGTGCGCGGCGAACTTGTCGATACGTTGGCGAACCTGATGGACGCCGTGCAGACGGGCCGCGTCAAACTGGTCAAGCGCGTCGTCATCGAAACGACGGGCCTTGCCGATCCCGCACCGGTCATGCAGGCGATCATGGGCAATCCCGTCATCGCCACGAATTTCGAACTCGACGGCGTCGTTACCGTCGTGGACGCGGTGAATGGGCTACAGACGCTCGACAATCACGAGGAAGCCCGCAAGCAGGCGGCGGTCGCCGACCGGCTGATCGTCTCGAAAAAGACGATGGCCGAGGCAACGGACGGGCTGGAAAAGCGGCTGCGGGCGCTCAATCCGCGCGCGACGATGATGGATGCCGACAGCGCCGAGGCGGGCAGTGCCGCGGTGCTGGTCAATGGGCTCTACGATCCGGCGACGAAGATCGCCGATGTCGGCCGCTGGCTGCAGGACGAGGATGCACACGAGGCGCATCATCATCACGATCATGATGGCGATCACAATCACGATCATGATCGTGATGGCCACATTCACCACCATCATGATCATCACCATCTTGGCGAACAAGGGCACGCACATCAGGATCCGCACGACGTCAATCGTCACGATGCCTCGATCCGCTCTTTCTCGATCATTGAGGAGAAGCCGATCGATCCGATGGCGCTCGAGATGTTCATCGATCTTCTGCGTTCGGCCCATGGCGAGAAGCTGTTGAGGATGAAGGCGATCGTGTCCGTTTCCGACCGGCCGGATCGGCCGCTGGTGCTGCATGGGGTGCAGAGCATCTTCCACCCGCCGGTGCGACTTCCCGCCTGGCCGGGGGAAGACCGGCGCACGCGCATGGTGCTGATCACCCGGGATCTGCCGGAAGCCTTCGTAAAGGATCTCTTCGACGCCTTCCTCGGCAAGCCGCGCGTCGATATGCCCGATCGTGCGGCGCTGTCGGACAATCCGCTCGCCATTCCCGGCATGCGGATCTAAATCGTTGATGTTTGTTGTTACGCGACCTTCTTCAGGTCTTGCGTCTAAGGATACTTGAAAGCCACTTGGCCTGCTGGCCGCTCAGAAGGCTGCGATAGCGCTCCTGGCTTGCCGCCAGATGGGCGCGCATGGCGGCGCGGGCGGCTTCTGGGTCCCCGGCAGAAATCGCCTTCAAAATCGCCAAATGCTCGCGCTGCAGGCCTTCCTGATAGTCACGCGACAGGGTGCTATCTGTACCCCAAGGCGAGGCGACGTCGCAGGGGATCGCCCGCAGGCCAAGCGCATCGAGAACTTCGACATAATATGAATTATTGGTGGCAGCCGCGATTTCTCGGTGGAAAGCGAAGTCACTCTTCCCGGTTGCTTCGCCGCGCTCGAGCAGCCGGTCGAATTCGAAGAATGCTTCCTGAATCTGCGCTTCCTGGGCCGCATTGCGCCGTAGCGCAGCAAGCCCTGCACTCTCGATTTCCAGGCCCATGCGCACTTCGATTATGTTGAGCGCATGGGAAACCTTGTTGCCGACATCGGCGCTGATCGAACCGAAGGCAATCGTCGGATGGTTCTTGACGAAGACACCGGCGCCTTGCCGCGCCTCGACGAGGCCGTCGGCGGCAAGGGTTGCAATCGCCTCACGGACAACGGTGCGGCTGACGCCGAAGAGTTCGCCCATCCGGGTCTCCGTCGGCAGCTTTTGGCCGGGCGCGTACACTCCGGACACGACCTGAGCGCGGATGGCCGAAACGACGCCTTCGGAGAGTTTCGGCCTTCGCTCGACCCTGAAACCTGCGGCCGTGTCGGTCGCCATGTCGCACTCCTATTTGAACACGCTCGGCAGCCACAGCGAAATCGCCGGGATGTAGGTGACCAGCCCGAGCACCACGATGCCCGCACCGTAGAACGGCCAGATCGAGCGCATAGCCTCCCAGACCGTGATCTTGCCGACTGCACAAGCCACGAATTGCACCGCGCCGACCGGAGGCGTGTTCAGCCCTATGCCGAAATTGAGGATCATGATCACGCCGAAATGCACCGGGTCGACACCGTAAGCCTGCGCAACCGGCAGGAAGATCGGCGTGCAGATAATGATGGTCGGCCCCATGTCCATAAAAGTGCCGAGCACAAGCATGAGGACATTGAGCAGGAGCAGCACCGTCAGCGGATCGTCGGCGACGCTCTTCATCCAGATCACCAGCGAGGCAGGCACCTTGAGGAAGGCCATCAACCAGGAGAAGGCGGCGGCTGTGCCGATAATCAAAAGCACCATCGCCGTCGTGCGCACGGCGCCCTGCGTGGCGTGAACGAAGTCTCTCCAGCTCATCTGCCGGTAGACCAGGAGGGTTATCAGCAGCGCGTAAAGTACTGCGATGCAAGAGCTTTCCGTCGCAGTAAAGACGCCGGACCTCACCCCGCCGAAGATGATTGCAATCAGCAGCAGCCCTGGCAACGCGACGGCGAGCAAATTCGCCACCATGACGAAGCCCGGAAAGGGTTCTGTCGGATAGCCGCGCGAGCGCGCAACGATGTAGGCGGTCACCATGAGCGCAGCCGCGAGCAATAGTCCGGGCAACACGCCGGCGGTGAACAGGTCGGCGATGGAGATCTTGCCGCCGGCCGAGATCGAATAGATGATCATGTTGTGGGAGGGCGGCAGGAGCAGCGCGATCAGCGCTGCCATCGAAGTGACGTTCACTGCATAATCGGCGCCATAGCCGCGCTGCTTCATCTGCGGGATCATCAGGCCGCCGACGGCTGCGGCTTCCGCCACTGCCGAACCGGAGATGCCGCCGAACAGTGTGGCGGTGACGATGTTGACCTGGCCGAGGCCGCCGCGCACGTGGCCGACCAGGGATGCGGCGAAGGCGACGATGCGGCTGGCGATGCCGCCGCGCACCATCAGATCGCCGGCGTAGATGAAGAAGGGGATGGCGAGGAGCGAAAATACGCTCATGCCAGAATTCAGCCGCTGGAAGATGACCAGCGGCGGCAGGCCCATGTAGAGCACTGTGGCGAAGCTGGCGACGCCGAGGCAGAAGGCGATCGGCGTGCCTATCAGCATCAGGGTGGTGAAAACACCGAACAGGATCCAGAGTTCCATCGCGCTACACTTTCAATTTGACGTTCGGATCGGCATTGATGTTTTCGATCTCGACGGCGATTTCCGCCGGCAGAATCTCATCCAGCGCATCGTCGATCGGTTCGCCGGCGAGGCGGAGCACGATGCGCTCCAGCGAGAAGATCACGGCAAGCACGCCGCCGCCTGCGAGCGGCAGATAGTCGAACGCGCCGGAGATACCCAGCGACGGCAAGATTGTGTTCCAGGTCAGGCTCATGAGCGCGCCGCCGTACCAGACCATGCCGGCGCCGAAGGCGAGAATGACGATGTCCGAGATCATGCGCAGGACGCGCTTGCCGGATTTCGGCAGTACATAAAGCAGCACGTCGAAACCAAGATGATTGTTCTCCCGGATGCCGACGGCGGCCCCGAGGAAGATGAACCAGCTCATCAGCATGACCGAGCCCGGCTCCGTCCAGCTCGGCGAGTCGTTCAGCACATAGCGGCAAAATACCTGCCAGGCGACAAAGACCGTCATCAGCACCAAGCCGGTGCCCGCGAGCCAAAGGGCGGCGTTGCTCAGGCGCGTCAGAAAATTGACGACGGGTGTCAGGTTGTTCGACATCAGGGCCTCGTCGAAATTGGGCGCTCACTCTCCCTTGGCGGGAGGAAACGAGAAAGATGTGCACGAAGCGGCGGTGAACCGGGGTGGCGATAACTCTCCACCCCGATAACCGACGCCGCTTTCCGCGACAAAGAAAGCAGGCTAGGGCTACTGCACAGCCTTTACATCCTCGACCATCTTCTTCAGTACGTCGTCTTTCACGTGCTTTTCGTAAACCGGGGCCATGGCGTCGATGAACCCCTGCTTGTCCGGCATGGTGATCTGGGCGCCGAGCTTTTCGACATTGGCGCGCGATTCAGCGACCTTGGCTGACCACAGCTCGCGCTGCTTGGCGACGCTGTCTTTGGCTGCCTGTTTGAAGACCGCCTGATCCTCCGGCGTCAGCTTGTCGAACGCCGCCTTGTTCATGACGAACACTTCCGGCAGGATCGTATGCTCGTCGAGCGAGTAGTTCTTCGCCACTTCCGCGTGCTTGGCGGTGTCGTAGCTCGGAAAGTTGTTTTCCGCGCCGTCGATGACGCCCGTTTCGATTGCCGAATAGACTTCTCCATAGGGCATCGGCGTGGCATTGGCGCCGAGGGCGGCCACCATGTCGACGAAGATATCGGACTGGATAACGCGGAACTTCAGACCTTTCATATCGGCAACCGAATTGATCGGCTTCGTCTTGTTGTAGAACGAGCGCGCGCCGGCATCGTAGAAGGCAAGCACCACCAGACCGGCCGGCTCGAACGCCTTCTTGATCTGGTCGCCGATGGCGCCGTCCATGACCTTGTGCATGTGCTCTTCCGAACGGAAGATATAGGGCAGGGCCGGAACGATCGATTCCTTCACAGTGCCGTTGAAGGGCGCCATCGACACGCGATTCAGCTCGATTACGCCGGAGCGCACCTGTTCGATCGTGTCCTTCTCCTCGCCGAGCTGGGCGGAATGATAGACTTCGAGGGAATAGCGGCCCTGCGTGCGCTCCTTCAACAGCTCGCCGAAATATTTGACGCCCTCGACTGTCGGATAGCCGTCCGGATGCGTATCGGACGATTTCAGCACCGTTTGAGCGCTGGCCGCGCCGCTCATGAATGAAGCGGCAACCATAAGACCGGCCGCCAGTCTAACAAAGTTCTTCATGCTTTCCTCCCGTTTTGCATGACGATGAATTCTCAGAGTCTGTATCCCCGGCTTTGCGACTTAGAGGAAAGTCCTCTGCACGCTTCGCCTCCTTCCAGCGATATTTCCACGCTCGGGCACTGATGGTCGGCCCGAAAGGTGCGCGAGTTGGAAGGCTCATCGAGACATACCAACATGGATCAGCGATGCTCATCGGGTCCGATGGAGCAGCTGCTTACCTCTACACGCGAACACTGTCGCTCTTCTTGTGGAAACAGAAGACTTGGATCGATAGCCTCCTCTATTCTTGCCGTTCCTCCGACCGGCTTACTATGGCTAGAACCTGTAAAGTGCAATGTCAACATACAAAAGCTGTGTAGTTGTATGATGAATTTTCGCCGCGCCTGGTCTCCCACCGGCGGCTGCGAAAGCGCGAGCAGGCAAGGTTGGAGACGCGGGCGACAGCCTTATGGTGGAGGCGTCCGCTTCGTAAGAACCCTCAGGCTCGTTCATGTGCACTGTGGGGGTTCGGCGGATCGCTAGTCTCTGCCTTGGTTGGCAGAGATGTGCGCCGCAAAAATCTAGGGTCAGATACCTCGGCGCGTGGCGATCGTTCAGGTTTGCCCGTCGCGTTCAGGTCTTTGTTTTTACGCATCTCGTTATCGCGAAAACCGCTGCACGGTTTGCGCGACGCGCTTTAGAGCCTTTCCGGGTTAGATTGCAGCATTCTGTTGGCTCAAACGGAGTCGGATGGTCGACCGGCCGGCGCGCGCCGTAGCCCAGTTCTACGGCCAAGCCGGCCGGTCGATCAGCCGGCCCGTTTCAGCCAACCCGAAGGGCCGGATCAGAGGCGATCGGCTCGGACGTACCAAGGGGTATGCCCTTCGCCAATCGCCTCTGCCCTGACGAAAACCTGCTCCGGCAGAATGCTTCAATCTAACCCGGAAAGGCTCTAGCGCTTGCGGATCAGGAAGCGGTGGCCGCTTTCGGTCTTTTCCGTCTCGACCAGCTCGTGGCCGTCCTCATTGCAGAAATGCGGCATATCGATCACGGCGAGCGGATCGGTGGTGTCGACGCGAATGAGCGTGCCGCTCGCCATGGCGGCAAGCTTCTTGCGTGTCTTGATCACGGGGAGTGGGCATTTCAAGCCGCGAAGATCGTAGAGAACGGGGTTCAAGCCGTTCAGTTCCTCGCCCAGAATTTCCAGAACGGCTTCTTTGCCGTGGCGTCCGCCGTTTCCTGCGGTTCGGGCGCCGCAAAGGCCAGCGGGTTCTGCATCGGCACCGGCACGGCCGCAGGTGTCGCGGCAGCGACAGCCGTTGCCTGCGGCTGGGCAGGTGCTGCAGGCGTGGCGCCCGGCGCGGTCTTGGCGGCGAGGCCCTGCGCGGTGCGCTTGGCCATCAGGTCTTCGAGTTCGGCGACCTTGACCATGCGGCCGGCCTCCAGCGAGGTGCCGGTCGGAGCGTAAGCAAGTTCGCGGCCCTTGCGCAGCTTGGCGACCACGGCCTTGCGTTCGGCTTCCGTGGGATCGTACCAGGCCATGCCGTCAAATTTGCTCATCGCCTTGGCATAGTCGGCATCGTAGGTCTTGCCGTAGGAGGCGAGAGCCGCCGTCAGTGCCGGCGGCGTCGACATAGCAGGGCACTTGCCGGCGGCATTGAAGGCGCCGCCGTCGGTTATCTGCTGATTGAAGACGTATTTCTTCTCGCAGACATTCACCTCGGGCGGGCGCTTCGTCACTTCGAAATTGTCGTAGCCGACCTTCAGCATCTTCCAGAAGTCGTAATTGCTGTCGAGGCGATGTTTGACCATGTTTTCCGCGGTCATGCGGAAGGGGAAAGCCTGCAGCTGCACTGTCGCCTGACCGCCCTTGAAAGCGTCGCGGGCAAAAGCGTAGATCTCCAGCACCTGCTGGTCGGTCATCGAATAGCAGCCGGAGGAGGAGCAGGCGCCGTGGATCATCAGATCGGAACCGGTGCGGCCGTTTGCTGCGTCGTAGCGGTTCGGGAAGCCGGTGTTGATCGCCAGATAATATTTCGAGTTGGGGTTCAGGTTGGCGCGCGTCAGGTCGTAGAAACCTTCCGGCGCCTGCCGATCGCCGGTCTTTACCTTCGGGCCGAGACGGCCGGACCAGGCACAGATCTTGTAATCGGCGATCTTGTCGAAACGGTTATCGGTCTTCGCCTTCCAGATCTCCATGGCGCCTTCTTCCTTGAAGATGCGGATCATGATCGGCGAATTGCGGTCCATGCCCTTGGCGGACATCTGAGCGAGGATATGGCTGGGAAGCGGCTGCTCGACCTTGTTCTTGACCTTGGAAAGATCGACCTGCGCGGTTTCCAACGCGTCATTGCAGCCGGACAGAGCCAGCGCCATGAGGGAGATATAGGCAAAATGACGTATGCGCATCCCAACTAGCCCATAAAGATAATGCGACCCGGTCCGCCCATGGAGTCCAGGCATCAAACGGAATCATAGACGGTTTATACTTTACAAGTCCTTACCAGCCTATGACGTGCTTGGAACATCCCCGCAAGCGCGAATGCTACAGATAACATCAATGTGGCCAAGATTTGGCCCCAATCGGCGAAGAGCCGAATGTCCGTTAGAGATTGCGGCCCATGGCGAGGAATTTCTGGCGGCGGTCATTGCGCAGTTGCTCGCCGGAGCGGGGTGCCATTTCGGCCAGAGCATTGGCGATCACGTCACCGGTTGCCGCTATCACGCTGTCGGGATCGCGATGGGCGCCGCCGAGCGGCTCGGAAATGATGCCGTCGATAACGCCGAGCGTTTTCAGGTCCTCGGCGGTGATCTTCATGTTGGTCGCCGCTTCCCGGGCGCGGGTGGAATCGCGCCAGAGGATGGAGGCGGCGCCTTCCGGCGAGATGACGCTGTAGATCGAATGCTCGAGCATATAGACCTTGTTGCCGGTGGCAATGGCGATGGCGCCGCCCGAGCCGCCTTCGCCGATGACGACGGAGACCAGCGGAACCTTGACGCCGAGACACATTTCCGTCGAGCGGGCGATCGCCTCGGCCTGGCCGCGCTCTTCGGCGCCGACGCCAGGATAGGCGCCTGCCGTATCCACCAGCGAAATCACCGGCAGGCCGAAACGATCGGCCATTTCAAGAATGCGGATCGCCTTGCGGTAGCCTTCCGGGCGGGGGCTGCCGAAATTATGCTTCAGACGGCTCTTGGTGTCGTTGCCCTTTTCCTGGCCGATGACGGCGACGGGCTGGCCGCGGAAACGGGCAAGGCCCGCCTGGATCGCGGCATCCTCGGAAAATTTGCGGTCGCCGGCGAGCGGCGTGAATTCCTGGAACAGCGTCTTGGCGTAATCGGCGAAATGCGGGCGCTGCGGATGGCGGGCGACCTGCGTCTTCTGCCAGGGATTGAGCTTGGAATAGATTTCGACGATCGCCTCGCGGACGCGAACCTCCAGCCGGCCGATCTCATCGCTAGTGTCGATGCTCTCGTCTTCCGTTGCGAGCTTCTTCAGCTCGATGATCTTGCCTTCGAGGTCGGAGATCGGCTTTTCGAAGTCGAGATAATTGTGCATGAGGTGCGTTTCCGTTCCTTGTGCCCGGGGCGTTTTCCTGGCTCCGCCCCATGTCGCCGGTCCTATTCGTGCTTTTTCGCCTGTTTGGCAAGGGGGTGATGCGTCTGGACAAGCTGCTGCAGCCTCTCTTCGAGGACATGCGTGTAGATCTGTGTGGTCGAAATGTCCGAATGGCCGAGGAGTTCCTGTACGACGCGCAGATCGGCGCCGTTGGCAAGCAGGTGGCTGGCAAAGGCGTGGCGCATGACATGCGGCGAGATCAGCGACGGCGTCAGGCCGGCGCGGATCGCCAGGTTCTTGAGGTCGCGGGCGAAAACCTGGCGCGGCAGATAGCCCTCCTTCGAGGCAGCGGGAAAGAGCCATGGGCTTTCCTGTGGCTCCTTCACTGCTGCATTTTCCGCCGCCAGGAGGCGCCCGTAGGATTTGAGCGCCGATATTGCCGAATGCGACAGCGGCACCAGCCGTTCCTTGTTGCCTTTGCCGCGGATCATCAGGAAACGGCCTTCCTGATCGAGCACGCGGGCGGGAAGCGAGACAAGTTCACTGACCCGCATTCCGGTGGCATAGAGCAGTTCCAGGAGCGCCAGCATGCGCAGGCGCTGCAGCTGGCCCGGAGCCGCATCTTCCGCCTCGGCCACTGCCTGCGAAAGCAGCCTGCCGACCTCTTCGACGCCCATCGTTTTCGGCAGCGGACGGCCCTTCTTCGGCGCGTCGAGTATGCCTGTGGGGTCGTCGGTCCTCAGACCCTCGGCATAGAGGAACTTGTAGAATTGCCGCATGGCGGCAAGCCGGCGCGCCTGGGACGAGGGTTTGAAGCCCTTTCGGGCGAGCGAGGAGAGATAGGCGGCGAGATCGGCGGAGGCGGCTTCGGTGAGCCGTATGCTGCGCTCCGTCAGGAAGGAGCGGACGTCGTCGAGATCGCGCTCATAGGATTGCAGCGTATTGGCGGCAGCACCGCGCTCGGCGCTCATCATCTCCAGGAAGGATTCCACGTGGACGCGGCCGAGATCCACCATGCCGGTCACTTCCTGGTCGTGTCGATGGCGCCCGTAGCGGGCGGATTGACCCGCTCGGACGGAATGCGGATCGTCACGTCGCGCTGCTGCGGCTCCACGAAGGTCACAAGCGCCAGCATCGCTCCGTAGACCGTCCCGGCGAGGATCGCGCAGACGAACAGGAAACGGAACAGGGTCGGCATCCAGCAACTCCTTCATGCTCTGCTTCTGTTATAAGAAGCCTATCTGCAAGTGCAAGAAGCGGTATTCAAGCCATGATTCCCTTGCCTGCGACTTGACGCTCCACCTGCATTTGTCGATACCGTTTGCAAACAAAGTGTGAATGGACCGATGAGTGAACAACTGCTGACCGTTGCTGACAGCTTGAAAGACAGAGCTCGCGCCGCGCTCGGTTCACGCAATCTGATCCTTGTCGGCCTGATGGGCGCCGGCAAATCCTCCGTCGGGCGCATCGTCGCCAGCCAGCTCGCCATTCCCTTCATCGACAGCGATCTCGAGATCGAGCGGGTTTCGCGCATGACGATCGCCGAGCTTTTCGCCGCCTATGGCGAGCAGGAGTTCCGGGCGCTGGAAGCGCGGGTGATCAAGCGGCTGCTGAAGAGCGGGCCGCGTGTCGTCTCCACCGGAGGCGGCGCCTTCATCAACGGCCGGACGCGCAAGCATATCAAGAAGGGCGGCCTTTCCGTCTGGCTCAAGGCCGATCTCGACGTGCTCTGGGACCGGGTTGCGAAGCGCGATACGCGGCCGTTGCTCAAGACCGAAAATCCGAAGCAGACGCTCGAGGGCCTGATGAATGCGCGTTATCCGATCTATGCGCAGGCCGATCTCACCGTGCTCTCGCGCGACGTGCGCAAGGAAATCATGGCCGACGAGGTCTTACAGGCCGTGATCGAAGCTCAGAAGGAAAGTGCAGCGTCATGAATGCGATAACCTCCGCCTCCGCCATCCGAACGGTGCATGTGCCGCTCGGCGAGCGCGCCTACGACATCCTGATCGGGCCGGGGTTGATTGCGCGGGCCGGCGCCGAGATCGCCACCCGCCTCAAGGGCCGCAAGGCGGCTATTGTCACCGACGAAAATGTCGCTCCGCTCTATCTCAAGGCCCTCGTCGCAAGTCTGGATGAAGCGGGTATCGCCTCGGCTGAGGTCGTCCTGCCGGCCGGCGAGAAGACCAAGAGCTTCGAACATCTGATGACGGCCTGCGACAAGGTGCTTGAGGCGCGCGTCGAGCGGAATGATTACGTCATCGCGCTCGGTGGCGGCGTCATCGGCGATCTTTCCGGATTTGCGGCCGGCATCGTCCGTCGCGGCGTGCGCTTCGTCCAGGTGCCGACCTCGCTGCTGTCGCAGGTCGATTCCTCCGTCGGCGGCAAGACCGGCATCAATTCCCGCCACGGCAAGAATCTGATCGGCGTCTTCCATCAGCCGGACCTGGTTCTGGCCGACACGGATGTGCTGAATTCGCTGAGCGAGCGCGAATTCCGCGCAGGTTACGCCGAAGTCGCCAAATACGGACTGATCGACAAGCCGCATTTCTTCGCCTGGCTGGAAGCGAACTGGAAGTCGGTTTTTGCAGGCGGCTCCGCGCGCATCGAGGCGATCGCCACCAGTTGCCAGGCGAAGGCCGATGTCGTCGTTGCCGACGAGCGTGAAAATGGCCAGCGGGCGCTGCTCAATCTCGGCCATACCTTCGGCCACGCGCTGGAAGCGGCGACCGCCTATGACAGTTCCCGCCTCGTGCATGGCGAGGGCGTTTCGATCGGTATGGTGCTGGCGCACGAATTCTCCGCACGAATGAACCTCGCAAGTCCCGACGATGCGCGCCGCGTCGGGCGGCATCTGAAGGAGGTCGGCCTGCCGACCCGCATGTCCGAGATTCCGGGCGACCTGCCGCCGGCGGAATCGCTGATGGACGCGATCGCGCAGGACAAGAAGGTCAAGAGCGGCAAGCTCACCTTCATCCTGACACGCGGCATCGGCCAGTCCTTCGTCGCCGACGACGTTCCGGCGTCCGAAGTGATCAGCTTTCTCCGGGAAAAACATCCCTGATGTCGGTCGAAGGCGCTCTGGCATTTCTTTCGACATACTGGCCGGAGATCCTTTCGATCACGGCGCTGGTGCTCATGTCCGCCTTCTTTTCCGGCTCCGAGACTGCGTTGACCGCCGTTTCGCGCAGCCGTATCCATACGCTCGAGGTCAACGGCGACGAACGTGCCGGCCTCGTCCGGCAGTTGATCGAGCGACGCGACCGGCTGATCGGCGCACTGCTCATCGGCAACAATCTCGCCAACATTCTGTCCTCTTCGATCGCCACCAGCCTCTTCCTCGGGCTGTTCGGCAGTTCCGGCGTGGCGCTGGCGACGCTGGCCATGACTGTTATCCTGGTCATCTTCGCGGAAGTGCTGCCGAAGAGCTGGGCGATTTCTAGGCCTGAGCGCTTCGCGCTCGCCGTCGCATTTCCAGCCAGGCTTTTCGTCCTCGTCGTCGGCCCGGTTTCCTCTTTCGTCAACGCGATCGTGCGCCGGATCCTTTCGTTGTTCGGCATCAATCTCTCGCGGGAGATGTCGATGCTAACGGCACATGAGGAGCTGCGCGGCGCCGTCGACCTCTTGCACCGCGAGGGATCGGTGGTGAAGGCCGACCGGGACCGGCTCGGCGGCGTACTCGATCTCGGTGAGCTGGAACTGTCCGACATCATGGTCCACCGCACCGCGATGCGGGCGATCAACGCCGACGATCCGCCGGAAGCCGTGGTACGCGTCATCCTCGAAAGCCCCTATACGCGCATGCCGTTGCGGCGCGGCACGATCGACAACATCATCGGCGTCGTCCACGCCAAGGATCTGCTGCGCGCGCTTGCCGAACCCAACATGGAGCCGCAGAACCTCGATATCGTGAAGATCGCGCAGAAGCCGTGGTTCGTGCCCGACAGCACCAACCTCGAGGACCAGCTCAACGCCTTCCTGCGGCGCAAGCAGCATTTCGCCGTCGTCGTCGACGAATATGGCGAGGTGCAGGGCATCGTCACGCTGGAGGATATTCTCGAGGAAATCGTCGGCGACATTTCCGACGAGCACGATATCGAGATACAGGGCGTGCGCCAGGAGGCCGACGGTTCCGTCGTCGTCGACGGCGGTGTGCCGATCCGCGACCTGAACCGAGCGCTCGACTGGAACCTGCCCGATGAGGAGGCGACGACGATCGCCGGCCTCGTCATCCACGAATCGATGACCATCCCGGAAGAGCGACAGGCCTTCACCTTCTACGGCAAGCGTTTCATCGTCATGAAGCGGGAGAAGAACCGCATCACCAAGCTGCGCATCCGTCCGGCCGGGGAAGACGGCGCAAAGCCAGCCTGATTTTGCTTGGATCTTAGACGGCCAATGCCCATATGGGTTGCGTGCCGCTACCAGCGGGTCGGTTCGCCGGGTGCTGCCGGTTCGACAGCCAGCGCATGCAGGCCGGCATCGAGCTCCGGTTTCAACAGGTCGGTGATTGCCCGGTGGCGCGCCAGCCGCGACATGCCGGCGAATTTTCCGGAAACGATCCTCACTCGCATATGGGTTTCGCCGGTGCCGGTGATATCAGGTTGGTGGCCGGCATGCAGATGGCTTTCGTCGATGACGCTTACGCGTTCGGGCGCGAAGGCTTCGACAAGTTTTTCTTCGATGCGGGTTCGCAGGGTCATCATCCGGTCTTGCTGGTTCGCGAAAAGGGTACCTACCAAGCCTGCAACATTCCCGTTTGTCAATTCTTGTTGTCGCTTCGCGACAGCCCCATAATTAGCGCCGTCATGAGACTTGATTCCAAATATTTCGATCGCATCCGTACACGCCGCAAACGCGAGCCGGAGACAGAGCAGGCGCCGCCTACCTGTCAATGGGACGGGTGCGACAAGAAGGGGGCGCATCGCGCTCCCGTCGGCCGCAATGCGGAAGGCCAGTTCTTCTTGTTCTGCTTCGAGCACGTCAAGGAATACAACAAGGGCTACAATTATTTCTCCGGTCTTTCGGACGGCGAGATCGCGCGTTACCAGAAAGAGGCGATTACCGGCCATCGGCCGACATGGACGGTCGGCGTCAACAAGGCGGCGAAGGACAGTCCGCTGCATTCGGAGATCCGCTCCGGCGCCTATACCCGCGTTCGCGATCCCTTCGGCTTCGTCAAGGAAGGCGGTAAGGGCAGCGGGCCGCGTTTTCCGCAGGCGCGCAAGCTGAAATCTCTGGAAAGCAAGGCCTTCGAAACGATGGGCCTCGACGCCAATGCGACGTCGGCGGAGATCAAGAGCCGCTACAAGGAACTGGTGAAGAAACACCATCCGGATGCCAATGGCGGCGACCGCGGCTCGGAGGAGCGTTTCCGCGCCGTCATCCAGGCCTATCAATTGTTGAAGCAGAACGGTTTTTGTTAATTCCCGTCCTTGCTCTTGGGCTTCAATCGGGTATGGTCCAAATCGGCTGAGGCCGCAGGCAAACGCGGCTCATATTTGTGCGTTTTCCCGACATCGCCTCCGCCGACCTTCCGGACGCGGCGTTTCTTGTCCGGGACTCTTTCAAGAATGCTCGCACGCGGTCATTATCCCGCCGAGGTTTCGTTTCAGTCCCGGAGAAGCATCGCCGACGTTCCGACCTGGACGGGCGCGGAATAAAAAACGCGGCGTCACGGTTGCGACATGGCCTGAGACAGTATGGCCGGGTGGCATCACCCGCCTTGGAGACATGATGAGCAAGATCGACCTTGATATTTCCGAACTGCCCGATACCACCGTTTCGGTTCGCGAGGCCTTTGGCATCGATTCCGACATCCGCGTTCCCGCCTACAGCAAGGGCGACGCTTATGTGCCGGACCTCGATACCGACTACCTGTTCGACCGCGACACGACGCTCGCCATTCTCGCAGGCTTCGCCCATAACCGCCGCGTGATGATCTCCGGTTATCACGGCACGGGCAAGTCCTCGCATATCGAGCAGGTGGCCGCGCGGCTCAACTGGCCTTGCGTGCGCATCAACCTCGACAGCCATGTCAGCCGTATCGATCTCGTCGGCAAGGATGCGATCGTCGTCAAGGACGGGCTGCAGATCACCGAATTCAAGGACGGCATCCTGCCCTGGGCCTATCAGCACAATGTCGCGCTCGTCTTCGACGAATATGATGCCGGCCGTCCTGATGTGATGTTCGTCATCCAGCGCGTGCTCGAATCCTCCGGCCGCCTGACGCTGCTCGACCAGAGCCGCGTCATTCGGCCGCACCCGGCCTTCCGCCTGTTTGCGACCGCAAATACGATCGGCCTCGGCGACACCACCGGCCTCTATCACGGCACGCAGCAGATCAACCAGGCGCAGATGGACCGCTGGTCGATCGTCACCACACTGAACTACCTGCCGCATGATCACGAAGTGAATATCGTCGCCGCCAAGGTGAAGAGCTTCGGCAGTGACAAGAACGGCCGCGAGACGGTTTCGAAGATGGTGCGCGTCGCCGACCTGACGCGCGCTGCCTTCATGAACGGCGATCTCTCGACCGTGATGAGCCCGCGTACCGTCATCACCTGGGCCGAGAATGCTGAAATCTTCGGCGACCTTGCCTTTGCCTTCCGCGTCACCTTCCTCAACAAGTGCGACGAGTTGGAACGCCCGCTGGTCGCCGAGCACTATCAGCGTGCCTTCGGCGTCGAGCTGAAGGAAAGTGCCGCCAATATCGTTCTCGGAGCTTGAGACCGACCGATCATGGCAGCTCGCGGTGACAATTCGAAAGCAAAGCCCGGTGCGCCCGTCGACGTCGAGCCATTGCGCCGGGCGATAACCGGCTGCGTGCGCTCGATCGCCGGCGACGGCGATGTCGAGGTGACCTTCGCCAATGAACGGCCGGGGATGACCGGCGAGCGCATTCGGCTGCCGGAACTTTCCAAGCGGCCGACCGCGCATGAGCTGGCGGTCACTCGCGGCCTTGGCGATTCGATGGCGCTGCGGCTTGCCTGCCATGACGAGAGGGTGCATGCGACGATGGCGCCGCAGGGCTCGGATGCCCGGGCGATCTTCGATGTGGTCGAGCAGGCGCGCGTCGAATCGATCGGCGCGCTGCGCATGGAGGGCATGGCGTCGAACCTGCGCTCCATGACGGAAGAGAAATATTCCAAGGCGAATTTCACCGGCATCGAGCGCCAGGAAGACGCACCGGTCGGCGAAGCGGTTGCGATGATGGTGCGCGAGAAGCTGACCGGCCAGCGCCCGCCGGCCTCCGCCGGCAAGGTGCTCGACCTTTGGCGCGACTTTATCGAGGACAAGGCAGGGTCCGAACTCGACAACCTGTCGAACGCGATCAACGACCAGCAGGCCTTCGCCAAGGTCATCCGCAACATGCTGTCGGCCATGGAAATGGCCGAGGAGTACGGCGACGATGACAGCGACGCCGACAATGACGACCAGTCGGAGCAGGAAGACCAGCCGAGCGGCGACGAACAGGACCAGGACGAGGTCGACGAGGATGCCGGCACCGATGCCGCCCCCGTCGAGGACAGCGAGGTCGCCGACGAGCAGATGGAGGACGGCGAGACCGAAGGCGCCGAAATCTCCGACGACGACATGATGGAAGAGGGTGAGGACGATTCGGAAACGCCGGGCGAGACCCGCCGGCCGAACACGCCTTTTGCCGATTTCAACGAGAAGGTCGATTATCACGTCTTTACCGAAGAGTTCGACGAGATCATCACCGCCGAGGAACTTTGCGACGCCGCCGAGCTGGAGCGCCTGCGCGCCTTCCTCGACAAGCAGCTGGCGCATCTCCAGGGCGCCGTCGGTCGTCTCGCCAACCGGCTGCAGCGGCGCCTGATGGCGCAGCAGAACCGCTCCTGGGATTTCGACCTGGAAGAGGGCTATCTCGATCCGGCCCGGCTGCAGCGTATCATCATCGATCCGATGCAGGCGCTCTCCTTCAAGATGGAGCGCGACACCCAGTTCCGCGATACCGTCGTTACCCTGCTCATCGACAATTCCGGCTCGATGCGCGGCCGGCCGATCACGGTTGCCGCCACCTGTGCCGACATTCTCGCCCGCACGCTGGAGCGCTGCGGCGTCAAGGTCGAGATCCTGGGCTTTACGACCAAAGCCTGGAAGGGCGGGCAGGCGCGTGAAAACTGGCTTGCCGGCGGCAAGCCGCAGACACCGGGCCGCCTCAACGACCTGCGTCATATCATCTACAAGTCGGCCGACGCGCCGTGGCGGCGCGCGCGCGCCAATCTCGGGCTGATGATGCGCGAGGGCCTGCTCAAGGAAAATATCGACGGCGAGGCGCTGATCTGGGCGCATAATCGCCTGCTCGCGCGCCGCGAGCAGCGCCGCATCCTGATGATGATCTCGGACGGGGCGCCGGTGGACGATTCGACGCTGTCGGTCAATCCGGGCAATTATCTGGAGCGGCACCTGCGCGCCGTCATCGAACGGATCGAGACGCGCTCGCCTGTCGAACTGCTGGCGATCGGCATCGGCCACGACGTGACGCGCTACTATCGCCGCGCCGTGACGATCGTCGATGCGGACGAGCTTGCCGGTGCGATGACCGAGCAGCTTGCCTCACTGTTCGAGGACCAATCCGTCCAGCCGCGCGGCGGCCGGATACGCCGTGCCGGCTGACGCTGCTGGAAGAATGACGGTCAAGCGCCTCTGCCGTGCGGCGTCGATCGCTCTCTGCATCGCAGCCGGCGCTTCCTCGTCATGGGCCGGCGACGAGGTGCCGGTCATTAGCCGGCAAATCTCCGATTTCAGGATCGGCTCTTCAGAGACGCAATTCGGATCGCTGGAATTTCTCGGCGGGCTGGAGATGGTCTCCAGCAGAGCGCTATTCGGCTCGCTCTCCTCCATCCGTTTCCGGCCGGACCAAAAACATTTCGTCGTCGTGCTCGATACCGGCCAGTGGCTGACCGGCAGCATCGAGCGCGACGTCAAGGGCAGGCTTTCCGGCCTTTCGTATGTCGAGATCACGCCGATGAAGAACAGCGCCGGGCGTAGCTTCGAAGGCAAGGGACATATGGATGCCGAAGGCCTGGCGCTTGACGGCGACCGGATCCTGGTCTCCTTCGAGCAGGCTCATCGCGTCGATGTCTATCCCGATCCTGGCTTTGCCGACTCGGGAGCGATCGCCACTTTGCCGATCCTCATCCCGCGAAAGATGCTGGACGACAACCGCGGCATCGAAACGATCACCGTGGCGCCGGCATCAAGCCCGCTGCGGGGCGGCGTAGTCGTCGTCTCCGAACGCGGTCTCGACAGTGACGGCAATCGGCTGGCGGCCATTCTCAGCGGGCCGCTGAAAGGGCGTTTCTCGGTCAAGCGGGACGGCAGCTTCGACATCACCGACGGCGCCTTCCTGCCGGACGGCGACCTGCTGCTGCTGGAGCGCCGCTTCAACATGGCCGAAGGCATCGGCATGCGCCTTCGGCGCATCAAGGGCGCCGACATCAGGCCCGGCGCTGTCGTTGACGGCGAATTGCTGCTGGAAGGCAATTTCAACTCGCAGATCGACAATATGGAAGGGCTCGATGCTTTCCAGGCCGCCGACGGCATGACCCATATCATCCTGGTATCGGACGACAATCATTCGATCCTGCAGCGCAATCTGATGCTGGAATTCCGGCTTTCCGACAGTGTGAAGCAGGCTGCGTCAGACTGATGTCACAAGCTTTGGCTATCGGATTGAACCGCAGCCGGCCGGCTTGAGCCTTTGTTCTAAAGCAGCTATCGGAGGAAAATCATGGTGCATATCCATGTCATGGGCGCGTCCGGTTCCGGCACGACATCGCTCGGCCGTGCGCTCGCCGAAAAGCTCGATATCGCCCATCTCGACACCGACGATTTCTTCTGGTTGCCGACCGATCCGCCGTTCACGACGCCGAGGGAGGCCGACGAGCGCATGGGGCTGCTCCTCGATGAGGTGGCGCGGCACGAAGGCTGGCTACTTTCCGGATCGGCGCTCAAATGGGGGAGGCCGATTGAGCCGCTCTACGATCTGATCGTGTTCCTCAGGATAGACCCGGAGCTTAGAATGGCGCGCATCCTTGCGCGGGAGCTTGCCCGATACGGAAACAGAATCAGGCCCGGCGGCGACATGGCCGTAAAGAGCGGGGAATTCCTGGAATGGGCGGCCAGCTACGATACGGCCGGTCCCGAACGCCGCAGCCTTGCGGCACATGAGCAATGGCTGGCAACACAGACGGCGCCGGTGCTGCGGCTCGATTCATCGCGTGATATCGACGATCTGACAGCAGAGGTGCTGCTGCATCCAGCCATCGCCGCCGGCGCGGTCCGGCGGCGTCCGTAGCTTCAATTAGCTGGCGCGAGCAGCCTGCATCGGCCGCAGCACATTCATCAGCGCGCCATAAGGCAGCAGCATGACGAGGCCGACGATCATCTTCACGGCGAAATCGCCGATCGCCCAGGAAATCCAGCGCGGAGCCTCGGTGGCGAAGACGCCGAGGATGGGGGCTGCTTCCAGCGCAAAGGGATCGTTCGGGCCGAGGAAGACGAAGAACGCGGCGAAGGACAGCGAGAAGAACATCACCGTATCGAGCGCCGAGCCGATCAGCGAACCGACCAGCGGCGCGCGCCACCAGGCCTGGCGGCGAAGGCGGTTGAAGACGGCGATATCGAGCAGTTGGCCGGCGAGATAGGCCGAGCCGGAGGCGATCGCGATGCGCGGCACCGAGGTGAAGAAGGATAGCGTCACGCCGACGACGAAGCCGGCAAAGACAACCTTGCGGGCTGCCTGCGGGCCGAACTGGCGGTTGGTCAGATCGGTGATCAGGAAGGCGATCGGATAGGAGAAAGCGCCCCAGGTCAGGATGTCGGCAAGGTTGATGCCGGCGACTTCGGCGTTCAGGGGAAACTGGACGAGGAAGTTGGAGGCGACGACGACGAGCGTCATCAGCGCGACATAGGCAATGGTATAGCGGTTCTTCAGCATTTTTTTATCCTGGGTGATGCCACCAGTTGGAGGAGCAAACCGGCAAAGCAAAAGGCTTGTCCGGTATTATCCGTTCAAGCCTTTTGAAGCCGTATGAAAGAAGGGCAGAAGCTTACGCAGCAGCGGCTTCAGCGGTCTTCTTGGCGATCTGACGGCGCAGCAGGCGCGCGCGCATCGACAGTTCGTTTTCGCTGGCCTTCAGCAGGAAGGCATCGAGGCCGCCACGATGCTCGACGGAGCGAAGAGCGGCAGCCGAAACGCGAAGACGATAACGCTGGTTGAGAGCGTCGGAAATCAGCGTTACCTGGCACAGGTTCGGCAGGAACCGGCGCTTGGTCTTGTTGTTGGCATGGCTGACATTGTTACCAGTCAGGACGGCCTTGCCGGTCAATTCGCACACGCGGGACATGGAACACCTATTCTTGTTTTTCTCGGGCCATCAAATTGCCATTCCCGGCAAAGCCAGGCGCGCAATCCAACGGGCATGATTGGAAAGTTGCGGTTCTATAGTCAGACAGGCTGCTCGCGTCAAGCCAAACCTTGGCCTTTCCCGCAATTCTGTCAAAAAGCTGCTGTTTTCTTCCCTTCACGGCAGGAGTATAGAGCGCTCAGCAAGGCCTGCCGGCGCGCAGCAAGACAAGGCTTTTTTCCATGGCTCATTCGGGCAGACGGATTTTCATTTCGGCCATCGCCGCACTTCTTGCCATACCGGCATCGGCGGCCGAAATCCAGCATCGGACGGAATACCGGGTGGCGCTCGCCGGCCTGCCGATCGCGCGTGCCGCGTTCCTGACGCAGATCGAGGACGATCACAGCTACAAGATCGCCGGCGACATCAATTCTGCGGGTCTTGCCGATCTCGTCACGACGATTTCGGCCAAGACCAGTGTCACCGGCGTCGTGCGCAAGAACAGGCTGCAGGCGTTGAAATATTCGCTCTACTACAAGAGCGGCAAGAGGAAGGCCCGCGTCTACGAGGTCAGCTACCGCAACGGCAACATCATTTCGGCGACGACGACACCGATGCCGAAGCGTCCGAAGAACTGGATCGACGTCACGCCGCGCGACATGCGCTCGGTGCTCGATCCGATCTCCGGTCTGGTCTTCACCGGCGATACCAAGGTCTGCTCGCAGACGCTGCCGATCTTCGACGGCGAGACGCGCATGGATCTGGTGCTGTCGCCGAAAGGCGACGAGGATTTTTCCACCAATGGCTTCAAGGGCAAGGCGACCGTTTGCAGCGTGCGCTTCGTGCCACGCTCGGGCTACAAGAAAGGCCGCAAGGACATCGACTATCTCAGCAAGAGCAACCGCATGGAAATCTGGTTTGCCAAGTCGGACGCGGCAAATGTATACGCTCCTGTCTATGTGCGCATTCCAACCGAATATGGAATGGTGACGATCACTGCCGTCAAATACGGCAGCAACAGCTGACGGGGCTTCTGCCTCCGTGAAAGGGGACAGGTGAAGCTTCGCGCGACGTTGATCGGTTTTACGGCCATTCTGATGTGGTCGTTCCTGGCGTTGTTCACGGCCGCTTCCGGCAAGATGCCGCCGTTCCAGCTTTCGGCCGTCTGCTTTGCGATCGGCAGCATTCCCGGCCTCGTCGTGCTGACCCTCGATCCCTCGCGGCTGGCGCTGCTGAAGCAGCCGGCCAAGGTCTGGATAACCGGCATTGCCGGGCTGTTCGGTTATCACTTCCTCTATTTTACCGCGCTCCGGAACGCGCCGGCGGTGGAGGCGGGGCTGATCGCCTATCTCTGGCCGCTGCTGATCGTCGTCGGTTCGGCGCTGCTGCCGGGCGAACGGCTGCGCTGGTATCATGTGGCAGGTGCGCTTGCCGGGCTTTGCGGCACCTTCCTGATCGTTAGCCGCAACGGCATCGATTTCGACGGCGCCTATGCCATTGGTTACGGCGCTGCTTTTCTCTGCGCCTTCACATGGTCCGGCTATTCGCTGCTGACGCGGCGTTTCGACGCCGTCTCCACGGACGTCGTCACCGGCTTCTGCCTTGCAACCTCCATGCTGTCGCTCTTCTGCCATCTCGGCCTTGAGACGACCGTCTGGCCGGAAACGGTTTTCGAATGGGTCGCCGTCGCCGGGCTCGGGCTCTTTCCGGTCGGTGCTGCCTTCTACGCGTGGGATTACGGCGTCAAGAACGGCGATATCCAAATTCTCGGCGCGGCAAGTTATGCAGCACCTCTGCTTTCGACGCTTATTCTGGTGCTGTTCGGATTTGCCGAGCCGAGCTGGCGCATTGCTCTCGCCTGCCTGCTCGTCACCGGCGGGGCGGTGCTCGCCGCTCAGGACATGTTTCGCGGCAAAACTCCTGCGCAGCCTGCGGCTGCAGCATAGGCCTTAGAACAGGATTCAGATTTTAGGCCCGGTCGGCCTAAAATCTGAATCCTGTTCTAAATTAGATAGTTGGAGCATGATGTCGCCCGAAAACCGCTCACACTTTTCGGCATCATGCTCTAACCGCCGGGCTTCCAACCGGGCGGCGCCATCTCGAAGCTCGAAAATTCGAAGCCGGGCGAGACGGTGCAGCCGACCAGGGTGAAATCGCCGAGGGACTCGGCCGATTGCCACCAATTGGCGGGAATGATCGCCTGCGGCCGTTCGCCGGCAGGAAGATTCGTTCCGAGCGTCAGGGTCTCGCTTGCCGTTCCGTCTTCCGACCGGTGCAGCGAGAGCGGCGCGCCGGCGTAATAATGCCAGATCTCGGCTGCGTCATGGACACGATGCCAGTGCGAACACTGCCCCCTGCTCAGCAGATAATAGATCGCCGTCGAATGGCCGCGTTCTCCGCCCGCCGTATCGCGGAATGTCTGCACGTACCAGCCACCTTCGGGATGCGGCTGCATGCCGAGTTCGCGGATGATGTCCTCAGGCGACATCAGAAATGGTCCTTGCGCTTGCGGATCTCTGCGAAGACTTCCTCGTTGGTCTTGCCTTCCATCAGCAGATTGCGGCGGATCGCCGGATCGGCGGCGCGCAGAAACGGGTTGGTTTCCTTTTCCAGCCCCAGCGTCGTCGGGATGGTGAATTTGCCGTCGGCGCGCAAGGCCTCGATCTCGGCGGCGCGGTGCTTCAGTCGCTCATTGTCGGGATCGATGGTCAGCGCGAAGCGGGCATTGGACAATGTGTATTCATGGCCGAAATAGATGGCGGTCTCATCGGGCAGCACGGCGAGTTTCTGCAGGGAATGCCACATATCGGCGGCCGGGCGTTCGAACAGCCGGCCGCAGCCGAGCGCAAACAGCGTGTCGGCGGCAAACAGCAGTTTGTCATCGACGAAGTGATAGCAGATGTGGCCTGCGGTGTGGCCGGGCGTCTCGATGACGTTGACCGTGTGGTCGCCAAAAAGGAAGCTGTCGCTATCGGCCATCGTCCGATCGAGACCGGGAATGGCAATGGCCTCGTTGATCGGGCCGATGATCTCGCAGCCGAACTGTTCCTTCAGCGCCAGGTTGGCCGTGACATGGTCGGTGTGATGATGCGTGGTGAAGATATGGGTGATTTTCCAGCCGCGACGTGTCGCCGCCTCCAGGATCGGCGCCTCCTCCGGCGCATCGATCGCCGCGGTAAAGCCTGTCTCCGGATCGTGCACGAGAACGCCGAAATTGTCGGTGCGGCAGAGAAAAACGTCTAATTCCAAAGGTTTCATCGTTCAATAATCCCTTATCCCAGGAGTCTCGCGGAAATGTAGAGGTTCCGGCCTTGAAGTCCAACCGCCCGCTGATAACATTTGTCGCGATGCACGCCGATATCGTCGACTTACGCCAGTTCTATCATTCCGAGCTCGGACGTCTTGCCGAGCAGTCGATCGCCATGGCGCTGTCCTCGCTCTGGGTGCGGCTGCCGCAGGAGCGCCTGGTCGGTATCGGTTATGCCGTGCCCTTCCTCGATCGCTTCCAGGCCGATACCGAGCGCACCTTCGCCTTCATGCCGGCCGGGCAGGGCGCGGTGAACTGGCCGATGGGCTCGCTTTCGACGACGGCGCTGATTTTCGACGAGGAACTGCCGCTGCCGGATTCGTCGATCGACCGGGTGCTGATGGTGCATTCGCTGGAATTTGCCGAAAGCCCGCGCGAGACGCTGAAGGAGCTCTGGCGGGTGCTGGCGCCGGGCGGACGGCTGGTCATCGTCGTGCCGAACCGGCGCGGCGTCTGGGCACGCATGGAGCATACGCCCTTCGGTTCGGGCCGGCCCTATTCCCGCGGTCAGCTGACAAATCTGCTGCGCGAGACGAATTTCACGCCGGGCGCGACGGCTGAAGCGCTGTTCTTCCCGCCCTCGAAGCTCAGGACCATCCTGCGCCTGCGGCGCGCCTTCGAGCGGATCGGCCGAACGCTTTGGCCGGCCTTCTCGGGCGTCATCATCGTCGAAGCGCAGAAGCGGCTGTATCAGGGGCTGCCGGTTGCGGCGCGGGCCTCCCGCCGCGTCTTCGTGCCGGTTCTCGCACCGCACGGCGTGCCGACCACACGTAGTAGATGACGTCGCTCCCGATGGTCTCCAACTGCTTGTGTCACGCCCATAGCTCTCGACAACAATCGCATTCCGCTTTAATGCCACTTGGTGTTTTTCAGCCCGGATTTACCGGCAATTCCAAGGTCGAACCATGAGCGTTGAGATGAGCAAACCCGTTCCGCGTCCCGGTATTCTCGATATCGCAGCCTATGTGCCGGGCAAGGAACATGCGCCGGGTGTTGCCCGTGTCTACAAGCTCTCGTCCAACGAAACGCCGCTCGGCGCCAGCCCGAAGGCAATCGAGGCCTTCAAGACGGTTGCCGACAATCTGGGGCGTTATCCTGACGGGCAGGCGATCGAACTGCGCGAGGCGATCGCTGCCGTGCACGGCCTCAATTCGGCAAACATCCTCTGCGGCAACGGTTCGGACGAGCTGCTCGGCCTGCTGTGCCATGTCTATCTCGGCGCTGGCGACGAGGGCATCATCACCGAGCACGGCTTCCTCGTCTACAAGATCCAGATCCTGGGCGCAGGCGCCACGCCTGTCGTCGTCAAGGAGAAGGACTATACCGTCGATGTCGATGCCATCCTTGCGGCGGTGACGGAGAAGACGAAGATCGTCTTCATCGCCAATCCCGGCAATCCGACCGGCACCTATGTTTCCGTCAGCGAGATCCGCCGCCTGCAGGCCGGACTGCCGAAACATGTCGTCCTGGTGCTCGATGCGGCTTACGCCGAATATGTGCGCCGCAACGATTATGAAGCCGGCATCGAGGTCGTGTCCTCCAATGCCAATGTGGTGATGACCCGCACCTTCTCGAAGGCCTACGGTCTTGCGGCGCTACGCGTCGGCTGGATGTATGCGCCGGCCGAGATCGTCGACGCGTTGAACCGCGTGCGCGCGCCGTTCAACTTGAACGCACCGGCAATCGCCGCCGCCGCCGCTGCCATCCGCGACCAGGTCTTCATCCAGCAGGCCGTCTCCTTCAACCAGATGTGGGTGGAGACACTAACCCAGGCGCTCGAAGCGATCGGGCTGAAGGTGACGCCGTCCGTTGCCAATTTCGTCCTCATCCATTTCCCGGAGATCGACGGCAAGCGCGCCGCGGATGCCGACGATTTGCTGACGAGCCGCGGCTACATCCTGCGCGCCGTGCGCGGTTATGGCTTCGCCAATGCGCTGCGCATGAGCATCGGCCCCGAGGAGGCCAATCGCGGCGTGATTGCCGCGCTCACCGAATTCATGGGTCATCAGCGATGAGCGTGCAGTTCGATCGTATCGCGCTGATCGGCATCGGCCTGATCGGCTCTTCGCTCGCCTATGACATCAGGCGGCTTGGTCTTGCAAGGGAGATCGTCGTCGCTACGCGCAGCCCCGATACGCTGAAGCGCGCCGAAGAACTCGGCCTCGGCGATCGCTATACGACGTTGTCGCAGGATGCCGTCACGGATGCCGATCTGGTGATCGTCTCGGTGCCGGTCGGCGCTTCGGAAAGCGTGGCGAAGGAGATCTCGGGAAACCTGAAGCCCGGGGCGATCGTCACCGATGTCGGTTCGACAAAGGCTTCTGTCATTGCGCAGATGCTGCCGCATATGCCTGATAATGTGCATTTTATCCCCGGCCATCCGCTGGCCGGCACCGAAAAATCCGGCCCGGATGCCGGCTTTCCCGGCCTCTTCGAAGGCCGCTGGTGCATCTTCACGCCGGTCGCCGGCACCGACGAGGCGGCGCTGAAGCGGCTGCGCAGCTTCTGGGAAGCGCTGGGCTCGAAGGTCGACGAGATGGATGCCGAGCATCACGACAAGGTGCTCGCCATCGTCTCGCACCTGCCGCATATCATCGCTTACAATATCGTCGGCACGGCCGACGATCTCGAGACGGTGACGGAGTCTGAGGTCATCAAATATTCCGCCTCCGGCTTTCGCGATTTCACCCGCCTTGCTGCCTCCGACCCGACCATGTGGCGCGATGTCTGCCTGCACAACCGCGATGCGATCCTCGAAATGCTGGCGCGCTTTTCGGAGGATCTCGCCTATCTGCAGCGCGCCATCCGCTGGGGCGAGGGCGACAAGATATTCGAACTCTTCACCCGCACTCGCGCCATCCGCCGTTCGATCGTCCAGGCTGGCCAGGATGTCGACGCGCCGGATTTCGGCCGCCACGCTCTGGACAAGAAGTAATCGCCGCGATGGTGGAGGTCGTAAGCGCCGGCCAGGCAGATATCGACTGGCTGGCGCGCGAGGATGCCAGTGCCGGTGAAGCGTGGGTATCGCGCTGCGTCGCGCTCGGCGAATATCTGGTTGCCAGGGAGGCCGATGAGATCGTCGGTTTCCTTCGCTTCTCCCGCTTCTGGGGCAGGGTTCCCTATATGGAAATGATCCGCGTCCTGCCCGGACACCGCCGGTCCGGCGTTGGAACGGCGCTGTTTCTTGCCTGGGAAGACGCCATGCGCGGCGATGGCGCCCGCCTGCTGATGACGTCGAGCGAATGCGATGAAAGCCGGCCTCAGGACTGGCATCGCCGCAACGGATTTTCCGAAACCGGCTCGATCGAATTGCCCGGCCTGCAATCGGTCCCGGAAGTCTTCTTCATCAAGCGAATAGCGTAAAGAGCCTCGCGTCGAACCGGAATCATGCGAGGCGCTTCAGGCCTTTTCCTATGCATCCCGTTATCCCAAGACCGCTGCACACTTTTGGGCGAGATGCATCAGATCGGCGGAATCCGGCCGAGTGGGATGAAACCGCTGACGGTGGCATTGCCGCGATCGACGACGAGATCGACGGAGACCTTGTCGCCGCCGCCGGCAAGCGCCTTCAAGAGCTTCGTCGCCGTGTTGACGGTCGAGGCGATATCCGGAAAGGCCTGTTTCAGGCTGTCGCCCCAGGGGCCGAGCTGTTCGATCTCCAGCTTGAATTTTCCGGAGAGGAAGCCCTGCTCGTCAAAGGAGAAGGGGCCGGTGAGCGTCATCACCTTGCCGTCGCCGATGTCGGCGACGATGCGGCGCAGGTCGCCGGTGGAGCCATTGAGGCCGTTCCGGTCGCTTCCGTCGATCAGGCCGGCCTTGCCGGCGACGGTCAGATCGATGCTCGCCGACAATTTCGGGAAGATCTGCGGCCAGTCCTTGATCGCCGTATTGGCGTCCTGCACGGAGATCGCGCCGTCGAGATCGGCACCGTTCTGGCGCAGATGGATTTCGGTGCGAGCAGCATCGAAGCTCATGGTCTGGCCGGTGTAGGAGGAGAAGGCCATCGCCTTCAGACCCTCGATGACGGTCGAGCTGCGGTCGATGCCCTGCAGCCTGGTTGCAAGACTCGCCTGCAGGTTCGTCCACTGGGCCGAGATCGAAAGGCCGTTGCTGGTGCGGATTTCGGCCGGCGAATCGAGTTCCCAGACGATATTGCCGGGCGCATAGACCTGGGCTGCCGAGCGCAGCGCGCCGAAGGTGGCGGAGACCCCGTTGACATTGTCGTCGACGTCGATCTTCGAGCAAAACAGACCGATACGGAAGGGATAGCCACGGAATTCGATATCGGAGCATTCACCGCTGACGCCTGCCTGGTCGCGCGGCGCGATCGCCTTCAGCACCGTGGTCTTCAACGCCGACGCCGCATAGAACCAGCCGCCGGTATAAAGCGCGATCGCCAGGAGGACGCCTCCACCCAGCAACCAGAATTTCTTGCCGCTGCCGAATTGGCTGCTGCCGGATCGGCTTGACGCTGCCATGATGTTCTCCAATGGTGAATCGCAAATGTGATTCCGGTCTGGCGTGCGATATGGACGAATTTTGGGTATTTGGCTACGGTTCGCTGATGTGGAATCCGGGCTTCGAGTTCATGGAGCGGGCAGAGGCCCTGGTCTACGGCTACAGGCGTTCGCTCTGCGTCCGCTCCTTTGTCCATCGCGGCACCCGCGACAATCCGGGCCTGGTTCTCGGCCTCGACAGGGGTGGCGCCTGCCGCGGCATGGCTTTCCGTATTGCGCCGGAAAAATGGGATGAAGTGATCGATTATCTCCGCGCCCGCGAGCTGGTCACCAACGTCTATCTGGAGCGCCGGGTGCGGTTGCAGCTTGCCGGCCGGCGCCGGGTCGAGGCGGTCGCCTACATCATCGACCGCGAGCATGAACAATATGCCGGCGCACTGGATGCGCTTGCGGCGGCGCGGGTGGTGAACGAAGCAAAAGGCCAGTCTGGTCCGAATGACGCCTATGTCTTCAACACGCTGACGCATCTGAAGCAGATGGGCATTCGCGACCATTGGCTGGAGCAGGTCGTCAACGAAGTGGAGCGGCTGCGCGCCGCCTGATCTCAGCCAGTTGCCGCGTTCAATTTGCGCAGCTCGCCCAGTCTGTCGACCGCCGTCGGCGGGAGCGGCAGATGCGGATTTTGCGCGACGGTTTCGAGCAGAAGCTCGTCGCTTGCCCGCTCCGATACCTCGATCAGATGGGCGAAAAAGACGTCCGGATCCATTCCCGGCATGATCGGCGGTAGGATCCTCACCTTGAAATGGCCGGGATAACGACGAATGCTCCGCCGCGGCCAGAAGAGGCCGGGATGCATGGCGACCGGCACGACGGGGAGGTTAAGGTCGCGGTACATGCGGGCTATGCCGTATTTATAGAGCGGCTCTGCGCCCGGCGGGCGGCGGGTGCCCTCGGGATAGATGATGAGCTGGCGGCCGGTCGACAGCTCTTCCTTCGTGCGTTTCAGCACTTCCACCATCACCTTGCCGCGGGCGCCGCGATCGACCGGGATCATGCGCTGTTTCTTCGCATACCAGCCGAAAAGCGGAATCCACATCAGTTCGCGCTTCAGGATGTAGACCGGATCTTTCAGCCAGGGCAGCAGTGCGTAGGTATCCCAAAAGGACTGATGCTTCGGCGCCAGGATGTAACTGCCGTCAGGCAGGTTCTCCAGGCCCTCGATCTCGAAGGTGGTGCCGACGATCACCCGCATCAGCCAGTGGTTGGAGCGCGCCCAGTTCTTCGGGATCGCATAGGCGATCTTGCGCGACACCACGAAATAGTAGGGCGAGAGCACGATCATCCGGATGATGAGGTTGGCGTAGAAGATCGTGTTGAAGAGTACGGAACGCAGAGCGATCATGAAACTTTCCCGAGGCATGCTCACGCGACCGGCCTACACGATATTGCCGATCATAAAAAGCATTTGATGCTGCCTTGATGTAAAAGCTCAGTCTGAGGCGGATACGCCTGCCGAGCGCAGCCCGGTGTGGCGGCCGAAGCCGGTGATGTTGCGGGCGCCGGTCAGCAGCACTTTCACATATTCGGCTAGCATGACGCGCATCGCATTCGGATCGGTGAACCAGTTGCGGCTCTTCAAATCCGAGTTGACCACGGGATAAGCGATGAACTCGATGCCTGGATCGACATAGGAGAGCTCGGCGAGGCTTCGCGGCATGTGGTAGTTGTTGGTGACGATCAGAACGCTCCGGTATCCCTTGGCGTGGATCCAGTTCGAAGCTTCCTCGGCATTGCCGATCGTGTCTATCGCATCGTAGCCGATATCGACACAGCAGGAGAAGAGATCGGCCGAACCCTGCGTCATCTTGCGGATCTGTGCCGGCGTCGTCGTCGGGTGGGCGCCGGAAATGAGCAAGCGCTTGCCGGCACCCTTCTGCAGCAGCTCCACGGCCTGGTCGATGCGCTGGTAACCACCCGTCAGCACCACGATGGCATCCGCCTTCGGTTCGGCCGGGGGCTTCAGCGTCGTCACGGAATCGGCGAAACGCAGGAACCCGCCGAACACCAAGGCGATTGCCAGCAAGCAGGCAAAGCCGCCCCAGCGCAGCAGGCGGCGGATCGGCCCGCGCCGCGGCGGCAAAGCTGCCGGGCGATCAAGCTCCGGGTCCTGATGAATCGGGTTGGGTGTCGTGTGTCCCATCGTCATGAATCGTGATTATACGCTGATTGCGGCGCAGAACAGACGCTTTCATGGCAAAACGGAACGGTCACGATCAACTTCCGATGCCGTCGGTGCGTGTCGGGTCCGAGCGTAGCGTATCGATTTCGTAGATCGTCCGCATGACGGTCAGCCGCGCGGTAAAGGTAGTCAGGAGCGCGATGACGATCATCGTTGCGAAGATGCCGGCATAACCGAGCACGCCGACGGAGAAGGTGCCGAAGAGCGCGGTCGCCTGGTCCGTTTCGGGGGTGGCGAGGGTGCGGCTCTGCCAGAAACCGGCGGTGGCGAAGAAGAGAGCGGCAAGCGCGCTGCCGATCGCCGAACCCTTGAGGCTGATCTTCAGGAAATGTTTCTGGAATTCGGTGGCGACGAAGGAGCTTTCGGCGCCGACGAAATGCAGCACTTCGACGACGTGACGATTGCCCGACAGCGCGCCGCGCGTGGCGAAGACGACGGTGAGCACCATCGCCGTGAAAACCAGGAGCAGGATGCCGGTGCCGATCATCACAGTCGTGTGCGCCATGGACACCAGCCGGTCGACCCAGGTGCGGTGATCATCGAGGGTCGCCTGCGGAATGCTTTCCTTCAGCAGCGCCCGCATCGAATCGAAATCCGGAGGATTGCTCTCGTCGATGGTGATGATGACGAGGCGAGGAACGGGCAGATCCTTGAGATCGAGACCGGGACCGAGCCAGGGTTCGAGCAGCCGTGCGGTCGCCGCCTCGTCGACGATCTGGCCGCTCTTGGTGCCGACGAAGGTCAACGCCAGGTCGCGCGCCTGGGTCAGCGCCTTTTCCATGTCGAGATTGTCGTCCGGCTTGATCTGGATGGTGATCTCGCGCGAGATCTGGCTCTCCCAGCTTGCCGCGGTCGACCGCACCATGCTGACGCCGCCGAGCGTCAGGCAGGCGAGAAAGGCCATGATCGATATCACCACCATCAAGGCGCTGCCCTGGATGTTGGAAGGCGGCAGGATCGGCGCGGTCGGACGCACGCGCAATTCCGGCCGCTTCTGCTGGGTCTTGGCAGACGCCTTCTCGGGGGGTCTGGACGGGGGCTCAGTCATAAATATCGAGATGCCCCTCTGAGAGGATCATGCGGCGAGCCTCCACCTGCTCCATCAACGCCAGGTCATGCGTGGCGATCACGACCGCCGTGCCGAGGCGGTTCAGCTCGAGGAAAAGGTTGAGCAGGCGCTTGGCCATCGGCGGGTCGACATTGCCGGTCGGCTCGTCGGCCAGCAGCACTTCCGGCCGGTCCATCAGCGCACGGGCGATTGCGGCGCGCTGCTTCTCGCCGCCGGAGAGTACAGGCGGCAGCACGTTGATGCGTTCGCCGAGGCCGACCCATTTCAAAAGTTCCAGGACGTCGGTCTTGTAGGAGCTCTCATCCTTGCCACGTACCCGTAAGGGCAAAGCGACATTCTCATAGGTGGTGAGATGGTCGAGGAGGCGGAAATCCTGGAAGACGATGCCGACGCGACGGCGCAGAAGCGGCAGTTCGGGGCGGGGGATTTCAGAAATATCGCGCCCGAACATGCGGATTAGGCCGCGCGTCGGCTGCAGCGACATGAAAAGCATCCGCAGCAGCGACGTCTTGCCGGCGCCCGATGGGCCGGTCAGGAACTGAAAGGATTTCTTCGGAATGTCGAAGGTCAGGTCCCGGAGGATTTCCGGGCCCATGCCATAGCGCAAACCGACATTCTCGAAATGGATCAACGGGCAGCTCAGTCTGTTGTGGGTTTCACCGCACGACTTGTTAACCAACACCGTTAACAGCCGGTAAATTTTGCTGGAAAGACGCCCGTTTGATGGCGATCTTTGCGAAGCATTAACCATTAAAATTTACGACTGAGCAGGATTCGTTTCAATGCCAAGATTTCCCCTGGCAGCGAAACCATGTGGACATCTGCGAGGCAGCCATCATGGAAGCATCCTCCTTCAGTCGCCGGACGGGCCAGACCTATGATTTCCTGCCGCCGGAACCCGCCAACCGTCGGTACCGCTCGGCGCGTCCTGCCGATATCTCCGACGCCGAATTCGTCACCCTCGGCAAAGTGCGGCCTAGGGAATTCAGTGCAAGGACTTATAACGACAATCGCAAGCGCATGGCTGCCGCAAACGCCGCACCGCCGCCGTTCATGTCGGCAATGGCTGCTTCTGTTCTGCAGACCGTGGAATCCTGGCTTCAGCGCGCGTCGACGCGGAGCTTCGCAGCGCTGGTACTGGCGCTCACCGTGCTCGTCTTTGGGCTTGCGGGTGGTTTTTCCGGCCTTTCCGGCGAGCGAGCCACTTCCGGCGCATCACTGCATTTTACCCATGTCACGGTGACGCCGCGTGATGCGAACGGCATGCGCGTGCTCGTCATCAACGGCATTATCGAGAACGACAGCGGCACGACGCAGACGGTGCATCCGATCCGTGCCGATCTCGTGACCGACGAACGGCTGACCGCAAGCATCGTCATCAACCCGCCCGCCGATGTGATCTATGGCGGCCAGAGCCGTGGCTTCTCGGCTCGCGTCCAGCATGCCGGCAGAAAAATGCCGGAAGTCCGGCTTTCCTTCCTGCCATAGACGTAACAGGACATGGATTGCCGGTTTTTGCGTCGCAGGTCGCGCCAATCCCGTTAATTTCATGGCAGGCGAGGCTGTTTCAGGCTCGCATATGTGCTAACGGCTTACCCTTCTTTTCATGGAGCAAGCCCTTATGCCTGTCGTGCGCGGAAAAAACATCGAGCCGCTCTTCACCGCCGAGCAGATCGCCGAGCGCAATCATGCGATGGCGCGGGAGATCGCCAATGGCCCGACCAAGGACCTGCTCGTCATCGCGGTGCTGAAGGGTTCCTTCATCTTCGCCGCCGACCTGATTCGCGCCCTGCATGATAGCGGGCTTGCCCCGGAGGTCGAGTTCATCACGCTGTCGAGTTACGGCATCGGCACGGTTTCGCAGGGTGTGCGCATCGTCAAGGATATCGACAGCGACGTGCATGGCCGCGACGTCCTGCTGATCGACGATATCCTCGAATCCGGCCGGACGCTGCTCTTTGCCAAGGAGTTGCTCTTCGAACGTGGCGCGCGCAACGTCACGATCGCCGTGCTGCTCGACAAGCGCGTCAAGCGCAAGGAAAAGCTGGAGGCCGACTATGTCGGCTTCGAATGCCCCGACTATTTTGTCGTCGGCTACGGCATGGATGTCGCCTATGCCTTTCGCGAACTGCCCTTCGTCGGCGTGGTTACCGGGGACGCCTGAGCGTTGCCTTCAAGACGGGTTGTTAACCATCTCGTCCATCGCTTCGTCATCTTTACCGATCGAAAAGGAAAGTCTGGTGATTTCCGTCGCGGGGCTGATACGGAGCGATGCACATATGGCAAGAATTCTGATTACGGAAGACGAGGACTCCCTGCGGTCCTTCGTGGCCCGAGCCCTGCGGCTTGATGGCCACGAGACCGATGAGGCGGCCGATGGGGCCGAGGGCTTGGAGAAGCTCAAGGACGGGGTCTACGATCTGCTGCTTTCAGATATCCGCATGCCGGTGATGGACGGCATTGAACTCGCCCATCAGGCAAAAGACGCCTTTCCAGGTCTGAAGATCCTGCTGATGACCGGTTACGCCGAACAGCGCGAACGGGCCGACGATCTTGCCGAAAAGATCATCGATGTCGTCGCCAAACCCTTCGCGCTTCCCGATATCCGCAAGGCTGTCGCCCGGGCGCTCGTCGCTTAGAGCATAATGCCGAAAGGTGTGAGCGTTCTTCGGACGAGATGGTGCTCACCTTCCTCGATTGATGTCCGGATTTAGATTTTAGGCCGCTCCGGCCTAAAATCATTCTGTTAAAGCGACTGCGATGCATTGTGTGGTGGCGTAGGACCTACTGAATGTCCAGCAGCCGCTCGAGATAGCGCCGTTCCATTTCCTGCGGCGGATTGTTGCCGAGCTTTTCGCGGATCGCGTCAAGGATTTCTCGTGCCCGCTGAACGTCGATTTCGTCAGGCACCTTCACGTCATCGCCGAAATCAGGTCCCTGGGTCCGGCGTGGCCGGCCGAGTGGGTCGCGGCCGTTCTGGTCGCCCTGGCCCACCTGGCCGTTTGGACCTTGACCCTGCTGGCCCTGCTGCGCCTGCATCATCTGGTTCATCATGTCGCGGGCGCCCTGGCGAAGCGCTTCGAGCGCGCGGCCCTGGCCCTCGACGGCCGGTTGGCCGCGGCCCTGGCCGAGTTCACGGCCGGCACCTTCCATTTCGCGTTGCGCCTGGCCAAAGCCCGGGCCGGGCTTCATGCCCATCTCGCCGAGGCTCTTCTGCAATTCGCCGAGCTGCTTGCCGAGCGCATCCTGCTGAGCGCGCAGCTGTTTCAGCGCCTCGCGCAGCTGCTCCGCCGTCATCTGGTCGGAGGGCTGCTCACCTTCCTTGCCTTGCTGGCCCTGCTGCTGATCCTGGGGCTCGCCATTCTCTCCGGGATTCATCTCATCGAGCAGTGGATCGTTCTCGCCCATGTCAGTCTCGCCGCGCTGCATGCGGTCCCTGAGCTGCTGATCGAGCCGGAAGGTCTGTTCCATCAGCTTCTGCTGGTCGCGCAGGATCTCGCCGAGCTTGTCCATCTGTTTGCGGGCTTCGCTGTTTTCCTGGCTCTGCTGACCGCGCTGCGGCCGGCCCGCCTGCAAGTTGTTCATCATCCGCTGCAATTCCGACAGCATCTGCTGGGCCGCGTCACGATTGCCGGAGCGGGCAAGATTCTCGATCTGGTCCATCATCCGTTCCAGATCCTGCTGGCGCAGGATATTCTGCGCATTCTGGTTCGGCTGCATCGGCGCGTTCTGCATGCGTTGGGCGAGCTCGGTCATATAGTCCTGCATCGCCTTGCGCAGCTCGTCCATCAGCTTCTTGATCTCCGCGTCGGGGGCGTTGCGGTCCAACGCGTCGGCAAGCTTCTGCTGGGCTTCACGCAGCTTGCGCTCGGCCAGCGAGAGATCACCGTCCTCCATGCCGAGGGCGATCTCCCACAGATATTGGGCCGTATCCTTCAGCGCATCCTCGCCCTTTGCGAGCTTCATGCGCGCCAAGGCGGATTCGAGCAGCAAGTAGTTGGTAAGCTTGGGGATCGTCTCCTCGGGACGGATGGTCAGCGCCTCGTTCAGGGCGATTGCCTGCGGCATCTTGCGGGTATCGAGCGCGAAGACCTGCCGTTCCTCGGCGACGGCTGCGGCAAGCGGCTCGTTGAAGGGCCGCGACGGCAGCACCATCTCATGAGGCGGGCTGCGGCCGGTCTGGCCGGCGGCATCCTTGGCGACGAGGGTGATGCGCACGCGCTTGCCGGCAAGCGGATGTTCGGTCAGGTTCCGGCTGGTCACGCCCTTGGCGTCGCGGGCGTTGCGACGGGGGATATCCAGCCGATATTCCGGCAGCGGATAGAGCGGCGTTGCCGTCGGGTCGTTTTCCAGAGGAACGATCTCCGCATGCGCCTCCTGGACGCCGTAATCGTCCTTGACGGTGAAACCGATTTCGAGCGCGCCGTTGACGCTGGGCTTCGGCAAACCGTCGAAGGCAATTTCCGGCGCCTTGTCGGGAAGCACGTCGAAGCTCCAGCGGCGGCCGTTGACCTCGAGTGCGCCGTTCTCCTGGAGCTTCATCATATGCGTCTGCGCGACAAGAGCCTGGCTGGCCGGTGCCGCCGTCTGCTGCTCGCTGGCTGATGCCGCCGTCTGCTGCGGCTTGGTATCCGCCTGCACGGCGATATCCTGGGCCTCGCCGGTCGCCTTGCGGAACACGACCTTTTCGGCCGTCTTTCCGCCGCTGACGCGGACAGTGAGGCCTGAAAACTGCGGAATGCCGATCGGCGCCTGCTCGTTGCCGTCAGCCGTCAGGTAAACCGGGGCGCGGCCGGTATAGGAGGGCGGCGTCACCCAGGCGTCGATGCGCACCGCCGGATCGCTGACCACCTGCTCGGGTGCTGCCTGCAACGCGTCGCGGATGGAGCCGCCGTTGATCGACAGCGAATAACCGAAGGCCGTGACGAGCAGCAGCGCCGGGACGGCGCGCAACGCGAAACGGTCATGCGCGGCAATATCAGGCCGCGGCAGTCCGGCATCGAGCGCTGCGATCTTTTCAGCCATGCGCGTCTGGTGCTCGCGCCAGAGCGCCCGGCCGAAGGGCGTATCGAAGGCCGGCTCGTCCTCCTGGACGGTGACCGGCTGGTGCGGCAGGCCGTTGCGCTCCTCCAGCATGCGGTCGGCTTCTGCGACTTTCGGCCAGCGCAGGGTGCGGAACGGGAGGAGCGAAACCAGAAAAGCGGCGGCAAAGGCAATCAGCAGCACGATGCGCAGCCAGTCCGGCACGCTGCGGAAGAGGCCGAACCAGGAGGCGCAGAGATAAAAGGCGATGACGGACAGGACCGGCATCAAAGGCGGCATCAGCTGCTCGAAAAAGAGCACGATGCGCGCCAACAGGCGTTTCGTCGTCACAAGCCGGGCAAGCGAGGGACGGAACGCAAATGCACCTTTCTTCTGCCGCGAGGGGCTTGTCATCGGTCCGGTCTCCGCGATCTGGCGTTCTGGAACAGAGGGCGCTTCCGGCGATTGCGGGGCAATACGCTCATGAACGAAAGGATAACACTCTTTGTGGCGAAGGCGAGGGCGAGCGGCCGGTAATACCGGCTTTTCACGTTTATTCGCCAAAAAGTGATGGCTTGTTCAGTCGAGCCAGGCCGGAACGGAGTCGAGGCTGATCAGTTCGGCGTAGGTTCTGCGCGGGCGAATCGTATGAAAATCGCTGCCTCTGACCAGAACTTCGGGCACCAGCAGGCGGCTGTTATAGGTGCCAGCCTGGACCGCGCCGTAAGCGCCGGCAGTGCTGACGGCCATCAGGTCGCCGGGCTTCGGCATCGCCATCTCGCGGTCCAGCGCCAGATAATCACCGGTCTCGCAAACGGGACCGACCACGTCGGCGCGGATGCGGGGCGCGTTGGCCGCCGAAATCGTCACCGGGCGGATCTCGTGATAGGCCTCGTAGAGCGTCGGGCGGATGAGATCGTTCATCGCGCCGTCGACGATGACGAAGGTCTTTTCGCCGCCATCCTTCACATAGAGGACTTCGGTCACGAGGATGCCGGCATTGCCGACGATCAGGCGTCCGGGTTCGGTGATGATCTTGCAGTCCAGGCCGCGCAGCTGGTTCTTGACGATTGCGGCATAGGCATCCGGCAGCGGCGGCGGATTGTTGTCGTCCTTGTAGGGAATGCCGAGGCCGCCGCCGATATCGACGTGATGGATGGTGTGGCCGTCGGCGCGTAGCGTCGCGACAAGGTCGTGCAGCAGCCTAAAGGCGTCGTCGAAGGGCTGCAATTCGGTGATCTGGCTGCCGATATGCATGTCGATGCCGGTGACCTCGATGCCCGGCAGCCTGGCGGCATGGGCATAGATGGCGCGGGCGCGCTCCCAGGAGATGCCGAACTTGTTTTCCTTCTTGCCGGTCGAGATCTTGGAATGCGTCTTTGCGTCGACATCAGGGTTGATGCGGAAGGAGACCGGCGCTTTCTTGCCCGCGCTGACGGCGCGCTGGTTGAGGATCTCGAGCTCCGGCTCGGATTCGACGTTGAAGCAGTAGATGCCGGCCTCAAGGGCAAAATCCATCTCGGACGGCGTCTTGCCGACACCTGAGAACATGATGCGGCTTGCCGGAATGTCGGCGGCAAGCGCGCGGCGCAGCTCGCCCTCCGAGACGACATCGATGCCGGCGCCGAGGCGGCCCAGCGTCTTCAGCACCGCCTGGTTCGAATTCGCCTTCATCGCATAGCAGACCATGGAGTCCATGTCGGCGAAGGCTTCCGAAAAGACGCGGTAATGGCGCTCCAGCGTCGCGGTGGAATAGACGTAAAAAGGGGTGCCGACCGCCTTGGCGATCTCGGGAACGGGGACGTTCTCCGCATGAAGGACGCCGTCGCGGTACTCGAAATGGTTCACGGGTTTGTGCCTTAAAGAAGGGGATCGAGAAGGAAGGGCTTGTCGACGGTTCCCGGCCGTTTCGTCGGCTTGGAAACGTCGCCTTCCTTGGTTGCCGCAGCGCTCGGCGGATCGAGGTCGCCCTTGCGCCCGCATCCGGCAACGGCAAGGCCGATGACGGCGAGAACCGCCGTCAGGCGGACGAGGTGCGGCAAGCTCTTCTGCATGGATATCCTCTTCTGCGGCATGTGATGGCATCATTCATATCGAATGATGGACATCTTCATAACGAAGTTTATCTGCCTTGTGCACCCTGATTGTTGGGCGGTCTTTCGAGGCCCGCAGGAAGGGCGGCGGCTTTTCGCCACGCCTGCTATCTCTTAGTTGCGGGCGCGCCAGAAGGCGATCTGCCTGCGCACTTCGGACGGCGCGGTGCCGCCGAAGCTCTTGCGACTGGCGACCGAAGCCTCGACGGTCAGCACGTCGTAGACCTTGTCGGTGATGTCGGGATGGATCGCCTGCAGATCGGAGAGCGGCAGCTCGGCAAGGTCGCAGCCCTTGCTTTCGGCGAGCGCTACGGCGCGGCCGGTGACGTGATGGGCGTCGCGAAAGGGCAGGCCCGCTTCGCGCACCAGCCAGTCGGCAAGATCGGTCGCCGTCGAATAGCCGGAGCCGGCCGCCGCCTTCATGCGCGCGGTGTTGACGGTCATGTCGCGCACCATGCCGGTCATGGCGGCGATTGCCAATTCCAGGCTCTCGGCAGCGTCGAAGACTTGTTCCTTGTCTTCCTGCATGTCCTTGGAATAGGCGAGCGGCAGACCCTTCATGATCGTCAGCAGCGCCACCAGCGAGCCGTTGATGCGGCCGGTCTTGGCGCGCACCAATTCGGCGGCATCCGGGTTCTTCTTCTGCGGCATGATCGACGAGCCGGTCGAGAAGGCGTCGGACAGGCGCACGAAACCGAATTGCGGGGTCGACCAGATGACGATCTCTTCTGCCAGACGCGACAGGTGCATGCCCGCAATCGCCGCGATCGACAGGAATTCGATGGCGAAATCGCGGTCGGAGACCGTATCGATGGAGTTGCGGGTCGGCTCGCGGAAACCGAGCGCCCTGGCCGTCATGTGGCGGTCGATCGGATAGCCGGTTCCGGCAAGTGCGGCGGCACCGATCGGGCTTTCATCCAGATGCTCGATGGCGTGGCGCACCCGCGAGCGATCGCGGCCGAACATTTCGACATAGGCCATGCAGTGATGGCCGAAGGTAACGGGCTGGGCGGTCTGCAGATGGGTGAAGCCCGGCATGACGCTTTCGGCATGTTCTTCGGCGCGGTCGAGGAAAGCCGCGATCAGGCTGGTCAGCATCTGCTCGGTCTTCTGCAGCTCTTCCTTCACCCAGAGACGGAAGTCGAGCGCCACCTGATCATTGCGCGAGCGGGCGGTGTGCAAGCGGCCGGCCGCCGGTCCGATCAGCGTCGCCAGGCGTGCCTCGACATTCATGTGGATGTCTTCGAGCTGACGCGAGAATTCGAAATTGCCGCTTTCGATTTCTGACAGGATCGTGTTTAGCCCGTGAACGATCTTGTCCTTATCGTCTGATGAAATGATCGCCTGATGGGCAAGCATGGTCGCGTGGGCGATCGAACCGCGGATGTCCTGGGCGAATAGCTTCTTGTCGAAACCGATCGAGGCATTTATCTCCTCCATGATCGCGTCCGGGCCGGAGGCGAAACGCCCACCCCACATCTGGTTGGAGGATTTGGTGTCCGTGTTGTTCTCGGCCATGGAAGATGCCCGTCCTGGAGAATGAAATGACGACGAAAAAACCCTTCGGCCTGCCGTCCGGAAAATTGATCGCAATCGCCGCCGTCGCAGGTGTCGTTGCAGGTGCGGCAGCGGTATACGTGAAGGAGACAGGGATTGGCAATGGGATCGGCAGCAGCGCTTCGGCCGAATGCTCGCTGGCGAAGGAGCGTGCTGCCAATCTGGCACCGCTGATGAAGGGGCAGGTGGCCGCCATGGTTGCCGCCACCGAGCCGCGCAAGCTGACGGCGGTTTCCTTCAACGGGCCGGATGGCAAGCCGCTGACGCTCGACCATTTCGCCGGCAAGACCGTGCTTCTTAATCTCTGGGCCACCTGGTGCGTGCCCTGCCGCGAGGAAATGCCGGCGCTGAACGCACTCGAAAAGGAGATGGGCAGCGACAGGTTCCAAGTCGTGCCGGTCAATATCGACACCGGCGACGACGAGAAGCCGAAGACTTTCCTGACTGAAACCGGCGTCGATGCGCTGCAGCTTTACCGCGACAACACGATCGGCGTCTTCAACAGCCTGAAGAAGGAAGGCCTTGCCTTCGGCCTGCCGGTGACGCTGCTGCTCGACGACAAGGGCTGCCTGATCTCTGGCATGAACGGCCCCGCCGCCTGGGACAGCGAAGACGCCAAGGCGCTGATCAAGGGTGCGATCGGGTCGTAACGACGATCAGGAGTCTCCATTTCCTCTTATGAGGAAGACGCCCGCGATTCCGATCAGGACGCAGCACTGCAGCAGGAACATGGGTGTTTCGGTCGACATGGCGTTTCCTCCCGTTCCGGGCAAGGAAAGCATTTCGCGGGCGTTCGGTCCATTCGCCCGTTTTAGTGATGGCCTGATTACCGCGTCGGGACCGGTACTTCACCGCGATAGTCATAGAAGCCGCGGCCGGACTTGCGTCCGAGCCAGCCGGCTTCGACATATTTCACCAGCAGCGGGCAGGGACGATATTTCGAGTCCGCCAGGCCGTCATGCAGCACCTGCATGATCGAGAGGCAGGTGTCGAGGCCGATGAAATCGGCAAGCTGCAGCGGTCCCATCGGATGGTTGGCGCCGAGCTTCATTGCCGTATCGATGGCGTCGACCGTGCCGACGCCTTCATAGAGCGTGTAGATCGCTTCGTTGATCATCGGCAACAGGATGCGGTTGACGATGAAGGCCGGGAAATCCTCGGCGACGGTGATGGTCTTTTCCAGCGTGCCGACGAATTCCTTGGCGGCGGAGAAGGTCTTCTCGTCGGTGGCGATGCCGCGCACCAGTTCGACCAGCTTCATCACCGGCACCGGGTTCATGAAATGTATGCCCATGAAGCGTTCGGGGCGGTCGGTGGCGGCAGCAAGGCGGGTGATGGAAAGGGAAGAGGTGTTGGTGGCAAGCAGTGCTTCCGGCTTCAGGACCGGACAGACTTGCGTATAGATCTTGCGCTTGACCGCTTCATCCTCAGTGGCGGCCTCGATGACGAGATCGGACGGGGCAAGATCATTGACATCGGACGAGCCGGTGATGTGCGACAAGGTCGACTTGCGTTCCTCTTCGGTCATCTTGCCGTTCGTCACCAGGCGGGCCAGGTTGCCGTTGATGGTGGCAAGGCCGGATTCGATGCGGTCCTGCGAGAGATCGTAGATGTGAACCCTGTAACCTGCGGCGGCCGAAACATGCGCGATGCCGCAGCCCATCTGGCCGGCACCGATAATACCAATATTCTTCAACACCGCATTCATCTCCAAACCCCCGCACGGCATTCGCCCCCGCGCCGCCGCATTTTCTAGCAATACTGCCGGACGAAGGATCGCCCGGCAGCAGTAGTAGCCCGATAAAAGATAATTTTCCAGTCATTCGCAAGTGCGAAAGAAAAGCATTTGACGCAGTCAGAGCGCCTTTTGCAATTCCGGCAGGACCTCGAAGAGATCGGCGACCAATCCGTAGTCGGCGACTTGGAAGATCGGCGCCTCCTCGTCCTTGTTGATGGCGACGATCACCTTCGAATCCTTCATGCCGGCCAGATGCTGGATGGCACCTGAAATGCCGCAGGCAATGTAGAGCTGCGGCGCCACCACCTTACCGGTCTGGCCGACCTGCCAGTCGTTCGGCGCATAACCGGCATCGACGGCGGCTCTGGATGCACCGACGGCAGCCCCGAGCTTGTCGGCGAGTGGCAGGATGACTTCCCTGAACTTCTCGGCCGAGCCGAGTGCCCGGCCACCGGAGATGATGATCTTGGCAGACGTCAGTTCCGGACGGTCGGAGGCCGACAGCGCATCGGCGACGAAGGTCGAAAGTCCGGGATCGGAAACCGCCGGGATTGCCTCGACAGTGGCTGAGCCACCTTCCGGTGCGGAGGCAAAGGAGGCGGTGCGCACGGTGATCACCTTCTTGGCATCGTTCGCCTGCACCGTCTGGATGGCATTGCCGGCATAGATCGGCCGCTTGAAGGTATCGGCAGAGATCACCTCGATGATTTCCGAGACCTGGGCGACATCGAGGAGGGCTGCCACCCGCGGCAGCACGTTCTTGCCGACCGAGGTGGCGGCAGACAGGATCGTGTCGTAGCTGCCAGCCAGCGAGACGATCAGGTCGGCCAGCGGTTCGGCCAGGTTGTTGGCGAGTTCGTCGCTTTCGGCCAGCAGCACCTTGGAGACGCCGGCAAGCTTGGCGGCGGCATCGGCGGCGGGCTTGGCGCCCTTGCCGGCAACCAGCACATGGATATCGCTTGCCTGTTCCTTGGCGATCTTGGCTGCTGCCGTCAACGCCTTGGCGGTCTGATCGGACAGGCTTGTATTGTCGTGGTCAGCCAGAAGAAGAATGGTCATGATGATGGCTCCTGTTCCAACCTGATTACAGCACGCCGGCTTCGTTTTTGAGCTTGTCGATGAGTTCGGTGACCGACTTGACCTTGATGCCGGCCTTGCGGCCCGACGGCTCCTCGGTCTTCAACACCTTCAACCGCGGCGTGGTGGAGATACCGAAGTCGCTCGGCGTCTTCTTGTCGAGCGGCTTCTTCTTCGCCTTCATGATATTCGGCAGCGAGGCATAGCGCGGTTCGTTCAAGCGCAGATCGGTGGTGACGACCGCCGGCAGCTTGATCTCGATCGTCTGCAGGCCGCCATCGACTTCACGGGTGACCTGAGCTTTGCCATCCCCGATCTCGATCTTCGAGGCAAAGGTCGCCTGGGCAATTCCCATCAGCGCCGCCAGCATCTGGCCGGTCTGATTGCTGTCGTCGTCGATCGCCTGCTTGCCGACGATGATCAGACCGGGCTGTTCGGCATCGGCCACAGCCTTCAAGATCTTGGCGACGGTGAGCGGCTCGACCGCATCGTCGGTCTCGACCAGGATCGCCCGGTCGGCGCCCATGGCAAGGGCGGTGCGCAGCGTCTCTTCGGCCTTGGCCGGACCGATCGAGACGACCACCACTTCCTCGCACTTGCCGGCTTCCTTCAGCCGCAGCGCCTCTTCCACCGAGATCTCGTCGAACGGGTTCATCGACATCTTCACATTGGCAAGCTCGACACCCGTGCCATCCGGCTTTACCCGGATCTTCACGTTGTAGTCGACAACCCGTTTGACTGGCACGAGTATCTTCATGGGGTCCTTCCTTCAGGAGAAACTGGCTTCAGAGACTTTTTTTAGAAAATGCGCGCTTGGGCGCCGCTTCGATTGTCGAATGGCGACATGGATACGCGCTTTTCCTCCAAATTCAACGCTTCCATGACGCCGGCAGACGATTTGCTTCGGCAATATATGGACGTTTACGTTCACGTCAATATTGTCGTTTAGCGCCGGCCCCAGGGAAAGCGCTGCGCCGTCCGCCCGTCCGTGCCGGCCGCGATGGCCGGGCCGGCGCCTGCGTCGTTTCTCACGGCGCGGGGCGTGACGATCTGCCGGTCGAAGAGCGGCACACCAGGCCGGCGAAGCACCAGGATCAGGAAAGCGCCGGCAAGGATGCCGCCGACATGCGCGCCCCAGGAGACGTCGCCATCAGGTGCAATCGCCAGCATGAAGAACTGCTGCCCGATCCACAAAAGCAGCGGCACGAAGGCCGGCAGGGGCAGCGGCACACGGAAAAACACCAGCACCCAGACCCGGACGCGCGGATGCAGCATGACATAGGCGGCAACGACGCCGGAGACCGCCCCCGATGCGCCGACCAGCGGTGCTTCCGAGGTCATGGTCAGCAGGCCGTGGCAGAGCGCGCCGGCGGCCGCGCAAACGAAATAGAAGATCAGGAAACGCAGATGCCCCATCGCATCCTCGACGTTGTCGCCAAAAACCCAGAGGAAGATCATGTTGCCGGCGAGATGCCAGAAGCCGGTATGGACGAAGGCGTAGGTCAGGTAGGTCAGCGGCTCCGGTACGATTTCGAGGCCCTGCGCCAGCACCGCGTGGCCGAAGGCGATTGCCGGGATGTAGCCGAGCCCGACGGTCGTTGCCTGGGCTGCCTGCTCGCTCTCCAGGCTGGTCAAAAGCCAGACCGCGATATTCAGGGCGATCAGTGCGAGCGTCACCCACTGGACCTTGATATGTTTCAGCGTATTGGCATCGTGAAGTGGTATGAACATAAAGGCCCCCCGGCGATCGTGATCGGGACAAGCCTATCTGTTTTTTCCCGGAACCCAAAGTACATCCGCATGGCCCCGGTCATTTGCATGACGTGCGGCGACGAAGAGGAAATCTGAGAGCCGGTTGACATATTTCATCGCCGGCTCGCCGACGATTTCGCCGTCGGTGCGGGCAAGCGCCACCATCAAACGCTCGGCGCGTCGTGCAATCGTGCGGGCAAGATGCAGATGGGCGGCAGCCGGGCTGCCGCCCGGCAGGATGAAGGATTTCAGTGGCTCCAGACCGGCGTTCAACTGGTCGATATCGTGCTCGACGCGGTCGACCTGCGTCTCGACGATCCGTAGGGGCTCGTAGGCCGGCGGCTCACCAGTGTCAGGGGTAGCGAGATCGGCGCCGAGATCGAAGAGGTCGTTCTGGATCGACATCAGCATGGCATCGAGTTCAGGCAAGCCGGCCGTGTGCAGCCGCGCCAGGCCGATCGCGGAATTGGCCTCGTCGATCGTACCGTAGACCTCGACGCGCAGATCGTCTTTGAGCCGGCGCGGGCCGGACACCAGCCCGGTCGTGCCATCATCGCCTGTTTTCGTGTAGATCTTGTTGAGTTTTACCATATGGCACCGCCCCTTGACGGGAGGGCGTTCGCATCATCCCATCCTCCCGCACCAAATCTGTTCAGCCTGGGGCCGATATTGTTGATTTCGTTGGCAGATGATGTCCCTGACACGGGCGTCTGCGCCGTGAATGGCTCCTTCCGCCTGCTCCGTCCTCCGTCATGCTCGGGCTTGACCCGGGCATCCACACCACGTCCATCAGCCGCTACGGGCATGGATCCTCGGGTCAAGCCCGAGGATGACGGAGAGTGGGGTTGGCCTTCTCGCCAAACTCTCCCCGGCATGCTGACGCACACCGCGTCGGGGTGTTTCCTCAAGCCGGCACTCATCTCTCTGTACCCATCATCACAAATACCCGCTCCATTGGTCCCCTCAGGTCGGGCGGCCGCCGCCGGTCAGCCACAGCGTCACCATGATCAGGATGACGGCGATCGCCTGCAACAGCACACGAAGCTGCATCAGCTTGTTGGAACGGTTGGGATCGCCGCCCTTCATCATGTTGAAGAGGCCGCGGATCAGGACGAGGGCGACGACGCCCATGACGATGATCGCGAGGATATAAGTGACCGTGGACATGGATTCAGCTTTCTCAGTCAGTCCATCCAGCGCATCAGGCGGTAGAAGAGGTCTGCCGGAAGCAGCCGCTTCAGCAACATGCCCTGCTTAGCCGGAGTCGTTACAGGATAATGTGGCCTCGGATTTTTCGAGTTCAATGCGTGTTTCAACACGGAATAGACCGCTTCCGGGCCGAGTTTATGGCGGTTGACCGGCCCCGATCCGTCGAGTCTCGCCAATTGTCTAATGTAATCGACCGCGTGCGGCGAATTCTCGAGATCGATATGCTCCTTGATCTTTGCGAGCGCATTGGCAGTGAACCGCGTGGCGATCGGTCCCGGCTCGATCAGACTGACATGGATGCCGCTGCCCTGCAGCTCCATGCGGAGCGTGATGCTGAGGCCTTCCAGCGCGAACTTGGAAGCGGTGTAGGCGCCGCGATAGCGATAGGGGACGACGCCGAGGATCGACGAGCATTGCACGATCCGCCCTTGGCCACGTTTGCGCATCGGCGGAATGACCTGCCGCGTCAGTTCATGCCAGCCGAAGAAATTCGCCTCGAACTGCGCGCGCAGCGTTGCCGTCGACAGATCCTCGACGGCGCCCGGCTGGCCATAGGCGCCATTGTTGAAGAGGGCGTCGATGCGACCGCCGCTGCGTTCCAGAACCGCGCCGACCAGATCGGAAATCGTCTCGGTCCTGGCATAGTCCATCAGGAAGGCTTCGATGCCTTCTGCTTCCAGCCCCGAAAGATCGTCCGGCTTGCGCACCGTCGCGAAGACACGCCAGCCATCGGCTTTCAGCGCCCTCGCGCAATGAGCGCCGATACCGGACGAACATCCGGTCACGACGATGGTGCGCTCTCCCGCCATGGAATGATTCCTGTACAAAATGGGACTCGTTTCCCATATTCGGCCAGAGGATACAATCTGGAAAGCCGGAGACGGAATGCCGAAGGTGCTGCGCACGATCTACGACGTGGTCTATGACGCGATCTGTCACATGGTCGAGGACGACGGCTTTGCCATGGCAAGCCATGTGGCGCTGTCGAGCCTGCTTGCGGTTTTCCCCTTCCTGATCTTCGGCACGGCGCTTGCAAGCTTTCTCGGCGCCGATCAGTTCTCCTCGACCGCCATCCATCTGATCTTCGACACCTGGCCCGAGGCGATCGCCAAACCGCTCGCCGACCAGGTGCTGCAGGTGCTGACCATTCCGCGCGGCGGGCTGCTGACGATCTCGGTGCTGGCGGCCGCCTATTTCGCTTCGAACGGTGTCGAGGCGCTGCGCATTTCGCTCAATCGCGCCTATCGGGTGCAGGAAACGCGGGCCTGGTATTTCACCCGTCTCGCCAGCCTGGGCTACGTGTTGATCGCGGTCATCATCTTCACGGCGATCAGCATTCTGCTGGTCGCCCTGCCGCTGGCGCTCGATTATTCGAGGAAATGGTTCCCGCTGTTTGCCGATACGCTCGACATCGTCTTCAGCTGGCGCATTTACGGCACGCTGGTGGTTCTGACCGTCGGACTGCTGGTCATGCATCTCTGGCTGCCGGCCGGCAAGCGGAGGGTCTTCGACGTCATCCCCGGGGTGCTGCTGACGCTGCTTCTCTGGCTCGCCGGCGCGCTGATCTTTGCCTATTATCTCGCGACCTTCGCCAATTATACGGCAACCTATGCCGGTCTCGCCTCTGTCATGATCGTGCTGATCTTCCTTTATATGGTCGGCGTCATCTTCATCATCGGGGCGGAGATCAATGCTGCGCTGATCAAGTTCCGCGTCTTCCGGATGTTCTCCCACACGCTGTCGATCGTCGGCAGAGAACGTGTCGAAAGGCAATCAGAGCCCGACAAGACGGCGAATATCCGCCCCTGACATGCCCTGGGCGCGCAATTCGCCAAGCCCGCTGTCGCCTTGGCTTTTCGAAAGCTTGCGGCCATCGGCGCCAAGAATGAGACGGTGATGGTGATAGACCGGCTGCGGCAGGCCGAGCAGCACCTGCAACAGCCGGTGCACCGATGTCGCGTGGAAGAGGTCGAGCCCACGCACGACATGGGTGACGCCCTGCAGCGCATCGTCGACAACCACGGAAAGATGATAGCTCGATGGCGCATCCGAGCGTGACAGGATGACGTCGCCCCAGACGTCGGGTTCTGCGGCAATCTCGCCTGTCCTGCCGTCGCCCGTTTCGGTCCAGAACAGCAGCTCGCCGATCAGGTCGAGCGCCTTGCGCATATCGAGCCGCCAGGCATGTTTCTTCCCCGAGGTCAGCATGTCCCGCCATTCGTCTGCCGGACGCTCGCGATCATTTGCGGGATAATGCGGAGTGCCGTCGGGATCGCGCGGCCAGGATTCACCCGACGCCTCGTAGGCGGCGACACTGGCCTTCACCTCGCCGCGCGTCAGAAAGGCCGGATAGACCAGTCCACGCTCGATCAGTGCGTGCAACGCCGCCTGATATTCGGGAAAGTGTTCCGACTGGCGCCGCACCGGGCTTTCCCAGCTGATATCAAGCCATTCGAGATTCCTGAGGATGCCGGCCTCGAACTCGGGCGTGCAGCGCGTCTGGTCGATATCCTCGATGCGCAGCAGCAGGCGCGCTTGTTCGGCCTGCGCCATGTCGCGGTTCAGAAGGGCCGAGAGGGCATGCCCGAGATGCAACGGTCCGTTGGGGCTCGGCGCAAAACGAAAGACAGGTTTTTGACGCTCACTCGTGGTCATGCTTTCTTCTGCCATGGATTCGGCTTTTGAACCACTGCGAGGCAAAGTGCAGATCATTCGCAACGAAGACGATGTCACGCAGGGGCTCGAAGCGCTGCTTCGCCTCGATCCGCGCCTTGCGCCGATCGTTGCGGAGGCCGGGGCCATTCCGCTCAGGTTGCGCGAGCCCGGCTTTGCCGGTCTTGCCCATATCATCGTCTCGCAGATGGTGTCGCGCGCCAGCGCCGAGGCGATCTGGCGGCGCATGCTGCCGGCGGACGGTTTGCTGACAGCCGAAGGTTACGCACTGCTTCACGCCGAGGCATGGCGCGAATTCGGCCTGTCACGCGCCAAGGCGGAGACGCTGTCGCGGATCGCCGAAGCGGTCGCCTCCGGCCGTCTCGACCTCTCCGGGCTCTGCCTGAAGCCGCCGGGCGAGGCGCTTGGCGAACTAACCGCGCTGAAGGGGGTCGGACCGTGGACGGCACAGGTCTATCTGATGTTTTGCGGCGGCCATGCCGATGTCTTCCCGGCCGGCGATGTCGCGCTGCAGAATGCCGTCGGGGCAGCATTGGGTCTCGCTGCACGGCCGCAGGCGAAGACGCTTGCTGAGCTTTCGGCAGTCTGGTCGCCGTGGCGCTCGGTAGCGGCACGGCTTTTCTGGGCCTACTACGCCACGAGGATGCGCCGTGACATGGTGCCGATCGGCTGATCGGCAACACTCTTCAAATTGCCTTTATCCTCTGAATTTATTGGACTTCACAATCCTGTAACAACCGGCCTAATATACAGGTGCAGATGCCGAATCGATCAGGAGAGTCCCTTGACGATTGCAGTCTCCCCACAGGCCCTGCCGGCGCTCGTCCTGAACGCTGACTACCGGCCACTGAGTTATTACCCCTTGTCGTTGTGGTCCTGGCAGGACGCGATCAAGGCGGTATTTCTCGACCGTGTGAACATCATTGCAGAATATGAACATTCGGTTTCCTCGCCGAGCTTTTCGATGCGGCTTCCGAGTGTCGTGTGCCTGAAGACTTACGTTCAGCCGTCCCGCAATCCCGCTTTCACCCGGTTCAACGTCTTCCTGCGCGACCGGTTCGAATGCCAGTATTGCGGCGCCCATGACGACCTGACCTTCGACCACGTCATCCCGCGCGCCCATGGCGGCGAGACCACCTGGGAGAATGTCGTGGCAGCCTGCTCGCCCTGCAATCTGCGCAAGGGCAGCAAGCTTCCGAAGCAGGCAGGCATGTTCCCGGCTCAGAAGCCCTACCAGCCGACGGTGCAGGATCTGCACAATAACGGCCGGCTGTTCCCGCCGAACTATCTGCATGAAAGCTGGCTCGACTATCTCTATTGGGATACCGAACTGCAGCCCTGATCGAACTGTCTGCAGCGCCACGCGTCCCTTCAGGGGCGCAATGGACGCTGCAGCCCTTCGAGTGCTGCATAATTTTATGCGGCGGCCTTGCGAACGCCGACAAAGGCGAAGGCCGCGAGCAGGATTCCGGCAATCACGTTCCAGCCCGCAAAAGACAGGCCGAGCACGCGCAGCGCCGCATCGGTGCAGGACGGGCCCTTGATGGTGTTGAGCTCACCGAGCAGATCGCCGGCATTGGTCGTCATGCTGCTTGCCGTCGTCGAGCAGGTGGCCGGGCCGGGCCAGAAGTGCCATTCGACACCGGCGTGATAAACTCCCATGCCTGCCGTCACCAGCATCAACATGCCGGCCGCGAGAATGAGCGCCCGGGTGATCCAGTTCGGCAGTCCGACGAGCTCGGAGAGTGCGGCCAGGATCGCGATCGGGATGGCGTAATAATAGGGCTGCCGTTGCAACAGGCAGAGCGCACAGGGAATATAGCCGCCGATATACTGGAAACCGAGCGCCGTGCCGACCGCCGCCGCCATGCCGATGGCGAGCAACATGGAATAGACAAAGCCGGGGCGGGCGAGCGGCGAGGAAGTGGCAGGCATGGCGGAACTCCGCGAAGTTTGGCTTAGAGCAATTCCAGCAAAAGTGTGAAGCGGTTTTGCGTCCGGAATTGCGTCATATATAGTGAGAGAGCGTCTTCGTTATTCGAAGAAAAACGAAAATGCTCTAGTGAGCGAAAGAGCGGTAGCCGACATATAGCACGATCATCGTAGCGGCACCGATGCCAACGATCTGGCCGAGGCGCTTCTCGATGAAGTCACGGATCGGCTCGCCGTAGCGGCGCAGCAGCCAAGCGAGGAAGAGGAAACGCGCGCCGCGTGCAATAATCGCCGAAACAATGAAAAGGCCCAGATTGACGTGGATGACGCCAGACAGGATCGTCACGATCTTGATCGGCGGCAGATGCGCAAGACCTGATGTGACAAGCAGCAGCAGGATCCACTCGTAGGTGACATAGGCCTTCATCTGCTCAAAGGCATCGAGCTTGCCGTAGAATTCGAGAACCGGCCGCGCGACCGTCTCATAGGCGTAAAAGCCGAGCGCCCAGCCGGCGATGCCGCCGAGTACGGAAGCGACGGTCGCGACCAGCGCGTAGCGATAGGAGCGTTCCGGCCTGGCAAGCGCCATCGGCAGGAACAGCACATCGGCGGGGACGAGAAATATGGAGCTTTCGACGAAGGCGATGACGGCGAGCCAGATTTCGGCCGATTTGCGCGCGGCCAGAGACATGGTCCAGTCGTAAAGTCTGCGGAGCATTCCGTTTCCTTCCTGTTGCAGTGCAAAAAGCTTTAGGGGCCGGGCGCGGTGCTGTAAATGCTCGCCCGTGTCCTTCCTGCCACCGCCGTCAAAAAAATTCGTGATGACGGGTGTCAGCGCCTCTCCCAAGATTTCACGGGATTGCGAATCGGCCATTCTGCGGCAAGCTGATTTAGGGTCGACGTACAGGGTGGCGTGAGAATGTTCAAAGTGATCGAAGGCGGCCGTGGGCAGGCCGTGCAAATGGATGACTGGTCCGAAGCGCGGCGCGGACCAAGCAGAGACGATGTGCGCCTTGAGGCTGCGCGGCGGATCAGCGAGAGCGGCTATCATCTGTCCCGAATTCGGGAATTCGCGACCGGCGTGCCGATGCTGGCATCACTTAAATACCTGTCGCTGCAGATCGATTTCGCAGCAGAGACGTTGTCGCGGCTCGATCCGATCCCGGAGGATTTCCGCTCCGACGGCTATTGGCCGGCGGGCTGACGCAATCGCGGCAGCGTAATTGCCGCTGACATGCGGTGATGTTGGCGTCAGGACAGGTCCATCGACTTTTCCCATTGCTGCCGCAGGACGTTCATTTCCGTCCGCTTCTGGGCCATTTCGCTGACGGCGGCGCGCAGATGTGGATGGTGGGACATGAACATGTTGAAGTCGCGCCGCTCGAGCACCTCGAACTGGCAAAAATCGACTGCGATGACGTCGGCGGTGCGCCGTGCGCCGGTCAGCAGCGCCATTTCCCCGAAAAAGGCGCCCGGTTCCAGACGGATCGCGCCACTGGCGAGCCGCACTTCCACCGCGCCGGACGAGATGAAATACATGCTGTCGCCGCGGTCGCCGCGGCGGATGACGCGTTCGCCGGGCGGTGCGGATTTCGCCTTGAAGAGCAGCAGCAGCTCCTCCTGCGCGTCCTCGTTGACTTGGGAGAACAGCGGGAAAGTCTCGATCAGCTGCTGCATCTTCAGTTGATGCTGGCGCTCGCGCTCTTCGCCGAGCGCCCTGATCTTTTCCAGTTCTTTGCCGAGCGCCTTCTGCCTCTTCCTGCCGTAGCTTTCCCAGAGGGAGGGCCACCTCGAATGGATAACTTTCTTCAGGCCGTCGGTTGCGAAGATCACGATTGGGTTGAGTGTGATCGACAGGATCGCGGCAGCCAGGATCAAATCCTGGCCCTCATGCGGCAAAAGCCCGAGTGAGACGCCGAGGCCGGCGAGGATGAAGGAAAACTCGCCGATCTGTGCAAGGCCGCCGGCTAATGTCAGTCCCATGCTGATCGGATATCTGAGCAGCATGACGATGAGAAAGGTGATGATGCCCTTGCCGAGGATGACGAGCGCCAGCGCGCCGATCACGGCCAGCGGCTCGCGCACCAGGATCGAGGGATCGAAGAGCATGCCGACGGAGACGAAGAACAACACGGAGAAGGCATTCTGCAACGGCAGCGAGTCGGCCGCCGCCCTGTGGCTGAGCTGGGATTCGCTCATGACGACGCCGGCGAAAAAAGCGCCGAGTGCAAAGGAGACGCCGAAGATTGCCGCCGAGCCGAAGGCGATGCCGAGTGCGATCGCCAACACCGTCAGCGTAAAGAGTTCGCGCGATCCCGTGCGGGCGATCATCGTCAGCAGCCAGGGCACGATGCGAGGGCCGAGGAAGATCGCCATGGCGGCGAAGGCCACAACCTTCAGCAGCGTCAGGCCGATCGTCATCGCCAGCGGCAGGTCGCCGAGGCCGTGGTTGGTCGCATTGGCGGCATTGCCACCCAGAAGCTCTGCGAGCGCCGGCAGCAGCACCAGCGCCAGCACCATCACCAGGTCCTCGACGATCAGCCAGCCGACGGCGACGCGTCCGCTTGCCGCGTTGACGAGATTGCGCTCCTCCAGCGCCTTCAAGAGCACGACGGTGCTCGCCACCGACAGGCTGAGGCCGAGGACGATGCCGGCGCCGAGGCTCCAACCCCAGAGTTTGCAAAGGCCAATGCCCAAGAGGGTCGCGAGGATAATACGTCCGATCGCGCCAGGCACGGCGATGCCGCGCACGGCGAGCAGGTCGGAGGCGGAAAAATGCAGGCCGACGCCGAACATCAAAAGGATGACGCCCATCTCGGCGAGCTGGCTGGCAAGGGCGGTATCGGCGACGAAGCCCGGCGTGAACGGCCCCATCAGGATGCCCGCCATCAGGTAGCCGACGAGTGGCGGCAGCCGAAGCCGGTCGGCGCCATAGCCCAGAATTGCTGCAAAAACGAAACTGACAGCAACCGTCGCGATAAGTCCTACTTCCTGATGCACGTCCGCCCTCTCTTGTTATAGCGGCGGCCACTTTGGACGAAGCGCAAGCAAAATTAAACAGTTGATTTGGGTGATGGGCTACTGTTTGAAGCCTTCGTTCTCAGTCCTGGCCTAGTGCGGCGCAGACGTCGTCCACTGCACGGTCGGGCCGTCACCGATGTTGGAACCAGTTGCGTCTTGTCTCGTTGCCCTTTCATCAGACAAGGAGAACGACATGCGGAAGATCATCCTGAACTGTACTGTGGCGGCCCTTGCCGCCTGCTCGTTTGCTGCGCCTGTTCTTGCCGACAGCGTTTATGTGAGGGAGCGTTCCTATGACGACGGCTATCGCCATGAGCGGGTACAACCCGGCATCACCATCAGCGAACGTGGCGTCACTTTCGGTGCTGTGCGCGAACGTGAGCACCGCCGCTATCGCGATAATGGCTGCGAAACCAGGAGCGTCACCCGCCAGACCGACGAAGGCGAGGTCACCAGGACGGTCCGACGCTGCAATTAACGAAAAAATATGCGATAAAGAAGAAGCCCGGTTCCGACGAGCCGGGTTTTCGCCTTTTGTGGCACGAATATTTCAATGCAGTGGTGAAAGTCGTCTGTCGGTGTTATGAGCACGCCTTTGGTAACAGCGCGTTCCCAGCGCAAACACCGCCCGCACAGGATCTTTTAGTATGATTGAGCTTACACCGTCCCAGATTGCCGCACTTAAACTCGCCAGGGATGGAGACCTTTATCCTCAGCCGGCCAATAAATGGACGCACGAGAACGCGACAGTGACTTATGCAAAAACTGACCGGTGGAAAGAGCGGCCTCAGAAAATAAAGTCGGTCACTGCCAAGACACTGGGCGAGTTGAAGGAGCCGGGTTTTCTCGAAAGGCGGCACCTGGATGACGACGCATCAAAAGATGTCTACGGCATCACGATGGCCGGTAAGATGTGGCTGCTGAAGAACAAGTAAGGTTCGCTTAGGCGCTGAGTATTTTCACAAGCCTCCCAGCCGAACGGGGTATGACGGGCTCATATCTGACTTTTCGGGGGACCGGAGATCGCCGCCAAAGCGACCTGGCCAATAAGAATTGTATCGGGTACGGGCGGTAATGCAGCGTCGTCTTTCGCTGGCGCACAGCCGCCAGCGCCGGCGCCCCATCACGCCCAAGCCTTCACAGTGCCTTTGGTTCGGAATCATGCGACTTCACGTGCCTGCTCGCAAAGCCATGCGCAGAGCTGCCGCGGCGCCTGGCGCGCGTCATTGGCGCGGATGAGCGCAAAATGCCAGGCTGGCCCGCTCAGCACGTATGGGAACGGCGCGATCAACCGGCCCTCGGTCAAAAGTGGCCGAAACAGCGACGGCGACAACAGCGCCACACCCACGCCTGCCAGCGCCGCATTGGCATCCAACTCGTGCGTGGGGTAATCGACCGCCAAAAAGCGCAAACCCTGCGGGGTCGCGCATTGAGCCTCCTTAAACCATTGCTCCCAATCAGGGTGCGGCAAAAGCTCGAAGTCAGTCAGCGCCTCCGGCGCGGCGAGCGTCTGTGTTCCAAGCAGGGAAGGCGATAGCATCGGAGTCACTTCTACGGGAGCGAGCCGATATTCTTCCAGCCCGGCCCATCCACCGCGACCCGTCCTTATGGCGACGTCGAATGCGCCCGGATCACGTATTTCCGCCGAGACGTCGACCTCGATGACGGAAGCTCCAGGCGTAGGATAGCGTGCCAGACGCGGTGCAAGCCAGTGTGACGCAAAAGTCGGCGGCGCCGTGAGCCTGAGTGGCGGCGTCGCCGCCTGAAATTCTGCGAGCGCCTCACCGATCCCGGTTAATGCCTCCCGGACCCGATTTGCCAGAACGGAGGCGGCGGCCGTCGGGACCACTCGCCGACCGCCGCGGATAAATAGCGGCTGACCGAGTTCAGCCTCCAGGGTGCGAATACGAAGGCTGATCGCCGCCGGTGTCAGAAACAAGCGTTCGGCTGCGCGCGCGAAGCTGCCGGCGGAGACACACGCCTCCAATACGCGCAGAGACTCCAATGACGGTCGCATGATCAGCTTCCCTTCACGATCAATTTATCTTGCGATGACGACAAGCAAAGCGCGTTTTGAAGGCGGAACGCTCTGGCGCAATTTGGAGGCAGCCAAGAATAGGAGATTTACCGTGTCCCTGCAATCTCAGCACCTGTTTACACTCTTCATCGCGCTTCATCCGACGCTGGAGCTTGGGCAGACGCCGGCCGGCGGCCGGCGCATTTTTCCTGTCTCGGGCGGACATTTCCAAGGGGAGCGCCTGAAAGGAGAAGTATCGCCGCTGATCGGATCGGATCTCCTGCTCGCTCGTGCCGACGGCACATTTCAGCAAGATGTCAGGCTCCTCCTCGTCGCCGACGACGGGGGCCTCGTCCTCATGACCTATCGCGGCGTAAGGCGTGCGTCACAGGCCGTCGACGAGCGTTTGGCGCGCGGCGAAACGGTCGACGCTTCGGAATATTATCTGCGCACGACACCGTATTTCGAGACCGCCGCGCCTGCGCATGGGTGGCTCAACAGCATTGTCGCGGTTGCCAAGGGCGGCAGGTGTCCGGGCGGCGTCGAATACGAAGTCTTTGAAGTTCTGTGACACGATATTGTCCTCGCCGCTCTCTCACATTGTGGGCGGGGTTTTCGCAGATCTTCCGCGCGAGACGACGCAGCCCGCTTGCGTTGCTTGAACTATCTGACAAAGAGCTTGAAGATTTTAGTGGTGCCCCATGCCGGAGTCGAACCAGCACTTCTTTCGAAACTCGATTTTGAGTCGAGCGCGTCTACCAATTCCGCCAATGGGGCAACGGATATGAACGGGCGGCTGTCTAACATGCGAGCGCCTGGACGCGCAAGACGGGCAAGCGAAGTTATCGGACTGATCCGGTAGAGAGATCCGGCCTCGCTCGAGGCCGGATCTTGTCCGATATCAATGGGCGGCGGCCGGTGCCGGGCTGCTCAGGCCGGACTTCTTCAGCGTAATCGCCAGGATCGAGGCCAAGAGGCAGAAGGCGCCGGCGACGAAGAATGCGGGTAGGTAGCTCGAAAGCTCCGTGCGCGAGAGGCCGGCGCCATAGGCGGCGGTGGCGGCTCCCAGCTGATGGCCGGCAAAGACCCAGCCGAAGACGAGGCCGACCTTTTCAGGGCCGAAGCGGTCGGCGGCGATCTTGACGGTCGGCGGCACGGTGGCGATCCAGTCGAGACCGTAGAAGATGGCGAAGATGGAGAGGCCGTAAAAGCTGAAATCGCTGAAGGGCAGGTAGAGCAGCGACAGGCCGCGCAGGCCGTAATACCAGAATAGCAGCCAGCGATTATCGAAGCGATCGGACAGCCAGCCGGAGCCGATGGTGCCGAAGAAATCGAAGATGCCCATGACGGCCAGCACGCTTGCCGCGGCCACCGGCACGATGCCGAAATCGCCACAGAGGGTGACGAAATGGGTCTGGATCAGGCCGTTGGTGCTGAGACCGCAGATGAAGAACGTGGCAAAGAGGATCCAGAAGGTCGAGGTCTTCGAAATTTCCCCAAGGACGGTGATCGGCGTCATCAGCGCGACGCCAAGCGAGGTGCTTGCCGGCGGCGGCGTCACCTGCGTCTCACCGAGGGCGGGCAGGTTGAGGTCGGCCGGGCGGTCGCGCATAAAGGCCAGCACGGCAAGGGCTGCGACCATGATCATGGCGCAGACGAAAAACACCGTTGAGCGCCAGCCGTAACGTTCCGTCAGCTCGGCCATCAGCGGCAGGAAAACGAGCTGGCCGGTGGCCGAGCTTGCCGAGAGCATGCCGACGACGAGGCCGCGGTGCTTGGTAAACCAGCGGGAAGAGACCGTCGCGGCGAGCACCATCGCCGTCAGGCCCGTGCCGAAGCCGACGACGATGCCCCAGAGCAGCAGCAGCTGCCAAAGCGTCGTCATAAACAGCGAACCGATGAAGCCGGCGCCGATCAGCGCCAGCGCGAAGACGATGACCTTGCGCACGCCGAAATAATTCATGAAGGCGGCGGCGAACGGACCCATGAAGCCGAACAGGATCAGGCGGATCGCCAGCGCCGAGGAAATCTGCGAGGTCTCCCAGCCGAACTCATCCTGCAGCGGCTTGATGAGCACGCCGGGTGCGCCCATAGCGCCAGCGGTGACCAGCATGGTGAGGAAGGTCGCGGCAACGACGACCCAGCCGTAGTGGATGTTGCGCCGGGCAAGGGTGGAGGCGAGGACGGTGGAAACCATGGGCAAGATTCCGTTTGAATTCAGCTTCGAGAAGATACTGGACCGATTTACATGATGGCCATCATATTTCTTGCGTATTGATGATGGACGTCATATATTTTGTCAAGCGACTATTTCTGGAGACGACAATGCGGGTCAGCCGCGAAAAATTTGCCGAAAACCGCGAAAAGATCCTGAGCGTTGCCGGCGTGCTTTTCCGCGAAAACGGGTTCGACGGGGTCGGCGTCGCCGATATCATGAAGGCGGCGGGGCTGACGCATGGCGGCTTTTACGGTCATTTCGGTTCGAAGGACGACTTGGCGCTTGAGGTCAGCCGCAAGCTGATCGACAAGGTCGAAACGCGCTGGAAGGAACATATCGCCGAATCGCCGGACCGGCCGCTGGCAGCGCTTCTCGACCATTATATCCACTGGCGCACCGTTGACGATCCGGGCGGCAGCTGTGTCTTTGCGACGCTGATCCAGGAAGTCAGCCGCAGCCGCGGCGCAGTCCGCGCGGTCTTCAGCGATGGGCTGTCCGTGCTGGTCGACACGCTTGCCGATATCGTTCCCGGCGAAACGGAAGAGGAGCGCCGCGCCAATGCGACGACGACACTCTCATCGATGATGGGTGCTGTCATTCTTGCCCGCGCGGTCGAGGACAGGGCGCTTGCCGAGCAGTTTCTGGTGACGATGCGCCGGCAGCTCGATCCTGAAAGCCAGAAATAATCTCAATCGAGGATGGCGCTAGTTTCGATCTCCCTCTCCAAGTGGAGAGGGATCTATCTTGCATGTGCCTGAGGACCGAGAAGCCAGCGGCTACTTGAAGCCGGCGATGGCGTGCGGGATGTAGGGTGCCTCCAGGGCCGCGATTTCCTCGGCGGTAAGCTTGACCGAGAGCGAGGCAACGGCGTCCGTCAGGTGGTTCGGTTTGGACGCGCCGATGATCGGGGCGGTCACCGCACTCTTCTGCAGGATCCAGGCGGTTGCGACCTGGGCGCGGGAGATGTTGCGGGCCTTGGCGATTTCGGCGACGGCCCCGACGATCTTGCGGTCGGCATCGATGGACTGGGTGTAGAGCGTCTTGCCGAATTCGTCGGTTTCGCTGCGTGCCGTCGTCTCGTCCCAGTCACGGGTCAGGCGGCCGCGCGCAAGCGGGCTCCACGGAATGACGGCGATTTTCTGATCCTCGCAGAGCGGCAGCATTTCACGCTCTTCCTCACGGTAGAGCAGGTTCAGGTGATCCTGCATGCTGACGAATTCGGTCCAGCCGTTCAGCCGGGAGACGTAGAGCGCCTTGGCGAATTGCCAGGCATACATGGAGGAGGCGCCGATATAACGCGCCTTGCCCGATTTGACTATGTCGTGCAACGCCTCCAGTGTTTCCTCGATCGGCGTCGTATAGTCGAAGCGGTGGATCTGGTAGAGATCCACGTAGTCGGTGCCGAGGCGACGCAGGCTGTTGTCGATCTCGTCGAAGATCGCCTTGCGCGACAGGCCGGCGCCGTTCGGGCCCGGCCGCATGCGGTTGAACACCTTGGTCGCCAGCACGATGTCCTCGCGTTTGGCGAAGTCTTTTATGGCACGGCCGACGATCTCCTCTGAGGAACCGTTGGAATAAGTGTTGGCGGTGTCGAGGAAATTGATGCCGAGGTCGATCGCCTGCTTGATCATCGTCCGGCTTTCTTCTTCCCTGAGGCTCCAGGCATGATTGCCGCGCCCGGGATCGCCGAAGGTCATGCAGCCCAAGCAGATCTTCGACACCTCGAGACCGGTCTTGCCAAATTTTGCGTATTCCATGAAACGACTCCGTGATGAATTGGATGACCCCCAGGCGGTGTCCATGATTTAGCGCGAGACAGCCAAAGTCGCAGGGTGGCAAATGAAGAATTCTATGCTGCATGCGCACAATGATCCGTGATCGAGACTTCTGAAGCCGCGCTCATCGCTGTCGATTCGGGCTGCAGCTTGCACATCCGCGCCGCAAGATGTTAGCTGATGCAGCATTTTATCGGAATCCGACCATGCAACTGCCGTCCCACGATCGCTACGACGATCTTTATCGCGATTTCTCCTGGCGGATTCCGGAGGATTTTAATATCGGCCGCGCCGTCAGCGACGACTGGGCCGCGAGAGATCCCGAGCGCGTCTGCCTTGAGCATTTCAGCCCCGACGGCGATCACCGCGCAATGACCTATCGCGCGCTCGCCGACCGTTCGTCGGCATTTGCAAATGCGCTCGTTTCACTTGATATCAAACGCGGCGATCGCGTCGCGCTGCTATTGCCGCAATCCTTCGAAACGGTGATCGCACATGTGGCGATCTACAAGATCGGCGCTGTCGCGCTGCCGCTGGCGCTGCTCTTCGGCGTCGAGGCGCTGGAATACCGGCTGAAGGCGGCAGGTGCCGCGGCCGTCGTCACCAATGGCTTCGGTCTCGAACGCATCCGGCAGATCCGCGATCGCTTGCCGATGCTGAAACATGTCATCAGCATCGACGGGACGAGGGCCGATGCGACTGCTTTCGCCGAACTGGTGGATGGCCATCCCTCTGTCTTCGACATCGCCGAAACCGGTCCGGACGACCCGGCGCTGATGATCTTCACGTCGGGAACGACGGGGCCACCCAAAGGCGCGTTGCATGGCCACCGCGTCCTGCCCGGCCATATTCCCGGCATGCAGTTCGCCCATGAGGGTTTTCCGCGGTCGGGCGATAAGGTCTGGACGCCGTCCGACTGGGCCTGGGCCGGCGGTCTGCTCAACGCATTGCTGCCGAGCCTTCTGCTCGGTGTTCCCGTGGTCTCGTCGCCGGCGCAGAAATTCGATGCCGGGATGGCCTATCGCATCATGGCCCAAATGAAGGTGCGCAATGCCTTCATTCCACCGACGGCGCTAAGGCTGATGAGATCGGTTGCCGATCCGCGCTCGAACTATGATCTGGTGCTGCGCACCATCGGCTCGGCCGGGGAGGCGCTCGGGCGCGAGACCTATGAGTGGGCGCGTCATACGCTCGGCATCACCGTCAACGAATTCTACGGCCAGACGGAGTGCAATTTCGTGCTCGCTTCGAGTGCGGCCTATGGCGTCACCAAAGCGGGCGCCATAGGCCGGGCGGTGCCCGGGCATCGTGTCGCGATCGTCAGCGAGACGGGCGACGAATTGCCCGTCGGCGAACCGGGCCAGATAGCCATCGCCAGTCCCGATCCTGTCATGTTTCTCGGCTACTGGGACGACGCGGCGGCGACGGAACGAAAATTCGCCAAAGGCTGGCTGCTCACCGGCGATATCGGCCGGCAGGACGCCGAGGGCTATGTGACCTTCGAAGGCCGGGACGACGACGTGATCACCTCGTCGGGATATCGCATCGGCCCGGCCGAAATCGAGGACTGCCTGATCGGCCACCCCGCCGTGCAGCTCGCCGCCGCCGTCGGCAAGCCCGATGCCGTGCGCACCGAGATCGTCAAGGCCTATATCGTGCTTTCACCAGGCCATCATCCAAGCGAGGCGCTGGCCGCCGAGATAAGAGAATGGGTGAAGACGCGGCTTTCGATGCACGAATATCCGCGCGAAGTGGAATTCATCGATGCATTGCCGCTAACCACCACCGGCAAAGTGATCCGCCGGCTGCTGCGGGAGAGAGCTGCCAGCGAGGGATAGAACCGCTACGCATTTTGCTGAAATGTTTAGCCCCGGCCGGCAAGCGACATGATCTTTTCCCGCAGCATCTTCGCCATATTGCGGGTGCTGCGATACATGTGAAGTTGGGCGGTGGCCTGGCGCATGTCGCGGTCGCTGTTCTGCGTCAGGCCGATCACCAGCGTTCCCATCTCCTCGCGCTCCTGCCAGAAACGGCTCATGATCGGATGATCCGAGACGGCGCAGGAATCGGAGCGGACGATGTTGGCGTCGTCGAGATGCCATTCGGTGAGTTCGCTCATCAGCAGCTTGCCCGGCGAATAACGGGCATAGTTCTCGTCATAGGCGGTCTTCCAAGTATAGGCCTCGCCGCCCATCATCAGCACGACGATGGCGGCGATCGCCTTGCCGTTGAGATCGATCGTGTGAATACGCACGGCATCGACGGCGGCAAGGTTCGACACCGCCTCGCGGGCGAAGGCCGTATGATAGCGATCGGTGACGAGAGCGCTTCGCCGCTTGCCCTTCCAGCCGCCCGCTTCCATCGCCAGGAATTCTTCGAAGCGGGTATGGATTTCGCGCGGCTGGCGGGCGACGGCATAGACCGCGGTTCCCTGTTCCTCCAGCAGGCGCCACTGGCGGCGCATCTCGCGCATATGCGCGGAGGAGATGGTTTTGCCGAGATAGACCGGCGCCTCTTCCTCGCTCTGCAGCATCGGGCGCAGGTAGGGATTGGTAACGGTGACGGGAAGATTGCGGCTGAGCGCCACGGCCTTGATCATGCGCACGAAGATACCGTTCAGCCTGAGATCCGGCAGTACCAATATGCCGGGCAGATTAAGATCACGCGCGGTCAGCCCCTCGAAAAGGTTGTCGAGGGTTTCGGCGGCATCCTCGCCATCAACGAGCGGCGTGCCGAGCGGACCGAAACTGTTCGACCAGCCGCGGATGATCGATGGGCCGACGGCAAAGCCCGGCTTGTCGACCGAAAAAGGCAAGAGGAAGCGCATGCGGCTGCGGCCGGCATTGTGGTCGCGGATCAGGGCGAAGTTCACCTGCCGGTCTTCGAGCCGCGGCATGGCGGGGGCGAGGAAGCGGCCGGAGAAAAAGACATTCGGTTCCATCGCCCGGTTGGACAGGAAATCGAGCTCATCCTGAAGCTCATAGCCGAGCTTGCCGGGATAGAGGCAGAGCTCGCGCCCCGGCCGGCCGATCTCGGCGCGAGCCTCGGCCTGCGGCGCTTCGAAATGCAGCGCTGCGAGATCATGCACCATGCGGTTTGCGGCGCTGTCGGTGCTTTCGGTAACGGGGGGGACACGCACCATCTATCGAACTCTCATTTCTGGCGTTGCGGCGGAGGGGCTGGCGAAGGCGAAAAGAACGATGTCGAGGGTGCGGCGCACGGCGACATGCAGCAGGATTGCCTCGACGGCCATGGCCGAAGCCGTGGCGATCGCCGTGCCTTCGATGCCGTAATGCGGTATTAAAGCGAGGTTGAGGCCGACATTGGCCGTCAATGCGCCGGCATAGAGCGCGACGCAGAGGTTCTGCTTGCCTGCCATCATCAACAGCGTTTCGGCTGGGCCGACCAGCGATTTCGCGAGGATGCCGGCGAGCAGGATCGCCATGACCAGATAACCTGATGTGAAGGCGCCGCCGAAGAGCGACAGCAGCAGATGACCGGCCGCAAGCACGACAAGGCCGACCCCGAGCGCCGGCCAGAAGGTCCAGCGAGCGGCGTCGATGGCAGCGGCTGCCAGCTGGGCGTGGTCGCCTTCGGCGATGATCGAGGAAAAGCGCGGGCCGGAGGCCGCCTTGACGGAGAAATTGATGAAATGCACCAGCGCCATCGTCTTGGAGGCGGCGAAGTAGATGGCGACATCGTGCGGCTCGAGGAAGATGCCGACGACGACGACGTCGGAATTGGTGAGCAGGAAGCTCACGCCCTCGATTAGGAAAATCGGGAAGGCGACGCTGAACCAGGCGAGGAAATCGACCTTGCGCGGGCCGTCGTCATAATGCCGGCGAAGGCGGTAGAGCGTGGCGGCATACTGGCCAAGCGCGGTGACGAAGGTGGCGACGAGCGCCGCCTGCATCGCGGTGACGGCCGTATGCTCGGCACCGACGGCAATCGCGATCAGCATGAAGAGGATGATAAGGATCGGGCGGACGATATAGACGGGGCTCAGCGCCATCACCGGCCAATGGTTTGCCCGTGACGTGCCTTCGAGAATGTCGCCGAGCGCGATCATCGGCATGGCGAGCAGGCCGATGAAGATCGGGACGAGATAATAGACCTGGATCATATCACCGAAGAAATGCAGCCCGAGCATGCCAGCGGCGAGCACCGCCGTGCCGGACAGCAGCGCAAAGATGCGAGCCGTGCCGGTCAGGCCGCGGATTTCCTCGAAAGCGCCCGCTGCCCTGTATTGCGGCAGGAAGCGGACGATCGCGGTGTGGAAACCGAGGCATGAGAGATCGCCGAAGACGACGACCAGCACCCAGACGAAAACGAAGATGCCATATTCATATTCGCCCATTAGCCGGGCGAGCACGATCTGGGAGACGAAGGCAAGGGCTGCGCTGAGGATACGAATCGAAAAGGCCGTCAGCGCCATGCGCTGGGCGGCCGCCCTCTCACCGCGTTCGGTCAGCACGGCAGCAAGCATGCGCAGCGTGCGGCCGCCGATCGGGCGCAGGCCCGCGGGCAGCATCTTCTCCGCTGTTTCTATGACCGCCACGATGAACACGCAAAACTCTGAGGTCAGGCAAATCGCCCCTGAAGTCTTGACAGAACAGGGTTAAGAAACGGTTCCGGATCGGTCTGCCGTCCAAGGCTGAAATTCCGGCTTTACGGCATTGCCGCAGAAAAGAAAATGCCGCCCGGAGGCGGCATTTTCGCGGATCTTTGCGGGCTTGCCTCAGACCTGCTCGAAGGCGCCGTGGCAGTGCTTGTATTTCTTGCCGGAGCCGCAGGGGCAGGTCTCGTTGCGCCCGACCTTGCCCCAGGTGGCTGGATCATCCGGGTTGCGATTTTCGGGAGAAACGATGACTTCCGATGCCTGGTAGATCGCCGGCGCGAAATCGTCCTCGCCGGTCGTCGGATCCAGGTGATGGGCCTGCATCAGCGGCGGTTCGGGCTCGGCAGGGGCCTGCTGCACCAGCTCGACGCGCATCAGCTGGGCGGTGACGGCCTCGCGCAGATTGTTGAGCAGCGCCGTGAAGAGCTCGAAGGCCTCCGACTTGTATTCCTGCAGCGGATCGCGCTGGGCATAGCCGCGGAAGCCGATGACGGAGCGCAGATGGTCGAGGTTGACGATGTGCTCGCGCCAGAGATGATCGAGCGTCTGCATGACGATCGAACGTTCGACATAATGCATGATGTCGTCGCCGAAACGCTCGGCCTTTTCCGTGAAGGCGGCATTGGTGGCTTCCGTCAGGCGCTCACGGATATCGTCTTCGCCGATACCTTCTTCCTTCACCCAGTCCTCGATCGGCAGGTCCAGATTGAGGATGTTCAAAGCAGCGGTCTTCAGGCCGGCGGCGTCCCATTGTTCGGCATAGGCGCGTTCGGGGATATGCTTTTCGACCATGTCCTCGATCACCTCACGGCGCATGTCGGAAACGGTCTCGGAAATATTGGTCGATTCCATCAGTTCGAGGCGCTGCTCGAAGATCACCTTGCGCTGATCGTTGAGAACGTCGTCATACTTCAAGAGGTTCTTGCGGATGTCGAAGTTGCGGGCTTCGACCTTCTTCTGGGCGCGCTCCAGGGCCTTGTTGATCCAGGGATGGACGATCGCCTCGCCCTCCTTGAGGCCGAGCTTGGTCAGCATGCTGTCCATGCGGTCGGAGCCGAAGATGCGCATCAGGTCGTCCTGAAGCGAGAGGTAGAACTTCGAACGCCCAGGGTCGCCCTGACGGCCGGAGCGGCCGCGCAGCTGGTTGTCGATGCGGCGGCTTTCATGGCGCTCGGTGGCGATGACGTAGAGACCGCCGGCTTCGAGCGCCTTCTGCTTGAGTTCCTTGATCTCCTCGATGATCGCCTGGATCCGGGCGTCACGCTCCGGACCGGCTTCGACTTCACCGAGTTCGCGCTCGATGCGCATGTCGAGGTTGCCGCCGAGCTGGATGTCGGTGCCTCGGCCGGCCATGTTGGTGGCGATGGTGATGGCGCCCGGCACGCCAGCCTGGGCGACGATATAGGCTTCCTGCTCGTGGTAGCGGGCGTTCAGCACCTTGAAGTCGTCGAAGCCCTGCTTGCGCAGGCGCTCGGCGAGCAGTTCCGATTTCTCGATCGAGGTGGTGCCGACCAACACCGGCTGGCCGCGCTTGTGGGCGTCGAGGATCTCCTCGATGATCGCCTTGAACTTCTCGTCGAAGGTCCGGTAGACCTCGTCGTCCTCGTCCAGGCGCTTGATCGGCAGGTTGGTCGGAACCTCGATGACGTCGAGATTGTAGATGTTGGCGAATTCTTCCGCTTCCGTCTGCGCCGTACCGGTCATGCCGGCGAGCTTGTCGTACATGCGGAAGTAGTTCTGGAAGGTGATTGAGGCCAGCGTCTGGTTTTCCGGCTGGATCTGCACCTTTTCCTTGGCTTCGAGCGCCTGGTGTTGGCCTTCCGAATAGCGGCGGCCCGGCATCATGCGGCCGGTGAACTCGTCGATGATGACCACTTCGTCGTTGCGGACGATATAGTCCTTGTCGCGCTGGAAGAGCTTGTGGGCCTTCAGCGCGTTGTTGACGTGGTGGACGATCGCGACGTTCTCGATGTCGTAGAGTGCGTTGCCCTTCAGGAGGCCGGCCTGGCGGAGCAGGTTTTCCAGCTTCTCTGTGCCCTCTTCGGAGAAGTTGGCGGAGCGCTGCTTCTCGTCGATCTCGTAATCGCTGGGCGACAGCAGCGGAATGAAGGCGTCGATCGTGTTATAGAGTTCGGAGCGGTCGTCGAGCGGACCGGAGATGATCAGCGGCGTGCGCGCCTCGTCGACGAGGATCGAGTCCACTTCGTCGACGATCGCGAAGTTGTGGCCGCGCTGGACCATCTGGTTCTTCTCGTACTTCATGTTATCGCGCAGATAATCGAAGCCGAGTTCGTTGTTGGTGGCGTAGGTGATGTCGCAGGCATAGGCCGCGTGGCGTTCCTCGTCGGAAAGGCCGTGGACGATGACGCCGGTGGTCATGCCGAGGAAGCCGTAGACGCGGCCCATGGTGGCGGCATCGCGCTGGGCGAGGTAATCGTTGACGGTGACGACGTGCACGCCCTTGCCGGAAAGCGCGTTCAGATAGACCGGCAGGGTGGCGACGAGGGTCTTGCCTTCGCCGGTCTTCATCTCGGCGATCGCATTCGAATGCAGGATCATGCCGCCGACCAGCTGTACGTCAAAAGGTCGCAGGCCGAGAACGCGGCGCGAGGCTTCGCGCACGACGGCAAAGGCCGGGATCAGAATGTCGTCGAGCGTCTTGCCCTCGGCGAGCAAGGCGCGAAACTCCGCGGTCTTTGCCGCCAACTGCTCGTCCGTCAGGGCCTTCGTCTTCTCTTCGATAGAGTTGATGGCAGTGACGTTCGGCTGGTAGGACCGCACGCGGCGGTCGTTGGAAGACCCAAATAACTTGCGGGCTATACCGCCAAAGCTGACCATATGACTGGCCCTTTCTCAATATTCATCCCCGGCGTTGCTTGTCCGCGGCCCAGCCGAAAATCAGGCGCGCGCCTTAAAACGCCCGGAAACTGTTCTGGACGCGAGGTTGCGTGACAGATAAGAGGGGGGTCGAATGATGTCAACGGATTTGGCGGATACAGAAAGGCCACAATCCGGTGTTGATGGCTATTTTGGGCTGGATTCAGGGGATGCTGAAACCGGCGATGTAACTGTGAAGGGTATTTCATGTTGAGCACCAACAAACTTGCCGTTCTGGCGTTTGCAACTTTTGTTGCTCTCCAGGCCCCGGCCTATGCCGATGACGCCGTCATCGCAAAGGTCGGCACCCTGGAGATCCACCAGTCGGAACTCGACCTCGCCGTCGCCAATCTCGACCCGCAGTTGGCGCAGCTTCCCGATGACCAGAAGAAGGTCGCAGCCCTTTCCGCCGCCATCGACGTGAAGCTGCTCGCCGCCGACGCTGCCACCGAGAAGCTCGATCAGACCGACGAATTCAAGAAGCGCATGCAGTATCTCTCCGACCGCGAGTTGCACAATGCCTATTTCAAGAAACATGTCGTCGACATCGTGACGCCTGAAGAAGTCAAGGCCCGCTACGACAAGGAAGTCGCCGCCCTGCCGAAGCAGGAGGAAGTCCACGCCCGTCATATCCTCGTCAAGACTGAAGACGAAGCCAAGGACATCATCAAGCAGCTCGACGCCGGCAAGGATTTCGCCGAACTCGCCAAGGAAAAGTCCACCGATCCGAACAAGTCGGAAGGGGGCGATCTCGGCTATTTCTCGCGCGGCCGAATGGTCAAGGAATTCGAAGACGCAGCCTTCGCGCTTGAGAAGGGCACCTATTCCAAGACGCCCGTCAAGACCGATTTCGGCTTTCACGTCATCAAGGTCGAAGATAAGCGCGATGCCCCGCCGCCGCCCTTCGACCAGGTGCAGGATCAGGTTCGTCAACTCGTCATGCGCGACAAGTATCTTGCGCTTCTGAACCAGGCAAAGACGTCCGCCAAGATCGAGATCACGGACGAGACGCTGCGCAAGGGTTACGACCAGGCCAACAAGCAGCCGGAGCCGGGCAGCGAGCCCGGCGCCCCGGCGCCGAAGCAGTAATATTCGCATCAGGGCCCGGTTCTTCCGGGCCCTTCACTATCGTCGTTGTTGTCGCATTTCCCGATGGCGAGCCGGTTCCATTTTTCGCCTGGAAATGCCCATTGGCAGGTCTCATCATGTCCGGTTCCGTCTCTCCGCTCGCTCCGAAATCCTTCGTCTCGATGCCGCCGTTGCGCGGCGTACGCATGGCGACCGCGTCCGCCGGCATCAAGTACAAGAACCGTACCGACGTGTTGATGATGGTCTTCGACAGACCGGCGGCAGTTGCGGGTGTCTTCACCCGCTCGAAGTGCCCGTCGGCGCCGGTCGATTTCTGCCGGGCCAATCTCCCCCATGGCAGTGCCCGCGCCGTCGTCGTCAACTCGGGCAATGCCAATGCTTTCACCGGCCTGAAGGGCCGCCAGGCGACCGCACTGACGGCGAAGTCGGCTGCCGCTGCCGTCGGCTGCGCCGAAAACGAAGTCTATCTGGCCTCGACCGGCGTCATCGGCGAGCCGCTCGATGCCACCAAATTCGCAGGCGTCCTCGACCGGATGCAGGTCGAAGCGACCGGCGATTTCTGGTTCGAGGCCGCCAAGGCGATCATGACGACCGACACCTATCCGAAGGTTTCGACCCGCAGCGCCGAGATCGGCGGCGTCGCCGTGACGATCAATGGTATCGCCAAGGGCGCCGGCATGATCGCGCCTGATATGGCGACGATGCTTTCCTTCGTCGTCACCGATGCCGACATTGCGCCTGCCGCGCTGCAGACGCTTCTGTCCGATGGCGTCGGCCCGACCTTCAATTCCATGACCGTCGACAGCGACACCTCCACGTCCGACACGCTGATGCTGTTTGCAACGGGTGCCGCGGCCGAGGACGGCCAGGCCCACATCGAACGCGCCGACGACCCGCGCCTTGCCGCCTTCCGGGCCGCACTCAACGAAGTGCTGAAGGATCTGTCGCTGCAGGTGGTGCGGGACGGCGAGGGTGCCACCAAGATGCTCGAAATCACCGTGACGGGTGCCGAGAGCGATGCCGCCGCCAAGCGCATCGCGCTGTCGATCGCCAATTCGCCGCTGGTCAAGACCGCGGCCGCCGGCGAAGACGCCAATTGGGGCCGTATCGTCATGGCCGTCGGCAAATCCGGCGAGATGGCCGACCGCGACCGCCTCGCCATCTGGTTCGGCGATATCAGGGTCGCCGTCAACGGCGAGCGTGATCCCGATTATTCCGAGGCGGCTGCCTCGGACGTCATGAAGGCGCAGGATATCCCCGTCAAAGTCGATATCGGGCTCGGTGCGGGCACGGCAACGGTCTGGACCTGCGACCTCACCAAGGAATATGTTGCGATCAATGGCGACTATCGGAGCTGATCGTTCATTGGCGCAGGCATCCATTTCCTCACACAATCTGCCGCTGGTGCGCAGGCTGGAGGCCGTCGGTTTCCGCGCCTGGCCGGCGGCATCCGTGCAATATGACGGCAGCTGGCAGGTGCGGCTGACGGCCGGCCACCCGTCCAACCGGCTGAATTCGATCGTGCCGCTCGATCCCTCGGATCATCGCGACGTCGAAATCCGCCTGGAAAAGGCGAGCCGGAAGTTCGAAGCCTATGGTCGCGCCGCCGTGGTCCGCCAGACGCCGCTTGCCTCGCCGGTGCTGATCGAACTTCTCCGCGCGCAGAACTGGACGCGCTTCGACGATACGGTGGTGATGACCTGCGACCTTGCCGAGGCGGAGCTGCCGGATACGCTTGATCACCTGCCGACCCATGATGTCGGCCGCTTCGTCGACGCCAACCTTGCCGTCGACCAGGCGCCGCTGACGCTGAAGCCGGCGCTTGCCGAGATCATTTCGGCGATCAAGCCGCCATCCGGCCTGTTCATGATCGAGAACGCGGTGGACGGCCCGCTTGCGACCGTGCTCTGCGTCCAGGACAACGACCTCGCCGGCATCATGTCGCTTTCGGTCTCCGAGGCGCGGCGGCGCGAGGGGCTCGGCACCGAAATCCTGACCTCGGCGCTGCGCTGGGCGCGCATGCGCAGCGCCCGTTCGGCTTGGCTGCAGGTGAAGCTGTCCAACCGTCCGGCCATCGCACTCTATGAGCGCCTCGGTTTTCGCGACGCCTATCATTATTGCTATTGGCAGCGGGAGCCGCGATGAGCGAGGCGGGCCGGAAGATATTGCTGGTCGCCGCCTGTGCGCTGATCGATGCCGATGGGCGTATCCTGTTGGCACAGCGCCCCGAGGGAAAGTCGCTCGCCGGGTTGTGGGAGTTTCCCGGCGGTAAGGTCGAACCGGGTGAGACGCCCGAGGAAACATTGGTGCGCGAGCTCGAGGAAGAGCTTGGCATCCACACCAAGATCGCCTGCCTTGCGCCGCTGACCTTTGCCAGCCACTCCTACGAGACCTTCCATCTTTTGATGCCGCTTTATATCTGCCGGCGCTATGAGGGCATTCCCCAGGGCCGCGAGGGTCAGGCGCTGAAATGGGTGCGGCCGCAGGCGCTGCGGGATTATCCGATGCCGCCGGCCGACGAGCCGCTCATCCCGATGTTGCAGGATTTACTTTAGCATTGTCTGATTATTATTGTGCCACACCATTTTCGGCTGTGGATATTAATGGATCGTTTAACACCTTCTGCCAAAGATCGGCCTCAATCAAGCATCTGGCGTGCGTGTATTAAAAGGCTTGACGTCATGGACGATGATTTCTGGAAAGCTGTCCGGGAAAAGGAACGGGCCTCGTCTGCCTCGCGCAGGACGGGTGCGCTGAATATCGCCCTCCTGTTCGGCACGGCGGTGGTCGCGCTGACGCTGATCCTGACGCCGATGCTTGCGGATTCCTCGAAGAAAAGCGTCTTTGCCAGTGCTCCGGCGGATTTCGATACGATCACGACAGGATCGATCCCCAAGAGCGAAAGCGGCAAGCGTTATACGATCCGCCGCAGCGTCCTCCAGGATACGCCCGGCTCGGTCTGCGTCGTCCAGGGCTACGGCGTCGGCGCCGGTTGCTGAAGAATACCGGCCGTCGTCCCGATGGTCGTGGAATTGGTCGTTTGTTGTCGGTTTCTCGCAGCGGTGGGGTCATGCGTCTTTTGAAAGCATTTGTTGCAGATACCAGAGGTGCGACGGCGATCGAGTATGGCCTGGTCGCCGCCCTCATTGGCGGCGCTCTCGTTTCGGCTCTTGGAATCTTCTCCGGCGCCCTGCACGACGTCTTCAACGTGGTCAACAACAATCTGACCGTGAATTGAAGAAGCAGCCAGCTGCTACTGTCTGAGCTTGTGCTCGTCCACCCTCAGCGCATCGGCAAGGCGCGCCTTGGCCGAGCCCGGCCTGAGCGGCTTTTGCTGGCTCTCGTGCGGCGCCCATCCCGAGACATAGATGATGGAGAAGGTCGCGCGGATGCGTCCGTCGGGATCGGCATAGCGTTCGGCATAGATCTCCGCTGCGCGCAGGAAGAAAGCACGCGTCAGCGGTATCCGGCCACGGGCTGCGAGCGGATTGCTCATGCCCATCGCTCTTAGATCCCGCATCAACGGAAAAAGCGAATCATAACGCACGGTATAGTTTTCCGCGTCGATCACCGGCAGCGTGAAGCCGGCGCGCTGCATGAGGCTGCCGACATCGCGCACATCGGCGAAGGGAATGACGCGCGGGCTTGCGCCGCCTGTCATCTCGACCTCGGCAGCCAGCAGCACCTCGCGCAGTTCCTGCAGGGTGCCGGCGCCGGGGATCGCGGCCAGGAAAAGGCCGTCCGGCTTCAGGGCGCGGCGGATCTGGATGAAGACACCCGGCGTATCGTTGGTCAGATGCAGGCTGAGCGGCGCAAGGATGAGATTGGCCGATTGCGGTTCGAGCGGCACGTCCTCGAGCGGCGCCTCGATCAAGGTTTCTCCTGGGATCGCATAGGCCCTCTCGCTCTCGACGCGGATCATCGTGCCGATCTTGCCCGTCGCCAGCGCGGCACGGGCGGTAGCACCGGTTGCGCCATGCAGTTCGACGGCGGTATCGAAAGTCCGCTCGACCACGGAAAGCCTTTCGCCCATTTCCTCCGCGGCAATGTCAAGCAGGAAGGCGGCTTTCGGGTCGTTGTTTGCAAGCGCGCGATGGCGATGTGCGGCGACCAGGGCTCTGTCAAAGATCGTTTCCATGACGATGTCCTTAGTCCCGCGCCGCCTGTGCGGCAAGACGATTTTCCTTTCGCTAAGAACACGCTAGTCTCGACGGCATGGGGCCAATCGATTTCGAAAGACCGGCAGAATTCTTGCGGGCGCATCTCTTGCGGCCGTTCTCGGTGCTTGCCGATTTTTTCTATCCGCCCGCCTGCTCCGTCTGCGGTATTTCCACAGGCGGCCATCGCGGCCTCTGCGCAAAATGCTGGTCCGGCATCCGCTTCATTGAACGGCCCTATTGCGAGGTGCTCGGCATTCCCTTCTCGCACGATCTCGGCGTCGGCATCCTCAGCGCCGAGGCGATCGCCAACCCGCCGCCCTTCGACCGGTTGCGGTCGGCTGCGACCCACGACCATGCCGTCCGCGATCTTGTTCATGGGCTCAAGTATCGCGATCGCACCGATCTAGCGCCGATGATGGCCGCCTGGATGCTGCGCGCTTCTGACGGGACGGTCGAAAGCTGCGATGCGCTGATCCCGGTGCCGCTACACCGTAGCCGGATGCTGGCGCGCAAGTTTAACCAGGCAGCCGAGCTTGCCCGCCATATGGCAAGGCTCTCGGACAAGCCGCTGCTTGCCGCCACGCTTATGCGCGTCAAGCGCACCAGCCAGCAGGTCGGTCTTGGCGCCAAGGCGCGCGAAGACAATGTCAGGGGCGCTTTTGCGATCGCCAAGGGTTGCGAAAACGACATTTTCGGCAAGCGCATCGTCCTCGTCGACGACGTCTATACAACAGGGGCGACGGTCGCTGCAGCAAGCCGGACACTGCGCAAGGCGGGTGCGACCGACATAACGGTTTTGACCTTTGCAAGGGCTCTCTCCGAGCCTATATGACAGAAATACTCGGCATCGGTCTGGAGAGATTATGGTACCCGTCACAATCTATACACGGCAGTTTTGCGGCTATTGCACCCGCGCCAAGTCCCTTCTCGAAGAAAAGGGTGTCGAATATGTCGAGCACGACGCCACCTACTCGCCGGATCTTCGCCAGGAGATGATCGGCAAGTCGAACGGGCGTACCACTTTTCCGCAGATCTTCATCGGCGCCGATCATGTCGGCGGTTGCGACGATCTCTTTGCGCTCGATCGGGCCGGCAAGCTCGATCCGATGCTGGCAGCCTGAGGAAGAACCGATGAGCTTCAAGGCCGCTGCCGTCCAGATGTGTTCCGGGGTCGATCCGGTGAAGAATGCCGCCGCCATGGCGCGGCTGGTGCGCGAGGCCGCTGGCCAGGGCGCGACCTATGTGCAGACGCCGGAGATGACCGGCATGCTGCAGCGCGACCGCGCGGCGGCGCGCGCCGTACTCGCCGACGAGACCCATGACGTCATCGTCAAGACCGGCTCGGAGCTCGCCAGGGAACTCGGCATCCACATGCATGTCGGCTCGACGGCGATCGCCCTTGCCGACGGTAAGATCGCCAATCGCGGTTTCCTGTTCGGTTCCGACGGCAGAATTCTCAATCGCTACGACAAGATCCATATGTTCGACGTCGACCTCGACAATGGCGAGAGCTGGCGTGAAAGTGCCGCCTATACAGCCGGCTCGGAGGCCCGCGTCCTGTCGCTCCCCTTTGCCGAAATGGGCTTTGCGATCTGCTACGACGTGCGGTTTCCCGCACTCTTCCGCGCCCAGGCGGTTGCCGGCGCCGAGGTGATGACAGTTCCTGCCGCCTTCACCAAGCAGACCGGCGAGGCGCATTGGGAGATCCTGCTCAGGGCTCGCGCAATCGAGAACGGTGTCTTCGTCATCGCCGCCGCGCAGGCCGGCCGGCACGAGGACGGCCGCGAAACCTTCGGCCATTCGATGATCATCGACCCCTGGGGCACGGTGCTGGCGTCGGCCGGGGCCACCGGCGAGGCGGTCATCGTCGCTGAGATCGATCCGAGTGCGGTCAAGGCTGCGCATGACAAGATCCCGAACCTGAGGAATGGGCGGGAATTCTCGGTCGAGAAGGTTGCGGGGGCAATCGCCGGAGGCGTCGCCGCTTGATCCGCTATTCGCTCACCTGTGACAATGCCCATGAATTCGAAGGCTGGTTTTCCGAAAGCGCCGATTTCGACCGCCAAGTCGCGACGGGTTTCCTCACCTGCCCGGTCTGCCATTCCGCCGCCGTGTCCAAGCTGCTGATGGCGCCTTCGGTATCAACGGCGCGGAAGAAGGACGAGAGGCAGACGCTGGCGATGGATGCCATGCGCCAGGAGGCCATGCAAAAGCTGAAAGAGGCCGTTGCGGCGGTCAAGGCCAATTCCGAGGACGTCGGCACGCAGTTTCCCGAGGAGGCCCGCAAGATTCACTACGGCGAGGCGGACGCCCGCGGCATCATCGGCCAAGCGACGGTCGATGAAGCACAGGCGCTTCTCGAAGAGGGCATTGAGATCGCCGCCATTCCCGTCTTGCCGGAAGACGTGAACTGACATGCAGTCCGAGCGTCTGGCTTCTGCAGTTTCGGCCTGCATGTCGCACTGTTAAAAGTTAGCCGACTTATTGATGGTCGGAGCTATGCAGGCCGCTTTGCCAGCAGCATATAATTCACGTCCATATCCTTGGACAGGTTCCACTGGTTCGACAGCGGATTGAAGAAGACGCCGGTGCGGTCGGTGATCTCAAGGCCGCTCGCCATCAGCGGCTTTTCCAGCTCTTCCGGGCGTACCAGTTTTTCATACTGATGCGTTCCGCGCGGCAGCCAGCGCAGAATGTTCTCGGCGGCGAAGATGGCAAGCGCTGCCGCCTTCATCGTGCGGTTGATGGTGGCAACGAAGATCAGGCCGCCGGGGCGGACCATTTTTGCGCAGGTCGTCATGAAGAATTCGACATCCGCGACGTGCTCCACCACTTCCATGTTCAAGACGATATCGAAGGTCTCGCCAGCGTCCGCGAGTTCCTCGGCGGAGACGGCGCGATAGTCGACCGAAACGCTGGAGGCCTTCGCGTGGGTGGAGGCGATGCCGATATTCTTCTCGGACGGATCGGCGCCGACGACGGAGGCGCCCATGCGGGCGACGGGTTCGGACAACAGGCCGCCACCGCAGCCGATATCGAGCACGCGCAGGCCCTCGAGCGGGCGAGCGCTTTTCGGATCACGGCTGAAATTCTCGCAGGCCTTGTCACGGATATAGGCGAGCCGGACGGGATTGAACTTGTGCAGCGGCTTGAATTTGCCGGTCGGGCTCCACCATTCCGCCGCCATCGCCGAGAAGCGGTCCACTTCGCCCTGGTCGATCGTGCTTCTGGCGGTTTCCGTCATCGTCCACTCCTTGCGTTCTGACATGTGAAGTCGGATGATCGAGGGGATAAGTCAAGGGGCGCAGATCAGGGGATTGGCGAGCGCGGACCCGCTCGCCAATAGCTTTTATCGCGTGCGCTTGCCTCCCCCCGCCAAACTCGCTAAGAGACGCCGCAACTTGGGGCCTTTGGGGCCTGGGCTTTTAGAGCGGTTCCAGAAGTTGGCAATCCGGTTCTTTGGCCCAAGCGGTCTGCCCCAGAGCTTTCGTGATGCCGGGTCCGGTTTTCCGCTTTCCCGGCGCCAGTCGTGGTAGAGGCATATGGCACGCATCGTAATGAAATTCGGCGGCACGTCCGTCGCTGACCTGGACCGCATCAAGAACGTTGCCCGCCACGTAAAACGCGAAGTCGATGCCGGGCACGAGGTGGCGGTGGTCGTCTCGGCCATGTCCGGCAAGACCAATGAACTGGTTGGCTGGGTCCAGGGCACGCCGAAGGTGATCGGCGCCAATTCTCCGTTTTACGATGCACGGGAATATGATGCGGTGGTCGCATCCGGCGAGCAAGTAACCTCCGGTCTGCTGGCAATCGCATTGCAGGCGATGGATATCAATGCCCGTTCCTGGCAGGGATGGCAGATCCCGATCCACACCGACAACGCGCATGGCGCGGCACGGATCATGGAGATTGACGGCTCTGACATCGTCAAACGGATGGGTGAGGGGCAGGTCGCCGTCATCTCCGGCTTCCAGGGGTTGGGACCCGACAACCGTATCGCGACGCTCGGGCGCGGCGGATCGGACACTTCGGCCGTTGCAATCGCGGCAGCCGTCAAGGCAGACCGATGCGATATCTACACTGATGTCGACGGCGTCTACACCACCGACCCGCGCATCGTGCCGAAGGCGCGCAGGCTGAAAAAGATCGCCTTCGAGGAAATGCTGGAAATGGCCTCGCTCGGCGCCAAGGTACTGCAGGTGCGCTCGGTCGAGCTTGCCATGGTACACAAGGTGCGCACCTTCGTGCGCTCATCATTCGAAGATCCCGATGCTCCGGGCATGGGCGATCTGCTGAACCCGCCCGGAACGCTGATTTGTGACGAGGATGAAATCGTGGAACAGGAAGTAGTCACCGGCATCGCCTATGCCAAGGATGAGGCTCAGATCTCGCTTCGCCGTCTTGCCGACCGGCCGGGCGTTTCCGCGGCGATCTTCGGGCCGCTCGCCGAATCCCATATCAATGTCGACATGATCGTCCAGAATATTTCCGAGGACGGGTCGAAGACCGACATGACCTTCACCGTACCGTCGGGCGACGTCGAGAAGGCGATCAAGGTGCTCGGCGACCATAAGGAGAAGATCGGCTACGATGTCGTGCAGAACGAATCGGGGCTGGTGAAAGTATCGGTCATCGGCATCGGCATGCGCAGCCATGCGGGCGTTGCCGCTACCGCATTTCGTGCACTTGCCGAAAAAGGCATCAACATCAAGGCGATCACCACCTCCGAGATCAAGATTTCCATCCTCATCGACGGTCCCTATGCAGAACTCGCTGTCAGGACTTTGCATTCCTGCTACGGTCTGGATAAGAATTGATTCCCAGCGGGCGGCCTGCCCCTTCAGGTTGAGGAGATGAGGCCGGCCCGCCGGGACCAAGTGCGTTGTTTCGGGAGCTTTGAGACGCCATGAGAGACCTTTCCGGCGGTCCGCGCGTGCTGCTCAGGCGGCTGCGCGAGTTGATGGCGGAGCCGCTGGAGCCGCAGGAGCGTCTTGACCGGATCGTTCGCCAAATCGCCGGCAACATGGTGGCGGAGGTTTGCTCCGTCTATGTGCTGCGCGCCGACGGCGTACTCGAACTCTATGCGACCGAAGGCCTCAACCGCGAGGCTGTGCACCTGGCGCAATTGAAGATGGGGCAAGGCCTGGTCGGCACCATCGCGGCCTCGGCCCAGCCGCTCAACCTTTCCGACGCGCAGTCGCATCCTGCCTTCCGCTACCTGCCGGAAACGGGCGAAGAAATCTACCATTCCTTCCTCGGCGTGCCGATCCTCAGGACCGGGCGCTCACTCGGCGTTCTCGTCGTGCAGAACAAGGCGAGCCGCAACTATCGCGAGGAAGAGCTGGAAGCGCTCGAGACGACGGCGATGGTGCTGGCAGAGATGATCGCCACCGGCGAGCTCAAGAAGATCACCAAGCCGGGCCTCGAACTCGACCTGACGCGTTCGGTCACCGTCGACGGCGATACTTATAATGACGGCATCGGCCTCGGTTACGTCGTGCTGCACGAGCCGCGCATCGTCGTCACCAATCTGCTGAACGAGGATGCCGAGAAGGAAATCCGGCGGCTGGCCGAAGCCATGGGCTCGCTCAGGATTTCGATCGACGACATGCTGTCGCGTCGCGACGTCTCGATGGAGGGCGAACACCGCGAGGTGCTCGAAACCTATCGTATGTTTGCGCATGACCAGGGCTGGGTGCGCAAGCTTGAGGAGGCGATCCGCAACGGCCTGACGGCGGAAGCAGCAGTCGAGAAAGTGCAGAGCGACACCAAGGCGCGGATGATGCGGTTGACCGACCCTTATCTGCGCGAACGCATGCATGATTTCGAGGATCTGGCGAACCGGCTGCTCAGACAGTTGACGGGTTATACCGGCCGGACGACCGGGGAAGGTTTCCCCAGCGATGCGATCGTCCTGGCGCGCGCCATGGGAGCGGCCGAACTGCTCGATTATCCGCGTGCCAATGTGCGCGGGCTGGTGCTGGAAGAAGGGGCGGTAACGAGCCATGTGGTGATCGTTGCGCGGGCCATGGGCATTCCGGTCATCGGTCAGGCTGCTGGCGTGGTGGCGCTCGCCGAGAACGGCGATGCTGTGATCATCGACGCCGACGAGGGACATGTGCATCTGCGGCCGATGGCCGATCACCGGCGCTCCTACGAGGAAAAGGTTCGCTTCCGCGCCAGACGGCAGGAGCAGTTCCGGGCGCTGCGCGCCGTCGAGCCGGTGACCAAGGATGGGCAGCGGATCGCGCTGATGATGAATGCCGGCCTGCTGGTCGACCTGCCGCAACTTTCGGAATCGGGTGCCGAGGGGATCGGCCTGTTCCGCACCGAGCTGCAGTTCATGATCGCCTCCACCATGCCGAAGGCGGAGGAGCAGGAGCAGTTCTATCGCAATGTGATAAAGCAGGCGGCGGGCCGCACCGTCACCTTCCGTACGCTCGACATCGGCGGCGACAAGGTCGTGCCGTATTTCCGCGGCCATGAAGAAGAGAATCCGGCACTCGGCTGGCGCGCCATCCGGCTGTCGCTCGACCGGCCGGGACTGTTGCGCACCCAGCTGCGCGCCCTGCTGAAGGCATCGGCCGACACCGAGCTGAAGCTGATGGTGCCGATGGTGACCGAGGTTTCCGAGCTGAAGATGGTGCGCGAGCTGTTGCAGAAGGAAGTGCAGCACCTCTCGCGCTTCGGCCACGGGCTGCCGCGCAAGCTGCAATTCGGGGCGATGCTAGAGGTGCCGGCACTGCTTTGGCAGCTCGACGAGCTGATGGAGGCGGTTGATTTCGTCTCGGTCGGTTCGAACGATCTCTTCCAGTTCTCGATGGCAGTCGATCGCGGCAATGCACGGGTCTCGGACCGCTTCGATCCACTGGGCAAGCCGTTCTTGCGCATCCTCCGCGATATCGTGCGCGGGGCGGAGCGGAACAAGACGCCGGTGACGCTCTGTGGCGAGCTCGCCAGCAAACCGATCTCGGCGATGGCGCTGCTCGGTATCGGCTTCCGCTCGATCTCGATGTCGCCGGCCTCGATCGGACCGGTGAAGGCGATGCTGCTCGGGCTCGATGTCGGGGCACTGACGAAGGCGATGGACGAGGTGCTGGACGATCACCACGCCTTGATGCCGATGCGCGAGGTGCTTGCCCGCTTCGCCGAGAGCCACAATATTCCCCTTTAGACAGAGATTAAGAAGAATCGGAGTGAAGGGTGGCGAAGCTTCCCGTTGAAAAGATGCGCGAGCTGGAACGTCGTTTCGGCGAGATCGAGGCGCGCATGTCGGCTGGCCCGGCTGCCGATGTCTATGTGAAGCTCGCATCCGAATATTCCGAGCTGCAGCCTGTCGTGACGAAGATCCGCGTCTATGAGAAGGCGGTCGCCGAGCTTGCCGATCTCGAAACGCTGCTCGAGGATAAATCGGTCGACCGCGAGATGCGCGACCTCGCCGAGCTCGAGCTGCCCGAGGTGAAGGAACAGATCGAGTCGCTCGAGCAGGAGATGCAGATCCTGCTTCTGCCGAAGGATGCAGCGGATGAAAAGAGCGCGATCCTCGAAATCCGCGCCGGCACGGGCGGCTCGGAAGCGGCCCTTTTCGCCGGCGATCTCTTTCGCATGTATGAGCGCTTTGCGGCGGAAAAGGGCTGGAAGGTGGAGGTGCTCTCGGCAAGTGAGGGCGAAGCCGGCGGCTACAAGGAAATCATCGCGACGATCACCGGCAGGGGGGTCTTTGCCAAGCTGAAATTCGAATCCGGCGTGCATCGCGTGCAACGTGTGCCGGAAACCGAGGCGGGCGGGCGTATCCATACGTCGGCCGCAACGGTTGCGGTGCTGCCGGAGGCCGAGGAGATCGACATCGAGATCCGGGCTGAAGATATCCGCATCGACACGATGCGCTCTTCGGGTGCGGGCGGCCAGCACGTCAATACGACGGACTCGGCTGTGCGCATCACCCACCTGCCGAGCGGCATTGTCGTCACCAGCTCGGAAAAGTCGCAACACCAAAATCGCGCCAAGGCGATGCAGGTGCTGCGCTCCAGGCTTTACGATGCCGAGCGGCAGAGAGCCGACAGCGAGCGCTCTGCCGATCGCAAGAGCCAGGTCGGCTCCGGCGACCGCTCGGAACGTATCCGCACCTATAATTTCCCGCAGGGGCGGGTAACGGACCATCGCATCAATCTGACGCTCTATAAGCTCGACCGGATGATGGAAGGCGAGATCGAGGAGGTCGTCGACGCGCTGATGGCCGATTACCAGGCCAGCCAGCTGGCACAGCTCGGCGAGCAACAATGAGCTCGACGGTCGCCGATATGCTTGCCGAAGCGCGCCGTCGCTTCACCGAAGCAGGTATCGTCGACCCGGCGACCGATGCGCGGCTGCTGGTCGCGGGTCTTCTGAAATTGTCGCCGACCGAGCTGTTGACGCGATCGGCCGAGAGGCTTTCTGCCGAGCAGGCCGAAGTGATTTTCAAGGCGCTGGAGCGGCGGCTCGGTCATGAGCCGGTGCATCGCATTCTCGGCGAGCGGGAATTCTACGGCCTGCCGCTTCGGCTTTCGGCGGAAACGCTGGAACCGCGGCCGGATACGGAAATCCTGGTCGATACGGTTCTCGTCTATCTCAAAGACCTTGCAAAGACGCAAAACCGTCTCCATATCCTTGACATGGGAACCGGGACCGGGGCGATATGCCTTGCGCTTTTGAGCGAATGTCCTGATGCGTCAGGTGTCGGCAGCGACATATCGGCGGATGCACTTTTGACGGCAAGATCGAATGCAGAAAGAAACGGGTTGCAGGATCGTTTTGAGGCCGTAAAGTCGAATTGGTTCGAGAAGATCCAGGGATCCTTTCACGCGATTGTCTCAAATCCGCCCTATATTGCTTCCAATGTCATTGACGATCTCGCTCCCGAAGTGACGAAATTTGATCCGGCTGCGGCTCTGGATGGCGGCCCGGATGGGCTTGACGCTTACAAAGCCATAGCCAAGGATGCGGCAAGGTTCATCAGGCCCGATGGGGTCGTCGGACTGGAGATCGGCTACGATCAGCGAAACGACGTGACGGCGATCTTTGAAGCGAAAGGCTTCAGGTGCCTCAAATCCGTGAAAGATTATGGTCAGAACGACAGGGTGCTCGTGTTTGCGCTCGCGTGAAAGACGATAATGCGGCATTGAACAGGACATTATTGTTATTGCGAAGAAAAGGCTTGGATTTCCCGGTGAAGCAATATAGGTTGCGGTCACGTGTTGGGCAGATAGGAATGAACGAGATTCGTTCGGTACTTGGTTTGCCTCGGGGGTCCGCTCTTTTAAACGAGAGTTTCAACGGTTGAACACGACCCAATGCGTGAATCAGTCAAACTGACTTGAGAACCAAGCGGCAGGTCGGCGCAAAGGCGCAGTATGCTCGCGGCACAAAGGTCCTGACCCGGTTTTCCGGTCATGGCGGTTGGTGCCATGTATCCATCACAAACAGAGAATTCAGGTGAACGATCTATGAGGCCAGGACAGCAGAACAAGCGCGGTCGAGGGCGTGGTAACAATAACAACGGCGGCGGTGGCGGCGGTGGAAATAACAATAACAACAATTTCAACCGCAAGGGCGGCAATCCGCTGACCCGGTCCTATGACAGTTCCGGCCCCGATGTGAAGATTCGCGGTACGGCGCAGCACATCGCCGAAAAATACGCGCAGCTCGCCCGCGACGCCCAAAGCTCCGGCGACCGCGTGATGGCCGAGAACTATCTCCAGCACGCTGAACATTACAATCGTATCATTGCCAGCGCCCAGGCGCAGATGCAGGAACGTTTCCAGCGCGACGACCGCGGCGAGTACAATGATCGCGACGGTGCGGACCGCGACGGCGACGATATGGACAACAATGAGAACGAGAATGACAATGACGGCGACGATGTCGTTATCGTCCAGCCGCCGCAGAGCAGGCCGCACCAGCAGCAGAGCAGACAGCACCAGCCGCAGGCACAGCCGAAGCCGGTAGCCGCTCAGACGCCTGCACCGGCACCCCAGTCCGAACTGATCGATGGAACCGGCCCACAGCCGGAGATCGAAGGCATTCCGGCCGAAGTCGCCATGGACGAGGAAGGTGCCGGCGGCCAGCCACGTGAACGCCAGCCCCGCCGCCGCAGCACCGGCAGCCGTCCCCGTCGCCCGCGCCGCGGTGCTGAGGGCGAAGAAGCCGCTGCTGAAGGCGAGGGCGCCTCTACCGAGGCGCCAGTGCTGGCTGACGTCGCATCGGAATGAGGATCTCGCTTCCCCTTCAGGGGAGAGCGTGAAGTTCATGCCGTCTACAGAATTAGCTTGAAAATCCCCGGCCTTGTGCCGGGGATTTTCGTTTTACGGGCTCTTTAAACTCGCAGAACAGGCTACCATATTCTCTCCGAACTGCTTCGCCCGAATCCCATACGGGCAAAGCGCGACCTGCCTTTTCAGGGGGTCGATCTCAATCATCGGTCTGCGCCTCTTCAGGGCAGGGCGATCCATGGAGGTAGAATATGAATATCGAGAAATATTCGGAGCGGGTGCGCGGTTTCATCCAGTCCGCCCAGACCTATGCGCTGGCACAGGGTCACCAGCAATTTACGCCCGAACATGTGCTGAAAGTCCTGCTCGACGACGATCAGGGCATGGCGGCGTCGCTGATCGAGCGCGCCGGCGGCGATGCCAAGGCCGCCCGTCTTGCCAATGACGCGGCTCTCGCCAAATTGCCGAAGATCTCCGGCGGCAACGGCAACATCTATCTGGCACAACCGCTCGCCAAGGTCCTTTCGACCGCCGAAGAGGCGGCGAAAAAGGCCGGCGACAGCTTTGTCACGGTGGAGCGTCTGCTGCAGGCACTGGCGATCGAATCCTCCGCCTCGACCTTTTCGACGCTGAAGAATTCAGGCGTGACGGCCCAGGGCCTCAACCAGGTCATCAATGACATCCGCAAGGGCCGGACGGCGGATTCCTCCAATGCCGAGCAGGGTTTCGACTCGCTGAAGAAGTTCGCACGCGATCTCACCGCCGAAGCCCGCGAGGGCAAGCTCGACCCGGTGATCGGCCGCGACGACGAAATCCGCCGCACCATCCAGGTGCTTTCGCGCCGCACCAAGAACAATCCTGTGCTGATCGGCGAACCCGGCGTCGGCAAGACGGCGATCGTCGAGGGCCTGGCGCTGCGCATCGTCAACGGTGACGTGCCGGAATCGCTCAAGGACAAGAAGCTGATGGCGCTCGACATGGGCGCGCTGATTGCCGGTGCGAAATACCGCGGCGAATTCGAGGAGCGGCTGAAGGCCGTGCTCAATGAAGTCCAGGCGGAAAACGGCGAGATCATCCTGTTCATCGATGAGATGCACACGCTGGTCGGCGCCGGCAAGGCGGATGGGGCGATGGATGCCTCCAACCTCCTGAAGCCCGCCCTTGCCCGCGGCGAGCTGCATTGCGTCGGTGCGACCACGCTCGATGAATATCGCAAACATGTCGAGAAGGATCCGGCCCTTGCCCGCCGCTTCCAGCCCGTCGTCGTCGACGAACCGACGGTCGAAGATACGATCTCGATCCTGCGCGGCCTGAAGGAAAAATACGAGCAGCATCACAAGGTGCGCATCGCCGATGCGGCGCTGGTGGCGGCTGCGACGCTTTCCAACCGCTATATCACCGACCGTTTCCTGCCCGACAAGGCGATCGACCTGATGGACGAGGCGGCAGCGCGGCTGCGCATGCAGGTGGATTCCAAGCCGGAAGAGCTCGACGAACTCGACCGGCGCATCATGCAGCTGAAGATCGAGCGCGAGGCGCTGAAAAAGGAAACGGACGTCGCGTCCGCCGACCGTCTGAAGCGGCTTGAAACCGAAGTGACCGATCTCGAGGAACAGGCCGATGCGCTGACGGCCCGCTGGCAGGCGGAAAAGCAGAAACTCGGCCTTGCCGCCGATCTCAAGAAGCAGCTCGACGATGCCCGCAACGAGTTGGCGATCGCCCAGCGCAAAGGCGAATTCCAGCGTGCCGGCGAGCTGACCTACGGCGTCATTCCCGATCTCGAAAAGCAGCTCGTCGATGCCGAGAAGCAGGATGGCGATCGCGGCGCGATGGTGCAGGAGGTGGTCACCCCCGACAATATCGCCCATGTCGTTTCCCGCTGGACCGGCATTCCGGTCGACAGGATGCTGGAGGGCGAACGCGACAAGCTGCTCCGGATGGAAGACGAGCTGGCGAAATCGGTGATCGGCCAGGGCGATGCGGTTCAGGCCGTGTCGCGCGCCGTTCGCCGCGCGCGCGCCGGCCTGCAGGATCCGAACCGGCCGATCGGCTCGTTCATCTTCCTCGGCCCGACCGGCGTCGGCAAGACGGAGCTCACCAAGGCGCTCGCCCGCTTCCTCTTCGACGACGAAACGGCGATGGTGCGCATGGACATGTCGGAATATATGGAGAAGCACTCCGTTGCCCGGCTGATCGGTGCGCCTCCCGGCTATGTCGGTTATGATGAAGGCGGAGCGCTGACGGAAGCCGTGCGCCGCAGGCCCTATCAGGTCGTGCTGTTCGACGAGATCGAAAAGGCGCATCCCGACGTCTTCAACATCCTGCTGCAGGTGCTGGACGACGGACGTCTGACGGACGGCCAGGGCCGGACGGTCGATTTCCGCAACACGATGATCATCATGACCTCGAACCTCGGCGCCGAATATCTGACGCAGCTGAGGGACGGCGACGACAGCGACACGGTTCGCGAGCAGGTGATGGAGGTCGTGCGCGGACATTTCCGGCCGGAATTTCTGAACCGCATCGACGAGATCATCCTCTTCCATCGCCTGAAGCGCGAGGAGATGGGCGCGATCGTCGATATCCAGCTGAAGCGGCTGGTGGCTCTGCTGTCCGAGCGCAAGATCATCATCGATCTCGACGAGGAAGCCCGCCACTGGCTGGCGAACAAGGGTTACGATCCGGTCTACGGCGCAAGGCCGCTGAAGCGGGTGATCCAGAAGTTCGTGCAGGATCCGCTGGCCGAGCAGATCCTGTCCGGCCAGGTGCCGGATGGATCGACGGTGACGGTGACGAGCGGTTCGGACCGGCTGCAGTTCAGGACGAGGCAGACGGTGAGCGAAGCAGCGTAAATCGGTTTGCCGGATATGGGAAATGGCGGCTTCGGGCCGCCATTTTTCGTTTGGTGGCCGAGGCGTCTATTGGAGCGGAAGCAGCGTAAGGGACGCTACTTGCTCGCCACCTGGTCTGGCGTCTGGTTGTTCAGCAGCGTATCGATGCGCTTGCGCTCGTCTTCGAATTTCGCCAGCGCCTCGCCCTGCAGCGATTTTCCGCCCGGAAGGCGAATGCGCAGCGGATCGACCTTGGTGCCGTTGACGATCAGCTCGTAATGCAGGTGCGGGCCGGTGGATTCGCCCGTCGTGCCGACCCAACCGATCACCTGGCCCTGGCGGATCTTGGCGCCGGGGACGACGCCCTTGGCAATGGCGCTCTGGTGATTGTAGGAGGATTCATAGCCGTTGGCATGGCGCACGATCGTCTGGTTGCCATAACCGCCGGAATCCCAGCCGGCTTTCTCGACCGTGCCGTTGCCGGCGGCGATGATCGCCGTGCCACGGGGTGCAGCCCAATCGACGCCGGTGTGCATGCGGGCGAAACCGAGGATCGGGTGGCGGCGCATGCCGAAGCCCGATTTGAAGATGCCATTCGGAACCGGGTTGCGCAGCAGGAACTGGCGGATGCTCTTGCCGTTCTCGTCGAAATAATCGACCGTGCCGTCGTCGGGGTCCTGGAAACGGTAGAAGCGCGTCTGCGTATCGCCGAAACGGGCGTTGACATAGAGCAGTTCGGAATCCTCGGTCGCCTGACCGGCGCTGTCGGCGACGGAGAAGAAGGCCTCGAGACTGTCGGTCGGCCTCAGCTGCGCCTGGAAATCGACATTGCTGGCGAGCAGCTTGATGATCAGCGCCGTCATATCCTTGGTCATGCCGTAGGAAAGGGCAGCACGATAGATGCCGTCATAGACACGCGGCAGGTTCTGGCCGGGGGGCGGTGCGAAGGAATTGTCATCAAAGGCGGTGGCGATGGCATCCAACATCGGCGGCTCGCTGCCGGGCACATATCTGCCCTTGTCGTCGACGGCCACGGTGACGAGATGGCGCGTGCCGCGATAGACGCTGGCTCGGATGATCTTTGCCTGTTCGCCCTTCTGAATGATGCCGATGCGCAGCACATCGCCCTTGTCGAGATCACCAGAACCCAGTTGCTGCGCGATATAGCCGGCAATGCCATCGGCATATTGCTGCGGATAGCCTGAATCCGTCAGCGCCTTGGCGATCGGCGTGTCGACGCGCACGGGCAGGATGTCGTCGGCGAATTCTTCAGTCTGCGGCGTGATCGATTCCGATGCGGAGACCGTCATGTTCTGTTCGAGCACGCGGGCGGACAGACCGGCGGTCAGATCGACATCGGAGTCCTCATTGGAGAAGCGACGCGGATCGACGTAATAAAGGGCTGCGAGCTGAGTGTTGCCGTCGGTCAGCACCGAGCCGTTGGAGCGTACGTTCTCTTCGACCTCCTCGAGCGACAGGCCGGACGCCATCTGCATGCTGGTCTTGCCGGTCGGGAAGGGAATGGTCTTCAGGCTGACTTCGGATTCGACGTCGGAGCCGTAAAGCGCGCCTGTGCGGCTTTGCGGTGCGGGCTGCGGCTCGTCTGCGGAAAAGATCGCCAGAGGATCGAAGTCGGGATAGTCCTCCGTCGCCACATGGTTGGCGGCCAGCGTCATCTTCACATGCGCGAAGGGCTGGCGGCGCACGACTTCCTTTTCGCCGTCGTGGACGACGGTGGACACTTCCATGATGGCACGGTCGGACGGTTTTGCGGCGATGGCGGGCGCGATCAGCCGGCCACCGCGGACCACTGTCGTATCCTCATGCGCGTCTGCCGCAACACTCGCATAGGCTTCGGCGGGGATCGCCAATTGCTGGCGGCCATCAAGGGCGGCAAAAAGGGCGACACCCATCAGGACGGACGATGTAATGCCGGTGAGGAACGTGCCCGAGAGCCAGCGCAAGGAAACTTCGCGCCGGTCGGGCGCGCGTCTGCCGTCGGCTAGAAGCGGAGGCTCGTTGCCCAACGAGCGGATCATCATTTTCTCCGTCATCATGGCAGTCGGGTCCGCGTCCTTACATCAGGCGTCTGTGGGAGCATGTATCGGCCATCCTGGCTGGGGCGAAAGATGTGCATATTTTGGGCACGGAAGTCAAATCACTCAGGAAAAGGCAGTCTGCCTGCATTTGCCTGTGTGAATCATGCGTCTCTTAAGACCAGCAGATTGTGATGATGTCGGGGCGCAGGAGACAAAAGAGCGTTCTTTCCACGAAAAGTCGAAAGTCGTTCATCTTTCCTGGCCATGTAAGGCCGGTCGGAATCCGGGAAAGGACCGCTTTTGAGCGTCGCTCGAAATTTTATCTTGAAAAACAATGGCCTGAAAGAAAAATCAAATTTTTCAAAAAGCGCTGTTGACTGTCTGCAGGGGTTAGTTCTATAAGCCCCCTCACTGAACGAGGGCGGCGGCGCTGCTGGCGACGAAGTCTTTCGTTCTGGTGAAACTCAA